>NZ_BNBF01000002.1:430360-439306 GCF_014654935.1 Streptomyces capoamus
GCCCGCCGCGCGCAGCCGTCCGGCGAGCGCGGGCTGGTCGGGCCAGGCCCGGATGGACTCGGCGAGGTAGACGTACGCGTCCGGGTTCGAGGACACCGAGCGCGCCACCGGCGGCAGTGCCCGCATCAGGTACTCGGTGTAGACGGTGCGGAAGGGCGCCCACACCGGGTGGGAGAACTCGCAGATCACCACGCGTCCGCCGGGCCGGGTGACCCGGTACATCTCCCGCAGGGCCGCGTCGGTGTCCTGCACGTTACGCAGCCCGAAGGAGATCGTCACCGCGTCGAAGGTGTCGTCCTTGAAGGGCAGGCGCGTCGCGTCGCCCGCCGTGAACGGCAGCCAGGTGTGCTTCTTCTTGCCGACCTGGAGCATGCCCAGGGAGAAGTCGCAGGGGACGACGTACGCGCCGGTCCGCGCGAACGGCAGCGAGGAGGTGGCCGTGCCGGCGGCCAGGTCCAGGACCTTCTGCGCCGGGCGCGCGTCGACCGCCTTCGCCACCTCCTTGCGCCAGCGCCTGTCCTGGCCGAGCGACAGCACGTCGTTGGTCAGGTCGTACCGTTCCGCCACGTCGTCGAACATCGAGGCGACTTCGTGCGGCTGCTTGTTCAGGGAAGCGCGGGTCACCCGCTCATTCTTGCAGCCCGCCCCACCGGCGGGACCGTCGGCTTCCTGCGTGCCGCGAGCGGCTGCCGGGCGTCGGCACACGTCGGGGTTCCGCGACCGGCCGCCGGGCGTCGGTACACGTCGGGGGCCACGGCGGCGCTCAGCGTCGCCGGAAGACCAGCCTCCCCGCCACCACCGTGGCCACGCAGGTCCCCGCCCCCCGCTCGGTCAGCTCCGGCTCGTCGCGGACGTCGAAGACGGCGAAGCGGGCCGGGGAGCCCGCGGCGAGGGCGGGCGGGGTCGTGGGCGGGAGGGCGGAGGCGAGCGGGTCGAGGGCGGGGACGCCGGCGGACCGCGGCCCGCGGGGCAGGAGTTCGAGACCGGTGCGCTGCACGGCGTCCCGTACCGCGCGGTTGCGCAGCGGGGCGCAGGCCGCCGCGACCGTGCCGTGGGCGAACATGCGCTGCACCCCGCGCCGGGCGCTCGCGCCCCAGCGGGCGTCGTCGAGGGCGAGGGCGGTCAACGCGTCACCGGTCAGCGGCTCGGTGCCGAGGACGTCGGCCTCCCGGGGGTCGGGGTGGTACGTCTCCTCCAGCAGTTCGGTGCCGTGGGGGTTGACGAATCCGGGCGTGAGGATGCCGGGCCAACGGCGCACGCGCGCGGACGGGTACGCGGCGGTCAGCTCCTCCAGGGGCCCGACGGCCTCGATCCGTCCGCCCGTGACGAGGACGGCGTCACCCCGGGAGTCCGCGTGGATCGTCAGCACAGCGCGCCTAGTTCGAGGCGAGCAGCTTCAGCTCGGGGTGCGCGGTGCCGCCCTCGATCGCCGTGGAGGAGATGTGCGAGACCACGCGGTCGTCGACGGGGTCGTGCGCCGGGTCGTCGTGCACGACCAGGTGCTCGTACGTCGTGGCGCGCTGGGCGGGGACCCGGTCGGCCTTGCGGATCAGGTCGATGATCTCCAGGCGGTTGGAGCGGTGCCTGGCGCCGGCCGAGGAGACCACGTTCTCCTCCAGCATGATCGAGCCGAGGTCGTCGGCGCCGTAGTGCAGGGACAGCTGGCCGACCTCCTTGCCGGTGGTGAGCCAGGAGCCCTGGATGTGCCGGACGTTGTCCAGGAAGAGGCGGGCGATCGCGATCATCCGCAGGTACTCGAAGAGGGTCGCCTGGGTGCGCCCCTTCAGGTGGTTGTTCTCGGGCTGGTAGGTGTACGGGATGAAGGCGCGGAAGCCGCCCGTGCGGTCCTGCACGTCCCGGATCATCCGCAGGTGCTCGATCCGCTCGGCGTTGGTCTCGCCGGTGCCCATCAGCATGGTGGAGGTGGACTCGACGCCCAGCCGGTGCGCGGTCTCCATGATCTCCAGCCAGCGCTCGCCGCTCTCCTTGAGGGGCGCGATGGCCTTGCGGGGACGCTCGGGGAGCAGCTCGGCGCCGGCGCCCGCGAAGGAGTCCAGCCCGGCCTCGTGGATGCGGGTGATGGCCTCCTCGACCGACACCCCGCTGATCCGGGCCATGTGCTCGACCTCGGACGCGCCCAGGGAGTGGATGACCAGCTGCGGGAAGGCTTCCTTGATGGCGCGGAAGTGCTTCTCGTAGTACTCGACGCCGTAGTCCGGGTGGTGGCCGCCCTGGAACATGATCTGGGTGCCGCCCAGCTCGACGGTCTCGGCGCAGCGGCGCAGGATGTCGTCGAGGTCGCGGGTCCAGCCCTTCGCGGTGTCCTTCGGGGCCGCGTAGAAGGCGCAGAACTTGCACGCCGTGACGCACACGTTCGTGTAGTTGATGTTCCGCTCGATGATGTACGTGGCGATGTGCTCGGTGCCCGCGTACATGCGCCGGCGTACGGCGTCGGCGGCGGCGCCCAGGGCGTGCAGGGGGGCGTCGCGGTAGAGGAGCAGCGCCTCCTCCGGGGTGATCCGCCCACCGGCGGCGGCACGGTCGAGGACAGACGTGAGGTCGGCCTTCTCGGTCACCAGGGCGTCCCTTTCGTCAAGTGGAGGGTGGGCGCGAAGCGCTCGGTACGAGGGTGGTGGTGGGAGACGGGTGGGCGGACGAAGTCAGCCTACGCCAGCCCTTTCGGCCGCCCGCGCTCAGGCCGCGTACGCGCCGATCAGCAGCCCGGCGAGGGCACCGGCGAGCAGGAACGGGCCGAAGGGTACGGCGGTCTTGCGGTCCGCGCGCCGGGCCAGGACGAGCACGCCGCCGTAGAGCGCGCCGAACAGGAAGCCGGCGAAGGTGCCGAGCAGCACGGTGGGCCAGCCGTACCAGCCGAGGACGGCGCCCGTCCCGACGGCCAGCTTCACGTCACCGAAGCCCATGCCGCCGGGGTTGAGGCGGTACAGCGCGTAGTAGCCGGCGGCGAGCGCGAGGGCGCCCTGGAGGGCGGTGCGCCAGTGGCCGGCGTGTTCGGGGAGCAGGGCGGCCAGGCCGAGCAGGACGAGCGCGGCGGCGGCGAGCGGGAGGGTCAGCGGGTCGGGCAGCCGCTGCACCCGTAGGTCGACGGCGGCGAGCAGCACGCCCACGGGCGCGAGCAGCAGCCAGACCGCCAGTTCGGGGCGGGTGCCGGTGGCGGCGGCTAGGGCGGCGCAGACGAGCGCGCCGACGGTGGCGAGGAGGAGTGTGGAGGGGGCGTACGGCTGGTACGACGCGACGGGCACGCACCCCTGCCCGCCCCCGGCTTCACCGGAACGCCCGCTCCCGTCGCCTCCGCCGCCCACGCCGGAACGCCCGCCCCCGTCGGCGTCCCCGTCTCCGGCGTCGTGGGCGCAGTGGCCGCAGCGGACGCCGCCCAGCCAGCCCCGGACCGGGTGGCGGCCGTCGGGGCAGTGGGCGCGCCAGGGCTCGCCGGACGGGACGGCGAAGCGGTAGGCGGCCCGGGGCAGCAGCGCGCCCGTCAGCGCACCCCACACCGCGGCGATGAGCACCAGCGTCCCCGTGGTCACCCCGCTCACGTCCACGCTCCCCTCCCCCGGGCCGGCCCGTCCGGGGTTCCTACCCCGTTCAGGGCCGGAGCAGTTCCACCTTCACGTCGGCGGGGAATCCGGTGGTCGGCCCGACCCGGCGGGCGAACTCGGCGACGGCCTCCAGCTGCGGGGCGCCGAAGCTGAAGTCGAGGGTGGTGAAGTACTCCTCCAGGGTGGCCTCGTCGAACGCCTCCCACCGGGCGGCCTGTTCGGCGACCTTGTGGACCTCTTCCAGGGAGAGGTTGCGGGACTCCAGGAAGGCCTGGTGCACCTTGCGGGTGATGTGGGGCTCGCGCTCGAGGTAATCGCGGCGGGCCGCCCACACCGCGAAGACGAACGGCAGGCCCGTCCACTCCTTCCAGAGCGCGCCGAGGTCGTGCACCTGGAGGCCGTAGCGGGGGCCGTCGAGCAGGTTGGCGCGCAGGGCCGCGTCGCCGATGAGGACGGCGGCCTCCGCCTCCTGCAGCATCAGGCTGAGGTCGGGCGGGCAGGTGTAGTAGTCGGGCTGGACGCCGTAGCGGTCGGCGAGCAGGAGCTGGGCGAGCCGGACCGAGGTGCGCGAGGTGGAGCCGAGGGCGACCCGGGAGCCGTCCAGCCGGTCCAGGGGGACCTGGGAGACGATCACGCAGGACATCACCGGGCCGTCGCAGCCGACGGCGATGTCGGGGAAGGCGACGAGGTCGTCCGCGTTGCGCAGGAACTCGACCAGCGTGACGGGGCCCACGTCCAGGTCGCCGCGCACGATCTGCTCGCTGAGCTTCTCCGGGGTGTCCTTGGTCAGGTCGAAGTCGAGGAGCGTGCCGGTTCTCGCGAGCCCCCAGTACAGGGGCAGGCAGTTCAGGAACTGGATGTGGCCGACGCGCGGCCGGGTGCGAGAATTGTCCACATCGCGAGACTAGACCCCATGCGCTACGGTACCGGGACCGGCCCCACCCCCAAACGGACTAGCGGACGTTCAAACCTCCGGGTGAAGTGATCTTGGCCTCTATTGCTTTCGGCTGCCCGGATGCTAGGCTTGCCGCAAGTTGCAGTTTGGTTTCCCTTGCAGTACAGAGCCTGCGGAGCATGTAACCGCGGGCTCTCGTCGTTTTCAGACGAATGCAGTCGTGCAGCACCGTTTCGCACTTGCAGGTTCTGGAGGCAGGGCAACCCTTTTGAGCCCAAGGAGGGCTTATGGCTACCGGAACCGTCAAGTGGTTCAACGCCGAAAAGGGCTTTGGCTTCATCGCCCAGGAGGGCGGCGGCCCCGACGTCTTCGTTCACTACTCCGCGATCAACGCCTCCGGCTTCCGCTCCCTCGAGGAGAACCAGCAGGTGAGCTTCGACGTGACGCAGGGTCCGAAGGGCCCGCAGGCGGAGAACGTCACTCCCGTCTGATCACTGCCTGATCGCAGAACCTGAGTGCAGTACCCAAGGAGCCCCGCGCCGTACGGCGACGGGGCTCCTGCCTTTTCCGGTTCAGGACCGACCGGCCCGGCGGCCCCGGTCAGGCGGCGTTCCGCCAGACGGTCAGGTCGCCGGTGAGGAAGGCGATGTCCGGCATCGCGGTGGACTTCGTCTGGATCACGTACAGGCCGATGTTCCCCTCGGTGTCCTTCATGCAGAACTCGGTGCCGGCCGCCGCCGCGGCCAGCGTCCAGCTGTGCCGGCGGGCGCTCCTCAGCATGAGACGGCACTCGTCCAGGGTGGTGCCGTGGGCGCCGAACATCTGCATGAAGACCGTGTGGTCGCTCTGCAGCTCGCAGCCGGTCGCCCGGCAGTCGAAGCGGATGTCCCCCGTGCGGTTCTTCCGCTCGGGGTTCTTGTCCTTGAGGCTCACCGAGGTCTTCGCGTCCAGCCACACCTGCGGGAACCCCTCCGGCCGCGGATCCCCCGGGGAGGCGGAGACGGAGGGCGCGCCGCCGCCGGTCGCGTGATCCGGCTTCCGGGCGGAGCCCGCCGCGGAGCCCGCCGGCGATCCCGACGAGGTCGTCGACGCCCGCCCGGACGCCGACCCGTCGACCGGCGAGGAAACCGGCGAGGAAGCGGTCGTCACGGACCTTCCGCTCGCCCGGTCCCGCGTGTCCATCCCCGACCACGCCACCAGCAGCGTCACCAGCAGCGCACCGCCGAGCACGCCGGCACCGGAGACCAGCGCGACGCGCCGCCGCCGGGCCGCGCGCTCCTGCGGCGCGGGCCGCGGCCACCCCGTCAGCGGCTGCGGATACGTGACGAGCGGCTGCGGGGTCGCGCGGGCGGGCTGCGGCACGGTCACCCCGGTGGGCTCGGGCACCGGCGCCGGGACGGCGGCCCGCGGCCCGGTGACCTCCCGCCACACGGCCGGTCCCCCGCCCGCGTCGGCGTCCGCCCCCAGCCGCTGCCGGCACCACTCCACGATCTCCGCCGGAGTGGCCCGCTGCGCCGGGTCGGCGGCCAGGCACCGGGCCAGCAGCTCACGCAGCGGCTCGGGCAGCGGCTCCAGGTCGGGCGCGGAGTGCACGATCCGGTACAGCACGTTCACGGCCGGGCCGTCGCCGTACAGGGGTCTGCCCAGCGCGGCGAACGCGGCCGTCTGGCCGAGCGCGAAGACGTCCGCCGCCGCCGTCACCCCGTCCCCGGTCGCCTGCTCGGGCGCCATGAACGACGGCGTGCCGATCGTGGCCCCGGTGGCCGTGTACGAGGTGCCGTCCGCGGCCACCGCGATACCGAAGTCGATCACCCGGGGCCCGTCGGCGGCCAGCAGCACGTTCGACGGCTTCAGATCCCGGTGCACGATCCCCTCGGCGTGGATCGCCTGCAACGCCTCGGCCACGCCCGCCATCAGCCACAGCACCGCCGGCACCGGCAGCGGCCCCCGCCGGGCCACGGCCTCCGTCAGCGACGGCCCCGGTACGTACAGCGTGGCCAGCCACGGTGGCACGCCGTCCGCGTCCGCGTCGATCAGCTCGGCGGTGTACGCCCCCCGGACCCGCCGGGCCGCCTTGATCTCCCTGCCGAACCGCCGCCGGAAGTCCGGGTCGTCCGCCAGCTCCGGCCGTACGACCTTGAGCGCCACGGGCCGGCCGCCCTGCGTGTGCGACAGGTAGACCCGGCCCATGCCGCCCGCGCCCAGCCGGGCGGCGAGCCGGTAACCGGCCACCACGGGAGGATCGTCCGCCTGGAGCGGCTGGAAGACGTCCGTCGTCTGGTCCATCGGCCCGGTACCCCCCGCTGTGATGCTTCGGCCAAGAGCAGCAGCCTAAGGGGCGGTGTCCGCGCCGGCCGCTACGGTCCCTGACCATGACCGACACCCGCACCTTCTACGACACCATCGCCGAGGACTACGCCGCGCACTTCCGCGACCCCCTCGCCGAACGGCCCCTGGAGCGGGCGCTGCTCGCCGCGTACGCCGAGCAGGTCGGCCCGGGCGGCCGGGTCGCCGACCTCGGGTGCGGGCCGGGCGCGGTCACCGCGCACCTGGCCGGCCTGGGGCTGTCCGTCTTCGGGCTGGACCTGTCCGCGTCCATGGTCGCCGTCGCCCGCCGCGACTTCCCGGGACTGTGGTTCGGGCAGGGCTGTATGCGGGAGCTGCCCCTGGCCGGCGGCTCGCTGGCCGGCGTGGTCTCCTGGTACTCCAGCATCCACACGCCCGTGGACGAACTGCCCGCTCTCTTCCGCGAGTTCCACCGGGTGCTGGCCCCCGGCGGGCGGCTGCTGCTCGCCTTCCAGGTGGGCGACGTACCGCTCCGTCTCGAACACCCCTTCGGCCACGACGTGGCCCTGGACTACCAACGGCGCGAACCGGGGCGGATGGCCGGGCTGTTGGCGGGGGCGGGTTTCCTCCTCGGCTCCAGCACCGTGCGCGAGCCCGAGGTGACGCGCGGCGAGTCACCCGTACCGCAGGCGTTCGTGCTGGCCCGGAAAAGGGGCTGACTGCGCGGGGACCGGCAGCCGTGAGGTCCGCACCCGGCCCTCAGCGTGCGTACAGCGCCTCCACCTCGGCGGCGAAGTCCCTCAGGATGTCGTCCCGCCGGAGTTTCATCGACGGGGTGAGGTGGCCCGCCGCCTCCGTGAAGTCGACCGGGAGGACGGCGAAGCGGCGGATGGACTCGGGGCGGGAGACCATGCGGTTGGCCTCGTCGACCGCCCGCTGCAGGACGGCCGTCAGTTCCTCGTCACCGACCAGGAGTTCCGGCGGCACCGGGTGTTTGCCGATCATCTGGCGCCAGTGCGTGATGCCGTCGGGGTCGAGGGTGATGAGGGCCGCCACGAACGGCCGGGCGTCGCCCACCAGCATCACCTGGGAGATCAGCGGGTGCTGGCGCAGCCAGTTCTCCAGCGGGGCCGGGGCCACCGACTTGCCGCCCGCCGTGATCAGCAGTTCCTTCTTGCGGCCGGTGAGGGTGAGGTAACCCTGGTCGTCCAGTTCGCCGAGGTCGCCCGTGGGCAGCCAGCCGTCCCGTGACGCCGGCACCACCCCGCCCGCCCGGGGGTCCCAGTAGCCGCGCAGCACGTGGTCGCCGGCCAGCAGGATCTCGCCGTCCGCCGCGATCCGCACCCGGGTGCCCGGGAGGGGCCAGCCGACCGTGCCGAGGCGGGGTTTCAGGGGCGGGGTGACGGTGGAGGCACCGGTGGTCTCCGTGAGGCCGTAGCCCTCGAAGACCTGGACGCCCGCGCCGGCGTAGAACGCGGCGAGGCGCCGGCCGAGCGGGGAGCCGCCGCAGATGGCGTACCGGACGCGGCCGCCCATGGCGGTGCGGATGCGGCGGTAGACGAGGGAGTCGTAGAAGGTGCGCTGTGTCTTCAGGGCGCGGCTCGGACCGCCGCCGGTGCCGGTCTGGTGGGCCTCCAGCGCCTCGCCGTAGCGCCGGGCCACGGCCGTCGCACGGTCGAAGACGGCCGCCCGGCCGCCGGCTTCCGCCTTGGCGCGCGCGGAGTTGTAGATCTTCTCCAGCATGTACGGGATGGTCAGCAGGCAGGTCGGTCTGAAGGCGGCCAGGTCGGGCAGGAGGTCCTCGGGGGCGAGGCTGGGCGCGTGGCCGAGGCGGACCCGGGCGCGGACGCAGGCGATGGCCACCATCCGGCCGAAGACGTGGGACATCGGGAGGAAGAGCAGGACGGAGGGGTCCTCGTCCTTCGCCTTGAAGACTGGGTAGAGGAGTTCGATCGCGTTGTCGACCTCGGCGAAGAAGTTGCCGTGCGACAGGGCGCAGCCCTTGGGCCGGCCGGTGGTGCCCGAGGTGTAGATCAGCGTGGCGAGCGTGTCGGGGCCGAGCATGCCCCGGCGTACGCCGACTTCCCCCTCCGGCACCGGCGCGCCGGTCTCGGCGAGCCGGGCCACGTGGTCCTTCTCCATCACCCAGACGTGGCGCAGGTCGGGCAGGTGTGCCAGCTCCGGGCCGATGGCGGCGGCCTGGGCGGC
>NZ_BNBF01000002.1:439343-440208 GCF_014654935.1 Streptomyces capoamus
GGTCTCGGTGACCAGGGCGACCGCGCCGGAGTCGTGCAGGATCCAGCGGGTCTGGAAGACGGAGGAGGTCGGGTAGACGGGGACCGTGACCAGGCCGGCGGCCCAGGCCGCGAAGTCGAGCAGGGTCCACTCGTAGGTCGTACGGGCCATGACGGCGATCCGGTCGCCGGGCATCAGGCCCTCGGCGACCAGCCCTTGGGCCAGCGCCTGTACCTGGGCGGCGAACTGAGCCGCCGTCACGTCGGTCCAGCCACCGTCGGACCCCTTGCGGCTGAGGACGACCTGGTCGGGTGCCGCCTCCGCGTTCTCGTACGGGAGGTCGGCGAGGGAGCCGTGGGTGACCGGGGGTGCGAAGGGCGGGACCGACACCTCCCGCACCGCGCCGTCCAGCCGGCGTACCGCGGGTTCCACGAGGACCGGGCGGCCGTCGTAGTCGGTGGCGGGGACGTGGGTGCCGGAGGAGGCGTGCGGGGCGGGGTACGGCGTGGACACGGGCGGCTCCTCTGGCGTGCGTGCACCTGCGGCCGGCCCCGGTGCGGACAGGGGTCACCGCTGGTTGGGCAGGTGATCGTACGACTCCACTGTGAGGGGGTTGTGCGGGTTCGGGAATGGTCCGGAGCCGGGCATGTGCAGCCTCACGGTTCACGTGACGGGTGTTCGAGTGTGCGTGGGGGCGCCGCGCTCACCCCGTGGTACACCCCGGCTTACCTCCGGTAACCTTACTCCCCGGTAAGCTCTGGACCCCGCTGGAGGCGCGATGACCGCCGTCACCCTGACCGCGCCCCCCGCGCTGGCCCCGCTGCTGGCCCGGGGCGCCCTGCGCTCGCCCTTCAAGCGCCCGGCACCCGACGCGGCCTTCCCGCGC
>NZ_BNBF01000002.1:440245-449600 GCF_014654935.1 Streptomyces capoamus
ACCCGGCTGGTGCTGCCCGGCGTGCGCGTGGACCTGGTGAAGCTGGCCGCGTACGAACGGGTCTGCGGCTTCCCGACCGGCGAGCCCGCCCTGCCGGTCACCTACCCGCACGTCCTCGGCTTCCCGCTGGCCATGCGGCTGATGAGCCGCCGTGACTTCCCGCTGCCGCTGCTGGGCCTGGTGCACACCTCGGTCGAGATCGTGCGGGGCGCGGCGCTCGCGGCCGACGGTGCGTACGAGCTGTCCGTCCGGGTCGACGGACTCGCCGCGCACCGGCGCGGGACCGAGGCCGCGGTGGTGACGGAACTCCGCTCGGAGGGCACGGTGGTGTGGGCGTCCCGCAGCACGTACCTGGCCCGGCACCGCACCGGCCCCGCCGCGTCCCCCGTGCGGGGACGGGACACCGGCGCGCGGCTGCCCGCCGTCGCCGAGTGGAGCCTCGCCGGGGACGTGGGGCGGCGGTACGGGGCCGTGTCCGGTGACCGCAACCCGATCCACCTGCACCCGCTCACCGCCCGCCTGTTCGGCTTCCCCCGGGCCGTCGCGCACGGCATGTGGACCCTGGCCCGCTGCCTGGCCGCCCACGGCACCGGTGACTGCACCATGGTGCGGGCCGGGTTCCGGGCGCCGGTCCCGCTACCGGGGACGGTGACCTACGGCGCCGACGGCAACGGCCGCTTCGAGCTGCGGGACGGCGGCGGACGGCTCCACCTGTGGGGAGCGGTGAGCTAGGCGGCCGGCTCCCCTGCGCCGACGGACTCCAGGAACGGCCGCACCGGCAGCAAACGGCGAGCCACGCCGGCACCGGCCGGGCACGGCGAGCCAGGACGGCCCGCCCGCACGGCGAGCCACGGCGGCCCGTCGTCTGCAGCCGCACGGCGAGCCACGGCAGCCCGCTCGCCTGCACCCGCACGGCCCGGCAACCACCGCACCCGCCGGGCAACAGCGGCCACGCCGGCACCGGCCGGGGAACGGCGAGCCAGGACGGCCCGCCCGCACGGCGAGCCACGGCAGCCGGCTCGGCTAGACCGGCGGCATTCAGGAACGGCCACCCCGCCGGGGAACGGCGAGCCAGGACGGCCCGCCCGCACGGCGAGCCACGGCAGCCGGCTCGGCTAGACCGGCGGCATTCAGGAACGGCCACCCCGCCGGGGAACGGCGAGCCAGAACGGCCGACCCGCACGGCGAGCCGCGGCAGCCGGCTCGGCTAGACCGGCGGCATTCAGGAACGGCCACCCCGCCGGGGAACGGCGAGCCAGGACGGCCCGCCCGCACGGCGAGCCGCGGCAGCCGGCTCGGCTAGACCGGCGGCATTCAGGAACGGCCACCCCGCCGGGGAACGGCGAGCCAGGACGGCCGACCCGCACGGCGAGCCACGGCGGCCTGTCGTCTGCAGCCGCACGGCGAGCCACGGCAGCCCGTTCGCCTGCACCCGCACGGCCCGGCAACCACCGCACCGCCGGGGAACGGCGAGCCACGCCGGCCGGCTCGGCTACGCCGGTGGGGTCCAGGGGCGGCCCCGCATCAGGTTGCCCAGGCCCGCCCACGCGAAGTTCATCAGCGTGGTGGCCGCCTGGCGGGCCGTGGCCCCCGGTGTGGCGTTGGCCCACGCGGCGAGCGACTCGGCGGCCCCCACCAGCGCTTCGGCCAGCCCGGCCACCTCGTGTTCCGGCAGGTCGGGGTCGCGGTGGGCCTCCCGGGCCGCCACCGCGACCAGCCGGGTCACGAACGCGACGATCTCCGCGCGCATCGCGGCGGCCTCGGCCGCGAAGGGATCCCCGTGCGTACGGGCCTGGAGGTGCAGCACCGACCAGCCGTCGGGGTGCTCGGCGGTGTGCGCGAAGAACGCCTGCAGGCCGTCCCAGAGCTGCCGGTCGGCGGGCAGCCCCGGCCGGACGCCCGCACCGACCGCCGCCGTGAGCGCGGCGGCCTCGCGGCGGATGCAGGCCGTGAAGAGGTCTTCCTTGGAGTTCAGGTACAGATAGACCAACGGCTTGGACACGCCCGCGAGTTCGGCGATCTCGTCCATCGAGGCGGCCATGTACCCGCGTTGCCCGAAGATCCGCACGGCGGCGTCGAGCATCTGCTGCTCGCGCACCGCCCTCGGCATCCGTTTGGTCTTGACGGCACCCATGGGGGCAAGACTAGTTGGGCGGGGGCCCGCGCTAGCGGGGAGCGGCGGCACCGCCCTGTGTCCGCGCGGCGTCGACGGCCTCGTCCTCCTGGCTGCGGTTGGCCTCCAGGTTGGCCTTCATCCGGTCGACCTTGCCCACGATCCGCACGGACGCCCGGTCCCGCTCCTTGCGCAGCACCACCCAGCTGATGGGGGCCGACAGGACCATGGCCAGCAGCAGGACCCACAGGCCGTTGGAGTTGCCGAAGCCGCGCGGGAAGATGCCCGAGTAGACGGCACCCCAGACGACCACGAGGCAGCCCGCGAAGATACCGAGGCGCATCAGCGTGTAGCGGAGCATCTCAATCCACTCGTCCGATTCCAAAAGGGGTCATCGTCCAGTGAAGCACGGACCGGGGGCGATCACTCAGGGGGGTCGGCTCAGCCGAGCGGCAGCAGCATGAACACCTCGTCGCGGTCGTCGCCCGGCGCGACGCGGATGGCGTCCGGGACGCGGCCGACCTCCTTGTAGCCGCAGGAGGCGTAGAACCGCTCCAGCCCGTGCCCGCCCCGGCAGGTCAGCCGGATCGCCTGGACGCCCTCCATCCGGCGGGCCGCGTCGGCGGCGGCGGCCAGCAGGTCGCGGCCGTACCCCCGGCCCTGGTGCCGGGGGTGGACCATCACCGTGTACAGCCACACCCAGTGCGTCATCAGCCGGTGCGTGTTGCGGGTGAGGAAGGCGGTCGCCGCGACCTCGCCCGTCTCGTCGTGGCCGACCAGCAGCCGGGTGCGCCCCTCAACCATCTGCACCAGGTAGCGCACCAGTTCGGGCCGCACCTCCTGGCGGGTCACCGGTGGCACGAAGCCGACGGCACCGCCCGCGTCGGAGACGGCCGTCCACAAGTCGAGGATGCCGTCGCGGAGGTCCGGGGTGATCGCCGGGTCCAGGGTGAAGGTAAGAGGCACAGAGCGAGTTTACTTATTACCCGAGGGCTTGGACAGCCACCCCGAGGTCGGCCACCAGGCCCTGGTAGGCCTGCTCGCGGTCGTCCGCGCGCAGCACCGAGGAGGGGTGGACGGTGGGCACCAGCCGCTCCGGCCGGCCGTGGATCTCGCGTTCGAGCACCGTGCCGCGCACCTCGCCCACCCGGAACGCCGGCCCCAGCAGCGCCTTGCCGGCCGTCGCGCCCAGGACCACGATCAGCTCCGGCTCGACCAGCGCCAGTTCCGCGGCCAGCCAGGGGCCGCATGCCGTCATCTCCCGCAGGCTCGGCGCCTTGTGGATCCGGCGCTTGCCGGGTGCGGCCCGGGTGAACTTGAAGTGCTTCACCGCGTTGGTCACATAGGCCTCGGCGGGGTCGAGGCCGGCCTCCGCCAGGGCCCGGTCGAGCAGCTTGCCGGCGGGCCCGACGAAGGGCTTCCCCTGCCGGTCCTCCTGGTCGCCGGGCTGCTCCCCCACGAGCATCACGCGGGCGTCGGCGCTCCCGGCGCCGAAGACGGTACGGGTGGCGGCGCGGTGCAGGGGGCAGCCGCGACACCCGGCCGCTGCGCGGCGCAGGGCGGTGAGGTCCGCACCGTCCGGCACGAAGGGCTCCGCGGTGTACGCGTCCTCAGGCGCTCGCGTGGTCGCCATGGGGTCCGAGTACCCCCCGCGGGGTCCCGGACGCCCTGCCGTCCGCGGCCGTGTCCTGGCCGGTCGCGCGGTTCCCCGCGCTCCCGGGCCGCAGCACCCGCACCGGTCGCCCGCCGGGTGTCACACCCGCATCGGCTGCGGGGACTCCCGGCGCTCCGGGTCCGGGCCGTCGAACTCGCGGATGATCTCGTAGCGCGTGTTCCGCTCCACCGGGCGGAAGCCCGCGTCGCGGATCAGTTCCAGGAGGTCGTCGCGGGTCAGCTTGTTCGGCGTGCCGAAGTTGTCCGCGTCGTGGGTGATCTTGTACTCGACGACCGAGCCGTCCATGTCGTCGGCGCCGTGCTGGAGGGCGAGCTGGGCGGTCTGCACGCCGTGCATGACCCAGAAGACCTTGACGTGCGGGACGTTGTCGAAGAGGAGCCGGGACACGGCGAAGGTCTTCAGCGCCTCGGCACCGGTGGCCATCTGCGTCCGCGCCTGGAGGCGGTTGCGGATCTTGCCGTCCTTCATGTCCACGAAGTCGTGCTGGTAGCGCAGCGGGATGAAGACCTGGAAACCGCCGGTCTCGTCCTGCAGTTCCCGCAGCCGCAGCACGTGGTCCACGCGGTGGCGGGGCTCCTCGATGTGGCCGTACAGCATGGTGCACGGGGTCTTCAGACCCTTCTCGTGCGCCAGGCGGTGGATGCGGGACCAGTCCTCCCAGTGGGTGCGGTGGTCCACGATGTGCTGCCGGACCTCCCAGTCGAAGATCTCCGCGCCGCCGCCGGTGAGGGACTCCAGGCCCGCGTCGATCAGCTCGTCCAGGATCTCCGAGGCCGACAGACCGGAGATCGTCTCGAAGTGGTGGATCTCCGTCGCCGTGAAGGCCTTCAGCGAGACCTCCGGCAGGGCGGCCTTCAGCTCCCGCAGCGAGCGCGGGTAGTAGCGCCACGGCAGAATGGGGTGCAGGCCGTTGACGATGTGCAGCTCGGTGAGGTTCTCCGACTCCATCGCCTTGGCGAGTTTGACGGCCTCCTCGATGCGCATCGTGTACGCGTCCTTCTCGCCCGGCTTGCGCTGGAACGAGCAGTAGGCGCAGGAGGCCGTGCACACGTTCGTCATGTTGAGGTGCCGGTTGACGTTGAAGTGGACCACGTCACCGTTCTTGCGGGTGCGCACCTCGTGGGCGAGGCCGCCGAGCCAGGCCAGGTCGTCCGACTCGTACAGCGCGATGCCGTCCTCGCGGGTCAGCCGCTCACCGGAGCGGACCTTCTCCTCCAGCTCGCGCTTGAGGCCGACGTCCATACCCACACCTTTCCACGACAACTCGACCCACCGTATCCCTAGACCTCTTCGGGCAGTTCCCCGACCCGGTTCTCCCACTTCGTGGACAGCACGATCGTGGTACGGGTGCGGGAGACACCCTTGGTGCCGCTGAGCCGGCGGATGGTCTTCTCCAGGCCGTCGACGTCCGTCGAGCGCACCTTGAGCATGAAGGAGTCGTCGCCGGCGATGAACCAGCAGTCCTCGATCTCCGGCAGGTCCCGCAGCCGCTGGGCGACGTCCTCGTGGTCGGCGGCGTCCGAGAGCGAGATGCCGATCAGCGCGGTGACGCCGAGGCCGAGGGAGGCCGCGTCCACCGTCGCCCGGTACCCGGTGATGACACCGGCCGCCTCCAGCCGGTTGATGCGGTCGGTGACGCTCGGGCCCGACAGGCCGACGAGGCGCCCCAGCTCCGCGTAGGAGGCCCGGCCGTTCTCCCTCAGGGCCTGGATGAGCTGCCTGTCCACCGCGTCCATGCGATCGAAGCCTTCCGGTGAAAGTTCCTGAAGTGATGAGAGGTACTGCTGCTTGCCTTACGCGTCCGCCGTGCCGCCGCCGAGGTCGCCCTTCCACCGCCGGTACAGGCCGTGCGCGACACCGGCCGCGTCCAGCACCCGGCCGGCGACGAAGTCCACGAGGTCCTGGATGTGGGTGGCGCCCGCGTAGAAGGCGGGCGAGCCCGGGACGACCGTGGCGCCGGCGTCGTCCAGGGCGACGAGGTGGCGCAGCGTCTGCCCGTTCAGCGGGGTCTCCCGTACGGCCACGACCAGCGGCCGGCGCTCCTTCAGTGTGACGCTCGCCGCACGCTGGAGCAGGTCCTTGGACAGGCCGAGCGCCACACCGGCCACGCAGGCGGTGGAGGCGGGCACGATCAGCATGCCCTTCACCGGGTACGACCCCGAGGAGGGGCCGGCGGCGAGGTCGCCCGCGCTCCAGTACCGCACCCCGTCGACGTCCGCCGCGAAGGTGGCCGGCTTGCCGTCGGCGCCCCGGCCGAGCCATTCCCGCAGGTCGTCCTGCCAGTGGGCGTCGCGGAACGCGATCCCCGTCTCGTCCAGCAGGGTCAGCCGCGAGGCCCGGCTGACCACCAGGTCCACCGCTTCCCCCGCCTCCAGCAGCGCCCGCAGCACCGCGGCGGCGTACGGCGTCCCGGAGGCTCCGGACACCCCCACGATCCAAGGCACGCGCTGCGTTTCTCCTGCGTTCACATCTTGAGCGTACCGGTGGGTCGGGCAGGGCTCAGGCCGGGTGGGCGCCTGGGGCACCGGCCGCGCCCCCGCGTGCGCGCGAGGGGGCCGCCCGTCCTCAGACGGTCAGGCCGCGGACCAGAAGGTCGAGGAGCGCGCACACGAACAGGGCGATGCCGATGAAGCCGTTGACCGAGAAGAAGGCACGGTTCAGCCGGGAGAGGTCGTGGGGGCGGACGATGCGGTGTTCGTAGACGAAGGCTCCGGCGACGATCAGCAGACCGAGCCAGAAGAAGGCGCCGGCGTGGGTGGCCAGCCCGTACCAGACGAGCAGGGCCGTCGTGAGGGCGTGGCAGACCCGCGCGCCCCGGATCGCGGCCGGGACGCCGAAGCGGGCCGGGACCGACATGACGCCGGTCTCGCGGTCGGTCTCGACGTCCTGGCAGGCGTAGATCAGGTCGAAGCCGCCGATCCAGATGCCGACGGCCAGGCCGAGGATCACCGCCGTCCAGGACCACTCGCCGCTGATCGCCAGCCAGCCGCCGATCGGGCCCATGGACTGGGCGAGACCGAGGATGGCCTGCGGGAAGTTGGTGAAGCGTTTCCCGTAGGGGTAGACCACCATCGGGATGACCGCGACCGGGGCCAGGGCCAGGCAGAGCGGGTTGAGCAGGGCCGCCGCGCCCAGGAAGACCACCAGGGCGATCAGGGCGCCCGTCCAGGCGTGCCGGACCGACATCGCGCCGGTCACCAGTTCGCGGTGGGCCGTGCGCGGGTTCCGGGCGTCGATCTCGCGGTCGATGATCCGGTTGACGGCCATGGCGAAGGTGCGCAGGCCGACCATGCAGACCGTGACCAGGAGCAGGCGGCCCCAGTGGATGTTGCGGTCCCACTCGTACATCGCCGTCAGGGAGGCGATGTAGGCGAAGGGCAGCGCGAAGACCGAGTGCTCGATCATGACCAGGCGCAGGAAGGCCTTGGTGCGGCCCGGCTGCGGCAGGGCGGCGGATGCCGACGTCACAGTCCGTACTCCTTCCAGCGGCGGTCCACCAGGGCCGCCGTATCAGGGTCCGGCAGGACCATCTCCGGCCAGCCCCCGTCCCTGGTGTAGCCCTCCTCCGGCCACTTCCGCGTCGCGTCGATGCCCGCCTTGCCGCCCCAGAACTGCTGGTAGGAGGCGTGGTCGAGGTGGTCGACGGGTCCTTCCACGACCGTGAGGTCACGGGCGTAGTCGGTGTTGCCGAGGGCCCGCCAGGCGACCTCGTGCAGGTCGTGCACGTCGCAGTCGGCGTCCACGACCACGATCAGCTTGGTCAGGGACATCATGTGCGCGCCCCAGACGGCGTGCATCACCTTCTGCGCGTGCTTGGGGTACTTCTTGTCGATCGAGACGATCGCGCAGTTGTGGAAGCCGCCCGCCTCGGGCAGGTGGTAGTCCACGATGTCCGGGACGATGATCTTCAGCAGGGGCAGGAAGAAGCGTTCCGTGGCACGGCCCAGGGGACCGTCCTCGGTGGGGGGCCGGCCCACGACGATCGACTGCAGCAGGGGGCGCCTGCGCATCGTCACGCAGTCGATCGTCAGCGCCGGGAAGGGCTCCTGCGGGGTGTAGAAGCCGGTGTGGTCGCCGAAGGGGCCCTCGGGCAGCATCTCGCCCGGCTCCAGCCAGCCCTCCAGGACGACCTCGGCGTTCGCGGGCACCTGCAGCGGGACCGTCTTGCAGTCGACCATCTCGATGCGCTTGCCCGCGAGGAACCCGGCGAACAGGTACTCGTCGATGTCGCCGGGGAGCGGGGCGGTGGAGGCGTACGTCACGGCGGGCGGGCACCCGAAGGCGATCGCGACCGGCAGGCGTTCGCCCCGGCGCGCGGCCACCTGGTAGTGGTTGCGGCTGTCCTTGTGGATCTGCCAGTGCATGCCGATCGTGCGCTTGTCGTGGCGCTGCAGCCGGTACAGGCCCAGGTTGCGGGTGCCGGTCTCGGGGTCCTTGGTGTGGGTCAGGCCCAGGTTGAAGAAGGAGCCGCCGTCCTCGGGCCAGGTGAACAGCGCCGGGAGCCGGTCGAGGTCGACGTCGTCGCCGCGCAGGACGACCTCCTGCACCGGCGCCTCCTTCACCTTGCGCGGCGGTACGTGGGTCATCGCGCCCAGCTTGCCGAAGGCCTCGCGGACGCCGACGAAGCCGTGCGGCAGCTCGGGCCGCAGCAGGCCGCCGATCCGCTCGGAGATCTCGCCGTACGACTTCAGGCCCAGCGCCTTCAGCAGGCGGCGGTCGGTGCCGTACACGTTCATCGCGAGGGGCATGGCCGAGCCGCGCACGTTCTCGAAGAGCAGCGCCGGGCCGCCGGACTTCTGCACCCGGTCGACGATCTCCCCGACTTCCAGGTACGGGTCCACCTCGGCCTTGATGCGCTTGAGGTCTCCCTCGCGCTCCAGCGCCCGCAGCAGGGAGCGAAGATCGTCGTAAGCCATGTGTCCCAGTATCTGCCACCCGCTACCCTGGCCCGGTCACCAGGGTCCGACTCACGGTACGGGGAGTACGCGCGGCCATGCTCAGGTATCTGCCGTTCCTGCTGGTCATGGCGCTGTTGATCTACTCCGTCAGCTGGCTGTTCACCGGCCGTACCCGGCGCGGACCGGCGGGCGGCGCCGGCCAGGCCGAGCGGCCCCGCGGCACCGCGGGGCGCTGGGTCGCCCCGGACGACAATCCGGAGTTCCTGAAGTCCCTGGACGAGCGCACCCGGGGCGGGGACGACGGCCCCCGGCGGGACTAATGCCTGCCGGTCCGCGGACGGCGTGAGGCTCCGTCAGACCGCTGGCGGGGCACGGGTGTTAACGACTTGCCACCGCCGGTCCGGGGTGGGGTTAATGGTCGGCAGCGAGACACTAGGGATCGCCTGACCTCTGGGGGACCACATGGAGACCGGCAAGCCGCCCGAGCGCCCGGCCCAGGCACCACCGTCCGCACCGGACGCCCCGCCGTACGCGCCGCCCTCCGGCCCGCCGCCGGAGCCGGCGGCCGCCGCGCGCTCCGGGCCGCCCATGCCGGACGTACCGCCGCCGGCCCGCACCGCCGCGCCGGCCGCCGTGGAACTGCGGGTCAGCAAGCGGATCCTGTGGATC
>NZ_BNBF01000002.1:449638-453587 GCF_014654935.1 Streptomyces capoamus
GGCGCGGCGGTCTACCCGCTGCACAACATCGCCCGCGTCTACACCTTCACGATGCGGCCGAAGCGCAAGGAGGCGGTGCTGCGGTTCCTGCGGTACGTCGCCGGGACCCTGGTCGTCGGGTTCATCGCCATGCTGCCGGGGCTGCCCTCGCTGGCGTTCGAGGGCGCCGACTCCGGCGCGGCCGGCTATGTGACCTGGGTCTGGTTCCTGGCCCTCGCCGCCGCCGTGTACTTCTTCGTCGACATGATGTCCGTCCTGACGGCCCAGCCGCACTACGTCCTCGCCGTCGAGACCTCCGGTGCCTCCACCGGGCTGGTCACCAGTCACGACGGGCGCTACCTGGACGACCTGGTGGGCCGGATCTCGTACGCCATCGACCACCCCGACACCGAGTTCCGGGTGACGGTGGAACGCCTCACCGTCTCGCCGAACCACTACTACTTCGGCGACAACGTCAACATGTACGGCGGCAACGGAAACGTGGGGATCGCGGGATGACCAGCGGAAACAACTACTACTACGGCGACAGCGTGAACATGTACGGCGGCCAGGGCAACCAGGGCATCGTCAAGAGCCAGGTGTCCCCCGCCGGACAGGACCCGGCACTGGTCGCGGCCCTCGCCGAACTGCACCGGATGATCGCCGAGCTGCGCGCCCAGGTGCCGGCCCCCAGCGCCCGGCTGCTCGACGAGTCCCTGCCCGCCCTCAGCACCGACACCGCCGTACCCGCGCAGGAGCGGCACCGCGCGCTGATGGCGATCGCCGGGATCGCCGCCACCGTCGGCGCGGTGGGCCGGCCGGTGGCCGAGGCGGTCCAGGCGGTCGTCGGCCTGCTGGGCGGCTAGGGCGGCTCGCTCACCGTCGGCTGACCTCATCCCCGCGCTTCGTCCACCCGTCACCGTGGGTTAATCACTTCCGCGTTCGGCCTGCCATCCGTTCCGTTGAAATGGACCGGGCGGGCATGTCCCGGCCGCGTCTGACGGCATTGCCTTGCAGGGGGGCCCGAACACCGGGCCCCTTCGGCGATGGGAGACGCGTGCGAATCACTGACATCCAGCGCTGCGAGGTCCGGCCGGGACGGCTCGTCGAGTGGACGCTGAGCCCGGCGACCGTCGCGGCGGCGACGGCGCTCCCGGAGGACTCCCGGCCGCCCGCCTACATCCAGGAGTCGCACATCAGGACGGCCCGGTGCGTCCGTGAGGGCGGACTGTTCGTGCCGACCTGGCTCGGCACCGCCTTCGACCTGCCCGGCCCGGTCGACCTGGACGTCCTGGAGCGCGCCCTGCACGACTGGACCCTGCGGCACGAGACGCTGCGCAGCGGCTTCCGCTGGGCCGGGGACGAGCTGCGCCGGTTCACCCTGGACGCGGCCGAGGTGTCCCTGCACCGCGAGGACGCGGGCGACTTCCCGGACGCCGACGGCCTGGTCCGGCACCTCCAGCACCGCTTCGACACGGTCGCGGACGCGTTGCGCTGGCCCAATCTGATGTACACGGCGGTGGTGCGCGACGACGGCGCGAGCGTGTACATGGCGTTCGATCACAGCAACGTCGACGCCTACTCGGTGCAGCGGATCGCCGCCGAGATCCACGAGCTGTACGCGGCGGGCCTGGCCGGCACCGCACCGGAGGAGCGGGCGCCGGTCGCCAGTTACGTCGACTTCTGCGGGATCGAGCGGGCCGGCGCGGACGGCCTCGACGGGCGGCACGCGATCGTGGAGCGCTGGCGGGAGTTCATCCACCGCTGCGACGGCACGCTGCCCGCCTTCCCGGTCGACCTGGGGCTGACGCCCGGCGGTCCGCTGCCCCGGCAGCAGATGCTGTGCGAGCCGCTGGCGGACGCGGACACGGCGGCGGCGTTCGAGGCGTACTGCCGGCCGTACGGCGGCAGCCTGGTCGGGCTGCTGGCCGCGACCGGGCTCATCGTGCACGAACTCGGCGGCGAGCCGGTGTACCGGACGGTGGTGCCGTTCCACACCCGGGTGAAGTCCCGGTGGAGCGACTCGGTGGGCTGGTACGTGGGCGGCGCCCCGATCGAGGTGCCGGTGGGCCGTACCCGCGGCTTCCCGGAGGCGCTGCGGGCGGTGCGCGCCGAGCTGCAGGCGAACCGGTCGCTGGCCCGGATGCCGCTGGCCCGGGTGCTGCGCCTGCTCGGCTCCGACTTCCGGCCGACCTCCCCGGACCTGCACTCGATCGTGTCGTACGTCGACGCCCGCGGCATCCCGGGTGCCGGGCGCTGGACCGAGCTGAAGGCGTACGGGCTGATGCGGGTGTCGTACGGGGACCAGGTGTGCGTGTGGGTGAACCGGCTGCCCGAGGGGCTGTGGCTGGCGAGCCGCTACCCGGACACGGACGTGGCGGTGAAGACCATGCGGCTGTACGTGGAGCGGCTGCGGGACCGGATCGCCTCGGTGGCCGACGGCAGCCTCTCCGCGGTGTCCTAGCCGTTCCCGCCCAGCGTGTCGATCAGGCGCTCCAGCCGGTCCCGCCAGCGCTGCTCGGACTCGCCCTCGCCCTGGAACTCGTGCGTGAGGCGGAGCACGCTGGCGTCGTCCCCCTCGCGCTCCAGATGGAACCGGAGCCGGCCGGCGCCCTCCAGCGTGTACTCCGCGACCCGGTCCACGTCCCACGCGGTCACCTGTCCGCTGCCCAGGTCACGCAGGGTCACCGCGCCGCCGAGCCGGTGTTCGAGCACGTCGGCGTCGGTGAACCAGGACGCCAGTCCCCCGGCCGTGGCCACCGCCGCCCAGACGTCCTCCATCGGCCGCGGGAGCTCCACCACGAAGTGCAGGATGTGCTCGTTCCCGTGCGTCTGGCTGGTGCCCTGTGCGATGGAACCGCTCATGACACCAGCCTGCCCCCGCCCCGGGGCACGCGCACGCGGCGGTCACACCCCGGCGTAGGAGTGCTTGCCGCTCACGAAGATGTTGACGCCGTAGTAGTTGAACAGCCAGCAGCCGAACGCGATCAGGGCCAGGTAGGCGGCCTTGCGGCCCTTCCAGCCGGCGGTGGCACGGGCGTGCAGGTACCCGGCGTAGGCGACCCAGGTGATGAAGGACCAGGTCTCCTTCGGGTCCCAGTTCCAGTACCGGCCCCAGGCGTCGCCCGCCCAGATCGCGCCCGCGATGATCGTGAACGTCCACAGCGGGAAGACGGCCGCGTTGACCCGGTAGGCGAACTTGTCCAGGGACGCGGAGGCGGGCAGCCGCTCCAGCACGGACGACGCGAACCTGCCGGGCCTGCCGCCGGCCTCCAGCTTGTTCTCGTACGAGTCCTTGAACAGGTACAGGATCGTGGCGACCGCGCCGACGTAGAACACCGCGCCGCAGAAGATGGCGGTGGAGACGTGGATGTACAGCCAGTACGAGTGCAGGGCCGGCACCAGCTGGTCGCTGGCCGTGTACAGGACGGTGACCGCGAGGCCCAGGTCCAGCAGAACGGTCGTGACGAGGAACAGGCCGAGCCAGCGCACGTTCTTCTTCAGGGCCAGCAGCGCGAGGTACACGCCGACGGCGACCGTGGAGAAGGTGATGTTGAACTCGTACATGTTGCCCCACGGCGCCCGCTCCACGGAGGCCGCGCGGGTGACGACACCGCCCAGCTCCACGAGGAACGCGAGCACGGTGAGGGAGATGGCGATCCGGCCGTACAGGTCGCCCTGCTCGTCGCCGCCGTGCGCGCCCGGCCCGTCGGGCACGTCCCGCGCGCCGGACGCCGCGCGCACGACGACCTTGGGCCGCTCCAGCACGGCGGTGCCGCCGGCCTGCCGCACGGTGACGGCGGGGCCGGCCGCCTTGCCGTCTCGGCCGGCGGTGAGCGCGGCGGCCGTCCGGGCCACCTTGCTGCGGCTGCCGAACAGCCACTCGGCGATGTAGGCGAAGAAGGCCAGGGTGTAGACGGCCATCGACGAGTAGATCAGCGTGTTGCTGATGCTCGCGAGATGTTCGTTG
>NZ_BNBF01000002.1:453625-454842 GCF_014654935.1 Streptomyces capoamus
GTTGCGGCGGCGAGAGTCACTTCTCAGCCCCTTCGGCAGGTACGGCTGGGGATTCGGAGGCGTGGTCGGGGGCGTCGTCCGGGTCGGGGGCCCCCGGTGCCCGGTCGTAGAGGATGGCGGCGAGGTCGCCCAGCTCCTCGGGCACCTTGGCGGACTCGCTGCGGCCGAGCCCGGCCATCTCGACCACCGTGACGCCGTCGGCACCGCGCACCGCCCGCACCCAGACGCGGCGGCGCTGGATGAACAGGGACGCGGCCAGGCCGAAGATCGCGGCGAGGGCGCCGCCGAGCGCCCAGCCGCTGCCCGGCTCCTGGACGATCTCGAAGCCGGCCCACTCCTTGACGTTCTTCTCGAAGGTGACGGTGCCGGCGCCGTTCGGCAGCGTGAGCGTGTCGCCCGGCTTCAGCAGCTTCTTCAGCAGCTGGCCCTTGCCGTCCTTGAACGCCTTCATGTGCTTCTTGTCGAGCTGGTACACGCTCTGCGGGATGCCCGAGTTCACACCCAGGTCACCGTGGTAGGCGTTCACCGCGAGCAGCGGGTTCAGCAGCGCCGGGAACTGCGAGAGCATCGTGCCGCTGCGCGCGTCGAACGTCGGCACGAAGAACGCCTGGAAGCCGAGCTGCTCCTTCTTGCCCCGCGGGTCGCGGTAGCCGTCCATCACCTTCACCACGCCGTTGGAGGTGACATTGCCGTCGAGCGGCAGCAGCGGTACGGCGTCCTGGTAGACGACCTTCCCCTTGCCGTCGCGGACGGTGATCACGGGCGCGTAACCGTGGCTGACCAGGTAGACCTTGGCGTCGTCGATCTCCAGCGGCTGGTTGACCTTGACGGTGGTCGTCCGGTCCTCGCCGTACGCGCCCTCGCTGTAGCGGATCTTCGCCTCGAAGGTGCGCGGGGTGCCCTTGTTGGGGCCGCTGAGCTCGTAGGTGCCCTTGAAGTCCTTCAGATCGAAGCTGAACGGGACCAGGTCGTCGTTCCGGAACAGGCTGCCGGACTTGAAGTCGTCGTACATCGGCAGCGCGTTGGAGAAGCCGTCGCCCTCGACCACCAGCTTGGTGCCGTCGGCCTTGTACAGCTGGCCCGAGGCGAAGGCGACGAGGAGCACGATCAGGGCGATGTGGAAGACCAGGTTGCCCAGCTCGCGCAGGTAGCCCTTCTCGGCGGCCACGGCGTCGCCGGCGAGGTGCGCGCGGAAGCGGCGCTTCTTCAGCAGGGCG
>NZ_BNBF01000002.1:454884-456496 GCF_014654935.1 Streptomyces capoamus
AGCGCGGCCTCGCGGACCTGCTCCGGGTCGGCCTGCGTCCGCCACGTCGTGTACGCGGGCAGCCGGGTCAGCCGCTGCGGCGCGCTCGGCGGACGGCCGCGCAACTGGCCGGCGAACTGCCAGGTGCGCGGGACGATGCAGCCGATCAGGGAGACGAACAGCAGGATGTAGATCGCCGAGAACCACACCGAGCTGTAGACGTGGAAGAGGCCGAGCTTGTCGTAGACCGGCGCCAGCGTCCTGTGCGCGGCGCGGAAGTCCTCGACCTTGCTCGCGTCCGCGCCGGTCTGCGGGATCAGCGAGCCGGGGATGGCGGCCAGCGAGAGCAGCAGGAGCAGCAGCAGCGCGACCCGCATGGAGGTCAGCTGCCGCCAGAACCAGCGCACCCAGCCGACGACGCCGAGGGACGGCGGGGTGGAGGTCTCCTCCTGCGGGGCCGTGGACAGCCGGGAGCCGGCGGCCCCGAGGTCCTCCTGGTCGCGGCCGAGGCCGGTTTCGGTCTTGCTCATCGATCAGATCCCTACCGTGAAGCCGCCGGACCAGGTCTGCATCTGCTGCACCAGGCCGTCCCAGGCGCCGGTCAGCAGCAGCAGACCGGTGCCGATCATCATCGTGCCGCCGATGCGCATCACCCAGACATAGTGGCGCTTGACCCAGCCGAAGGCGCCGAGCGCCTTGCGGAACGCCACGGCGGCGAGCACGAAGGGCACGCCGAGGCCCAGGCAGTAGGCGATCATCAGCACCGCTCCGCGCCCGGCGCTCGACTGCTCCATGGCGAGGGCGTTCACGGCGGCGAGGGTCGGGCCGATGCAGGGCGTCCAGCCGATCCCGAAGAGGGCTCCGACGAGCGGTGCGCCCACCAGGCCGGTGGCCGGCCGCTTGTGGAAGCGGTACTCGCGCTGGGTGAACCAGGGCATCAGGCCCATGAAGAAGACGCCCAGCAGGATCATGAGCACGCCGAGCACCTGGGACAGGACGCCCTTGTGTTCCTGCAGGGTCCAGCCGAAGGAACCGAACAGTGCCCCGCCGGAGACGAACACGGCGCTGAACCCGAGCACGAACAGGGAGGCGCCGGCGACCATGCGGCCCCGGCGGGCCTCGGCCAGGTCGGTGCCGGCGACGCCGGTGACGTAGGAGAGGTAGCCGGGGACGAGGGGCAGTACGCAGGGCGAGAAGAACGACACCAGGCCGCCGAACAGGGCGATCGGCAGGGCGGCCAGCAGGGCGCCGTGCAGTACGGTCTCGTTCCCGCCCGTCGCCGCGAGCGTGAGGAGCGCGCTCACGTCACTTCTCCGCGAGGACCGGCTTGAGCATGCCGGTCAGGGCGGTGTCGTCGAGCGCCTCCAGGGCCCGCGCGGCGACCCTGCCGTGCCGGTCGATGACGAGCGTGGAGGGGATGAGCTGCGGGTTGAGCGTGCCCTTCTTGAACCGGAGCATCAGCTTGCCCGTCGGGTCGTACAGGCTCGGGTACTCGACCCCGTGCTCCTTCTCGAAGTTCACGGCCGGGGTGGTGCTGGTGTCCCGGGTGTTGATGCCGACGAACTGCACACCCTTGTCCCGGTACTCCTTGGAGACCTTGGCGAAGTATCCGGCCTCCTCGCGGCACGGTCCG
>NZ_BNBF01000002.1:456533-457318 GCF_014654935.1 Streptomyces capoamus
CACCACGAGCCCCAGACGTTGAGGACGACGACCTTGCCCTTGTAGTCGGCGAGGTCGAGGGTCTTGCCGTCGATGGTCTCGCCGGACAGGTCCGGGACCGTGGCGCGCTTGCCGGCGGGCACGGTGGCGATGCCGTTGCTGCCGGTGACGAAGTGGGTGTCGCCACCGCCTCCGGAGGTGCCGCCCTTTCCGCACGCGGAGAGGGCCAGGGCCGCGACGGCGGCCACAGCGGTGAGCAGGACGGCGCGGCTGCGGGTACTCATGTGAAAAGTTTCGCATGCCTGTTCCGGGGATCTTGCGCACCCCCCTGCCGGGCGGAAAAGCCCATTTCAGGGGGCATTTACACGGGACATTCCGGACATCAGGCCGCGTTGGACGCCGCGCCCTTGCTCTCTCGCAGGAACTCCTTCCAGCCGCCCGCGGGCCGCTGTCCGACGCCCAGCGTGCGCAGCTTGGCGAGCACCTCCGGCTTCTGCACGTCCATCCAGTCCACGAACTGCCGGAAGGAGACCAGCCGCACGTCGGCGCCCTTCTCCTTCTCGCGCGCGATGTGCTTGAAGGCCTCCTCGACGGAGTCCATGTAGATGCCGCCGTTCCACTGCTCGAAGTGGTTGCCGACGAAGAACGGCGCCCGGTTCGTCTCGTACGCCCGCTGGAATCCCTGGATGTAGGCCTGCGCGGACTGCTTGCGCCAGCCCGGGTAGTTGTAGGCGGGCGCCTTGGTGGAGTTCACGGACTGGTTGGCGAGCATGTTGTAGTCCATGGACAGCACCTCGAAGGAGCGG
>NZ_BNBF01000002.1:457357-467792 GCF_014654935.1 Streptomyces capoamus
CCGGGGAAAGGTATCTGCTGCAGGGGCAGGTCCCAGATCCCCAGCTTCTTCTCCGGCCACGTCTGCCGGCCGCCCGGCGAGGAGGCGTCGTAGCGCCAGCCCAGCTCGCGCGCGGTGGGCAGCAGGTTGTTCTGGCCGAGCAGACAGGGCGTACGGCCGCCGACCAGCTCCTTGTCGTAGTCGAACGGCAGGGACGGCAGGTCGGTCCAGCCGGTGTTGGTGCGCCACTGCTTCACGAACGCCTTGGCCTGCCGGATCTCGCTCGCCCACTGCTGCGGGGTCCAGTTGCCGACCGTGCCGGTGCCGGCGCAGAAGTGCCCGTTGAAGTGGGTGCCGATCTCGTGCCCCTCCAGCCAGGCCCGGCGCACGTTCGTCAGCGTGGCCTTGATGTGCGGGTCGCTGAGGTAGCCGATGTCGGAGGCGCCGCGCGGGTTGTTCGGGGGCTCGTACAGCCGCTTCTTCGACTCGGGCAGCAGGTACAGCCCCGACAGGAAGAAGGTCATGGACGCGCCGTGCTCCTTGGCCAGGTCCAGGAAGCGCGGGAAGAGGCCGTTGCCGACCTCGCCGGCGCCGTCCCAGGAGAAGATCACGAACTGCGGCGGGGTCTGCCCCGGCTCCAGCGGCTCGGGCTTGGCCGGCTGGTGCGGCTGCTTGCCGGTGAAGGAGGTCGAGCCGTCACCGATGGGCCGCGCCGGACGCGCGCCGCCCTTCCCGACCCCGTGCCCCGGCCGGCCCTGGCCGGAACCGTTCGGGTGCCCGCCGCCGTCCGAGGACGTGGGGCTTCCGCAGCCGGCGAGCGAGGCGGCGGCGGCCGCGCCCGCGCCGAGGCCGAGAACGCCCCGCCGGGAGAGGGTCCGGGAGAAGGTGCGCATGGAAAACCCCGATTCGTCGCGCCTACTGGTGTTCACCCAGTCAGAGGCCACGACGATCGGGGTGGTTCCGATCATTCTTATGTTTTTAGCAACGCTTCCGGCAAAGACACCCTAAGTCACGCCAAACGGACGGTCAGTGCACCGGAGTCGGGCCCGGTCAGGCGCCGAAGGCCCTTCCCTGCGCGGTGCCCTTGCCCTTCTGCGGCCTGGCACCGGCGCGCAGATGGGCCGGGACCAGATCGATGGCGGGCTCGCTGTAACCCACCGACACGATCTTGTCGCCCAGGTAGGTGAAGCTCGTCAGGGAGGCGAGGGTGCACTGCCGCCTGCGCGGATCGTGCCACAGCCGCCGCCGCTCGACGTACGACCGCACGATCCAGATCGGCAGCTGGTGGCTGACCAGCACCGCCTCGTGCCCGCGCGCCCGGTCCTTGGCCGTGCTCAGCGCGCCCATCATCCGCACCACCTGGTCCACGTACGGCTCGCCCCAGGACGGCCGGAACGGGTTGACGAGGTGCTTCCAGTTGTCCGGCTTGCGCAGCGCGCCGTCGCCGACGCCGAACGTCTTGCCCTGGAACACGTTCTCGGCCTCGATCAGCCGCTCGTCGGTGTCCAGGTCCAGCCCGTGCGCCTTGGCGATCGGGGTGGCCGTCTCCTGCGCCCGCTCCAGCGGGGAGGAGCAGACGTAGGTGACGTCCCGCGCGGCCAGGTGCTCGGCGACCCGGTCGGCCATCTTCCGGCCCAGTTCGGACAGGTGGTAGCCGGGCAGCCGCCCGTACAGGACGCCGTCCGGGTTCTCGACCTCGCCGTGCCGCATGAGGTGGACGACGGTGACGTCCTTGTTCACGGGGTTCTCGGGTGCAGTGCTCATTCCGCCGTGGCCTCCGCAGCCGCCCGGGCCGCCGCCGGAAGGGCGTCGGCGATCTTCTGCACGGCCCGCTCGTCGTGGGCCGTGGACACGAACCAGGACTCGAAGGACGACGGCGGCAGGTACACGCCGTTCGCCAGCAGCGAGTGGAAGAACGCGGTGAAGCGGTACGACTCCTGCCGCTTGGCGTCCTCGTAGGTGCGCACCTGCCGGTCCGTGAAGAACACGGAGAACATGTTGGACGCCGTCTGCACCCGGTGCGCGACGCCCTCCTTGCTCAGCGCCTCCGTGACCAGCTGCCGGATCTGCGCCGAGACGGCGTCCACCGTGTCGTAGGCGGCGTCGTCGAGCAGCCGCAGCTGGGCGAGACCGGCGGCGGTGGCGACCGGGTTCCCGGAAAGGGTGCCGGCCTGGTAGACGGGTCCGGCGGGCGCGAGGTGCGCCATGACGTCGGCGCGGCCGCCGAAGGCCGCGGCCGGGAACCCGCCGCCCATGACCTTGCCGAAGGTCATGAGGTCCGGCTTCACACCCTCCACGCCGTACCACCCGGCGCGGCTGGTGCGGAACCCGGTCATCACCTCGTCGGAGATGAACAGGGCGCCGTTCTTCCGGCAGGCGTCCTTCAGTCCCTGGTTGAACCCCGGGTCCGGCGGTACGACGCCCATGTTCCCCGGCGACGCCTCGGTGATCACGCAGGCGATCTCGCCCGGGTGCCGGTGGAAGGCCTCCTGCACGGCCTCCAGGTCGTTGTACGGCAGCACGATCGTGTCGCCGGCCTGGGCCCCGGTCACACCGGGGGTGTCCGGCAGCGCGAAGGTGGCGACACCGCTGCCGGCCGCGGCGAGCAGCGAGTCCACGTGCCCGTGGTAGCAGCCGGCGAACTTGATCACCTTGGACCGCCGGGTGAACCCGCGGGCGAGCCGGATCGCGGACATGGTCGCCTCGGTGCCGCTGCTGACCAGCCGCACCTGCTCGACGGGTTCGACGCGGGCGACGATCTCCTCGGCGAGCGCGACCTCGCCCTCGCCGGGCGTGCCGAAGGACGTACCGCGGGCGACGGCCTCCTGGACGGCGGCGATGACCTCGGGGTGGGAGTGCCCGAGGATCATGGGCCCCCAGGAGCAGACCAGGTCGACGTACTCGCGCCCGTCGGCGTCGGTGAGGTAGGCCCCTTTGCCCGACACCATGAAGCGGGGGGTGCCGCCGACGGCGCGGAAGGCGCGCACCGGGGAGTTCACTCCGCCCGGGGTGACGACGGAGGCGCGGTCGAACAGCGCCTGCGAGACGGGCGCGTCGTAGGGATAGGGCGTTTCGCTCGTGGCACTCATGTCGTGCGGCTTCTCCGACTTCTCGGACTCCGGTTGCGGGGTGACCTCCTCAGGGTAGGCCGCGGGCCGGGCGGACCGCGGGCGGCCTCGGGATCGGAGCGGCGTCATCGCTCATCTGCGAGACTGAGAGCTGATACACACAGCTCATACGCACGTAATGATCAGAGGCCGGGAATCTCCCGCGCGGACCGTTGTTCCGCCGTACGTTTCGGCGGGCGGCCGTGGGGGAGGTCACTGACACGATGATCGGGTTGCGCGGCGGGGGCCACGCGTCCTAGAAAAGCAGTCGGGTGGAGATATGCATCGCGGTGGCGGACTGGGCGAGGGGACTGACGACCTGGGTCCTCGACGTGCCCGGCGGGGAAGGCACCGGCGCGACGCGGAGGAAGCGACCGAGGCACGTCAGACTGACGCACGTCCAACACAGGGTGTACCGAGTGAGCCCGAGCGGCACGACCGGCAGATCGACGGCCGGCTCGACCACCGGGCCGACCGCCTCCGGGCGGGGAGCAGGAATGGTGGTCGGGTGGGGGTGACGTACAAATACTTCGGCGCGCCGGACGGTGCGACCGCGGCCCGCGTCCCCATCTCGATGCGCCCCGAGGAACTCGGCGGCGACGAGCTGGGCATGAACGGCATGTTCACCAAGATCAAGCCGGAGACGATGGCCGCGATGGTCCTCACCGGCATCGAGGGCGTCCCGCTGCACAAGGTCCCGCCCCTGGAACTGGTCGTCCTGCACCCCGACTACGCCGTCGTCAAGCTGCCCATGACGGTCGTCGACCCCCTGCGCGGCATCGGCGAGGAAGCGGTCGGCGCGGCGGCCTTCATCTGGTCGACGGTCCCGGACCGGGGCGGCCCGCGGGACGCCTTCAACGTCTACCAGCTGCTGCACGAGTGGCAGGACTTCAGCCACCGGCTGCACGAGGCGGGACATCAGCCTTATTGCCTGGTTTGGCCCTGACCTGGGGTTTTGGTGGGTTCGGGCGGGGCTGTCGAGTCCCGCCCCCGCTGGTGCCTGAGAGGGGCCGTCCGACAGCCAGGGCACATTGAGGGCACTTGGATTCGCTGGGGGCACTGATGTGCCCTAGGCGGCGCACAGGTCGGCCGTACCAGCCGGAAGCGTAGATCCGCTGCAGCGGCCTCTGCCTATGCAGCTTAAGCCTCACGCAGAGGCGAGGACTCGCTTCCCCGGAGTATGGACACCTCCGTAGGCAGTGAGGCTCCGGGGCGCACAGGTCCCCTCGCCCGCCCCGGATGCCGCCACAACCGCAATGGAGCCACTGTGGACGACGCGACGACGGCCCACGACCGAGCTAGCGACGGCCACCGGCAACTCGGCGACGCAGCCTTCGGCAGCCAGGAGTGGCAGGACGTATTCCGGCAACGAAGCGCCCAAGGGGCGAACCGGCAGGTCAACGCGCATTTCACCGAGAAATTCCAGGAGTTCTCGGTCGCCGGGCGGGGCTATCAGACCCCGCCCTACGCCCGTGCGCACGCCGGGCGGCCGGGCCGGCCTCCGGGGACGATGAGATCAGGTTCCCGAGGGAGCGGTCCGCGTACGCGAGTGGAGGAGGCCTGTGGTGCCGAACGATCCCATGACGGCGGTGGCCCGGTACGTCGATGCGTTCAACCGCGGTGACGCGGACGCGATGGCAGCGCAGTGCGCCGACCCGATGCAGATCCTCGACGGAATGGCGCCGCACGTGTGGCACGGGCCGACAGCCGGAGCGGACTGGTGGAGGGACGTGGTCGCCGAGGGGGAACACCTGGGCGCCTCGCAGTACCGCATCACGCTCGGTGAGCCACGCCGTGTCGATGTCACCGGCCCTCACGCCTACGTCGTCGTACCCGCGACGAGGTCGGCGCCGAGTGGCGGCTGACGGCCTGGGCGTGGGCGAAGGGCACGTGACCGGGGGGCGGCGCCGCGAGGCGGTGCGCTTCGCAACGCGATGACGAACCCTTGACCACCGCACCGGGTGTAACAGATCCTGTTGCACCAAGGAGGGGTGAGGTGATGGCGGCCAACAGTCGATTGACCATCGCGGCGCACGCGCTGGCCTGGCTCGCGTTGGCGCGGCGCCGTGGCCAGGAGGTACTCACCTCGGAGCAGGTCGCGGCCAGCGTCAACACCAACCCCGTGATCCTCCGGCGCAGTCTCGGCGACCTGCGGCGGGCCGGCCTGGTGACGGTCCGCCACGGCGCCGGCGCGGGCTGGAGCCTGGCGCGCGAGCCCGAGGCGATCAGCCTGCTGGAGGTGTACGACGCCGTCGACGCGCACCCGCCGTTCGGGCTGCACCACACCGAGCCCAATCAGGAGTGCCCGGTGGGGAAGGGCATCCGGCCCGCCCTGAGCGGGGTCTACGGCCGGGTGGAGCAGGCCATGCGACGGGAGCTGGCGCAGACGTCGATCGCCGATGTGCTGCGCGAGACGCTGGTGCACTAGCGGACGAGCCGATGGCCCGGGCGGTCGCCGCACCCTCGGGTGTAACAAAGTTTGTTTCAGTAACCGAGCGAGGAGCGAGAACCGGTGAGAGTCCTATGGTGTCCAGTCGTCGAACTGCGGCAGTACACCCTGCATCCCGGACAGCGGGACGTGCTGATCGATCTGTTCGACCGGGAGTTCGTCGAGTCTCAGGAGGCGGTCGGCGCGACGGTGCTGGGGCAGTTCCGCGACCTGGACGACCCCGACCGGTTCGTCTGGCTCCGCGGCTTCGAGGACATGGAGAGCCGGGCCGGGGCCCTGGAGGGCTTCTACGGCGGACCGGTCTGGAAGACGCACCGCGACGAGGCGAACGCGACGATGATCGACTCCGATGACGTGCTGCTGCTGCGGCCGGCCTCGGCGGACGGCGGCTTCCCGGAGCCGGCGGTCACCCGGTCCGCCCCCGGCGAGCCGGCGCCCTCGCCGCCGTCGCTCGTCCTCGCCACGATCTGGTACGGCCGCCGTCCGTTCGACACGGAGTTCGCCGAGTTCTTCCGGCAGCGCGTACGGCCCGTACTGGCCGACACCGGCGGCGAGCCCCTGGCGTACCTGCAGTCGGAACACGCCCCGAACACCTTCCCGGCGCTCCCGGTGCGGACGGGCGAGGAGGTCTTCGTGTGGTTCGCGCGGTTCACCGACGTGCACCGCATGGACGACCACCTGGACCGCCTGCGGCGCTCGGCGCCCTGGCGCGAAGAGGTACTGCCGGTCCTCTCGCAACGGTGGGCCAGGGACCCGCAGCACCTGCGGCTCGCCCCCACCGACCGGTCCCTGCTGCGGTGAGTTCCCCGTGCGGCGCGCGCCCCGGGTGACCACACTGGGGCCATGGAAGGCCGGCCTCCCGCGCAAGCCGCGGACGCCCCGCAGCCGGACACCGCCGAGGGATACATGGGGGCCGTGTACGGCTCGCTGCTCGCGGCCTCGGTGGTGGTAGGAGCCGGTTCCGCCGGTTCCTTCCCCCGGCTGGAGCTCGTTCTGCTGCTGCTGTGCAGCGGACTGGCGTCCTGGGCGACCCGCGTGTACGGCCAGATGTTCCGGGAGCGGATCAGGGGCGGGACGGTGGGTGCGGCCGAGATCCGGCACGCGTGTGCGAGCGAGTGGCCCATCATCATGGCGGCCGTCCCGCCGGCCGTGGCGGTCGCCGTCACGCCCCTGCTCGGTATCGGTCCGCAAGGAGCGGTGTGGCTGGCCCTCGGGACGGCGCTGGCCGGTCACGTCGGCTGGTCCACGGTCGCCGCCCGGCGCGCGGGGGCCACCGGCCGCGCCGCGGTGACCGCGGGGGCGGTCAACCTGGCGCTCGGACTCGTCGTCGTCCTCGTCAAGGTCTTCGGCAAGCTCTGACGCCGTGCCGGTGCGGGCCGCCGACCGGCTGCTGCCCGGCGGTCAGGCGCACCCGGCGGTCCGGTGCCAAGCTGTAGGTGGTCCGTCCCAGTTTCTGGAAACGGGAGGAGCGGACATGGAGATCAAGCCGCAGGCGGTCGCCATCCCCAAGGAGACCGACCACCTGGAACAGGGCAAGTACGGCCCGGTCTTCCCGAGGACACCGGCCTGCTACGGGTTCACGATCATCGCGGACGTCAAACCGGGCAGGGCCGAGGCGATACGGGCGCACGGCCACACCCTGGCGAAGGCACTGGAGGAGGACCCGCACCTCCTCGCGCCGCTGAAGCTGCACTACCTGCGCTGGGTGCTCTTCGACGACGACACCCGGTTCATGTACCAGGGGATCTTCGACACCGACTTCGACAAGTACACCGAGGACGCCGTCGCTCTGTTCTCGAAGGTGGGCGTGAACACCACCTTCGAGAACCTCGAAGGGTTTCCCGAGGACTGGCGGACGAATCCCGAGGCGTTCGTGCGGTTCGTCCGCGCGCACCACTGTCCGAGCTTCATCGAGTACGGCGAGTACCCCTACGTGACGGCGGACGAGATCAAGAAGGCCCTGCGGGTCAAGGGCGCCCTGTCGGAGATGCTCGACCAGATGCAGTGAGGCTGAGGTGACATGGGCGAGGTCAGGACCGCGCGCACGTACAACCAGCGGCACGTCCCGCGGGCGTACACCCCTGGCGGACGGCGGGTGAGCATCTACGTCTCGTGGAGCTACCCGGCCGAGGCCGGTCGCGACCCGGCGCAGCTGGACAACAGGTTCTCCACGATGACCGAGGTCAGGCGGGTGGCCTGGCCCGCGTACGAGGACCCGAAGTGGTCGGATCCGTACCGGTTCCAGCAGGGGGTCGCCGGATCGCTGGAACTGTTCTTCTGGGCCTGGGTGCCCTTCCAGGACTACGTCGAGGAGGTCACGGGCCATCCCGTCCCGGTGTACCAGCGCATCGACCAGGCGGGTTTCTTCACGCCGCTGGACGAGCGGGTGCTCGACGACACGGACGTGCTGTTCGTGTTCGGGCTGGACCACGCGGTCACCGGGCAGGAGGCGCAGCCCGGGGAGATCGAGGCCCTGCGGGCGTTCCTCGCCCGGGAGGACGCCCGCCTCGTCCTGGGCCCGCACCACGACGTCGGCGCCTCGGACGACCTGAAGGTCCGCGAGATGGAGTACCGCCACCACGGCGATCCCCTGGTGCCCCGTCAGCAGCGCTTCGCCACCTACGTCAGGGACCTGATGAAGGGCCTCGGTGTGCCGGTCATGAACCGGTACGGGCTGCGGCCCGCGACGGTCGACGGCAACCGGATCGCCCCGCTGTCCACGGTCCGGGACCTGGACCCGAGGGGCTGGCTCGACGGGGTGACGAACTTCAACTTCCACCTGCACCTGCCGCACTACGACGTGACGGGCGACGACCCGGACGCCGTCCGCGTGCTGGCCAGGCAGCCCATCGACTCGTCGAGGCCGCACCCGTTCACCGAGGCCGGCAACACGGAGTTCAACATGTTCCTGTGGATGCCGCCCCGCGGCGACCGGGCGGCGGACCTGCTGCTCGCCGACTCGACGATCTTCAGCTCCCTGTTCGGCGGCGACGACAGCCTGCGGAAGTTCTGGGCCAATGTCGTCTCGTGAAGCAGCGGGAGGCCGGCCGTGACCACACACACGGACGACGCGCTGGAACTCGCCGACATCCAGCGCGGGGTCCTCAGCGCGCGGCCGACGCCGTACGCGGCGACCTACCTCGCCTTCCGCATCGACGACCGGCGGGATGGGCGGGAACTCATGCGGCGCGCGAGCACGGCCGTGACCTCGGCGGCGGACCCGGTCAGCCCCTTGGGGGACACCTGGGTGAGTGTGGCGGTCACCTGTCGCGGCCTGGAGGCGCTGGGGGTGCCGCGCGCCTCGCTGGAGACGTTCGCCTGGGAGTTCCGGCAAGGGATGGCCGCCCGCGCCGCAGCACTGGGTGACGTCGGCGAGAGCGGCCCGGAGCACTGGGAAGCGCCGCTCGGCGGCCCCGGTGTGCATGTCGTGCTCACCGCGGTCGCGCCCGACCCCGCCCGCCTGGAGGCGGCCGTCGACCGCGCCCGCCCCGCGTACGACCGGCTCTCCGGGGTGACGGCGGTCTGGCGGCAGGACTGCTACGCGCTGCCCACCGAGACCGAGCACTTCGGCTACCGGGACGGGGTCAGCCATCCGGCCGTCGAAGGCAGCGGCATACCGGGGTCCAACGAACTGGAAGTCCCGCTGAAGGCCGGCGAGTTCGTGCTCGGCTACCGGGACGAGATCGGCGGGATCCAGTCCCCGCGGCCCACCGTGCTGGGGCGCAACGGCAGTTACGCGGTGTTCCGCAAGCTCCACCAGGACGTCGCCGCGTTCCGCCGCTGCCTGAGGGACAACTCCAGCGGGCCCGAGGACGAGGAACTCCTCGCCGCGAAGATCATGGGGCGCTGGCGCAGCGGTGCTCCGCTGGCACTGGCCCCGCAGGCCGACGATCCGGCCCTCGGCGCCGACCCGCACCGCCGTAACACCTTCCTGTACGAGAGCGACGACCCGGCGGGATTCAAGACGCCCGGGGGCTGCCACATCCGCCGGGCCAATCCCCGGGACGCCGCGGTGGCGGGGGAGGTCCGGCTGCACCGCATGATCCGCCGCGGCGCCGTCTACGGCCCGCCGCTGCCCGAGGGCGTGCTGGAGGACGACGGGGCCGACCGCGGTCTCATGTTCGCGTTCATCGGTGCGCACCTGGGACGGCAGTTCGAGTTCGTCCAGTCGCAGTGGATGAACGACGGCGTCTTCTTCGGCGCGAACGACGCCCAGGATCCCGTGACCGGGTCCCGGGACGGCTCCGGCGACTTCACCGTCCCCCGGCGGCCGCTGCGCCGGCGCCTGACCTCGCTCCCGCGGTTCGTCGTCACCCGGGGCGGCGAGTACTGCTTCCTGCCCGGCCTGACCGCCCTGCGCTGGCTCGGCGACCTGGAGGACTGAGGAGTCACCGCGCGGACGCGCCGCCGCGCAGGTGTTCCAGCAGTTCCAGGGCCTCCTCCCAGCGGAAGCCGTCGGTGTCCCCGCCCGCTCCGGCGTCCCGCGGTGCCCGGGAGCCGATCAGGACGCCCATCGACCGCAGCCGGTCCAGGCTCTGCCGGTAGGCGGGGTGGGCGGCCTGGGCGGCGTTCAGGTACGGCAGGGCCACCGTCGGGACGCCCATGCCGTACGCCTCGCACAGGATGCCCAGGGCGAGGGTGTCGGAGATGCCGGCGGCCCACTTGTTCAGGGTGTTGAAGGTGGCCGGGGCGACCGCGATGGCGTCCGGCGGCGGCAGCGGGCGCGGGTCCCCCGGCCGGCGCCAGGCGGAGCGGATCGGGTAGCCGGTCTGCGCCTCGACCGCCCGCACGTCGATGAAGCCGAGGCCCTGCGGGGTGGCGACGACACCGACGTCCCAGTGCGCCTCCTGGGCCGCGGTGATCAGCTTGCCGACGCCGGGGGCGATGCCGCTCGCGCAGA
>NZ_BNBF01000002.1:467835-473793 GCF_014654935.1 Streptomyces capoamus
CGACGACGTACAGGAAGGGCTTCTCGTCCGGGGCGGCGGTCGGCTCGGTCACGCGGGCTCCCAGGGCTGACGGCGGGGGTGCGGTCACGGCAGCGTACGCCGGGGCGCCGGTGTCCTCGGCGGCCACCCGGTGCCGGCCGCCACGGCCCCCACGGCTCCCGTCACGGACCGATCGCGTCATCTCCGCGTACGCGGCGTCGTCACCCGTGAGGGCCACGGCCGGTGCGCCGGGGCGGCCGTCGTGGCGGGGGCGAGGCCGGTGCCGCCGGGCGGCGTCGCAGTCCCCGGCGGCGTACTCTTCGGCGTCGTACTCCTCGGCGGCGCCTCCCCGTCCGCGGCGGTGCGGGCGCGCGCGGCACCGGCTCCCGCGGACCCTACGTATTGTAGGTTCCCGACCGCCATCGCCCACCGGGCTGTTCAACGTCTGTTCAACGGGGGACCCATGCAGGACACCACGGAAGCGGAACCCGGTACGCAGGCCTGCGCGCACAGCCTGGCACCGACGCTGGTCCTCCTGGTCGTGAGCCTGGCCATCGCGGCCGTCGGCGTGTACGAGCTGTGCGGTTTCGGGCTGCACAGCCTGGACCGGCGCCCGCACCTGTTCAGCGACGGCCTCGCGACCGGCGGAGTGATCGCGGCGACGGTGGCGGCCGGGGCGGCGGTGGGCAACCTGGCCTGGCACCTCACGGCGGCCCGGCGGGGACACGGCGACTGAGCACCCACGGGCCGCGGGCGCACGAGTCGCAGGCGCACGGGCCGCGGGCGCCGGGACAGCGGGCGAAGGGGGTCGGAAACCGCCGGCGGGTGAGAAGCTGTGCGCCGGCTGTACGGAACCTCGCCCCTCCCTTTACCCTACAAGCTGTAGGGTCAACGGTGCCCCGTCCCCGTCCCCAAGGGTGACCCCGTCAGCATGCCCGCACAACAGACGACTGTGATGCCGCCACCGGTTCCCGCTCCCCGCGCACCCCGCCGCGGCATCCGCTTCCTCCCGCCCCCGCTGCGCGACCGCCCCGGCGGCCGGCGGCTGCGCACCCGCGCCGCCACCGCCACCGTCTGGTACCTGCGGCTGCTCGCCGTACTGAACATCGCGGCGGTGCTGTCCCTGCCGTTCCGCGAGGAGGTGCACGAGCACAACGCGGGCGAGTACTTCACCCCCTACCTGGCCACCGCCGGCCTGGTCTCGGCGGCCCTCGCCCTGTTCCTCGCGGTGGTGATGCGCCGCCGCAAGCGTGCCGCCTGGCTGTTCAACCTCCTCCTGGCCGGCCCCCTCCTCGGCCTCTACGCCGTCGCCCTGACCCGCGCCCCCTACCGCGACCACGTCTTCAACTGGGTCTCCACGGTCCTGACCGGCCTGTTCGTCGCCGCCCTGCTGCTGGGCCGCCGCGAGTTCGACGCCATCGGCGACCGCTCCAACCCGCGCCTGGCGCTCGCCGTCGGTGTGGGCGGCACCCTGGTCACCGGCGGCCTCGGCGCCCTGCTGGTGCACGCGACGAACAAGGTCACCGGGGCCACCCTGAAGGACGAGATCGCCTACACCCTGCTGCGTGGCATCAGCGTCGGCCCGCTCGCCGACCGCGTCCCCGCCGTGCACGCGCCCCGCTGGGCGGACATGACCGTCAACGTCCTGATGGCCGTCACCTTCCTGCTGGTCCTCTACGCCTGCTTCCGCGCCCCGCGCGGCGCCCGCCTGCTCGCCGAGGAGGACGAGCACCGGCTGCGCGAGCTGCTGGACCGGCACGGCGAACGCGACTCCCTCGGCTACTTCGCGCTGCGCCGCGACAAGTCCGTCATCTTCTCCCCCAGCGGCAAGGCGGCCGTCGCCTACCGCGTCGTCGGCGGGGTCAGCCTCGCCTCCGGCGACCCGCTCGGCGACCCGGAGGCCTGGCCCGGCGCCATCGACGCCTGGCTCGCCGAGGCCCGCCGCCACGCCTGGACCCCGGCCGTGATGGGCGCGAGCGAGGAAGCCGGCACGGTCTACGCCCGGCACGGCCTGGACGCGCTCGAACTCGGCGACGAGGCGATCGTGGACCTCGCCGACTTCACCCTGGACGGCCGGGCCATGCGCGTGGTCCGCCAGGCCCACAACCGGGTCCGCCGGGCCGGCTACACGGTCCGCGTCCGCCGCCACGAGGACATCCCCGCCGAGGAGATGGCGCTGCTGGTGGAACGTGCCGACCACTGGCGCGACGGCGCCACCGAACGCGGCTTCTCCATGGCCCTCGGCCGCCTCGGCGACCCCTCCGACGGCCGCTGCGTGATGCTGGAGTGCCGGGACGCCGAGGGCGAGCCCCGCGCCCTGCTCAGCTTCGTCCCCTGGGGGGAGCGCGGTCTCTCCCTGGACCTGATGCGCCGCGACCGCGCCTGCGAGAACGGCCTGATGGAGTACATGGTCGTCGAGCTCCTGCTCCAGGCGAAGGAGCTGGGGATCGACCGGGTCTCGCTGAACTTCGCGATGTTCCGCTCGGTCTTCGAACGCGGCGCCCGCCTCGGTGCCGGTCCGGTGCTGCGCCTGTGGCGCTCGGTCCTCACCTTCTTCTCCCGCTGGTGGCAGATCGAGTCCCTGTACCGCGCCAACGCCAAGTACCGGCCGGTGTGGGAACCCCGTTTCCTGCTGTTCGCCAAGAGCAGCGACATCCCGAGGATCGGCCTGGCGAGCGCCCGCGCGGAGGGTTTCCTCACCCTGCCGGGCCGCTCGTAGCCACCCGGGCCGCCCATGGTCCCCGGGACGCTCACGGCCTCCCGGGGCCGAGAACCGGCGGGCTCACCTGGTCGGCGGCGTCACTGGGGGACCAGGACGTGCCGTCGCCCTCCGTCCACCCGGTGTCGTAGGCGCAGGGTGCGGTGGCGCCGCCGGTGAAGTACCGCCGGTCCGGGGACCAGGTGAAGGACATCCGCTCGTCCTCGCCGTCCCGCCGCACGTACAGCGACCAGTCCTGCCCGTCCTTCCCGCCCTCGCGGTACGACGACACCGTCCAGCCGTCCTCCTGCAGCCTCCGGTGCAGCCGGCGCAGTCCCGGGACGGCCCGGCTCTCCGGCACGTCGTCCAGTGCCCAGTCGTGCACCATCCGGTAGGCGCCGTCGACGGTCTTGTCCTCCAGCCCCAGCAGGCCCCCGTCGTGGCAGTCGCCGGCGCGCAGCGTGTTCTCCGCGCCGACGCCGGTGCGCCGGGCCCCGGGCGGCACGGTCCGGGTGAAACCCAGGACGTCGTACGCCTCCTGGGAGTGCCGGACGGCGCGGCGCGCCATCTCCCCGGGTGCGACCCGCGGGAGGTCCCTCGGGGAGTCCCAGGTGAGCTGGACGAACAGGGCGACGACGGCGACGAACACCAGCCCGGCGCAGCCGAGGCAGCCCAGGCCCCGGGAACCGGTCCCGGACGCGGCGGGCGGGGCGGTGGACGGGGCGGTGGGCGGGATCTGTCCGGGCATGCGGCGACGGTAGGGCGGCGGGCACCCCGGCCGGATGGGCACGCGTACGGCCATCGGGTAGGTACCCGTACTCAGCGCCGGGCGTCGTCCGTGCCGGGTCAGGCGCCGGTGCCGCCCGGGAGGTAGCCGCCGCCGACCGTGAACCCGATGACCGCGCCGCCGCCCTCGCGGCGGAAGGCGAAGGGGGCTCCGCCGTGGGCCATGGCGACCTCGCGGACGATGGACAGGCCGAGGCCCGAGCCCGGCAGGGAGCGGGCGTCGGCGGCGCGGTAGAAGCGGTCGAAGATGCGGACGAGGTCGCCCTCTGCGATCCCCGGCCCCCGGTCGAGCACCTCTACCCGCACCGTGCCCGGCCGGGCCGGCCCGGTGACGCTGACCTCGATCGGGGCCTTGCCGTCCCGGTCGAACTTGGCCGCGTTCTCCACCAGGTTGGAGATGGCACGCTGCAGCATCCCGGGCCGCCCGTCGGTCGTCGTGTCACCGGCGGTGTGCAGCACCACGTCCCGCCCGGTGCGGCGCCGGGCCAGCCCGACGACGTCCTCGGCGAGGTCGGCGATGTCCACCCGCTGGGGCGGCTCGCCGTCGGACTGCCCGGCGGCGAGGTCGACCAGCTCGTTGACGAGGTCGGTCAGCTCCCGCGCCTCCTGGGAGAGGTCGGCGACGAGGTCCTCGCGGGTGGCGGGCGGGAGTTCGTCGATCCGCCGCAGCAGCGAGATGTTCGTGCGCAGCGAGGTGAGCGGGGTGCGCAGCTCGTGGCCGGCGTCCTGCACCAGTCTGCGCTGGTCCTCCTCGGACTGCGCCAGCCGCCCCAGCATCCGGTCGAAGGCGCGGCCCAGCCGTCCCACCTCGTCCAGGCCGGCCACCGGCACCTGGATGCCCAGCTGCCGGGTGCGGGCGACGTCCTCGGCGGCGGAGGTGAGCACGACCAGGCGCCGGGTGATCCGCCGGGCCAGCCACCACCCGAACAGGCCGGCCGCCACCACGACCGCCGCCATCAGGATCAGCGTCCGCTGCTGGAGCGCCCGCAGCAGGTCCTCGGTGTCGCTGAACTCCTGGGCGACCTGCACCGCGCCCCGCCGGTGGCCGAGCGAGACGGTGGCGATGCGGAACAGGTCCGCGTCCACCCGTACGTCCTTGTGCTCCACGACCCGGCCGGCCGTCCGCGCGAGGGCCATGTCCCGGTCCCGGGAGGTCACCGGCAGCACCGGACTGCCGTGGTCCATGATCTGCCCCTGCGCGCCCAGCACCTGCACGTCGGTGCGGGCGGGGCGGACCAGGTCGTGCCCTGGGCGGGAGGAGGAGAAGTCGTCGGGGCCCATCGGGTGCTGCCGCACCTCGTCCCGCACGTCCTGCACGACCTGCGTGAACACGGACTGCTGGTCGACGCGGACCAGCCGGGCGGCGGAGTTGTACGACAGGATGCCGACCAGGATGGTGACGGCGGCGGTGACGGCCGCGAAGGAGACGGCGAAGGTGGTGCGCAGGGAGACCAGCTTCGGCCGGGGCCCGGCCGGCAGCCGCCAGCGGCGGCCCACCTAGTCCTCCCGCAGCACGTAACCCACGCCCCGCACGGTGTGGATCAGCTGCGGGGCACCGGGTTCGTCCAGCTTGCGGCGGAGGTAGCCGACGTAGACGGCGAGGTTCTTGGAGCCGGGGCCGAAGTCGTAGCCCCAGATCCGGTCGTAGATCGTGGAGTGGTCGAGGACGATGCCGGCGTTGCGCGCCAGCAGTTCCAGCAGCTCGAACTCGGTGCGGGTCAGTTCCAGCTCGCGCCGGCCGCGCCAGGCCCGGCGGGCCTGGAGGTCCATGCGGATGCCGGCGGCCTCCACCTGCCGGTCGGAGACCTGCGCCTCGCGGGCCGGGCCCTCGGGGGCGGCGGTGCCGGCGGGCACGGGGGTGGTGCGGCGCAGCAGCGCGCGCAGCCGCGCGAAGACCTCCTCGACGTCGAACGGCTTGACCACGTAGTCGTCGGCGCCGGCGTCCAGGCCCGCGATGCGGTCGGCGGTCTCCACCAGGGCGGTGAGCATGAGGATCGGGGTGCGGTCGCCCTCGGCGCGCAGCACCCGGCAGACCTGGAGGCCGTCGATGCCCGGCATCATCACGTCCAGGACGAGGACGTCCGGCGGGTTCTTGTGCGCCTGGGCCAGCGCTTCCACGCCGTCGGCGACCGCCGTCACCTGGTAGCCCTCCAGTGTCAGGGCACGCTCCAGGGCATGGCGGATGGCACGGTCGTCTTCGGCGAGCAGCACAGTCTGGGGCACGCCCTCAGTGTGCCAAGCCCACCGGCGGTCCGACGGGGCCCGATGGGCCTACGATCACCCTTTTTACCGCCCTCTCACCGTCCCGGACGCAACCCGGCCTCCGACCGGCACCGGTCTCCGGCAGCCCTGGGCGGCGGGGCTGCCGACGGCACCGGGCGGGCAGGCGGGACGGCGCTCGGGAAGCCGCCGCCCCAACCGCCCGCCGGTCCACCCGCCCCGGCGGGCGGGTGGACCGGCGGGCGGGGAAGTCAGCGCCGCAACGCCGCCAGCTG
>NZ_BNBF01000002.1:473824-477970 GCF_014654935.1 Streptomyces capoamus
TTCGGCGAAGGGCACCACCACGTCCTCGCCGGCCCGCGGGGCCAGCGGCATGAGCGCGGCCAGTTCGGCCGCCGCCCGCTCGATCCGCTCGGCCAGCCCGTCCGCGCCCCAGTCCTCGGACGCCGCGTACACCCCGGTCGGTACGACCACGGCCCGCAGGTAAGCGAACAACGGCCGCAGCGCGTGTTCCAGCACCAGCGAGTGCCGCCCCGTCCCCCCGGTCGCGCCGATCAGCACCGGCTTCCCGGTCAGCGCGTCCTTGTCCAGCACGTCGAAGAACGACTTGAACAGCCCGCTGTAGGACGCGCTGAACACGGGCGTGACGACGATCAGGCCGTCGGCCCCCGCCACCGCGTCCTGCGCGGCGGCGAGCGCCTTGCCCGCGAACCCGTTGGTGAAGTGGTGCGCGATCTCGACGGCGAGTTCACGCAGCTCGATCACCTCGGTGTCCGCCTCCGCCTGCCGGCCGACGGCGGCGGCCAGCCGGTCGGCGAGCAGCCGGGTGGAGGACGGGACGCCCAGTCCCGCCGACACGACGACGAGCTTCATGCGGTGGTTCATACGGTGGCCGCCTCCTTCTCCTTCTTCTCCTTCGCGGCGAGCAGCGACTGGTGGGTCGGCGCCTGAGGCACGTGGGCCGGGCGCCCCTTGGCGAACTCCTCGCGCAGCACGGGCACGACCTCCTCGCCGAGCAGGTCGAGCTGTTCCAGCACGGTCTTCAGCGGCAGCCCCGCGTGGTCCATGAGGAACAGCTGGCGCTGGTAGTCGCCGGCGTACTCGCGGAAGGCCAGGGTCTTCTCGATCACCTGCTGCGGGGACCCGACGGTCAGCGGGGTCTGCTCGGTGAAGTCCTCCAGCGAGGGCCCGTGGCCGTACACCGGCGCGTTGTCGAAGTACGGCCGGAACTCGGTGACCGCGTCCTGCGAGTTCTTCCGCATGAACACCTGGCCGCCCAGGCCGACGATGGCCTGCTCGGGCGTCCCGTGCCCGTAGTGGGCGTACCGCTTCCGGTAGAACTCGACCATCCGCCTGGTGTGGTCGGCGGGCCAGAAGATGTTGTTGTGGAAGAAGCCGTCGCCGTAGTACGCGGCCTGCTCGGCGATCTCCGGCGAGCGGATGGAGCCGTGCCAGACGAACGGCGCCACGTCGTCCAGCGGGCGCGGGGTGGAGGTGAAGCCCTGCAGCGGGGTGCGGAACTTGCCCTCCCAGTCCACGACGTCCTCGGTCCACAGGCGGCGCAGCAGGGCGTAGTTCTCGACGGCGAGGTTGATGCCCTCCCGGATGTCCTTGCCGAACCAGGGGTAGACCGGTCCGGTGTTGCCGCGGCCCATCATCAGGTCGACGCGCCCGTCGGCCAGGTGCTGGAGCATCGCGTAGTCCTCCGCGATCTTCACCGGGTCGTTGGTGGTGATCAGCGTGGTGGACGTGGAGAGGATCAGCTTCTCCGTCCGCGCGGCTATGTAGCCGAGCATGGTGGTCGGGGACGACGGCACGAACGGCGGGTTGTGGTGCTCGCCGGTGGCGAAGACGTCGAGCCCGACCTCCTCGGCCTTCAGCGCGATGGCGACCATGGCCTTGATCCGCTCGCGCTCGGTCGGGGTCCGGCCCGTGGTGGGGTCCGGCGTGACGTCGCCGACCGTGAAGATCCCGAACTGCATGGTCGCTCACCCTCCAGGTTGTTGACCGTTCAACTATACCCTCGGAACGGTCACCCCTCCCCGGATATTCCGGCCGCCCGCCGGGATCAGGGCACCAGCACCAGCCGCCCCCGCACCCCACCCGCAGCCAGCCGGGCGTGCGCCTGCGCCGCCTCCGCCAGGGCGTAGGTCTCGGCCACCCGCAGGGTCAGCACCCCCTCGTCGACCAGCCGGACCAGCTCCGCCAGCCCGGCCCCGTCCGCGGCCACCTCCACGGCCCCCGTCCGCACCCCGCGCACCGGCTCCGGGAACGCCCCCGGCCGCACCCCGACGTACGCACCCCCGTCCCGCACCCACTCCAGGGCCGCGCCGCCGAGCACCGCCGCGTCCAGCACCGCGTCCACGCTCCCCGGCTCCACCCCCTCGGCCGTGAAGCGCGCGGCACCCAGCGAACGCACCAGCTCCTCGTCGCCCGCCCGGGCCTGCCCGGTCACCTCGATCCCCCGGTGCGCCGCCAACTGCACCGCGAACCCGCCGACCGCCCCGGCCGCCCCGGTCACCAGCAGCGACTGGCCCGGCGCGAGGTCCAGCAGCCCCAGCGCCTGCAGCGCGGTCAGCCCGTTCAGCGGCAGCGTGCCCGCGTGCACGGCGTCCACCGTGGCCGGCGCCTTCGCCGCCGCGTCCGTGGCCACCACCACGTACTCCGCGTGCGCCCCCAGCGGAGCGGCCACCCCCGCCACCAGCGCCACCACCGGGTCACCGATCTGCCAGGCCGCAGCGGAGCCGACCGCGTCCACCGTCCCGGCCACGTCCCAGCCGAGCCCGAGCGTCTTGCCGGCCCCGCCGAAGAAACCGGCGCGCACCCCCGCGTCCACGGGGTTCAGCGCCCCCGCGGCCACCTTGATCCGCACCTGACGCGCCCCCGGCTCCGGGACCGCCACCTCCGCGATCTCCACCGCTTCGGGACCGCCGAACGACCTCACCACAGCAGCACGCATGAAAACTCTCCTCGCATACAAGGAACTTGGGGATTCCGCGGCCCGTTTCCGACCGCGAGACCAACCGTAGGAGAGGTACTATCCATTGGTAAGTAGTTACCTGAGAGTGCGTAGGTGTCCCGAGAGGAAGAGCCCATGGCCACCATGACCGCCGCCCAGCGCCGCGAACAGGCCCGCACCCACTACGACGCCTTCCTGCGCGAGTGCCCCACCAACCAGCTCCTCGGGCGGCTGAGCGACAAGTGGGTCAGCCTCGTCGTCGCCGCCCTGGCCCCCGGCCCGCTGCGCTTCAGCGACCTCAGCCGCAAGCTCGCCGGCGTCAGCCCCAAGATGCTCACCCAGACCCTGCGCGCCCTCGAACGGGACGGCATCCTCAGCCGCACGGTCACCCCGTCCGTCCCGGTCCGCGTCGACTACGCCCTCACCCCGCTGGGCGCCAGCCTCGCCGGGCTGCTCACCGCCGTGAAGGACTGGGCGGAGACCCACTTCGACGAGGTCCGCACCGCCCGCGAACGCTACGACGCCGACACCCCCGCCTGACCCGGGACGGGCGACGCCTCAGAAGGTCGACGCCTCAGAAGGTCGACGCCTCAGAAGGTCGACGCCTCAGGAGGCCGACGCCTCAGAAGGCGTACTCGTCCCCCGTGTCCAGCACCAGCACCGCCACCCGGTCGTTCGACCGGTCCTGGTCCACCGCGCCCGCGCTCCACACCGTGTCGATCTCCAACGTCACCTCCGAGGGCCGCTCCCGCAGCCGCACCGGCACCCGCAGCCGCTCCCCCGGCGCCGCCACCGCCAGCGCCCCCGTCCCGCACAGCACCGTCCGCTCGTCCTCCCGGACGCACCGGGCCGGCAACTCCTGCGCGTCGGCCAGCTCCACCGACCAGCGCAGCCGGACCGTGGCGTCCGCGACGGCGGCCGGCCCGTTGTCCAGCGGGGTCAGCCGCACCTCCGCCCGGTCTTCGTCCAGCACCGCCGTGCCGTGGAAGGCCAGATCCGCCTCCGGGACCGCGCCGGCCACCGCCGTCCCCGGAACCAGGACGGCACCGGCACACACCCCGGACAACACCCACGCCCGCATCCGCACGCCCACCACTCCTCGCTCGCGCCGGCACCGCCGCACACCCGGCCGCCGCGACGACGGCCGCCGTACGGATGTATGCCACGCGCACCGCACCCGGGCGCCCTCCAACAAGGTGACACCGCCCCCACATGGAAAGCTGCGCCCATGCCGATCCTCCGCTCCGCCGCCCTCTTCGCCGTCGCCGCCCTCTTCGAGATCGGCGGCGCCTGGCTGGTCTGGCAGGGCGTACGCGAACACCGCGGCTGGCCGTGGACGGCCGGCGGCGTCCTCTCCCTCGCCGCGTACGGCTTCGTCGCCACCTTCCAGCCCGACGCCCACTTCGGCCGCGTCCTCGCCGCCTACGGCGGGATCTTCGTGGCCGGCTCCCTGCTGTGGGGCGCCGTCGCCGACGGCTACCGCCCCGACCGCTGGGACATCACCGGGGCGC
>NZ_BNBF01000002.1:478007-482239 GCF_014654935.1 Streptomyces capoamus
TGGTCTGCGTCGCCGGGATGGCTCTCATCATGTGGGCGCCACGGAACGGCGGCTGAGGCTCACTTACGCTGGACACGACCCATCCCGGCGCACCACCCCGACGCAGCCCCAGGAGCAGCCATGGCCACCGCCGCCCCGTCCGCCGCCTCCCGCATCGCCGTCGTCACCGGCGCGAGCAGCGGCATCGGAGCCGCCACGGCCCGGCAGCTCGCCGCGGCCGGTTACCGCGTCGTCCTCACCGCCCGCCGCAAGGACCGCATCGAAGCCCTCGCCGAGGAACTCACCGGGGCCGGCCACTCCGCCGTCGCCTACCAGCTCGACGTGACCGACCGCGCCGCCGTCGACGAGTTCGCCACCGCCTTCCAGACCATCGGCGTCCTCGTCAACAACGCCGGCGGTGCCCTCGGCGCCGACCCGGTCGCCACCGGCGACCCCGCCGACTGGCGCACGATGTACGAGACCAACGTCATCGGCACCCTCAACGTCACCCAGGCCCTGCTGCCGAAGCTGGTCGCGAGCGGCGACGGCGTGATCGTGGTCGTCTCCTCCACCGCCGGCCACGGCACCTACGAGGGCGGCGGCGGCTACGTGGCCGCCAAGCACGGCGCCCACGTCCTCGCCGAGACCCTCCGCCTGGAGATCGTCGGCCAGCCGGTCCGCGTCGTCGAGATCGCCCCCGGCATGGTCAAGACCGACGAGTTCGCCCTCACCCGCTTCGGCGGCGACACCGAGAAGGCCTCCAAGGTGTACGAGGGCGTCGCCGAGCCCCTCACCGCCGACGACGTGGCCGAGACCATCACCTGGGCGGTCACCCGCCCCAGCCACGTCAACGTCGACCTCCTGGTCCTGCGCCCGCGCGCCCAGGCGTCCAACACCAAGGTCCACCGGGAACGCTGATGGAGGACGACCCCCTGACGGAGGGTCCCGCGGCCGGGGCCCCCTCGACCGCGGACACCTTCGAGAAGCGGCGCCTGGCGCAGGAGACGAAGAACGAACGCCAGGTCTGGTACTTCCTGGCCTACTTCCTCTTCGGCATCCACTTCGTCGCCTTCGTGATGATCTACGCCGTACGGCACGCGAAGTAGCCCGCCGGGCGGGGGGGGGCTCAGGCGAACGCCGCCAGGTTCCGCTCGGCCCACGCGGCGAAGGGCGCGGCCGGCCGGTGCAGCACGGCCTCCACACCCGGGCCGGGCCGCCGCTCGGCCGGCAGCGGCGCACCGAGGACGTCCAGCGTGCCGGCGACCACCTGCTCGGGCATGAACCGCGCCATCCCCGCGTGCGCCTCTTCCCGGGACAGTTCCACGAACGCCACCTCCTCCCCCAGGGCCGCCGCGAGGACCTCCGCCTGCCCGCGCGGACTGATCGGCTCCGGGCCGGTCAGCTCGTACGTCCGGCCCGCGTGCCCGTCCTCCAGCAGCGCGGCGGCGGCCACGGCGGCGATGTCCGCCGGATCGACCACGGGCAGCGCGACACCGCCGAAGGGCGCGTACACCGTGCGCCGGGTGCGCACCGACTCGCTCCAGGCGAGCGCGTTGGACGCGAACCCGGCCGGCCGCAGCACGGTGAACTCCCGCCCGGACTCCCGCACGGCGGCCTCGAACGCCCGCAGCCGGGCATGCGAGGGCGCCTCCGGCCGGGTGGCGCTGACCTGCGACGACACCAGCACGATCCGCCTGACCCCGGCATCCGCGACCGCCTCCACCACGGCACCGGGGCGCTCCCCCCGGAAGTTCAGCTCGCCGCCCAGCACGAGGAAGACCGCCCGGGCCCCGTCCAGCGCGGGCCGCAGACTCCCGGCGTCCCCCACTCCGCCGCGCACCCACCGCACCCCGTTCCCGGCCGGCCCGCCCGTCCCGTCCCCCCGGGACACGGCCACGACCTCCTCACCGGCCCCGGCCAGCATCCCCACCAGCATCCGCCCGATGTTCCCGGTGGCCCCGGTGACAGCGATCATCGCTCCCCCTACTTTTGAGTTAGTCAACTGACTTACTCGAACATAACACGTCGTCACCCCCGCCTGTCTATAGTCAGTCAGGTGACAAACTCAGTGGATCGGCGCGCCCGGGCGTCCCAGAAGCGGCGGCGCCTCACGGCCGCGGCCGCCCGCGTCCTGCACGAGCAGGGCGTCGAGCGCACCACCCTCGCCGACATCGCCCGCGAGGCCGGCGTACCGGTCGGGAACGTCTACTACTACTTCAAGACCAAGGACGAACTGGTCCGGGCGGCACTGGCGGAGCACCAGGCACACCTGGACGAACTCACCGCCGCCCTGGACGAGTTGCCGGCCCCGCGCGACCGCCTCAAGGCGCTGGTCGAAGCCTGGACCGCCCAGCGCGAGACCGCGGCCCGCCACGGCTGCCCCACCGGCACCCTGGCCGTCGAACTCGACAAGCGCGCCGACGGCACCCTGGACGCGGAGGCCGGCGCGGTCGTCCGCCGCCTCCTGGACTGGACGGCCGCCCAGTTCCGCCAGTGGGGCCTGCCCGCCCCGGACGACCACGCCCTCACCCTGGTCTCCGCGTACCAGGGCATGTCCCTCCTGGCCAACGCCCTCCGCGACCCCGACATCATGACCAGGGAGGGCGCACGCCTGCTGCGCTGGCTGGACTCGCTGGAGGTCAGCCCTTGACGCAGACGACCTGCTTCAGCTTCGCCACGACCTGGACCAGGTCCCGCTGCTGGTCGATGACCTGGTCGATCGACTTGTAGGCGCCCGGGATCTCGTCCACGACACCGGAGTCCTTCCGGCACTCCACACCCCGGGTCTGCTCCTCCAGGTCCTGGGTGGAGAAGCGCCGCTTGGCCGCGTTCCGGCTCATCCGCCGGCCCGCGCCGTGCGAGGCCGAGTTGAAGGACAGCTCGTTGCCGAGGCCCTTCACGATGTACGACCCCGTGCCCATCGAGCCGGGGATGATCCCGTAGTCGCCGGAGCCGGCCCGGATCGCGCCCTTGCGGGTGACGAGCAGGTCCATCCCCTCGTACCGCTCCTCCGCCACGTAGTTGTGGTGGCAGGAGATCTCCGGTTCGAAGGCCGGCTTCGCCTTCTTGAACTCCTTGCGGACCACGTCCTTCAGGAGCGCCATCATCAGGGTGCGGTTGTACTTGGCGTACTCCTGCGCCCAGAACAGGTCGTTGCGGTAGGCCGCCATCTGCGGGGTGTCCGACACGAAGACGGCGAGGTCACGGTCGACCAGGCCCTGGTTGTGCGGGAGCTTCTGGGCCACGCCGATGTGGTGCTCGGCGAGTTCCTTGCCGATGTTCCGGGAACCGGAGTGGAGCATGAGCCATACGGAACCGTCCGTATCCGTGCACACCTCGACGAAATGGTTTCCCGAGCCGAGCGTTCCCATCTGCTTCCAGGCACGTTCCTGACGGAATCTGACCGCCTCCGCGACCCCGTCGAACCGCCCCCAGAAGTCCTCCCACCCGGCCGTGGCCAATCCGTGGAAGTCACCCGGCTCGACTGGTTCGTCGTGCATCCCCCGCCCCACCGGAATGGCCTGCTCGATCTTCGACCGCAGCCGGGACAGGTCCCCGGGGAGGTCGTTCGCCGTCAGCGACGTCCTCACGGCCGACATGCCGCAGCCGATGTCCACGCCCACCGCCGCCGGGCACACCGCGCCCTGCATGGCGATGACCGAGCCCACCGTCGCGCCCTTGCCGTAGTGCACGTCCGGCATCACGGCCAGGCCCTTGATCCACGGCAGGGTGGCCACGTTCTGGAGCTGGCGCAGGGCCACGTCCTCGACCGTCGCCGGGTCCGTCCACATCCGGATCGGGACCTTGGCGCCCGGCATCTCCACGTACGACATATGTTCCTCATTCCCCCGAAAGCGACGACAAAAGGCTGATGAGCGGCAAAACGCAAAAGCGGCGCCAGGGTCGATGAAAAGGGACAAGGGACCGGCGTCCACGGCAGTGCGTGCGATACACATTGTCTCCAGGGGGCGCCCCGCTGCGGCAAGCGAATAACCAGCGGGGACACTGGAGCACCGAGCGAGCACACACCGTCGAGAGGAGCCCGACCGTGCAGCGGAAGGCGTACGTATCCGGCACCGCCGCCCTCCTCGCGGCGCTGCTGGCCGGCTGCACGAGCGGTTCCGGGAGCGACGGCGCGACGGACGACGCCAACCCGGGCGACGCCGGTACGGCCACCGTGGCCGCACAGCCGGGCAAGTACCGCACGCTCCCCGAGCCCTGCGGCGCGGTCGGCCACGACACGCTGGACGCGC
>NZ_BNBF01000002.1:482285-494570 GCF_014654935.1 Streptomyces capoamus
TGCTGCCGGGCATCGCGCGGATCACGGACCCGGACCAGCGGGAGAAGGCGTACGAGGGCGAGGCCGCGCTCACCTACGACACCGACCGCAAGGTCGGCTGCCGGTGGAAGGTGGAGTCGGCGGACGCCACGGACCGGCTGTCGGTGGACTTCGAGCGCGTGGTGTCGTACGACAACGCGGTCAGCGACGACGACCAGGCGCAGAAGCTGTTCGGGGAGCAGGAGTCGGCGGCCGACCTGCCGGCGCCGAGCGGTTCCTCCGCGCCACCGCCGTCCCCGACGCCCTCGTCCTCCGGAGCCTCGGCGGCCTCGGGTCCGCCCTCGGCCTCGTCCGCCCCGCCGAAGGGGGCGGCGGGCGACGGCACTTCCTCGTCCGGGTCCCCGGACGCCTCCTCGTCCGGTGCCACGCCCACCGATCTGCAGCCCCGCACGCTCTCCGACGTCGGTGACGAGGCGTATCTGGACGACCGGTTGAACACCTCCGGTTCGACGGCCGAACAGCGGACCGTGACTGTGGTGTTCCGCACGTCCAACGTCATCGTCACGCTGCAGTACGAGGAGCAGCCGATGGCCGTGGGGGCGGTGCCGGACAGCAAGGAAATGCAGGACAGGGCCTTGAATCTGGCCTCCCGGCTGGATGACGCGCTGGGCGGCTGATCCGTTTGCCGGTCGGGTCCGTCCCGGTTCGCAAAGCGCGGGAACGGAGAACCCCCGGCTCCCCCACCGCGTACCGTGGCCCCGCAGGAACCCGCACGAACACCGAGCGTCATGAGTGAAGGAACCATGCAGCGAGCAGCCCAGCGAGACGACAGTGCCCAGCCCAGCCAGCGAGCCAAGCGCCTCCGCCGCGCTCTTGTCTGCGCGGCAGCCGTTCCCGCGGTTCTGATCACGGCCGCCTGTTCCTCGGACTCGGGTGATTCCAAGGCCGAGTCCGGTGCCGGGAGCACGCAGTCGGCGGGCGGCGGCAGCACGCCGCCCTCGGCGAGTGCGTCGCCGACCGTGGAGGCCGCCGCGTACGGGAAGCTTCCCGACGCGTGCGCGGTGCTGTCGAAGAAGAGCCTGGAGGATCTGGTTCCGAAGGGTGTGAAGTCGGCGAAGAAGGGCAGTTCGGACGATCCGTCGTCGCGTGGGTCCTGCTCGTGGAACAGCCTCGACAACAACGGGGTGAAGGGTTCGCAGTTCCGCTGGCTGACGGTCTCCCTGCTGCGTTTCGACTCGGACGCCGCGCGCGGGTCGGGTGCGGACCAGGCGCACGCGTACTTCACGCGGCAGGCCAAGGACGTCCAGTCGGTGGACGGCGCCAAGAACACCAAGGTCGTGCCGTTGTCGGATACGGGTGCGGAGGCGACGGCGGTGCGCTACGACCTGAAGAAGAAGGAAGGCCTCTTCAAGCAGCAGACGGTCGTCGCCCGGGTGGAGAACGTCGTGGTGACGCTGGACTACAACGGTGCCGGTCTGGCGGGTGAGAAGACGCCGGACGCGGAGGATCTGACGAAGGCGGCCCAGAAGGCGCTCAAGGAGGTCGTGGCGTCGGTGTCGGCGGCCAACGGCGCGGGCGGCGCGGCCAGTTCGCCGTCCGGGTCGTCGGAGCCGTCGGAGCCGTCGAAGTCAGCGTCTCCTTCGAAGTCGCCTTCCAAGGCGGCGTCGAAGGCTCCGTCCGCGTCGGCTTCGTCCAGTGCGCCCCCGTCCCGGTCGGCCGCCTGAGGGGGCCCGCCGGGAGCCGTAGCCGCTGACCGGCAGAGCGTTCGCCGCACACGTGTGCCACTCTGTTGCGCGCAACATCACGCAAGGGGAGGGGAGTACGAGTGGCCGCGCCACTGCAGCTGACTCGGATGCACCGCGTTCTCATCGGCGTGGTCGTGACCGGCGCCTTGATCATCGCCGGCATCGGCTTCGCCGGTTCGTACGCGGCCGTCCGCGAGCTGGCCATCAAGAAGGGCTTCGGGAACTTCTCCTACGTGTTCCCGGTGGGCATCGACGCGGGCATCTGCGTTCTCCTCGCCCTCGATCTGCTGCTGACCTGGATCAGGATCCCCTTCCCGCTGCTGCGCCAGACGGCGTGGCTGCTGACAGCGGCGACGATCGCGTTCAACGGTGCGGCCGCCTGGCCGGATCCGCTGGGCGTGGGCATGCACGCCGTCATCCCGATCCTGTTCGTCGTCTCGGTCGAGGCGGCCCGCCACGCGGTCGGCCGGATCGCCGACATCACGGCCGACAAGCACATGGAGGGCGTCCGCCTCACCCGCTGGCTGCTCTCCCCGGTGCCCACGTTCCTGCTGTGGCGCCGTATGAAGCTGTGGGAGCTGCGGTCCTACGACCAGGTGATCAAGCTGGAGCAGGAACGTCTCGTCTACCAGGCCCGGCTGCGCAGCCGCTTCGGCCGGGCGTGGCGCAGGAAGGCTCCGGTGGAGTCCCTGATGCCGCTGAGGCTGGCGAGGTACGGCGTACCGCTGGCGGAGACGGCTCCGGCGGGGCTGGCGGCGGCGGGCATCGAGCCGGCGCTGCTGCCTCCGGTGGTGCGGCAGCCGCAGCCCGTGACGGCGGGCGCCGCGGTCGCGGGCGCGCCGGCCGCGGCGGCGGACGGTGCCCGTGCGGCCGGGACCGCGCCCGTGCCGGGGCGGGCGGCGCCCGCCGGCGGGCAGCGTCCGGAGGAGCCCGCGGCGGACGAGCAGAGCCCCTGGTTCCAGGCGCCGAAGGAGATCGAGTACCACGGCGGGTACGACCCGACGTACGACCCGATGATGCAGGAGCCCCAGTACGCCCCCGAGGAGGAGTACGGGGACTGGTACGAGGAGCAGCCGCCGGGTCAGTTCCAGCAGCCCTCTCCGGAGGAGACGGGCAGCTTCCCCATCCCGGTGGGCCCGAACCGCACCCGCGAGCTGGGCGACGGCGGGGGCGTCCCCCAGCCGGACCCGACGGAGGAGGACTACTACCAGGTCTTCCGCAAGTCGATCGACGGCAGCCTGCCCACGCCGCACCAGTTCGGCGAGGCGGTGGAGGCGACGTTCGGCCTCACGGTTCCCGCACGGGACGCGGAGCGCATGGTCAATCGTTTCACCAACCGCTTCAACGCGGAGCTGGAAGAGGACCACATCGCCTGACGGCACGACGGACATGACGAAGGGGCCCTCCGGCGGAGGGCCCCTTCGTCATGTCCGTCGTGCGGCTTACGCGCCGAGCAGGTGCCGTACCCGGTCCTGTCCGACCGCGAGGAGCAGGGTGGGCAGGCGGGGACCGGTGTCGCGGCCGACGAGCAGGTGGTACAGCAGGGCGAAGAACGTCCGCTGGGCCGTCTTGATCTCGGGCGGGAGTTCCTTGGGCGTGGCGTCGGCGGCGAAGCCGGCCTGGACCTTCGGGACCCCGTAGACGAGGTGGGTGAGCCCGTCGAGCGACCAGTGGTCGGCGAGTCCGTCGAGCAGCAGTCGTACGGACTGCTGGGAGGCCTCGTCGAGGGACTTGAGCAGGTCGGTGTCGGGTTCGTCGCGCACGATGGTCCGCTGGTCGGCGGGGACGTGCGTGTTGATCCACGCCTCGGCCTTGTCGTAGCGCGGCCGTACCTCGTCCAGGGTGGCCAGGGGCTGCTCGGGGTCCAGTTCGGAGAGGATCCGCAGGGCCTGGTCCTCGTGTCCGGCGGTGATGTCGGCGACGGAGGCCAGCGTGCGGTACGGCAGCGGGCGCGGCGTCGCCGGCAGTTCGCCGGCGGCGGTGCCGACGGCGCGGGTGTACGCGGCCAGGTCGCCGGGCAGGGCGGAGCCGTCAGTGACCTTGGCGGCGAGCTTGTCCCACTCGTCGTAGAGCCGCTGGATCTCCTGGTCGAAGGCGATCTTGAAGGACTGGTTGGGCCTGCGGCGGGCGTAGAGCCAGCGCAGCAGCTGCGGCTCCATGATCTTCAGCGCGTCCGCCGGGGTGGGGACACCGCCCCGGGAGGAGGACATCTTCGCCATGCCGGAGATGCCGACGAAGGCGTACATGGGGCCGATGGGCTGCTCGCCGCCGAAGATGCCGACGATCTGGCCGCCGACCTGGAAGCTGGACCCGGGCGAAGAGTGGTCGACTCCGCTGGGCTCGAAGATCACGCCCTCGTAGGCCCAGCGCATCGGCCAGTCGACCTTCCAGACCAGCTTGCCGCGGTTGAACTCGCTCAGCCGGACGGTCTCGGCGAAGCCGCAGGCGGTGCAGGTGTAGGCCAGCTCGGTGCTGTCGTCGTCGTAGGAGGTGACGGTGGTCAGGTCCTTGCCGCAGCCGCCGCAGTACGGCTTGTACGGGAAGTAGCCGGCGGAGCCGGAGCTCCCGTCGTCCTCGGAGGCGGCGCCGGAGCCCTCCTCGGCCTCCAGCTCGGCCGCGTCGACGGCCTTCTGCTGCTGCTTCTTCGGCGCCTTCTTCGTCCGGTACTGGTCGAGGATGGCGTCGATGTCGTTCCGGTGCTTCATGGCGTGCAGGATCTGCTCGCGGTAGGCGCCGGAGGTGTACTGCTCGGTCTGGCTGATCCCGTCGAACTCGACGCCGAGCTGGGCGAGCGAGGCGGTCATCGCGGCCTTGAAGTGCTCGGCCCAGTTCGGGTGGGCGGAGCCCTCGGGGGCGGGGACGGAGGTCAGCGGCTTGCCGATGTGCTCGGCCCAGGACTCGTCGACGCCGGCGATGCCGGCCGGGACCTTGCGGTACCGGTCGTAGTCGTCCCAGGAGATCAGGTGCCGGACCTGGTGGCCGCGGCGGCGGATCTCGTCGGCGACGAGGTGCGGGGTCATGACCTCACGGAGGTTGCCGAGGTGGATCGGCCCGGAGGGGGAGAGTCCGGACGCGACGACGACCGGTTTGCCCGGGGCCCGGCGCTCCGACTCCTCGATGACCTCATCCGCGAAACGGGAGACCCAGTCGGTGGTCTCGGTGCTCTGAGCCACGATCGGCACGTCCTTCTTTCTGAACGGGGTGACACTCCATTCTCACAGACGGGATCGCGGCCGGGAAAACGGCTTTACCCCCCGTGGGATACTGGCTGGGTCTATCCATCCCCACGAGGAGAACGGCACCCATACCTATGGCCTCGGTCACGTCCCTCAGCGACAACGTCCAGCAGCACCTCGCGTCCGCCCTCTCGGCCACCCTGCCGGAGGCCGCCGGCGCGGACCCGCTGCTGCGACGAAGCGACCGGGCCGACTTCCAGGCCAACGGCATCCTGGCGCTGGCGAAGAAGGCGAAGGCGAACCCGCGGGAGCTGGCGGAGCAGGTCGTCTCCCGGGTGGTGACGGGTGACGTGATCCAGGACGTCGAGGTCTCCGGCCCCGGCTTCCTCAACCTCACGATCGCGGACAAGGCGATCACCGGGAACCTGGCCGCGCGGTACGCGGACGAGACGGGCCGCCTCGGCGTGCCGTCCGCCGAGCGGCCCGGCACGACGGTCATCGACTACGCGCAGCCGAACGTGGCGAAGGAGATGCACGTCGGCCACCTGCGGTCCGCGGTGATCGGTGACTCGGTGGTGCAGCTGCTGGAGTTCACCGGCGAGAACGTGGTCCGCCGGCACCACATCGGCGACTGGGGCACCCAGTTCGGCATGCTCATCCAGTACCTGGACGAGCACCCGCACGAGCTGGACCACGGCGGTGCCGAGGTGAGCGGCGAGGAGGCGATGTCCAACCTGGACCGCCTCTACAAGGCCGCGCGCAAGAAGTTCGACTCCGACGAGGAGTTCAAGACGCGCGCCCGGCGCCGGGTGGTGGACCTGCAGGCCGGGGATCCGCACACGCTGGCCATGTGGCAGAAGTTCGTGGACGAGTCGAAGATCTACTTCTTCTCCGTCTTCGAGAAGCTGGACATGGAGATCCGGGACGCGGACATCGTCGGCGAGTCGGGGTACAACGACATGCTGGCGGAGACCTGCCGCCTGCTGGAGGAGTCGGGCGTGGCCGTCCGCTCCGAAGGCGCCCTGTGCGTGTTCTTCGACGACATCAAGGGCCCGGACGGCAACCCGGTCCCGCTGATCGTGCAGAAGTCGGACGGCGGCTACGGCTACGCGGCCACCGACCTCTCGGCGATCCGCGACCGCGTCTTCAACCTGAAGGCGGACACCCTCCTCTACGTGGTGGACGCGCGCCAGGCCCTGCACTTCCGGATGGTCTTCGAGACCGCCCGCCGGGCCGGCTGGCTGAACGACGACGTGACGGCGGTGCAGCTGGCCTTCGGCACGGTCCTCGGCAAGGACGGCAAGCCGTTCAAGACGCGTGAGGGCGAGACGGTCCGCCTGGTGGACCTGCTGGACGAGGCGGTCGAGCGCGCGTCGGCGGTCGTCCGCGAGAAGGCCCAGGACCTGTCCGAGGAGGAGATCGCCGAGCGGGGCGCCCAGGTGGGCATCGGCGCGGTGAAGTACGCGGACCTGTCGACGTCGGCGAACCGGGACTACAAGTTCGACCTGGACCAGATGGTCTCGCTGAACGGCGACACGTCCGTCTACCTCCAGTACGCGTACGCCCGTATCCGGTCCATCCTCCGCAAGGCCGGCGAGGTCCGTCCCGCGGCCCGTCCGGAGCTGGCCCTGCACGCGGCGGAGCGCGCCCTCGGCCTGCACCTGGACTCCTTCGCGGAGACGGTCCGGGAGGCGGCGGCGGAGTACGCCCCGCACAAGATGACGGCGTACCTGTACCAGCTGGCGTCGCTGTACACGTCGTTCTACGACAAGTGCCCGGTCCTGAAGGCCGGTTCGCCCGAGCAGGTGGAGAACCGGCTGTTCCTGTGCGACGTGACGGCCCGCACGCTGCACCAGGGCATGGCCCTGCTGGGCATCCGCACGCCCGAGAAGCTCTGACCGGGCACGGATCGACGCCGGCGGCCCGCCCTCACTCCGGGGGCGGGCCGTCGGCCGTCTGCGCGGCGAGGAGTTCCCGCGCGCGGCGCACGAAGGCCTCCCGTACGGCGTCCGGGCCCAGGACCCGCAAGGGAGTGGCGAGGCCCAGCAGGTAGCGGGCGAGCCCGTCCGCGTCCGGACCGCCGATGTCCACGACGGTGGCGTCCGGTCCGTCGGCGCGGTGGGTGCCGACGGTGGCGGGCACGACCCGCAGGGCGTCCGCCAGGGGCAGCGGCAGCCGGACGCTGGCCGACATCGGGTAGGGGCCGTTCGCGGTGTTGCGGGAGACGAGCCGCGCCGGGTCCGGCGGGTCGGTGATCTCCACCGGCCGGCCGGTGGACTGGAGCCGCTCGACCCGGTCGGCGCGGAAGGTGCGCCAGCCCCGGTCCACGTCCCGGGCGACGAAGTACCAGCGCCGTCCGGTGTGCACGAGCCGGTAGGGGTCGACGTCCCGGACCGTGTTCCGGCCCTGCCCGTCGCGGTACGACAGCCGGGTGCGTTCGCCGCGCCGGCAGGCGGCGGCCAGTTCCAGCAGCACGCCGGGCCGCAGCCGGGGCGCGTCGGGCCAGGGCAGCCGGACCAGGGCGTCGTCCCACTCCCCGAGCCGCTCGGCGATCCGGGGCGGCAGCACCTGCCGCAGTTTCAGCAGCGCGGACAGCGCGGCCTGGTCCCCGCCGAGTCCTCCGCCGAGCGCGGCCTCCCGCAGCCCCACGGCCACGGCCAGCGCCTCCTCGTCGTCCAGGATCAGCGGCGGCACGCGCGAGCCGGCCCGCAGCCGGTAACCGCCCCAGGGGCCGGGGTCGGAGTCGACGGTGTAGCCCAGCTCCCTCAGCCTGGCGACGTCCCGCCGCACGGTGCGGTCGGTGACGGCCATCCGTTCGGCCAGCTCGGCGCAGGTCCAGGAGGGCCGGGCGGCGAGCAGCGCGAGCAGACGCAGCAGACGGGCGGAGGCGCTCAGCACGGCGGAAGTCTTCCACACCGGCCCGGACGACCAGGACCGTTCCTGTCCGGGTCATGTCCTACGGTCGTCCCCATGAGCACAGACACCGCTTCCGCACCCCTGTTCCGCTACGCAGCCGTCACCTTCGACTGCGCCGACCCGGCCGGACTGTCCCGGTTCTACGGCGAGATGTTCGGCCTCTCCGTCGCCTACACCTCCGACGACTTCGTCTTCCTCGGCGGCAAGGACGGCGCGCCGGGCCTGGGCTTCAACCGCCTGGCCGACTACCGCCCGCCCACCTGGCCGGACCCGGCCCAGGAGAAGCAGGCCCACATCGAGGTCGGCGTGGACGACCTGGAGGCGGCCGAGGCCCGCCTGCTGGAGCTGGGCGCGACCAAGCCGGAGGCCCAGCCGCAGCCGGACCGCTGGCGGGTCCTGCTGGACCCGGCGGGCCACCCGTTCTGCATCACCACGCTGGTCTGACCGTCCGCCGGCGCGACAACACCGGTGGCGGCGGGGGCCGTTGTCAGTGGCTGCCCCTACAGTCACCGGTATGGCGACTCTTCCCAACCCGCTGCCCAGGCTGGCCACCGACCCCAGCGGACGCTCCCTGGGCCTGCAACTGCCGCCCGGCAGGCTCGTCGACGAGACGGACGAAGGGCGCTGGCACGAGCCCTTGCTGTGGCTGGCGGACAAGCCCGCCGCGCCCGGCACCTGGAAGATGCTCGGCGCCCCGGCCGGGCGAGCGGGGCTGCTGCCGGTGCTCGTGGACGCGGGCGGGGCCATGGCCGGGCCGGAGGAGTGGGAGCTGAGCCCGGGGCTCACGTCGTACCCGGGGGACCACGACGCCGAGGAGGTCCTCGCGGAGTACTGGGAGGAGGAGGCCGGAGAGGAAGAGGAGCATGTCGAGCCGTTCGGGAGCGCCTGGCCCGGGCTCGCCGGCGCCTGCTCCCTCGCCGCCGACCCCGACAGCCGGGCCGCACAGGTCGCGGACGAGCTGACGGACGGCACGCGGTCCTGGCCGAAGGAGCCGCGCCTCGCCCTGGTGCCGGCCCGCCGGTCCGCCGACATACCGGCGGCGATCGGATGGCCGGGACCCCTCAACTACGAGAACGACGTGGCCCGGCTCTGCGCGGTCCTGCGCTCCTGGGAGGACCGCTTCGGCATACGCGTCACGGCACTCGGTTACGACACGCTGGCCGTCTCCGTCGCGGCCCCGCCGACCTGCGCGGCGGAGGCCGAGGCGGTGGCGGCCGAGCACCTCGCGTTCTGCCCCACGGGCGGCACCACCACCTTGCGGGCGTACGCGGGGACGCTGGTCGGCGCCACGAGGTGGACCTTCTGGTGGGACTGACGCGGCGCCCGCGCGGGCCGGCGGTGCGTCAGCGCAGCTTCCGGGCCGCCTCGGTGGCCCAGTAGGTGAGGATGTTGCGCGCGCCGGCCCGCTTGATGCCGGTGAGGGTCTCCAGGATCGCCTGGTCCCGGTCGATCCAGCCCTTCTCGGCGGCGGCCTCGACCATCGCGTACTCCCCGGAGATCTGGTAGGCGGCGACGGGCACGTCCACCGCGTCCGCGACCCGGGCGAGGATGTCGAGGTAGGGACCGGCCGGCTTGACCATGACCATGTCGGCACCCTCGGCCAGGTCCAGCTCCAGCTCCTTCAGGGACTCGCGCCAGTTCGCGGGGTCCTGCTGGTAGGACTTGCGGTCGCCCTTGAGGGAGGAGGCGACGGCCTCGCGGAAGGGGCCGAAGAAGGCGGACGAGTACTTGACGGTGTAGGCGAGGATCGCGACGTCCTCGCGGCCGATCTGGTCGAGCGCGTCGCGGATGACGCCGATCTGACCGTCCATCATGCCGCTCGGGCCGACGACGTGGGCACCGGCGTCGGCCTGCACCTGCGCCATCTCGGCGTACCGCTCCAGGGTGGCGTCGTTGTCGACACGGCCCTCGGCGTCCAGGACCCCGCAGTGCCCGTGGTCGGTGAACTCGTCCAGGCACAGGTCGGACATGACGAGCAGGTCGTCGCCGACCTCGGCCCGGACGTCGCGCAGGGCGACCTGGAGGATCCCGTCCGGGTCCGTGCCGGCCGTGCCCAGGGCGTCCTTCTTGCCGTCCTCCGGCACGCCGAACAGCATGATCCCGGAGACCCCCGCCTGGACGGCCTCCGCGGCGGCCTTCTTCAGGCTGTCCCGGGTGTGCTGCACGACCCCGGGCATCGACCCGATTGGCACCGGCTCGCCGACTCCCTCCCGGACGAACGCCGGAAGGATCAGATCGGCGGGGTGCAGCCGGGTCTCGGCGACCATACGGCGCATGACGGGGGAGGTACGCAACCGTCGGGGACGCGTACCGGGAAACGATCCGTACTTCGTCATGCCCCTACGCTACGCCCGCCCGGCCGGGGCCTTTGCCGACGGGATGTCGGGTGTCCCTTCAGCGCTCGTCGATCTCGGCGAGGATCCGGTCGACCACCTCCCCGTGGCCCCGCGGTGCCCGGGCACGGAACTCCATCAGGCGACGGGCCGCTCCGATCGGTACGTGTGCCGCTCCTCCGTCCGCCACACCGCTCTCGACCGCCCGCAGGCCCCAGTACTGGTTGAAGGCGAGCGGCTCGGCGATCGCGGCGTCGGCCAGTGGGACCAGCGCGCCCTGCTCGGGCAGTGCGTACAGGCGCGCGTAGGCCGCCAGGCGCAGTCCGGCGTCCTGGGAGGCGAGCAGCCCTCGGGCGTCGAAGTCGGGCACGCGCTGGGCCGCGCGCACCAGGCGGGCGAAGATCCTGTCCATGCGTTGGGTCCGGGCACGGCTGCCCGGCTGTTCGAGGCGTACGTTCACGTACTCGGCCGCCAGCTCCCTGACCGTGTCCCACGCCGCGGCGTCGTCCGCGCCGGGGCCGTCACCGACGAGCGCGGCGTTCGCCGTCCGCTGGACGTCCGCGATGCGGCGTTCGATGTCGCGGAACTCGATCCGGGCGAAGCCCGGTACCTCGATGCTCCGGAACAGCTCCCCGAGCCACGGCACCACGGCGATCGCGAGCAGCATCACCACGATGCCGTCGATGTTCAGACCGGGGGCCAGCATGTGCAGAACCGCTGCCCCCACCCCGGTACACGTCACCAGCAGCGCCACGGCGTGCCGGCGTAACCAGGGCGTGCCGTCCTCGGAGCGCCCCCGGCGATCTCCCCCACCCATACCGACCAGCATGGCAGAGCCCCGGCGACCGGGAGGGCGGTTCCGCTCGGCGCACGAGGGCCCCGACGCGTGGGCGACCTTCCTGCCGTACGCCTCAGGGGTGCCCCGGCAGAAGCCCGGGCACCCCTGAGGACGGCGTCAGCCGGAGGTCACGTCGTGGAGCGGCGCCTGCGCGCACCCGGCCGTCGTTCGCTCGGCCGGGTCACCGGGTCGCCGGCCTCCAGCGCGGCGGCGCGCCGCTTCATGCCGAAGTCGGCCAGCGCTTCCGCGAGCTTGTGCACGGACGGCTCCGGGGCCATCACGTCCACCCGCAGACCGTGCTCCTCGGCCGTCTTGGCCGTGGCCGGGCCGATGCAGGCGATCACCGTCACGTTGTGCGGCTTGCCCGCGATGCCGACCAGGTTGCGGACCGTGGAGGACGAGGTGAACAGGACCGCGTCGAAGCCGCCGCCCTTGATGGCCTCGCGGGTCTCCGCCGGCGGCGGCGACGCGCGGACCGTGCGGTAGGCCGTGACGTCGTCGACCTCCCAGCCCAGCTCGATCAGACCGGCCACCAGGGTCTCGGTGGCGATGTCCGCGCGGGGCAGGAAGACACGGTCGATCGGGTCGAAGACCGGGTCGTAGGGGGGCCAGTCCTCCAGGAGGCCGGCCGCCGACTGCTCGCCGCTCGGCACCAGGTCGGGCTTCACGCCGAAGGCGACCAGCGCCTTCGCGGTCTGCTCGCCCACCGCGGCCACCTTGATCCCCGCGAAGGCACGGGCGTCGAGGCCGTACTCCTCGAACTTCTCCCGGACCGCCTTCACCGCGTTGACGGAGGTGAACGCGATCCACTCGTACCGGCCCGTCACCAGGCCCTTGACCGCACGCTCCATCTGCTGGGGCGTGCGCGGGGGCTCCACCGCGATGGTGGGGACCTCGTGCGGCACGGCACCGTAGGACCGCAGCTGGTCGGAGAGCGACGCCGCCTGCTCCTTCGTGCGCGGCACGAGCACCTTCCAGCCGAACAGCGGCTTGGACTCGAACCACGACAGCTGGTCGCGCCGGGCGGCGGCGCTGCGCTCGCCGACCACGGCTATCACCGGCCGGCCGCCGTCCGGCGACGGCAGCACCTTCGCCTGCTTCAGCGTCTGCGCGATCGTGCCGAGCGTCGCCGTCCAGGTCCGCTGCCGGGTCGTCGTACCGGCGACCGTCACCGTCAGCGGGGTGTCGGGCTTGCGGCCCGCCGAGACCAGCTCGCCGGCCGCGGCGGCCACCGAGTCCAGCGTCGTGGAGACGACGACCGTGCCGTCCGAGGCGCCGACCTCCGTCCAGCAGCGGTC
>NZ_BNBF01000002.1:494613-496722 GCF_014654935.1 Streptomyces capoamus
GGAGGCGGTACGGGCGTCCACGAACCGGACGTCCGCGCCCGAGGCGTCCCGCAGCGGCACACCGGCGTACGCGGGCACGCCGACCGCCGCCGCGACACCGGGGACGACCTCGAAGGGCACCCCGGCGGCGGCGCAGGCGAGCATTTCCTCGGCCGCGTACGTATCAAGTCCCGGGTCCCCGGACACCGCACGGACGACCCGCCTGCCGCCCCGCGCGGCCTCCATGACAAGATGGGCGGCATCCCGTGCAGCAGCCGGGACAGCGACGGGTGTTGACGTGCCGTCAACCACCGTCAGCTGGGGCGTGCCCGTGCCCGGCGGGGACACCGACGAGTCGGCGTCCGTCGGCACCACGGAGACGCCCTGTCGGGCGTGCGTCCGGATCACGTCGAGCACCTCGTGCTCGGCGACCAGGACGTCCGCGTGCGACAGCGCCTCCACGGCGCGCAGAGTCAGCAGTCCCGGATCTCCGGGTCCGGCACCCAGGAAGGTGACGTGCCCGTGTTCCGGACCGGCGGCAGGAAGGGCGGTGGGGCTCAATGTGCTCGCTCCCCCATCAGACCGGCCGCGCCCTGGGAGAGCATCTCGGTGGCGAGTTCGCGACCGAGTGCCCACGCCTGGTCGTGCGTCTGGGGCACGGGACCGGTGGTGGACAGCTGCACCATGCGCGTGCCGTCGGTGGTGCCGACGACGCCGCGCAGGCGCATTTCGTTGGAAATCTGCCTGTCGGCCTGGGGGTCCCCCCGCTCGAGCGGAGCCGAGAGTGGGGGAAGGTCGGCCAGCGCGCCCACAGGGGCGCTGCACCCGGCCTCCAGGGCGGCGAGCAGTGACCGTTCGGCGGTCACGGCGGCCCGGGTGAACGGGTCGTCGAGTTCGCCGAGCGCGGCGACGAGTTCCGCGTCGACCGCGGCGCACTCGATCGCCAGGGCCCCCTGGCCAGGGGCGGGCAGAACCGTGTCGACCGACAGGAAGTCGGTCACCTCGTCGATCCGGCCGATCCGGTTGAGGCCGGCGGCGGCCAGCACGACCGCGTCCAGCTCGCCGTCCCGGACGTATCCGATGCGGGTGTCGACGTTGCCCCGGATCGGGACCGTCTCGATGTCCAGGCCGTGGGCGCGGGCGTACGCGTTCAGCTGCGCCATGCGGCGCGGCGCGCCGGTGCCGACGCGCGCCCCGCGCGGCAGGTCGGTCAGCTTCAGGGCGTCGCGGGCGACGATGACGTCCCGCGGGTCCTCGCGCACCGGTACGGCGGCCAGGGCCAGCTCCTCGGGCTGGGTGGTCGGCAGGTCCTTGAGCGAATGAACCGCGAAGTCCACCTCGCCCTTGAGCAGCGCGTCGCGCAGCGCCGTGACGAACACGCCGGTGCCGCCGATCTGCGCGAGCGCCTCGCGGGACACATCGCCGTACGTGGTGATCTCGACCAGCTCGACGGGCCGCCCGGTCGCCCGGCGGACGGCCTCCGCCACCTGGCCGGACTGGGCCAGGGCGAGCTTGCTGCGCCTGGTCCCCAGCCTCAAAGCCTTCTCAGTCATGCCGGTCGGTCCTTCGTCTGTGTGCTGTCCCCGGCCCGGGAGACGGCGGCCACCGTCTCGGGGTCGAGGTCGAACAGGGTGCGCAGCGCGTCCGCGTACCCGGCGCCACCGGGCTCGGCCGCGAGCTGCTTGACCCGTACGGTCGGCGCGTGCAGCAGCTTGTCGACGACCCGGTGCACGGCCTGGCGGATCTCACCGCGCTGGCGTTCGTCCAGGTCGGGCAGGCGGCCGTCGAGGCGGGCGATCTCACCGGCGACGACGTCGGCGGCCATGCTGCGCAGCGCCACCACGGTCGGCGTGATGTGCGCCGCCCGCTGTGCCGCGCCGAAGGCCGCGACCTCGTCGGAGACGATACGCCGGACCTGGTCCACGTCGGCCGCCATCGGTGCGTCGGCGGAGGCCTCCGCGAGCGACTCGATGTCCACCAGACGGACCCCGGCCAGCCGGTGCACGGCCGCGTCGATGTCGCGGGGCATGGCCAGGTCGAGGAGGAAGAAGAAGGGCGCGGGCCGCTCCGCGACCGGCTCGGGCCTGCGCCGCTCGGGGATCCGGCCGACGGTGGCGACGGTCGCGGCGA
>NZ_BNBF01000002.1:496764-498312 GCF_014654935.1 Streptomyces capoamus
GCGCGGTGATCAGCTCGGCGTCCGCCTCGGGCGTACGGCGGTCCCGGCGGTCCACCGTCGTGCCCTTGTCCACCCAGGCCGCGTGCTGCTCCAGGGTGGCCGCGTCCATGCCGGCCACGGCGGCCTCGCCCAGGACGGAGAAGCCGGTCTGTACGGCGGCGAGGTCCAGCGGGCAGTTCTCGTCGGCGCCGGCGCCGAGACCGGTGGTCCGCGCCGGGGCCGCGGGCCGCGCGGCCGTCGGAGCGGTGTCGGCGACGGGCTGCCCGGTGCGGCCCTCGACCGCCTGCGCGACCGCCTCCGCCGTGAGCACCAGTCCCGTCGCCCCGGTACAGGAGACGACGACGTCGGCACGTGTCAGTTCGCCGGCCACGGCGTCCATCGGCACCGCGCGGGCGCTCACCGCGGTGTCCTCGTCCTCGGTGAGGATGCGGACGAGCCGCTCGGCGCGCTCGAAGGTGCGGTTGGCGACGACGACCTCGGCGATGCCGGCGCGCGCGAGGGTCGCGGCGGCCAGGGACGACATCGACCCGGCGCCGATGACGAGGGCCGTGCGGCCGGCCGCCCAGTCCTCGACGTTCCCGCCCGCGGCCAGCTGCTCCAGGCCGAAGGTGACCAGGGACTGGCCGGCGCGGTCTATGCCGGTCTCGGAGTGGGCGCGCTTGCCGACCCGGAGGGCCTGCTGGAACAGGTCGTTCAGCAGCTTGCCGGCGGTGTGCAGGTCCTGGGCGCGGGCCAGGGAGTCCTTGATCTGGCCGAGGATCTGTCCTTCGCCGACGACCATGGAGTCCAGGCCGCAGGCCACCGAGAACAGGTGGTGGACGGCCCGGTCCTCGTAGTGCACGTACAGGTAGGGCGTCAGCTCTTCCAGGCCGACGCCGCTGTGCTGGGCGAGCAGCGTGGACAGCTCGGCGACACCGGCGTGGAACTTGTCCACGTCGGCGTACAGCTCGATGCGGTTGCAGGTGGCGAGCACCGCGGCCTCGGTGGCGGGCTCGGCGGCGACCGTGTCCTGGACCAGCTTGATCTGTGCGTCCGTGCTCAGCGCCGCCCGCTCCAGCACGCTGACCGGGGCGCTGCGGTGGCTCAGTCCGACGACGAGGAGGCTCATGCCGGCATCACGGCGGGGACGTCCCCGTCGGGTCCCTGGTCGGCGGAGTCCTCGCGGGTGGCGGCGGGCAGGGCGCCGTCGCCCGCGGCGGTCTCCTCGCCGGCCTTGCGCTGCTCGTGGAAGGCGAGGATCTGCAGCTCGATGGAGAGGTCGACCTTGCGCACGTCGACGCCGTCCGGGACGGACAGCACGGTCGGCGCGAAGTTCAGGATGGAGGTCACGCCGGCGGCCACGAGCCGGTCGCAGACCTGCTGGGCGGCACCGGCGGGGGTCGCGATCACACCGATCGAGACGCCGTTGTCCTGGATGATCCGCTCCAGGTCGTCGGTGTGCTGGACGGGGATGCCGGCGACCGGCTTGCCGGCCATCGCCGGGTCGGCGTCGATCAGGGCGGCGACCCGGAAGCCACGGGAGGCGAAACCGCCGTAGTTGGCCAGGGC
>NZ_BNBF01000002.1:498353-502457 GCF_014654935.1 Streptomyces capoamus
GGCGCCGAGGTTTCCGATGCCGACGATCACAACCGGCCAGTCCTGGGTGAGGCCGAGTTCACGGGAGATCTGGTAGACGAGATACTCCACGTCGTAGCCGACACCGCGCGTTCCGTAGGAGCCCAGGTACGAGAAGTCCTTGCGCAGCTTGGCGGAGTTGACCCCCGCCGCCGCGGCCAGCTCCTCGGAGGAGACCGTGGGGACCGAGCGCTCCGACAGTGCGGTCAGGGCTCGGAGGTACAGCGGAAGCCGGGCGACGGTGGCCTCGGGAATCCCTCGGCTACGGGTCGCCGGTCGGTGTGTTCGGCCAGTTGCCACGGTGCTCCTGCGGGTAGAGCGGGGCTGCAGGCGGTCATACGTCCCCAGACCGCCCCGTCGACAGCAGGCTATGTCTTTGTGAACGCGTGCACAAAGATGGTGTCCGATTTGCCCGGCAGAAGTGACCGGGGTCACGCGGGTTTCACGCCCTCGCAGGGAACGGGCGCCTACGCACCGCCGCTCCTTCATTACTGGGGGCAAAACCGCACACTCTCCTCACGAATCCCGCCCCCGAGAACCAGACCGCCGTCGATCCTAAGCGACTTTCCGGCCAGTTTGGACTACTCGGTCAGTGCCCGCCGCAGCCGTTCCTCGTTCACGCGCCAGAAGGTGTGCTGCTCACCGTCGATCAGGACGACCGGGATCTGCTCCCAGTAGCGGTCGTGCAGCTCGCGGTCCTCGGTGATGTCCTTCGGCTCCCACGGCACACCGAGGTCGCCGCACACCTTCTCGACCACCGCCTGCGCGTCGTCGCACAGGTGGCAGCCGGGCTTGCGGACGAGCGTGACCAGCCGCGCGCGCGGCTCGGACCTGCGTCGGAAGAAGGGACTCATGCCGGCCATTCTCGCCCGCTCCGTGCCCGTTCCGGATCGCTTCCCCGAGCATCCGGTCGCGCAGAGTTCACACCGCGCCCACCTCGCGGCACCGGAACCGCCGAACGGACTGGCTATGCTCACGTCATGGCCGCTCTCGGATGGCTCACACCCCGTAGGCGCTCCGCCACGGCGCGGAGCGTGTTGGCAGGCGAGGCCTCGGCGGAGGCCGCCCGCAAGTCCTCGCAGGACGCCCCGCTCACCGCGCCGGAGGAACCGCAGTTCCCGGTGATCGGCGACATCAGCGCCGCCGCCTTCTTCGACCTCGACAACACGGTCATGCAGGGCGCCGCGCTGTTCCACTTCGGCCGGGGACTGTACAAGCGGAAGTTCTTCGAGACCCGCGACCTCGCCAGGTTCGCCTGGCAGCAGGCGTGGTTCCGGCTGGCCGGCGTCGAGGACCCCGAGCACATGCAGGACGCCCGCGACTCGGCGCTGTCGATCGTCAAGGGCCACCGGGTCGCCGAGCTGGAGTCGATCGGCGAGGAGATCTACGACGAGTACATGGCCGACCGCATCTGGCCCGGCACCCGCGCCCTCGCGCAGGCCCACCTGGACGCCGGCCAGAAGGTGTGGCTGGTCACCGCGGCCCCGGTCGAGATCGCCCAGGTCATCGCCCGCCGCCTCGGCCTGACCGGCGCGCTCGGCACGGTCGCCGAGTCCGTCGACGGCGTCTACACCGGCAAGCTGGTCGGCGAGCCGCTGCACGGGCCGGCCAAGGCGGAGGCGGTGCGCGCCCTGGCCGCCGCCGAGGGCCTGGACCTGTCCCGCTGCGCGGCCTACAGCGACAGCCACAACGACATCCCCATGCTGTCCCTGGTCGGCCACCCCTACGCCATCAACCCCGACGCCAAGCTCCGCAGGCACGCCCGTGAGCAGGACTGGCGTCTGCGCGACTACCGCACCGGCCGCAAGGCCGCGAAGGTCGGCATCCCGGCCGCGGCGGGCGTCGGCGCGGTCGCCGGCGGCACCGCGGCGGCCATCGCCCTGAGCCGGCGCCGGCGATAGCCGCGCGGCCGCGTCCCGCGGCCCGCCCGCATCCCTCGGTCCCCCCGCACCCCTCGGTCCCGCGCGCACGAATTATGCCGCGGCCATTTCAACACGCCCTGTACCTTGCCGAAACAGGCACCATTCCGGTCAACAACCGATCAGGTTGTGGAACTTGAACAGCCACCAAACGGCTACAGATGCGACGCAATCGATGATTTGAACAACTCGGTGTAGCAGCACCTGTACGAAGCGTTATTCTCCTCAGACGCAAACCGGTACCCCTCCGTCGCTACGACGGGTGAAAGGTCCCGCACTGCACGTGATGGAAGCTCTGCCTCTGGGAGTCCCGTGTACCCACACGTCGGGGTTGACGCCTCGGGCCTGGCTACGCTGCGCGCACGGATCGCGACGGTCAAAGAGACGCTGCGCGGCTTCGTCCCCACCGCGTACGCCGTCCCGGCCTTCGCCACCGCCGCGCCCGCGGGCCCGTGCTACGCACTGGCCGACGGCAGCGCCGCCGTCGGCAGACGGGGGCGTGCCACCGGCGCGGGCACCACCCGCCGCCCCGCCGCCGACAGCGACAGCGCCCGGATGATGGACCTGGTCGAACGCGCCCAGGCGGGGGAGGCCGAGGCCTTCGGACGGCTCTACGACCAGTACAGCGACACCGTCTACCGCTACATCTACTACCGCGTGGGCGGCCGGGCCACCGCCGAGGACCTCACCAGCGAGACCTTTCTGCGGGCGCTCAGGAGGATCGGCACCTTCACCTGGCAGGGCCGCGACTTCGGCGCGTGGCTCGTGACGATCGCCCGCAACCTGGTCGCCGACCACTTCAAGTCCAGCCGCTTCCGGCTGGAGGTGACCACCGGCGAGATGCTCGACGCCAACGAGGTCGAGCGCTCCCCGGAGGACTCCGTCCTGGAGTCCCTGTCGAACGCCGCCCTGCTCGAGGCCGTACGGCGGCTCAACCCGCAGCAGCAGGAGTGCGTGACGCTCCGCTTCCTCCAGGGCCTCTCGGTCGCCGAGACGGCCCGGGTCATGGGCAAGAACGAGGGCGCCATCAAGACCCTCCAGTACCGCGCCGTACGCACCCTCGCCCGGCTGCTGCCGGACGACGCCCGCTGACGACCGCCACTGGGAGCGACGCCCAACTCACCCGAAGCGAAGCAACGTTGCCTCTCCGATTCGTTCATCCGCCGTCCGTAACCCAAGTGCCGCCCCAGTCGTTGTGCGGGATACAGGCTCCCTGTGGTCACGTTCCGGCCGACCCTGATCGCTCGATCGTGGGAAGTGGTCGTGGGCGTGCAACCCTCAGGACCCCCTGGGGAGTCGACCGTCATGACGAGAGGAGGTGCCGCCAGTGATCGCGAACGTATCGGCGCACCGGCGGGCGAACGCCTTCGCCCAGGCCCTGGACGAGCAGTCCGACCGGGACACGGCGGCCGAGCAGTCCGCAGCACCGGCGGAGTCGCCGCCGGCCGCAGAGGAACACACCGAACAGGGCGTGCTGCTGGCCCTGGCGGAGGGTCTCGGCGCACTGCCCAAGCCGCAGCTCGACCCGGAGGTCAAGGTCGTCCAGCGGGCCCAACTGGTGGCCGCGATGGAGGCCATGCTCCAGGAGGGGACCGGGGCGGCGGACGCGTCGGTACCGGAACAGCGGTCCCACCGGGCCAGGGGCGCGCACCGGGCGAGCCCGCTGGGCAAACTCCGCCCGCGCACCAGGCTGACCAAGGGCCTCGCGGCCGGCGGGCTGAGCGTGGGCGTGGCCGCCGGGGCCTTCGGCGGGGTCGCCGCCGCCAGTTCCGACGCCCTGCCCGGCGACTCGCTGTACGGCCTGAAGCGCGGCATCGAGGACTTCAAGCTCAACTACCTGACCGACGGCGACGACCAGCGCGGCCAGACCTACCTCGACCAGGCCTCCACCCGGCTGAACGAGGCCCGCCGGCTGCTCGAGCGCGGCCGCGGCGGCCACCTGGACCACGAGTCCATCGGCGAGATCCGCCGCACCCTGTCCGGGATGCAGCACGACGTCACCGAGGGCCACCGGCTGCTCCACGCGGCCTACGAGGCAGATCCGGACTCCCTCGGTCCCATCCAGGCGCTGTCGGCGTTCTCCAGATCCCACCGCGAGGCCTGGAGCGCGCTCAGCGACAGGCTGCCCGTCCAGCTGGGCGACGTCAAACAGCAGGTGTCGTCGGTC
>NZ_BNBF01000002.1:502682-507649 GCF_014654935.1 Streptomyces capoamus
TCCGGCAGCGCCCCGTCCGCCGGCAAGCACAGCGGCACCGGCACGCCGAGCGGACCGGCCACCGGCAGCAGCGGTGACGGGCTCCTCGGCGGCGACACGGGCGGTCTCCTCGACCCGCCCAGGACCGGCACCGAGGGCAGCTCCCCGTCCGCCGGCAAGCCCCCCACGGGCCAGCCGGACGTCACCATCCCGCCGCTCATCCCGGACCTGCTCCCGGGCCTGGGCATCGACGGCCAGGACGCGGACTAGCGCGGCACGGCAACGGCTCCGGGGGTGCCCCTTCCCGAGCAGGGGCACCCCCGGAGCCGTGCGCGCACGAACGTCACGGGACCTCGTGAGCGTCACAGGAACCCGGGCGTCAGAAGAACACCGAGCGGCGCTGCACCAGCAGCTTGTACAGCGTGTGCTGGATCTGCTCCCGCACCTGGTCGGTGAGGTTGAACATCAGCATCGGATCCTCCGCCGCCTCCGGCGGGTACCCGTCCGTCGCGATCGGTTCCCCGAACTGGATCGTCCACTTGGTGGGCAGCGGGATCGCGCCCAGCGGACCGAGCCAGGGAAAGGTCGGCGTCAGCGGGAAGTACGGGATGCCCAGCACCCGGGCCAGCGTCTTGGCGTTGCCGAGCATCGGGTAGATCTCCTCCGCCCCGACGATCGAGCACGGGATGATCGGCGCCCCCTGCCGCAGCGCCGTGGAGACGAACCCGCCCCGCCCGAACCGCTGCAGCTTGTACCGCTCGCCGAACGGCTTCCCGATGCCCTTGAAGCCCTCCGGCATCACCCCGACCAGCTCGCCCTGGGCCAGCAGCCGTTCCGCGTCCTCCGCGCAGGCGAGGGTGTGCCCCAGCTTGCGGGCCAGCTCGTTCACCACCGGCAGCACGAACACCAGGTCGGCCGCCAGCAACCGCAGGTGCCGGCCGGCCGGATGGTGGTCGTGCACCGCCACCTGCATCATCAGGCCGTCCAGCGGCAGCGTCCCGGAGTGGTTGGCGACAATCAGCGCCCCGCCCTCGGCCGGGATGTTCTCGACGCCCTTCACCTCGACCCGGAAGTACTTGTCGTACACCGGCCGCAGCAGTGACATCAGGACCTGGTCGGTCAGTTCCTCGTCGTACCCGAAGTCGTCGACCTCGTAGTCCCCGGTGAGCCGGCGCCGCAGGAAGGCCAGCCCGGCCGCCACGCGCCGCTCCAGGCCGCCGTCGTGCCCGCCGGCGTCCGACGGCTCCCGTGACTCCCGTGGCTCCTCCTCGCGGCCCGCAGACCCGTCCTGCGCCCGCTCCCGGCCCGGCAGGGGCTGCACGGAGCCGACCTCGCCGGGCTCCCCGAGCGCACCGCGCCGGCTCCCCGCGCTCCGGCGCCGCGCCGGGCGCTGTGCGGCGCTCCCGCGGGACCGGTCGTCGTCGAACGGAATGACCTTGGCGTCCGCCATCGTTGCCGCTCTCCTCAGTTGGCGCCGTGCGTCTGGGGGTGGCCGCCTGCCTTCGCGGTCAGCGCGGCGAGCCGGTCCACGGCCCCCGCGAGGGTCTGCGGCGGCAGCAGCCCGGGGACCTGGCCGCGCGCGAAGTCCGCGAAGGCCCCGGCCGTGGTGTAGCGGGGCGTGAAGCCCAGCGTCTCGCGCATCTGGACGGTGTCCACCACCCGCCCGTGGGTGAGCAGCCGGATCTGCTCCGGCGAGAAGTCCGTCATACCGAGCGTACGCACCAGGGAGCCGGCCCAGGTGACCGCGGGCAGCAGCAGCGGCACGGTGGGCCGCCCGAGCCGCCGTGAGCACTGTGAGAGCAGCAGCACGCCGTCCCCGGCGATGTTGAAGGTGCCGCTGTTGAGGGTGCCCCGGCGCGGCTCGTGCGAGGCGATCCGCAGCACCTCGATCACGTCGTCCTCGTGGACGAACTGCAGCCGCGGGTCGTAGCCGAACACGGTCGGCAGCACGGGCAGCCCGAAGTAGGAGGCGAGCGGGGTGTCCGCGGCCGGTCCCAGGATGTTGGCGAACCGCAGCACGCACACGGCGACGTCCGGCCGCCGCCGCGCGAAGCCGCGCACGTACCCCTCCACCTCGACGGCGTCCTTCGCGAAACCGCCGCTGGGCAGCGACTTGGGCGGTGTCGTCTCGGTGAACACGGCCGGATCACGCGGTGCCGAGCCGTAGACGTTCGTACTGGACTTCACCACCAGCCGCCGCACGGACGGCGACTTCTGGCAGGCGCCGAGCAGCTGCATGGTGCCGATGACGTTGGTCTCCTTGACCGTGGCCCGGCTGCCGCCGCCCAGCGCCGTGCCCGTCACGTCCATGTGGACGACCGTGTCGGCGCCCGTCTCGGCGAGCACCCGGGCGATCGTCGGCTGCCGGATGTCGGCCTGGATGAAGTCGGCGCCGCCCAGGTGGTGGGCGGGCGGTACCGCGTCCACCGCGATGACGCGGTCGACCTCCGGGTCCCGCTGGATCCGCCGCACGAACCGGCCGCCCAGCTGCCGGGCCACTCCGGTGACGAGCACGATCCTTCCCAAGATCAGCGCCTTCCTTCCGCGTAACCGGTATCCCGCGTTCCCGTGTGCGGCCAACCTAGCCGGTCGTTGTTGCGCTGTGATGACCCCGGGTGCGTGCGGTGACGGAATTTCCCCCATCGGAAGACGCCGGGACCGCCGGAACATGTCTGTGGCCCCCCACCGGTCTCGGTGGGGGGCCACAGGGCCACGCTCTCGCGGCGCCGCTTACTTCTTGTTACGGCGCTGAACGCGCGTGCGCTTGAGCAGCTTGCGGTGCTTCTTCTTGGCCATCCGCTTGCGCCGCTTCTTGATAACAGAGCCCACGACTACCCTCGCTCACTTCTCATCACTCGGTTGTTTGGGCGCCATGGGCCCACACGACCTACGAGGGGCTAGCCTACCCAACCGAGCGCCGAGGTCGTAATCGAGGGGGCGCCCCCGGTCACCCGGGGGCGGTACTCAGGCCGTCTCCACCCCCACATAGCTGTCGCGGAGGTACTCGTGTACCGCTTGTTCCGGGACACGGAACGACCGTCCCACCCGGATCGCGGGCAGATGACCGCTGTGCACCAGGCGGTACACGGTCATCTTCGACACTCGCATCACCGAGGCTACTTCCGCCACGGTAAGGAACTGAACCTCGTTCAGAGGCCTCTCGCCAGCTGCAGCCATGACACACCTGAACCTTCCGCACTCGACGGCCACCGGCTTCCCCTTCCGGTGACTCTTCGTCGTTGCGTGCTCACTCCCCAGACTAGGGGCGGGTGATGCGAGTGGGGAAGAGGTGCACCCATCGGCGGCCTACTGTGACAGACACGCTCGATTGAGTACGTAGCGGGTCAGTGGCTCGTAGTGAGCAGACCGCACTGCGTCATCAACCGGAACGACGACGGACACCCGTCCCTCGGCCTCACCCACGAACGGCGCGGGATCGTCCGTGTCGGCCAGCCCGATGGCCTCGAACCCCAGCTGACCTGCGCCGCAGACCCAGCCGTGGTCCCCGACGACCAGCTCGGGCAGCGGCCCGCCGGCCGCCGCCGCGGCGTCGAGCGCGACCCGAACCGGGAGGGGCGAGTGGGTGTGGGAGCCGGGCTCACAACCGGGGCGCTCGCTCGCCGGTTCCCGCACCAGGGCAACCCCCCGTACGTAGTCGAGACGATGGGTACGTAGGCCGAACCGGGTCAATATGTCGACACAGTGACCCTGCGCCGGTGTGAGGACCTCACATCCGGCCGCCGACAAAGCGTCCGCGAGGGAGGCGTAGAAACCCAGGAGCCGGTGCGGGTGCCCGGTGCCCAGCAGCACGGGCGCCCTCCGCCCGGCCGCCTCCCGGAGCCGCCCCGCGAAGGCCTCCAGCGCGGTGAGCGTCCGCTCCGGATCGATCACGTCGGGACCGGACGTGTCCCGCGGATCGGCCGAGACCCCGCACCTGCGCGCCATCAGCCCGAGCAGGTCCGGGACCTGCCAGGCGCCTTCCGGATCGATCCCGATCAGCACCCGCGGGTCCCGGGCCGCGAACAGCCGGTAACTGCGCAGGCTCTCCTCCCGCGAGGTCGCCACGACCCCGGCCAGCCGGGCGGCCACCAGGTGTGCACGGAGACGGGCGGCGGTCCACACGGATGCGATGGTGGCCCACGGGGAACGGGACCGGGGCGGAAACGGGGGAATTGCGCACGGTCGGCCTAACGGGCACTCCCGAGACCGACACCGACCGGACGGCCACCCGGGGGGCGGGACCGCGGGCGGCTCCCCAAGGGCCGGCACCGGCGGAGCGGGTGCGGACGTGCAGGCACGTGCAGGCACCGGTGGAGCGGCTGCGGATGCTCAGAGCAGCACAGGCCGGACCGACGGATACCCAGGGGCCGGGACCGGCGGACGGCTGCGGGTGCCCAGGGGCCGGCACCGGCCGCACGCATACCCGGAGGCCGGCACCGGCGGGGCGGCTGCGGGCACCCAGGGGGCGGGGACCGGCGGGCAGCTTCTGAGGGCCGGTGCCGGGATGTTCAGGCGAGCAGCCCGCGCAGCGGGTAGACCGCCCGCCGGGTCGCCAGGACGGCCTGGTCCACGCGGTCCGCGGGATCGTAACCGTCCTCCCACGCCCCGTACGCCACCGGCCACCGCCCGTCCGTCATCCGCTGCGGACCCAACTGCCGGGTCCGGGCGAACACCTGCCGGCGCCACTCCTCCGGGATCACGGCCTCCGGCGCCACCGGCCGGCCCGCCGCGATCCCCACCAGATGCGTCCAGGACCGCGGTACGACGTCCACCACCGCGTATCCGCCCCCGCCCAGCGCGACCCACCGGCCGTCGGCGTACTCGTGCGCCAGCTCGTGACACGCCACCTGCACCGCCCGCTGCGCGTCCAGCGACACCGCCAGATGCGCCAGCGGGTCCTCGAAGTGCGTGTCGGCCCCGTGCTGGGAGACCAGCACCTGGGGCCGGAACTCCGCGAGCAGTTCCGGCACCACGGCGTGGAAGGCCCG
>NZ_BNBF01000002.1:507692-511175 GCF_014654935.1 Streptomyces capoamus
TACCCACCCCGCGTCCCCGGTGCCGGCCGGCAGCGCCACGTTGACCGCGGCGCCCTCGCCCGGGCCCGCCCCGGTCTCCTGCGGCCACCCGGTCTGCGGGAACAGCGTGCCGGGGTGCTCGTGCAGCGAGATCGTCAGCACCCGCGGGTCCTCCCAGAACGCGGCCTGCACCCCGTCCCCGTGGTGCACGTCGACGTCCACGTACGCGACCCGCTCGGCCCCCAGCTCCAGCAGCCGGGCGATGGCGAGCGCGGCGTCGTTGTAGATGCAGAATCCCGACGCCCCACCGGGCATGGCGTGGTGCAGCCCGCCCGCGAAGTTCACCGCGTGCCGGACGTCGCCCCGCCACACCGCCTCGGCCGCGCCCACCGACTGGCCCGCGATCAGCGCGGACACCTCGTGCATCCCGGCGAACGCGGGATCGTCGACCGTCCCCAGCCCGTACGACCCGTCCGCCCCCGCCGGATCCGCCGACGCGGCCTTCACGGCGTCGATGTAGTCCTCCCGGTGGACCAGCCGGAGCGTCGACTCGCCGGCCGGCTTCGCCGCGACGACCTCCAGTTCCCGGTCGAGCCCGAAGGCACCGACCAGCCGGCGGGTCAGCTCCAGCCGGACCGGATCCATCGGATGGTTCGGACCGAAGTCATAGCCCGTTACTGCCTCGTCCCACATCAGCTGTGCGCGGCCGCTCATGCCCGCCACCGTATCGGTCAGGTTGAGCCGCGAACGACCTGGCGTACCCCAGTGTCACCAGGACCAACACCATCGGCACGAGCATGGCCCCCCGGTAGCTCCAGGCGTCCCCGAGCGCCCCCACCAACGGCGAACCGATCAGGAAGCCCACGTAGTTGAAGATGTTGAGCCGCGCGATCGCCGCATCCGAGGCGTGCGGGAACAGCCGGCCCGCCGCGGCGAACGTCTGCGGCACCAGCACACACAGCCCCAGCCCCAGCAGGGTGAACCCGAGCATCCCCGCCCAGGCGCCGGGCGCCGCGGCCACCACGGCGAACCCGCCGGCCGCGACCAGCGCCCCGAGCCGGACGACCGCCGCCGCCCCGAACCGCCGTACCCCGAGGTCCCCGAGCGACCGCCCCACCAGCGTGGTCACCATGTACACGTTGTACGGCACGGTCGCCAGCTGCTCCGAACCGCCCAGCACGTCCTTCAGGTACTTCGCGCTCCAGTTGGAGACCGTCGAGTCCCCGATGTAGGCGAAGGTCATCACCAGGCACAGCGGGAGCAACAGAGCGAAGACGACCGTCCCGCCCTCGCCGCTCCGCTCCCCCGCCGGCGCCGGCTCCCCGTCGACGTACCACCGGCTGCCCGCCAGCGCCGCGGGCAGCAGCACGGCCACCACCGGCAGGTACGACACCCACAGCGCCAGGTGCCAGTGCGCCCCGGCCCAGGCCAGCGAGGCCCCGATGATCCCGCCCAGGCTGTAGACGGCGTGGAAGCCGAGCATGATGCTGCGCCCGTACGACCGCTGGAGGCTGACGCCGAGCATGTTCATGGAGGCGTCCAGCGCCCCCACCGCGAGCCCGAACACGCCCAGTGCCACCGCGAGCCCGAGCACCTGTCCGTGCCCGCCCGCTCCGACGCCGAGCAGCGCCAGCAGCACCACCGGCTGGGACCAGCGCAGCACCCGGCTGGGCCGCACCCGCTTCACCAGCTGCTCGGTGGTCACGCTGCCCGCACCGGCGAGGACGGGGACGGCGGCCAGGAAGACCGGCAGCAGCGCGTCGGAGACGCCGTACCGGTCCTGGACGGCCGGGATACGCGTCACCAGCAGGGCGAACGCGACGCCCTGGGCGAAGAAGCCGAACGCCAGCGAGGCCCTGCCGCGCCGCAGCACATCTGTCATGGCGGCGAGAGTAGGGCCCCGGGCTACCTGTGGGTAGATCCAGCCAAAGATGAATCTGCCTCAACTTCGGCCGTGCGGCTCCGCGTTCAGGCGGCGACGGCCAGCGGGGGCCGCTGCTCCCGGCCGGCCTCGACCTCGGCCTCCAGCATCCCCTCCATCGGCCCGACGGCCAGCCCGCCGCTGACCACGAACCCGATGGCCATCGCGACGAACATGATGACGGAGCCCAGCCACACCATGGTGTCCACCGGGATGGTGTACGCGCCCACAGCCCGCACGACGCACTCGGCGAACAGCACCAGCCCCCACACCACGGAGAACGCGCGCTCCTTGGACCGGAAGGCCGCCGACCCGGCCGCCGAACCGGACACCAGCCGCTCCCAGGCGGCCTCCTTGGCCGCGTCCCCCTTCACCAGGAAGGGCTTCATGCCGGCGGTCATCATCGGCTTGCCGAGCGCGACGGAGACCAGGATCCCGATGGCGATCGTGCTGCTGACCGCACTGTCCTTGGCCAGCATCAGCCGCGGGTCGCCCGAGACGAAGGTCAGCAGCAGCGAGACGACGTTCACGACGAGGATGAGACCCGCCAGCGCATTGGTCGTGCGCTCCTTCACCAGCCCCCACACCGTCCGCACCGCGGGCACCACGCTGCTCCAGGCCAGCGCCGCGAAGGTGCTCATCCCGAACGCGTCCTTGAAGAGGTAGTACGAGCCGAGCGGCACCGCCACGTCGATGAGCAGCGGCTTGAAGTTGTCGAGCGTGCTCGGCCGGCGGTCCTGGTTCCCCGTGTTCTTCGTCATGCCCTCAGCTTCCCGTGCGGGCGGGGCCCCGCAGTAGGAACGATCGTCCGGTGCTCCGCATGACAAATGTCAGTGCGGACCCCCGACCTGGGTCATATCAGCAGGTCAGCCAACTCGCCCATGTCCGAGAAGAGTTGGCCGGCCCCCGCGAGCTTCGCCGCGGGTGTCATGGCGGTGAACCCGTGGACGTCCATCCCGGCCGCCACGGCCGCCTGTACGCCCAGCGGGGAGTCCTCCACGACGACACACCGCTCGGGCGCCACCCCCATCCGCCGGGCCGCGTGCAGGAACAGGTCCGGGGCCGGCTTGCCCCGCCCCACGTCCTCCGAGCTGAAGATCCGCTCCTCGGGGAACCACCGGTCGAGCCCCGTCGTACGGTGTCCGACCCGGATCCGCGCATGACTCCCGGAGGAGGCCACGCAGTACGGCACTCCGTGCGCGGCCAGCTTCTCCAGGACGCCGGTGGCTCCGGGCACGGGACGCAACTCCCGCTCGAACGCGGCGAACACGCGCCGGTGGAAGACCTCGTCGAACTCCGCCGGCAGCCGCTGTCCCGTCCGCTCCAGGATCAGCTCGTGGATCCGGTGCATCGCGGACCCCATGTAGTCGCGGATCGAGTCCTCGTAGGACGTGGGGTGCCCCAGCTCGGTCAGATAGGCGGCCAGCAGACGGTTGGATATGGGCTCGCTGTCCACGAGAACACCGTCGTTGTCGAAGATGACAAGGTCGTAGCGCATGAAGCAACCCTAAACGCAGAAAACCCCCGCACCGGAGTGCGGGGGTTTCCCGGAATGATTGTTCGGCGGCGTCCTACTCTCCCAC
>NZ_BNBF01000003.1:0-20447 GCF_014654935.1 Streptomyces capoamus
ATCGTGCCGTGCATCGTGAACGCCTGGTTGAACTGCTCGTTCGACATGAACTGCAGACCCGGGCGGGCCAGCTCGGCACGCATCAGCAGCGCCATCACGCCGCCGATCAGGAAGAACGCGAACGACGTGACCAGATAGAGCGTTCCGATCGTCTTGTGGTCGGTACTGGTGAGCCACTGCACGGCCCTGCTGTTCCCCATCCTCTTCACACCCCGCCTGTGTCCGCCCCCGGCCGGCGGGTCACACTCGTGGCACGCGAGCAACATCACGGCGGAAGGGTGTGACGATCCGGGGGGTGCCGGACACGGACCGGGCATGAGCAACGACGAGATCTTCGCCGCTGCCTATCGCGAGCACTACTGGGCGGTCAGCCGCTATGTCGCCAGGCGACTGAGCGGGCGGGCCGACGAGGTGGAGGAAGTGGTGGCGGAGGTGTTCACGGTCGCCTGGCGGCGCCGGGCGGAGCTGCCCGCCGCGCCGCTGCCCTGGCTGTACGGGGTGGCCCGCAACTGCCTGGCCAACGCGGTACGCGGCTACGGGCGCCGGCGCAGGCTGGTGGACCGGCTCGGCAACGACGAGACCGCGCACGGCCGGCACATCGCCGCCGGCCCCGGCAGTGAGGCGCCCGGCGCCTGGGTGCACGAGGCCCTGGACCGGCTCTCCCCGGCCGACCAGGAGGTACTGCGCCTCGCCGCCTGGGAGGAGCTCGGCGCCGAGGAGATCGCGGTCGCCCTCGGCTGCGGCCGCCGCGCGGCAGCCATGCGCCTCCACCGCGCCCGCCACCGCCTCCGCACGGAGATAACCCGCCTGCGCCCGAGGACACCAGCGACCGCGCCACCCACCGCACCGGGACCGGGAGCCACGACACCCCTGCCCGAACCACCGGCTGACCCGCCCGCCGAGGCGGGCGCGGGCGCTGTGCCGCCCCCGGCCGGTTCGTCCGCCGGGTCCCGTCCGGGTCCACCGCCGGCCGAACCGCCGGCCGACGCGCTCGCCGGACCGGACCCGGATGCCGGCGCCGGGATGGACCCAGGTGCTGTCGAGCCCGTGGCCGATGTGCCCGCCGGGCCCCGTCAGGGAACCGCGGCGCCGTCGGCCGTACCGCCGGCCGCCTCTGCCGTGACCACCGCCGACGCATGCCCCCGCGAGGACCCCCGACATGGCTGACGAACTCGAGCTCCTTCGACGTGCCGATCCGGTTCCCCCGGACGGGCCCCACTTCGGGGACGGTCCGCTGGACCACCGGGCCGAGCGGCGGCTGGAACGGCTGCTGCGGCAGGGGCGCCCGGTGCGCCGCGCTCCCGGGGCCCGGCTGCTGTGGGGGCTGGCCGCCACCGGGGCCGTCGTGGCGACCGCGACGGCCGCGCTCGTCGGCGGGCCCAGCACCCAGCCCGCGCTCGCAGCGCCCCGGCCGCTGGCCGTCCGCGCCCACTCCGTCCCCGTACCGCTCACGCAGCTGGCCGGCCTGGCCGACGCCGCGGCGGCGGAAGGCGCCCCGCGACTGCGCAGGGGGACGCACGTGCAGACGTGGAGCCTCGGCATGGCGGACGGGAAGCCGCCCGTCACCCTGCCCGAGGAGAGGGTCGTGCGCTGGCGGGCGGACGACAGCCGCACCGAACTGGTCGTGGCGACCGACCCGCGCCACCCCGGTCGCCCCGTCCTCACCGACACCGGCGGCACCCCCACCCCGGTGGCCGACGGCCACGTCCTGAGCCGGACCACGTACCCGCCGAGCTGGAGCGACGCCCCGCCCCAGGCGCCCCCGCCGCACACCCCCGCCGCCCTGCGCGCCTACCTCGCCGAAACCGTCCGCACCGACCCCCTGAGCACCCCGCGACTCCTCGACGCGGTGGGGGAGTTGCTGAACCACTGGACCCTCGGCGCCCGCGAGTCCGCGGCCCTCGTCCGGGTCCTCGCGGACGAGGAGGGGCTGCGGCCCGCGGGACAGGTGACGGACCGCCTCGGCCGCCCGGGACAGGCCTACGTGTACGCCGGCGAGGGCGGAGGCGGCCGGCGGATGCTGATCCTCGACCCGCGCACCGGTGCCGTCCTCGGCCTGGAGACCACCTTCACCCGTGACGAGCCCGCGTACGGCGTGCGGGCCGGGGACGTCATGGACTACAGCGCCTGGATGCGCTGACCCGCGCCGCCCGTCACACCCCGAGCTGCCGGGCGGCGGCCGTCACGGTCTGCTCCAGCAGCGTGGCGATCGTCATGGGACCGACCCCGCCCGGCACCGGGGTGATCAGCGCTGCCCGCTCCACGGCCGAGTCGAAGTCGACGTCACCGACGTTCCCCGCGTTGTAGCCGGCGTCGACGACGACCGCGCCCGGCTTGATGTCCTGCCCGCGGATCAGCCGCGGCCGGCCCACCGCGGCCACGACGATGTCGGCCTCGCGGACCGCCGCCGACAGGTCCCGGGTACGGGAGTGGCAGTACGTGACGGTCGCGTCCCGGGCCAGCAGCAGCATCCCCGCCGGCTTGCCGAGGATCGCGCTGCGGCCGACCACCACGGCCCGCTTCCCGGCCGGATCGACGCCGTACTCGTCCAGCAGCCGCATGATGCCGCCCGGCGTGCAGGAGACGAACCCCGGCAGCCCGAAGCTCATCGTGGCAAACGACGCGAAGGTGACGCCGTCCACGTCCTTCTCCGGCGCGATCGCCTCGAACGCGGCCCGCTCGTCGACGTGGTCGCCCACCGGGTGCTGGAGCAGGATCCCGTGCACGCCGGGGTCCGCCGACAACTCCCGCAGCGTGCCCACGAGTTCCTCGGTGGACGTGCTCGCGGGCAGCGCCACGTGCCGGGACTCGATGCCGGCCTCGCGGCAGCGGTTCTGCTTCATGCGGACGTACGTCACCGACGCGGGGTCCTCGCCCACGAGCACCGTCGCGAGGCACGGCGCGGTACCGGTGCGCTCGGTGACACCGGCCGCCTTCCGCGCGGTCTCCTCGACGATGCGGCGGGCGGTCGCGGTGCCGTCCATCAACCGGGCCTGGGTCATGCTGCACACTCCTGAGCTGGATCGACTGTCCTCGCCCAGGCGCGCGGCAACCACCACGGACCGCTCCCCGGTGGTGCTCCACCTCAGCGCCAGTCACGGCCCGCGTACAGCCTAACCCCCGGCGTGTGCGGCCTCCCTACTCGTCCCAGGCCTGGACGATGAGCTGGTCGGTGATCTTGCCGTCCCGCAGGGTGACCATCGACTCCGCGAGCACCCGGGTGCCGTCCGCGTACTCGCAGGACTCGCTGTAAGCGGCCTGGTCGCCCTGCATGACGCACCGGTCCAGCTTGTGCGTCATGTCGCGGCTGTAGATGTCGTCCAGCAACTCGGCGATCTGGTTCCGCCCGTGCAGGACGGTGGGATGACTGGGCTGGTTGTTGCGGTCGACGATGCGGATCTCCGCGTCGTCCGCGTACAGCGACAGCAGGTTGTTGCCGGTGTTGCCCTCGATGGCCCGGCGCAGTGTCTCGGTGTCGAATGCGGACCCCGTCGCGGTACCCATGGTGACCTCCTTCAGGCGCCCGCGGCCCGGCCAGGAGCGGACCGCACGGGCCCCACCTCCGAGCGTCCTCCGCCCCGGGGGCCACGGCAAGCCCGTCCGCCGCCCTCCGCCTCACGGGTGAGCACCGTCCGCCGCCCGTGTCCGGCCGGGGCCCGCGAGCGTTGCAGGGGCATGATCTCAACACGACGTATCGTCGCCGCCGTCGGTCTGGCCGCCGGGATCGCCGGTCTCGCGGCGCCGCAGGCGAGCGCGGCGGGCACCGGCACTCCGCTCGTCGGCAGGCTCGGCGCGCTGAGCACGCTGGACTCGCTCGCCTCCAGTGACATCCCGGCGCCGCACAAGGAGCGCGTCCCGCGGGTCAGCGAGCAGGTGGGCGAGCTGAAGCACCTCCGCGAACTGAACCAGCTGAACCAGCTGGAGCAGGTCATCGCCCCCGTGGCGCCCCTGCTCGGACTGGTGCAGGGCATCCACTGACCCCGGGCTGCCGCACCGAGGGCCGTCCCGGACCGGGGCGGCCCTCCGCGCTGTCCGCCGGCGGTGGCGCAAAGATCGACGATCACCGTCGTGGACCACCCCGCCGCCCCGCGGGCACGCGTAGGGTCGGCGGCGAAGGCATTCGACGGAAGGGGCCAGACCATGGCGCAGGAAGTACGCGGCGTGATCGCACCGGGCAAGGATCAGCCCGTACGGGTCGAGACGATCGTGGTGCCGGACCCGGGGCCCGGCGAAGCCGTCGTACGGATCCAGGCCTGCGGGGTCTGTCACACCGACCTGCACTACAAACAGGGCGGCATCTCCGACGACTTCCCGTTCCTGCTCGGCCACGAGGCCGCCGGTGTGGTGGAGTCGGTCGGCGACGGCGTGACCGACGTGGCGCCGGGCGACTTCGTCATCCTCAACTGGCGTGCCGTGTGCGGCCAGTGCCGGGCGTGTCTGCGCGGCCGGCCCTGGTACTGCTTCAACACCCACAACGCGCGGCAGAGGATGACCCTGGCCGCCACCGGCCAGGAGCTGTCCCCGGCCCTCGGGATCGGCGCGTTCGCGGAGAAGACGCTCGTCGCGGCCGGCCAGTGCACCAAGGTCGACCCGTCCGTCTCCCCGGCGGTCGCGGGCCTCCTCGGCTGCGGGGTGATGGCCGGCATCGGCGCCGCGATCAACACCGGGAACGTCGGCCGGGGCGACACGGTCGCCGTCATCGGCTGCGGCGGTGTCGGCGGCGCGGCGATCGCCGGGGCCCGGCTGGCCGGCGCGGCGAAGATCATCGCGGTGGACATCGACGACCGCAAGCTGGAGAAGGCCCGCACGCTGGGCGCCACCCACACGGTCAACTCCAAGGAGACCGACCCGGTTCCGGCGATCCGCGAGCTGACCGGCGGCTTCGGCACCGACGTCGTCATCGAGGCCGTCGGCCGTCCGGAGACCTACCAGCAGGCCTTCTACGCCCGCGACCTCGCCGGCACCGTCGTCCTCGTCGGTGTCCCCACCCCCGAGATGAAGCTCGAACTGCCCCTGCTGGACGTGTTCGGCCGCGGTGGCGCCCTGAAGTCGAGCTGGTACGGCGACTGCCTGCCCAGCCGCGACTTCCCCATGCTGATCGACCTCCACCTGCAGGGCCGCCTGCCACTCGACGCGTTCGTCACCGAGACCGTCGAACTGGACCAGGTCGAGCAGGCCTTCGAGCGGATGCACCACGGTGACGTGCTGCGTTCGGTGGTGGTGCTGTGATGACCGTACGCATCGAACGCCTGGTCACCTCGGGCCAGTTCAGCCTCGACGGCGGCACCTGGGACGTGGAGAACAACGTGTGGATCGTCGGCGACGAGCGGGAGGTCATCGTGATCGACGCCGCCCACGACGCCGAGGCCATCGCCCGCGCGGTCGACGACCGGCGGCTGACCGCCATCGTGTGCACGCACGCCCACAACGACCACGTCAACGCCGCCCCGGCGCTCGCCGACCTCACCGGCGCCACCATCTGGCTGCACCCCGACGACCTGCCGCTGTGGAGGCAGACCCACCCGCACCGCGACCCCGACCGCCATCTCCTCGACGGCCAGGTCATCGAGGCCGCCGGCGCCGACCTCACCGTCCTGCACACCCCCGGCCACGCCCCGGGCGCCGTCTGCCTCCACGACCCCGGCCTCGGCACCGTCTTCACCGGCGACACGCTCTTCCAGGGCGGTCCCGGCGCCACCGGACGCTCCTACTCCCACTTCCCGACCATCATCGACTCCATCCGCGACCGCCTCCTCACCCTGCCGCCGGAGACCAAGGTCCTCACCGGCCACGGCGACGCCACCACGATCGGCGCCGAGGCACCGCACCTGGAGGAGTGGATCCGGCGCGGTCACTGAACACCGGGCGCCCTGCCGGGTTCCTCTCCTAGGATCACGATCATGACCTCTGACACGCTCGTGACCCTCCATGACACCCGCGTCCTGCGCTGCGCCCCGGACGGTCCCGCGCTGGACGGCGAGAGCGCGGCGCTCGACCTGATCGGTGACGCGCTCGGCCAGGACGCACAGGTGGTCGTGGTGCCCGTGCAACGGCTCGCGGACGAGTTCTTCCGGCTGCGCTCCGGCGTCGCCGGGGCGGTCGCCCAGAAGTTCGTCACCTACCGGCTGCGCCTCGCCGTCCTCGGCGACATGGCGGACCACGTCGCCGCGAGCGACGCCCTGCGGGACTTCGTGTACGAGTCCAACCGCGGCAACCAGCTGTGGTTCCTCGCGGACGAGGAAGAACTCGACGGGCGACTGCGCCCCTGAAACCCGACAGGAGATGTCCGGCTTCCCGGCGACAGTGGACGACCACAGCAGTCGTACCCCACAGGAGGCCGGGCATGGCAGGACCACTTCAGGGCAAGGTGGCGCTGGTCGCCGGGGCGACCCGGGGCGCCGGACGCGGCATCGCCGTCGAACTCGGCGCGGCCGGCGCCACCGTCTACGTCACCGGCCGAAGCACCCGCGCCCACCGCTCCGAGTACGGCCGGCCCGAGACCGTCGAGGACACCGCCGACCTCGTCACCGCGGCCGGCGGACAGGGCATCGCCGTACCGGCCGACCACCTGGACCCGTCCGCCGTACGGCACCTGGTGGACCGGATCGCGGACGAGCGGGGCCGCCTCGACATCCTCGTCAACGACATCTGGGGCGGCGAGAACCTCTTCGAGTGGGACACCCCCGTCTGGGAGCACGACCTCGACAACGGGCTCCGGCTGCTCCGCCTCGCCGTCGAGACCCACGCCGTCACCAGCCACCACGCGCTGCCGCTGCTGCTGCGCTGGCCCGGCGGCCTGGTCGTGGAGGTCACCGACGGCACCGCCGAGTACAACCGCGACACCTACCGCGTGAACTTCTTCTACGACCTCGCCAAGACGTCCGTGCTGCGGATGGCCTTCGCCCTCGGCCACGAACTCGGCCCGCGCGGCGCCACCGCCGTCGCCCTCACCCCCGGCTGGATGCGCTCCGAGCACATGCTCGACGCGTACGGCGTCCGGGAGGAGAACTGGCGGGACGCCCTGCGCCGCGAACCGCACTTCGCCATCTCCGAGACCCCGCGCTACACCGGCCGGGCCGTCGCCGCCCTGGCCGCCGACCCGGGCGTGGGCCGGTTCAACGGCCGGTCCCTCTCCAGCGGCGGTCTCGCCCGGGAGTACGGCTTCACCGACCTCGACGGCAGCCGGCCGGACGCCTGGCGTTACCTGGTCGAGGTGCAGGACGCGGGCAAGCCGGCGGACGTCACCGGATACCGGTGAGTCGTCGCCCGCGGAGCCGTACCGTCGGCCCATGACTGAACCGACTCGCTTTGCCGGACACGGAGTTCTCGTCACGGGCGGTGCCCGCGGCATCGGCGCGGCCGTCGCCCGGCGGCTCGCCGAGGAGGGCGGCCGGGTGCTGGTGACCGACCGGGACCTGCCCGAGGCCGAGCGGACCGCCGCCGCGCTGCGCCGACGGGGCCTGACCGCCGAGGCGTTCGCCTGCGACGTGTCCGACCGCGCCGCCGTCGAGGCGGCCGTCGCGCGCGCCGTCACCGCGTTCGGCTCGCTCGACGTGCTGGTCAACTGCGCCGCCCACTGCAGCCCGGACGTCCCGCGCTACGAGGACGACCCCGACGAGGCCTGGGCCCGCGATCTCGACATCACCCTCACCGGCGCCCACCGCTGCTGCCGCGCCGCGCTGCCGCACCTCGCCGCCTCCGGACGCGGGGCGATCGTGGGCATCGGCTCCGTCAACGGCCTGCAGGACTTCGGCAACCACGCCTACAGCGCCGCCAAGGCCGCCCTCGGCTCGCTCACCCGGACCCTCGCCGGGCACGCGGCGGCCCGGGGCGTCCGGGTGAACCTCGTGGTGCCGGGCACGGTCCGCACCTCGGCCTGGGAGGGGCGCGAGGACGACCTCGACGCCGTCCGTGCCCTGTACCCGCTGGGCCGGGTCGGCGAGCCGGAGGACATCGCCGCCGCCGTCGCCTTCCTCGCCTCCCGCGACGCCGCCTGGATCACCGGCACCAGCCTGGTCGTCGACGGCGGCCTCACCGCCGTCCACACCGGCTTCCGTGCGGCCGTACGACGCTCCGGGTGACCGTCAGCCCGAGGCCGCCGCCAGCGCCGCGAGCACCCGGTCGGTGTCGGCCCCGGTGGTGCGCCAGTTGCTGAACGCGGCACGCAGCCCGGGCACCCCGCCGTACACCGTCGGAGTCACGAACGCCTCCCCGGAGTCCGCGACCGCCCGGGCCAGCGCCGCCACCCGCTGCGGCGTCGGGTCGGCGGCCAGGGTGAAGCAGACCACGTTGAGCCGGACCGGGGCCAGCAGACGCAGGCCCGGCAGCGTGTCGACGCCCGCGCCCAGCCGGCGTGCCTGCGCCGCACAGCGCTCCACGATCTCCCGGTGGCCGGCCCGCCCGTAGGCCACCAGCGAGAACCAGGCCGGCAGGGCCCGCAGCCGGCGCGAGTTCTCCGGGGTCAGGTGCAGGAAGTCCGGCTCGCCCTCGGGCTCGCCCAGGTACGGCGAGGCGTTGTGGAACACCGCCACCTGCAGATCGCGCCGCCGGGTGAACTGGACGGCCGCGTCGTAGGGCACGTTGAGCCACTTGTGCAGGTCCACGCAGACCGAGTCGGCCGCGTCCAGCCCGTCGACCAGCGTGGCGTGCTCCGGGGAGAGCGCGGCGAAGGCACCGAACGCCGCGTCCACGTGCAGCCAGAAGCCGTACCGCTCCTTCAGCGCCGCGATCGCCCGCAGGTCGTCGAAGTCGACGGTGTTCACGGTGCCCGCGTTCGCGACGACGATCACCGGCCGGCCGGCCCGTTCGGCCAGCGCCGCCTCCAGCGCGGCCACGTCGACGGCCTCCCGGCCGCCGGGCAGCAGCGGTACCCGCCGCAGCCGGTCCCGGCCCAGGCCCAGCACCGCCATGGCCTTCGTGATGCTGGAGTGGGGGCTGCCGGAGAGCACCTCGAGCGGCCCGAGCCCGGCGGTGCCGGCCCGGGAGACGTCCACGCCCAGCCGCTCGCCGGCCCACTCCCGGCCGATCGCCAGACCGACCGTGTTCGACATGGTCGCGCCCGTCACGAACGCCCCGCTGTGCGCCTCGCCGAGCCCGAACAGCTCGCGCAGCCACGCCACCGTCTCCCGCTCCAGCTCCTGCGCCCAGGACCCGCCCGCCCCGGACAGATTCTGGTCGAACGCGGCCGTCAGCCAGTCCCCGGCGACGGCCGCGGGCGTCGCGCCGCCGGTGACGAAGCCCAGGTAGCGCGGGCCGGCGGAGCCGGAGAAGCCGGGCGCCCACCGCTCGGCGAACCGGGCGAGCGCGCCGTCGCCGCCCGCGCCCGCGTCCGGGAGCGGGACCCTGCCGGGCGGGGGACCCGCCGCGGCGACCGGCCGCTCGGCCAGCCCCGCCACCTCCCGCACGGCGAGATCGCGGGCGGCCTGCAGCAGTTCGGGGAGCCGGGAGAGATCACCGGCGAGGGTACGGTGCATGCGCCGCAGCGTAGACCGCGGCGGCGCACCGCCGCCTGGTCCACTTCGCCACAACTGGACCAGCGAAACTGGACCCGTGGACACAGGATTCGTCGCCGCGCTGGGCGACTGGCGCGACCGCCCCGGACCTCTCGCCCGCACCCTCGCCGCGGCGGTGCGCGACGCCGTCGTCGACGGCCGGCTCCCGGCCGGGACCCGGCTGCCCTCGGAACGGGAACTGGCCCGTACCCTGCGCCTCAGCCGCGGCACCGTGGTCACCGCGCTCGGTCTGCTGCGCGCCGACGGCTGGCTGCACACCCGGCACGGCAGCGGCAGCGCCGTCCGGCTGCCCGCCCGCCTCACCGAGCGCACCACCCCCTGGTCCCTGGACCGGGGCGGCGCCCCCGACGCCGGCCTCGACCTCACCCTCGCGGTCACCGCCGCGCCCCACGAGGCCTACCGCGCCGCCCTCGCGCGTGCCGTCGACCGCAGCGCGCCCCTGCTGGTCGACTCCGGCGTCGCCACCGCAGGCCTGCCCCGGCTCCGCGAACTGATCGCGGACCGCTACACCCGCGCCGGCCTGGCCACCCGCCCCGAGCAGATCCTGGTCACCGCCGGCGCCCAGGCCGCCCTCACGCTGCTGCTGGACCACCTGCACACCGACCGCAGGGCACCCGTGGTGGTGGAGAACCCCGCCTACCCGGGCGCCCTCGCCGTGCTGCGCGCCCGGGGGGCCCGCCTGCTGCCGGTACCCGTGTCGGCCGCGGCCGGCTGGGACCTCGCCCACCTCGGCGCCGCCGTACTCCGGCACCGGCCCCGGCTCGTGTACCTCGTCCCCGACTTCCACAACCCGACCGGCGCCCACATGGACCCCGGCACCCGCCGGGCGCTCGCCGCGCTGGCCGACCGTCACCGGCTGACCGTCCTCGCCGACGAGACCATGCGCGAGCTGGACCTGAGGACACCGCCCGGCACCGAACCCCACCTCGCCGGGGCACGGGTCGTCCAGATCGGCTCCGCGAGCAAGACCCTGTGGAGCGGCCTGAGGGTCGGCTGGATCCGGACCACCGCGGACCTCGTACGGCAGCTGCGGCGGACCCCGCTGCAGGCCCAGCTGTCACCGCCGCCGCTGGAACAGCTCATCGCCGCCGAGCTGCTCGGCGCACCGCTCCCCGCGCTGCTCGCGGACCGGCGCGCCCGGCTGCGCGCCCAGCGCGACCACCTCGCCGCCCTGCTCGCCGGCACGGGATGGACGTACACCGTCCCGCCGGGCGGCCTGACCCTCTGGCTGCACCTGGGGGAGGCCGGCCCGGACGCCACCGACCTCGCGGCCCGGGCCGCCGCACGCGGCCTCGCGATCACCCCGGGACCCCGCTTCAGTGCCGACCGCACCACCCTGACCCGCCATCTGCGCCTGCCGTTCACCGCGACACCCGAGACCCTGGCCCGGGCCGTCGGACTGCTGCGGGAGTGCTGGACGCCCTGAGCGCCGTACGGGCCGAAGTTCACCGTTTCGTCACAGCGTGACCGGAACCACAACCATGGCCGGGCCGGCCGGGTCTAGTAGTCCGAGACCGCGGGAACCGCGCCGGAGAGGACCGGGGAGGTCCGGGCGGACGAACGGGACACCAGGGGAAGGGAAAGAGGTCGCATGGGGGTCATAGGCAGGAGAGGCGCGGTCGCGCTGGGTGTCACGGGACTGGTGGCGCCGCTCGCGCTCGCCCTGACCGCGGCGCCGGCCGAGGCCGCGAGCTGCACCACGCGGACGGGGCCGTACCAGAAGCAGGTGGAGAAGTTCCTGGGGCGGCCGGTCGACGGCAAGCAGTCGGCCGCCGACTGCAGGGCCGTCCAGGCCTTCCAGACCAAGCACGGCATCATGCCGAACATCGGCTACGCCGGCTCGGTGACATGGGGCGTGATGGACCTCATGAACAAGCAGAAGGCCGTCGGGAACAAGCCGAACAAGGACGGCAAGTGCCCGGTGAACAAGGGCCGGATCGCCTGTGTGAACCTCACGCTCCAGCTCAGCTGGATCCAGGACGGCGACCGGCTCGTCTACGGCCCGGTGCCGGTGCGCACCGGACGTGACGGATACGAGACCCGCACGGGCCTGAAGAAGATCTACTGGCGGGACATCGACCACCGCTCGAACATCTACGACGTGCCGATGCCCTACAGCCAGTTCTTCGACGGCGGCCAGGCCTTCCACTCGGTGGGCCTGAGCATGTGGAACCCGCCGGGTTCGCACGGCTGCGTCAACATGACCACCAAGGACGCCAAGAAGTACTGGTCGCTGCTGAGGAACGGGGACGACGTCTTCGTCTACGGCCGCAAGCCGGGCACCTGAGACGGCGGAACGAGCCGTCGCCGCCGGCCGCCCCATTGACGTGATGAGTAACACGGTCCGGAATGTCCGTATCGCGGGTACTTACTCACAACGCCTTCACGTCGGTCGGCATATGCTTCACAGCATGTCCACCACTGTTGCAGCCGCCTCCGAGCGATCGGCCGCGGAGGTCAACGAGGAGATCCGGGCCCTGTGGCGCCGGTCGGGCGGGACACTGACCACCGAGCAGCGCGCGGAGTACCAGCGCCTCGTGATGGAGTGGGCCGCCGCGGCCCCGCGGGGGCGCCGGGCGGCCTGACCGACCCCGCGCACACCAGCCGAACCGTCCAGGGCACCCGTGAACACACGGGTGCCTTTCTCGTCGTACCCCGGCCGCCGGGTCAGCCCCACGTCGCCGAGTAGTACCGCTGGTACGCCTTGCGGTCCTGCTCGGCCCGGATGAACCGGGTCGCCACCAGCGCGATCAGACTGCCCGCGATGACCAGCAGCCCGGGGCCGATGTTCCGGGTGTCCGTCAGCCGTGCCAGCAGGGTGCTGCCCTCCGAGGTGCCCGTCACCGGGGCCGAGGAGCCCGGTGAGGCCGCGCTGGGTGCCGCCGCGCCCTGGTTCGCGGGCGCCGACGAAGCGGGGGAGGGGGCACCGCCCGGCGCGCCGCCCGCGTTCTGCGCCGACACGATCAGCCGGACCCCGAGCGTCGTCAGCGCCTTCGTCACCGGCTGGAAGAACGTCGTACCACCCGCCGTGCAGTCGCCGTTGCCGCCCGAGGTGACACCGAGCGCGATGCCCTCGGAGAACAACGGGCCGCCGCTGTCACCCGGTTCGGCGCACACCGTGGTCTCGATCAGCCCGGTCACCGTCCCCTCGGGGTAGTTGACGGTCGCGTTCAGCGCGGTGACCTGGCCGTCGTGCAGGCCGCTGGTGCTGCCGCTGCGGAACACCCGCTGCCCGACCGCCGGATCGGCGGCGCCCGTGATCCGCACTCCCTTGCCGCCGCCGATCGCGACGACGTCGGCCCCCGCGCCGGCCTTGCCGGCGGCGTACTGCACGAGCGAGAAGTCACTGCCGGGGAAGGAGCTGTTCACCGTCCTGCCGAGCTGCCGGTCGCCCTGGTTGTCGGCGAACCAGGTCGACCCGGACGGCCCGCAGTGCCCGGCCGTGAGGATGAAGTCCGACTGGCCGTTGGTGACGTTGAACCCTGCCGAGCAACGGCCGCCCGTCGACAGGATCGGCTGGGCGCCGTTCAGCCGCGTGGTGAACGTGCCCTTCGTCCGCTCCATGTGCACGAAGCCGCCGATCCTCGCGGCGACCCCGGTCAGCCGGGACCAGTCGCCGGCGGACACCGTGCGGTCCGCCCGCACCACGACCCGGTTCGTCCGGTAGTCCACCGCCCACGCCGTGCCCGGCACCCGTGGCGCCGAACGCAGCGTCGACGTCGCCGACTTCAGCTCGTTCATGCTGTGCGGCACCATTTTCGCCTCGGCCCCGGCCCGCCGCACCGCCCGTGCCGCGGCCTCGTCGGTCACCGCGACGACCGGACGGCCGTCCGCGCCGATCCAGTTGCCCGCCGTACGGGCCGTGCCGAGCCGTGCCACCAGCGCGGCACCGGGGTCGTCCGTGGCGGCGAACGGGCGGGCGGAGGCGGGGGGTGGTTCACTCGCCATGGCCGCCTGGGCGACCATCGCGCCGCCCAGGAGGAGTCCGCCGACCGCCGCCAGCCGTGTCACTCGCCGGACGACCCGTCGTCGTGCGTGCCGCATGCATGGCTCCCGAAGCCGAACCCGAACGCGCGCTGCCCCCACAGGCACCGCGGAGCCCTCGGATCGTCGGGGGCCCGCACTTCCATACGGGCCTGGCGACGGCCGCGTTCACCGGCTGCGGGGCTCAGATCTTCCGGGCCACCCCGCCGAACATCGCGACCTCCTCCGGCTCCGCACCGGCCGCGTGGTCCGGGCGCCACCGCGAGCAGGACACCACGCCCGGCTCCAGCAGCTCCAGACCGTCGAAGAACCGGGCCACGTCCTCGGGGGTGCGCTGGGTGAGCTTCGGCGTGCCGTGCTCGTTCCAGAACCGCACCGCCTCGTCCACGTCCGGCATCGACGGGCTGGTGACTGTGTGGGACAGCACCAGGTGGCTGCCCGACGGCAGCCGCTCCGTCAACCGCCGCACCAGACCGTAGGGGTCTTCGTCGTCGCCGATGAAGATGACCACGCCGAGCAGCATCAGCGCCACGGGCTGACTGAAGTCCAGTGTCTTCGCCGCGTGTTCGAGGATCGCGTCGACGTTGCGTAGGTCCTCGTCCAGGTAGTCGGTACGGCCCTGTTCCGTGCTCGTCAGCAGGGCGCGCGCGTGCGCCAGGACCAGCGGGTCGTTGTCGACGTACACGATCTTGGACTCCGGCGCGATCCGCTGCGCCACCTCGTGGGTGTTGTCGGCGGTGGGCAGCCCGGTCCCGATGTCCAGGAACTGCCGGATGCCCACGTCGCGGACCAGGTGGCGCACGGCGCGGCCGAGGAAGAGCCGGTCGGCGCGCGCGTACTCCCCGATGCCGGGGTGAAGCCGGCGGATCTCGTCGCCGGCCGCGCGGTCGACCTCGTAGTTGTCCTTGCCGCCGAGCCAGTAGTTCCAGATCCGGGCGGTGTGCGGCTGGCCGGTGTTGATACGGGCGCGCAGCGACACGGCCACGTCGTTGGTGGCTGCCGGGTTGTCGGTCACGTGGGTCAGCTCCTGGATTCCTGAGGGAACGGGACACTCGAGGGATACACCGTGCAAGACGCAATCTAGACGCCCGAGTTGATCTCCGCCGACCGGTCCGGGTGTTCCGCCTCCGGAGCCAGCCGGGCCCAGCTGCGCGCGTCGCCCCACACCGACCGCGTCCCCACGTACGGGCGCAGACACGCCGTCAGCTCCGGGTCCCCCCTGCCGGCCAGCTCGTCGGAGGCGATGCGGCGGGCGACACCGGCCAGGAAGTCGGCGATCTGCACCCGGGCGTCGTCCCGGGAGTCGACCAGCCGCAGCCCGCCGAGCGCGACACCGTCCCGCCGGGCGGACTGCACGATCCGGGCGATGCGTCCCGGTGTCAGCGTGTTCTGCTGGTCGTGCACGAGGACCACCGGCCGCCCGGCCGCGCTCCAGTGCGCCGCCGTGCGCCGGATCGCCGGGAACAGCGGATTGAGCACGGGGAAGAGCGCGGGCACCGCCCGCATCCGCTCCCGGTAGGCCTCCGCCCGCGACCGCCGCGCGGCCAGCCCGCGCAGGATCCCCGCGGCAGCGGACCCGGGCGCCGCCCGCACGAGCGCGTCGGCCGCCGCGAAGAACGCCTCCCCGGCCGGCTCGCCCGCCCCGCCCGGGCGCACCCGCAGCAGACCGTTCGCCGCCACCAGGAACTCCCGCCAGTCCCCGGCGTCGAAGACCTCCGGTCCCTGCCGGTACAGCGCGACGGCGTCCGCCGGGTCCGGGGACAGCAGCCCGACGAGCCGGTCCACCAGCAAATAGTCCTTCTCGGTCAGGTCGACATGGGCCCGCCCGTGGATCGGGCCGTCCTCCCCGAGCAGCCACAGCAGCACCGCCCGGTGCTTCCCGCGCAACAGATGACCCGCCTTGTACTCCTCGGCGGGCGAACGGATCCGGCGCCGGATCTCCCCGACGCACTCCGCCGCCACGTCCACCGGCAGGGCCACGCTCGCGTGCGCGAACACCTCGGTGTTCCCGCCGGCCAGGTTCTCCCCGTCCGACCCCGACTCGTCACAGGCCACTTCCCGTGAGCGGCCCTCCGCTTCCCGCAAGAGGCCCCCCGCCACCGCCTGCCACGCCCCGTGCGCCGCGCCGGTCCCGTCTGTGCCCACACCCCAGCCCTTCGTCCCGAGCCTCACGACCAGCATGCCGCACGGCGCCGCCCGACGGGGCAGTTCGCCGGTGACGCCCGAGCCGGTGCGTCGGGCGCGTGCGGTGTGCCGGGTGCGTCCGGTGGTCACGTGCTCAAGCGCGTCCGGTGCGGTCGGGCGCCGGATCCGCAGCGGCCCGGCAAGCGGGGTCGCGGCGGGGGAGCAGCAGCGGGGTGGCCAGCACGAGCAGGCCGGCCAGGCCGATGGCCGCGCGCGGGCCGAGCAGGCCGCCCAGCACGCCCCACAGGGCCGTCAGGAGCGCGGTGGAGGCCTTGGTCGTCACCTGCCAGGCGGAGAGCGTGCGGGTGACCCGGTCGGCCGCGGTGCGTTCGAGACGGTGGGTGGCGTAGACGGGGTTGAAGACCCCGCAGCAGAGGATCAGCCCGAGTTCGACGCCCATCACCAGCAGCAGCCCCCCGGCCCCCGGCCCCGGGAAGGCCAGCCCGACGGGCCAGAGCGCGCGCAGCGCACCGGCCGCGACCAGGACCCGGTGCCGACCGAACCGGGTGACCAGCGGGCGGGCCAGCCGCGAACCGAGCAGCCCGCCGATCGAGGGGACGGCGAAGGCGAGGCCGTACTGCCACGGCGCGAAGTGGAGCGGCCCGAGCATCAGCACGGCCAGCAACGGCTCGCTGGCCATCACCAGGCCGTTGAACACGGCGGTGTTGAGGAACAGCGGACGCAGCGTCGGGTCGGCGAGGATGTACCGCCAGCCGTCGAGCAGGTCCCCGGCCCGCAAGCGCGCCCCTTCCCGGTGTTCCGGCCGCGGCTCGTGCCCGCCCGTCGCGCGCACGCCCAGCGCCGAGAGCAGGTAGCTGACGGCGTCGGCCGCCACCGTCGCCACCGGGCCGAGCAGCCCCAGCGCGGCCCCGCCCAGCGGGGGTCCGACGATCGTGGTCGACCAGGCCGTCGACTCCAGCCGGGCGTTGGCGACGAGCAGGTCCCCGGCCGGCAGCAGCGTCTTCAGGTACGCGCCGGAGGCGGCACGGAAGGTGATGTCGGCCGCCGCGACGACGGCCGAGACCAGCAGGAGTTGCGGGAAGGTCAGCGCGTCCAGCACGAACGCGGCGGGGACCGTCAGCAGCGCCGCGCACCGCACCAGGTCCGCGGCGATCAGCACCGGCCGCTTGCGGCGGAACTCCACCCACGGGCCGAGCGGCACCGCTGCGGCCGCGCCCACCGCGGTCCCCACGGCGGAGAGCGCGGCGACCTCCGCCGGACCGGCGTGCAGCACCCGGAGCGCGATCAGCGGGAAGGCGCCGAAGGCGAGCCACGTGCCGAGCGCGCTGGTCCCGTAGGCCGCCCAGAGCCACCCGAACCGCCGTCCCAGCCGGTGCCCGCTCTTCATCTCCGACGCCCCTCGCCCCGCTCATCCGTACAACCGATCCGCGACCGGACACATCCAAACGAGCCGGCGACCCGGGGATCAAACAACCGCGGAGCCGTCCGGCACAACCATCGGTTGTGGCCGTAGGCTGCCCGCATGGATCTCGACGCCGTCCGGACCTTCGTCGCCGCCGCCGACGCGGGCCGGTTCCAGGAGGCCGCCGCCGAGCTGGCCATCACCCAGCAGGCCGCGTCCAAGCGCATCGCCGCGCTGGAGCGTCACCTCGGCGTGCGGCTGTTCACCCGCACCCCGCGCGGCGCCCGGCTGACCATCGACGGCCAGGCCTTCCTGCCCCACGCGCGCGAGCTGCTGCGCGTCGCCGAACGCGCGGCCGCCTCCGTGCGCACCGGCCGCCGTCCGCTCCGTGTCGACGTGATCGCCTCGCGCGTCGCACCGTCGGGTCTGATGCGCGGCTTCCACCGCGCGCACCCCGAGATCGACCTCGACGTGGTGATGCTGTTCGACGTCGAGACGGCCGTGGCCGCCCTCCGGTCCGGCGCGATCGACGCCTCCTTCCGCGCCGTGGCGATGCCCGGCCGGCCCCTGCCCGAGGACATCGCGTCCGTGCGGGTGCTCGACGAACCGCACCAGCTCCTCACCGGCCCCGCCCACGCCCTGGCCCGCGCCCGGTCGGTGACCCTCGCCCAGCTCGCCGGCCACCGCGTCTGGATGCCCGGCATCGTCCCCGGCACCGAGTGGGCCGCCTACTACGACGACCTCGCCGCCGAGTTCGGCCTCACCATCGAGGCGACCGGCCCCAACTTCGGCTCCGACGCACTCCTCGACACCGTCGCCGACACCCCGGCCCTGGCCACCTTCACGACCGAGCGGACCCGCCTGGTCTGGCCCGCCGGACACGACCTGCGCCGCATCCCGGTGACGGACCCCACGCCCGTCTACCCGCACTCGCTCCTGTGGCACCGCGACAACCCCCATCCCGCGCTGGCCACCCTGCGCGCCCACCTCGCCGCCAGTACGGCCGGCCAGGACGCCACCGGGTCCTGGACACCTGGCTGGGTGCTGCCGCGCCGAACCCCGCCGCGTCGTCGCGGGAGGCCGGAACACACCGTCTGACATGCGGATCTGACGCGGGCGAGGGACACTGGGACCAGTGGTCCTGATCCACGCTCCTCCGGCGCGCACCCGGCCCAGAGTGCTTGAGGGGGACCCATGGTGTTGCCGACCGTCCTGACGCTGATCGCCGTCCTGATCCTGCTCGCCCTCGTCATCCACCTCCTGTTCGTGATGAGGAAGGGGCGGGGAGGCGGCCGGGGCCAGGACGCGTGCAGTGCCGACATGACGCGGTCGTGGACCGGTCTCCTGGCCGTCGTGGCCAGTGACCTCTCCATCGCGGTGGCGGGGATCTGGGGCATCACGAAGGTCGGGAACCAGGCGCAGCAAGTGGTGCCCCTGCTCACCAGCGCGTTCACCGCGATGACCGCCATCACGACCGCGTACTTCGGCATCAAGGCTGTCGCCAACACCGCGAAGGACGCCATCGCGAACCCTTCGCCCCCGGCATCCGGGACCGCGCAGGGCCCGCAGGGCCCGCAGGGCGAACAGGGCGTACAGGGCGAACAGGGCCCCCCAGGCCCACCGGGCCCGCCCGGTCCGCCGGCGCCCGCCCGACCGTCCTCCGGGGGTACGGCGCGGACCGGGCCCTAGCCGGAGCGGCGCGGACCGGGCTCCGGGCGGAGCGGTCGACCGGCCGCGACGACGCCGGGAGCGGACGCGTCCCCGCCAACTCGCTTCTGCCTGCGGGAGTTCCGGCTCAGCACGGCCGCACGGGCGACCGTACCTACGGGCCCCTCCTCCCGCGGCGCGCCGGCTCCTAGACTGCGGGTATGGACGACACGCGGCTCGACCGGCTCGGTTCCGGCAAATACCTGCTGGTGACCAGTTACCGCAAGAACGGCACGCCCGTGGCGACCCCGGTGTGGGTGGTCCGGGACGGCGCCGCCCTCGGGGTGTGGACGGTCGCCGACAGCTGGAAGGTGAAACGGATCCGGCGCCGCCCCGACGTCCTCGTCGGTCCCTGCGACGTGCGCGGCAACCCCACCGGCGACCAGCTGCCCGCCACCGCCGAGATCACCGACGCGGCCACCACCGCCCGCTACCGCAAGCTGATCGCCCGCAAGTACGGCGTCCTCGGCCGCCTCACCCTGCTGGGCAGCCGGCTCCGGCGGGGTGCGGACGGCACGGTCGGGATCCGGGTGACCCTCCCGGAGTGAGGGCCACCCGGCGGACGCGCCCTACGACGCGTTCAGCACCGAACCCGTCAGCTCCAGGCCGCCGGTCTGCGGCTCACCGGTCCGCGGGTCGATCTGCCGGAACCGCACCGACTCCGTGGACTCCCGCACCCGGTCCTTCACCGTGGGCAGGGTGATGTCCGCGCTGGTGCGCCCGGGCGGGATGTCCGCCCACAGGTAGAGCCCGTTCACCCGGGACAGCGGACGCTCCGGGTCGGGCTTCTCCCCGCTCACGTCCCGCAGCCAGCTCGCCGGGACGTCCTTCGTGGACACCTCGGGCGCGGTGGCCGGCACGGCCCCGAAGAGGACGCCCATGTCGACGTCGACCGCCTCGGACAGCGACACCCGCCACTTCAGCGGCTTCCCCTCGGTCACCTCGCCGGCGACGGGCGTGACGGTCACCGTCGGCGCCGGATCGTCGTCGTGGACGGTGATCCCGCCGCGGTAGGACCCGACGACCGCACCGCGGACCGCCTTGACCAGCACGTCGTACGACACGTCGGTGCCGTACCGGGTGTTGCCCTTCACACGGACCGGTACGTCGATGTCCTGGCCGCCCGGACGCACCGTCACCAGCCGGTCGGTGGCCTTGCCGGTCGTCGGGTCGATGACGTACACGCGGACCTGGCCGCTGCCGCCCCGGCCCGTCACCCGCGCCGGGACCCGGTAGGTGCGCACACCCGAGTCACCCTCGTCCACCGTCGCCCGGCCGATGTCGACCCGCGGCAGCGCCTGCGCCCGCACCGCCGGAGTCCCCGGCCGCCAGCCCCACGCGTCCATGAGCCAGGCCCGCCCCGACGTCGAACGCGAGGTCAGCTCCAGCGACTTGACCGAACCCAGGTCGAGCCCGGTGTGACCGGCCGTCGGCAGCGGCAGCCGGACCTCCCGCGCCCAGTAGGAGGCGGTCCGCTCACTGCCGGGCAGGCCGTCCAGCGCGACCCGGCCGAGCTTCGCCTTCTTGCCGGCCGTGTCGGTCAGGGACACGTCCAGCCGCGTGCCCCGGGAGTTCGGCGGCACGAACAGCCGCAGCGCGAGGGACTTCGCGCCGGCCAGCGACACCGGCTCGCGCACGGTCACGCGGGCCGGACTGCCGGCGCGCGTCCAGTGCAGCGCGACCGCGTTGCGGCCCGC
>NZ_BNBF01000003.1:20487-22897 GCF_014654935.1 Streptomyces capoamus
CTCCCGGCCGACCTCCCACTGCGCGAAGTGCGGCGAGACCCCCTTGGCGCCCTGCCCCAGGCAGGCCTTGGCCGGGCTCGGGTCCACCGCCGCGCACAGCTTGCCGCCGGTCACCGACACCCCGCCGTCGGGGAGGAAGGCGCCGCCGCGCCGGGCACCCACCGCGTGACTGAGCACCCGCGCCGGGTCCGCCGACGGCGCCCGCTTGCCGGAGCCGTCCAGCAGCGGCCGCACCCGGTCGTCCCCGGCGAGGAACAGCCGTGCGGCGGCGGCGATGTAGGTGGAACCGGCCCGGTGCTGCCGGTCGGCGGTCAGCCGGGTCGCCGCCCGCTTGCCGCACACCTTGTCCGGGTGCTGCGGCTCGTCGTAGAAGTCGTCCTCGGCGGGCGCCGCGGACTGGCCGGGCGTCCATTCCGAGTTGAAGAAGTTGTGGTTGGCGCCGATCACGTACACGGCGCTGTGCAGCGCGGTGCCGCCGCCGACCCCGCGCGTGCCGTCCACGTACACCTCGCCCTGCAGGTCGGAGACGTCCCCGTCGCAGCCCGGCAGGATCGTCACCGACGGCACGTCGGGCACCGGGTTCTGCCCGAAGACGGTCGGCCCGATCAGGACGGTGCCCCGGACGCTCCAGCGCACCGGCCCGTGGTAGCCGTCCCGCTCGGCGGGCGGCGCGGCGAGGCTGTCCAGCGCGGCCCGGTTGACGCCCTCGCCGCCGCGTGAGTGTCCGATCAGCAGCACCCGGGACAGGTCGGCGCGGGGCGCCTCACGGACCACCTTCGGTGCGGTGCCCGGGTGTTCGGCCCAGTCGGCCCAGTGGGCCAGGTGCAGCCGCACCAGCGACGAACGGGCCTGCGCGCCGCCGTCCTCCGCCGCGAAGTCCTGCCCGTTGATCCCGTTGGCCGAGACCGACACGGTCACATAGCCCTGGGAGGCGAGCAGTCGCTGGTCCCGCAGGTAGCCGCGGTGGCTCGGCACCGGCTTGGTACCGGCGGGGCACGGCCAGGCACCGCTGGTGTCGGCGCGGCCCTTGTAGCACGTGTAGTGGCGGCCGTGCAGGAACAGGGCCAGGGGCCGCTTGCCGGTGGCGCCGACGGGCGCGACGACCACCGCGCGCATCTCCACCGGCTTCGGGAAGTCCGGCAGCCGCACCGACTTCAGCGCGTACTCACCCGTCCTGGTGCGGTACGTGCCGGGCTTGCCCGGGTCCACGCCGTTCGCGGGCAGCGGGGCCGGCAGCCGGGGCGCCGACGCGGTGCCGGCCGCCTCACGCGCGTCCAACCGCTTTCCCCCGGACCAGACTTGCAGCGCCCGCAGCCCGGTCGCCCGCCGCCCGTCCAGCGGGAGCCGGAAGGTGTGCCCGTCGGCAGCCGGCTGCGGGACGCCCAGCAGTTCGTCCCCCGCGCGGAACTCGACGCGCGCGTCCCCCATCGGCACCGGCTCCCGCGACCGCCACACCAGCTGCGGCGCGGCGCCGGTGCCGGCCAGGCGCCACCCCGGCGGCAGCGGCGTGTCACCTGTCGGCGTGCCTGGTCTCGCGGGCGGTCGGGAGTGGGCGACCGCCACCCCCGGGGATGCTCCCGCCACCGCGAGCAACGCGGCGGCGGCCACCCATATGCGCCGGGCACGGACCACAGTTCCTCCTCGAAACCCCGACCACGGACGTCCCGGCCGTCCCGGGGCGTCCCTCGCCCCGGGAGGATGAGAAGCCGTGGCTGTGGGTTGCCTGTGGAGGAAGGGTGATGGATCACAGCGCGGGCGCCGCGCGCGTCAAAGGGGTCTGGGAGGTGCGGAGTTCAGCGGTGTACGGCGCTCAGGTCCACGCCCGGTACGGCTCGTCGACGAGCTGGAAGACCGGTTCCCCGCGCACCGGGTCCTTGGCGGTGGACAGCCGGACCCGGTCGCCGCTGTGGATCCCGACCGGCGGTCCCATGACCCGGCCCCGTACGACGAACCCCTCGGCCATCTCTATCAGCGAAACGTTCCGCGCGGCGGGCGTGTTGCGGTGCACCACGGTGGAGTGGCGGACCGTGCCGGCGCCCTCGCTGCGCTCCGTGCGCAGCTCGCTGCCCTGGCAGACCGGACACAGCAGCCGGTGGTACATGGCGGTGCCGCACCAGGTGCAGCGCTGGAAGAGGATGGCGTCCTTGGAGTCCGCGGCGGGATCGAGAACACCCGCAGCGGAACCGGCCGCCGGATGCGAGGTGCTTGCTGAGTGGTGGTACACGCTGGTCAACTCCCTGCGCTCGGCCGGAATCCCACGCGCCCGGCGCAGACCGGGCACGCGTGTGCGCGGTTGCCGTGCCACCGTGCACGCCGTCAGGGTATGGCACTCAGTGTCACTCGTAAAGGCACTCCGTACCCCGAATGTGTGCCGGCGGCGGAGCGGCGGGTCAGCCGCGGCCGAGGGCCG
>NZ_BNBF01000003.1:22933-23751 GCF_014654935.1 Streptomyces capoamus
CCTCCAGCTCCTGGACGACCCGCCACAGCGGTGCGTCACGGCGGGAGACCAGCACCACCACCTCGTCGGTCCGGGCCGCCGCCGCGCCGGTGCCGGCCGGGCCGAACCAGGCGGCCATCGGGCCGGTCGCCGCAGGGGCCGCCGCGGCGGCGTGCTGCCGGGCGGCGGGCGCCTGCGGGGCGGCTGCCTGCGCGGCCGGCGCCTGCGGGGCCGGCGCCTGCGGGGCCGGCGCCCGGCCGAACGTCCGCTGCACGTACCCGAGTGCCTGGTCCACCGCCGCGCCCGCATCGCCCTTGCCGTCCGACCGGAGCCAGGAGCGCAGGGCGTTGTTGTGCGCGGCGACCACCGCGGCCGCGATCACGTCGGCGTCCAGGGTCCCGTCGGGCCGCCCCGCGAACCGCGCCCGCAGGTATTCGGCCAGCGCCCGCTCGTAGCGCCACACCACCGACAGCTCATAGGCGCGCAGGCCCGGCACCTGCCGGGTGAGGCGGTAGCGCTGCACGGAGAAGACAGGGTTCTCCGCGTACATCCCGAGCACCAGCCGGGCCGCGTCGCAGACCCGCCGGACCGGATCGTGCTCCGGGCCGCCCGCCGCGAGGAACGCGGTCATGTCGGCCAGGCAGCGCTCGTGGTCGGGGAAGACCACGTCCTCCTTGGAGGGGAAGTAGCGGAAGAACGAGCGCCGGCCGACCCCGGCCAGGGCCACGATGTCGTCCACGGTGGTCTGCTCGTACCCGCGTTCCAGGAAGAGCCGGAAAGCCGCCCCGACCAGGGCGTCCCGGATGGGCGGCTTCGCGGCCGGCGCCGCGCTGCTGGAG
>NZ_BNBF01000003.1:23796-35078 GCF_014654935.1 Streptomyces capoamus
CTCATGAACGGGAACGTAGCACCCGGACCCAGTTTCGTGGCACTCAGTGCAGCGCAAGCGCCCGTATGGGGGAACTGAGTGCTTCGCGATGCCCCGGAGGCACGGGAGGTTGCCGGGGGTGGCCGAAAATCGCCGTACTCTGCGGCGTAACCTTTCTCCGCCGTAGCCGGCGGCCACGTACCGCACCGCACTGCCCCGACCCGCGCCGCCCCGAGGAGCCCCCATGCCCGCCGCCCGCCCCCGCCTGCTCTACGTCACCGACCTGGCGTACCAGGCCCGCGGGCGCCGCTACTGCGACGAGGACATCTACCTCGCCGCGCGGCTGCGCGACCACTTCGACCTGGCCCTGTGCCACCCGCTGGACGCGACGGCCCTGATGGACGGTTTCGACGCCGTCGTCGTGCGCAACAGCGGACCCGTCCTCGGCTACCAGCGGGAGTACGACGCCTTCCGCGCCCGCGCACTCGCCACCGGCGCCCGGGTCTACAACCCGCTCACCGGCAAGGCGGACATGGCCGGCAAGCAGTACCTGCTCGACCTGACCGCCGCGGGCTTCCCCGTGATACCGACGGTCGACCGCGTCGAGGACGTGGACCGGCTGCCGGCCGCCGAGGAGTACGTGGTCAAGCCGAAGCTGGGCGCCGACTCCCTCGGCCTGCGGATCGTCCCCGGCAGCCGGCTCGCCCGGCTCCCCGCCGGGGACCTCCTGGTCCAGCCCCGCGTCGACTTCGCCTACGAGGTCTCCTTCTACTTCGTGGACGACGACTTCCAGTACGCGCTGTACGCCCCCGACCCCGACCGCCGTTGGGAGCTGACGCCCTACGCGGCCACCGCCGCGGACCTGGAGTTCGCCCGCCGGTTCATCGACTGGAACGACCTCGGGTACGGCATCCAGCGCGTCGACGCCTGCCGGACCCCGGACGGCGCCCTGCTGCTGGTCGAGCTGGAGGACCTCAACCCCTACCTGTCCCTGGACGCGCTGCCGGAGGAGGCCGGGGAAGCCTTCGCGACCGCGTTCACGGCGTCCCTGAGCCGGTTCGTGCAGGGAGCGCTCAGCCCGGCCTGACGCTGCCCGGGCCTGGGGCCCCTCCGCGCCGCCGAGACCGGCGTCAGCCCGTCGGCCAGGCCGCCATCGCCGTCTCGGCCACACGCTCCAGGGTCTCCCGGGGAGCCCCGTCGACCGCCTGCTGGTTCATCCCCTGGATCACCGCCGCGTAGAAGACCGCCAGCCCGTCGGCGTCCGTGCCGGCGGGGAGCCGCCCGGCGTCGACGTCGGCGCGGATGCGCGCCGCGATGGAGGCCTTGGTCTCCTCGCGCATCGCGCGCAGCTTGTCCTTCACGTCCTGTGAGCCGGGGGCGCAGTTGGCCGCCCCGGTGATGATGACGCATCCCGGCGGGTGGCCCGGATCCGTGTAGTCGGCCGCGAGGTGCCGCAGCAGCGCGGCGATCGCCGAGCGGGCGTCCGGTGCCCCCGGCAGGGGGGTCCCATAGGTGCGCCGGTACAACTCCACGGCCTCGTCGAACAGTTGCCGCTTGTCCCCGAAGGCGGCGTACAGGCTCGGCGGGTTGATCCCCATCGCCTCGGTCAGGGTGGCGACGGACGTCGTCTCGTACCCGTGCGTCCAGAACGCGCGCAGGGCGGCGGCGAGGGCCTGTTCGCGGTCGAAGGCGCGACGGCTCCGCCTGGCGGGGGCCCCGGCCCGGGCCTGTCCGGTGCTCATGGCCCCAGCCTACAGGCACCTGTAGCGATCGCTAAAGAACCTCTGCTACCGTCACCGCCATCGCGCTAGCTTTAGCGATCGCTAAAGCCGGTCGACCGGATCGGCCGGCGCCCTGAAAGGGAGACAAGATGGCCACCCCCCTGCATCCCGTCTTCGCCCGCACCGTCCGCGGCTCCGGCCCCGGTCTGCTCCTCGCCCACGGCGCGGGCGGCGGCATCGAGGCCAACTACGGGCCGATCATGGAAGGACTCGCCGCGCGGCACACCGTCGTCGGCGTCGACTACCCCGGCGCCGGCGCCACCCCGAGGACCGAGGGCCCCCTCGATCTCGACGAGCTGGCCGACCAGCTGGTCGCGGCGGCCGACGCGGAGGGGCTCGACACCTTCGCGGTCAGCGGGTACTCGCTGGGCGGGCCGGTGGCGATCCGCCTCGCCGCGCGCCACCCCGAGCGGGTCAGGTCACTGGTGCTGAGCGCGACGTTCGCCCACGCCGACACGCGCACCGACCTCGTCGCCTCCGTCTGGCAGCAGCTCTTCGAGGGCGGCCGGCACGCCGAGCTCGCCGCGTACCTGAACCTGATGACCCTGAGCGAGCCGGCCCTGAACGCGCTCACCCCCGCTCAGGTCCGGGCCGCCGCCGACCAGCTGGCCGCCGCCCTCCCCGCCGGCACCGGCGACCAGGTCGACCTGGTGCGGCGGGCCGACGTGCGCGGCGACCTCGCCGGCATCGCGGTACCGGCACTCGTCGTCGTCACCGCCGCCGACCCGCTCGTCTCCCCGTCCCTCCAGCGCGAGCTGGCCGCCGCCCTCCCCGCCGCCGAGGTCGCCGAACTCCCGAGCGGACACCTGCCGTTCCTGGAGCGCCCGCAGGACTGGCTCGCACTCATCGACGACTTCCTCGCCCGGCACTGACGGGGAGCCGGGGCCCGGGCTCCGGCTCCGGGCCGACACCGGGACACGTCGTTCCGGGCCGGTCTCCCGGCAGCCTGAACGGGGCCGTGCCGGGCGCCGTATCTCAGCGCGGGGGCGTGCCGGCCCCGGACCCGCGGGACGGAAGGAGAACCAGGTGCCCACACCGCCCGACCCCGGTCAACCGCCGCCCGGACAGGTGCCGGAGCCGGTCCGGGTCCTGCGGCCCCGCAGCTTCGACGCGCTCGCGGAGCTGATGCGGGAGTTCCGTCCCGACCCCGTGACGTTCGAGCCCCTCGGCGCGGCACCCGCCCCGCCGGCGCGGACGGCGCGTCCCGCCGAGGCCGACACCGGTCCGGCCGAGGCCGACACCGGTCCCGCTGAGGCCGACACCCGGGAGATACCGCCCGTCCGCGCCCCCCGGCGGTCGAGCACACCTCCCGCCGCGCCCCGTCCGGCCCCGCCCCGCACCGCGCCGCCCCGTTCGGCCCCACCCCGTACCGCGGCCGTCCCCGGTTCCGGATCCGGACCGCGCCGGGCCGCCGTGGCCGTGGCCGTGGCGGCCGCGGCACTCGTCGGGTTCGCCGGCGCCCTGCTGCTCCAGGGCCGCCAGCAGGCCGCAGCCACCGCCGCCCCGTCCCCGCCGGCCACCACCGCGCCCCCCAAGAGCGCGCCCTCTGCCACCACACCCTCTGCCACCGCGCCCTCTGCCACCAGGCCCGCCGCCCCCGCCCCGTCCCCACCGGCCTCCGGCGCGGCCGACCCGGACGGCCCCGGCACCCTCCGCCAGGGCGACACCGGCCCCGGGGTCACCGACCTCCAGCAGCGCCTGCTGCGCGTCCCGGACGTCTACCGCGGCGGCTCCGCCAGCGGCACCTACGACGCCACGCTCACCGAGGCCGTGGCCCGCTTCCAGCTCTGGTACGGCATCAGCGGTGACGAGAGGGGTGTCTACGGCGACGACACGCGCCGGGCGCTGGAGTCGCGCACGGGCATCGGGAACGATGCTTGAGGGCACCCGCATGAGCGAACGGGACCGAGCGGCAGCGGACGGGAGCGGACGGCATGGCGGACGAGAGCGGCACGCAGGGCGGGGCGGCGGAGCTGAGCGGCTTCTTCGACCGGCTGGACCCGGACATGTGCGTGGTGACCGTCGCGGCGAGCGGCGAACGGGCCGGCTGCCTGGTCGGTTTCGCGTCGCAGTGCTCCATCGAGCCGCTGCGGTTCGCCGTGTGGCTGTCCAAGGCCAACCGCACCTACCGGGTCGCCCGGGCCGCCCAGTTCCTCGCCGTCCATCTGGTCACCCGGGACCAGCGGGAACTGGCGGAACTCTTCGGCGGCGAGACGGGGGACGAGACGGACAAGTTCTCCCGGCTCGACTGGCGGGAGGGACACGGCGGCGCGGCCGTCCTGCCGGACACGGCGGCCTGGTTCGTCGGCAGCATCCTGCACCGCACCGACGGTGGCGACCACGTCGGTTTCGTGCTCGACCCGGTCCAGTGGGGCGGCGGGCGGCGCGGACCGCTGCTGCGGCTCTCCGACGCCATCGGCATCGACGCCGGACACCCCGTGAACTGACCTCCCGGCACCGCTATCCCTGCGCGTCCCGCTCCTCCTCCTCCGGCATCCGGATGTCCAGCACGCACACGTCGTCCCGCCGTTCCTCGGGGAGCATCGAGGCGAGCAGCGCGTCCAGGGAGTCGGACTCGCCGCGCCCGTGGACGCGCGCCGCCTCGGCCAGCCGGGCGAAGCCCGCGTCGAGACCCTCGCCGGGGCGCTCGACGAGGCCGTCGGTGTAGAGCAGCAGCCGGTCCCCGGGTTCCAGCCGCAGTTCCCGCGACTCGTAGGCGGAGCCGGACGTCGCGCCGAGCAGCATGCCGCCGGGGCGGTCCAGGAAGGACACCTCGCCCCGGCGCACCAGCAGCGGCGGCGGGTGCCCGGCCTGCGCCCAGGCCAGGACGTGCTGGTCGGGGTCGTAGCGGGCCAGCATCATGGTGGCGGTGATCTGGCCGTCCCGGGAGTGCAGCAGGAGCTGGTTCAGCCGTGCCAGCGCCCCGGTGAGCGAGGAGCCCGTGCTGACCATGCCCTTCGCGGTGAACCTGAGCTGGGCCATGGTGGCCACGGCGTCGATGCCGTGCCCCGCCACGTCACCGACCACGAACAACGCCTCGCTGTCGGGCAGTTCGATGGCGCTGAACCAGTCGCCGCCGACGTGGATCCCGGCCTGGGCGGGCAGGTAGGCGACCTCGACGCGCAGGCCGGCCAGCCGCACCGGCTTGCTGGGCAGCGGCAGCAGGGCGTGCTGCAGCCGGGCCGCCAGGGCCCGTTCGGCCTGGAGGATGCCGCGTTGCAGCAGCATCGCCCGTTCGCTCTCCATCAGTGCCAGTTCGGCGCTGCGCTGCGCGGTGAGGTCCTGGACGAAGCCGTGCACCTCCACCGGGGTGCCGTCGGGCGCCGTGACGGCCTCCGCCACCATCCGCAGGTGCCGGATCCCCGAGGGCGTGTCCATGCGGAACGGCACGTCGAACGGCCGTCCGCGCGACACGAGTCCGGCGATCGCGTGGGCCAGCGGCTCGCTGTCCTCCGGCACCGCCAGGTCGGGGAGCTGCTCCAGCCGGACCGGCTCCTGGCCGGGGACCAGACCGAGCACGGCGTACGTCTGCGCGGCCCAGGAGACCTCCTGGGTGAGCAGGTTCCAGTTCGCCCAGCCCAGGTTGCCCAGCCGCTGCACGTCGGACAGGCGCTGCTCCTGCCGGTCCACCGGGTCGTGCCGCAGCCAGGTCACCACCAGGCCCTCGCCCAGCGGGGCCGCCCGCACCGAGTAGGTGACGGTCACGGGCACCTCGCCGATCACGTCCTGGTAGGCGAACGGCTCGCCCTCGAAGGGCTCTCCGGTCTCCAGCGCCCGCAGATAGCCCTGCCACAGCGGTTCGCCCGCGACCGACGGGTAGCTCTCCAGGATGCGGCTGCCGACCATGGCCCGGCCGGTCCGGCCGAACACGTCGATCGCCTCCGGGGTGGCGGCGTCGATGCGGTAGTCCTCCACCTCGCCGGAGGCGGAGCGCAGCGGGGTCAGCAGGGTCGCCGCGCCCGGCAGCGCGTCGAACACGGCCTGCACGGTGGGGGAGAAGTCTCCCGGCGGGCTGTTCCGCGGGCTGTCGAAGGCCCGCAGCCGGCCCGCGACCAGCCGGGCCACGGCCCGCAGCAGCTCCCGCTCGCGCGGCTCGAACGGGCCGCCGCGCCGACGCAGCACGCCGAGGACGGCGTGGGCGGTGTCCCCGGCCGGCACGGGGAGCCAGGCCCGGGTGCGCCACCGTTCCGGGGGGTCCCCGATGAGCAGGTAGCGCGTGCGGTCGGTGGCGAGATCCTCCAGCCAGCGGGGCTCACCGGACCGCAGGGCGTCCATCGCGGCCACACCGGACACCGGGGGCAGCTGGCGCCACTGGGCGGCGAGGGTGGGATCGATGCCGGCGTACGCGGTCAGGCCCAGGCCGCCCTCGGGCAGCCGCTCGTAGAGCATCACCGCGTCGCCGTCGGCCTCCCGCGCCAGGTGTTCCAGCAGACGTCCGGCCAGTTGGTGCGGCGAGTCGACCCGGACCAGGTCGCGTGCGAGGTGCCCGAGCACACCCGCGAGGTCCGGGGTGTCCGCGGGCGCGGTCCGGGAGGGGGCGGCGCCGGCGGGCGGGGCGGCCGGGGTGGCGGCGGGCCGCTCCTTGGGCGGCAGGGCACCCAGGGTGAGCCAGCACTGTTCGAGGAGGGTGCGGTTGCCGTCCTTGGCGCGCCGGTCCAGCTCTTCCTGTGCCGCGTCCGGGGTACAGCCCGTGACGGCCATCAGTACGCCCTTGGCCCGCTCCAGGACCGCCGAGGTCGCGGCCAGGTCCCGCAGCCGCTCCATCTCCGCGCGCTGCCGGGCGACGACCTTGGCCAGCGCCGCCGGATCGGCGCCGGGGTCGCGGTCCGCCGGAGGCAGGGGCTCGCTCGTCACGCGACGAGCATTGCACACCTGGGGCCGTTCGATCACTCGTCTGCCGGGTCGGGATTCACAGGACCTCGGGGCCGGCTGCCCGCACCGGTGAAGACGCAGGTCGGACCGGGTTCAGCGGCTGGTGCCACGGCCGGTCAGGGCCTCGCTGACCGCGCGCACACTGCGTGCGATGTGCTGCAGCTGGAGTACCTCCGCCGCGTACATCTTGATCGTGTGTTCGATAACCGATTCGGGCAGTCCGAGCACCGGCAACTCGGCCCGGGCGGTCTGCAGGGCGGTCCGCGCGACCCGGATCTCCTGCTGCACCTGGATCTGCGCGTGCCGGGCGAGCAGGACGGGGTGCCGGATGAGCGCGGGATAGCTCGCGTACCGCGCGGGGATCAGCTCACGCAGCCACTTGGCCGCCGAGCGTTCCCAGTCGTACGAGCCCGGCGTCTTGACCTGACAGGGCCAGTCGGGGCTGATGCGCGTGCTGGTCAAAGGCATGATCATCGCTTCCGGTGTGCGGCGTCGTGAGGGTGTCGACGGATTCGGGGCGGCCCCGGCCTAGGGGATGGCCGGGGCCGCCACGGGCGCGTCGCGCAGACGACACGCCCCGGCGCACCCCGGCCGCCGACGTGGGTAGGGGTCGGCGGCGAGGGGTGTCCGTGCGGGGGCCCCGGGCGCGGGGGACCGGCGCTGTGTGCGGTGGTGCGTGCGCATGGGCGGTCCGTCGGCTTTCTCGGGGCGGTGGAGCGGGGGTGCGCCGAGCAGTATTTATATATACCGAGCAGTTTGCAAGACGTATGAAAACATTCATGCGCGTTCTGCGGTGAATCATCCCCGTTTCGGAAGGGGGAGGGCCGCAAGATCTTCACCGTTCGTCCGCCCCCGGCGGAAGGGGACCGGCCGGTAACCCCCGAGGAAGGCCGGAGGGAAGTCCCGGGGAAGTCCGGGAAGTCAGTCCCGGAGGAAGAACTGGTGCTGCTCGGAGAGCTGTTCGTACTTCTCCAGCCGCGCCTGGGTGCGCTCGGGGTCGGCGTCGGTCATGGCCTGCAGCAGCGCGGCGGCCAGGACTCCGGGCGCGGCATAGGAGTCGAACACCAGCCGGGAACCGGTGCCGGTGGCGAAGGCGACGTCGGCCTCGTCGGCCAGCGGTCCCAGCGCCAGGTCGGTCACCAGGGCCACCTTCAGGCCCGCCCCGCGCGCCACCCGGACGGCCTGGAGCGTCTCCTGCGAGTGCCGCGGCATGGCGAAGGCGAGCACCCAGCTGCCGCCCGCCGCGCGGGACTGCAGCAGCGCGTCGTAGGCCACGCTGCCGCCGCGGGTCACCAGCCGCACGTCCGGGTGGATGCGGCGGGCGGCGTACCCGAAGTACTCGGCGAGCGACTCCGAGATGCGCAGGCCCAGCACGGTCAGCGGGGTGGAGCGGGACAGTTCGCGGCCGACGTGGATGACCCGGTCGGGATCGGCGAGGTCGCGCCGCAGGTTCTCCAGGTTCTCGATCTCGGCGTCGACGGCCGCCTGCAGCTCGTTGGCCCGGTTCTCCTCGCCCGGCCCGCCGGCCAGGCTGCTGAGCGCGATCGACTGGAGCCGCTCGCGCAGCGCGGGGTAGCCGCTGAAGCCGACGGCTGCGGCGAAGCGGGTGACGGAGGGCTGGCTGACCCCGACCCGGTCGGCCAGCTCGGTGATCGACAGGAACGCGGCCTCGGTGATGTGCTCGATCAGGTACTGGGCGATGCGCCGCTGCCCCGGCGACAGACGCGGGCCGTCGAAGAGCTCCCTCAGCCGGGAGGTCGGGGCGGCATCGGCCTCGGGCGCCGACTTTCCCGACGTGATCGCTGATGCCTGTGCGCGTGCCTGCTGCGGCGAGGGCACCGGTCGGCCTCCTTTGTCTGCCACGAGCACTCAACATAGCTCACCGACCCCCGTGACCAGGCGGTTGGAGCAGGGCCTCACCGGCGGTACAGGCTGATCGAATGGCCCACCTCGCCGATCGGCCGGCTGTCCGCGATCAGCTCGGCGAGCCGCCCGCGCGCCTTGGCGACGGCCGAGTCCGACACCACCAGCAGCCCGTGCACCCGGTCGGGTGGCACGCTCCGCGGATCGGCGGCGTGGATTCCGTAGGAGGACGGCACCCCGCTGCCCTTGTACACCAGCCACACCCGCTCGCCGGGATACCGCTCCCGGAGCCGGTCGGCGAGCCGGCCCAGGTCCTGGCCCCAGTCCACGTTCGAGTCGTGCAGCAGCCGGTGCGTGTTCGCCGGCCCGCCGAACGCCTCGTTCGCGTACGGCAGGTAGTACGGGAACGCGCGCACCGAACTCACCGCCACCCACAGCACCAGCGCGCCGGTCACCGCCCGCGCCCACCGCCGGCGCGGCGCGAGCGCACCGGCCGCCGCCACCGCCAGGAACACCGGCACGAACAACGCGTACCGGGTGCCGAAGTCCCGCGATCCGGTCATCGCCGCCGCCAGCAGCACCCCCGGCACCGCCAGCAGGTACGGCGCCACGGGCCGCAGCCGGCGCCGCGCCGCGCACGCCACGGCACCGGCCCCGCCCAGCGCGAGCAGCCCCAGCGGCGTCTTCACCAGCAGGGCGGCCGGCAGGTAGTACCAGAGCGAACCGGTGTACAGGCGCCCGAACAGGTACCCCTGCCACGGATAGTCCTCCAGGTGGAACTGCACCCGCATCCCGGCCCGGTACGCCCGCGGCACCGGCAGCAGGTCCGCCAGCCGCCCCCGCAGCCCGTGCACCCCCGGCACCGGCTCGGCGGGCACGAACCGCAGCCGCGGATCCACGGCCAGATATGCGGCCCACACGACGGCGACCGCGACGGCCGCCACGACCACCGCGGCCACCAGCGCGGACACCGCCGGCCGCCGCGCCCCGAGCCGGGGGAGCGGCCGCCAGGAGACCCCGCCGGACCGGTGGGCCGTCAGCGCGGACAGCGCCGCCAGCGCCATCACCACCGGCACCGCCGGCAGGGCGCTCATCTTCGTCGCCACGGCCGCGCCCAGCGCCGCGCCCGTCAGCGGCAGGTACCGGGCGGGGCGGCGGCGGGCCAGCCAGGCCAGCCGGCACGCCGTCAGGAGCAGGGCGACGGCCGGCATGTCCAGCGTGGCCAGGGAGCCGTGGGCGATCACGTCGGGCGAGAACGCGTACAGGGCGAGCGCCACCAGTCCGCCCGCCGTACCGGTCAGGTCCCGGGCGAACGCGAACACCACCAGCCCGCACAGCAGGGTCAGCGCGATCACCGGCAGCCGCGCCCACAGCATCAGCCGCCCCGGGTCGTTGCCCGAGGCGTACAGCAGGTGCCGGCCCACCTCGCCCTGGGTGCCGGTGTACGACGGGTCGTAGTGCGGGTCCGCGACCGCCACCCCGGCCGCGATCAGCAGCTTCCCCAGCGGCGGGTGCTCGGGGTTGTAGCGCAGCCGGTGCTCGCGCAGGTAGTCGGTGGCCGTGGCGACGTACACCGGCTCGTCGATCGTCGGGGTCTGCTGGACGGCCGTGGTGACCATCGCCGCGGCCATCTGCCCGAGCAGCAGGGCGACCAGGAGCGGCGGCAGCCACCCGCGGTGCCGGCGCAGCCGGGCGTACCGGTCCGCCGGGGCCCGCCGTACCGGCCCCGTGGTGGCTTCGGGCGTGAGGACCTGCTGGTGTGCGCGCGCCATCGTCCGTCCCGCGGCGGCACCGGCCGTGCGGGGGCGGGCGGACCGGGGCCGGACCGATGGCCCCCGCCGTCGCACCGCCGCCGCTCCCGCCGGGGTCACCGCCGCACGAGTCGTACCGGCAGACCTTCTGCCGTGTACACGGGTACGGCCCGCGGCCCGCCCGGGTTCACCTCGATCCGACCCGACCGACCGAACCGACCGACGGGGACGGAGATACGGCACCGCGTGTCAGCGCAGCACGTCCGCCGGCACCACCAGGTCCGCGTGCTCCCGGGTCGCCGCGACCAGGTCGGCGTTGGCCTGGTCGGTGCCCTGCACCCAGGACACGGCCGCCGCGTGCTCCTTGCCGAACTCCTCGTGCCGGGCGACCAGCCGGCGCACCCGCTCCTCCTCGTCGATCTCGCAGAACCACACCTCGTCCAGGCAGGGCCGCACCCGCGCCCACGATCCCTCCCGCAGCAGCAGGTAGTTGCCCTCCGTCACCACCAGCCGGGCCTCGGGAGGCACCGGGATCGCGCCGGCGAGCGGCTGCTCCAGCACCCGCTCGAAGCCCGGCGCGTACACCACCTCGCCGGTCTCCTCGCGCAGCCGCCGCAGCAGCGCCGCGTACCCGCCCGCGTCGAAGGTGTCCGGCGCGCCCTTGCGGTGCCGGCGGCCCAGCCGGTCCAGTTCCGCGTCGGCGAGGTGGAAGCCGTCCATCGGCACGTGCGCCGCCCACGGCGGTCCCCCGTCGTTCAGGGCGGCCACCAGGCGTTCGGCCAGAGTCGTCTTGCCCGCGCCGGGACTGCCCGCGATGCCGAGCAGGGCACGCCGGCCGTCCCCGGGCAGGGCGCGGGCACGGAGGAGGAGGTCGTCGAAGGTCAGTGGCACACCGCAGAGTGTGGCACCGCCCGCGCGGGCGGCATGTGGCGTGCGCCACTTACTGGAGCGCTGCGGACGGGGAAGAGTCCTGGGTATGACTCAGCTCGGTCTGCCCGACACCATCCAGGCCTGTCTCTTCGACCTCGACGGGGTC
>NZ_BNBF01000003.1:35129-57395 GCF_014654935.1 Streptomyces capoamus
GTCACCAAGACCGCCGTCGTGCACGCGGCGGCCTGGAAGGAGACGTTCGACGCGTTCCTGCGCGACTTCGACGGCGAGCAGGGACGCCCGTTCGACGCGTCCGCCGACTACGACGAGTACGTCGACGGCCGCCCCCGCGCCGACGGCGTCCGTTCCTTCCTGGCCTCCCGCGGCATCCGGCTGCCCGAGGGCGATCCCGGGGACCCCCCGGACGCCCGGACCGTCCACGGCCTGGGCAACCGCAAGAACGAGCTGCTGCTGGAGAAGATCCGCACCGGGGGAGTGGAGGCCTACGAGGGCACCCTGCGGTACCTGGAGGCGGTCCGCGCCGCGGGGCTGCGCACCGCGATCGTCTCCGCCAGCGCCAACTGCCAGGACGTGCTCCGCTCCATCGACGCCGAGCACTTCTTCGACGTACGCATCGACGGCGTGGTGGCCGCCGAGCGGAACCTGCCGGGCAAGCCGCACCCCGACCCCTTCCTCGCCGCCGCCCGCGACCTGGGCGTCGAGCCGTCCCGCGCGGCCGTCTTCGAGGACGCGCTGGCCGGCATGGACGCGGGCCGCGCCGGCGACTTCGGGTACGTCGTCGGCGTGGACCGGGTCGGCCAGACCGACGCGCTGTACGCGCACGGCGCCGACACCGTCGTGAAGGACCTCGCCGACCTGGGAGGCGCGCAGTGATCACCGACCGCTCGTACGCCGTCGAGCCGTGGACCGTCCGCGAGACCGCCCTCGACCTCGACGTCCTCGCCCAGAGCGAGTCGGTGTTCGCCCTGTCCAACGGGCACGTCGGCTGGCGCGGCAACCTCGACGAGGGCGAACCCCACGGCCTGCCCGGCAGCTACCTCAACGGCGTCCACGAGGTGCACCCGCTGCCGTACGCGGAGGCCGGCTACGGCTACCCGGAGTCCGGGCAGACCGTCATCGACGTCACCAACGGCAAGATCGTGCGCCTGCTCGTGGACGACGAGCCGTTCGACCTGCGCTACGGCCGCCTCGTCTCCCACGAACGGGTCCTGGACCTGCGCCGCGGGGTGCTGGAGAGGACCTGCGAGTGGACGTCGCCGGCCGGCTCGACGGTCCGGGTGCGCTCCACCCGGCTGGTGTCGCTGACCCAGCGGGCGGTGGCCGCCGTCGCCTACGAGGTGGAGGCCGTCGGCAGCCGCAGCCGGGTGGTGATCCAGTCCGAGCTGGTCGCCAACGAGAGCCTGCCCGAGCCGGACGGCGACCCGCGCGCCGCCCGGGCGCTGAAGTCCCCGCTGGAGCAGGAGGACCACTTCGCCTCCGGCACCCGGCTGCGGCTGGTCCACCGCACCAAGCGCAGCGGCCTGCGGGTCGCCGTGGCCGCCGACCACACCGTCACCGGCCCCGAACGCACCACCACCCGCAGCGAGAGCGGTATCGACGTGGCCCGGCTGACCGTCACCTCCGTCCTGGAGCCCGGGCAGACGCTGCGCGTGGAGAAACTGGTCGCGCACGGCTGGTCCGGCACCCGGTCGCTGCCCGCCATGGCCGACCAGGTCGACGCCGCGCTCGCCGCCGCCGGCCACGACGGCTGGCAGGGTCTGCTGGACGACCAGCGGGGCTGCCTGGACGACTTCTGGGCCCGCGCCGATGTCGAGGTGGAGGGCGACGAGGAGATCCAGCAGGCCGTCCGGTTCGCGCTCTTCCACGTGCTGCAGGCCGGCGCCCGCGCGGAGCGGCGGGCCATCCCGGCGAAGGGGCTCACCGGCTCCGGCTACGACGGGCACGCCTTCTGGGACACGGAGATGTTCGTGCTGCCCGTGCTCACCCACACCGCGCCCCGGGCCGTCGCCGAGGCGCTGCGCTGGCGGTACGGCACCCTGGACGAGGCGCGCGAGCGCGCGGCCCAGCTGGGTCTCGCCGGGGCCGCGTTCCCCTGGCGGACCATCGCCGGCCCGGAGGGCTCCGCGTACTGGCCGGCCGGCACCGCCGCCTTCCACGTGAACGCCGGCATAGCCGACGCCGTCGTCCGGTACGTCGAGGCCACCGGCGACACCGCCTTCGAACGGGAGACCGGCGTGGAGCTGCTGGTGGAGACCGCCCGGCTGTGGCGGTCGCTGGGCCACCACGACCGGCACGGCGTCTTCCACCTCGACGGCGTCACCGGCCCCGACGAGTACAGCGCGGTCGCCGACGACAACACGTACACCAACCTGATGGCCCGGCAGAACCTGCTGGCCGCGGCCGACGCCGTGGAGCGCCATCCGCGCGAGGCGCGGCGGCTCGGCGTGGACGAGGAGGAGAGCGCGGCCTGGCGGGACGCCGCCGAGGCCATGCACGTCCCCTACAACGACGAGCTCGGCGTCCACGAACAGCACGCCGGGTTCACCCGCTACCAGCGCTGGGACTTCGAGGGCACCCGCGCCGACCAGTACCCGCTGCTGCTCCACTTCCCCTACTTCGACCTCTACCGCAAGCAGGTCGTCAAGCAGGCCGACCTGGTGCTGGCCATGTACACCTGCGACGACTGGTTCGAGCAGCGGTACGACGAGGAGCAGATCGCCCGGAACTTCGCCTACTACGAGCCGCTGACCGTCCGCGACTCCTCCCTGTCCGCCTGCTGCCAGGCCGTCATGGCGGCCCGCACGGGCCATCTGGACCTCGCCTACGCCTACACGTCCGAGGCCGCCCTGATGGACCTCCAGGACCTGGAGCACAACACCCGCGACGGGCTGCACATCGCCTCGCTCGCAGGTACCTGGATGGCGCTCGTCGCGGGCTTCGGCGGGATGCGCCACGACGGCGAGCGGCTGCGGTTCGCGCCGCGCCTGCCCGAGCGGCTGCGCCGGCTGGCCTTCCACCTGGAGTTCCGCGGACGCCGGCTGCGCGTGGACATCGGCGCGGACAAGGTGACGTACGCGCTGCTGGACGGTCCGCCGCTGCGGCTCAGCCACCACGGCGAGCCGCTCACGGTCAGCACCGACGGGCCGGCCGTGCGGGCCGTCCCGCCGGTGGTCCGCCGCCCCGCCCCCGGACAGCCACCGCACCGCGCCCCGAACACCGGCTGAACCCGCCGGCCGGCCCGGCACCGGGAGGCGGTCAGCCGAGCATGCCGGAGAGCAGTGCCAGCAGGTCACCGGTCGCGTCGGCGGCGAGCAGGGCCGGGAGGGCACCGAGGGCGAGGACGGCCAGCGCGGCGGACCACAGACAGGGCAGCGGGCCGGTCTGCAGGGCCGCGATCCGGCGGGTGACGGCCCGGTCGGTGAACTGCAGCGCGCAGGCCGTGCCCGTCCGGCCCGCGCTCAGCGCGGCCCGGGCCAGCGCCCGCGCGGTCGCCCGCCGGTCCCCGACCGCGGCCGCCGCCCGCTCGTCGGCCCACCGCTCCACCAGGAAGACGACCGCCGTGCGCACCGGTCCCAGCAGCGGGTCGGCCGCCGCGGCGAGCGTCACCGCCGTCACCAACAGCCCGTGCCGGTGGTGCAGATGGGCCCGCTCGTGGGCGAGCAGCACCCGCCGTTCGGCGGGCGCCAGCGCGCGCAGCATCGCCGAGGTGACCAGGATCCGGCCCGGCCGGCCCGGGATCGCGAACGCCCGCGGCACCTCGCAGGCGGCGACGATCAGCTCGGTGCCGGCCGGCTGTCCCGCGGTGAGCCGCCGCAGCGCGCTGCGCGCGTTCCGCTCGGCCCGCACGGCCCGGCGCAGCCGGACGGCGACGACCACCAGCGCCAGGCAGGCGGCGAACCCGATCGCCCCGGGCACCGGATCGGTGACCGGACGGCCGTCCGCCCGGGCCTCGCGCACCAGCGGCGGCACGTCCCCCAGCAGCGCGGCGGCCAGCAGGACGAGCGACCACACGGTGGCCGCCGCCGTCAGCACGGCGGCCGGGGCCAGCACGCGCGCGGCGAGCGCCGGCTCGGCCCGCCGCGCGAGCACGCCGGCGAGTGCCGACAGCAGCACTGACAGCACCAGCGGGGCGTACACGGCGAACCTCATGGCCCGTTCCTCACACGTCGCGTCGGCTCATGGGACGCCCCTCACGCGCCGTCCCCGGCGAGCAGCTCGCGCAGCGCCCGCTCCTCCTCGGCGCTCAGCCCGGTCACGAACTGCTGGAGCGCGGCGATCGGATCCGGCCCCCGGTCCAGGGCTTCGTGCATCGCCTCGGCGGTCAGCTCGGCCGCGTTCTTGGCCGGCCGGTACGCGCCGCGCCGCCCGTCGGCGTCCCGCAGCACCAACCCTTTGTCGTACAGCCGTTTGAGGATCGTGTGGACCGTGTTGTAGGCGAGCCCGCCGCCGATTCCGTGCTGGATCTCCGCCGGGGTCAGCGGTCGCTCGGTGGCCCAGAGCGCGGCCAGCACCTCGCTCTCCAGCGCCCCGGCGCTGCGCCGCTCCGCCCTGCCGCGGGACCCTCTGCCAGCCATGCCCCAACCTTACAGCGCGTAGGGCCGTCGGCCGGATGGCCCCGTCGGCCGGGCAGCGCCGTGCGGTGCGGGTTAGGTTGGGCCGTGTTCCCCGGCCCCCGCCCTCGGCCCTACAGGCCGTAGGGTGACGGTGGGCCCTACGACCCGTAGGGAACAGAGGGGTGGTCATGGCCGGCAGCGCGCACGCGACAGTCGACACGGCGAGCCGCGCGCGTGCGCGTGGGCGGCGCCCACCCGCCGGAGCCGCACGCACCGGCTGGCCGCCGGCAGCCGTGGCCGCCGCCTTCACCCTGGCCCAACTCCTGCTGGTCCGGCCGGGCATGGGCCTCGGCTGGGACGAGACGGTCTACGTCAGCCAGGTCAGCGGACACGCCCCCGCCTCCTACTTCAGCGCGCCCCGCGCGCGAGGCATCTCCCTGCTGGTCGCCCCCGTCGCCAGCTGGTCGTCGTCCACCCCCCTGCTGCGGGTCTACCTCGCCCTCCTCTCCGGGCTCGCCCTGTTCCTGGCCCTGCGGGCCTGGCGCGGACTGTTCCCCGTCCGCGTCCTCGCCCTCGGCGGCGCCCTGTTCGCCTCCCTGTGGGTGACCCTCTTCTACGGCCCCCAGGCCATGCCCAACTACTGGGTCGCCGTCGGCGCCCTGGCCGCGACCGGCTGCTTCCTGCGTGCCCGCACCCGGCCCCGCGCCCTGTGGGGGCTCGCGGGCAGCGCGGCGCTCATGGCGTGGATGCGGCCGGTGGACGCGGTCTGGGCCACCCTGCCCCTGCTCGCCCTCGGCCTGGCGCGCCACCGCCGGCGCGCCCTGCTCGTCCTGCTCACCGGGCTGGCCGCCGGCGCCGCCGAATGGGTGGTCGAGGCGTATGCCGACTACGGCGGCCTGGCACGCCGACTGTCCGACGGCTCGGCGATCCAGGGCGGCCTCGGCTGGCACTTCGCGGTCGTGGACCAGCTGCGCAGTCTCGGCGGGCGCACCCTGTGCCGGCCCTGCACCGGCGCCCTGCCGCACCCGCTGCTCACCCTCTGGTGGTTCACCCTGCCGCTGCTCGCCGGGCTCGCCCTGGCCGTGGCCGTCCGCACCCGGCGCACGACGGCCACCGCGCTGCCGCTCGGCTGCGCGGCGAGCGCCGCCTTCCCCTACCTCTTCCTGATCGGCTACGCGGCCCCCCGCTTCCTGCTGCCCGCCTACGCCCTGCTCGCCCTGCCGGTCGCGGACGCCCTGCTGCACCTGATGACGGCCGACCCCCGGTCCCCCCGCCGGGCCCGGCGCCCCGCCCGCCGCACCGCCCCGCTCCTGGCCCCGCACCTGCCCCGGCGCTCGGCCCTGACCCCGGTCTCGCCCCGGTCCTCCCGGCCGGTCGTCGTGGTGCTGGTCTGCGCCGGGCTCGCCGCCCACCTCGCGGTACAGCTCGCCGTCCTCCTGCACACGGTGGGCAGCACCACCGCCGCCCACCGGGAGTGGGCGCGCACCGCGGACGAGCTGCGCCGCAGCGGTGTGCGGCCGCCCTGTCTGGTCGCCGGCCACGAAGCCCTGCCGATCGCGTTCGCCGCCGGCTGCGGCTCGGCCGCGACGGCCGGGCCCAACGCCAACACCACCGAGGACGGCATCGCCGCGACCGCGCGCCGGACACCGGTCGCCGTGCTGGTACCGTCCGGGTCCGCGCCGCCCCGCTACGCCCGCGGCTGGCCGTCCGTCCCCGCCGGCACGGTCCGGATCTACTACGCCGTCCCGGGCGCCGGCTCATGACGGCCCCCGCCGAACTGTCCACCCCCCTCGGCCGCCGGCACGCCCGCTGGCAGGCCGGCGTCTGCCTCGCGGTGCTCCTCGGCGCGGTCTACCTGGCCCGCCGCCACTGGCCGGCCGTCGAGAGCGGGGCCGGGCGGCTGGCGGTCGCCGACCAGGGCTGGCTGCTGGTCGGCGCGGCGGCGGCGCTGGGCACCTGGGCGGCCTCGGCGCTCGCCCAGCAGGGCGCCGTCGTCCCGCGGCTGCCCGGACCGGGGCTGCTCGCGGCCCAGTTCGCCGCCTCCGCCGCCAACCACCTGCTGCCGGCGGGGCTCGGCGCGGGCGCGGTCAACCTGCGGTTCCTGATGCGCTGCGGGCTGCCGGCCGGACGCTCGGCCGGCGCGCTCGCCGTCAAGGCCACCGCCGGCGCCACCGCCCGCCTCACGCTGATCGCCCTGCTCGCCCCGGCCTGCCCGGGCCTGCTGCGGCTGCCGCACATCCCCCCGACGGCGGTCGCCGTCGCCCTGGCCGTCGCCGTCCTCGCGGCGGCCCTGCTCGCCAGCCCCCTGTGGCCGCGCTGCCGGCGGGCGTTCGCCGCCGTCCTGGCCGACATCCGCGCGGTGCACGCCTGTCCGGCCCGCGCGGCGGCCCTGTGGGGCGGCTCCGTGGCCTTCGCCCTGCTGCACGCCCTCGTCCTCATCGCCGTCACCCGGGCCGTCGGCCTGCCCCTCGCCCCGCTCCAGGTCGCCCTGCTGTACCTCGCGGCGAGCAGCGCCGCCGCCCTGCTGCCCACACCGGGCGGCCTCGGCTCGCTGGACGCCGCGCTGGCCTTCGCGCTCACCGCCGCCGGCACCCCCGGCCCCGCCGCCGCGTCCGCGGTGCTCGGATACCGGCTGCTGACCGTGTGGCTGCCCCTGCTCCCCGGTCTGCTGGTGCTCGGGGTGCTGCTGCGCCGCAAAGCCCTGTGAACGGCGCGGGACGCTTTCCCCGCTCATGGGAAAGGCCTGCCGCGCCTTTTACTGCACATAAGTTGCAGGTACGGAATCATGGCGCGAGGTGGTGCGGCGCACCCGCGCCACCGAGGGAGACACCCCGTGACGGCCGCCTCTGATCCGCCCCGTCCCTCCCCGCCCGGACCGGGGCTCCGCGCCCGGCCCGGCACCGCGTCCGCGGCTCCGTGACGCGGCAGGAGCGGATCAGGGTCGGCGGGAGCGGCACTACTCCTACGACGCCGACCACAGTGCGGCGGTCGACAACACCCTCCACCACGGCTGCGACCTGGCCGGGCGGTCCGCGGACCGATCCGTACGGTCGTCGGCGGGGTTAATGATCCGGCCACGGGAAACGCGGACCAGGACCGTGCGAGAACCCCCTGGAGGAGGCGACCATGAGCGACCAGCAGTCCGAGCAGAGCCCCATGGCGGACGACGTCTACCAGCCCACCGGCACAAATGAGGAACAGGAGGACGCCGGGCCCCTGGACCTGCAGGACGCGGTCGGCGAACGCACCTACGACGACATGCTCGACGAGGGCTACTCCCCGCCCGAACGCCCCCTGGGCGTCACCCGGCACGGCATCACCGCCGCAGAGCAGCATGACGGGGAGACCCTCGACGAACGGCTCGGCCAGGAGGTCCCGGACGTGACCGCACCGCCCGGCGACGACATCGGCGACCTCCCCGGCGGCGAGGGCGAGCCCGTCGACCCCGAGGCCGGCGACTCCCGCGCCGGCCGCCTGGTCGCCCCGGACGAGGGCGCCCACACCGACACCACCAAGGAAGAGGTCGCCCGGGACGTGGGCATCGACGGGGGAGCGGCCGGTGCGGAGGAGGCGGCGATGCACGTGGTCCCGGACGAGACGGAACTGCCGGAATGACCCCGTGGGCCCACGACGCGCGGGGACGCACAGGCTCCCGCGGGCCCCGGCCCTCACCGCCTCCCGTCGACGGCCGGAACAGTCCCGCCGGGCGGGACACACGGCGCCGGCCGGGCGCGGATGCGCCCGGCCGGTTCCCCGTTCGTGTACGTGACGTCCCCGGAACGCCCTAGGGCAGCAGCTTCTCGATGGCTGCCGTGCCCTCCGACTCCAGCTTGCGACGCGCCCAGTCGAGGGTCTTCGGTGTGACGTCCCTGCCCGCCGCCATCACCAGGTCCTCCGGGGTGACGTCCCCGGGGGGCGCGGAGTGGAGCAGGGCGTCCGGGGTGCAGACGTCGTCCGACGAACGGGACTCTTCGGGTGTGGATGTCGACATGATGCCTCCTCCTCGGTCCGGATGACCGCATCCGTGCCGGTGCCTCCGAACGGAGCACACTCTCACCATTCCCCTCCCCGGCACAGCCTGCATCCCCAGACGCCCCGGAAAAGGGTGAGGGGCGCCTTCCCCGGGTCGCACCGGACCACTCCTCCTTAAGCTGGGAAGCACCCGAAAGCGGGAAAGTTTCCGCATACCGGACCATTCCTTCACCCGGGAGGCCGCAGATGGCCGAGACGCCGTATCCCGAGGACGCCCCCCGTCGCTCCCGCTACCTGCCCATCGCCGAGCACGGGCTCATCGGCGACCTGCGCACGGTGGCCCTGGTCGGCAGCAACGGCACGATCGACTGGTACTGCTGCCCGGCCTTCGACGCCCCCAGCGTCTTCGCGGCCATCCTGGACGCCGAGCGCGGCGGCAGCTTCGAACTGGCCGCCGCCGTACCCGCCCGTACCAAGCAGTTCTACTTCCCCGACACCAATGTGCTGATCACCCGGTTCTTCACCGAGGACGGCGTCGGCGAGGTGCAGGACTTCATGCCGGTCGTCGCGGAGGCCCCCGAGGAGGCCGGCCGGCACCGGCTGATCCGGCGCGTGGTGTGCGTCCGCGGCACCGTGCCGTTCCGGGTGCTGGTCGCCCCCCGCTTCGGCTACGGCGCCGTGCCGCACACCGTGCGCAACGTGGACGGCCTGGTCCTGTTCGAGTCGCCCGCCCGGTCGCTGGCGCTCACCTCGACCGTCGTCCTGGAGTGCGACGCCCGCGACGCCCGTGCCGACTTCAAGCTGAGCGAGGGCGAGTCCGCGGTGTTCGCCCTCGACCAGGTCGACGGCGCGGTGGCCCCGCGCGGCTGCGCCCACATCGAGGCGGAGCACGAGTTCAACGCCACGGTCGCCTACTGGCGGCGCTGGCTGCACCAGTCCCGCTACCGGGGCCGCTGGCGCGAGATGGTGCACCGCTCCGCGCTCACCCTCAAGCTCCTCACCTACGCGCCCACCGGCGCCATCATCGCCGCCCCCACCACCAGCCTGCCCGAACAGCTCGGCGGCGAGCGCAACTGGGACTACCGGTACGTGTGGGTGCGGGACGCCGCCTTCGCCGTCTACGCGCTGCTGCGGCTCGGCTTCAGCGGCGAGGCGGAGGCGTTCATGCGGTTCCTGACCACGCACATCAGCCCCGGCTGCGGCGACGGCTCCGGTCCGCTGCAGATCATGTACGGCATCGACGGCCGCGCCGACCTGCCCGAACGCGAGCTGCCGCACCTGGAGGGCCACCAGGGCTCGGCACCCGTCCGGGTCGGCAACGCCGCCGCCGGCCAGCTCCAGCTCGACATCTACGGGGCGCTGATCGACTCCATCTACCTGTACGACAAGTGGGCCCAGCCCATCTCCAGCGGTCAGTGGGACGACGTCTGCCACCTGGTCGACTGGGTCTGCGACCACTGGGACCAGCCCGACGAGGGGGTGTGGGAGACGCGCGGCGGGCGGAAGGACTTCCTGTACTCGCGGCTGATGTGCTGGGTCGCGATCGAGCGCGCCATCCGCCTCGCCACCCACCGGGGCCTGCCGGCCGACCACCGGCGCTGGCGCCAGGCCCGCGACACCATCTACCGGCGCATCATGGACCGCGGCTGGTCGCGGCGCCGGAACGCCTTCGTGCAGTACGAGGGCGGCGACGTCCTGGACGCCTCCTTGCTGATGATGCCCCTCGCCAAGTTCATCGCCCCCACCGACCCCAAGTGGCTGTCCACCCTGGACGCCCTCACCGAGGACCTCGTCTCCGACTCCCTCGTCTACCGCTACGACCCGCAGGCCAGCCCCGACGGCCTGCGCGGCGACGAGGGCACCTTCTCCATCTGCTCGTTCTGGTACGTCGAGGCGCTCGTGCGGGCCGGCCGGCTCGACGAGGCCCGGCTGGCCTTCGAGAAGATGCTCACCTACGCCAACCACCTCGGCCTGTACGCCGAGGAGATCGGCCGCACCGGCGAACAGCAGGGCAACTTCCCGCAGGCGTTCACCCATCTGTCCCTGATCAGCGCCGCCGTCAACCTGGACCGCGCCCTCGGGTAGGGGCGGCCCGGGGCCGGCGGTGTGTGCGCAGGTCGCACGGGTACCCGGGGCGTCCGTAAGCGGAAGCGACACGGGGTCCACAGAAGCCACAGAAGGAGGAGAGCCCGGATGACCAGCAGCAGCGAGACCGGCGACGTCACCGGCACCCGCGACAAGGACTACAACCTCATCTGGTACGTCGAGGCGTGCCTGAACAACGCCCTGCGCCTGGAGCAGTACGTCCAGGACGCCGAACGCGACGGGGACGACGAGGTCGCGGACCTGTTCCGCAAGGCCCAGGCCGACAGCCGCAAGGGCGCCGAACTGGGCAAGCAGTTGCTGCGCTCGCGGCTGAGCGGCGACTGACCGCCGCCCCGCCCGGGCGCACCGGGAACCCGCGAGGGGCCCGGCGGGCCCGGGCGGCGGCGCGGACCTCAGGGCAGCGGCTGCTCCGCCCAGATCACCTTGCCGTCCGGGGTGTACCGGGTGCCCCAGCGTTCGGCGAGCTGCGCGACGAGGAACAGGCCCCGGCCGCCCTCGTCGGTGCTCGCCGCGTACCGCAGGTGCGGCGAGGTCGTGCTGCTGTCGGAGACCTCGCAGATCAGCATGCGGTCCCGCAGCAGCCGGACGCCGATCGGGTCCCGCCCGTACCGGATGGCGTTCGTGACCAGCTCGCTGAGGATCAGCTCCGTCGTGAACGCCAGCTCCTCCAGGCCCCAATCGGCCAGCCGCCGGGTCACCGAGGCCCGTAGCTCCGACACGGCCGCCGGGTCGGACGGCACCTCCCACTGCGCGACCCGGTCCCCGCCCAGCACCCGGGTGCGGGCCACGATCAGCGCCACGTCGTCGCTCGGCCGGGACGGCAGCCGGTCCAGCACGGTGCGGCAGGTGTCCTCGGGCGAGGCGCCCGGCGTCCGCAGCAGGGCGTCGCGCAGCAGGTCCAGCCCCTCGTCGATGTCCCGTTCCCGGTCCTCCACCAGACCGTCGGTGTAGAGCACCAGCCGGCTGTCCTCCGCCAGCTGCAGCTCGGCCGTCTCGAACGGCAGCCCGCCCAGGCCCAGCGGCGGACCCGCGGGCACCTCCGGGAACTCCACGGAGCCGTCCGGGTGCACCAGCGCGGGCGGTGGGTGCCCGGCCCGGGCCAGGGCGCACCGCCGGGACACCGGGTCGTAGATCGCGTACAGGCAGGTCGCGCCCGTCACCACCGCCCCGCCGGCCGCCGGGGTCTCGTCCTGGTCGAGGCGGCCGACCAGCTCGTCCAGCAGGCCGAGGAGTTCGTCCGGGGGCAGGTCGAGCGAGGAGAAGTTGTGTACGGCCGTGCGCAGCCGGCCCATGGTCGCCGCCGCGTGCAGCCCGTGCCCCACGACGTCCCCGACGACGAGGGCCACCCGGGAACCGGACAGCGGCAGGACGTCGAACCAGTCACCGCCCACGCCGGACTGCGCCGGCAGGTAGCGGTAGGCGAGGTCCAGGGCGCCCTGCTCGGGCAGCTTGCGCGGCAGCAGGCTGCGCTGCAGGGTGACCGCCATGCTGTGCTCGCGGGTGTACCGGCGGGCGTTGTCGATCGATACCGCGGCCCGCGCCACCAGCTCCTCGGCGAGCGCCAGTTCCTCGGAGTCGAACGGCTGCGGTTTCTCCGCGCGCCAGAAGTTGGCCACGCCCAGCACCAGACTGCCCGCGCGCAGCGGCACGGTGATCAGCGAGTGGATGCCGTACGCCAGCACCTGGTCGGTGCGCTCCAGGTCCTGTGCCCGCCAGCCGGCCTCGTCGCGCAGCCGCTCAACCACGACCGACTGACCGGTCGTCAGCGCACGGGCCTGCGGCGAGGTGGCCACGAACCGGATCCGCTCGCCGACCGGGTACAGCGGGAACTCCTTGCGGATGCTCGCGCAGGCCGTGCGCCGCAGCGCCGTCCCCGGCCGCGGCTCCTCCCCGTTCAGCACCGCGTCGAACAGGTCCACCGTGGCGAAGTCCGCGAACCGGGGCACCGCCAGCTCCGACAGTTCCTCCGCGGTGCGGGTCACGTCCAGGCTGGTGCCGATGCCGACCCCGGCGTCGTACAGCATGTTCAGCCGTTCCCGGGCCACGTCCGCGCGCCCCGTCAGGGCGCGCAGCTCGGTGGAGTCGCGCAGCGTGGTGACGCTGCCGGGCGGACCGCCGCGCAGGTCGGTGGGCCGCTGGTTGACCGCCAGCAGGCGGTCCTTGACCAGGTGCACCTCGTCCGTGGCGACCCGGCCCGAGGTCAGCAGCCCGGCCGTCTCGTCGTCCAGGCCCAGCTCCAGCACGTGCCGTCGCTCGGCGTCCGCCGGCAGGTCCAGCAGGCGGTGCGCCTCGTCGTTGGCGAGCAGCAGCCGGCCGTCCCCGCCGACGATCAGCACACCCTCCCGTACCGCGTGCAGCACCGCGTCGTGGTGCTCGTACATCCTGGTCATCTCGTACGGCCCGAGGCCGTGCGTCTGGCGCAGCAGGCGTCTGCTGACCAGTGCCGTGCCCCCGGTGGCCAGCACGAGGGCCGCGGCGGCCGCCGCGAGCAGCAACGGCAGCTGCTGCTCGGCGGCCCCGCCGACGTGCGCCGTGGTGATGCCCGCCGAGACCAGCCCCACCACCGTGCCGGCCGGGTCCTTCACCGGGACCACGACCTGGACCAGCGGACCGATGGTGCCGGTGATGTGTTCGGTGACCGTGCCGCCGGCCACCGCCGGGGCGATCGTGCCGACGAACTTCTTGCCGATGCGGTCGGGTTTGGGATGTGTGTAGCGGATGCCGTCGGTGCTCATCACGACGATGAAGTCCACGCCGGTCGCCTTGCGGGCGGCCTCCGCACGCGGCTGCAGGACGGCCGTGGGGTCCGCGGAGCGCAGGGCGGCGACCGTACCGGGCGCGTGGGCGAAGGTCTCGGCCACGGCGATGGAACGGTTCGTCGCCTCCCGGTCGCTGTCGTGCCGCACCTGCAGCACCTGGGCCACCACCGCCGACACCACCAGCAGCAGCACGATCACCACTTGCAGCAGGAACACCTGACCGGCCACGCTGCGCCCGGTCACCGCCGACCGCAGCACCCCCGGCCGGCTGCCGCCCGGGCCGCGCGGCTGCCGCGGCGGGCGGTGCGGTGCGCGCGGGTGCCCGACGGATCGGGGCGGCCGAGACTCGGGCCGGCCGGGCAGTCGCACCATGAGCCCATGTCTACACTGCCCGGCGCCCTCAGGCGAGACCGTCGGCCGGGCCCCCCGCGGCCGGCCGGCGCGCGGAGGGCGGACGCGGGCGGTCAGCGGCCGGGGACCGCGCGGCGGGCGGCGAGCAGGAGGGCGACGTCGTCGGGGCGGTCGGTGGCGTGCCGGGCGGTGGCGGTGAGCCGGTCGGCGACCCCCGCCAGCGACCGTCCGCCGCGCCGGCCGGCCGCGCCGCCGGCCCGGGCGAGCGCCCGCCGCAGCGCCGTGATGCCCTCGTCGATGTCGGTGCCGGGCCGCTCCACCAGGCCGTCGGTGTACAGGGCGAGGATCGCGTCCGGCTCCAGCAGCAGCTCGGTCACCGGGTACCGGGCGTGCGGGTCCACGCCGAGGACCACACCCCCGGCGATGTCCAGCCTGCGGGTGCGGCCGTCGGGGGCGCGCAGCAGCGGCGGGAGGTGGCCGGCCCGGGCGACCCTGGCCCGGCCGGTGACGGGGTCCAGCCGCAGGTAGCAGCAGCTGGCGAACTGGCCCGGGTCCAGGTCGATCAGCAGGTGGTTGGAGCCGCTCAGCACCTCGTCCGGCGGCCGGTCGCTCAGCGCGAACGCGCGGACCGCGCTGCGCAGCTGGCCCATGGTGGCCGCCGCCTGCACCCCGTGTCCCTGCACGTCGCCGATGACCAGCGCGAGCCCGTCCCCGGCCTCCACCACGTCGTACCAGTCGCCGCCCACGTCCATGCCCTGGGTGCCCGGCAGGTAGCGGCCCGCGGTCTCCACCCGCGGGTGCGCCGACAGCCGCCGCGGCAGCAGCGCCTGCTGCAGACCGCGGGCCAGGGCCGCTTCGTCGTCGTACCGGCGGGCCCGCTCCATCGCGTGCGCGATCAGTCCGGCGAGCGCGGTGAGGACCGTGCGCTCCTCCGTGCTGTAGCTGCGCGGGCGGTCGAAGCCGAGGATGCAGGAGCCGACCGGCCGGCCGGAGGCGATCAGCGGCAGGAAGGCACGCGCCCCCTGCTCCGCGTCGAGCGCGATGCCCGGGTAGGCCGCCGCGATCTGTCCCATGGACTCGAAGAACAGCGGCCGGCCGGTGGTCAGCGTCTCCACCCCGGGCAGGTGGGCGTCGAGGCCGACGCCTTCGAAGGGGGCGAGGAAGCCCTGCGGGAAGCCGGTCTCCCAGGCCAGGTACAGGTGCCGGTCCTGCAGCAGGTAGATGGCCAGCTGCCGGCCGCCGAACGCGGGCAGCAGCTCCTGCATCACCACTTCCGACACCTGCCGTGCGGTCACGGCGTCCGTCAGCGCGATGGCCAGTGCGATCGGCCGGTACAGCGGCGCCATCGCGTGACCGCGGTCCACCGGGTCCGGCGCGCCGTGCTGCTCGGGGGCCGTCCCACGCGTGGTGTCCATGCGGGTGGCCGGGGTGAGCACGCAGGTCAGCAGGTCCGTGCCGGGGTGCACCGACACGGCCAGCCAGTCCCCCTCGGCGGGCTCGTCCCGTTCCCCGGCCGGCCGCCGGGCGTGGAAGTGCACCGGCTCGGGCGAGAGCAGGGCACCGCGCAGATGGTCGTCGTACGGCGGACCGGTCAGCCAGGGCAGGGCCTCCCACAGCGGCCGTCCGAGCAGCGCCTCCCGCGGCCGGCCCGCCAGCCGGGCCGCGGCCGGGTTGACGTACACCATCAGTCCCAGGCGGTCCAGGCAGAACACGCCCTGGGGCAGCAGGTCGGCCGCACTGTCCGCGGAGGCGGCACCGGGATCGAACACCACCCCGTCGACCGCGGGCCCGGCCCCGCCGGTGCCGGCCGGCCACAGGTCCAGCAGGCGCGCGGTGCCGTTCCGGGCACGCAGGCCGAGCGGTGCCTTCGGCACTCTCCCGGCGGCGGCATCGCGCAGCGCGGCCAGGAGCCGGTGCGCGTCGGCCGGGGCCAGGGCCTCCGCGAGCGCCGCCGCCGTCCCCGCGAACTCGCCGGGGAGCAGCCCGAGCAGCGCCAGCAGCCGGTCGTCCGGGTGGACCGCGGACGTCGCCGGGTCCCAGCTGAACCGTCCCACGGCGGCCTGCGCGGGCCGGCTCGCGGGCGGGCGCAGGCACAGCGGCTCCGCGTCCCAGGACACCGCGTTCGCGTTGCCGTCGGCCAGACCGAGCAGCTCGGCGCCCAGGCCGTCGGCCAGCCGGGCGAGCACGCCCCGGTCGAGGAATTCGTCCACGGTGTCGGCCACCGCCGGGTGCAGCACGGTGAGCACGCCGAGCGGCTCGGTGCCGCCCGGCACCGGCATGTGCACGGACCCGAACGGGAAGGGCAGACCGGCCGCGAACTGCGGATAGCGGCGCATCGTCTCGGTGGCGTTCGGGAGGACCACCGGGACGCCGAGCCGGTAGGCGTCGGCGACGGGGAACGGACGGTCGACGTGCAGCCGCCACCAGGGCTTGAACAGCGGGCCGGGCAGTCCCACCAGCACCGACAGGCGCAGCAGGCCCGGAACGCCCGACCGCAGGTACACGCCCGCCACCCGCCCGCCGGCCGCGGTGAGGGCACCGGTCGAGGCGTCCGCCAGCAGCGCGGTCAGCCGGGCCCGTGTACGGACGGCCCGCTCGTCGCTCCCAGCCATCGGCCCTACCTCGTCCCGTGCGCCTCCGGGTGGATGACACAGCAAGAATGCGCCACGAGACGCGCGGAACGCACCTGGGCGGCGGGGACGGCCCGGTGGACGGGCCCCCGCGCGGCCGGTCAGGGCCCGGTCGTCTCCCCGGGCAGCGGCCGGGCGGCGCGCAGGCTGCGCAGGGCCAGGAGCAGGACGCCGATGTCGTCCAGGTAGACCGGGTCGGGCAGCAGGTCGGTGGGCAGCAGCAGGTACGCGACCGCGCCCCAGAACACCCACCGCGGTCCCGTCGGCAGGCCCGCCCGCCGCAGGGTCCGCCGCGTCCGCACCAGTCGTACGAGCAGACCCACCGCGACGGCGAGCAGCACCGCCGCGACGACGGCGGCGGTCACCAGCAGGATCGTGGTCGTGTCCATCCCGGCTCCTCGTCCTGGTCGTGCGCCTACGACAGGTCGCCGTCGGCGGCGGGCTGCGGCTGCTCCCGGCCCTTGGCCGTCAGCCTCAGCTTCTCGAACGTCCGTGTCAGCTGCTGCAACGCGCCCGGGGTCCGCACGGCGGGCCGCTGCTCGGGCAGGGCGGGCGCGGGCACGTCACGGTAGGCGGCCAGCGCCTCCAGTGCCTGCTCCGCGGCCTGCTTGTACAGGTCCCGGGACTTGGTCATGGCCTCCAGGGCCTCCGCGTACATCGCCACCAGCCGCCGCTCGCGCGCCAGCTCCTCCTCGACGGTCAGCAGGGTCCAGTGGTCCCTCAGGTCGGCCAGCGCCTCCCCGAGGCCCTCGGGCAGCGGCCGGGGCAGGGCGGTGAAGTGCCGCAGCGCCGCGACGAGTTCGGCTGGTTCCGAGCCGTCCAGGAAGACGTTGCGCACCCGGTGCTCGCGGCCGTCGTAGTCGTCCGGCGCCGGGTCCGGCGGCAACAGCACGGCGCCGCCACGCGGCACCTCCACGCCGAGGTCCTTCAGCGCCCAGTTGACGGCGCGCAGCTGCTGCGGCGCGGCCCGGTGCTCCACCACGCGGTGCCGCAGGCCGGGCGGCAGCAGCCGCGCCAGCGGCAGCCGGCCCCGTTCGTCCGGCGTCATGGCCTCGTGGACGACGACGTGCGCGCACCAGGCGTCCCGGGCCGCGTCCCGCAGCCGGCGCCGCATCTCCTTGTCGTCCTCGGGCAGCGCGTTGGCCTGCCGCAGGCGCAGGCCGGCGACCGTGGGGTGGTGGTCCCAGGCGCCCTCCTCGCCCTCGTCCGAGCCGTCCTCGGGCCAGAACAGGGCGGCGGGCGAGGGCCACGCGTCGTCCCACGGCCGTTCCGCCTCCGCGACGAGCCGCCACTCGTGGCCCGGTGTCCGGCCCGGAGCCGGTACGAGGGTCAGCCGGGCCCGCACGGTCACCGTGCCGCCGGCCCGCCAGCGCGCCTCGAAGACCCGCCGGTCCGGGTCGTCGCCCGCGGGCGGTTCGGCGAGGTCGGCGAAGTCGTCGATGTTCCCGCTGTCCTTGTGCCGGCGCAGGGTACGGCGGAGGACCTCCTCGGGTGCGGGACCGGTGTGGCGGCCCCGGGCCGCCCAGAGGGTCTGCGGAATGGTGGCGCGGTCGGTGGCGGAGTTCGACATGGGCCAATCTGCTGATGGGGGCGGGTGTGCTCCCAGTATCACCGTTCGGCGGCGCGACACGGCGGCCGGGGCCCGGCCCCGCGCGTCGCCCGGGGGTGCGGCCGGCGCACGGGGTGCGCTCCGTACGCCCGGGGTGTGCGCGGTGCGCGTCAGGTGAGAGCGGTTCACCCGTGTCCGGCTGCCCCGGACGGCGCCCACCATGTCCGGCGAACGGGGTCCGTCCGTCCATCCGCTCAGGGACGGGCCCCGCTCGCCCCTCGATATATATCGGCTGCCGATATATCCTGGCCGCATGACAGCGAAGGGCATGACCCGGGCGGCGTTCTTCGTCCTCACGGCGCTCGCCGACGAGCCCCGGCACGGCTACGGCATCCTGCGCGAGGTGGAGGAGCTCTCCGACGGGGAGGTGCAGTTGCGCGTCGGCACGCTCTACGGCGTGCTGGACCGGCTGACCGCCGACGGCCTCATCGTGCTGGACCGCGAGGAGGTGCAGCAGGGCCGGCTGCGGCGCTACTACCGGCTCACCGACGACGGCGTGGCGGCCCTCGACGCGGAGGCCGAGCGCATGGCCGCCGGCGCCGGCGCCGCCAAGCGGCGCATCGCCGCGGGCCGCCGCGCCGGCCCCCCGGCCCGGCCGGCGGGCGCGGGCCCGGCCGGCCTCGAACCCCCGGCCGCACCCGGACTGGCGGGAGGCTTCGCATGACCACGCTGCTGGAGACCCGCTACCGCACCGTCCTGCGCCTGCTCCCCGCCTACTACCGGCGCGAACGGGAGGAGGAGATGGTCGAGACGTACCTGTGGGACGTCGACCGCGAGGTGCAGGACCAGAGCCGGCCCACGTTCGGCGAGGTGGCCAGCATCGCCGCCCTCGCCGTGCGCTGCCGGCTCGGTGCGCCCGGCGCGCCCCGGCGGTACGCCCTCCTCGGCTCCGGCGTCCGCCTCTTCGCCCTCTCCGCCCTGCTGCTCCAGGCGGCCTCCGCGGTCGTCTCCCCGGTCCTGCAGCTGACCTGGGCGTTCACCCGTGGGGCCAGTGGACGGCGGATGTTCCTCACCGAGTTCACCGGCCGGAGCACGACCGAGACGGTCGTCGCCGTGCTGGCCTGGACGCTGCCCCTGCTGTGGCCCGTGGCCTACTTCGCCCTCGTGCACGACCGCCGCCGCCTGGCCCGGTACGCGGCGCTCGGCGCGGCCCTGCCGGCCCTGTGGCCCCTCATCCGCGCGATCGGCTCGCAGGCCGGGGACGCGGCACCGCCCGGGCTGCCGTGGTACGAGACGTCGGCGGCGCTGCTGGCCTGGCTGCCGGCGCTCGCCCTGTGCGCCGCGTACCACCGCGACGCGCCCGGGGCGCGCCTGCCGGGGGGCTCACCGGGACTGGTGTTCCTGGCCGGGTGCGTGGTGACGGGCGGGTCGCTGGTCCTGCTGCCGGGCGTCGCGGACCTGGTGTGGGCGCCCGCCACCGCGTTCGTCGTGGGGACCGCCGGCTGGCTGGTGTGGCGCGCCCGCGGCAAGGACCGTACGGCTCCCGGGGCCGGCCTCGCCCTGGCCGCGCTGGGACTCCTCCTCCTCGCGGTACGGGTCGCCTCCCTCTATCCCTGGCTGCACGTACCCGGTGCCGCCGCGCTCCTCGGCGGCGGCCTCGGCCAGACGGCGGCCGTGGCCCTGCTGACCCTGGCGCTGGCCGTGGCCGGGGGACGCGACCTCGCCCGCCGCTGACCGGTCCGGCGCCGGTGTCCCGGCCGGCCGTCGTTCCGTGGTTGGCGGCGGTCGGTGCGGGTGCCGGTCGGGTCAGGTACCGCGCGCCACCCGGAGACCCGTCGCCGGCCCCCGGGGGCGGGCGGAGGCGGGAGCTTACGCCCCGCTCTCCCGCAGCATGTCCTCCCGTTCGACGATCTTCACGCGCTCGCGGCCCTCGGGCTCGCCCAGCGCGCGCTCGGCGGCGTCCAGCCTGTACCAGCCCTCCCAGGTGGTGAAGCGGACGTTCCGCTCGGCGAGGAAGGCGTCCACGGCCTCCGGCTCGGGGGCCGACGGGGTGTGCAGCCGGCCACCGGCGTAGTCGTCCAGCAGGTTGGCCACGGTCTCGTTGGCGTCGCCCTTGGTGTGCCCGATCAGACCGATGGGGCCGCGCCGGATCCAGCCGGTGACGTAGGTGGACTGCACGGGGGTGCCGCCCTCCTCGATCACCCGGCCGCCCTCGTCCGGGACGGTGCCGGAGTCGAGGTCCCAGGGCAGCTTGGGCAGCTTCTCGGAGAGGTAGCCGACCGCGCGGTAGACGGCGGTGACGTCCCAGTCCTTGAACTCGCCGGTGCCCTTGACGTTGCCGGTGCCGTCCAGGGCGGTGCGCTCGGTGCGCAGGCCGACGACCTTGCCGTCCTCGCCGAGGATCTCGGACGGCGACTCGAAGAAGTGCAGGAAGAGCTTGTGCGGGCGGTCGCCGGCGTCCCGGATCGCCCAGTTCTCCAGCGTCTTGGCGACCATGTCGGTCTGCTTGTTGCCGCGCCGGGTCTCGATCGAGCCCTCGTCGTAGTCGATGTCCTCCGGGTCGACGATGACCTCGATGTTCGGCGAGTGGTCCAGCTCACGCAGCTCCATCGGGCTGAACTTCGCCTGGGCCGGACCGCGCCGGCCGAAGACGTGGATCTCCACGGCCTTGTTGGCCTTCAGGCCGTCGTAGACGTTCGGCGGGATCTCGGTCGGCAGCAGTTCGTCGGCCGTCTTGGCGAGGATGCGGGCGACGTCCAGGGCGACGTTGCCGACGCCGAGGACGGCGACCTTCTCGGCGTCCAGGGGCCAGGTGCGCGGCACGTCCGGGTGGCCGTCGTACCAGGAGACGAAGTCGGCGGCGCCGTAGGAGCCGTCCAGGTCGATGCCGGGTATGGACAGCTCGCGGTCGGCCGTCGCGCCGGTGGAGAAGATCACCGCGTCGTAGAAGGCGCGCAGGTCGTCCAGGGCGATGTCGGCCGGGTAGTCGACGTTGCCGAAGAGACGGATCTGCGGCTTGTCGAGCACCTGGTGCAGGGCGGTGATGATGCCCTTGATGCGCGGGTGGTCGGGTGCGACGCCGTACCGGATCAGGCCGAACGGGGCGGGCATGCGCTCGAAGAGGTCGATGGACACACCGGGGTCGGCGGCGACCCCGGACTTGAGCAGGGCGTCGGCTGCGTAGATCCCGGCGGGGCCGGCTCCGACGATGGCTACCCGCAGGGCGCGCGGCATGATCGGTTTCCCTTCGAGGCGAAATGGGTGGCGTGATCAAGAAGCCTAAACTAAGGCAGCCCTAAGTAGCTACAAGCGTCCCGTTTATGAGCCCATAAGCCGACCTTATGCCTTGTCCCGGCGAGGCTTATGGGCGGTGCTGTGATCATCGCCGGCCCCGCGTCGACGGCGCGCCCGGCGGCGCCGGGCCCGGCCCCGGTCAGGCCGGCCGTACGATCCGGTGGATCGCCGCCGCGCCGGCGCCGTAGACCGACTCCTCGCCGATGGACGACCCCGGTCCCGGGGCGTGCACCATCATTCCCTCGCCGACGTACAGACCCACGTGGCGGTCGTCGTCGAAGAAGAGGACCAAGTCACCGGGTTCGGCACCGTCGAGCGTGACGGGGGTGCCGGCCAGCGCCTGCTCGTGCGCCGCGCGCGGCAGCGTGACACCGGCCGCCCGCCACGCGGCCTGGGTGAGGCTGGAGCAGTCGTACGACCCCGGTCCCATCGCTCCCCAGACGCATGGCTTGCCGATCTGCTCCCGGGCGAACGCGACGGCCTTCGCGGCCCTGAGGGCACGCGGCGACTCGGGGGCGGGCATGGGCAGGGGGAGTGGGAGGGGACCGGCGGCGGTGGTGGTCACAGGGGTGGGGGCGGGGAAGGCGTAGGACCCGGTGTCGGTGAGGGTGGTGAAGGAGCCGGTGTCGGCCGGCAGGGCGGTGGCGGCGTACCCGACGCCCGTGACGGGCACAGCCGTGGCCGGCGGACTCGGCGCCGTCGGCTGAACGACGGTGCCGGGGAGGCCGGCCGCACCGGTGCGCGTGGACAGCAGGTCGCGCGCCCGCTGAAGTTTCCAGCGGGCGCCGGACTTGGAGACGGTGGGGGAGAGGCGACCGGGTACGGCGGTGCCGGGCAACTCCCTGGGCGACTGGACCGGGGCCTCCGGCACCACCTGGGGCAGGGCTCCCGTCACTGCCGGAGCCGGTGCTTCCATGACCGCCCGACCGGGAACCGTCGTCCCCGCCTGCGCGGGGATACCCATGGCCACCTGGACCGGAGCTGCCGTGGCCGTCTCGACCGGGGTGCCCATCGGCACCCCGGCCGGGGCGTACACGGCCATCGGGGCCGGGGCCACCGTGGCCGCCTGCGCGAGGATTCCCGTGGTCGCCTGGGGGCCCGCGATCCCCGGCACCGTCGCGGCCGGGAACCCTGTCGTCGCCTGCGGCGGGATGCCCGTGGCCACCTGGACCGGAGGTTCCGCCCATGCCCGCGCCGTGGTGGGCGGGGCGACGACTCCCGGGGCGGTCGACAGGGCGGCCGGG
>NZ_BNBF01000003.1:57437-62133 GCF_014654935.1 Streptomyces capoamus
TTCACCGCTTCCGGTGCACCCCAGCCGCTCGGTCCCGCCGCTTGCGGTGCACCCCAGCCGCCCGGTTCCGCCGCTTGCGATGCACCCCAGCCGCCCGGTTCCGCCGTGCCCGTCCCGGGCCACTCCACCGCGTGTCCCGCACGTTCCAGGCCTGGACTACGGGGCGGTGCGGTCATCCCGCCGTCCGGGAGCGGTACTTGCCGGCTCGTCGGATCCGACGGCGAGGCCGGCGAGGCCGGCGAGGCCGGCGAGGCGGGTGAGCCGGCCGGCAGCTCGGCCACCGCGCGGGCGCCCGACTCGAGGGCCTCGGGCCGCTGGGCGGCCGGCAGGGCCTGCCGCTCGCCGCTCGGAAGGGCGGGTACCTCGGCAGTGGCGGGCAGCGCCCGGACGTCCCGCTCGTCCCCGCCGCTGCCGCGCAGCGCGCCCAGCGGGTTCCACGAACGACCGGCCGGCAGGGGCGGTTCGGGAAGCCGGTCGGCCGGCAGTACGGCCGGGACGGTCGGGCCGAGCTTGGCGCGGGCCGTGTCGAACCACTGCCGGGCGACCTCGTCGAGCCCCGGATCCGGACGCCGGCCCGCCCGCTTGGCCAGCGGGACACCACGGGAGCGCGTGCGGGCGGCCATCGCCCGGGTCGCGTTGAAGTTCCCGGTGGCGTTCTCGGCCTGGTCGTAGAGGGACGCGATCCGCTGCCGAACCTCGTCGTGGTTCTCCGGCGCCATGGAAGACGTGCTCCTTCCTTGCCCCACAGGGCAGTTGAGCGGCTCGCCGGGACAGAGCCGGGCGGCGGCCTCGCGTCAACCTAGCCAACGTGTGTGCCTCGTGTGAAGGTTGAGGTGTGAAATGTCCGATACGTATTCGTGATGTTCGCTGGGGCGTTCGACAGGGAAAGAGCCGGGGTCATGGTTTCCTGTGAGATCCCGGTGAATTCGCGATTCCGTTGAACACCGTGGCTCCGGTCTCCGTATGAAGCCGGGGAACTCCATGCCCGACCGGCGCTCACACACAGGGGACGACCTTGGTACGCAACAGCCGCAGACGCCCGACCCGCGCACGACGCGCGACCCTCGCCGCGGTCTCCCTGATGCTGGGCGGCGCCGGGCTGGTCGCGGCGAACGTCTACGCCTCGGCCAGCGAGGGCTGGGGTGACGGTTCCGGTGCGGGCACCACCGGACAGCTCCGTTCCACGGCCATGGCGACCATCGACTGCCCCGACGTCGGCAGCCGGCTGACGGCCGTACCGGACGCGGCCCGCGCGGACGTCGACCGCGAACTCGCCGAGCTCGACCGGCAGACGGCGGCGGCCTACCAGCAGCTCCAGCAGGCCGGGAAGGCCGGCGGCCCGGACTCCGGTTCCCTCGACACCGCGATCACGCAGCCGCTGAAGGAGCGGCGGTCCGCGTCCCTCGGGCGGATCGCCGACGCCATCGACCGGGCGGGGCGGCGCCCGCAGGGGCTGGAATCCCTGGCCGCCTGCACGCTGCGTCCCGGCGACACCGGCGAGGCCACCGGCACACCGGCCGGCGACGGCGGACAGGGCGGCACCGGCCCGGCGCCGAGCGGTACGGGTCAGAGCGGCAACGGCCCGGGCGGCGCGGGGCAGGCGGGCAACGGGCCCGTCGTCTCCGACTACGCCGACATCACCGCCGTACAGCCCGACGCGCAGGCGCCGCCACTGCAGGCCGGTGCCTCCCGAGGCACCTTCACCTCCGACTGCGGGGTGAACGCGAACGGCCTGTTCAACTCGGACAACGTCATCGTCGCACCCGGCGTCTCCAACGGCGCCCACCACTTCCACGACTACGTCGGCAACCAGGCGAACGACGCCTTCGCGAGCGACGAGGACCTGGCGCGGGCCGGCACCAGCTGCGCGGACCAGGGCGACAAGTCCTCGTACTACTGGCCGGTGCTGCGCCTGCAGAACGGCACCCGGGAACGGGACGCCGGGGCGCCGGGCGGCGGCACGGAGGGCAACGCGGGCCGGATCGTCACGCCCAAGCAGGTGACGCTGACCTTCGTCGGCAATCCGCGCGGCGAAGTCACCGCCATGCCACGCCTGCTGCGCATCATCACGGGTGACGCCAAGGCCTTCGTGAACGGTCCCGGCAACGCCAACGCCTCCTGGAGCTGCACCGGTTACGAGGACCGGCAGCTGAAGGACAAGTACCCGCTGTGCCCCCGGGGCAGTGACGTCGTACGCACCTTCCGCTTCCAGAGCTGCTGGGACGGCCGCAACATCGACAGCGCCAACCACCGCACCCACGTGGCCTTCACCGCGGTCGACGGCTCCTGCCCCGCGGGCTTCCGGCCCATCCCGCAGCTGGTGCAGCGCATCGTCTACGACGTCGACGCGCCGAGCCTCGCGGACGGCGGCCGGACGGTCCCGCTGTTCGCGGTGGACTCGTTCCCGGAACAGCTGCACAAGCCCGTCACCGACCACGGGGACTTCATCAACGTCTTCGACGAGGACCTGATGCGCGAGATGGTCGACTGCATCAACTCGGGCCGCACCTGCGGCCGTCCGGGCGGTGACGACTCCGGTACGACGGCGGCTCCGACCTCGGCTCCGACCGCGAGTCCGACTTCGGCTCCCCCGGTGAGCCCCGCCACGAGCCCGACCTCCGCCGCCCCCGGTGACGCCTCCACGGGACAACCCGGTGACGGCGGGGCCGGGCAGCCCGGCGACGGCGGCGCCGCCGCGTCCACGCCGCCCGCGGCCTCCCGGTCCGCCGCCGAGGCGCCCCGCCTCGACGTGACGACCTCACCGGCCCGCACCACCAAGCACGACACGGACGACAAGGCCGCCCCGGCCGGGCCCGCCACCCACCGCGCCACACCGGCGCGTTCGGCGCCGGACCGGCCGACGCCCCCGCCGTCCGCCCCCGTCTCCTCCGCCCCCGCCTCCTCCGCTGCCGGTCAGGGCACCGCCGCGGCCCTCGCTCCGCCGTCGTCCGCCCGGCCCGAACCCCAGGCCGGCCAGGGTGCCCTGGCGAGCACGGGCGCCCATCTGTGGCCCGGCGCCCTCGGCACGCTGCTCGCCCTGTCCGGGCTGTTCATGCTGGTGCGGGCCCGACGCCTGCGCTACTGACCCCCACGGGGTGGGGCCCGCCGTACGGTCACGGCGAGCCCCACCCTTGTGGGAGCGCTCCCAGTCCGCGCAGTATGCGGGTATGCCAACCTCCCCCGGGGCCGCCGGGATACGGCCCTACCGTCCCGCCGACCGCGACGCCGTCGCCGACGTCTGCGTCCGCACCGCGCACCTGGGGGGCGACTCCCGGGCGCTCCACCCCGACCAACGCCTCGTGCCGGCGCTCTTCGCCGAGCCCTACTGCCACTTCGACCCGGACCTCGCCTTCGTCCTGGACGACGGCACGGGCCGGGCCGTGGGCTACGTCGTCGGCACCGCCGACACCGGGCGCTTCGTCGAGGACTTCCGGCGGGACTGGATCCCACGGCTCGCGGCCCGCTTCCCGGAACCCGCCGGGCCGCCCCTGACGCCCACCGAGGAGATGGTCCGGCTCCTGCACCACCCGGAACGGATGCTGGTCCCCGAACTCGCCGGCTACCCGGCCCATCTGCACATCGACCTGCTGCCGCCCTGGCAGCGGCGGGGCCACGGCCGACGGCTGATGCGCACCTTCCTGGACGCCCTGCGCGCACAGGGCGTCCGGGCGGTCCACCTCGGCATGGTCACCGCCAACACCGCGGCCCGCGCGTTCTACGACCGGGTCGGTTTCCACCCGGTCCCGGTCGCGGACGCCGGCCCGCTCACCTACCTCGGCCGGTCCACCGACCCGGACCGCACCGCACCGGACCGGACCGACCCCGACTGACCCCGGCCGGGCGGCGGGGCATCAGGCCAACCGGAGGGTTCGCTTGGCGAGTTCGTACGCCGGCCGCATCTCCTCGTGCTCCTGGGTGTCCATGCCGCCCAGGTGCAGCACGACCGGGCCGTCGGGCGTGCCGACCGCGAAGGCGCTCTCCTTCTTGGTCTCGTCCAGCAGCTTGCTGGTGTAGAGGTACTCCACCTCGACCGCGTCGACGCCGCCACCGGTTCTGAAGGTGTGGTACTTCGCCTTGCTGACGTTGTCCTCGGCGGCGACGAACGCGCGCAGCACACCGGCCGCGTCCGCGTTGCCGGGCTTGCCGGTCCACACCCGCAGGAAGCCGATGTTGCCGGCCGGCTTGGCGTCGATCTCGCAGGCCGCGGTGACCGGTCCCTGCCGGAGGAGGGCGTCGGCGACGGCCCCGGCGAGATCGTCGTCCCCGCCCGCGGCGGACGTGGACGGTTCCTTCCCGGCGTCGACGGACTTCGCCTTCCAGTGCTCGGCCACGGCGAAGCTGACGGGCAGTTCGCAGGCCGAACCGGCCGCGCCGATCGTGCCGCCGCGCGCCGCCGTACGCTTGCCGTCCGCGCCGCCGGCCGTCGCGTCCCCGGCGTCCGCCGACGCGCTCGCCGGCTTCTTCCCGTCGCCGTCCGCCGACCCCGCACAGCCGCCGAGCAGCGCGACGAGCGCCGCGACCATCGCACGGCTCCCGAGCGTCCCCACCCTGACCTGCACTGCCGCCTCCCCTTCGGTCCGAGGGCCGTCACTGTAGCCGAGGGCGCCGGCCACGCCGAACGGGCATGCGGCCCAGCGGGCGCGGGTCAGCGCGCCGGACGCCGGGCGAGGACGAACAGGTGCGGCTCGGGCACGGC
>NZ_BNBF01000003.1:62178-77884 GCF_014654935.1 Streptomyces capoamus
CTCGGGGTGGTCCGGGGTGAACACCTCGTGCTCCTCGGACAGCACCGTCAGGCCCGCCGCGGTGACCATGTCCGTGAACGCCCCGGCCGCGAAGCTCGTGACCCGTACCGGCTGCCCCATGAAGACGCCCTCGACGTCCTCCACGTCCAGCGGCACGGTGGCCAGCGCGACCGTACCGCCGGGCCGTACCGCCCGGGCCAGCTTCGCCACCACCGCGGCCTGCTCGGCGCGGGTCATCTGGAGCAGCGAGAAGTAGGCGCACGCGGCGTCGAAGGACGCCTCCGGCAGCGCCGTCCCACGGATGTCGGCGAGCCGGAACTCGGCCCCGGGCACCTGCCGGGCGGCCAGCTCGACCATGACCGGGGAGACGTCGACGCCCAGCACCCGGTGACCGGCCTCGGCCAGTGTCCGCGCGGTCGGCCGTCCGGTACCGCTGCCCACGTCCAGCACCCTGCTGCAGGGCGCCAGCAGTTCCAGCAGCCGGCCGAGCGACGCCCGGTGCGGCGCGGAACCGGCGAACGCCCGCTCGTACTCCAGCCCCAGCGCGTCGAACACCTCGGCGGCCGGTGCCCGGCGGTCCTCCTCGGTCACCACGACTCCTCCCGTCACCCCCGGCGGCGCGCCCCTCGCGACGCCCGCCGCGGCCCGCCCGTTTGCCATGGGCGGCGGACGCACGGCAGGGTGCCGCTTGTGCCTACCCTGCTGATCGTCCATCACACTCCCTCGCCTCACTGCCAGGCGCTGTTCGAGGCCGTCGTGTCGGGCGCCACGGCACCGGAGATCGAGGGCGTCCGCGTCGTGCGCAAGGCGGCCCTGTCGGCCACCGCCTCCGATGTGCTGGGAGCCGACGGCTACCTGCTCGGCACGCCCGCCAACCTCGGCTACATGTCCGGTGCCCTCAAGCACTTCTTCGACCAGGTCTACTACCCCTGCCTGGACGAGACCCGCGGCCGCCCCTTCGGCTACTTCGTGCACGGCGGGAACGACGTCACCGGCGCGGTCCGCGCCGTCGACACCGTCACCACCGGACTCGGCTGGCGCCGGGCGGCCGAGCCGGTGACCGTCACCGGTGAGCCGGGCAAGCGCGACATCGAGGCCTGCTGGGAGCTCGGGGCGAGGGTCGCGGCGGGCCTGATGCCCGGGGGCTGAGCAGGCCCACGCCGGCGCGGGCCGGTGACCGGTCGCGCGGCCACCGGAGTGATCTTCGAACGGTCGCGCCCGGTGACCGGCGTGGGCCGAAGCCCGCCTGAAGAACGCTCTGTTAGTCCTATTTGTGTGTTCATAGGATTGTTAGGGAGGTGCTGGCGGGCCCTCGGGACACGTCTTCCCGCGGTGTTGCCGCTGCTCATGGCCGCGTACGGCGGGCCGCCGCAGCGTGCCGTCGCCGACGGAGCCGGAACCCAGGGGCTGGCCCTCTGGGTCGCCGTCGACACCCGGCCGGGTACGGGGGCGACCCGCCCCGGCATCCGGGTCGGCCGCCCGCTGGTGAAGGAGTACCACCTGATCAACCGCACCGGGGCCGACCTGTACGACGTACGGGTGAGCGACCCGGGCCTCCCGGACGCCGACATCCGCTGTCCCGGCGGCGGCGACCGCCTTCCGATGCTCCGCGGCCTGGACTCGGCGACCTGTACCGCCTGGGCCACCGCCCGGCCGGGCATCCGGATCGCCGACGTCACCGCCGTCGGCCGCATCCCCTCCCTCGGCGTGGAGTCCCGGACAGCCGCCCGCTCCGGATACGCCGGTGTCGGCGGACACCTCGAACTGACCGAGACCGTGGCGACCGGTGCCGGAGCCCTGGGCCGCGCCCCGGCCCTCGGCCGGGCCACCGTCTTCTACGACGTGACCAACACCGGCAACCGCACGGTGTTCGACCTCCGGCTGACCGACCCCGTCCTCCAGCCGCCCGCCATCGTCTGCGCGTCCGGCGACGCCGTCGTGCCGAGCCTGGAACCGGGCGGCTCGGCGCGGTGCGTGGCGACCGTGGAGCTGCCCCCGGGCCGGTACGTCAGCGAGGGGAAGGTGACGGGCACCGACCGGCTCAAGACCCTGCGACCCGACGGCTGCCCGGACTGGCCGCCGCGACTCAAGGCCCATGCGACCGGCGAGTTCACCCTGTACGAACCCCCGCCCCCGCCACCGCCACCGGCGCCTGTACCGCCATCCCCACCCCCGGTGCCCCTGCCGCCCCCGGTGGTACCCCCGCCCCCGGTGGTGCCGCCCCCTGTCGTGCCGCCGCCCCTCCCTGCCCCCGTGCCGCCCCCGGTGCCCGTGCCTCCGCCCGTGCCCCCGGTCCTCCCGGTGCCGCCCGGGGGCGTCTTCCCGCCGCCCCCGCCGTTGCCTCCGGCCGGTACGGGTATCCCGGTCCCGGCGCCGGCCCCTCCCGCGCCCGTGGCCGCCGCGCCTGCGCCGGGGGTCGCGGCCCCCGGCGCGGCGGCCGGCGCAGGGGTCGGCGCGGGCGCAGGCGCGGGAGCTGCTGCCGGGGCCGGCGTTGCGGCGGGTGCGGGCGCCGGGACGGGCGCGGGCGGTGGCGCCGGTGCGGCGGCGGGCGCGGGCGCTGCGGCGGGTGCAGGTGCAGGTGCAGCAGGTGCGGGTGCCGCCGCCGGGGGAGCGGCGGCGGGGGCCGGTGCGGCTGCTGGAGCAGCGGGGGCTGGAGCAGCGGGCGCGGGCGCGGGTGGTGCCGCCGCTCCCGGGGCCGGTGCCGGTGCCGGTGGGGGCGCTGCGGCCGGCGGTGCAGGGGTGGGGGCCGGTGCGGCCGCCGGTGCCGGTGCGGCGGCCGGCGCGGGCGCCGCGGCGGGAGCTGCGGCTGCCGGTGCCGCGGCAGCCGGTGCTGGTCCCGGGGCTGGAGGAGGAGGCGGGGCCGGAGCCGCGGCTGCTGCCGGTGGTGCGGGGGCCGCAGCAGGAGCGGGAGCCGGCGGTGCCGCTGCCGCCGGTGCGGTCGCGGGAACTTCCGCCGGCCAAGGCGGCGTCACCGCGGGGGCCGCGAGCGGGGGCGCCGCGACCGGAGGCCAGTCGACGGGCGGTCAGGCCACGGGGGGTCGATCCACCGGCGGCGGGACAACAGGGGGCCAGATCACCGGAGGCGGCACGACCGGAGGCGGGACCACCGGAGGCGAGACCACCGGTGGCCGGTCCGCCACACCCAGTCGCCCCCCGGCATCCACCCCCTCGACCCCCTCGACCCCGTCCACCCCCTCTACCCCCTCCTCACGCACCCCGACCCCCCGCACCCCGCACCAGCGGCCGCCGAACGCCTCCATCCTGTCCCGCTTCATCCGCCCCGGTGGAGGGCCCACCGGGCTGGGACTGCTCGCGCTGTTGCTTCTGCTGCTGCTCCCGGCCGCCCTCGCCGCAGCGCTGCTCGGCTCGCGGCGCATCGGCAAGTAGGCGGCCGGCAGGGCCCTTTCCCGCACCGAGGACACGAGACGACAGGAGACCGAGCCGATGATCGAGACCTTCGCGGTCGTGGTGGGGATCGCCATGGTCGCCGCGGGCATCGTGGTGATCCGGCACCACTACTGGCCCCCCGACCCGGGCGAGGAACCCCGCGAGGACGTCGCCGAGTACATCTCCATGATGGTCGGCGTCCTCTACGCCCTCGTCCTCGGTCTGTCGATGGTGTCCGTGTGGGAGACCCGGTCCGGCGCGGTGGGGCACGTGCAGGCGGAGGCGAGCGCCGCCCACCAGATCCGGCTGCTGTCCGCGGGACTGCCGGCGCTGGAGGGCGAGCGGACCCGGGACGCCGTGGACGCGTACGTGCACCACGTCCTGTCCGCCGAGTGGCCCGCCATGGCGCAGGGGCAGCCGCCGGGCCGGCGCGGCTGGGACCTGCTGAACGACCTGCGGGCGGCGGGCCGGGTCCCCGCCGACGCCACCCCGGTGCAGCAGGCCACGCTCCAGGAGACGCTGGCCCAGCTCAGCGCGCTGGACGACGCCCGGCGCGGCCGGGAGGCGGACGTGGCCGACGCCCTGTCACCCGTGCTGTGGTTCGGGCTGGTCGTCGGCGGTGTGCTCACCGTGGTCTTCATGTTCATGTTCGGGGTGCGGCGGAGCTTCACCCACGTGGTGATGGTGATGGGCCTGACGGCGCTCATCACCTTCACCGTGCTGCTGGTCTACGAGCTGAACCAGACCTTCACCGGCATGTTCGCCGTCGACTCCTCTCCCTTCACCCGTTACTTCACGGGCAGTTGACGGTGCGGAGTCCGGCCCGCCGCCTCCGCGCGCAGCCGGGCGGCGATCCGCCGCTCGTCCGGCCAGCGCACGTCGTACGCCCAGCCCCACCGTTCGAAGCGGGCGATCAGCCAGGCCGTGAGGTCCGGCTGGCCGCGCAGACCGCCGTGCCGGGCGCTGCTGGGGTCGGCGTGGTGGAGGTTGTGCCAGCCCTCGCCGAAGGTCAGCAGCGCCACCCACGCCACGTCCCGGGACTGGTCGCGGCCGGTGTAGTGGCGCGGGCCGAAGGCGTGGGCCACGGAATTCACCGACCAGGTGACGTGGTGGACGACGGCGTACCGGACCAGGCTCGCCCAGAACAGGGTGACCAGCGCGGCCCGGCCGTCCTGGGTGACCGCCAGGACGAGCACCGGCGGCAGGCCCAGGGAGACGGCGATGGTCAGGGGGTACCAGCGGTCCAGACGGCGTACGTCGGGGTCGGCGAGCAGATCGGGGGCGTAGCGCGGGTGGTGGGCCCGTGCCGCCGAGGAGAACCAGCCGACCTGGGCGTGCCACAGCCCTTTCAGCAGCGCCCGGCGGCCGGTGCCGTACTTCCACGGCGAGTGCGGGTCGCCCTCCCGGTCCGCGTGCTGGTGGTGGCGCCGGTGCTCGGCCACCCACAGGGTCACGGGGCCCTCCATGGCGAGACCGCCCGCCACACCGAGGGCGATCCGCAGCGGCCGTTTCGCCTTGAACGACAGATGGGTGAAGTGCCGGTGGTAGCCGGCGGTGATGCCCATGATGGACAGCGCGTACATCCCGGCGCCGAGCGCCGCGTCGTACCAGCGGGGTCCCCAGCCGCCGGCCAGGGCGACGGGCAGGGCCAGCGCCAGCACGACCAGCGGGGCCACCACGATCGTGATCAGCGCGTGGGTGCGCAGCGAGGCACTGGCCGGGACCGTGTCGGGGAGCGGGGAGCCCAGGCCCTCAGGGCGTTCGGGGGACAGGGTCACGGCGCGCCCCCCACCGGGGCGGGCGAGGCGGTAGAGGGGGTCATGTGCGGCGATTATGCGGCAGTCACGGGTCCGTACGGCCCAGACTCGGCGGGTGGTGCGGCACCCGGCGGCATCCTCTACCTGGATGGATGAAGGTGCGGGCGCGAACGCCCTGGCCGACCATGGGAGCGAGGCCGCGCCCGCCGACGCGGCCCCCGCCCTGTCCACGCGTCGTCGAACCGAGGGAGAGCCGGATGCGAGCGGACGGCAGCGCACCCGGACGGCCGGCGCCGGACGGTCAGGACGCCAGGGAACTGCTGCGCCGGTGCGCGCGCGACGTGGTCGACGTCGCCGAGGGCATCCGCGCGGTGTCCGAGCGCACCAGCACGGCGCTGTTCGCCCCGGCCCTGGCCGTCTCCGCCCGCCGGCACCCCCGTACCGGCCTCGCCGCCCGGTGGGCGCTGCTGCGGGCCCTGACGAACAGACAGGGGCTCGGCGGCAGCGCGATCACCGCGCCGAAGGGCATGGGTCACGTGATCGGCGCCGCCGGCGAGGTGCTGGGCCGGGAGAGCCTGGCCGCGCTGGTGGCGGTCACCTCGCTGCGGCTGCGGATCGCCGCCGTGCTGGTCGACCACCCGGAGTTCGAGCGGGACCCCGGCATGCGCCGGCTGACGGAGGCCGTCACGGCCGACAAGGACCTGGCGGCCGTACGCTCCCTGCGCGCCCTCTTCCGCGACCAGGGGGCCCAGCGCGCCTTGTCCGGGCTGGCCCCGCTGATGGCCGAACTCCTCGCGATCCGCGCCCTGCTGGACGAGGACCCGAAGAACGACGAGACCGGCTGGGCGCTGGCCACCGGCCGCGAGCTGTCCGCCGACCCGCTGCACGGCATCAGTGCCGCCCACCTCGCCGGCCTGGACAAGGGCGAGGGCGCCGCCGAGGCGGTCGACCTGACCGACCAGGAACGCCAGGCGATCGCCCCGGAGGGCTCCTTCCTCGGGTTCCTGCGCAACATCGAGATGCTTTCGACCGACGGGCGGATCCTGCTGCAGGACGTGCGCGGTCCGGACAGTGTCGTCCGGTACGTGCTCCAGGCGCCGGGCATGGCACCCGGCCGCCCCCGCAACGACTCCCCGCAGGACTTCGTCGGCGCCTGGCGCAACCTGTTCATGACGGACTCGCCCTACACCCGCTCGATCCTGCTCGCGCTGGAGGACTACGGCATCCCGCGCGGCGCCGAGGTCGCGCTGATCGGACACAGCGAGGGCGGCATCGCCGTGATGAACCTGGCCCAGGACGAGGAGTTCTGCCGCGCCTACCGGGTCACCCACGTCATCGCCGTCGGCTCCCCGGTCGACAACAAGGTGCCCGCCGACCCGCGCACCTGGGTCGCCACCATCACCAACCAGCACGACATCGTGCCCGTCCTCGACGGCCGCGGCGCGGGCTCCGCGTTCGACCCGCACCCCCACTGGTACGAGGTCGACTACATCGGGCCCACCCACGAGTTCCCGCTGTGCCACATGCTCCGCGAGTACATCGAGCACCTCCGGACCGTCGTCCCGGAGGCCCGCGAACGCGTCGACGAGGCCCTCGCCCCGTACCGGGGCCCCGTCGTGCGCACCCAGGCCTACCAGCTCAAGGACCGTGCCAACCCGCCCGAGGGCTACCCCTTCCTCACCCTGCCCACCACCTCGGTGCCCACCACGGCCGGCCCGGTCGACGTACCGGTGCGCTACTACGACTCCTCCGCCGCCCACCTGTGCTTCCCCGTCGACGCGGACGCGGCCCGCTCGCTGCTGCCCGATGTCACCTGGATGACGCCGAGCCGGCTGGGCCGGCGGGCCATGGCGGTGCTGTCGCTGTACGAGCACCGCTGCACCACACTCGGCCCGTACACCGAGATCGCCCTGTCCGTACTGGTCGACGACCTGTGGCGGCCCCGCCCCTACGACGTCGCCCTGGACGTGCTGCGCCGGGCCGACCTGCGCCGCACCGGCCGGTACGTGCTCTGCCTCGCCGTCACCAGCGAGGAGGCGAGGGTCGCCGCCGCGGAGATCTGGGCCCAGCCCGCGCTCCGGGTCACCGCCGAGGCCGACCTGATGGGCCGGCAGATCGGCGTCCGCTCCCCGGACCTCGGCGTCACCGTCGACGGCCGCCTCGGGCGCGGGGTGCGCTGTCCGGAGGCCGACTGGATCCTCTACGGCCGCCGCGGCGGGAGCACGATCCGCACCCTGGTCCGCGCCCACGGCAGGCTGCGGCTGCACACCGGCGCCGGTATCCGGCTGCGGCTGGACACCGCGGCGGCCGGACCCCTCGCCGGGCAGGTGCGCCGGCTCGGCCTGGAGGGGGCCCGGCCCCGGTTCGTCCTCGCCTGCCCCCAGTTCATGCAGCACCGCAGCGCCGGCGCGGTCCTGCCGCGCTGACGCCCCCCACCCCCCCACCGCCCGCGGGAGCACGCCATGGTGACCGAGTCCCCCGACGTCACGTCGTACGACCCCGAACTCCTCGACCACGTCGGTTCCTTGCGGTCGGACGCCGCACTGATGGAGGAGTACGCCCGGCGGCTGCGCGCCACCGCGGCCACCCTGGACGGCTGTCCGGCGGGCCCCGAGTGGAGCCGGCCCGTACTGGAGCGGCAGGCCGACGCCTGTGGCACGGCGGCGGAGCAACTGCGCGCCGCCGCCGAGGCGTTGCTCGCGCACACCCGAGCCGGGGACTGAGCCGGGCTCGGTCGGCGCTCAGCCGGCCGCTCAGGAGGCGACGGCGGCCCGGGCGTCGGCCGCGCTCCGGCCGAGCGACACGTCGTAACGCGGCTTGTCGTCCTCCGGCAGGTTGCGGTGCACCAGGTCGGAGAAGCTGCGGGTCTCGCGGACGGCGCGCAGGCCCTCGGGGGAGAAGGTGTCCGGTCCGAACAGGCGCGGAGAGAGCAGCGGGTTGTTCAGCGCCTCGGAGAACGCGTCGACCGAGATGATGCGTTCGAGCAGTCGTCCGAAGATCGCGCCGGGCTCCGGCTCCTCCGCGAACAGCCCGGCGTACAGGTCGATCGCGTCGACGTCGCCGTACACGTCCCGCAGCGCCTCCTGCACCCGCGGGTCCCCGGAGATCTGCCGTGTGTCGGTGACCCGGGGGAAACCGTAGTAGGCGCGGTAGTCGTTGTACGAGGCCAGCCGCAGTTCCCGGCCCACGGCGACGCTGTGCGCCTCGATGGGCAGCAGCAGTTCGTCGGTGTTGAACAGCCCGGACAGACCGGCGCTCTGGCGGGACAGGTCTTCGAACAGCGGGCCGAGACCCCGCTCCACGACCAGCCGCCCGTTGGCGATCGTGCGTGCCAGCGGCACCGGACGGCCGGCGATGGTGTACGCCGACGGGATCAGGCTGTGCCACCGGTAGACGAGACTGAACTCGATCGTCGCCCAGTTCTCCCGGTGCCACACCCCGCGGTCGGTGCGCACGGGGTCGAGGACGAAACCGAAGTGGTACGGCGTGATGTGGTTGATGTACTCCTCCAGCATCACCCGGATCATCATCACGATGAGCGTGTTGCGGGTGGTCTGGAAGATCCGCTCGTCGTCCCAGTCCCGGTGGGCGGCGGCGAGGAGACCGGCGACCCGGTTGTGCTCGCGCAGGAACAGCACGTTCAGCGCCATCGGCCCGATGTGCGCGTGCACGCGTTCCCCGCCGCACGCGAACAGCGTGTCCAGGCATTCCCCGGGCACCTCGTCGAACCGGACCGGCCGGATCACCCGGAACTCGTCCGCGATCCTCCCGTCCGCGCACAGGGCGGGCGGGAACTCGGCCCCGTCGATGATCCGGCTCTTCAGCCGGCCGCCCTGGAACGTCCGCAGGCAGGCGGTGACCTCCTCGCGGTCCCCGTACAGCTGGCACATGTCCAGGGTGTGCGGCGAGTCGGTGCGGCGCGGGTCGCCGGTGGCCGCGTGACCGCGCAGGAAGCCGTCGGTGAACCACTGGGCGAACGCCGGCAGCAGCGCGCTGGACCGGGTGCACGAGCGCCCCTGGCCCTCCCGGCGGAACAGCTCGGCGACCCGCTCGGGGGCGGGCAGACCCTTGGCCGGCCCGGCCGCCGGCGGCAGGTGCCGGCCCACCCAGGAACGGTCGGTCAGCGAGTCCCAGGAGGTGTACGGGGCCTTGGTGCTGAGCGGGTTCGGGCGCGTCGGTGCCTTGAGCACGGCCAGGTCGGTCAGCTTGGAGTTGAGCCTGCGCTGCAGCCACCGGCTGCGCTGGACCGCCTGCCAGGCCGGGCCGTAGTGGGTCAGCACGTGTGTCTCGAAGCGGTTGCGCACGCCGTCCCGGGACCTGTCCCGGGCCCCCGTCCACGGCACGGTCCGGGTCGGGGACGGACGAGTGGTGACGGTCATGGGTCCTCCGGTCGGTTCGCGGGTCGGATCCCGGTGCCGGGCGCGGTCCGCGGTCGGGCCGCACCCGGGCGGGTCGTGGGCCGGCAGGCAGGGGCGGGTACGGGTGCACGGTCGGGAGGGGTCCGGACCACGGTCCCCGTCGGACACCGGTCCCCGTCGGACCGCGGTCACGGCCGGGTTCCGTGCGCACCGTGCGGCTCGCGGCGGGTTCAGCCGGTCGCCACGGCGGGGCGGCCCGAGCGCACCCGGTAGTGCTGCGGGAACGGGGTGCCCGCGTAGTCCAGCGCGTCCTCCCCGCCGGGCAGCGGTCGCACGCCGGGGCGCAGCAGCACGCGCCGCACCAGCTCGGGCACGATCACCTGGGCCGCGTACCTGCCGACGCAGTCGTGGGCGCCGTAGCCGAGGACGAGGTTGTGCGCGGGCGGGCGTCCGGGCCGGAACTCCTCCGGCGCGTCGAGCACCTCCTCGTCGGACATCGCCGACGCGAAGCAGGCCAGCACCACGCTCTTGGCCGGGATCACCGTCCGCCGCGGCGTGCCCGCGGCCAGCACGTGGTCGCGCAGGCACAGCCGGGGGGTGACCGGCACGAACGGGTGGAAGCGCAGCGCCTCCCACACGTACGCGTCGAAGCGCGCCGGGTCGCCCTCGCGTGCCGTGCGCACCGCCTCGGCCAGCGCCTCCGGGCGCACCGCGAGCTCCTTCAGGGCCGTGGCCGTGCACTGCGTCGCGTTCTGCTGGTAGCCCGTCAGGTAGCCGACCAGGTTGGCGTTGATCCGCTCGTCGTCGAAGCCGTACTCCGCGGGCAGCCGGGTGCGCAGCATCCGGCCGAGGACGTCGTCGGGACCGCCGTCGTGCGCGGTGTCCCGGCGGCGGGCGATCAAGGCGGAGACCTCGTCGTGCAGTTCACGGCCGGCCGCCACACCCGCCGCGTGCACCTCCGGGTCGCGGCCGGGGTTGACGGCGAACGCCCACTGCATCCGTCGGGTGCACGAGTGCAGCGTCTCCTCCGCGACACCGGTGAACCCCAGATAGGCGACGGCGACCCGGGCGGCGGTTACCCGGGCGTAGTCCTGGATCAGGTCGAAGGTGTCGGCGCCCCGGCCGGTCACCTCGTCCAGCACCTCGTCGGCGATCCGGGCGGTCAGCTCCCGCACCCGGGGCGCGTCCTCCGCGGCGAGCATCAGCTGCCCGTAGCCACGCTCGCGCCAGTGCACATCGGCGCCGTCCCGGGCCAGGACGAACGGCGCGCCCAGCACGTCCTCCAGCGCCGGACCGAACACCCCCACGGTGAACGTCGAAGGCGCCGACAGCACCTCCAGGACATCGGGGTGCCGGGTGACGAACACGCCGACGGGCGTGCTGAACACCGGGCGGCGGGCGCGCAGCTCGGCGAAGAGGGCCGCCCGGCCGGTCGCCATCGTCGTGCGCAGCAGGGCCACCCGCTGCGGGACGTCGTCCTCCGGGATCGCGTCGTACGCGGCGAGAAAGTCCATGACGGCCATTCAGCCACCGGCCTGCGGACCCCGCACGTCAAACAGGCATTCAGGGCAGAATGGGCATACGAGCGCGCTGCCGGCGACGACCGGCACCGGGGGAGGAACGGCGGAGAGGAGCGCCCGATGCTGTCCGCGTGGGCCGGGGCCCTGGTGCCCGTCTTCAGCGACACGAGCGTGAGCGGCACCGGTCACCTGGCGCGGCCGCCCGGCACCGGCTGCGTCCTCGCCGCCAACCACACCTCGTTCTTCGACCCGGTCCTCCTCATCGGCACCCTGCACCGGCTCGGCCTGCGCCCCGCCGTGCTCGCCACCGCCGGGCTGTGGCGGGTGCCCCTGCTGGGCCGGGCCCTCACCCGGGAGGGGTACGTGCCCGTCCACCGGGGCAGCCGCCGCGCCCCGGACGCCCTCCGGCACGCCGCCGACGCCCTCGGCGCCGGGCGCACCGTGCTCATCTACCCCGAGGGCGGCCTGCCCCGCTACGACGCCTCCCACGACCGGCCGCCCGGCCGCCTGAAGTCCGGCGTGGTCCGGCTCGCCCTGTCCACCGGCGCCCCGGTGGTCCCGGTCGGCCACGCGGGCGCCCGCCGGGTCTCCTCCGGCAGCCGCGCCAAGCAGCTCGCCGGCTGGGCCACCGCGCCCGTGCGCCGGCCCCGCGTCCATGTGCACATCGGCCCCGCCCTGCGGCTGGACACCTCCGACGAACCCCTGGACGACCTGGAAAGAGCCCTCGCCGGAGCCTGGTCCAGCGCGGTCCGCGCGCTGGACGACGGGCCCGCCGGGCGGCACTGACCTCCTCGGTCCCCCTCCCGTGCCCGGATTCACGCATCCGGGTGGTGGCGGCCGCCGACCTGGGCCGAACGAGGTGCGGCGGCCGGGAACCACGCGGCGCGGCCCGGATAATCACGCCTCATGCAGCAGGCGAGAGCAGGTGTACGGCGGGCCCCCGTCGCCATCACCGGACTGGGCATGGTCACCCCGGCCGGCATCGGCCGGGACGCGGCCTGGGCGGGCCTGTGCGCCGGACGGTCCACCGCCACCGCGGACCCCGCCCTGGACGGGCTGCCCGTCGCCTTCTCCTGCCAGGTGCCCGCGCTGGACGCGGCCGGCCTGCTCGGGCGCCGGCTGGCCCGCCGGCTCGACCGGTTCACCACCTTCGCGCTGCTCGCCGCCCGCGAGGCCGTCACCGACGCGCGGATCACCCCCGACGGCTGGGACGGCGCCCGGGTCGGCGTGGTGATGGGCGTCGGCACCGGGTCGATGCAGGGCTGGCAGGCCGAGTTCGACCGGCTCGCCGCCCGCACCCCCGAACGCGTCTCCCCGTTCGCGCTGCCGCGCAGCGTGCCCAACATGGCCGCCGCCGAGATCGCCCTGGACCTCGGCGCGCTCGGCCCCAACATGGTGGTCAGCACCGCCTGCGCCTCCGGCACCAGCGCCCTCGGCCTGGCCCGGGACTGGCTGCTGTCCGGCCGCTGCGACCTGGTCCTGGCCGGCGGCAGCGAATCGGCCCGGCTGCGCATGACCGCCGCCTGCTTCGCCCAGATGCGCGCCCTGTCCCGCCGCGCGGACAGCCCCGACGCGGCCTCCCGCCCGTTCGACCGGGACCGCGACGGCTTCGTCCTCGGCGAGGGCGCCGCCGTCCTCGTCCTGGAACGCACCGAGGACGCCCGCGCCCGGGGCGTACGGGCCCAGGCCCTGCTCGCCGGGTTCGGCGCCTCCTGCGACGCCCACCACTTCACCGCCCCCCGCCCCGACGGCGACGGCGCCGCCCGCGCGCTGAGCGGGGCCCTCACCGACGCCGGCCTGGCCCCCGAGGACATCGACCACGTCAACGCGCACGGCACGGCCACCGGACAGGGCGACGCCGCCGAACACAACGCCCTGCACCGCGTCTTCCGCCGGCCCCCGCCCGTCACCGCGGTCAAGGGCACCATCGGGCACGCCATCGGCGGCGCCGGGGCCATCGAGGCGGCCTGCACCGTGCTCACCCTGCGCCACCAGCTGATCCCGCCCACCGCCAACCTGGACACCCTCGACCCCGCGATGGACCTGGACGTCGTCACGAAGGCGCCCCGCCCGCACCCGATACGAGCCGCCGTCAGCAACTCCTTCGGCTTCGGCGGCCAGAACGCCGTGCTCGCCTTCACCGCCGTCGACTAGCCCGGCCCCCGGCCGAGAAAGGGCCGCGATGTCCTCCGAGATGTCCTCCGAACTCCCCGGACCGACCCCGGTGGCGGCCGGCGGGCGGTCCTGGCCCACCGGCGAACAGCTGATGATCGCGGTCTTCGTCGCCGTACCGTTCCTCGCCCTCGTCGCCGCCGTGCCGCTGGCCTGGCGGCACGGGCTCAGTCCCGCCGACCTCGTGCTGGCCGTCGCCTTCTACCTGGTCAGCGGGCTCGGCATCACGGTCGGCTTCCACCGGCACTTCACCCACGGCTCGTTCAAGGCCGTAAGACCGCTGCGGATCGCCCTCGCGCTCGCCGGCAGCCTCGCCGTCCAGGGCCCGCTCATCACCTGGGTGGCCGACCACCGCAAGCACCACAAGTACTCGGACCGGGACGGCGACCCGCACTCGCCCTGGCGGTACGGCCACTCCGCCCGCGCCCTCGCCAAGGGCATGCTCTACGCCCACCTGGGCTGGCTGTTCGAGACCGAGCACGCCTCGCCGCGCACCTACGCGCCCGACCTCGTCCGTGACCGCGCCCTGATGCTGGTCTCCCGGCGCTTCGGCGTCCTGGTCCTCGCCTCCCTCGCCCTGCCCGCCCTGTGCGGCGCGGCGCTGACCCGGTCCTGGCAGGGCGCGCTCAGCGCGTTCTTCTGGGCCGGTCTGGTCCGCATCTGCCTGGTCCACCACGTGACCTGGTCCATCAACTCCATCTGCCATGCGACCGGTTCCCGCCCCTTCCGCAGCCGGGACCGCTCGGGCAACGTGTGGTGGCTGGCACCGCTCTCCTTCGGCGAGTCCTGGCACAACCTCCACCACGCCGACCCCACCAGCGCCCGGCACGGCGTGCTCACCGGCCAGCTCGACGCCAGCGCCCGCCTGATCCGCTGGTTCGAACGCCTCGGCTGGGCCCACGACGTCCGCTGGCCGGACGCCGACCGGGTGACGGGACGGCGCAAGGACACCACCTGACCTCGACGAGCCGGCCGGGGCGGCCCGGGTCTCCCGCAAGGCAGAGGTGTCGCAGGTCGGTCGGACGACGGCCGCTCGTGTCGGGGAGCCCTGGCGCGGCCCGGTCGGGCTCAGCCGGGCTGTTCCTGCGAACCGGGCCTGGGGCGCGTCCGGGTCCACGACGGGTCGGCGGCCGGAGCGGTGGCGGGGACGGGGGTGTGCGCGGGGGTGGGGGTGTGGTGCATGGGGGTCCTTCGGACGAGTGGGGGATGGTCCGGGTGGTGACGGTGGGGGAGCCGGAGCGGGTGGGGCCTCTTCCGCGGCGCCGCAGAAGGGGCCCGGCCCGTACCGGAGTTCTTCAGGCCGCGGTACCGCCGGTGCACGCGGGCCGGGGGCGGCCGGCGGAGCCGGGGGGCGGGGCCCCGGAGGCGAGCCGGTCGGGGCCGTGGGGCCCAGGGAGTCGACCGGGACGCTCGCCTCCGGGTGGTCCGGGGGCACCGGCCGGGGCCGGTGGTGCGGCACCGGACACCCCGCTCCTGATCAGGTGCGGTCGGTCCGGGCCGTGGTGGTGGGGTGGTCGGTCCGGTGCGTGGTCGTGGGGCGGTCGGGGGAGGGAGGGCGGAGCCATCGCCGTGCGCCTTTCGTCCGGCCTCGCGGGGGCTGCGGGCCTCCGGCCGGTCGCTCGGGCAGCGGACGTCACACCGCCCGGCGGCTGACCGTGCCGGCGGCTGTCTCCCCGAGCCGGCCCCGCCGCCTGCTCCCGGGTCGGCCGAAGCAGCGGGTCCACTCTGGCACTTGCCGACCACGCGCCGCAACCAGCAAGTTGAAATTTGCAAGTGGTGAAGTGCATGCTGCATCCGCCGGAACGTGATCGAATGGGCTCGCGAGCGAGCGGGACCGCGTGCGACCGCTGACGTACCGGAAACGGACCTGACGAGGGGGTGGGGCGTGACCGCGGAGACCGACTGGGGCGGCGCCCCTTCCGTGCTGCGCATGATCCTCGGCCGCCAGCTGGAGGAACTGCGCGCCCGGGCAGGTCTCAGCTACGCCGAGGCGGGCGCCGCCATCGGCGTCAGCCACTCCACGATCCGGCGCATGGAGGCCGCCAAGGTGGCCCGGTTGCGCCTCGCCGACGCCGAGAAACTGCTCCAGGTCTACGGCGTCACCGACCCGCACGAGATCGACACCTTCCTGCAGTCCGTCCGCGAGGCCAACAAGCGCGGCTGGTGGCACACCTACCGCGACGTCATGCCCGACTGGCTCGCCGCCTACCTGAGCCTGGAGCAGGCGTCCCTGCAGATCCGCGCGTACGAGAACCAGTTCGTGCACGGCCTGCTGCAGACGGAGGACTACGCCCGCGCCCTGCTCACCGTGGACTACCCGCACGCCACCGCGGAGGCCACCGAACGGCGCGTCGCGCTGCGCATGCGCCGCCGGGAACTGCTGGCCAGACCGGCACCGCCGCGCCTGTGGGTGGTGATGGACGAGACCGTGCTGCGCCGGCCGGTCGGCGGCCCCGAGGTGATGCGGGCGCAGATCGACCACCTCCTCGAGGCCGGCCGGCTGCCCCACGTC
>NZ_BNBF01000003.1:77914-88977 GCF_014654935.1 Streptomyces capoamus
ACCGTGCAGCTCATGCCGCTCGCCAACGGGCCGCACCCCGCCCTGCGGGCCGGCGCCTTCCACCTGTTCCGCTTCCAGGCCCGCGAACTGCCCGACATCGCCTACCTCAGCAACCTCGTCGGCGCCGTCTACCTCGACAAGACGGAGGACGTGATGGTCTACCGGGAGGCCCTGGACCGGTTGAGCGCCCAGGCCGCCTCCCCCCGGAGAACCGAGACCCTGCTCGGCGCACTGCGCAAGGAGTGGTGACCGTACCCCGCACCCCCTGTGACGCGAAGCCCCCTGCCCCTCGACCGAATGGGAGACACGGCGTGCCCGACAACGGATGGCCGGCCGACCGGATCGACACCGAGAACGCCCACTCCGCCCGCATCTACGACTACATACTCGGCGGCAAGGACTACTACCCCGCCGACAAGGAGGCGGGCGACGCGATGGCCCGGGAGTGGCCCGCGCTCCCGGTGCACATGCGCGCCAACCGCGACTTCATGAACCGTGCCGTGCGCTGGCTCGCCGAGGAGGCGGGCGTGCGCCAGTTCCTGGACATCGGCACCGGCGTTCCGACCTCGCCTAACCTGCACGAGATCGCCCAGGCCGTGGCCACCGAGTCCCGGGTCGTCTACGTCGACAACGACCCGATCGTGCTCACCCTCTCGCAGGGCCTGCTGGCCAGCGCCCCGGAGGGCCGCACCGCCTACCTCGAGGCCGACTTCCGGGACCCCGCGGCCATCCTGGACGCCCCCGAACTGCGCGAGACCCTCGACCTGAGCCGTCCCGTCGCGCTCACCGTCATCGCGATCGTCCACTTCATGCTGGACGCGGACGACGCGGTCGGGGTCGTACGGCGGCTGCTGGAGCCGCTGCCCTCCGGCAGCTACCTGGCGATGTCCATCGGCACCGCCGAGTTCGCGCCCGAGGAGGTGGGCCGGGTCGCCCGCGAGTACGCGGCCCGCGACATGCCGATGCGGCTGCGCACCCTGGACGAGGCCCGCGCGTTCTTCACGGGCCTGGAGCTGGTCGAACCCGGCATCGTCCAGGTGCACAAGTGGCACCCCGACGGCAGCGGCGAACAGGGCGTCCGGGACGAGGACATCGCGATGTACGGCGCGGTCGCCCGCAAGCCGTGACAGACCCGGGGCCGGGGTCCGACCCACCTCCCGGACCCCGGCCCCGCCCTTCCCGTCGTACGACGGCCGGGGCGGGTCGCCGGACCGCTACCTGAGCCCATGTACACCACCCGAGCCGCCCGGCACGTGGCGGCGCCGCCGCACGCCGTCTACCGGGCCCTGACCGACCCGGAGGCGGTCGCGGCCTGGCGGGTCCCGGACGGCATGACCGCCCGCGTGCACACCTTCGACGCCCGCGAGGGCGGCTCCTTCCGGATCTCCCTCACCCACGACGATCCGTCCGCCCCCGGCAAGTCGGGCGGGCGCACGGACACCTACCGGGGTCACTTCGCCCGGCTCGTGCCCGACGCCCTCGTGGTCGAGGTCCTCGCCTTCGAGACCGGCGACGACGCCCTGCGCGCCACGATGACCCTGACGACGACGCTCACCGCGGCCGACGGCGGCACGGACGTGGAGATCCGGCACGAGGGCGTCCCGGACGCGATCGCGCCCCGGGACAACGAGCGGGGCACCCGCATGGCCCTGGACAGGCTCGCCCGCCTCCTCGAAGGGCGGGGGCGGCCCGCTCCGGAATGACCGAAAACAGCGGGAGGGAGGCGGAACCAGACGGAGCGGAACGCGGTCTTAAGGTCCGTCGACGGCCGGGATCGGACCGGTCGCGAAGAAACCGGGGGAATGCCACACATGTCCGTCCGCAAGCGCAAGACCCTGCTCACCGCAACGGCCCTCGCCGCCGGCCTCACCCTGGCCGCCGTCACGCCCGCCCTGGCCGGTGCCTCCGCGAGCCACACCACCCGCGCCGCCGCCGTGTCGTCCGCCCAGGGCGACCCGCGCAACGCCACCCAGCGCGTGGCCGACTTCTACGGCGCCTACATCGACGCCACCTGGACGACCGACGACGCCACGGCCGGGCCCGCCGCCAAGGCGCTGCGCGGCTTCTACCTCTCGGCCGCCGCCCGCAAGCAGGTCGCCGCCTACGAGAAGAAGGAGCACGCCGACGGCATCCTGTTCGCCCAGAACGTGCCGGTGAAGTGGAAGGTGACCGCCACCGGTTCCGGCATGGGGCACGCCACCAGCCGCGTCACGCTCACCTGGGGCGACGGCCCGCACCCGGAGGTCAGCCGGATCGACGTCCAGTCCGACCTCAAGACCCTGAAGATCACCGGGCTGAAGAAGGCCGGCTGACGAGGGGCCCGGACGTGGGTCCCGCCCCGCCCCATTCGGAGCGGGGCTCACGCCCGCCGCACCGGCCGCGGGCCCGTGCGGACGCCACCAGGGGGCGCGTGGGCGACGCCGGCCGTGCGCTCAGCCGCTCCGGCCCGGATCCCCGCGGCCGAGGTGCCGCCGGCGTTCGACCTGGGTGCGGTGCACCGCGATGAGCGCGGCGTCGTCCCCGAGCCGGCCGCCGACATGGGCGAGCAGATCGCGCCGCAGGTGGTGCATCAGTGCCTCGGGGCCGTCCTCGGCCCACCGCAGGGCCCGCTCGGCCAGCGGATAGAACCGGCCGTCGCCGTCCCGGGCCTCCACCACCCCGTCGGTGTAGAGCAGCAGCGTGTCGCCCGGCTCGAAGGAGAACACGTCCAGCGTGTGCTCGCTGCTGTCGTGCACCCCGAGCGGGGGCGAGGGGTGCAGGCTCGGGACCGTCACCACGCGCCCGGGGCTCAGCAGCAGCGGCGGCGGATGCCCGCAGCTGGTCATCCGGGTGACCGGGTCACGGTCCGGGACCTCCAGCAGCAGGGCGGTGGCGAACCGCTCGCCCTCCTCCTCCGGGGTCTCCAGGTCGGCCGCGTACCGGGTGACGCTCTGGTTCAGCCGGTCCGCCAGCTCGCCCAGCGGGATGTGCCGGTGGGCGCTCTCCCGGAAGGCCCCGAGCAGCAGCGCGGCCTCGCCGATGGCCGGCAGTCCCTTGCCGCGGACGTCACCGATCAGGAGGCGGACCGCGCCGTCGCTCACGGTCGCCGCGTACAGGTCGCCGCCGATCTGCGCCTCGTCCTCCGCGGCCAGGTACAGCGAAGCGATCCGCAGCGGGCCGATCTGCTCGGGCAGCGGCCACATCAGGACGTGCTGCGCGGCCTCGGCGACGGTGCGGACCTGGGCCAGCTGGGCCTGCCGGCGCCGGCGCAGGGCGCTGTAGACGACCGTGAGCGCCACGAGCACGGTCAGCGTGACGATCTGCACGATGTGGTTGGTGGTGCCGATCCCGCCGTGGCGCAGGCCGATGAGGACCTGGGCGGCCACCGCGAGCGCCCCGACGCCGGCCGTGGTCCGGGGGCCGGCGAAGGAGGGGGTGAGCGCGGGCGCGATCACCAGGGCCGGACCGAGATGCACATCGGCCGGGGACCGCAGGTCCACCACCGTGATCACCACGACGAGCGCGACCGGCAGCACCAGCAGCGCGTGCGGCGACCGCCACGGCTGCCGCGAGCCCAAGCGTCCCAGCGGGGGTGCCATGCCTCTCAGCGTGCCCCCGGGACGGGTGCCGCGCACGTCCCGCCGCACCCGCGACACGCGCGCCGCGGCGCCGGACCCCGGCCCACCGACGGCTCCCCCCGTACCGGCGCTCGCCGTCGCGGTCCGGCCCTTTTCCGCGACGCCGTGTCGCGGGCGGCGCGCCGGGTACCCGTACGACCCCCCGGGCCGTCCCGCCGCCCGGGGGCGCAGGGTGCCGAATGGAGGGGACATGACGCACAAAGGGGAGGACACCGCGCCCCTGACGCGACCGGAGGTCACCGAACTCCGCCTCGCCTCGGGGCCGGATCCGCTCACGCCCGCGCCGGAGCCGTCGGAGCTGCCGCAGGACCGCAGCCAGGCGATCCTGGAGGCCACCAAGGCGATCGGCGCGCTCCTCAAACGCGCCGGCCACCCGTTCGCACTGGCCGGCAGCGTGGCCGTCTACGCCCACGGCGGCAGCCGCTACCTCCAGCACGACGCCGACTTCGCCATCCTGCCCGAGGACGCCGAAGCGGTGGCCGCCAGTCTGCGGGAGGCCGGGCTGGGCGTGCGGACCCCGCCGGAGGACTGGCTGCTGAAGACCACCTGCCACGGGCAGAACATCGACATCATCTTCGCGCTGGCGCACCAGCCCGTCACCCGGGACATGCTCGACCGGGCGCACGTCCTGCCGGTCGACTCGGTCCTGATGCCCGTGCTGTCCCCGACCGACCTGATCCGCAGCCTGATCAGCGCGTTCTCCGAGCACTACTGCGACTTCGGTTCGGTGCTGCCGGTGGCCCGCGCGGTCCGCGAGAAGGTCGACTGGGACGCGGTCCGCGCGTCCTGCGGCGACCAGCCCATGCCCGCCGCGTTCCTCTTCCTCCTCGAACGGCTGAACGTGATCGACCCCCGGGAGGGGCAGCCATGACCGACACCAGCCCGCCGCCGCCGACGGCAGGGAGCCTGGACTACCGCGTCGCCCACCTCGCCGAGCACCTGGCCGCCGGAGACCTCGCGGAACTCGGCGTACGGCTCGAACTGCGCGGCGACACCGTGCTGCTCACCGGCACCGTGCCGTCCACCCAGTGCCGGGACGACATCCTGCGCATGGCCCGCGAGGAACTGGCGGGACACCCGGTCCACAGCGACCTGCTCATCGCGGGGACCTCCTCGCCCGACCACGGAGAGGACCTGACATGATCCGCGTCGCGGCCGTCGGGGACATCCACATGGGCCCCGAGAGCCAGGGCACCCTGCGGCCCTCCTTCGAGACCCTGCCCGGGTGCGCCGACGTCCTGCTGCTCGCCGGTGACCTCACCCGGCACGGCACCCCGGAGGAGGCGGCGATCGTCGCCCGGGAGATCAAGGACCTCGGGGTGCCCGTCGTCGCCGTACTCGGCAACCACGACCACCACGACGAGCGGCCCGAGGAGGTCGGCGCGATCCTCCGGGACGCCGGCGCGCACGTCCTCGAAGGACAGTCCGCCGTCGTCACCGCCGACGGCGCCCGGATCGGGGTCGCCGGGACGAAGGGCTTCGGCGGCGGCTTCGTCGGCCGCTGCGCCGGCGAGTTCGGCGAACCCCTCATGAAGGAGTTCGTCCGCTACACCCGCCGGTGCGCCGACGGTCTGCACAGGGCCCTGAAGGACCTCGAGGAGTCGGACTGCGACGTGCGGATCGCGCTGACCCACTTCTCGCCGGTGCCGGACACGCTGGCCGGGGAGCCGCTGGAGATCTACCCGTTCCTCGGCAGCTACCTGCTCGCGGAGGCCATCGACACCGGCGGCGCCGACCTCGCCGTGCACGGACATGCCCACGCCGGCACCGAGCACGGCATGACCAGCGGGGGCGTGCGCGTGCGCAACGTCGCCCAGCCGGTGATCGGTCAGGCCTTCCACGTCTACCACGTCCCCGGCCGGAACGACTGACGCCGGACCGGCGCCGGGGGAGGCGGGGCGTCAGCCGACGCGGGAAGCCGGGGTGTCAGGCCGCCGTCTCCAGGGCCGCCCGTGCGGTCACCTCGCCGTCCTTCGCGCGCACGGCCAGCGGCACCGGTGCGCCCCGGCGGCGCACCAGCAGCCCCGCGCCGACCGGCCCCGCGATGAGCAGCCCCCCGGCCACCAGGGCACCGCGCGCCCCGGCCCACTCCATCAGCAGGCCCAGCAGCGGCGGCCCGCCGAGGCCCCACACCGTGCCGACGCTGCTCCACACCCCGAGCACCCGGCCACGCAGGTGCGGGGGCGGGTCGGTCTGCAGGACGGCCGTACCGGCGGTGTCGGAGACGGACTCCACCACCGCCATCGGCAGGACCAGCACCAGCAGCACGGCCAGCGACGGCGAAAGACCGGCCACCACCTGGAGCAGCGCGCCCGCCGCCGCGAGCAGGCCCACGGTCCGCACGGACGGCCTGCGCAGGCGGGCGCCCAGGACCGCGCCGAGGATGCCGCCGACGGCCAGCACCGTGGAGACCGTGCCGAACGCCCCGGCGTCACCGGCCAGCGGCCCGGTGACCAGGACGGCGAGCGTCAGGCCGTAGTTGCGGCCGAAGACGGAGCTGAGCCCAGTGATGCCCGCGAGCGCGACCAGGCGGGGCCGGCCCGCGAAGAAGGACAGGCCCTCCCGTACGGTCATCCGCGGCGGTGCCGCAACCGTGCGCGGTCCGGCCGCCGGTTCCGTGGCGGCCCCGGGAGCCGGCCGCAGGAACGGCACCACCGCGGCCACGAAGAGGAACGACAGCCCGTTGGCGGCGTAGGCGGCACCCGTGCCGAGGAAGCCGACGGTCACCCCGGCCAGGGCGGTGCCCGCCAGCCGGCCCGCGCTGTGCACCAGCGCGCCCACCCCGATCGCCGACGGCACGTCCGCCACCGGCACCAGATCGTTGCCGAGCAGCGCGCAGGCCGGCCCGTCGACCGTGGCGACGACGCCGGTCACCGCGGCCAGCACCAGCAGCACCGGCAGGTCGATCCGGTCCAGCGTCACCAGCAGCGCCGTCGTGAAGGCGACCGCGCCGAGCAGGGCCTGGCTCACGGCGACCGTCGGCTTCCGGGGCCAGCGGTCCACGGCCGCGCCGCCGAGCAGGCTCACGAACAGCGCCGGCGCCGCCTGCACGGACATGGACAGACCGGTCGCCGCGGCCGAGCCCGTGATGTGCAGCACCAGCAGGTTCTGCACCGTCAGCTGCATCCAGGTACCGGTGTTGGAGACCAGGTTCGCGGCCGACCACCAGCGCATGCTCCGGTACCGCAGGGAACGCCACGGTGAACGGGTGCCGGGAACGGGGGTGGTGGACGCGGGCAGGGGAGAGGCAGAGGGCACGGCGGGGTACTCGACAACCAGGTGGTGGGACAGACCGGCGGATCCCTTCGGTCCGGCGGCGTTGCAGGCCGGGCCGCCTGGTCAGGGCGCCGACCATGGTGGCGGAAGGGTTGCCGTGACCGACGCCACGGCGTCCGCCCGCCCCGGCGGATGACGCCCAACCAGGGGGCCGCACAGCCGAGTTGACCTCCGCGTGGGGTTCCTCACAGCCGCGCGGGCGCCCGTTCCCGGCCCGGCCCGCTGTGCCCTCGGCCACACCCCCTAGCGGTTGACCGTCCGCATGCCCGCCTCGTCGTACCGCTCGCCCGACACCCGCGGCAGCTCGGCGTCGATGCGGGCCAGGTCGTCCGCGGTCAGCTCGATGGCGGTGGCGGCGGCGTTCTGCTCCAGGTAGGTGCGGCGCTTGGTGCCCGGGATCGGCACCAGGTCCTCGCCCTGCGCCAGCACCCAGGCGATCGCCAGCTGGGCGGGGGTCACGTCCTTCTCGGCTGCGATCTCCTTCACCTTCTCCGCCAGCCGCAGGTTCGCCTCCAGGTTGGCGTCCGTGAAGCGCGGGTTCGTGCGCCGGAAGTCGTTCTCGTCCAGCTCGTCCGGCGAGGTGAAGCGGCCCGCGAGGAAACCCCGGCCGAGCGGCGAGTACGGCACGAACCCGATGCCCAGCTCCCGGCAGACGGGCAGCACCTCGGCCTCCACGTCCCGGGACCACAGCGAGTACTCGCTCTGCACCGCGGTCACCGGGTGCACGGCGTGGGCCCGCCGGATGGTCTCCGCGCTCGCCTCGCTCAGCCCGATGTACCGGACCTTGCCCTCGGCGACCAGTTCGCCCAGCGCGCCGACCGTCTCCTCGATGGGCACGTCCGGGTCGACCCGGTGCTGGTAGTACAGGTCGATGCGGTCGGTGCCGAGCCGCTGGAGCGAGCCGTGCACCGAGGACCGCACGTGCGCGGCCGAGCCGTCCTGCCGGCCGACCGTGCTCATGTCACCGGGCACCGCGTCGTCCATCCGGTTGTTGAACTTGGTGGCGATCACGTACTCGTCGCGGTGCCCCCTGATCGCCTCGCCCACGAGGGACTCGTTGGTGAGCGGCCCGTAGACCTGCGCGGTGTCGAGGAAGTCGATGCCGAGTTCGAGGGCGCGCCGGATGGTCGCGATGCCCTCGGCCTCGTCGGCCGAGCCGTAGAAGGCGGACATCCCCATGCATCCCAGCCCGATGGCCGATACCTGGAGGTCCCGCAGCCTGCGCTTGTGCATGGAAGATCCCTTCGTGAACATCCGACCGTCGTACGGCGCGGCACATGCCTGACTCCATCTAGCGACGGATCGCGGCACCCGGCATCCCGTGCGGGAGGCCGGCCGCGCCGTCGGCGACGCTACGAGCTGGAGCGCTCTCGAAGTCAAGGCGCGCCGGGGCGCGGCCCGGTCCGGGCGTCAGGCGCTGGGCACACAGCCGCACCGGCAGTTCGCACAGGTCGTTCTGCGTGACCACCGGCTTGTTGCGCAGCTCGCTCACCGGCACCGCCGGCTCCAAGCGGGGGCAGCACAGCCTCCTCGATGCCCATGAGGCCGGCGATGACGTACCGGGGCAGCGGGTAGGCGAAGGCCGCCTTCAGGTCGCGGCCCGGGTCGGCCAGGCCGATCAGCGGCCGGTCGGCGGAGGCATTCGGGTGACGCGGATCCCCGCGCCCGCCCACCGCGGCGGCGTGCCCCTGTGGCGCCGCCCACCCCGCCGGTGTGATGGTTTTCGCACCTCGACCCGTGCGGGCACCCCCTAGGGTGGCCGCGAGTACGGCAGGGCGTGGCTGACACCAGGGTGTTCGTCGCCGGCAGGCAGCTGAAGGGAATCCAGGATGTTCCGCAAGGTGCTGGTCGCCAACCGTGGAGAGATCGCGATCCGCGCGTTCAGGGCGGGCTATGAACTCGGCGCGCGCACCGTCGCCGTGTTCCCGCACGAGGACCGCAACTCGCTGCACCGGCTGAAGGCCGACGAGGCGTACGAGATCGGGGAGCCGGGGCACCCGGTGCGGGCCTACCTCTCCGTCGAGGAGATCGTGGCCGCCGCCCGCCGGGCGGGCGCCGACGCCGTCTACCCGGGCTACGGCTTCCTGTCGGAGAACCCGGAGCTGGCCCGCGCCTGCGAGGAGGCGGGCATCACCTTCGTCGGCCCCAGCGCGGCCACGCTGGAGCTGACCGGCAACAAGGCCCGCGCGGTCGCCGCCGCCCGCGCGGCCGGCGTACCCGTGCTCGGCTCCTCCCAGCCCTCCACCGACGTGGACGAACTGGTACGCGCCGCCGAGGAGATCGGCTTCCCCGTCTTCGTCAAGGCGGTCGCCGGCGGCGGCGGGCGCGGCATGCGCCGCGTCGAGGACCCGGCCCAGCTGCGCGAGTCCATCGAGGCCGCCTCCCGCGAGGCCGCGTCCGCGTTCGGCGATCCGACCGTCTTCCTGGAGAAGGCCGTCGTCGAGCCCCGCCACATCGAGGTGCAGATCCTCGCCGACGGCGAGGGCAACGTGATCCACCTCTTCGAGCGCGACTGCTCGCTGCAGCGCCGCCACCAGAAGGTCATCGAGTTGGCCCCCGCGCCCAACCTGGACCCGGAGCTGCGCGACCGGATCTGCGCCGACGCCGTCCGCTTCGCCCGCGAGATCGGCTACCGCAACGCCGGCACCGTGGAGTTCCTGCTCGACCGCGACGGCCGTCACGTGTTCATCGAGATGAACCCGCGCATCCAGGTCGAGCACACCGTGACCGAGGAGGTCACCGACGTCGACCTGGTCCAGGCCCAGATGCGGATCGCCTCCGGGCAGACCCTCGCCGACCTCGGCCTGTCCCAGGACACGGTCACCCTGCGCGGCGCCGCCCTCCAGTGCCGGATCACCACCGAGGACCCCGCCAACGGCTTCCGCCCGGACACCGGCCGGATCAGCGCCTACCGCTCCCCGGGCGGCTCCGGCATCCGGCTCGACGGCGGCACCACCCACGCCGGTACGGAGATCAGCGCCCACTTCGACTCGATGCTGGTCAAGCTCACCTGCCGGGGCCGCGACTTCCGGGCCGCCATCGGCCGCGCCCGGCGCGCGGTGGCCGAGTTCCGCATCCGCGGTGTCGCCACCAACATCCCGTTCCTCCAGGCGGTCCTGGACGACCCCGACTTCCAGGCCGGACGCGTCACGACGTCCTTCATCGAGCAGCGCCCGCACCTGCTCACCGCCCGCTCCTCCGCCGACCGCGGAACCAAGCTGCTCACCTACCTCGCCGACGTCACCGTCAACCAGCCGCACGGCCGCCGGCCCGACCTGCTCGACCCGCTGACCAAGCTGCCGCCGCTGCCCGCCGGGGAGCCGCCCGCCGGTTCCCGCCAGCGCCTCGTCGACCTCGGCCCCGAGGGCTTCGCCCGGCACCTGCGCGAGTCACCGACCATCGGCGTCACCGACACCACCTTCCGTGACGCCCACCAGTCCCTGCTCGCCACCCGGGTGCGCACCAAGGACCTGCTCGCCGTCGCCCCCGTCGTCGCCCGCACCCTGCCGCAGCTGCTGTCCCTGGAGTGCTGGGGCGGCGCCACCTACGACGTCGCCCTGCGCTTCCTCGCCGAGGACCCCTGGGAGCGGCTGGCCGCCCTGCGCGAGGCCGTCCCCAACATCTGCCTGCAGATGCTGCTGCGCGGCCGCAACACCGTCGGCTACACCCCGTACCCGACCGAGGTCACCGACGCCTTCGTGCAGGAGGCCGCCGCCACCGGCATCGACATCTTCCGCGTCTTCGACGCCCTCAACGACGTCGGCCAGATGCGCCCCGCCATCGAGGCCGTACGCGAGACCGGCACCGCGATCGCCGAGGTCGCCCTCTGCTACACCGCCGACCTCAACGACCCCGGCGAGCGGCTCTACACCCTCGACTACTTCCTGCGCCTGGCCGAGCAGATCGTGGAGGCCGGCGCGCACGTCCTCGCCATCAAGGACATGGCCGGTCTGCTGCGCGCCCCGGCCGCCGCCAAGCTGGTCTCCGCGCTGCGCCGCGAGTTCGACCTGCCGGTGCACCTGCACACGCACGACACCGCCGGCGGCCAGCTCGCCACCTACCTCGCCGCGATCCAGGCCGGCGCCGACGCGGTCGACGGGGCGGTGGCCTCCATGGCCGGCACGACCTCCCAGCCGTCGCTGTCCGCGATCGTCGCCGCCACCGACCACT
>NZ_BNBF01000003.1:89021-100281 GCF_014654935.1 Streptomyces capoamus
CCGAGCGGCCCACCGGTCTCGACCTCCAGGCGGTCGGCGACCTGGAGCCGTACTGGGAGGGGGTGCGAAGGATCTACGCCCCGTTCGAGGCGGGCCTCGCCTCACCGACCGGCCGGGTCTACCACCACGAGATCCCCGGCGGCCAGCTGTCCAACCTGCGCACCCAGGCCGTCGCCCTCGGCCTCGGCGACCGCTTCGAGGACATCGAGGCCATGTACGCCGCCGCCGACCGCATCCTGGGCCGCCTGGTCAAGGTGACCCCGTCCTCCAAGGTCGTCGGCGACCTGGCCCTGCACCTCGTCGGCGCCGGCGTCTCCCCGGAGGCCTTCGAGTCGACCCCCGACAAGTTCGACATCCCCGACTCGGTGATCGGGTTCCTGCGCGGCGAGCTGGGCACCCCGCCCGGCGGCTGGCCGGAGCCGTTCCGCACCAAGGCGCTCCAGGGCCGCGCGGCGCCCAGGCCCGCGCCCGAGCTGTCCGCCGAGGACCGCGAGGGACTGGCCAAGGAGCCGCGGGCCACCTTGAACCGGCTGCTCTTCCCCGGCCCGACCCGCGAGTTCGACACGCACCGCCAGTCCTTCGGCGACACCAGCGTCCTGGACAGCAAGGCCTTCTTCTACGGCCTGCGCCCGGGCAAGGAGTACGCCGTCGACCTGGAGCCCGGCGTCCGGCTGCTGATCGAACTGCAGGCGATCGGCGAGGCCGACGAGCGCGGCATGCGCACGGTGATGTCCACGCTCAACGGCCAGCTCCGCCCGATCCAGGTCCGGGACCGTGCGGCGGCCTCCGACATCCCGGTGACGGAGAAGGCCGACCGGTCCGACCCCGGCCATGTCGCGGCGCCCTTCGCCGGTGTGGTGACCCTGGCCGTCGAGGAGGGCGACGACGTGGCCGCCGGTGCCACGATCGCCACCATCGAGGCGATGAAGATGGAGGCCACGATCACCGCTCCCCGGGCGGGCCGCGTCTCCCGGCTGGCCATCAACCGCATCCAGCAGGTGGAGGGCGGCGACCTGCTGGCGGAACTGGCCTGACGGCCCCGGCGTGGCCCCGGTCGCCTAACCCCGGCCGATGAGGTGGCGCAGCCGGGACAGCAGGAGGTTGGGGTCCCGCCGGGTGGTCAGCGCGGCGCTCGGCACGTACACGGTCCGGCCGCGGACGGCCACGGAGGTCGGGTTCGACAGGCCGTCCCGTGCGGTGAGCAGGTTCGTGACGGTGCCGTCCGGCTGGACCAGGACGACCTCGCTGCCGGAGTTGAGGGCGGCCAGCACGCTCTTGCCGTGCCCGGGGAAGGCGAAGTCGTCGATGCCGGGCAGCCCGTCGGCCCGGGTCTCGACGGGGCCGGCGGAGCCGTCCGGGGCGACGGGGACGCGCAGCAGCGTGCCCCGGTCGCTGTTGGACACCCAGACGGAGTCCCGGCGGACCTTGAGGCCGTTGGCGCCGAAGCCGTGCCCGGGCGCCGCGGGGAGCGGGGCGAGCGCCCGGCCCGTCGCCCACGCCGTGGCGGTGCCGCCCGCCCGCGGGACGCGCCAGATGGTGCCGCGCACCGAGTCGGCCACGTAGAGCAGGCCGTGCTGCTCGTCGAGGGCGAGCCCGTTGGGCAGCCCGTCGGCCGGCAGCGCGGCGATCAGCCGCGGTGCGGTGCCGTCCGGGGCGAGGCGCCAGATGCCGGTCGCGTCGGTGCCGGTGGCGTAGCCGACGTACAGGGTGCCGTCCTGGGCGCGGGCGATGCCGGTGACGGCGGCGCGGTGCACGAGCGGCGTGGCCGGGTGTGCCACGGCGGGCAGCGTCGCGCGGATCCGGGTGCGGCCGTCGGGGGTGACGTGCGCGATCTGCCGGGCGAAGGCGAAGGTCAGGTCGGCGGAGCCGTCACGGTCGAGCGCGATGTTCTCCGGGGCCTGCCCGGCGGCCAGGTCGAAGTGGGCGAGGACGCGCGCCTCCGTGACGAGCGGCTCGTGGCCGGTGGCGGGCGCGGCGGCGACGAGGCCGAGCGCGAGAGCGGCCGTGGCGGCGCCGGTCAGGCGGGGGAGTCGGGGCATGTGACCTCTTCTCGGTCGGCGCGCGGGGCGCCGGCGTGCGGGGCCACACCAACATGACGGGGAAGGGGCCGCCGGTGGCGGGGGCCGGGCCGCGGGATCGCCCGCGCGGCCCAGCCCGGCCCTCCGCCCAGCCCTCAGTCCCAGAGCGGATACGTCATGACCTGCTGGAAGCCCTCAGGGCGGTCCTGCTGGTAGGTCAGGCTCATCCGGGTGTAGTGCTGGACGCCCGGCTGCTTCTTCCAGGGCTTGGCGTCGTCGAGCCGGACGGTCACCGGGTACGCGCGGAAGCTGCCGGCCGCGCAGTACGGCTTGCAGTCGTTGACCATGTTCACGCCGACGGCGACGGCGCCGTCCGGAGTCCACCGGGACCAGTGGAGTCCGGTGAGCCGGCTGTTGCCGTCGCCGCAGGCCAGGATGAAGTCGTCCGGGCGGACGGTGCGGTGCCACAGGCAGTCGACCAGGACGGTCCGGGTCGTACCGGCGTGGGCGGGGTGCGCGGGCCGGCCGGCCGGCCCGCCGGCCGTGGCCGTGGTCACGGCCGCCGTGAGCAGGGCCCCCGCCGCGAGGGTGACCGTCGTTCCCACCAGTGATGCGCGCATGGCCGCTCCCACCCGTCGTGCTGTGTCCGACCGCGTGCACCCGACGCTACGACCGTCCCGCCATTTGCACCAGTCGCGCAGGTAGGGCCGTTTTGTCAGCCGGGGAGACGGTCGGCGCGCGGATCACCGGGCGGGCGCCCCGGCCGTCCGGGCCGGCGGCGGCGTCAGCAGGCGCCCTCGTCCTGCCAGGGTCCCCACTGCGAGGCGCCCGGCACCTCGTTCTGGGTCCACCACTTCGCCTTCCAGTTGTGCTTGCCGTACGAGACCTCGTTGCCCTGCGTGTACACCGCGCCCGCGCTCCAGGCCGGCTTGCAGGAGGCCGGGGTCGGCGTGGGGGTGGGCGTGGGGGTGGGGGTCGGGTCCGGCGGCGTGGCACCGGCGAACTTCACCGAGTACTTGGCGAAGTCCCAGGAGCTCTGGGCCACGCTGGAGCAGGTGCCGGAGGTGCGGCCGCCGTTGTCGGCCGGCGTGCACTGCCGGTCGCGGTTCAGCGACCAGAAGGTGAACCGGTCCATGTGGTGGCTCGTGGCGTAGTCCAGCACCGTCTGGAAGTCGGCCTGGGTGAAGTACTCGCCGGTGTCGCTGCGGCCGTTCATGCCCGAGAAGCCCTCGTGGGCGTAGGCGGTCGCCTGGTCCCAGCCGAACGTGGACTGCAGGACGGAGTTGAAGTTGGTGAGCGCGCCGGTCTGGCTCGCCGCACCGTTGAAGCCGCCGTCGAACGGCATGATGGAGAAGTTGTTCGGGGTGAAGCCCTGCGACTTGGCCTCCAGCAGCATCTGCTTGCCGAACCAGCCGGTGCCGTCGGCGGTGCCGGCCGTGGTCACGGAGACGTACAGCCCGGGGTTGTTCTGCTGCAGGATCTTCGCGGCGCCGATCTCGTTGTGGATCGCCGCGCTGTTCTCGTACTCCGGCTCCTCCAGGTCGAAGTCGATGGCGTGCAGCCCGTACTTGGTGATGACCTGCTGGTAGGCCGCCGCCGTGGCGGCGGGGTCGGCGCAGGCCTGGCCGAGCTTGGTGCCGCCGTAGCCGCCGATGGAGACGGAGACGTCGCCGCCCTTGGCCCGGATGGTGCTGATCACCGACTGGACCGCGGTGTCCGAGGCGACCGGTGCCGTGCCGCCCCAGGTCGGCGTGCAGCCGCCGCCGTTGGGCGCCAGGACGAACGCCAGCTGGAACGCCTTCAGGCCGGTGGCGTCCATGATGGCGGCCGGGTCCGGCGGGTCGTTGTCCAGCGGCATCAGATAAGGGGCGGCCGCATACCAGCGGTTGCTGAGCGCGCTGGTCGCGCCCGAGGCGTCGGCCGCGACCAGCGCGGTGCTGCCGGCGGCGGCGAGGGTGACGGCCGCCGCCGCGCCCAGACATGCCCGAAGACGTCTCACGTGTGCCTCCAGAGGGTGGGGACCCCACAGCGGGGAGCCCCACCCTCCGGGACTGTTGCGGTCACGTCAATGAGTTGGACTAGACCAAAGCCCACTTTGGACTAGACCATGCGATCCCTTTACCTGGCGGCTCCCGGGCCGGCCAGCCGTACGGTGAACCCGCGGCCGAGCGGCAGGCTCGGCGTGCCGACGGTGGTGACCCGGGTGCCGGCGTCGTACGACCACGCGCTGTCCGGCAGCCGGCGCCCGTCGAGCAGGACCCGCGCGGGAGCGGTGCCACCGTGCACGGTCAACCGGTACGTCCGGGCGTCCGGCTTGCCCGCGTAGTCGCCCCTGCTCGCACCGACGGTCACGGTCGTCCCCCGGCCGTCGGCCCGCACCGACACCCGCTGCGTGGCCGCGGCGCCCTCGGCGAAGGCACGGGTCACGCCGTCGTCCTCGTACAGCGTGTAGCGACCGGTGCCGTGCGCGGCCGGGTACAGGTCCCAGTCCAGCTCGTGCCGGTCGCGGGTCTGCCAGCTCGTGGTGCCCTCGGGCCACATGGGCACGATCGCGCCCTCGCGCACGAACAGCGGGAGGGTGTCCAGCGGGGCGTGGTAGCCGTCCAGGGTGGCCGGGCCCCGGTAGGTGCGGCCGGTCCAGTAGTCGGTCCAGGTGCCCTTCGGCAGGTAGATGCCGTCGCGGGTGTCCGAGTCCTGGTAGACGGGGGCGACGAGGAAGTCCGGCCCGGACAGGAACTCGTACCTCGCCCGCCCGTCCAGGGTGGCCGGGTCGTCCGGGTACTCCAGCCACAGCGGGCGCACCGCCCCCACACCCGTCCTCGCCGCCTGCGCGGACAGCGTGTACATGTAGGGCAGCAGCCGCTCCTTCAGCTGGAGGTACCTGCGGTTGACCGAGGTGTACGGCTCACCGTCCCGCCACGGCTGCTGGTCGGCGGGCTTGCCGGTGGCGATGTCGCTCGCCCAGCCGTCCATCGTCATGACGGCCGGCAGGAACGCCTTCCACTGCAGGTCGCGGGTGTACATCTCGGCGTCGTGCCGGTAGATGCTGCCGATGTCGCCGGTGTTGTAGGCGATGCCGGACATCGTCGCCCCGGCGTACGTCGGGATCTGCCACCGGATGTAGTCCCAGGACAGCTTCTGGTCGCCGCTCCACAGCACCCCGCAGCGCTGGGCCCCCGCCCAGGACACCGGCAGCCACACGAAACCGCGGGCGTCGCTGTTGTCCTCGATCCCCTTCTTGGCGGCGTCGCACGCGTCCAGCGCGAACGCGTAGCCGTTGCCGACCCAGGCCACGTCCAGTTTGGCCACCCGCTGGCCGGCCCTGACCTGGCCGGCCAGCTTGTCGATGCCGTCCTGGGTCCACAGACCGAGCTGGGCGTGGTGGTCCCTGAGGCCCCCGGCGGTCTGCTCCAGGTTCTCGTACCCGCAGCCGTACCCGTCGTTGACCAGCATCCAGCCGAGCGGCATCCGGTGCTCGGTGTAGCCGTCGGCAATCTTGAGCGCGTCCAGGGTGTGCCGCTCGCCCCGGTTGGCGTTGTGCAGGTAGCAGTCGGAGTCGCCCGGTTCGAGGCCGTACACCGGCGGCATGAAGGGCCTGCCGACCAAGGCCGTGTACTTGCCGATCACTTGCTTGGCGTCACCGAGGAAGTAGTAGGCGTCCAGGCGCCGTTCCTGCTGCCCGGTCGTCACCGGGGAGCCGAAGGTGTACACGCCCGGCGCGAAGGTGTTGCGGAAGACGCCGTAGCCCGCGCTGGAGAGGTAGAAGGGCTGCGAGTTGTTGTAGCCGCCCTCGTTCCAGTCGAAGCTGTTGGCCACGTACACCGTCCGGCCGCGGTGCGAGAAGCTGCCGTTCTGCTCGCCGCCGCCGAAGAACTGCTCGTCCGCGCCCCGCTCCAGGCTCTGCCGCAGCCCGCCGGTCGACCAGCGCAGCGGCTTGTCCTCCTGCCAGATCCGGGTGCGGTCGTCGGGCCGGTACAGGCCGAAGCGCAGCGGCTTCTTGTACACCCGCAGTACCGCCTCCGGGGACCGGATGCCGTAGTAGTCCCCGGCGTCGAAGGACGAGGTGTGCCGCTCGGGTGCCGGCTGTGCGCGCACGATGGCGGTGCCGGCCCGACCCTCCGGCGCGCCGGGCGGATCGGCCCGCAGGCGCAGCTGACCGCCTTTCAGGAAATCGGCCCGCGCGGTGAGTTGCCCGGCCCCGAAGGTGTAGCTGCCGTCGCCGCCGGAGAACGACGTGAGGTCACCGGCGTCCGTGGTCGCGGGCAGATACGCGGTGCCGGTGAAGGAGTCGTCGTGCACGTCGTACGGCACCACGAGCACCTGGTAGGTGCCCGAGGCCCGGGGGATCAGCGTGGCCTCGGGGTCCGCGGTGCCGGCGCTGGAGGCCACCTGCTTGCCGTGGCCGTCGTAGACGTACACGTCGAAGTCGTCCGAGGGGCGCTCCCACCTGACGGACAGCGGGACGCCGCCCTCGGGGTTGTCGTCCCAGTAGCCGTCCGGCACGGACACCGTGAGGCCGAAGCGGGCGCAGACCGTGCCGCCGGGGTCGGCCGCGGCGTCGGGGCACGTCTCGGGGCCGCCTCCGGTGCCCTTGGCATAGACCGGGCCGTGCCAGTCGACGCTGCTGTGCGCCGGGTCCAGTACGGCGCCGGACGCGGGGGCGGCGGCCCGGGCCGGGGCGGCGAGCGCGGTCCCGGCCAGGACGCACGCCAGCCCCAGCGGTATCCAGGCCGGCCACGGCGGACGGTATCGGAGTCTTCGCACGGCGGAACAGCTCCCCTCGCACCTTCGCGGACTGACCGTTCTTGCGGCTGCATCGCCCGCCGGTGCTCGGAAACGCTTGGAACGAGCGCCGATCGAGCAACTTCACGCACGAAGCCTCGGGGTTGGTTCAGTTCATGTCAAGACCGTGGCGGGCGGGGCTCAGACGATGCCGCCGTTGGCGCGGACCACCTGGCCGTTCACCCAGTGACCGGCCGGAGAGGCGAGGAAGGCCACCACCTCGGCGATGTCGGCCGGCGTGCCCAGGCGCTCCAGCGGCGGCTGGGCGGCCAGCCGGGCGACCGTCTCCTCGTCCTTGCCGTCCAGGAACAGCTCGGTCGCCGTCGGGCCGGGGGCCACCGCGTTCACCGTGACGTCCCGGCCGCGCAGTTCGCGCGCCAGCACCAGGGTCAACGCCTCGACGGCCCCCTTGCTCGCGCTGTAAGCGCCGTAGCCGGGGAACGCCAGGCCCACCACCGACGTGGAGAAGGTGATGAGCGCGCCGCCCCTGCGCAGCCTCCGGGCGGCCTCCCGGGCCACCACGAAGGTGCCGCGGACGTTGGTGCGGTGCAGGGCGTCCAGCTCCGCGAGGTCCAGCTCGGCGATCGGCGCCAGATACATCCGGCCCGCCGTGTGCACGACGACATCGACCCCGCCGTACTCGGCCGTCGCCGCCTCGAACAGCGCGGCGACCTGCTGCTCGTCGGCCACGTCGGCGCGGACGGCGAGCGCGCTGCCGCCCGCCGCGGTGACCTCCTCGACGGCGGCCCCGGCGCTCTCGCCGTCGGCCGCGTAGCCGACCACCACGGCGTGGCCGGCGGCGGCCAGCCGCGTCACCGTCTCGCGGCCGATACCGCGCGAACCGCCGGTGACGACGGCGACACGGGTCTGTGCGGGGTGTGCCTGAACGGACATGGGAGCTCCTGTGGTCGCAGGGGGCGGGAAGTGCCTCCAGCCTCCGTCCCGGCCCGGGCGCCAGCCAGGGCTGTCCGCACCCTGGGGTCGGCAACCCCTGGCTCCGCGCGGCCGGAGGCGTGACCATGGAAGGCGTGAACCACTCGGAACTGGCCGCTTTCCTGAAGTCCCGGCGCGACCGGGTCCGCCCCGCCGACGTCGGCCTGACCGCGGGCCCGCGCCGCCGGGTGCCGGGGCTCAGGCGCGAGGAGGTCGCCCAGCTCGCGGGGCTGTCCGCCGACTACTACACGGAGCTCGAACGCGGCCGGGGCGCCCAGCCCTCCGCGCAGGTCCTCGCCGCCCTCGCCCGCGCGCTCCGGCTGAGCGGCGACGAACGCGACCACCTCTTCCACCTCGCCGAACGCCCGCTCCCGGCCGTCGCCCACGGCCCCGCCGCGCACCCCCAGCCCGCGCTGCTCGGTCTGCTGGACCGGCTCGTCACCACCCCGGCGCAGATCATCACCGACCTGCACGAACCCCTCGCGCAGAACCCGCTCGCCGTCGCCCTCCTCGGTCCGGCACCGATCGGGCGCGGACTCGAAGCGAGCTTCGCCTACCGCTGGTTCACCGACCCCGCCGCCCGCGCGCTGCACCCGGCCGAGGACCACCCGCGCCACTCCCGGGTGTTCACCGCCGACCTCCGGGCCGTCGCCGCCCGGCGCGCCAAGGACCCCGACGTCACCCGGCTCGTGGCCACGCTGCGGCGGCGCAGCGAGGAGTTCGCCGCCCTGTGGGAGCAGCGGGACGTGGCCCTGCGCCGCACCGACCGCAAGCGGATCGTCCACCCCTCGCTCGGCGTCGTCGAACTGGACTGCCACAACCTGTTCAGCGAGGACGGCCGGCAGCGCCTGCTGTGGTTCAGCGCCCCGCCGGGCACCGAGGGAGCCGCCCAGCTGGAACTGCTGTCGGTGATCGGCACCCAGGACCTCGCGCCGCCGGGCACGGACCGGCTGGGACGGCGGTCCGGCTGAACCTCCTCGGCGGTCCCGGACCGGTACCGGCCGGGCGGGACCGGCGCGTCCCTCAGGACGGCTCCCCCTTCCCCCGGCTCCGGTCCGGCCGGCCACGGGCGACCAGCCAGGCCGGTACCGCCACGGCGGCGCCGATGTACAGCAACGGGGGGTAGCCCAGGGCGTGCACGACCGGCCCGCCGACGGCGCCGGCCAGAGAAAGTCCCACGAACAGGGCGCTGTTGTTCCACGACAGCAGCGCGGTCGCCCGCTCGGGGAACAGGTCGACCAGGTGGCGCTGCTGGGCGGGGAAGAAGGCGTACGCGGCCGACGCGAACACGGCCAGGGCGCCGGCCAGCGCCCCGGTGCGGGGGAACACCAGGGCCACGACGGCTTCCATCCCGGCCGTCAGCGCCAGCGCCGACCTGGTGACCCGTACCGGATCGGCCCGGTCCGCGCACCGGCCGCCCACCTGTCCGCCCACGACGGCGCCGATGCCGTAGCCGACCAGCAGCCACGGCACGACGCCGGCCCTGCCGTCCGCGTGCAGCGCGACGGCCAGGAAGGTGTAGAGGCTGTACACGGAGAAGGCCCACAGGGTCGTCACCGCGACGGCCACCACGGCGACGCCCGCCCGGGGGCGCCGGGCCGGCCCCGGCACCGTGACGCCCGTACCGGGTCGTCGGATCTTCCCGGTCGCGGTGCTCCCTGCACCGGGCCGCCCGGTTCCGTCCGCCGCCGTGATGGCTTCGGCGGGCCGCGTGGTGCGGTCCGGTGCCGTGGTGGCTGCCTCGGGGTGCGCGGTTCCGTCCGTGACGGCCGCGTCGGGCCGTCCGGCCCTTGCCGTGGCCGTGGTGTCCGTGCCGGGCCGTCCGGTTCCGTCCGGCGCTGTGGCGGCCGGAGCAGGGCGCGCGGTTCCGTCCGGCGTCATGACGCCCTCACCGGGCCGTCCGGTCGTACGCTGTGGCGCGCCTGCCGACGGCGTCGGCCGGGGCCGCCAGACCCACGCGTGGGGGAACGCCAGCAGGAACGTGCCCGCGGCCAGGATGACGAAGGCGGCCCGCCAGCCCACGTACCGCCCCAGCAGCGACCCGGCCGGCGCGCCCACCCACAGGGCGGTCAGCAGGCCCGATCCCACCACGGCCAGCACCTGCGCCCGGGCCCGGGGCCGTGCACGCACGCTGACCAGGGCGTACACGGTGGGCCCGGTCGCCGCGGCCGCGAGGCCGGCCACCACGCGGGCCATCAGCAGCACCCCGAAACCCGGCGCCAGCGCGGTACCGGCGTTGGCCGCCGAGAACAGCACCAGCGCCACCACCAGCACCGAGGCGCGGTCCCACCGGTCGGAGACCCAGCCGGCGAACGGCGACGCCACCACGTACGCGATCGAGAAGGCCGTGACCAGCAGGCCGGTGCCGGCCACGGAGACGGCGAACGACGCCGCGATGCGCGGGAGCAGCGGCGCCACCACGAAGAGGTCGGTACCCACCAGGAACTGCGTCAGCCAGGCCAGCGCGACGGACCCGGCGGACAGACCGGGCACCGAGTCCACGGCCGGCTCGCCGTGGGGCGACTGCATGCTCCGACGCTAGGACCTCGGCCGGGGCCCGGCCAGCGGGGATGGGCGACCGTCCGGCATGCGGGGGCGGCCGACGGGCCGGCAAGCGGGCCGGCCTCCCGGCCCTGGCGGTCAGGCGGGCGGACCGGCGATGCACAAGGTGGCCGCCAGGGCCGGCGCGGGGCTGCCGGTCCCGCCCGTGGCGTCCGTCCACCACTCGCCGCCGTCCTCGGCGTAGCGCAGCAGCACGCCCTCGCGGATCGCCCACGGGCAGACGACGGCCCGGCGCAGGCCCATCAGCTTCAGCGCCGTGTGCCCCACGACCGCCCCGGCCAGGCTCTGGGCGGCGCGCGGCGCGGAGATCCCGGGCAGCCGGGCGCGTTCGGCGGCGGGCAGCCCGGCGAGGGAGCGCACCGCCTCGCGCAGGTCCCGGCAGGCCAGTTCCCGGTCCACGAACGGGCCGTACCGTCCCGGCGCGGCCCCGCACAGCCGGGCCAGTTGCTGGAACGTCCGGGAGGTGACGACGGCGGTGCGCGGACCTTCCCAGCGGATCCGCGAGGCCACGTCCCGCAGTTCGTGGCGGATGCGGCGGCGCAGTTCCTTCAGCTCGTCCGGTCCTGGCGGGTCCTGGACGCCCAGGTACTCCCGGGTCAGCCGGTTCGCCCCGAGCGGCAGGGACGCGGCGAAGTCGGGCAGCCGGCCCCGCCCGAAGGCCACCTCCAGGGAGCCGCCGCCGATGTCGAGCAGTGCCAGGGGGCCCGCTTTCCAGCCGAGCCAGCGGCGGGCCGCGAGGAAGGTCAGCTCGGCCTCCGTCTCGCCGGGCAGCGTGCACATGCGGATACCGGTGCCGGACGCCACCCGCTGCAGCACCTCGTGGCGGTTCGGGGCGCCGCGCACGACCGCGGTCGCGAAGGCCAGCGGGTCCTGCGCACGCCACCGCCGGGCCGTGGCACCCGCCGCGGCGACCGCCTTCACCAGCTGTTCCACCGCCTCGTCGGCGATGGTGCCGTCCGGGCCGA
>NZ_BNBF01000003.1:100328-105347 GCF_014654935.1 Streptomyces capoamus
CCCGTTCGGACAGGCGGAGTTTCCACTTGACGGTGTGCACCGGGAGCGGAACGCCCCCCTCCACGTCCGCGACGACCAACCTGACCGTGTTCGAACCCGCATCCACCACGCTCACCCGCATGAGCCGGGAAGTACCCACCTCACCGGCGGTGACCCGTGGCACAGGGGGCGTGCCGGTGCACGCGGCACCGCAGACGCGCACCAGGACGGTCGGGCACGGGGCGGTCCCTGTCCGAATACCGCCCCGTCATACCGCCCCGTCGGCCCCGGCGGGCCCCTCGCTGCCGTTAGATGGTCGTGACCACCGTCGGCGCGGGGAGCGGCGGGTGACCGGAGCGGACGCGATGAGGGTACTGGTGATCGGCGGCGGCATCGCGGGGACCGCGACCGCCCTGGGGCTGTGCAAGGCCGGTCTCGACGTGACCGTGTTCGAGGCGCACCCGGACACGGCCGAGGACATCGGCGCCTTCCTCACCCTGGCGAGCAACGGCATGCGCGCGCTGGCCGAGCTGGATGCCGCACACCCCGTCACGGCCGTCGGTTTTCCGCTCACTTCACTGCGGCTCCTCGACAGCGAGGGCACCGAGGTCGCACACCAGCCGCTGGGCGAGGCCGGCGATCCGGTCCTGCGTTACCGCTGCCTGCGCCGCGGCCGACTGAACGCGGTACTCCAGGGCGAGGCGGTCCGGCGGGGCGTCCCGCTGCGCCACGGCGCCCGCCTGGTGTCCGTGGCCGACGGACCGGACGCCGTCACCGCCCGCTTCGCCGACGGCACCACCGCCACCGGGGACCTGCTCGTCGGCGCCGACGGACTGAACTCGACCGTACGACGGCTGCTCCGGCCCGGAGTACGCCCCCGATACGCGGGCCAGCGGGTGTACTACGGCTACACCGGTACCGCGCCCCCGCCCGGCCCCCAGGGCGCCATCACCATGGTGCGCTGCAGCGCCGCCGCGTTCGGGTACGCCGTGTCCCCGGCGGGTGAGACGTACTGGTTCGCCCGCACCGGCGGCGATCCGCTGCCCGCCGGTGCGGGTGCCGTGCCCTCCGCCGCACTGCGCGCCCGCCTGCTGCCGCTGCTGCGCGGGGACGCGACGCCCGCCGCCGGTCTGGTGGCGGCCGCCGACGGGCAGATCATGGTCACCGACGCCACGGAGCTGCCGCTCGGCACGGCCTGGCACACCGGGCGCGTGCTGCTCGTCGGGGACGCGGCCCACGCCGCGTCCCCGGCGACCGGCCAGGGCGCCTCGATGGCGCTGGAGGACGCCGTCGTCCTGGCCAAGGCGCTGCGCGACCTGCCCGACCCGCAGACCGCGTTCGCCGTGTACGAGCGGCACCGCCGTCCGCGGGCCGAGCACAACATCACCGTCAGCGGCGGCCTCTCCCGGGGCACCCGCACGCCGTCCGGCCCGGCACCCGCCATGGGCCGCCCCGCCGGACCGGACGCCCGGCTGCTGCGCCAACTGGCCTGGAACACCCCGCTGTCGGCGGTCCCGCCCGAGCCGCACTGAACTACGAGGGCCGTCTATCGTGCACGCCATGACGATCATTCACGAGGAGTCCGACGGCCGGCTGGCCGTGGCGGCGGCCGAGGCGGGCGCAGCGGTGGTGCGTGAGCTGTACGGCCGGCGCCTGCGCCGCTACGAGAAGTCCGCCGGCGACTTCGCGACGGAAGCGGACCTGGCCGCCGAGCGGGCCGTGCTGGAGGTCCTGCGCGCCGCCCGCCCCGGGGACGCGGTGACGGCCGAGGAGAGCGGCCGGACCGGCATCGCGGGCGCCCGCCGCCGCTGGCTGGTGGACCCGCTGTGCGGCACCCTGAACTACGCCGCGCGGACCATGCTCGCCTGCGTGAACGTGGCGCTGCGGGTGGGCTCGGACGTGACCGCGGCCGCGACGGCCGATCCGTTCGCCGGTGAGGTGTTCTGGACCGACGGCACGCGGGCCTGGGTCCGCCGGGACGGCCAGGACACGGAGCTGACGCCGGCCGCCGGGTCCGCGCTGGTGGACGTCAACCTCGATCCGCCGTTCCCCAACGCGCCCGGTTTCCGGGCGGCCCGCCTGCTCACCGACCCCGGCTTCGCCGAGCGGTTCCGGCCCCGGGTGGTCTCCAGCACCCTGGCGGTGGCCTGGGTCGCCGCGGGACGCCGGGCCGCCTACGTCACCGACGGCCACCTGGGCGACAGCGTGCACTTCGCCGCCGGCATCGCGCTGTGCCGGGCGGCCGGCTGCACGGTGACCGGTCTGTACGGCGAGCCGCTGCACACCGGTGCGGGCGGACTGGTCGCGGCGGCCGACGCGGCCACGCACGCCGCGCTCCTGAAGCTGGTCCGGGACCAGGCCTCCTCCGGGGGCGACGACCACGCCTCGGCCGGGGTCGGGGACGAGGCTTCACCCGAGGCCGACAGCCTGCCCTCACCCGAGGCCGACAGCCGCCCCCAGCCCCTGAGTTGACCCCGGCCGCACGCCGTCTCGACGGAAGGCGCCGCCGTCTGGTGTGATGCCCGCATGACCCTGGCCGACGACCTCGCCGCCCGCTTCGGCCAGGCCCTCGACACCCGCCCGGAGGCCCTGCGAGAAGCCTCGCGGGACTTCGGACGGCTCGTGCGGGCGACCCCGCGGGCCGTGCTGCGGCCGACGTCCGCCGCCCAGATCCGGGACCTGTTGCAGTACGCCGGACCGCGGCACATCCCCGTCGGGGTGCGCGCCGGGGGCCACGCGCTGTACGGCCAGAGCCAGGCGGCCGGCGGGATCGTCGTCGACCTGCGCGCCATGAACCGGGTCGGCCCGGTGACCGGTGACCGGGTCACCGTAGGTGCGGGCGCGCTGTGGCGGGAGGTGCTGGCCGCCACCCTGCCGTACGGCCGTACACCCCCGGTGCTCACCGACTACCTGGGCGCGGGCGTCGGCGGAGTGCTGTCCGCGGGCGGTCTCGGCGGCGCCACCCATCGGCACGGCCTGGTCGCGGACCAGGTGCTGGAGCTGAAGGTGGTGACCGGGGCGGGGGAGCACCGCGTCTGCTCGCCCGGCCGGGACCCCGCGCTGTTCCACGCCGTCCTCGCCGGGCTCGGCCAGTGCGCCGTCATCGTCGGGGCCACCCTGCGCGTGGTCCCCGCACCTGGACGCGTCCGCCGCCACTGCCTCTTCTACGACGACCTCGCCCGCTACCTGGCCGACCAGCGGCGGCTGGCCGAGGAAGCGCGGTTCCCCTACCTGGAGGGCCAGGTCCGCCCGCTGGGTGACCGCGGCTGGCGGTACGTGATCGAGGCCGTGGCCTGGTACGACGGGCCGTCCCCGCCCGACGACGGCCGCCTGCTCGACGGGCTCGCCCACGACCGGGCCGCCGCGGAGACCACCGACCTCTCATACGCCGAGTTCGTCCACCGCGTCGACACGGACGAGGAACTCCTGCGGACGACGGGGGAGTGGCTGCATCCGCATCCCTGGCTCAACCTGCTCCTGCCGCACGAGACCGCCGGGCCGGTGGTCGGCTCCGTGCTCGCCGACCCGGCCTTCCGACCTGCGCACCACCGGGCTCGTGCTGTTGTACCCCCTGGTCTCCGCCCGGCTGCGTGCGCCGCTCTTCCGCCGCCCGCCCGGCCGCCTCCTGTGGGTGTTCGCCCTGTTGCGCACGGCTCCGCCGGACAGTCACGGGACGGCCGCGCGGATGGTGGCCGCCAATCGCGCGGCGTACGACCTGGCCCGGGCCGCCGGCGCCGTGGCCTACCCCGTCAACGCCCTGCCCCTCTCCGCCGCCGACTGGCGCGACCACCACGGCACCGGCTGGCAGTCCTTCGCGGACGCCAAGCGGCGCTTCGATCCGCACCTGGTCCTGGGGCGCGGGCCCGGCCCGGAGCTCGCACCGCGGTGACCCGCGCCCGCCGGTCACCGGGCGGCGGGCTCCAGCGGCGCGGCACGCATGGTGCGGGATCGCCGGGTGCGGTTGTTGAAGGATCTCGTGTCCGATGTCTTGTGGCCGGCTTGGTTCATCACTTAAATCAAAACATGAACTAAGCCGTGGGGTCGGTTGCCCGACCCCGCCCTCGCATGGAGCCGCCGAAATGAGACTGCGATCCCTGGGTGTCGCGCTGGCCGCCACGGCCGCGCTGCTCGCCCTGCCCACCGCACACCCACCGGCCACCGCGGCCGAAACCCCCCTGTCCCAAGGGAAGACGGCCACCGCCTCCTCCCAGGAGAACAACGGCACCGCCCCCGCCCTCGCCGTCGACGGCGACACCGGCACCCACTGGTCCTCGGCCGCGAGCGACGACCAGTGGGTCCGCGTCGACCTCGGGACCACCGCCACCGTCGACCGCGTGGTCCTCGACTGGGAGGCCGCCTACGGCAAGGACTACAAGGTCCAGATATCCGCGGACGGCACCACCTGGACCGACCTGAAATCCGTCACCGGCTCCGACGGCGGCCTCGACACCCTCGACGTGTCCGGCCGGGGCCGCTACGTCCGGATGCTCGGCGTGCACCGGGCCACGGCGTGGGGCTACTCCCTCTGGGAGTTCCAGGTCTTCGGCAGCGCCGACGGCGGACAGGCGGGCTGTTCCACCGCCGATGCCGCCCGGGGCAGGACCGCCACGGCCTCCTCCACCGAGAACGCCGGCACCCCCGCCTCCGCCGCCGTCGACGGCAACACCGCGACCCGCTGGTCCAGCCAGGCCGCCGACCCGCAGTGGCTGCAGGTCGACCTGGGCGCCGTCCAGGACCTGTGCAAGATCGACCTCAGTTGGGAAGCCGCCTACGGCAAGGACTTCCGGATCGAGGCCTCCTCCGACGGACAGGGCTGGAACACCCTCAAGAGCGTCACCGGGGGGACCGGCGGCACGGCGTCCTACGACGTCAGCGGTGCCGGCCGGTACGTCCGGATCTACGGCACCGCCCGCGGCACCGGCTACGGCTACTCCCTGTGGGAGTTCGCCGTGCACACCGGCACCACCGGCGTCCCGCCCGTCCAGGGCGGCGGCGACCTCGGCCCGAACGTCATCGTCGTCGACCCCGCCACGCCGAACC
>NZ_BNBF01000003.1:105377-115103 GCF_014654935.1 Streptomyces capoamus
TCCAGCAGAAGTTCGACGACGTCTTCGCCAAGCAGGAGTCGGCTCAGTTCGGCAGCGGCCGCTACCAGTTCCTGCTCAAGCCCGGCAGCTACAACGGCATCAACGCCCAACTGGGCTTCTACACTTCCGTCTCCGGCCTCGGCCTGAACCCCGACGACACCCGGATCAACGGTGACGTCACGGTCGACGCCGGCTGGTTCCACGGCAACGCCACCCAGAACTTCTGGCGTTCGGCGGAGAACCTCTCCCTCAAGCCGGTCAACGGCACCGACCGCTGGGCCGTCGCCCAGGCCGCGCCGTTCCGCCGCGTCCACGTCCAGGGCGGCCTCAACCTCGCCCCCGACGGCTACGGCTGGGCCTCCGGCGGCTACATCGCGGACTCGAAGATCGACGGCACGGTGGGCCCGTACTCCCAGCAGCAGTGGTACACCCGGGACAGCTCGGTCGGCGGCTGGACCAACGGCGTGTGGAACATGACGTTCTCCGGCGTCCAGGGCGCCCCCGCCACCAACTTCGACAGCGGCCCGTACACCACGCTGGACACCACCCCGGTCTCCCGCGAGAAGCCCTTCCTCTACCTGGACGGCTCCGCCTACAAGGTGTTCGTCCCGGCCAAGCGCACCAATGCCCGGGGCGTCTCCTGGCCGGCGAACGCCGGCACCTCCCTCCCGCTCGACCGGTTCTACGTCGTCAAGCCGGGCGCCACGGCCGCCACCATCAACGCCGCCCTCGCCCAGGGCCTCAACCTGCTGTTCACCCCGGGGGTCTACCACCTCGACCGGACCATCGAGGTCACCCGGCCCGACACCGTCGTCCTCGGCCTCGGCTTCGCCACCCTGGTCCCGGACAACGGCGTGGACGCCATGCACGTCGCCGACGTCGACGGCGTGCGGCTCGCCGGATTCCTGATCGACGCGGGCCCGGTCAACTCCGACACCCTGCTGCGCATCGGCACCCCCGGAGCGAGCGCCGACCACTCCGCCGACCCCACCACCATGCAGGACGTGTTCATCCGCGTCGGCGGCGCCGGACCCGGACTCGCCACCAACTCCGTGGTCGTGAACAGCGACGACGTCATCGTCGACCACACCTGGATCTGGCGCGCCGACCACGGCGACGGCGTCGGCTGGAACACCAACCGCGCCGACTACGGCCTGCGCGTCAACGGCGACGACGTCCTCGCCACCGGCCTGTTCGTGGAGCACTTCAACAAGTACGACGTCTACTGGAGCGGCGAACGCGGCCGGACGATCTTCTTCCAGAACGAGAAGGCCTACGACGCCCCGAACGCCGCCGCCGTCACCCACGACGGCATCACCGGCTACGCGGCCTACAAGGTCGCCGACACCGTCACCGCCCACGAGGCGTGGGGCCTGGGCAGCTACTGCAACTACACGGCCGATCCGTCGATCGTGCAGGCGCACGGCTTCCAGGTGCCCGTGACGGCGGGGATCAAGATGCACGACCTGCTGGTGATCTCGCTCGGCGGGAAGGGCCAGTACGCGCACGTCGTCAACAGCACCGGCGCGCCCACCTCGGGCACCGACACGGTCCCGTCCAAGGTGACGTCCTTCCCCTAGGACCCGCCCGCAACCGCGGTCAGCCGGCGGGTCAGCGACCGGTCAGGGTCTCGTACGGGGCCCGCCGGTAGGTGTCCCGGTACAAGGTGGCGAAGCGGCCCGGATGGTGGAAACCCCACCGGGCCGCGATCTCCGTGACCGTGGCACCGGCGCCGGGATCGGCGGCCACCAGGTCGTGATGGGCGTGCGCGAGCCGCACCCGGCGCAGCTGGGCGAGCGGCGTGGTGTCCAGGTGGCGGCGGAAGGCGTACTGCAGCGCGCGGACCGTCACATGGGCCGCGGCGGCGATGTCCGCGACCGTGACCGGCCGGTCCGCGTGGTCGTCGATGTAGGCGAGCGCCCGGCGCAGCACCGCCGGGCGCGCGTCGGCGTGGTCGGCGGCGGCCGGCTCGTCCAGCGCCGTGTTGGGGAACGCGGCCAGCACGCTCGCCGCCAGATGCTGGGCGGCCGTGGCCGCGACCAGCGGCTGGTCCGCCAGCTCCGGGTCGGCGAGCACCGTGTCGCGCAGATGGGCGATGGTCCGGTGCAGCTGCCGCCCCGCCGCCACCGAGCGCGGCCGGTGCCCGGTCAGCCGGACCGGCCGCGAGCCGTCGGCGTCCCCGGCCACCTGGGCGAGCAGGTCCGGTTCCAGCATGGTGATGTTGTAGCGGGCGTTGCAGATCCGGCCCGTGTAGGGCAGGTCCGGCGGCGCGAGCAGCACCACGTCACCGGGACCGAACGAGTCCTCGACGCCCTGGAAGGCGTGGTCCCGCACGGTTCCCTCGTGGACGACGCACAGGCAGATCCGGCCCAGCGGGGTCACCGAGTAGTCCATCTCGAAGTCCAGCGCGAGTTCGTCGACACTCACCGAGTCGATGCCGGTACGGCGGATCCGGGCGCGGTGGGAGCCGGGGCTGCTGCTGCCGATCCGCATCCGGGCGTAGGCGCGGCTGAGGAAGTCCTCCGTCACATCGAGATCATCGCTGTGGAAGGTGAGTGTCTCCATGACCCACGGCTGCCCGTCAACGCCGTCGATATAGGCCTTCTACCAGGCATTTTTCGTTTTCTGTACAGAGGCGTGCCCAGTTGTTCGCCTGGCGGCTGGCGGGGACCGGCCGGGCCGCTCAGGGTGAATGACATGATCGGACCCGACGAGCAGACGGACCAGGAACAGGTGAAGGCGCTCCAGGACGAGGTGGACCAGCTGCGTCAGGCGCTGGTCTCGCGCGCCCTGGTGGACCAGGCGATCGGCGTGGTCATCACCGTGGGCGGTCTGCGGCGGGAGCAGGGCTGGGAGGTCCTGAAGCACATCTCGCAGCACACCAACGTCAAGCTGCGGGAGGTGGCGCGCTGCCTGGTCGAGTGGCCGGTCCGGCGTCGGCTCCCCGAGGTGATCCGCCGGGCCCTGCCCGCCGCCATGAAGCACGCGCGTGCCCGGAGCGGCGCCGAGGCCGACGCCTGTGAGCGCGAGCCCGAGGTCTCGTGCGGCCGCCCCGGGTGAGCCCGGCCGTGGACGGGCGCGGTCAGGCCGGTGCCCGGCGCAGGTCCTCCCACGCCCGCCCGCGCAGCTCCGCGTCCCGCAGCACGTCCGCCGCCGTGCAGGCCAGCGCCTCCACCACCGCCAGGAGCACACCGCGGGCCCGCTCCGAGGCCGCCGCTACGGCGAACTCCGGCGTGTGGTCCGAGCCGTCGGCGTCCATGATCGCGACGAACGGGTGGATGGCGGGCACCCGGCCGCTGACGTTGCCGATGTCGGAGGAGCCCAGGTAGACACCGGGGACCGGCGGGGTGAGGGTGATCCCGGCGCGGTCCAGGTGCCCGGCGAACCGCTCGGACAGCACCGAGCTGTCCCGGAAGTGCTCGTACCGCACGCTCGCGCGTTCCACCGTCACCTCGGTCCCGGTCGCCAGCGCGACACCCTCGGCGGCCGTACGCAGCTGCGCGGCCAGCTCGTCCAGCGCGGCGGTGGTGAGCGCGCGCAGCCCGAAGCGGCCCTCGGCGTACTCCGGGACGATGTTCGTGGCCGTACCGCCGTGCGTGATGATCCCCTGCACGTGCGACCCCTGCGGCAGCCGCCGGCCGAGCGCCGACACCACGTTGAACAGCTCGACCAGCGCGGCGAGCGCGTCGATGCCCTCCGTCGGACTGCCCGTCGGGTGCGCCGCGCGCCCCTTGAAGGCGACCCGGTACTGCTCCTGCGCGGTCAGCGGCGCCCGCGCCCAGTCGTACACCCCGGGATGGAACATCAGGGCGGCGTCCACCCCGTCGAAGACCCCGGCCTCCACCTCCAGGGCCTTGCCGCCGCCGCCCTCCTCGGCCGGTGTCCCCACCGCCAGGACCGAACCCGGGGCGCCGTCCCGTACGGCGTCCACGACCAGGGCGGCGCCCAGACCGGCCGCCGCGATCAGATTGTGCCCGCAGGCGTGCCCGAGCCCGGGCAGGGCGTCGTACTCCAGGGGGAACGCCACCACCGGCCGCCCTTCGCCCGAGCGCGCCGTGAACGCGGTCGGCAGGCCCGCGACCCCGCGCCGCACGGCGAACCCGGCGCCCTCCAGCTCACCACTGAGCAGCGCCGCCGCCCGGTGTTCGGCGAACGCGGTCTCCGGCTCCGCGTGCAGGGAGGTCATCACCGCGGACGTGCTCGACTACCTGCGCAGCGGTGTCGCCCACGGCTTCCTCATCGCCGGTGCGGCGGACCCCGCACTGGAGACCGTGCGGGTGACGGCCCGTCCGTGACCGGCGGCCCCGTCCGCACCGCGGCCGGCCGCTCCCGGACTGCGCGGCCCGCCGCCGGCGCCTAGGGTGGCGTGTGCGGGCGGCCGGTCGGCCGTCCGCCGGGTCGAGAAGCCGGCCCTGCTGACGAACACCCCCTCGGCAGGGGGCGGCCGGCCCTGCCGTCGGTCCCCGGATCCATGACCGGCGCGTCCGGCGGTCGCGCTCCCGCCAAGCCGGCGGGAAGCGGCCCGACTTCACCCCACCGGAAATCACCTGCTGATTCCCGGTTTCGGACGCCCCGGCCCGGGGACCTCGGTAGCAGGGCCGCCGACGACCCTTTTGTTATGGATTGACGAGCTTTGCGCGTGTGCGGCCCCCACCTCGGCGAGACCGGCGAGCATCGGGCACCCTCTTCCCGCCCGCGCCGGGCCCGCCCCCGTGAACCAGTGGAGGAATCAGTTACCGATGAGCGAGACGAACCCGCTGAAGCGAGCGGCGGACAAGGTCGCGGACGCCCTGCAGGGCGGCCCCGCCGGCCCCGAGGACGGCATCCCCGGCAAGCCCGCACCCCAGTCGCCCACGGTCGCCGAACCCACCGAACCCCGTGAGCCCCTTCCGCCCAAGCCCGACCAGACGGGCCCGGCCACCGTCTCGCCGACCGGGCAGCCCACCGGCGCCGACCAGGCACGGATGGCGCAGAGCGGCAGCTACCTCACCGACGCCCAGGGCACCCGGCTCCCCGACACCGACCACTCCCTCAAGGCCGGACCCCGCGGCCCGGTGCTCCTCCAGGACCACCACCTGCGCGAGAAGGTGATGCACTTCGACCACGAGCGCATCCCCGAGCGCGTGGTCCACGCCCGCGGTGCCGGGGTGCACGGCGTCTTCCGCAGCTACGGCACCGCCGCCAACGTGACCAAGGCGGCCTTCCTCGCCGAGGACGTCGAGACACCGGTGTTCGTCCGCTTCTCCACCGTGCTCGGCTCCCGCGGCTCCGCCGACACCGTCCGCGACACCCGGGGCTTCGCGACGAAGTTCTACACGAGCGAGGGCGTCTTCGACCTCGTCGGCAACAACATCCCGGTGTTCTTCATCCAGGACGCCATCAAGTTTCCGGACGTCATCCACGCCGGAAAGCCCCACCCGGACCGGGAGATCCCGCAGGCGCAGAGCGCCCACGACACCTTCTGGGACTTCGTCACCCTGCACACCGAGGCCGCCCACCACACCCTGTGGAACATGTCCGACCGGGGCATCCCGCGGTCGTACCGCACGATGGAGGGCTTCGGCGTCCACACCTTCCGCCTGGTCAACGCGGCCGGCGAGACCACCCTGGTGAAGTTCCACTGGAAGCCCAAGCTGGGCGTGCACTCCCTGGTCTGGGAGGAGGCGCAGATCATCAACGGCGTCGACCCCGACTTCCACCGCCGCGACCTCTACGACGCCATCGAGGCGGGCGCCTACCCCGAGTGGGAGTTCGGGATCCAGACTTTCCCCGACACCCCCGACCAGACCTTCGAGGGCATCGACCTGCTGGACCCGACGAACATCGTCCCCGAGGAACTGGCCCCCGTACAGCCGATCGGGCTGCTCACCCTCAACCGCAACCCGTCGAACTTCTTCGCCGAGACCGAGCAGGTCGCCTTCCACGTCGGCCACCTCGTCCCCGGCATCGACATCACCGACGACCCGCTGCTCGCCGGCCGGCTCTTCTCCTACCTGGACACCCAGATCACCCGGCTCGGCGGCCCCAACTTCCCGCAGATCCCCATCAACCGGCCGCACACCCCCGTCAACGACATGCTGCGCGACGGCTTCCACCAGACGGCCGTGCACCGCGGCGTGGCACCCTACCGGCCCAACTCCCTCGACGGCGGCTGCCCGTTCACCGCCGGAGCCGACGCGGGCGCGTTCGTCGAGACACCGGTGCGCGTCCCCGAGGCCACCAAGGTCCGTGAGGCGCCCGAGTCGTTCAACGACCACTTCAGCCAGCCGCGCCGGTTCTGGCTCAGCATGAGCCCGGTGGAACGCGAACACATCATCCACGCCTACACCTTCGAACTCGGCAAGTGCTACGAGCAGGCCATCCGCGAACGGGCGTTGCAGGTCCTCGCCAACATCGACCCCGAGCTGTGCGCGGGCGTCGCCGCCGGACTCGGTCTGCCCGCGCCCGAGCCCACGGTGCCCCTCGCCGACGTCGAGCCGAGCCCCGCCCTCTCCCAGATCGGGCAGACCTGGCCCACCGACGGCCGGATCATCGGCATCATCACCGGCCCCGACGGCGACCTCGACGGCGTACGGACCGTACGCCAGGAGATCCTCGACAGCGGCATGGTCCCGCTGATCGTCGCACCGGCGGGCGGCACCCTCGGCGACGGCGCCGACGCCCTCACCGTGCAGCGGACCTACACCACCGCGCGCTCCGTGGAGTTCGACGCCCTCCTGGTGGCCGGCACCCCCGGCGTGGGGACCGACGCCTACGGCGCCCGGGACGCCAAGGCGGGCCAGCCCCGTCTCGGGGAGGCCACGCCCGACCCGCGGGTCGGACTGCTGCTGACGGAGGCGTACCGGCACGGCAAGGCCATCGGTGCCGCGAAGGGCGGCGAGGCCGCACTGGAGGCGGCCGGCATCCCGCTCGACGCACCCGGAGTGGTCGACGGCGACAGCGCCACGGCCGTGCTCCAGCAGCTCGCCCAGCTGCTGGCCGCCCACCGCGTCTGGGAACGGTTCCCGTCCGCCGCCTGACCCGGCGGCCGGCGTCACGCCGGTTGCGCGCCGGCCCCGTCACGGGACCGGCGCGCGGCCGTTCACAGCGAATCCGGCGTGGTGCGGCACAGCAGCAGACAGATGTCGTCGTCGTGCTCGGAATCGTGCAGCATCGGCTTGAGCAGTGCGTCGGCCGCCGCGTCCAGATCCACCAGATCCGCCCCGCCCAGCGCCCCCATCGCCTGGGCCAGCCGGTCGATGCCCGCGTCGATCCCGGCCGACCGGCGCTCCACGAGACCGTCCGTGTACAACGCGAGCGTGGAGCCCGCCGGCAACTCGAGAGTGTGCTCCTCGTAGGTGTACGGCACCGGAACCCCGAGCATGATCCCCGGCTTGTCCTCCAGCACCCGCACCTCCCCCCGGGGACCGCGCACGACGGCCGGCGGATGCCCGGCGGCGGCCCACACCACGCCGGGCTCCCCGGGCGTGAACCGGGCGATCGCACAGGTCGCGTACAGCTCCGGCTGCTGGTGCCGGAGCATCCTGTGCAACAGGGTCAGGATCCGCGCCGGACCGTTGCCCTCGACGGCGTAGGCGCGCAGTGCCGTGCGCAGCTGGCCCATGATGACCGCCGCGCGCAGCCCGTGCCCCGTGACGTCCCCTATCACCGCCAGCACACTGCCGTCCGGCTGCGAGAAGGCGTCGTACCAGTCGCCGCCGATGTTCAGACCGTGCGTCGCCGGCAGGTACCGGGCGGCCAGGTCGAGCCCCCGGGTGGCGGGCAGGTCGGTCAGCTGCGCCCGCTGCAGCGCCTCGGCGACATCCCGGTGCTGCTCGTACTGGCGGGCGTTGTCCAGCGCGATGCCCGCCCGCCGCGCCAGCTCCAGCAGCATCACGGTGGTGTCCGGGTCGAAGCGTTCGCCGGGCGCCACCAGGGTGAGCACGCCCTGCACGGTACGCGAGCCCAGCGGCAGACTCAGCAGGGGCCGGTCCGGGGACAGCGCCGAGGCCGGCAGGTCATCGACGCCCGGCAGCTCGCCGGGGTGCGGGGCCGCGTGCTGCGGCCGGCCGGTGCGGGCCGCCGTCACCGCGGCCGCCGCCCGCTCGCCCGGCGGGCTCTGGTCGTCGCCCACCACCCAGACGTCGACGTGCCGCGCGTACTCCGGGACCAGCAGCTCGGGCAGCCGGCGCAGGATGTCCTCGTGTTCGAGCGAGGCGTGCAGCACCGCGCTCGCGTTGGCCAGGAAGGTCAGCAGCCGCCGGGCGTTCTCCGCCTCCGCGCGCGCCGCCCGCTCGCCGTCCAGGAGTTCGCGCTGCGCCCGCGCGGCCGCCTCCAGCTCGGCGTGCAGCGCCAGGACGCCCTGGTTCGTCTGGTGCAGCTCCTCCCGGTGGAACCGGAGCAGCTCCTCGGTCTCGGCCAGCCGTGCCAGTACGGCGTCGGCGTCCGTGTCGGCGTCCAGCAGCGCCTCGGCGAGCGGGGCGCCGTCCAGGCCGGACGGCGGGGCCGGCACCGGCGCCGGGCAGACGAGGGCCTGCTCCCAGGGCTCCGGGCCGCCCAGGACGACTCGCAGCCCGCCGTCCGCGTCGGCGGTCACGGTCAGGTCCGCGCCGCCCGCGGCGAGGGCACGGCGCAGCCGGACTCCGAGCGCGCCGAGGAAGCGGGCCCGGTCGAATGCGGGCACCTCCGCGTCCGCGAGCAGCCGGGCCAGCACGGCACGGGCCCGGGCCGCGTCGGCGGCGGAGGCGATGGTCCAGTTCTCAGAGGCGGCTGTCATGGGCGCGGGTCCGGCGGTCGGGGGCCAGTACGGCCACACTGGTGTCGTCGCGTAGGGGGCGGGCGGGGCTGCCGGCGTCCCGCAGGATCGCCGCCGCCACCACCGACGGGTCGTGGGCGAGCAGCAGGGGGTCCTCCGGGGGCCGCCAGCGGCTGGGCAGTCCGTCGCTGTGCACGACGAGCAGACTGTCCCGGCGCCACGGCACCCTACGCACCGGGACGTTCGCCGGGAAGTACGCCCCCACGATCCCCGGGTGCGAGACGAGGTGCGTCCAGGAGTCCCCGGTGCGCACCCGGGCGCCGGCGTTGCCGACCCCGGCGAACGCGAGTTCCGCCCGCTCCTCGTCCACCTGGGCGACCGTGACCGCCGCACCCCGGGTGCTCCGCAGCACCCCGTGCAGCCGGCGCAGGATCTCCGCCGGCGGCAGGTGGGCGGCGTGGGGCAGCTCCGCGACCGCGGCGCCGGAGGCGTGCGCGGCCTTGGCGCCGTGCCCGAGACCGTCCGCGAGCAGCAGCGTCACCAGGCTCCCCGAGCGGGCCCAGGTCCAGGCGTCACCGCACTGCTCGGCGTGCGCCAGGGCGGCCGTGATCCCGCCGGCGGGCACCGCCGCGGCGGACGCCCCGCGCCGTACGGGCTCCGGGTCGATCCGGGCCGTCGCCACCGTCCCGCGGCCCGGCCGGCTGTAGAGATCGAACGCATTGGCGCTGCGCGCACAACTGCCCAGGCCCGCGCCGAGCGAGCCGTCGGCGGTGGACCAGCCGTCCCGCAGCGCGGCGCCGACGTCGGCGATGCCCGGCCCGTGGTCGAGCGAGAACACCTGCACCGACGTGCCCGGACCGCCGGCCGGCGGCACCACAAGGTTCACCAGCATCAGGCCCCCGCCGGCGTGCTTGAGCAGATTGGTGGCCAGCTCGGTGGCGACCAGCTCCGCGGCCGCCGTGCGCTCGGGGGCCAGGTCCGCCTGCCCGCAT
>NZ_BNBF01000003.1:115149-116549 GCF_014654935.1 Streptomyces capoamus
GCCTCGCGCGCCGCGATCCTGGCGTCCCGGACCCGCGTGGAGTCGTGCACCGGGACCTCCCACACCCGGCTCATCCCACCCCCGGGCGGGACGAGGGCACCGGGGCGACCCAGGCGACGGCCGTGACGGTCGTGCCCCGGCCCGGCTCGGTGTCGACGCCGAACTCGTGCACCAGCCGTCTCGCTCCGCTCAGGCCGAGTCCCAGACCGCCACCGGAGGTGTATCCGTCGGTCATGGCCAGCTCCAGGTCGCGGATGCCCGGACCGCTGTCGATGAAGCGCATGCGCAGACCCCGGGTACGGCCGTTGTCCAGCGGGGTGATCTCGGCCCGCCCGCCGCCGCCGTGCACCAGCGTGTTGCGGGCCAGCTCGCTCGCCGCCGTCACCAGTTTGGTCTGCTGCACCAGGCCGAAACCGAGCTGTGCCGCGCACTGCCGCACGTGCTGCCGGACCCAGGCCAGATCCGCGTCCGAGCCGATGGGCAGGCTCGTCGCGGTCGCCTGGCCGGACGGCTGCATCAGCTCCCCCTCTGGGTGAGCAGTTCCATGGCGCGGTCGACGTCCAGGGCGGTGACCAGGCCCGGCAGGGTCAGCCCCAGTTCGACCAGGGTGATCGCCACCGCGGGCCGCATGCCGGCCAGGACCGTACGGGCCGCCAGCAGGCCGGCGGTGGAGGCGATCTCCGCGAGCACCCGGCCGAGGAAGGAGTCGACCATGTCCACGCCCGAGATGTCGATCACCACACCGGTGACCCGGCTGGTCGCGATGCGGCTGGTGATGTCGTGCTGCAACTGCTCGGCCATGCCGTCGTGCAGCTCGCCCTGCAAGGAGACCAGCAGGACGTCGCCCAGGGCGAGCACCGGGACCTGGGCGGGATGACCGGGATGGGGCTGGTTCACCGGGCGCTCGCACCCGCGTCCGTACGGGAGACCTCGATGCCCTGCTTGCTCAGCGCGTAGGCCAGCGCGTCGGACAGCGAGGCACGGGTGAGCACCGTGCCCAGGTCGATGCCGAGCTGCACGATGGTCTGCGCGATGGCCGGGCGGATGCCGGAGACGATGCACTCGGCGCCCATCAGCCGGGCCGCGGCGACCGTCTTCATCAGGTGCTGGGCGACGAGCGAGTCGACCGTCGGCACCCCGGTGATGTCCAGGATGGCGTACCGGGCCCGCTGGTCGACGATGGCCTCCAGCAGCGACTCCATCACGACCTGGCTGCGCGCGCTGTCCAGCGTCCCGATCAGGGGTACGGCGACCGTGCCCTCCCAGAGCTTGATCACCGGGGTGGCCACCTCGAGCAGCTGCTGGCGCTGCCGCTCGATCAGCTCCGCGTTGGCGTCCAGCGCCGTCTCCATCACCACCAGGCGCAGCGTGCACAGCAGCAGGGTGAGCGCCAGCACGGA
>NZ_BNBF01000003.1:116593-124820 GCF_014654935.1 Streptomyces capoamus
CTCCTGGGCCTGCGGGGCGGCGGGATCGGGGAACTCCTCGCGCAGCAGTTCCACCGCCGAGACACGCAGCCCGCCCACCTCGTCGGCGATCTGGGCCGGGGTGGACCCGGCGCGGGCCCGGGTCTGCGTCATCCGCCCCAACTGGTCGCGGACCGGCTCGAAACCGGGCGCCGCGATGTCCTCCAGCCGTCCGCTGACGGCCACCTCGGAGAGCGCCTCGACCACGGCCTTGCACGCCTCGACCGCCTCGTCACGGGAGACGGTGAACACCGACCGGAACAGCGGCGCGTCGGCCCAGCGCTGGGCGATCTGCTCCTTGCGCTGTTCCAGGAAGGAACCCACCACCTGCGGTACCGATGCGACCGCGTCCTGCTCGGGCACGCTCATCCTCTCCTCTCGCACGGCCAGGTCTGCCGGTCCGCCGGCTCCCGACGCCGATCATCGCCGACCGCCCACCGTAACTCCCGGCCTCCGGCCCGGACAAACCCACTCCCGGCATCCCGTCCACATGGACTTTCCCCAGGTCACAGGGGGTTTGTCCGGAACGTCGGGCGGACGGCACGGGCAGCGGGCGCCCGGGCCGTCGCCCGTCCGCGACGGTGAGCGGCGGCCGGGGAACCGGGTCCCGTCCCGGGCCGGGAGCCCGCGGCGACGCGGACGCGCGGCATGGGGGAGCGCGGGTCGTAGGACCCCGCTGTTCCGCCTCCCGCGCACGCCGACCCGGCTCCTTCCGTGCGTTCGACTGCTGCCGGCCCGTCGATGGTCGCCGCCGGGCCGGTGTCTGGGGCCGCCTACCCCGAATGACGCGCGACTCTCCTCACTGTTGCCGACGTCACCCGTGCGTGCGATCGACGGGAGCCACCGCGGGGCACGGCCACGGGGCTTTCGGGGAGGTGGCACCCCGGGGCGGGGCGGGGAAGGCCGCCGGTACACCGGGTCCGTACCGCTCGCGGACCGTGCGGCCGGCCGGCCGGAGCGGCTGCGGCCCGGGGGCCGGCCGGCGACTCGTGCCGTCCGCTCATGGGGCGGGGCGGCCCTCCTCGCCGGTGCCGTCGTCAGTCGCGTGCCGCTGCGGAGGCCTCCCGGCGGGCCGGAACCGTCTCCGGCCGCGCGGACCGCCGGCGGCGGCGCAGCAGCAGACGCCGTGCCGGGCACTCCACCGCCTCGTACAGCAGCCAGGACAGGCCGAGCGAGACGGTGAAGACGACAGCGGTGACCGCGACCCCCTCCAGCGGTCCGAAGTGCGGCTTCTTGCCCAGCACCGCCGTCCCGGCGCGCAGCACCAACAGGTGGACCATGTAGAAGGCGAACGACAGCTCCCCGAGCCGCACCGTCCGCCGACGCCGCCACAGGGACGGCAGCCCGTGGAGATCGGCGACGGCCGCCGCGGGGATGAGCAGGGTGAAACCGGCCAGGGTGCACACGGTGGCGGAGTAGCCCGGCGTGACCTGCGGCACCATGAAGTAGCCGATGACGGCCAGGGCGAGCGACGCCTCCAGACCGGGCCCGCGCCAGCGGCCGAGGAGCACCAGCCGCGCGGTGACCGCGCCGAGCACGAACTCCGGCAGCCGCGCGGCGGGGAAGGAGTAGACCGGGTGGGTCCACCAGTGGTGGGCGTCCGCCCGGGCCAGCACCAGGACGGCCGCCACGGACAGCCCGCCCAGCACGAGCGAGCCGCGCACCCCGAGCCGGCGCAGCACCAGGAACAGCAGCGGGAAGGCGGCGTAGAAGAACGCCTCGCAGGCCAGCGACCAGCTCACCGGGTTCAGGGTCTGCCACCACGGCTGCCACCAGGAGTGCAGCAGCAGCACGTTGGCCAGCGCCTGCCTCGCCGTCGGCCGGGGCTGGCGGGCGAGCGTGTACGCCATGACGAACGCGACGGCGAGGGTCGCCAGGTGCACCGGGTAGATCCGCGCGATGCGCCGCCGCCAGAAGGCGAGCGCACGGTCGCGGGGCCGTGCCGACCAGGTCAGGACGAACCCGGACAGCACGAAGAAGAACGACACCCCGGTGGCTCCGGCGCCGAAGGCCCAGTGCACGAAGCGGCCGCCGGTGCCGCCGAAGTAGCCGAAGTTGTTCACGTGCAGGCCGAACACCAGCAGCGCGGCCATCCAGCGCAGCCCGGTGAGCGACGGCAGGGAGGGCGGGGCGGCTGTTGCGGGGGGCCCGGTGGTGGCCGCGCCGGGCCGGGCGGGCGGCGTCCGGAGCGCCCGGGTCGTCGCCGTGGTCATCACATCACCTGCCGCTGGGGGTTCGCGTGGGGCATGAGGGGGAACGTTGCCCGTTCAGCCCCGCTCCATCACGGCGCATGGCAAAGATCACACTGCTGCCGAACCAAGGACCGACGTACGTGCCACGGACGGCGGGACCGGCCGCACCCGAGCGGGTGATGACGCCCGACAGGGGCGCGCGCGGGTCTCGGCGCTCCCGGCAGCCGCGCCCTGCCACTGGTCAGAGGTGCGCTGTGAACGGGTACCGGTGGGAAATCCGTTCGCCGCCGCGCGCCGGGAGCGGCCATGATCCGCTGGTGACGACGACACCATCGAAGGACTCCGTGGTCCGGGCCGCCGCTCGCAACAACGCCGAGTGGTGCGCGGCGATGAGCCGATCGCACGGCCTGACGGGCGAGTTCGGACCGCAGGCCTGGACGGCCCCGGCCCGCACGCCGCCGTTCTACCCCGACGCGGTCACCCTCGTGCCCGGTGCCGACCCTGCCGTCCTGGTGCCGCGCATCGACACCACGGCGCCGGGCGCCTCGGTCAAGGACAGCTTCGCCGACCTCGACCTGACCGCGGCCGGCTTCCAGGTCCTGTTCGAGGCCCAGTGGATCCACCGCCCGGCGGGTGCGCCGGCCACGGCGTCCGCTCTCGAGTGGGGCGTGGCCGACGCGCCGGAGGCGCTGCGTTCCTGGGCAGTGGCCTGGGACGACGGGGGCGGCGACGCGGACCTCTTCCGTCCCGGACTGCTCGGCGACCCGGCCACCTACGTGCTCGCCGGGCGGGACCCGGGGGGCCGGGTGGTCGCCGGTGCGGTGGCGAGCCGCAGCGACGGGGTGGTCGGGGTCTCCAACGTCTTCGCCTCGGAGGCCGGCCCCGACGCGGCCTGGCCGGGCGTACTGCACGCGGTGCACCGGCTGTTCCCGGACCTGCCGGTGGTCGGCTACGAGCACGGTGCCGGTCTGGAGGCCGCCGTGCGCCACGGTTTCGAGCCGGTCGGGCCCCTGCGGATCTGGCTCCGCTGAGCCCGCTCCGCGTGCTGCTCACCGACGTCCGAGCGGGCACGGGGGCCCGCGCCGGCCTCCTGGTCACGGTCGTCGGGGCGGACCCGGCCCGGGCAGGGTCAGGCCCGGCCGGCCGGGGTCCGCCGCTCGGTGCGCGCGGCGGCCGTGCCGGCCCGGCGCCGGGCCTCGCGGACGGCCCGGTCGGCCTGCCGTGCGCGCTCCCGGGCGTCCTGCGCGGCGGTTCGCGCCCGCTGTTGCTCCTCCTCGGCGTCCCGCAGCCGCTCCCGCAGCTCACGGACCCGTTCCTCCGCCTCCGCCACCCGGGTTCCGGCCTCCTCCTCCGCCCGTGCGGCGGCGTCGGCCTCCTCCTGCCGGGTGCGCAGCTCCCGCTCGGCCTCGCGGGCCGCGGCCAGGAGCCGGCGGTGTTCCTCGTCCGCCCGGCGGTCACCGTCCCGGGTACGGCCCCTGCCGCGCACGGTCCTGTCCGGCTCGGGCGCGGGCCGGCGGGCGAGCAGGCTCTCGTCGGCCGCCGGGAACCCGGCCGCCGAACGCAGTGGCTTCACCAGCCGGCCCGCAGCCCACTCCCGCGCCGCCCCCGCGTCGGCGAGCACGGCGTGCAGCGTCTCCTCGACCTCGCGCTGGACGCCCTCGCCCACCGGATGCCCGGACTCCGCCGCCAGCCGGCGCGCCTGGCGCCCCAGCGCGCCGATCACCTCGTTCTGCCGCCGGGCCAGCCCGCGCAACTGCTCCCCGTCCAGTTCGCGGTGCGCGCGGCGCAGCTCCTCACCGAGGACGAGCAGCGGCTCGACCTCCTCGCGCTGCCGGCGCACCAGCAGATTGCTGACCCAGGCCGCCAGGCTCGGCCGCCGCAGCGCGCCGATCCGCCGGGCGAGTGCCTGGTCGCCGGCCTTGCGGGCGTCCAGGGCGCGGCGGTCGCGGGCGGCCACGAACTCCTCAGGGCGCAGCCCGTACAGCTCGTCGGCGACGGCGTCCAGGTCCACCGGTCTCCCTCTCGACGGCGCTCACGATGACGCGGTCCGAGTTCCGCGCGCGAAGGCGTTCATGTGCGTTCCCGCCCGTCCGCGAGGTGCTCGGCACGCCGTCCGGCCGCGTTCGTCACAGGAAATGCCGGATCGGTGCGACGGCGGCTTCCTTGGCGCGCTGGAACACGGCCCGCCGTCTCCATCGGGTGAGGTCGATGTCGACACTGCGCCGCAGGTCCGCGTCGTAGTCCCGGTCGAGTTCGGCGGTGAACGTCTCGTCGAGGACGGCGAGCATGACCTCCTCGTCATGGTCCATGGACCGGCGGTTGAAATTGGTCGAACCGATCAGGGCGGCGACCGAGTCCACGGTGATGATCTTGGCGTGCATCATGGTCGGCTGGTACTGGCGGACGTGCACGCCCGCTTCCAGCAGACGGGTGTAGTAGTGCTGGCCGGCGAGCTGGCAGGCGCGCTGGTCGGTGTGCGGCCCGGGAAGCAGGATCTCCACCCGCACGCCTCGACGGGCGGTCCGGCACAGCAGGTCGATGAAGTAGGGGTCGGGGGCGAAGTAGGCGGTGGCGAGGCGGAAGCGCTCCTCGGCGGAGGTGAGCATGACGCGGATGAGCGTCTGCATGTCCTGCCAGCCGATGCTGGCCGAGCCGCGGACGACCTGGACCACCGACGAGCCGGCCTGCGCGTGCTCGATGAAGCGGTCCCGGTCGTCGTAGAGCTGGTCGTGGCACTCGGCCCAGTTCTGTGCGAACGCGGCCGCGATCCCGTCCACGGCCGGACCGCGCACCTGGACGTGGGTGTCGCGCCACTCGGCCGGGTTGCGGGCGTTGCCGCACCATTCCTCCGCGATGCCGACGCCACCGGTGAAGGCGGTCTGCTCGTCGACGACGAGAGCCTTGCGGTGGCAGCGGTGGTTCTGCTTGAACGGCGACAGCCAGGCGGGCTTGCGGAACCAGGCCACCTGCACCCCGGACTCGTCCATGAGATCGAGCAGCTGCCGCTCGATCTGCTTGGCGCCGAAGCCGTCCAGCAGCAGACGGACGCGCACGCCCGCCCGGGCGCGATCGGCGAGGGCTTCGGCGAAGTCCCGGGCGATCTGACCACGCCAGTACACGAACGTCATCATGTCGATCGTGTACTGGGCCGATCTGATCGCTCTGAGCATCGCCGGAAATATCTCGTCGCCGTTGCGCAGGGGCAGGAGATCGTTGCCTTCGGTGGCGGCCACCCCGATCAGTCGTTCCAGCCGGCGGCGCAGTCGTTGTTTGCGTGCTGCCGCGTCAGGCGTGGTGACACGCTCCTGGACGGTCGGTTCCCTGTCGAGGATCACGTCGTCTCTCCCGTTCGGCCATGAGGGCGGATCGTTGCGGGCCGCTGGTGGAGCCCGAGAACCCGCATGCCCGGCGCATACTGCCCCATGTCGGCGGCGGCCCGGAACGTGGAGTCCGCGCGGCAGTGCCGTGGCGCTCGCACAGGGCGTCCGCCCCGCACGGCGGGGCAGCCCGCATCGCCTGTTCGGAGGACCGTCCGGCCCGCCGCGCGACCTTCGACGCCCCCGGGACCACATGATGCGTGCATGGCCAGGGCCACGCCTCTCCCCGACGCCCGCACCCACCGGTCCGGGCCGGGCCTCGCCGCGTCGAACCCGCCGGATCGGCCCTCATATGCGTCAGCAAACAGGTGAACAAGTGATCCGGCAGGCGCGGGCCCCGCACGCCGAGCGCCGCAGGCGCCGTCGAGCGGCCAGAATTGCATCGTTCATTTTCTTGAACCCCTCGTGTTTATGGCGGTAGGTTCCCCTCATGACCGCCTCCCCGAGACCGACCACCGCCGAGGAGCTCCGCGGTGCCGGCCTGCGCGTGACGGCAGCCCGCGTCGCGCTGCTGGAGACCGTCCGGGACGGCGACCACCTCGGCGTCGAGGCGATCGCCGCCGGAGTCCGCGATCGCGTGGGCCACATCTCCCTGCAAGCCGTCTACGAGGCCCTGCACGCGCTCACCGCCGCGGGCCTCGTGCGCCGTATCGAGCCGGCCGGCCATCCGGCCCGGTTCGAGGGGCGCGTGGGCGACAACCACCACCACATCGTCTGCCGGTCCTGCGGCACCGTCGCCGACGTCGACTGCGCCGTCGGCGAGGCGCCCTGCCTGACCGCCGCCGACCACCGCGGCTTCGCCATCGACGAGGCCGAGGTCGTGTACTGGGGCCTGTGCCCCGACTGTTCCACCGGCCGCAGTTCCTGAGCACCGAGTTCCGCACAGTTCGGAAGGATTGCCATGACTGAGAACCACGACGCGATCGTCACAGACGCGAAGTCGGAGGAGGGGAGCGGCGGCTGCCCCGTCGCGCACGACCGGGCCCTGCACCCGACCCAGGGCGGCGGCAACCGCCAGTGGTGGCCGGAGCGGCTCAACCTGAAGATCCTCGCCAAGAACCCGGCCGTGGCCAACCCCCTCGGTGACGGGTTCGACTACGCGGCGGCCTTCCAGGCCCTGGACCTCGACGCCGTGAAGCGGGACATCGCGGAGGTGCTCACCACGTCGCAGGACTGGTGGCCCGCCGACTTCGGCAACTACGGACCGCTGATGATCCGTATGGCCTGGCACAGCGCCGGCACCTACCGCATCAGCGACGGCCGCGGCGGCGCCGGCGCCGGCCAGCAGCGCTTCGCCCCGCTCAACAGCTGGCCGGACAACGCCAACCTCGACAAGGCCCGCCGCCTGCTGTGGCCGGTGAAGAAGAAGTACGGCCAGAGCATTTCCTGGGCCGACCTCCTGGTCCTCACCGGCAACGTCGCCCTGGAGCAGATGGGCTTCCAGACCTTCGGGTTCGGCGGCGGCCGCGAGGACGTCTGGGAGGCCGAGGAGGACGTCTACTGGGGCCCCGAGACCACCTGGCTGGACGACAAGCGGTACACCGGGGACCGCGAGCTGGAGAACCCGCTCGGCGCCGTCCAGATGGGTCTCATCTACGTCAACCCGGAGGGCCCCAACGGCCACCCGGACCCGCTCGCCGCGGCCCGCGACATCCGCGAGACGTTCCACCGCATGGCGATGAACGACGAGGAGACCGTCGCCCTGATCGCCGGCGGCCACACCTTCGGCAAGACCCACGGCGCCGGCCCGGCGGACCACGTCGGCGCCGACCCCGAGGGCGCCTCGCTGGAGGAGCAGGGCCTGGGCTGGCGGAGCAGCTACGGCACCGGCAAGGGCGGGGACGCCATCACGTCGGGCCTGGAGGTCACCTGGACCGCCACGCCGACCCAGTGGGGCAACGGGTTCTTCAAGAACCTCTTCGAGTACGAGTACGAGCTGGAGCAGAGCCCGGCCGGCGCCCACCAGTGGGTCGCCAAGAACGCACCGGAGATCATCCCGGACGCGCACGACCCGGCGAAGAAGCACCGCCCGAGGATGCTCACCACCGACCTGGCGCTGCGCTTCGACCCGATCTACGAGCCGATCTCCCGCCGGTTCCACGAGAACCCGGCCGAGTTCGCGGACGCCTTCGCCCGCGCCTGGTACAAGCTCACCCACCGTGACATGGGCCCCAAGTCCCTGTACCTCGGCCCGGAGGTCCCCGAGGAGACCCTGCTGTGGCAGGACCCGCTGCCGGAGCGCGAGGGCGAGCTGATCGACGGGGGCGACATCGCCACCCTGAAGACCAAGCTGCTCGCGTCGGGCCTGTCGGTGTCCCAGCTGGTCACCACCGCCTGGGCGTCCGCGTCCACCTTCCGGGCCAGCGACAAGCGCGGCGGTGCCAACGGGGCGCGCATCCGCCTCGCCCCGCAGCGCGGCTGGGAGGTCAACGACCCCGACCAGCTGGCGCAGGTGCTGCGCACCCTGGAGAACGTCCAGCAGGAGTTCAACGCCTCCTCCGGCGCCAAGAAGGTCTCCCTGGCCGACCTCATCGTCCTCGGCGGCGCGGCGGGCGTGGAGAAGGCCGCCAAGGAAGCGGGCTTCGAGATCGAGGTGCCCTTCACCCCGGGCCGGGTCGACGCTACCGAGGAGCACACCGA
>NZ_BNBF01000003.1:124877-127223 GCF_014654935.1 Streptomyces capoamus
CGCGGAGTCCTTCGAGGCCCTGGAGCCCACCGCGGACGGCTTCCGCAACTACCTCGGCAAGGGCAACCGTCTGCCGGCCGAGTACCTGCTGCTCGACAGGGCGAACCTGCTGAGCCTGAGCGCCCCCGAGATGACGGTGCTCGTCGGCGGCCTGCGCGTCCTGGGCGCCAACCACCAGCAGTCCCAGCTCGGCGTGTTCACCAGGACGCCCGGCGTCCTCACGAACGACTTCTTCGTCAACCTGCTGGACCTGGGCACGACGTGGAAGGCGACCTCCGAGGACCAGACCGCGTTCGAGGGCCGCGACGCCGCCACCGGCGAGGTCAAGTGGGCTGGCAGCCGTGCCGACCTGGTCTTCGGCTCCAACTCCGAACTGCGCGCGCTCGCCGAGGTGTACGCCTCCGACGACGCGAAGGAGAAGTTCGTGAAGGACTTCGTCGCCGCGTGGAGCAAGGTCATGGACGCGGACCGGTTCGACCTCGTCCGCCCCTCCTGACGCACTGAACACGGCGAACGGGTCCGCCCCCGCGGGGGCGGACCCGTTCGCCCTGCCGAGGCACGGGAGGCGGAGTCGGCTTAGTCACCGCGCGCGTCAGTCCGTTCGAGGGGATACCCGTCGCATCATTCGAGGCTCGGGTCGACCTGTTTCGAAGCCGTCAGCCGACCCGTGCGTCCGCGCGCACGGGATGCGCCTCCAGGTCCGGGGCGGCCAGCAGGTCGGCGATCAGCTCGGGCGAACCGCCGACATAGGTGCTGGCCAGATCCACGTCACCGCCCAGGCACCAGGCGCGGTCCCGCGGCCACCACAGATCGGGCAGCTCGGCGTACTCGTCCAGGGACACGGGGGAGACGGCGTCGGCCAGCCGGCCGGCGAGCAGCACCTCGTCCCGGCCCGGCGTCCCGAACGTCGGGAACCCGTCCCAGTCCCACCGGCCGTACCCGCTCCACAGCCCGAACCAGCACGCCTGCGCGGTCCCGGTGTGCCGGCCCAGCACGGGCAGCAGCGCCCGCGCGACGGCTGGCGGGGTCGGGCCCTCGTCGGGGGCCTCGTCCCAGACTCCGGGCAGTCCCTGGTCGGAGCGGTTGGCGTCGTCCGGGTCCGCCCCGATGACCTCGTGCCAGCGGACGACCGGCGTGACCCGCGTGCCCATGGCGGCGGCCACGGCGGACCAGCGCACCGGCTGGCCGTCCAGCCGGGCCGGGTGCAGGATCCGCGCGTACGCGGCGAAGCCCGGTGCCGAGACGCTCGCGACCGTGCCCATGGCGGCCGGCTGCGGCCCGTCGACGGTGAGCCAGTCGGCGGGGGAGAGGTCGCCCGACTGCACCCGCAGCCGTCCGTACCGCTGCGGAGCGGGGTCCTGGCGGATCAGGCGGAAGTCGTGCATGCCCACAGTGTGCCGTGCGGCCGGCCGCGGCGGGCGGCGGGGGAGCCCGGGAACGGGGTCTCGGCCGCCCTTCCGTGACCTCGCGTCAGGACCGCTGCCCTGCCGGTGGCCGGCGTGCCGGCGGGTGATGATTTCACCGCTCGGTGCGTGCGCCACCTGCCCGGTGACGTTCGGCGTCGGGCCGGCGGTCCAGTCGAGCGTGCCCGCGGGTCCAGCGGGGCAGCACCATCGTCGAGGCCAGGCTCACCCGGTGTTCGAGTCAAAGCGTTTGCACCAGCCGGAAGCGCTGGGCCAGCACCCGGGTGTCGTCGTCGACGGTGAATTCGGGATCGCCCAGTTCCTCGCGCACTTCCGCGCTGTGCCAGAACTTCGCGTGTTCCGCCCGCCACTCGGCCACCGACGTGAAGCCTTCGCCCTCGTCGAGGGCATGCTGCAGGTCGACGTCGGCGAGCCGGACCACCCGGACCTCGGTCGTTTCGATCACGGCGACCGGTCGCCCTTCGGAGTCGACCACGGCCGACTGCTGGCCGACCTGGGGAAACGGCTCGTTGTCCCGCTCGTATCCCAGTACGAGCCCGGAAGTGGACGTCTTGGTGCCGGACAAGATCGCAGTGACCAGTTGGTCCCGCAACGGACCGGGGAACGCGAACTCTGCCAAGGGAAGATCATCGAGGTTCACGCCACACAGGCTAGCGAGCCTGCAGGGGGATCGGCGCTCGCGTCGCTAGGCGTCGGGGTCACGCAAGCCGACTGCGTCATGCCGCCAGAACGGCTCCGCATAGACCAGCGTCCCCGTCATCCAGGACTCGTGCCCCGGGAACCTGATGACCTGAAAGGCACGGTCCGGGATGCGCAGGGACGGCTTTCGGAAGCCCAGGTCACCACCGGGCACGAAGCCGAAACGCGAGTAATAGTTCGGATCACCCTCCAGGAAGACGAGCGGAACAGCCCGCTCGGCGAG
>NZ_BNBF01000003.1:127288-136183 GCF_014654935.1 Streptomyces capoamus
GACCTCCAGTCCGTGTCGCACCAGGGCCGAGCCGATGCCTCGCTTGTGAAGCTGAGGCAGCACGGCCAGAGGACTGAGGACTTGCACGTCGACAAGCCGGCGAGGCGCATCGAGAAGACTGCGGGTGAACATGACGTGCCCGACGACCTGCCTGTCGTGCTCGGCGACCAGCGAGAGACCGTCCTCGGGCGTGATGGTGTCCCGCAGGGTGTCGACCAGGTCGGCCACGACAAGGCCATGGTCACCGAACGCCTGCAGGTGGACATCCCGCACGGCCTGCCTGTCGCCCGGAAGTTCTTCGCGAAGATTCATGCCCGGACGGTAAAGGCCCCTCAGGTCGGCTCGCACACGGTTTTTGGGACCGGGGCCGGCGACCGGGGGCCGTGCCGATGCGGGTGACGGACGGTAACTGTCCTGAATCCTCCGCGCCCGCGATCACGGGTTTCCCAGTACCGCCAGTAACATGATCACCTTGTTCCGGGTGTACCAGTCAGTCAACTCGGCGCCGTTCCCCCCGACGCCGCCCTGCCCGGAGAAGTCGATGTCTTCTGTCAACGACGCGTTGGACAACGCGCGCTTCACCTACGAGCAGCACATGCGGACATGCCGCCAGTGCCATGCCGACGCCGCGCCCTGTGCCGTGGCCAAGCACCTCCTGCGGATCTACAACCTCGCCCGCAGGGACCACCTGCGCACCGCCGGCGGCCACGCGTCCGGGGCCTGACCGGCACAGACGCTTTTCGCTCCGCGTGAGAAGGGAACCCGCTCTCCCGTCCCTTCCCCCCGAGACGCAGGAGGCCCCCGTGTCGGACCAGCAGGGTGACCGGCCGAACCCGGTCACACAGCACGCCCGCCCCGACTTCCCCTCCCAGGACCAGCCGCATCCGGGCTGGACCGGCCCGATGGACCCGCCGCCCGACCACGGCGAGGAGTCCTACCGCGGCTCCGGCCGGCTCGACGGCCGCAAGGCCGTGATCACGGGAGGGGACTCCGGCATCGGACGAGCGGTGGCGATCGCGTTCGCCCGCGAAGGCGCGGACGTTCTCTTCACCCATCTCGACGAGGAGGAGGAAGACGCCCGCGAGACGGCCCGGCTGGTGGAGGAGGCGGGACGCAAGGCCGTCCCGGTGTCCTGCGACATCCGCGACGAGGACAACTGCCGGTCCCTGATCGAGCGCGCGGTCGCCGAGTTCGGCCACATCGACGTCCTCGTCAACAACGCCGCCTACCAGATGTCCCAGCCGGACGGCATCGAGGCGATCAGCACCGAGCAGTTCGACCGGGTGATGCGGACGAACCTGTACGGGATGTTCTGGCTGACGAAGTTCGCCGTGCCGCACATCCCGTCCGGGGGCTGTGTCGTCAACTCCACGTCCGTACAGGCCTACCAGCCCAGTCCGCACCTGCTGGACTACGCGATGACCAAGGGCGCGATCGTCACCTTCACGCACGGGCTGGCCCAGATGCTCGCCGAGCGCGGCATCCGGGTCAACGCGGTCGCACCGGGCCCGGTGTGGACCCCGCTCATCCCGGCGACCATGCCGGACACGACGGAGTTCGGCAAGCAGAGCCCGCTCGGCCGCCCGGCCCAGCCCGCCGAGCTGGCCCCCGCCTACGTCTACCTCGCCTCCCCGCAGGCGAGCTTCATCACCGGGGAGATCCTCAACGCGACCGGCGGCACCCCGCTGCCCTGACGACCGGGGCCGCCGGAAGCGGTCCCCGGCCCGGAGCGGTCGCTCGCCGACGAGTTCCGGCCGAGGTTCCGGCGAGGCCGATGCGAGGCGCCTCCCTGACGGGGGGCGCCTCGCCGTGCCGGGGCCGGACCGTCAGGGTTCCCGCACCCGGTGGACTTCGCCCGTGCCCAGGCTGATCGTGGCCCGGGGCCGCATCGGTTCCCCGCCGCGCCGGGACAGCAGCACCACCTCCTCGACCACCGCCGAGAGCGTGCCCAGCCGGACGGCGCACTCGGCGGCGAGGAGTTTCGGATGCCGGGAGCGGCCGAGGGACAGGTGCGGGGTGAAACACCCTCCGCGCCCCCGGCAGAGCGGGAAGCGCAGCTCCAGCTCCCGGTGGAGCCGCAGCCAGGGCGCCGGGCCCGCCGCTGCCGGGTCCAGCCACACCGTCGCGTAGTTCCGGTGCCGGAACCAGCGCACACCGGCCAGGCGCACCGGGAACGCCGTACTCCCCGCCGCCCCCGCGGAAAGCAGCGGCACGGCCCGTTCGAACTCCTCCTCCGGTACGAATCCGAACAGCAGGTTCACGTGCGGCGGCCACCGCCGTACCTGGGGATCGTGCTCCCAGCGGATCTCCTGGACGGCCGGCCACAGCTCCGGCGGCGGCAGCCAGGCCACCGCGGTCCGGGCCGTCGGCGCCACCTCGAGCACGTCCGCCGGGGCGGCCCCGCCGCGCATCGGACACCCGTTCACACGCCCATGGTCCCAGGGGTCAGCGGCCGGCGGGGTGCGGACGCCCCAGGGCGAGGAGAGCCGTGTCGTCGTCGAGTCCGTCGCCGAAGCGCATGAGGAGACGGATGAGGGCGTCGACCACGGTGCGGGGGCGCGCGGGGGCCAGCTCGGTGACGAACGTGTGCAGCGCGTCGTCGCCGTACAGGTCGTCCCCCGCCCCGGTGCGCGCCTCGGTGAGACCGTCGGTGTAGAGCAACAGGGTGTCGCCCGGCTGGAGAGCGGCGCGGACGGTCGTGAAGGTGGCGTCGCAGAGGGCCCCGATCAGCAGTCCGCCGGGGGTCTGCAGGTACTCGGCCCGGCCGTCCGCCCGGAGCATCAGCGCCGGCGGGTGTCCGCCGGAGGCCAGGACGACGCCGACGCTTCGCCCCTGGGGTTCCAGGACGCCGAAGACGGCGGTGCAGTACCGCGGGTCCCCGCTGGGGTAGCGCTCCAGCAGCGCGGCGTTGAGGGCGGACAGCACCGCTTCGGGGTGGAGACCGTGGAGGGCCGCCGTGCGCAGGGTGTAGCGCACGAGGGAGGTCACGGCCGCGGCCTGCGGACCCTTCCCGCAGACGTCGCCGAGGAAGAAGGCGAAGCGCTCGTCGCCGAGGGGGAACAGGTCGTAGAAGTCGCCGCCCAGCTGTATCGAGGAGGCCGTGTGGTAGTACGCGGCGGTCTCCACACCGGGCACGTCCGGCAGACCGGCCGGCAGCAGGCTCTGCTGCAGTACCGCCAGCGCCTCGCGCAGCTGCTCGCGGTCGGCCTCCGCCTGGCGCAGGGCTTCCTCGGCCGTACGGCGGGCGCGCAGCAGCTCGGCCTCGTAGGCACGCCGGTCGGTGGCGTCGAAGACGGTCGTGCGGATCAGCAGGGGACTGCCGTCGGCGTCGTGCTTCACGATCGAGGTGATCAGTACGGGAAGCCGGGACCCGTCCGCCGTCCTCATCTCCAGCGCTATGCCGCCGATCCGTCCCTGCATGCGCAGCAGCGGTGCGTAGTGGGTCTCGTGGTAGAGCCTGCCGCCCACCGTCAGCAGGTCGGAGAACCGCATGCGCTGCACGACCTCGTCCCGGGACAAGCCGAGCCACTCCAGCAGTGTCTCGTTGACCTTGACGATGGTGCCGTCCATCGACGTGGACAGGTGACCGCACGGGGCGGACTCGTACAGTTCCTCCGTGCTGTCCTCCGGCAGGGCGGTGATATCCGTGCCCGTGTGCGGCCGGGCCTGCCCGGCAGGTCGAGGAGCCGGGCCGGAGGGGGACATCAGACCAGGTCTCCCAGGACCGTGGTGAGCGCTCCGGCGCCGGCCGTCGCGTTCTGGTCGCAGCCGGGGCCGGGTGCGAGGACCGGCGCCCGGCCCGATGCCGGACCGAGGACCCGGACACTGTTCTCGCGGAGGATGTCCATCCCCTCATCCTCGCACCTCAGCGCCCATGCCTGCCTGCCCGCACGGCGTGCGCGGTCAGCGCACGGGGAAGCCGAACGCGTACCCCTGCTGCTTCAGCCAGGGCAGCAGGGTGCGCAGCGCCACCACCGTCTGGGAGCGGTCGCCGCCCGCGTCGTGGAAGAGGATCGTGGGCCCGTTGGTCAGCTCGCCCTTGACGGTCGCGATGATCGCGTCGCTGCCCGGCCGCTCGAAGTCCTTCGAGTCGACGTTCCAGCCCAGGGGCCGCATCCCGTGGGAGGCCGCCAGCTTCCGGCTGTACGGGGTGAAGGCGCCGCCCGGGGCGCGGTAGTACATCGGACGCACACCCCCCGACGCCTTGGTGATCTGCCGTTCCGCGTCGACGATCTGCCGCGCCTGGTAGGACTCCGGCTTGGTGTCCATGGCGGTGTCGTGGGACACGGTGTGGTCGCACAGCCGGTGCCCGGCGGCCACCACCTGCCGGACCAGGTCCGGGTGCGCCTGGGCCTGGGTGCCGACCATGCAGAACGTCGCCTTGACGCCGTTGTCCTTCAGGAGCTTGAGCACCTGCGGGGTCCACACCGGGTCCGGGCCGTCGTCGATGGTGATGTTGACCGCGTGCTCGCCCCGGTCGGAGGCGTGGGCGATGGCCGCCGACACGGGCGCCGCCTTCGGTGCGGGGCGGGCGGCCTCAGGCGCCGCGGATCCGCCGCTCTGGCCGGCCTGCGCGGTCCACACCGAGGCGGCCGCGGCGACCGCCGTGACCCCTACCGCCGCCGCGACCACCCTGCCGTACCATCCCCGCCCGCCATGCCGCGCCATGTCCGTCCCCGCCCCCTGCCGTGTCCGCGTCGTGCCGTGCCGATGTGCTCGGCACCTGGCAGGACGGCGGGGAACGGGCAGGGGATCCCGCTGTTACGGATCACGGACAATTCCGCGGCACTTCCGCGACAGTCGCCGCGCGGAGGGCCTGGGACGGGAGGCATCGGGCCGCCGCGCGGAGGGGCCGTGGACGGCAGGCATCGGCCGCGCGCCGGGGGGAGTTGACCAGGCGGCGCGCGTCGGTCCGGGGGCGAGGGGGGCAGGCCGCGGAACGCACCGCCCGCGGCCACCACTGGGGGCGCCCCGGAGGTGGGCGGGGGAACCGCGCGTACGGCTCGCGGCCCGCCGGAATCCTCTCCGGTGGGCCGCGGCTGGTTCTCCGTCACGGCGGGCACTGGAAGCGCCCGCCGGGAGGGATCACATGTCGCCGCTCACCAATAGTGGCGCCGTCCGGCGACCGCGTGGCCCATGGCTCCCATGATCCACAGGATGGCTCCTACCACCAGCAGGATCACGCCGATGGTCCACAGGATCGATATGCCTGTGAGGAAGCCGATGATGAGCAGGATGATGCCGAGGGCGATCATGTCGTGCCTCCAGCCGGTGAAGGTGGTGCTCCTGCCGTACGTGTGCCCCGGATCCGGACGGATTATCAGGCAGTCTGATTTTCAAAAGTTCTGTGCGCAATGTTGACGCGTCGATGCGGCGGCCTCACATTACCTAGCGGTAGCACCCGGCGGTAATGCGCCGTACCACGCCGGCACCCCACGGCCGCCCCGCACACCCCTCCTCGCCGAGGTCCGCTCGACCGAGCCGCCCCGTTCCCGCGATCCACTACGCCCACGGCACCACCGTGCCCAGCACCACCGTGCCCACGGCACCACCACGCCCACGGCACGCACCGCCATGCCCGGCTGTCCCGTGTTCCCGTCCCGAGAAGGGAGAGCACCCCATGCCCCTGCATGCCCTGCGCCGTCTCCTCACCACGGTCTCCGCCGCCGTCGGCGCGCTGGCCCTCGGCCTCACCACGGCCCCCGCCCAGGCCGTGACACCCCTGAACTACGCCGCCCTCGGGGACAGTTACAGCGCCGCCTCCGGAGTCCTCCCCGTCGACCTCACCAGCCCGCTCTGCCTGCGCTCCACCGCGAACTACCCTCACGTCGTCGCCGCCCGTACGGCAGCACACCTGACCGACGTGACCTGCGGTGCCGCCCAGACCAAGGACTTCACCGAGGCTCAGTACCCCGGCGTCGCCCCCCAGGCGGACGCGGTCACCGCGGACACCGACCTGGTCACCCTGACGATCGGCGGCAACGACAACGGCACCTTCATCAACGCGATCACCGCGTGCGGCACCGCGGGCATCCTCAGCGGCGGCAAGGGCAGTCCGTGCAAGGACCGGTACGGGACGTCCTTCGACGACCGGATCGACGCCACGACGTATCCCGCGCTGAAGTCCGCCCTGCGCAGCGTGCGCGCCAAGGCGCCCCGGGCCCGGGTCGCGGTCCTCGGCTACCCGTGGATCACACCGCCCACGGCCGACCCCTCCTGCTTCGTCAGACTGCCGGTCGCCGCAGGTGACGTGCCCTACCTGCACGCCCTCCAGGCACACCTCAACGCCGTGGTCCGGCGCGCCGCCGAGGAGACGGGAGCCGCGTACGTCGACTTCGCCGAGGTGTCCGCCGGGCACGACGCCTGCCGGCCCGCCGGGACACGGTGGATCGAGCCGCTGCTCTTCGGGCAGAACGTGGTCCCGGTCCACCCCAACGCCCTGGGTGAGCTGCGCATGGCCGAGCACACCCTGAGCGTCCTCGGCCTGGGCTGACCGCTGGCCGAGGGCGCCGGGCCGCTCAGGAGCCGCCGCCTCAGGCCTCGGCGAGCAGCGGGTCGTAGGGCGTCGAGCGCTCCCGGCCCGACATGAAGGCCAGGAAGTCCCGCACGAACGCCCCGCGCGTGTACGGGCCGTCCGCCCCCGGCACGTCCCGGCGGAACCCCGTGCGGAACAGCGCCCGGTACTCGTCCGCGTCGACCCGCTGGTCGCCGTTGGCGTCGGTGACGTCGAAGAGCACCTCGGCCACCCGGATCAGCGCGGGGCCGGCGAGGGACGGCACGGCCGCCGCGTACTCCGCGGCGCTGACCCGGCCGTCGCCGTCGGTGTCGAGAGCCGCCTGCAGCTCCCGCCACCAGGCGGCGAAGGCGTCGTAGAGCCGGGTCTCCGCCGGCTCGTCCAGGTCGAGGCGGCCGGCGATCTCCCGGGCCATGGCGGCGAGGTCGGGCCAGTCCAGGTAGCCGTTCCCGGTCTGGTCCAGCACCTGGGCGAAGAACTCCTCCGCGCTGCGCCGCGCCACGGTCGCGGCGGCACCGGGATCCGGCTCCGGCGGCAGCGGGGCGAGCAGCCGGACCAGCGCCCCGGCCCGCTTCATCCGGTCCCGCAGCGCGCCGATCGTCCGGGCCCGCGGGTCGTCGCTGTCGGGGGAGAGGGAGAGCAGGTCGATGACGGCCTCGGGCCGCACCCAGCCCTCCGGCAGGAACCGGGCGAGGCCCGCGCCCAGGTAGACGCCCTGCATCAGGGTCTGTGTGCCGGGGAGTTCGGGCAGTCCCGCCCGTCGGCGGAACGGCTCGGGGAGGGACGCCACGGTGATCGCACCGAGCAGCGGTCCGGCGACCGCGCGGCCGGCCGCCCACAGGGTGGGCAGACCGTGCAGCAGCGGCGGAGCCGGCAGGTGGTCGAAGAGCCGGTAGAGGATGATCCGCATCGCCTCCGTGTTCTCCAGCTGCTCCTCCACCACCCGGTCGTAGTACGGCCAGAACGCGTGCACCGTCGGCGGCAGTTGGTCCGCGTCGCCGTCGAGGGCGGCGAGATAGGCACGGAACTCGGCGTACAGCCGTTCCATGACCGCCTGCTCCAGCGGCTGCCCGCTCAGCCGGCACATCGTGACGCTGCTCTCGAAGAGCGTCGCCACGACCCAGGCGCGCACCGCGGGATCCAGTGCGTCGTAGGGCCGGTGCTGCGCGTCGGTGCCCTTCAGCCGGGCGTGCAGCCGGTTGAGCCGCGCCGCCTCCCTGCGTCGTACCTCCTCGTCGGGCCCGAACATGCGCTGCAGGCTCACGACCGTGTTGCGCAGCCGGCGCCACGGGTGGGTCACGAACGTCGAGCTGTCGAGCAGGGCCGCGCCCACCTGGGGGTGCGCGGCTTCCAGGACGGTCGCCCGGATGATGGCCGGCGCCCAGCGCGGATCGTTGAAGAACTCCTCGAACTGGCTGCCCGTCTCGGTCACGCTGGTCGTTCTCCGTTCGCGTCCGTCGGCACGCCGCCGAAGCGGCGGTCGCGCTGCTGATAGGTGTGCAGGCACTGCAGGAAGTGGGGAGCGCGGAAGTCGGGCCACAGGACCGGCGGGAACATCCATTCCGCGTAGGCGACCTGCCAGAGCATGAAGTTGGAGATGCGCTGCTCCCCGGAGGTGCGGATGACGAGGTCCACATCGGGTGTGTCGGGGAAGGGCAGGTGTGCGGCGAAGCTCCGCTCGTCCACGGCGTCGGCCGGCACCCCGCTGCGGATCAGGGACCGCGCCGCCGCGACGATGTCGCTGCGCCCGCCGTGATCGAAGGCGACGGTCAGCGTCATGCCCCGGTTCTCCCCGGTCAGCGTCATCAGGTCGGTGAAGTCCCGGGCCAGCGCGGGCGGGATGCGCGGATCCGCCACGCCGAGGAACCGGCAGCGGATGCCGCGCGCGTGCAGCAGCGGGGCGTGTTTGCGCACCACGCGGCGCACCAGCCGCATCAGGAAGTCGACCTCGGTGCTCGGCCGCCGCCAGTTCTCGGTGGAGAACGCGTACAGGCTCAGCCATTCCACGCCGGCCGTCCGTGCCGCCTCGATGACGTCGATCACCGTCGTCTCGGCCGCACGGTGGCCCGACGTGCGCGGCAGCGAACGCCGCGCCGCCCAGCGGCCGTTGCCGTCCATCACGCAGGCCACGTGCCGCGGCACCCTGCCGACGGCACCGCCGGCGGCCTCCCCAACCGTCATGCCTGCCCCCAGCGGCAACGAGCGGACCCCTTCGTCCCGCCCAGGGTGTCAGCCCCCGGCTCCGCGAGACGGCGCGTTCGGCCCTGCTTCACCCTTGGTACGCCTGTCCGGGCGCGCCCTCGCCCGCCGGGCCCGGGGGTTGCCCTCCGGTACTCGCTGGGGCTGCCCCCCGCCCCCGATCGCCTGCCTGCCGGAGTGAA
>NZ_BNBF01000003.1:136231-146372 GCF_014654935.1 Streptomyces capoamus
CACGCTGCGAGCGGTGCCTAGCGTGAGGGCACATGGCGATCTCCTTGTTCGGTTCCGTCCTCCGCCGGCGCACCGCCCCCGTGGCCGTGGCCCTGGCCTGCCTGCTGACCGCCGCCCCGGCGGCCACCGCCCCGGCCGCCGCCGCGCAGCCCCGACAGGACGCGCCCCGCGCGTGCCGCCCGCACCCGGCGCTCAGCCGGGCCGTGCGCCACCTGGTGGCGCACGACCGGATCGCCGGCGCCGCGGTCCTGGTCACCGACGCCCGCCCGGACGCGTCCTGCGCCCGCTGGACGGCGAGCGACGGCGTGGCCGATCTGCGCACCGGCCGCCCCATGAACACCACCGACCGGCTGCGCGTCGGCAGCGTCACCAAGACGTTCACCGCGACGGTCGTCCTCCAGCTCGCCGCCGAACGGCGGCTGTCCCTCGACGCCCCCGTCGAACGCTATCTGCCGGGCCTGATCCGCGCGGGCGGTCACGACGGCCGCCGGATCACCGTGCGGCAGCTCCTCCAGCACACCAGCGGTCTCCCCGACTACCTGGACGCCCCCGAGTGGCAGGACTTCGAACGGCTGCGGTACCGCCACTTCGAGCCGCGCCGCCTCGTCGCCCGCGCCCTGCGGCTGCCGCCGCCGGAGCACGCCTGGCACTACGCGACCACGAACTACCTGATCGCCGGGCTGATCGTGCGCGAGGTCACCGGCCACAGCCCCGAGACGGAGATCACCCGCCGCGTCATCGCGCCGCTGGGCCTGCGCGACACCTACTGGCCGGGCGACGAGACCCGCATCCGGGGCCCGCACTCGCACAGCTACTTCAGCGCGGCCGACGGCCGCCGCAAGGACGGCACCGACTGGAACACCACCTTCGGCGGTGTCGGAGGCGCCCTGGTGTCCACCCCGGCCGACCTGACCCGCTTCGCCACCGCGCTGTCCGCCGGCCGGCTGCTGCCCGCGCCCCAGCTCGCCGAGATGCGGCGCACGGTGCCCGCCGACCCCGACCGGCTGTGGCCCGGCGCCCGCTACGGACTCGGTCTGATCACGTCACCGCTGTCGTGCGGCGGCACCTGGTCGGGCCACGCCGGGACCGTGCCCGGTGGCCACCGCGCGCTGGTCGCCACCGGCCCCGGCGGACGCGCCGTCGCCGTCGCCCTCACCGAGGTGCCCGCCACCCTCCCGGCCGAACTGGACTTCCTCGACGTCGTCGACAAGGCCCTCTGCGAGGGCACGCCCACCGAAAGGACTCCCGCATGACCCGCTCCGTCTCCCCGGCCGGCGGCCGGCACCCGCGCCGGCCCGCCTCCCGGGGCGCGACCGCCGTCGCCCTGTCCCTCGCGGGCGCGCTGGCCCTGGGCGCCGCGCCCCCCGCGCCCGCCGCGGCCCGGCCGGCCGCCGATCCCCTCGCCCGCTACCACCACCAGCACCTCCACTGGAGAAGCTGCCGGCTCGGCCCCGACGACGCCACCGGCAAGGAACTCGACCAGGCGGGCGCCCGGTGCGCCGACGTCACCGTGCCGTTGGACTACACCCGTCCCCAGGGCCGTACGATCACCGTCGCGATATCCCGGATCCGCGGCACCGACACCGCCCACCGCGCCGGCGCGCTGCTGCTCAACAGCGGCGGCCCCGGCGGACAGACCATCGGCGATCCGCCCTGGGTGCGCACGGCCATGAAGGACGTGGCCGCACGCTACGACGTGGTCGGCGTGGACCCCCGCTTCGTCGGCCGGAGCACCCCGCTGGACTGCCGGTGGCCCACCGGCAGCATGGTCCGCGGCGCCGGCACCGGCCGCGCCGGCTTCGACCGCATGGTCTCCCTCGCCGCGGACCTCGCCGGCCGCTGCCGCACCCACGCCGGTGACCTGCTGCCGTACGCCACCACCCGGAACACCGCCCGCGACATGGACGTGGTCCGCGCGGCGCTGGGCGAGCGCAGGATCTCCTACTTGGGCTACTCCTACGGCACTTACCTCGGCCAGGTCTACGCGACGATGTTCCCGCGGCGCGTCGACCGGGTCGTCCTCGACGGCGTGGCGGACCCCGCCCGCTACGGCCCGCGGCTGCTGCGGGGCTCGGAGGAGGCCAACCGGCACGCCCTGCGCGGCTGGGCCGACTGGGCCGCCGCCCACCACACGGCCTACGGACTGGGACGCACCCGCGGCGCGGTCCTCGCCACCGTGGAGAAGGTCCGCGCCGCCGCGGCCCGTACCCCCCTGCGCGTGGGCCACCACCGGGTGGACGACCACGTCCTGCCCATCGTCGTCTTCAACGGGCTCTCCCAGGACAACGACGAGGCCTACGGCGACTTCGCGCAGGGCGTGCGGGACCTGCGGCGGGCCGCCGAGGGCCGGACGGTCACCCCGTCCCCGTGGCTGGCCTCGGCACTGCGGTTCCTGCTGACCGGGCACGACTCCGCCTACGGCAGCGCACAGACGTCCATCCTGTGCGGGGACGTGGCAGCGCCCCGCGACCCGGAGACGTACTGGCGCGACCTGCGACGCGCCGAGGCCGCGGACCGGCTGTTCGCACCCGTCACGAACGACATCAACCCCTGCGCCTTCTGGGACCCGCCGCGCGAACGCCCCACCACGATCCGCGACGACCTGCCGGCCCTGCTGGTCAACGCCACCGGTGACCCGCGCACCGTCTACCGGGGCGCCGAAGCGGTGCACCGCCGCTGGCCGGGCTCCCGCCTGGTGACCCTGCGCGGGGCCGACCAGCACGCGGTGTACGGCGTGTTCGGAAGCGCGTGCGTGGACACCACCGTCAACGCGTACCTGGCGACCGGACGCCTGCCGGCCCGGGACGTGACCTGCGCCCGGCCCGCCGGCTCCCCGCCCGGCGCGCGCGTGTCGCGTCCCGCTACCTGAGGCGGTTGACGAGGCCCTTGACGAGGTCCGTCCGCGCGACCTTCAGCGCGAACCGGTCGGTCGTGGCGGGCAGCGGCCGGGCGTACCAGGGCAGAGCCCGGCGCCGCCACTTGACGGGGGCCAGGTCCGGGGGGAGGGCGGGCAGCGGCACGGTCCACGGGCCGAGCCGCAGCTCCCCCGTCCAGACCCCGGCGGGGAGGGCGTCGACCGGCACGGTGACGTGGAAGGAGCCGTCGGCGGCGACCTCCCGCACCGTGTGGTGCACGGTCGTGCCCGTGCCGTCCTCCAGGACCAGGACGAAGGCGTCCGCGGGGTGCCCGGCCAGGCCCAGCCGGCCGCTGACGCGCAGCCCGGCGGGGTGGCCGTCGGCCCGGCGGATGTCCTCGTCGACGCGGATCAGCGGGCGCACCTCGTGCTTGAGCTCGCCGAGTTCCAGCGTGAAGTTGCCGTACGGCTTGGTGGTGTAGAGGGTGACGGCCCGCAGGCCCTCGCCGGTGGCGAGCACGCGGGTGGCGGCGGCGCCGGAGACGTCCGCGGCGCGCTTGCTGCCGATCCGGACCTCCTTGCTCAGCCCCTGGGCGCCGATCGCGAGGGAGATGTCCCACAGCCCGTCGGCGAGCGGCTCCCCGCCGGCGGCGGTCGCGATGTCGACGGTGGCCTCGAACCCGGCCAGGCCGTACTCGTACGTGCCCTCGTCCTCGTCCGCGCCGAGCCCCGGCGTCGGGGTGTGCGTGACGGGCAGCCGGTACTCGGTCCCGCTGCCCCGCTCGCGCAGGACCAGTTCCGTGGTGACGTCCCGCGTCTCCACCCGGTGCAGGTAGCCGTGTCCGGCCAGGTGCAGCACGCCGTCGTCCATCGCGGCGCGGCGGACGTGGTGGCGGACGCCGAGCCGGTCCGTGACGTCGTAGCACAGGTCGGGGATCGCGCGGTCGGGGTCGCGCAGGAACGGGTAGCGGGCCAGCGCCCTGCCGTTGTCGACCAGGACCGGGGTGGCGGCCTCGGACCGGGCGAGCCGTGCCTCGAACGCCACGAGTTCCAGCACCTCGTCCAGCATGCGGTGGCGCACCAGGTGCAGCCGCAGCCGGGCCATGGCCGAGAGCTGGTCGTTCATGCCCTCGTGCCACAGCGGCTCGATGACCTCCGCGAGCCGGTCCAGCGTCTTGAGCTGCGTCTCGCGCGGCTCGTGGACCAGGTGGCCGGCGAGCAGCTGCTGGACCTCCACGGTCAGATGCCGGTGCGCCAGGTGGTCGCGGCCCGGACCGGGCGGCACGAGGTCCGTGATCAGGTCGACCATGCGGGGCAGGAACTGCAGGCGCCGCTGCGTCCCCTTCAGCCGGACGGTGATGTTGCCGTCGTCCTCGCGCTGCACCCAGTACAGGCAGTCGTAGTCGGCGACCACCGAGATGCCCGAGGCGTGCAGGTAGGCCGCCCCGACGAAGAGCTGGTCCTCGCCGATGGCGAGGTCGGTGGGGAAACGCAGGTGGTGCCGCTCCAGCAGTTCCCGGCGGAACAGCTTCATCGGGTTGAGCGTCCAGTACACACGGGAGGAGAACACGTCCGTGCGCGGCTGGTTGCGCCGGAACATCGACGTGGGCGCGCCCCGCCCGCCGACCCCGACCATCTTGCCGAGCACGACGTCGGTGCCGTTCTCCTCGGCCATCCGCACCATGCGTTCCAGGGCCTCGGGGCCGAGCCGGTCGTCGGCGTCCAGGAAGAAGACGAACGTGCCGGTCGCGTGGTCGAGCCCGAGGTTGCGCGGCGCCGACGGACCACCCGAGTTCTCCTGCCGGAAGACGCGCAGCAGGTCCGGGTAGACGCCCTCGAGGCGCTCCAGCTCCTCGGGCGTGCCGTCCGTCGAACCGTCGTCCACGACGATGACCTCGAGCCGTTCCCGACCGATGCTCTGCTCGGCGACCGAGGTGATGCACTGTGTCAGGTACGGCATCGCGTTGTAGGCGGCGATGACGACCGAAACGGTGGCGCCAGGCATGAATACGCGCTCCAAAACACCGGGCGACCCGGGGCGGTTTCGATTGTTCTGTGAACCTACCATGAGCGCTGAGTAGCGATCGAACGGCTGACCGGTGAAGTGTCCGGCGGTGCCCCGTGCGAAACGGCCGTCCCCGGATGCACGAGGGCGCCCGTCACGGAAGGATCGGCCGTACGGGGGCGTGCTCCGCGACGATGCGCGGAGCCGGCCCGCCACCGGTTGCTCGGCACCCGTCCGAGCTGGGGAAACAACCGCTTCGGGCCTCCACCGGAGCACTGTCATGATGATCAAGCGCATGCCTCGCCGTTCCGCCCCTGCCACCCGGCCGGGCGCGCACCCGGCCGGCGGCGAGCCCTTCGCGACCGCCGCCGACTGCGGCCTCCTGCTCCTCCGGCTCGCCTTCGGCCTGTTCATGGGCGGCCACGGGGCGCAAAAGCTCTTCGGGCTCTTCGGAGGCCACGGCCTCGCGGCGACCGCGAGGGGCTTCGAGGCCCTGGGCTACCGTCCGGGGAAGCTGTTCGCCGTGCTCGGCGGCCTCTCCGAGCTGCTGGGCGGCCTGGGGCTGGCCCTCGGACTGCTCACGCCGCTCGCCGCTGCCGCCCTGATCGGCGTCATGATCAATGCCATGGTCACGGTCACCGGTGCCCATGGTGCGTGGGAGACGGACGGCGGCGTGGAGTACAACGTCTGCATCGCCGTCGCCGCCCTGGCCGTCGCCGCCATCGGCCCGGGCCGGCTCTCCGTCGACCGCCTCTTCCCCTGGGGCCGGGGCGGCTGGGCACCGGCCGCGGTCGCCCTCGGCCTGGGCGGCGTCACGGCGGCGATCACGCTCAGCCTCTAGACCGGGTACGACGGCACCCCTGGCGTCCGCCGCCGGCCGGGCCGGCGACGCCCCTCACCGCCTGCCTCCGGCCAGTACGGCGGCGAGGAGGCCGGGGAAACGGGTGTCGAGGTCGGTGCGGCGCAGGGACATCAGGCGGGCCTTCCCCACCCGGCGGGTCTCGGTGATCCCCGCCTCGCGCAGGATCCGCCAGTGGTTGGACAGCGTCGAGCGGGGCGCGTCCACCCCGTCCGGGCTGCACGCGCTCTCGCCGTCCTCGGCCATCCGGCGGACCAGTTCGAGCCGGACCGGGTCACCCAGTGCGTGCAGCACCGTGGCCAAGTCCGTTTCCGTTCCGTCGGGTTGGGCCACCGGTCCCTCCTCGTCCTCGGTCCGCACCACCCGTAGTATGCAGATCACTTCATCATTTCCGGAAAGTCGAAATGAACCAGGAGACCGTCATGCCGGTGCTCGCCACCCTCGCCCGCGTCTACGTCGACGACCTGGAGGCGGCACTGCCGACCTTCGTCGAACTCACCGGCGAGCAACCGCGACTGCGGTTCACGTACCGCGGTCTGGACCTGGCGAGCGTCGGCGGCTACCTGCTGCTCGCGGGCACGCGGGAGGCCCTGGCCCCGTACCGCGGCACCCACGCCACCACGATCGTCGACTCCGTCGACCAGGTGCTGCGTATCGCCGAGCGGCACGGCGGAGAGATCATCGACGGCCCCAACGAAGTGCCCACCGGCCGGAATCTGACCGTCCGCCACCCCGGCGGCGCGACCATCGAGTACGTGCAGTTCCACGCCACCGCGCGAGCCGCGTTCGCCTGAGCGCGACGGCCGGTTCCCGGCCGGCACCGGCGAGTTCACACGCCTGTTGTGCATCCGTTCGTTCGCGGGACAGTGGGTGTCACGTACGGCCGGTGAAGTGGACGGTCGTTGTCAGGGCGTGCTCGGGCACGGTCGCCCCCGGACCCTTCGTGAGGTGCATGCATGCGTCGTACTCGCGTTCGCGGAGCCGCACGGCGTCCCGTTCGTGCCCGTGCCCGTGCCCGGCTCGTGACAGCCGTCGTGCTGGCCGGCACTGTCCCGGTCCTGCTGCCCGGTGCCGCGCAGGCCGGCCCGGCGCACCCGAAGGCGACCGAGCGGTGGACGACACAGGCCGTCGCCCCCGGTGTCACGGTCCGCACCGGTGTCCTCCGGCACCCCGGCACCCGGCACGCGTGGACGGTCACCGTCCAGGCACCGGCCGACAGCCGGTGGAGCACCGACGATCCGGACGCGCCCGTGACCTGGGCCGAGGTCTCCACCCGCGCCTGGGCCGACGGCACGGCCCGCGAGCTGACCCGGGCGGGCTTCCGGCCGCGCGTCGAGAGCGTACGGTGGCCGCACTACGCCGACACCCCGCACGGGCCGATGGGGTACCGGGTCCGGATCGGCCGGTTCGCCACCCAGGAGGAGGCGCGGACGGCCGGCTCGGCGGTCACGGCGGCCGGGTTCCGCACGACCGCGTCATGGACCGGGTACGACGTCCAGGAGCCGGCCGACCTCGAGAACGTCCACGTCGCGGTGATCGACCCGAAGACCTTCCAGGGAAGCGTCGAGGCGACGCACGACGGCAACGTGGCACAGCGCGAGACCACCTCGGCGGTGGCACGCAAACTGCGCTCGCTGGTCGCCGTCAACGGCGGCTTCTTCGTGATGTCACCCGGGGACGGCGTACCGGGCACCATGTCCGGGATCGGGGCCTACCGGGGGCAACTGGGGTCGATGGCGGCCGGCGCACGCGCCGCGCTGCTCATCGAGGACGGTGGCCGCGGCATCCGGGTCGCCGACCTGACCACCACCGTCACCGCCCGGGCGGGCGGGGCCGCCTACGCGGTCCAGGGCGTCAACCGGGTCCCCGGCATGGTCCGGGACTGCGGCCGCCCCGGCGGCACGCCCAGTGAGCTGCCCTGGCAGGACGTGACCTGCCGGCTGGCCGACGACATGGTCCGGTTCACCGATGCCTTCCGGGCCGACCTGCCGACCGGTCCGGGCGCACAGGCCGTGCTGGACGCGTCCGGCCGTGTCGTCTCCGCCGGCCCGCGCGGCGGTCGCGTGCCCGAGGGCGGACAGGTGCTGCAGGGCATCGGCAGGGCGGCCGACTGGCTGACGGCACACGCCGGGCCGTACCGCCGCGTCGAGGTCGGCGAGACCGTCCGCACCAAGGGGGGCCGGCGTGTCGTGCTCGACGGCGACGATTCCGTCGTCAGCGGGGCCCCGACCCTGGTGAAGGACGGCCGTGTCGACATCGACGCCGCCGCCGAGGGCGTGGTCGATCCCGAGTACACCTCCTTCGGGTACGCCTGGGCCGACGTCCGCCAGCCGCGCACCATGGCGGGCGTCGACGGGCGGGGCCGGCTCGTCCTCGCCACCGTGGACGGTCGGCTCAAGAACGGCAGCGAGGGGTTCACGCTCAGCGAGGCCGCCGCGTTCATGAGGTCGCTCGGGGCCGTGCAGGCGTTGAACCTCGACGGCGGCGGCTCCACCGCGATGGCGGTCGGGGGCACGCTGGTCAACCACCCGTCCGACGCGGCCGGTGAACGCGCGGTCGGGGACACCGTCCAGGTCCTGCCCCCGGCGGACTGACACCGGCCGGGGCCGTACCGGCACGAGGTCCGGAGTCACGCACGGCGGCGCCCCCCCCCGCGCTACCGGTCGACCGGCGCGAGCCGCGGGCTCCGGGTCTGTGTGCCCGGAGCACACAGCACCACGGCCCAGAACTCGATCGTGCGCGTGGAGCTGGTGTTCCGGGCCACGGCGCGCCACCCGTCACCGGTCGGCGCGTCGGTCCGCACCCTGAGGTCGGCGCCGCCCTCGTCGAAGGCGTCGTAGCCACCGCCCGTCGGCACCTGCCCGGGCGGGCACTGCGCCTCGGAACTCCCGGCCCGGCCGGGCGGGAGCACGGCGTGCCGGCCCTCGGCCCAGGTGTAGTCCTCCGCCCGCGGAGCCGTTCTGCCCTCTCCCGGCTGATCGGCCGCGTCCAGGGCGGCGGCCGCCCCGCCCGGGGCGACGACCGCGGCGGCGACCAGGACGGCGAGCGCGAGGCGTTTCATACCGGAACCCTTCGGGTGGCCAGAGGTCGACAACCCGGATATGCCCGCTGTGCGCGGGGGGTCCCCTCCCTCTCACACGTGCGGAGCAGGCGCACCGCCTGCCCGGAGGCCCCCGCGGCTGTCCGGGAGCGCTTTGACATGGAGTGCGCTCCAACAACTAGCGTCCCGGGAAACGACCGACGAGCCCAGGAGGCAGCACCATGACCGACGTACCCACCCGGTATCTGGGCGAGCTCGCCGTCTCCGCGCAGGGGCTCGGCTGCATGGGCATGAGCCACGGCTACGGCGCCACGGACGACGCGCAGTCGATCGCCACCCTGCACCGCGCCCTCGACCTCGGCGTGACCTTCCTCGACACCTCGGACTTCTACGGCTTCGGGCACAACGAGGAGCTGATCGGACGGGCCGTCGCCGGGCGCCGCGACGAGGTGGTGCTGGCCACCAAGTTCGGCTTCGCCAACCGTCTGGGCGAGCCCACGTCGATCCGGGGCGACGCCGCCTACGTCCGTCAGGCGTGCGAGGCCTCGCTGCGCCGGCTCGGCGTCGACCACATCGACCTGTACTACCAGCACCGGGTCGACCCCCAGGTGCCGATCGAGGAGACCGTCGGCGCCATGGCCGAGCTGGTGCGGGCCGGCAAGGTGCGTCACCTGGGGCTGTCCGAGGCCGGCGCGCGGACCGTCCGGCGGGCGCACGCGGTGCACCCGATCTCGGCGTTGCAGAGCGAGTGGTCGCTGTGGACCCGGGACCTGGAGGCGGAGGTCGCCCCGGTCTGCCGTGAGCTCGGCATCGGCCTGGTCCCGTTCTCGCCGCTCGGCCGCGGCTTCCTGACCGGCCGGTACAACTCGCTCGACGGACTGGCGGAGACCGACGTCCGCCGCGGCCAGCCGCGGTTCGCCGACGGCAACCTCGAACGGAACCTGGCGATCGTCGCGAAGCTGGAGGAGCTGGCCGCCGCCAAGTCCGTCACCGCGGGCCAGCTGGCCCTGGCGTGGGTGCAGCACCGGGGCGAGGACGTGGTGCCGATCCCCGGCACCCGCCGACAGCGGTACCTGGAGGAGAACCTCGCGGCACTGGACGTCGAGCTGACCCCGGAGGACCTCGCCGCGATCGAGGCCGCGGCGCCGGCCGAGCGGATCGCGGGCGACCGCTACGACGCGAACAGCCTCACCTTCGTCAACGGCTGACACCGCCTGCCGGCCTGCCCCCTGCCCGTCCGTTTTCGGTCCCGGACGGGCACCGGTGGTGCCGTGCCCCTGCCCGACGGTCTGCTGCGTCCGTCCGTCCGCCCGCCGGTCCGTTTCCGTCCCGGACGGGCACCGGCTGGCGCCGCGTCCCCGCCCGACCGGCCGCTCGATCACC
>NZ_BNBF01000003.1:146438-146737 GCF_014654935.1 Streptomyces capoamus
CCCGTCCGCTTCCGCCCCCGGACGGGCAACGGGCGCTGCGTCCCGCCCGACGGCCCGCTCGACCGCCCGTTTCCGCCCGGTGCGGGACCGGCTGGTGCTGCGCCCTTGCCCGACGGTCCGCTGCGTCCGTCCGTCCGTCCGCCCGCCGGTCCGTTTCCGTCCCGGACGGGAAACGGCTGGTGCCGGCTCCCCGCCCGACCGCTCGACCACCCGTGCATCCGCCCGCCCGCCGGTCCGTTTCCGTCCCGGACGGGCACCGGCTGGCGCCGCGTCCCCGCCCGACCGGCCGCTCGATCACC
>NZ_BNBF01000003.1:146810-150540 GCF_014654935.1 Streptomyces capoamus
TCCGCTTCCGCCCCCGGACGGCCTACAGCGGCGCGGCGACCCTGATAAGCGGTCCGCGTACCGGGGAAGGCTGGTATACGGCCACCGGCCACCACCCGTCATCGTCGTAAGGGAGGCACACCCCATGCGCTGGATCACGAGGAGCACGGCCGCTGCCCTGCTGGGGGCGGCCGCGGCCGTCCTGTGGGCCCCGGTCCACGCGGTCGCCGGCACCGGTGCCGCTGAGCCGTCGGTGGCGTACTGCGGGGCGGACCGGGCGACCGGGCTGGCGGTGTCTGCCGACGGGAGCGTGCCCTGTGCCACGGCTCTGCAGGTGGTGGACGCGTACACGAAGGCCGCCTCCGGTACCGGGGACAGGCGCGCGACGGTCCGCGTCGACGGTACGGCGTGGACGTGCCGGGAACGGCAGGGCGACCCGAACCCGTACCAGGAGTGCGTCGACGCCGGCGACAGCGGCCGCCGGATCATCGTCTCCTCCTGACCCCGAGTGCCCTCGCCCGGCAGATCGGTGCCGATCGGCTCCGGCTACCGCGCCGGGTCCTCCTCCGTGCTCCGGACGGCCTTCTTCACCGCCTGCTCCAGCTCGGCCCGCGACATGCCCTCGCGGGCCGAGTGCTCGCTCACCGCGGCCTGGAACGCCTCGGCCGCCCGTCGCCAGGCCTGCCACTGGGCGTCGTACTCCTCACCACCGAGCCCGGCCAGTTGCGCCCGCTCCGCCTCCGCGGAACGTTCCATCTTGACCAATTCGTCCGGAATGTCTGCCATACCTGGATGCTATGCACGGCGTCACCGGGACGCCCGTCAGCGCGCTGCCCGCACCGGGACCGGTCATGCTAGTTTCAACTTCAACAAAGCTGACCCGGAGGAGCCAGGTTGACCAGTCCCGCACCGGCCGGTGCCGCCCGGCGGATCTTCGTCGACAAGCAGAGCCCCAAGGCGTACCACGCGCTGGTGCAGACCTCGGAGGCGGTCCGCGCGGTCGCCGCCGAGGCGGGCCTGGACCGGGTGCTGGTCGAACTGGTCAACCTCCGCGTCTCCCAGCTCAACGGCTGCGCCTACTGCCTGCACCTGCACACCCGGGCCGCGCTGCGGGCCGGCGACACCGCGCAGCGCCTCGGCGTGCTCGCCGCCTGGCGCGAGACCGACCTGTTCACCCCGGCCGAGCGCGCCGCCCTGGCTCTCGCCGAGGCGATCACCGCAGCGGCCGACACCGCCGCCCAGGACACCGCCTGGGCGGCGGCACGGGACGTCCTGACCGAGGATCAGGTGTCGGCGGTCGTCTGGGTGGCCGTCACCATCAACGCGTTCAACCGCGTCTCGATCATGAGCCGGCACCCGGTGCGGGCCGAGTAGCGGCGGGGGTGCCGATCCGGCCAATGTCGCGGCGGTGATGCCGTCGGCGAGAGGGCGTGCGTGTCCGCACCGGGTGACCCGGTGTCCGGTATGCGGGCCGCCCCGGTCGTCCGCCACCAGCGCCTGGGGGCCGCGCGGGGGTCGCTGTGTCGTATGCCTGTCGTACGCCCGTCATTGCGTCAAACCGGAGCGCCGATGATCGGGAGAAGTCCGAAACCGACTGGACAGCAGCGATTTTGGGCGCCCTGGTGATTATCCGGTGAACGATCACGGGAAGGCTCGGAGCGTCGCCGACACGTGATCGTTCCCGGCCCGGCCGGACCCGCGCGTGTCATCCGTCCGCCCCCGAGGGGAGGTGCAGTGATGAAGCTCCTTTTCGCCCTCCGCAACCGCGTTGCCGCCGGCAAGAGCCTCAAGGCCAACGCCTGGTACCTCTGGTACTGATCCGCACCGCCGCGTGCGGTGACATCGTTGTCCGGCCGCGTCGCGCTACGGTCCGGCCGGACAGCGGTGGCGCCCCGTCCTCCCGCCGTCCCCGCCCCGCACCGGAGCAGCCATGCCGCCGTCCTCCACCGCGCGTGCACGCGCCACCGTGTTCGCCCCGCGGCTCGCCGCGCTCCTCGACGACCACCTGGGCCGGGACGTGTTCCGGCTCGAGCCCGACACCGTCGGCGTCGCGGGGCACGAGGTCGCCGACCGCATCCTGGCCGCGCGCCGGGCCACCGAGACCGAGCGCCCCACCTTCAAGCCGCTGCACGGGCGTTCGATCACCCGCACCGAGGCCTCCACCGTCACCCGCACCATCGGCAACGACGTACGGGACGCCCTGGCCAGGCCCCTGCCGGAGAACGTCGACCTGGCCGGCCCCTGGCCGTTGACCGGCCACCTCTTTCTCCGTGACCTGATACTCGGCCAGGACCCGTACCGGCTACGCCTGTTGATGAGCCGCACCCTCGAACTCACCCCGAAACTCACCTGGTCGGTGATCGCGGCCGGCGCCGCCCTGCCCGGCTGGCCCCGGCCGGACGCCCGGTTCACCGGCCTCGCCGACCGGGCGGCGCGGACGCGGGGGTACCAGGAGCGGCGGTACGTGATGGGCCTGTACCGCAGGGCCGCCGCCCCCGTGTGCTTCACCGTGTCCACGCTGGTGGCCAACGCGCTCTGGCTCGGCTTCCCCTTCGACGACGGCACGCCCGACCGCAACATCGTCCTGGAGTCGCTGCGGCTGCTGCCGCCCTCGTGGAACATCCTGCGCAACGCCTCGCCCGAGTACCCGGCCATAGACGGCCGCATCGGCGAGCGCGACGACGTCCTGCTGCTGCCGCTGCTGTCCCACGGGGACCCCGCCCTGTGGGACGAGCCCGAGGCCTTCCGCCCGGAACGCTGGGACCGCCTCGACCCCGACACCACCCCGGGCTACCTGCCCTTCGGGCACTCCTCGGAGCGCTGCTGGGGCCGGCACATGGTGATGCCGCTGGCCGAGTTGCTGCTGGGACTGATCCGTGGCTCCGGGCTGGTGGTCGACCCCGGCCAGCGGGTCGGCCGGGTGCCGCTGCTGGGCCTGCTCGGCGTGGAGGAGGTACGGCTCACGCGACCGCGCTAGGCGGAGGACCGGGCCGCCTCACGTCGTGGAACGCTGCTCCGCGGCCGGAACCGGCAGGACGACGATGCGCTGCACGGCCCGGCTCAGGACCAGTACGCCCCCGATGATCAGCAGGGCGCCGCAGGCCTCCGGCACGAGCCACCAGCCGGTGCGGATCCGCTCGTCGAAGAGCATGATCCCCAGCGTCAGACTCACCACCGCGTCGCCGATGGTCAGCGCCGGCTGCGCCGCCGCGAGCGGACCGGCCTGCAACGCGTTCTCCAGCAGCAGCACGGCGGCGACACCGGCGAGCGCGAAGCCGTACGTCTGCCAGGACCGCAGGAATGCCGGGAAACCGTGGTCGGCGAAGGTGCCGCTGGCCGACTTCAGCAGGGCGGCGGTCAGGGCGTTGCCGATCGCGGAGGCGGCGGCCAGGAGCGCGGCGCGCCGGGCCGGCGCACCGCCCCGGCCCGCCAGCAGCACGGCGGCGGCCATCGCGCCGACACACAGGCACAGGGCCGGGATCCACCGGGTGAGGGGCGCGTGGTCGGTCGCGCCGTGCGGGGCGGCGGCGACGAGCAGCACGGCGAGGCCCGCCACGCAGCCGCCCACCCCCCACCAGCCCGAGCGGGGCAGCCGCCGGTGCATCAGCGGCGCGGCGACCAGCAGCGCGAACGGCAGCTCCAGGATGAAGAGGGGCTGGACCAGCGCGAGCGGACCGTTGACCAGTGCCAGGCTCTGGAACAGCGCGGCACAGATCACGCCGGCCATGCCGATCACCCAGAAAGGACGGTG
>NZ_BNBF01000003.1:150582-151780 GCF_014654935.1 Streptomyces capoamus
GACCAGCTCCGCCAGCAGCCGGATCCCGCCGCGGCTGCTCGCCGAGGCCGCCTTGCGCTGGAACGCGGTGCCCACGGCGTTGCTCGCCGCTCCCGCGACGGCGAACGCCGCGGCCAGTTCGATCACGGCCATCTCCTGCCTGCCAGCAGACCTCCGGGCGGAGGAACGGATTCCTCCAGCCTACGGAACGCCCTGCCGGGCCGCTCCCGCCGGCGGTCTTCAGGACGGTGGTCCGCTTCCGGCGCGGGGAAGGCCCACCGTCGTCGTGATGCGTACCAGGCCGGGTGTGCGGGGCGTCGACCCGAAACCGAACCGGACGGCGGGCTCGACCGGCGCGAGAGAACCGAGGTCGCGTCCCTCGTGGACGGCGCGCACCGCGGTGAGCCGGTGCGCATCGCGGGCGCCGTACCACTCGCGCCGGCCGCCGCCCGCGCTCCCGCGGGTCCGCGCGCCGAGCAGCACTCGCGCGAGCGGGTCGGTCAGCGTCGTCCAGCCGGTCCAGGCGGCCAGCGGACCGGGCACGGCCCTGAGCAGCAGCCCCGGCCGGCTCCTGCGGCCGACGGTGAAGCGGAGGTCGAGCAGCGCACCGGCGGTCACCGCCCAGTGGTCGCCGGTGACGCGGACCCGTACCGGGGCGACGCGTACCTCGTCGAAGGTGTACGTGCCGGCGATGAAGTCCGCCGTGCGCCGGGTCGGGGCCAGCAGCAGGCGGTGGCCGTCCTCCCGTTCCAGCATCACGTCGCTGAACGGGCCGAACGGCGAGCGGGGCCAGTGGCCGAGCACCAGCCGGGTACCGGACGCCGTACCGACACCGGCGATCCAGCCGTCGAAGCGCAGCCGGGGAGGGCCCGGCCGGGTCGGCTTCATCCGTCCGGGGCGCACCCGGGGAAGGCCCGGCCGCGGCGCCGTACCGGGTGCGAGACGCCCAGCCGTACGTCGCGGACGCCGTCGGAGAAGTGCACGACGGGCTCCGTCACGGGGGCGGGCAGTCCCGCGACGGTGGTCACCGTCTCCGACAGTGTTTCGAGACGAGCCTCGCGCAGCGGCCACGGCGCGTGTTCGACGGGTGTCTCCCAGAGCGCGCCGAGCTGCCGGGTGAAGGCCCGCCAGCGCGAGGTGAGCCACACGTCCCGGCCGCTCGGCCGGATCGGTTCGCCCGGCCGGACCGACAGGCGGTACCCGGTCCCGCCGCCCCGTC
>NZ_BNBF01000003.1:151811-179859 GCF_014654935.1 Streptomyces capoamus
GCGCGCCGCTGTAGGCCACCACGCCGTCGCGGCGCGCCAGCCGCAGGCGGCCGAGGTGGTACGGCACCCCCACCGCACGGGCGGCCAGCATCACCGGGCAGGCCACCTCGATGGACAGGAACCACAGCCCCTGCCCGCCGTCCGGGCCCCGCACGTAGGTGCGCAGGTTGGTCTCCGCGAAGGGGGGCAGGGCTGCGGGCGAACCGTGCGGGCGCACACCCGCCATGACGAACGGGGTGAGGCTCACCCACGCCGAACCGTCGTACGTGTCCACGGTCAGCCCGCGCGGGAGCAGCGACTGGATCCGGTCGGGCGGATAGGGCCAGTGCACGAACGTCTGCGTCAACCAGTGGGCCCGCAGTCCCGGCACGTGCACGCGGTGAGGAGGACCGTACGAAACCACGGGCACCGACTCCCCCGCAGCGTGGCCGCGAAACCCGGCGTGTCGTGCCACGGGCTCAGCCGCCCCACACGGACCAGGACGCCGTCCCGTGCGCGGCCATCAGGACGGCGAGCAGCACCAGGTCCGCGATGCCCAGTCCCAGCCCGAGGAGGGCGCGGAACCGGCGCGGGGTGTCCCGCCGCAGGGCGATCACGGCCAGCACGATGGCGATCGGGCCGAGGATCAGGTTGAGGACCAGGAGTCCGACGAGTCCGAGGACGAAGGAGGCCACGGCCATCCCCTCGGTGTCCCGTCGGCCCGTCCGGTACGAAGGGGGAGCGGTCAGGCGCATGGTCAGGCCCTCCTGGTCCGGTTGCGGCGCCGCCGTTCGCGGCCGGCGAAGACGACGAGCCAGACGGCGATGAGCGAGCCGAGCACCAGCGTGAGGGGCCAGGGGAGATAGGCGGCCGCTCCCACGACGAGGCCCAGCAGGAGCAGGGCGACGACCAGGAAGAGCACGGCTACCTCCCCGCTCCGGTGACGGTGACGGGCGTGGTGACGGGCGTGGTGACGGACGTGGATGCGGTTGCGGTCGCGGTGACGGTGGGTCGCCGGGTCCGCTTCTTCAACGCGTTCATGACATCGCGGGTTACCCGCGAGCGCCGTCTCACGCAGCCCGTCCCGACGGTCCGTCGGCGGCACCGGCCCGACGGCGCTCCGGCCCGGCTCAGGTCGCGCGCGCTCCTCCACCGCGGCGGATACGGCCGAGCAGATCCCGGTGGTAGGCGGCGAGTTGGCCGGCCGGCACCGGGGCCGGGCCGCCGGAGAGCGTGTACCAGGTGTCGCTCCCGGAGGACTGGACGGCGACCCGCGCACTGTGGCCGTCGGCCAGGAGGATGGTGGCGACGGTGAGGTCGCCCGTGATGACGCCGACCTCGTCGGTCAGGGCCCCGCCGGGTCCGGCCGTGACCCGGTCGACGTAACTGTTGATGCTGGGAGGGTTGTTCATGGGGCGCAGGTTTCCATCAACCCGGCCGGGATGTCCCGCACCGCGCAGGTGTCGCCCGCGGGTGTCCCCGCATCGGGCGTGCGGGCGGACCTCAGCCGAACAACGGGAGCCGGTCCGCCGCCGCGCCCAGGGCGGCGCGTTCGGCGTCGGTCGGCGCGGCCCGGCCGGTGCCCACGCGCGCGTACCGCTCGTCGGTCCAGTCCGCGGGGGCGGGCCGGCCGAGCAGACCGTCCAGCGTGGCACGCACCGCCGTCAGACCCTCGGGGGCGGGAGCGGGGGCGAGCGGCAGCCGGACGGTCAGGTCGAGATGGTGGACGGTCGCCTCGACCGCCAGCGTGGTGATCAGGTCGCCCGCGGTCAGCACGTGGCCCTGCGTCGCCACGTGCCGGGCCGGGTCCGCGGCGGCAGCCGCGTGCGCAGCCGCCGCCAGCGTCTCCCGGTACAGCTCCTGCAACTGGGCGAATACCAGGAACATGCTCCCGTTCACCCGCGCCCAGCGGCGCCCGTTCGCCGCGCCGGCGCTGTCCGGCCGCCAGTCCTGCCAGTACGTCACCGCGTCCCGGTCGACGGGCTGGTCCGACGGCGTGTGCAGGGCCACGAGTCCGCGCTGGGCGTCCTGCAGACAGTGGAAGACGAGATCGCGGACCGCCCAGCCCGTACACCCGGTCGGCAGCCAGGACTCCTCGTCACCCAGTCCCGCGACGGCGGCCGAGGAGGCCCGGTAGACCGTGCCCAACGTCCGCGCCGGGTCGACCGGCTTTCCTGTGCTCATCCTGTCGTCCCCTCGAACATGCGCTGCGACGACCCACGCGAGCGTGACCGCCGTACGACCGGTTGCCGACGGCCCGGTCCCGGCCGTCGCCCTGCTCATACCCGGCTGGAGGTCGCCGTGTCCGCGGACAGCCGTTGGGCTAGGTAGACCGGGATCACCGACAGCAGGACCAGCACGGCGGCCACCACGTTGACCACCGGCGCCTGCTGCGGCCGGGTCATGTTGCCGAAGATCCAGACGGGCAGGGTCTCGATGCCCGGCCCCGCGGTGAACGTGGTGACCACGATCTCGTCGAAGGACAGGGCGAAGGCGAGCAGGCCGCCCGCCAGCAGCGCGGAGCGGACGAGCGGGAAGGTGACGTCCGCGAAGGCGCGGAAGGCGGTGGCGCCGAGGTCCATGGCCGCTTCCTCGTAGGAGCGGGCCGTACGGCGCAGTCGGGCCGCCACGTTGTTGAAGACCACGACGATGCAGAAGGTGGCGTGCCCGACGATCACCGTGAACAGGCCGAGACCCACGCCGAGCGGCGCCAGGACCGTGCTGAACGCCGAGTTGAGGGCGATGCCCGTGACGATGCCGGGCAGCGCGATCGGCAGGACCACGACGAAGGACACGGTGTCGCGGCCGAAGAACCGGTGCCGGGCCACGGCGAAGGCGATCAGGGTGCCGAGGACGAGTGCGATGGCGGTGGCGCCCAGCCCCGCCTTCACCGAGACCCACAACGCCGCCCGCGCCCCGGAGTTGTGCGCGGCCGCCGACCACCAGCGCAGGGTGAGTCCCGGCGGTGGCCAGCTCGCGCTGCGGTCGGGGTTCAGGGAGTTGACCAGGACGAGCAGCAGCGGGACGTAGATCACCGCGAATCCGAGCCCGGCGCCGATGCGCAGGGCGATGCGCGCGGTGCGGCTGAGGTGCATGGTGCCTCTCTCCTCCGAGTGCCCAGGGGGCTCCGAGTGCCTCGGTGCTCCGGGTGCGGCAAGGCGGGGCTACAGGCTGTTCAGGGCGCCCGTGCGGCGGATCGCCAGCAGGTACAGGACGATCACCGCCACGGGCACGGTGCCGAGCGCGGCGGCCATGGGCAGGTTGAGTTCGATGTTGGAGTAGACGAGATTGCCGATCAGCTGGGTCTTGCCGCCGACGATCTGCACGGTGATGTAGTCGCCGAGGCTGAGCGAGAAGGTGAACACGGAGCCGGCGGCGACCGAGGGCAGCACCATGGGCAGCACCACCGAGCGGAACGTCCGCCCCGGCCGCGCCCCGAGGTCGGCGGACGCCTCCAGCAGGCCGGCCGGGAGCTGTTCCAGGGCCGTGTGGAGAGGCAGCACCATGTACGGCAGCCAGAGGTAGGTCAGGGTGAGGACCGTGGCGGGCAGGCCGTAGCCGGGGCCGCTCAGTCCGAACGGCGCGAGCATCCAGTCGGCGAGCCCGCCCTCGGACAGGATCAGCCGCCAGGCGTACACCTTGACCAGGTAACTCGCCCACAGCGGGGTGAGGATGGCGACGACGAGCAACGGGCGCCGCTGCGGCCGGGCCACGCGGGCGGTGTAGAACGCGAGGGGGAAGGCGATCACCGCGCACAGCACGGTCACCGCGAGGGCCACGCCGACGCTGCGCAGGACGACCTGGCGGTAGACCGGCGTGGTGAACAGCGCGTGGAAGTTGTCCGTCGACCAGACCTTCACCACCTGGGAGGTGAAGGAGTCGGTGGTCCAGAAGGCGGAGACGAACAGGACCGCCAGCGAACCGAGGTAGAGGACGGAAAGCCACAGCAGCGGGCCGGTGAGCAGGAGGGCCAGGCGGAGCCGGGGCCTGCGGTGCAGGGTTCCGGCGAGCCGCCGGACGGTGCCCCGGCCGGCGGCGGGCGGCACGTCGGTCGTCACGGCTCAGCCCTTGATCTCGGTCCAGGCCTGCACCCACTTGGCGTACGGCACGCACCTGACGTCCGTGCGGCCGTCCAGGCACTGCTCGATGGGCGTGTTCCAGAAGGCGATCTTCTTCCAGTAGTTCTCGTCGGCGGCGTGGTAGACCGTGCAGAAGTTCTTGTCCTTGGTCTCGGCGCACGCCCTGGAGTTGGCGGGAGCCTCGCCGAAGTACTCCGCGACCTGGGCGTTGACCTCGGGGGAGACGATCCAGTCGAGCCACTTGTAGGCGCAGTTGGGGTGCTTGGCCTTCGCGGAGACCATCCAGGTGTCCGACCAGCCGGTCGAACCCTCCTTCGGGACCAGCGCCTTGACCTTCGCGCCCTCGGAGGCGGCGAGGTTGGCGATGACCTGCCAGGTCGTGCCGACCACCGAGTCACCGCTCTTGAAGGCGGAGACCTCCTTGAGGTAGTCGCTCCAGTACTCGCCCACGCTCGCGTTCTGCCGCTTCAGCAGTGCCACGGCCGCGTCGAACTGCTTCTGGTCGAGCGCGTACGGGTCCCTGATCTTCAACTCGGGCCTGGTGGCCTTGAGGTACAGGGCCGCGTCGGCGATGTAGATCGGGGAGTCGTACGCCGTGACGTGTCCCTTGTACCGGGGGGCGTCGTCGAAGACGGCGGACCAGGAGGTGGGCGCGGGCCTGACCTTCGCCGTGTCGTACATCAGCAGGTTGGCGCCCCGGCCGTGCGGGATGCCGTACATCTTCCCCCGTACGGAGTTCCAGGCGCCGTTCTTCAACCCGCTGAAGACGTCCCGGTAGTGGGGGACCAGGTCCGTGTTGACGGGGGCGGCGTCACCGGAGGCGATCAGGCGCAGGGAGGCGTCGCCGGAGGCGGAGACGGCGTCGTACTCGCCGGTCTTCATCAGCTTGACCATCTCGTCCGAGCTGGCGGCGACCTTGGAACGGACCCGGCACCCCGTCCGTTTCTCGAAGCCGGAGACCCAGTTCGCCGCGGGGTCGTTGGAGCCGTCCTCGACGTAGCCGGCCCAGGCGATGAGGTTGACCTGGCCCTCGGTCCTGCCGAGCTTCGTGGGGGCCTTGAGGTCGGGCGGGTTGAGGCCGGTGGCGGACGTGCCGCCGGGGCCGGAGGAGTCGCAGGCGGCGGCGAGCAGCAGCGCGGCGGCGCAGACGGCTGAGGAGCGCAGGGTACGGGTGAGGCGCACGGCGTACTCCAGGGGGAGGGGGCATCAGGTGGGCAGGCGGGCAGGCGGACGGGTCAGGAGGGCAGGCGGACGGCGTGCCGGTGGTGCCACTGGAGGCGGACCCGGGTACCGCGGTAGGCGGCGACGTCCGCGGAGGAGGTCTCCAGGTTCTGCTGGAGCGCGGTGAGCCGGCCGCCGCCGTCCAGGTCGACCAGGAAGCGGGTGGCGTCGCCGAGGTAGACGACCTCGGCGACGGTGCCGGTGGCGGTGGTGTGCTCCGGCTCGTCCGGCTCGGCGGCGTCCTTGAGGACGCGGATCTTCTCCGGGCGGATGTTGTAGGTGCCCGGGGAGCCGGTGATCCGGTGGGCCGCCTCGCCTTCCAGGAGATTGGAGGTGCCGACGAAGGAGGCGACGAAGGGGGTCGCCGGACGCTCGTAGATCTCCGCGGGGGTGCCGACCTGGGCGATGCGGCCCCGGTCGAGGACGGCGATCCGGTCGCTCATCGTCAGGGCCTCCTCCTGGTCGTGGGTGACGAAGACGAAGGTGATGCCCACCTCCCGCTGGATCGCCTTCAGTTCGACCTGCATGCGCTCGCGCAGCTTCAGGTCGAGGGCGCCGAGCGGCTCGTCCAGCAGCAGCACGCGGGGGCGGCCGACGAGGGCGCGGGCGAGGGCGACGCGCTGGCGCTGCCCGCCGGACAGCTGGGCGGGACGGCGTGGGCCGTAGCCTTCGAGGCCGACCTCGGCCAGCGCCTTGCGGGCGCGGACCAGGCGTTCGGCCTTGGGCACCCTGCGGACCTTGAGGCCGTAGGCGACGTTCTGCTCGACCGTCATGTGCGGGAAGAGGGCGTAGTCCTGGAACACGGTGTGCACGTCCCGCTCGAACGGGGCGAGGCCCGTGACGTCCTGTCCGGCGAGTTCGATCCGGCCCCGGTCGGGTGTCTCGAACCCGGCGACGAGCCGCAGGACCGTCGTCTTGCCGGAACCGGACGGGCCCAGCATCGAGAAGAACTCGCCGTCCCGGATCTCCAGGTCGACCCCGGCCACGGCGGTGGTGTCGCCGAACGACTTGCGCAGGCCCTGCAACCGGATCGCACGTCCCTCCATGCGGGAACCCTTCTGGCGCGCTGAACGTTGACCGCAAACATATGAAGTCATAGGTCATAGCTCAAGGTCCCGTTAGGGTAAAGCTTGAGTCAGCGCACGAGGTGGTGGCCGTGAGGCAGCACGAGACAGACGCAGGCGCCCGCAAGGCCGTCTTCAGCCCCGTGGACAGCCGGGCCCGCGTCGACGCGGTCGTCCGCCGCATAGGCGACGCGATCGAGCTGGGGCTCCTCGCCGACGGCGAGCAGCTGCCCGGCGAGAGCGAACTGGCCGGCCGGCTCGGCGTCTCCACGGTCACCCTGCGGGAGGCGCTCATGGCGCTGCGCCAGCAGGGTCTGGTCACCACCCGCCGGGGCCGCGGCGGCGGCAGTTTCGTCTCGCTTCCCGAGGTCCCCGCCGACGACCGCCTCAAGTCCCGGCTGCGCGGCTGGAGCACCGAGGAGCTGCGGGACCTCGGCGACCACTGGGCCGCGCTGTCCGGCGCCGCCGCCCGGCTCGCCGCCCGGCGCACCGAACCCGCGGACCTGGAGCCGCTGCACCGGACGGCCGGAGAGCTGGCGGTGGCCGGGGACGCGGCGGCGCGCAGCCGGCTCTACGGCCGCTTCCACGTGGAACTGGCCGCCGCGGCGCAGTCGGCCCGGCTCACCCGCGAACAGGTCGCCCTGCAGAGCGAGGTGGGCGCCCTGCTGTGTCTCGTCCTGGCCGACGACGCATATCGTGAAGAAGTTGCGGAGCGTCACCGCTCCGTCGTCTCCGCCGTGCAGGATGGGGTCCGTGAAACGGCCGGCACGCTGGCCGAGCGGTGCGTCAGCGAGTCGACGGCGCGGCTCGTCGCCGTACGTCTCGCGCTCTGACCGCGTCGCGTCCGGATCCCGTCCGCTGGAGGACATGATGGTCGTCAGTCCCGGGGCCACCGTCGCCACGGACCCCGAGACCTGGGTGGCCGCGCGGGTGGGCGGCGCGCTGGAGGCCGTCTTCGCGGCGGTCGCGGGCATCCGCGCCGACACCGCGGCCCTGCTGGAACGGGTGGCCGCCGAGGGCCGCCGGCCCGCCAGCCGTGACCTCGCCGCCCTGCGCCCCGGACTGCATCTGCGGCTGCGCCACGGGGAACTCGTCTCCGGTGCCGGCTTCGTCGCGGCCCCCGGTCTGCTGGCCGACGTGCCGGCCTGGCTGGAATGGTGGCAGACGGGCGCCGACGGCGCCGTACGCCCGCTCCTGCTCGATCTCGACCCCGGCCGGTCGGCCTACTCCGACTACACGCACTGGGACTGGTTCGCGCTGCCCCGCGACACCGGGCGCCGGGCCGTGGCCGGACCGTACGTGGACTACCTCTGTTCCGACGAGTACAGCCTCACCCTGTCCCAACCGGTGCGCTCCCGGGGGGCGTTCGCCGGAGTGGCGGCGGCCGACGTGTACCTGCGGCACTTCGAGGCGGCCGTGCTGCCGCTGCTGCGGGGGCTGCCCGGGCCGGCCCGTCTGGTGAACGCCCGCGGCCGGGTCGCCGCCTCCGCCGACCCCGCCCACCTGGCCGGCTCGCTCACCAAGGGCCCGGACTTCGGCGGGGTCCTCGCCACCGGGCGGCCCGGCGTGTACGACGGCCTGCGCCTCGTGCCCTGCCGGGGCGTCCCCCTGGTGCTGGTCCTGGCCGCCTGAACGCGGCCGTGCGTACGCGTGAGTTCGGGCCGAGCGCACGCGTGACCTCGGGCCGACCCTGCGCACGCGTGACCTCGGGCCCTGCGCACGCGTGATCCCGGGGCCGGCACGGGGCCGGCCCCGGGATCACGCGAGGCGGTACGGCAGGGGGCTCGGGCTGCGAGGCGGTTACGGGAAAGGGCTCAGGCCGCGACGCGCTCCGCCAGCTGCCGGGCCCTGGCGGCGGCGGCCTGGAAGGCACGGTCGCGGGAGGCCTCGTACAGCGGGACCAGCTCGGCCATCGCCGGGTTCTTCGTTGCCATGGTCAGCTCCGGGACGATGAACTCCACGTCCAGGCCGAGGGCGTCGGCCAGGACGGCCCGGAGGTAGTTCTGCACGTACTCGTAGCCCTCGCGCGGGGTGCCCGGCGCGTACGAGCCGCCCCGGCTGGCGACGACGGTGACCGGGGTGCCCTTGGCGGACGGGTTCTCGCCCGCGGTGCGGCCCATCAGGATCACGTTGTCCAGCCAGGCCTTGAGGGTCGACGGGATCGTGTAGTTGTACATCGGCGCGCCGATCAGGATCGCGTCGGCCCGCTCCAGCTCCTCGATGAGCCGCACGCGCTCGGCGAAGGCGGCGGCCTGCCCGGGGGTGTGCGCGCTCGCCGGGACGAAGCCGGCCAGGTGTGCGTCGGCGGTGATGTGCGGCACGGGCTCGGCCGCGAGGTCGTGGTAGACGGCCGTGCCCTGCGGGTGCTGCTCCTCCCAGTGCTTGCGGAAGGCCTCCGTCACGGCGCGGGACGCCGACTCCTCGGCCGGGAAGACGGACGAATCGATGTGCAGGAGGGTGGCCATGGGTGTCTCCAAGGAAGCGAGGACAGCCGGACGCCACGGAGCGCCCGGCTCACGTTTCGTACTGGACTATGTTTAACACATGGACTTACTTTTTCTCAGCCCCATACGGTGAAGTAGTACCCTGAGGTCATGGCGGCGGAGCAGAACCACGACAGTGCGGCGTGCAAGCGGGTGGACGACGGCATCACCCAGGTCTTCCAGCTGCTCGGCAAACGCTGGAGCGGCCCGATCGTGGCCGTCCTCGTGGAACAGCCCGCCTACTTCACCGACCTCCGGCGGGCCATCCCCGGCATCAGCGAACGCATGCTGTCCGACCGGCTCGCCGAACTCGGCGCGGCCGGCCTGGTCCTGCGCGAGGTCGACGAGGGCCCCCCGCTGCGCGTCTCATACCGGCTGACGGACGCCGGCGCCGCCCTGGAGCCCGCCCTGCGCGCACTCGCCGAGTGGGCGAAGTCCCATCTGCCCCAGTCCTCGGGCTGCCCCGGGACGAGCCTGGAACGGCCCGCCGTACACCGCTAGCGGCGGCTGCGCCCTGGGGCTTTCCCCCGGGCCGGAGCGCCGGTCCGCCGGATGGCGGGGGAGTGCGGCCGCCCGGGACGGTGGGGGTCCGCCACCCGCCCCGATCCGGAGGACCCCTCGTGCGCATCGCCACGGCCGTCGCCGCCGCCCTCACCGTCGCCGCCACCGCCCTGCCCGCCGCCTCCGCCGCGCCGGCCGGCCGGTCCGCCACCGACGGGGTGTGGCGCACCGACGGCTACGGCACCCTGCTCGTCCTCGGCGACGGGGCCCTGCGGGAGTACCAGACATCCGCCGCCGGCTGCCTCGCGGGCGACTCCGCACGGCAGACGGGACCCGGCAACTACCTCACACCCGACGGCACCGCCCTGACGGTACGGACCACGCACGACCGCGACCACGCCCGGCTCACCGCGGACAGCTCGGTCGGGCACCGGCGGCTGACCCGGCTCCGGGCCCTGCCCGCCGACTGCACCCGGCCCCCGGCCACGGACCCCCGGGCCGACTTCGACGTGCTCTGGCAGACCTTCGAGGAGAACTACCCCTTCTTCGCGCTCAAGGGCGTCGACTGGCACGCCGTCCGGGACCGGTACCGGCCCCAGGTGCACCCCGGCACCACCCGGGCCGAACTGTTCGGCATCATCAGCCGCATGCTGCGGCCCCTCCACGACGCCCACGTCGCGGTCAAGGACGGCGACCGCGTCTTCGCCGAGGTACGGCCCGGTACCGAGCCGCCGAGCCCGCGACTGGACGCCCGGGTCAAGCGGTTCACCGTCACCCGGGACCTGAAGGACGCGAAGAACCGCCAGGACTTCGCAGCGGGCCGGATCACCTACGCCGATCTGCCCGGCGACCTCGGCTACCTGCGGATCTCCGGCTTCGGCGGCTACGCCGGCGACGACGCGCCGTTCACCGCCGAGCGGGCGGAACTCGACCGCACGCTCGACACCGTCCTCACCCCGGCACGCACCCGGCGCCTGCACGGACTGATCATCGACCTGCGCGTGAACGGGGGCGGCTCCGACGCCCTCGGCATCCGCATCGCCGCCCGGCTGACCGGCACCCCCTACACCGCGTACGCCAAGCGCGCCCGCAACGACCCGGCCGACCCCACCCGCCACACCCGGCCCGAACCCGTGCCCGTCGTCCCGGCCCGCGCGCCCCGGTACACCGGACCGGTCGCCGTCCTCACCGGCGGATCCACCGTCAGCGCCGGCGAGACGTTCACCCAGGCCCTGCTGGACCGCCCCGGGCGCACCGTGCGGATCGGGCAGCCCACCCAGGGCGTCTTCTCGGACGTCATGATGCGCACGCTCCCCGACGGCATGCTCTTCGTCCTGCCGAACGAGGAGTACCTGACCCGCACCGGCCGCACCTTCGACGGTACGGGCATCCCGCCGCAGCTCACCGAACCCGTCTTCACCGAGGAGGAGTTCGCGCACCACCGCGACTCGGCGTTCGACCGCGCGGTACGCGTGCTGCGCGCGCGCCGCTGATCCCGCTCAGTCCACCGGCCAGGTGTGCACCGGGGCGTTGAGATGCATGTAGTCGATGTACACCTGGGTCATCCGGCGCAGCGCCTCGTGCCGGCCGGCGTGCGCGGTGCCGGCGACGTGGTGGAACATCTCCTTCTGCCACACCGCTCCGTTGCGCGCCGTCACACAGCGCTGCTCGATGACGCCCAGCAGCGGCTCCCGCCACGCCGCGTCCATGCCCGAGTGCTCCAGGCCGCGGTGCGCGAGCGGCAGCAGCCGGCGCAGCACCAGCTCGGGCACCGGCACCTCGCCCATCCCGGGCCAGTACAGCAGCGCGTCGATGCCGTGCCGGGCGGCGGCGTGCAGATTGTCCTCGGCGGCGGCGAAGGACATCCGCGACCACACCGGCCGGTCCTCCTCCACCAGGGCCCGGGTCAGCCCGTAGTAGAACGCGCCGTTCGCGAGGGTGTCGGCGACGGTCGGGCCGGCCGGCAGCACCCGGTTCTCCACCCGGATGTGCGGCAGGTCGTTCGCCACGGCGTACACCGGCCGGTTCCAGCGGTAGATCGTGCCGTTGTGCAGGGTGAGTTCGGACAGCTCGGGGGTGTCGCCGCGGTCCAGCGTCTCCACCGGGTCCTGCTCGTCGCACAGCGGGAGCAGGGCCGGGAAGTAGCGCAGGTTCTCCTCGAACAGGTCGAAGACGCTGGTGATCCACCGCTCCCCGAACCACACCCGGGGCCGTACCCCCTGCACCTTGATCTCCTCCGGGCGGGTGTCGGTGGCCTGCTCGAACAGCGGGATCCGCGTCTCGTGCCACAGCTCCTTGCCGAACAGGAACGGGGAGTTCGCCGCGAGGGCCACCTGCACCCCGGCGATCGCCTGCGCCGCGTTCCAGTAGCCGGCGAACTCCTCCGGCGAGACCTGCAGATGGAACTGCGTGCTGGTGCAGGCCGCCTCCGGGGTGATCGTGTCCGCGTACGTCCGCAGCCGGTCGGCCCCGTCGATCTCGATGCGCAGGTCCTCGCCGCGGGCCGCGAAGATCTGGTCGTTGAGCAGCCGGTAGCGGGGATTCTCCGACAGGGACTCCTCGCTGATGTCCTCCTGCCGCAGCGTCGGCAGGATCCCGACCATGAGCAGCCGGGCGCCCACCGACCGGGCCCGCTCGTCGGCGTGGTTCAGCGCGGCCCGGATCTCCGACTCCCAGGCGTCCGGGCCGCCCGCCGTCAGCCGCCGGGGCGGCACGTTGATCTCCAGGTTGAACCGGCCCAGCTCGGTGGACCAGGCCGGGTCGGAGATCGCCTCCAGCACATCGGTGTTGCGCATCGCCGGCTCGGCCCCGTCGTCCACCAGGTTCAGCTCGATCTCCAGGCCGACCTGCGGACGCTCCGACTCGAACCGCGCCTCGCGCAGCATCTGCGCCAGCGCCTCCAGGCACTCGTGCATCTTGATCCGGTACCGGCGGCGGTCCTCGCGGGTGAAGACGAGCGCCGGGACGTCGCGCCCCATCGGCCCTCCATGTCCCCTCGTCGGACACCTCTCCACCCAGCGTCGCACCATCGCCCGAGGGGCACCAAGCGGGGACCGGCCGGTGCGCGGGCGCCGTTGGCGCGGGCGCTGCGGGCGGGGGCACTCCCGTCCGCAGGCCCACGGCGCCGACACCGCTGACGACCGGGGACCGTCCTACCCCGTCCTCCTCGGACCGGCCCGGGTGTGCCGCTCACCCGGCCGGACCCCTCCGGCTGGCGCGCAGGGGCGCGGCGCCGGAGGGTCGGAGCAGGATCGATCCGCGAAGGCTCCGGGACGGGACCGGTGATCCGGTACGTCCGCGCAGGTCGTGACCCCACGGACCGGCACACCGCCTGGCACCCCCGAGCGGCGGTGTGCCGACAGGCAGGGACGGGGAACGGCGAAACCATGCGCTCGGGCCGTTCCCCGCCCCGTCGGACCCCGGCGCGGACTCGTGCGCGGACTTCGGCGGGACTCCTGCCGGAGCACCCGGTGGCCGGCCGCCCCGCCCGGTGTCCGCGGGAGCCGGAAAAAAACTTCGGACGGCGATGTCGAGAAGCCGCGACCGGCTGCGTCCCAGGGGTGAGCGCGACCACAATGTGTCGCACGACCACCAGGGAGAAGCACGATGGCCAAGTACTTGCTGCTGAAGCACTACCGCGGCGCCCCGGCCCCGGTCAACAACGTGCCGATGGACCAGTGGACACCGGAGGAGATCGCGGCCCACGTGCGGTACATGCAGGACTTCGCCGCCCGGCTGGAGAAGACCGGCGAGTTCGTCGACGGCCAGGCGGTCGCCCCCGAGGGGACCTGGGTCCGCTCCGACGGCGAAGGGCGCCCGCCGGTCACCGACGGCCCGTTCGCCGAGACCAAGGACCTCATCGCCGGCTGGATGGTGATCGACGTCGACAGCTACGAGCGGGCCGTCGAGCTGGCCGGGGAACTGTCGGCGGCCCCCGGCGCGGGCGGGAAGCCGATCCACGAGTGGCTCGAGGTCCGCCCGTTCCTGGCCGCGCCGCCCACCGTCACGGAATGATCCGCTCGATGGACGAGGCCCTGCTCAGGAGCCTCACGCCGACGGTGATCGGGGTCCTCGTCCGCCGCGGAGCCGACTTCGCGGCGGCCGAGGACGCCGTTCAGGACGCCCTCGTCGAGGCGCTCCGCGTCTGGCCCGGCGAGCAGCCGAGGGATGCCAAGGGCTGGCTGGTCACCGTGGCCTGGCGCAAGTTCCTCGACCAGGTCCGGGCGGACACCGCCCGCCGCCGGCGTGAGGACCTGCACGACGAACAGCCTCCGCCCGGACCCGTGCCCGCGGTGGACGACACGCTCCACCTCTACTTCCTGTGCGCCCACCCGTCCCTGACCCCGGCCTCCGCGACGGCGCTCACCCTGCGCGCCGTCGGCGGGCTCACCACCCGGCAGATCGCCCAGGCCTACCTGGTGCCGGAGGCGACCATGGCCCAGCGCATCAGCCGGGCCAAGCGCACCGTCTCGGGCGTACGGTTCGGGCGGCCCGGTGACGTGGCCACCGTGCTGCGCGTGCTGTACCTCGTCTTCAACGAGGGGTACTCCGGCGACGTGGACCTCACCGCCGAGGCGATCCGGCTCACCCGGCAGCTCGCCGCCCGCATCGACCATCCGGAGGTCGCGGGACTGCTCGCCCTCATGCTGCTCCACCACGCCCGCCGCGCCGCCCGGACGGCACCCGACGGCAGCCTGGTGCCCCTCACCGAGCAGGACCGCGGCCGGTGGGACACCGGGCTGATCACCGAGGGCGTCCGGATCCTGCAGGCGGCCCTGGCCCGCGACCGGCTGGGCGAGTTCCAGGCCCAGGCGGCCATCGCGGCACTGCACGCCGACGCGCCCACCGCCGAGGAGACCGACTGGGTGCAGATCGTCGAGTGGTACGACGAGCTGACCCGCCTGACCGACAGCCCCGTCGTCCGGCTCAACCGCGCGGTCGCCGTCGGCGAGGCCGACGGCCCGCGCGCCGGCCTGGCAGCGCTCGCCGGTCTGGACGCCTCCCTGCCCCGGTACGCCGCGGTGGCGGCCCACCTGCACGAGCGCGACGGTGACCTGGCCACGGCGGCCCGGCTGTACGCGGAAGCGGCCCACCGCGCACCCAACCTGGCCGAGCGCGACCACCTCACCCGCCAGGCCGCCCGCCTCAACACCCGCCGCCGATCGTGAGGCGCCCCCGGGCCCGGGGGCGTTGTCAGTGGGTCCCCCTACCGTGAGGAGCAGTTGAGGACCTGCGGGAACGGCCGCGGGTCCGCACTCGGGGAGGGGTGTGCCATGTCCACGGGGTCCGCGGTGTCGACGACGTACCTGGAGCTGTCGCAGGAGGGCGGCGGCGCCCACAAGTTCTACGAGGTGACGGTCGACGGGCAGGTGGTGACGGTGCGGTACGGCCGGATCGGCGCCGCCGGGCAGACCCAGACGACCACGTTCCCGACCACGGAGAAGGCGCGGGCCGCCGCCGCGAGGAAGGTGGGGGAGAAGGTCCGCAAGGGGTACGCCCCCGCGGTGCGGGGCGGCCGCGCGCCGCGTGCGGTGACCCGCCGTCAGGTCAGCTCCGCCCCGTCCACCGCACGGGCCGTGGCACCGGTGCTGTGGCGGTTCCGCACCGGCTCCGCCGCGTTCGGCATCCATGTCGACGACGAGCGCTGCTGGGTGGGCAACCAGGCCGGTGACGTCTACACGCTGGACCACGAGGGCGCCGTCCTGGCCCGCTTCAGCCTGCCCGACGGGGTGAAGTGCCTGGTGGCCGACGACTTCTGGATCTACGCCGGCTGCGACGACGGCAAGGTCTACGACCTCTCCTCCAAACTGCCCTTCGCCGCCTACGACATCGCCGCCGACGTCGACATCTTCTGGCTGGACATCCACGAGGGCGTCCTGGACGTCTCCGACCGCGACGGCCGGCTCACGGTCATCGACCACGAGGACGAGCACCAGTGGTCCCGCCGCAGCCAGGGCGAGCACGCGTGGATGGTCCGCGCCGACGACCGCGCCGTGTACCACGGCCACCACCGGGGCGTCACCGCCTACGCACCGGACGGGGGCGGCGAGTTGTGGCACACGCCCACCAAGGGCGGGGTGCTGTTCGGCTGGCAGGAGCAGGACGCGGTGTACGCGGGCACCGCGCACCGCGTGGTGCAGCGGCTGGCCAAGGACAGCGGCGCGATCGAGGCGACGTACACGTGCGACAGCGCGGTGTACTCGTGCGCCACCTCGCCGGGCGGCCGGTTCGTCTTCGCCGGGGACGCCGCCTCCTCCGTCTACTGCTTCGACCAGGACGGCACGCGGCTGTGGAAACTCGGCACGGGCGGCGGTTCGGCCCTGTCGATGCAGTACCGCGACGAGCGGCTGTACCTGGTCACCACCGACGGCTCACTCGTCTGCGTCGACGCGAGCGAGACGGCGGTCTCGGCGGCCCAGCAGGGCACGGTGCCGGTGGCACGGGACGTCAAGCTCGCCGCCGCCACGCCGACCTACGCCCCGGCCACGGCCGCGGCCGCGGTGTCCACGGTCACCCAGGCGCCCGCCGGAGCGGTGGTGGTCGAGTGCGTCCAGGATGCGGGCCGGCTGCGGGTGCACGTGCTCTCCGACGGCTTCGACTCCTCCTGGAACGTCCAGTTCCCGCGCGCGATACGAGAACCCGGCGCCCGGTACGTCGTCGACGCCCTGCACCCGGCGGCGGGCGGCTTCTACCGCGTCCGCGGCGACATCCGCCGCCTGCTCTGACACACCCTCCACCACCGCCCGAGTGATCGGGCGTCGGGTGTTCATGCCGGGGTGTGGGTCAGGGGTGTGCCGGTGTCGTCCTGTCGAGGATGTCCCGGGCCGCGGGGAGTGCCTGGGTGCGGTCGTCCGGGATCACGCCGATGCGGGTGCGGCGGTCCAGGAGGTCGGACTCGTCCAGGGCGCCCTCGTGCCGGACGGCCCAGAGGAGTTCGGCGCGGGTGACGGGGTGGCCGGGGAGCACGGGTGCGGCGAGGGAGGGGTCCCGGGTGGTGAGGGCGTGGACCGCGACGGCCTCGGTGCCGTAGCGGCGGACCAGCCGGCGGGGTGCGGGCAGCGTACGCAGGCGTGCGGGTGCGGCGGCGCCGACCAGCGGCAGCGCGGCGGTGGGGGAGGGCCCGGCGCGCAGGCCCCGGGCCTCGGCCGCGGCGTCGACGGCGTCCTGCGCCATCCGCCGGTAGGTGGTGAGCTTGCCGCCGACCACGGTGGTGACACCGTCGGGCGAGGTCAGTACGGCGTGCCGGCGGGAGATGTCGGAGGTCCGGTCCGGTGAGCCGCCCGCGGAGGTGTCGAGCAGGGGGCGCAGCCCGGCGAACGCGCCGACCACCTCGTCGCGGGCGACCGGCGCGTCCAGGGCCGAGCCGAGCACGTCCAGCAGGAAGCCGATGTCGGTCTCGGGCACCTCCGGCACGTCCGGGATCCCGCCCTCGACCGGCTCGTCGGTGAGGCCGACGTAGACGCGGCCGTCCCCTTGTGGCAGGACCAGCACGAAGCGGTTGGTCTCCCCGGGGATCGGGATGTGCAGGCCGGCCGGCAGGGTGCCGAGGCGCTCGGAGCGCAGGACCAGGTGGGTGCCGCGGGACGGCCGGATACGGATGCCGTCGGCGAGGGTGCCCGCCCACACCCCGGCGGCGTTGATCACGGCGCGCGCCCTGATCTCGCCCTGCTCCCCGGTGAGTTCGTCCCGGATACGGGCTCCCGTCCCGGTCAGTCGCAGCGCGCGGACCCGGGTCAGCACCCGGGCGCCGTGCGCGGCGGCCGTCCGGGCCAGGGCGGTCACCAGCCGGGCGTCGTCGGTCACCTTGCCGTCCCAGGACAGCAGTCCGCCGCGCAGCCCGCCCGCACGGACCGAGGGTGCCAGGTGCCGGGCCTCCGTCGCCGTCAGCCGGCGCGGAGCGGGCAGCACCTGGCGCGGGGTCCGGGCGGCCAGCCGCAGCATGTCCCCGGCCCGGAACCCGGCCCACGCCAGCGAGGCCTGGGCCCGGGACACCAGCGGGGTCAGCGGCAGCACGAACGGCTGGGCGGCCACCAGGTGCGGGGCCGTCCGGGTCATCAGCACACCGCGTTCGACCGCGCTCTCGTGGGCGACGTCGAACTGCGCGGAGGCCAGGTAGCGCAGCCCTCCGTGGATGAGTTTCGAACTCCAGCGGGAGGTGCCGAAGGCCAGGTCGTGGGCGTCCAACGCGACGACGTCCAATCCGCGGGCCGCCGCGTCCAGTGCGACGCCGGCGCCCGTGGCGCCTAGCCCGACCACCAGGACGTCGACCGTCCGGCCGTCCGCGGCCTCGGCCAGTTCCCGGCGGCGCCGGTGTGCGCTCAGTGACGAGCCGGGCGCGGCCTCGGTGTGGCTCATGGCGTCAGGGTCCTCTCCAGGAGGGTGCGCAGCTCACCGAGGAACGCGGCGGAGTCCAGCTCCGGATCGTCCTCGTCGGTCATCGTGCGCAGGGACAGGGTGAAGGACTGCACGGTCAACAGCAGGGCTCGGGCCTGCCGTTCGGTGTGGCCGGGCCGTACCGAGCCGTCCGCGTGGCCCTCGCGCAGCGCGTCGCCCAGCAGTGCCAGCAGCGCTTCCTGGCTCGCGCCGCGCCGGTCGAGGACGTACGGCAGGAGCAGTTCCGGATCCACGTCCACGATCTTGCGGAACAGCGGGTGGGCCCGGAACGCCTCGACCCCGGCCACCATCCCGTCCACGATCCGGGTGCGTGTGCTGGTGCCGGGCGCGGGCTCGGGTATGGCCCGGCCGGCCAGCTGGATCCACTCCCGGGTCATCAGATCGCCCACTAGGGTCCGCAGGTCGGGCCAGCGCCGGTACAGCGTCATCCGGGAGACGCCGGCGCGGCGGGCCACGTCGGCGAGCGTGGTGCGCCGAACCCCGACGGCCAGCACACAGTCGCGTACCGCGTCGAGCACGGCGTCGTTGTCCGATCCGCCGCCCGAACCGTTGTGACGAATAGGCGTCATGTGTCACAGTGTAACGCCCCGGGGCCGGGACGGAAGCGGCCCGGCCCGGACACGGCGGCCGAGCCGCGCGGACCGCGCATCCCTGCCAGCACACCGATCTGTGAGGACGACCGTTCAATGGACATGCTGTGGAACGGCTGGGGCGACCCGGCCAAGGCGGCACCGCTGCCCGAGACGGTGACCGGGCTGCTGCGCGACCTGCTCGGTGTCGAGCCACGCAGCACCCCCGCCCTCGGCCTGGCGGACATCCGCCCGCCCGCCCCCACGGCCTCCCGCGCCGCCCTGCGTGCCCTCGCCGCGGCCGTCGGCGACGAACACGTGCGTACGGACGGGGAGAGCCGTGTCCGGCACACCCGCGGCAAGTCCACCCCCGACCTGCTGCGCATCCGCGCCGGTGACGTCAGCGACGTACCGCAGGCCGTCGTGCTGCCCGCCACCCACGACGAGGTCCTCGCGGTACTGCGCGCCTGCGCCGCACACGGCCTGGCCGTCGTGCCCTTCGGCGGCGGCACCTCGGTGGTGGGCGGACTCGCCCCGCAGCGCAGCCTGTTCGTCGCCCTGGACCTGCGCCGCATGAACGGCCTGCTCGACCTGGACCCCGTCTCCCGCACGGCCGTCCTCCAGCCCGGCCTGCGCGCCCCGGAGGCCGAGGCCCTGCTCGCCGGGCACGGCTTCACCCTGGGCCACTTCCCGCAGTCCTTCGAGTGGGCCACCATCGGCGGCTTCGCGGCGGCCCGCTCCAGCGGCCAGGCCTCCGCGGGCTACGGCCGCTTCGACGAGATGGTGCTCGGACTGACCCTCGCCACCCCCGAGGGCACCATCGACACCGGCCGCGCCCCCCGCTCCGCCGCCGGGCCCGACCTGCGCCAGCTGATCCTCGGTTCCGAGGGCGCCTTCGGCGTCATCACCTCCGTCACCGTACGGATCCGCCCGCTGCCCGAGGTGCGCCGCTACGAGGGCTGGCGGTTCCGCTCCTTCGAGGAGGGAGCCACCGCACTGCGCCGGCTCGCCCAGGACGGACCCCGGCCCACCGTGCTGCGCCTGTCCGACGAGACCGAGACCCTGGTCGGCCTCGCCCAGCCCGACGCCATCGGCGCCGACCCGGCGCAGGGCGGCGCCGGCTGCCTGGCGATCGCCGGGTACGAGGGGACGGCCGAGGACACCGCGTACCGCAGCGAGCGGGCGGCGGCCGTCCTGAGGGACTGCGGCGGCACCCCGGCCGGCACCGAGCCGGGCGAGCGCTGGGCACACGGCCGCTACTCCGCGCCGTACCTGCGCGACGCCCTCCTCGACGCGGGTGCCTTCGCCGAGACGCTGGAGACGGCGGCCTTCTGGTCCCGCGTCCCCGAGCTGTACACCGCGGTCCGCACCGCGCTGACCGACACCCTCACCCGGGCCGGCACCCCGCCCCTGGTGATGTGCCACATCTCCCACGTGTACGAGAACGGCGCCTCCCTGTACTTCACCGTCGTCAGCGCCCAGGGCGCGGACCCGGTGGCCCACTGGACGCCCGCCAAGCACGCGGCCAACGAGGCCCTGCTGGCGGCCGGCGGCACCATCTCCCACCACCACGGGGTCGGCACCGACCACCGCGACTGGTACGTCCGCGAGGCCGGCCCGCTCGGCGTCTCGGCCCTGCGCGCCGTCAAGCGCCGCCTGGATCCCGAGGGCCTGCTCAACCCCGGCGTCCTGCTGCCCACCGACTGACCCACCCGATCCGACCGCCTGCCTCGGAGGCTCACCGATGCGCCAGTTCACCGCCGTCGTCAACCCCACCGCGGGCGGCTCCACCGGGGCGGCGACCCTGCTCCGGCTGGCCCGGCTGCTGCGCGCGGCCGGCGCCGGGCTGGAGACCGAGTACAGCCGGAGCCTCGCCCACGCCCAGGACGTCGCCCGCGCGGCCGGTGAGCGCGGCCGGATCGTGCTGGCCGTGGGCGGCGACGGCATCGCGGGCGGCGTCGGCGGCGCGCTCAGCGGCACCGGAACCGTCCTGGGCCTGGTGCCCGCCGGACGCGGCAACGACTTCGCCCGCGCGCTGGACCTCCCCGCCGAGCCGGAGGCCCTCGCGCGGATCCTGCTGCACGCCGAGCCCCGGCCGGTCGACACCATCGAGGTGGAGTCGGCCGTCCACCCGCGCACGGTGGTCCTGGGCAGCGTGTACGCCGGTGTCGACGCGGAGGCCAACCGGCACGCCAACAACGCCCGGCTGCTGCGCGGCGCCGCCTCCTACTACGCGGGCGGCCTGCGTGCCGTCACCGCCTGGCGGCCGGCCGACTACCGGGTCACCGTCGACGGCGAGGAGCACCGCCACCGCGGCTACACCGTCGTCGCGGCCAACTCCCCTTACTACGGCTCCGGAAGACTCATCGCACCCGGCGCCCGCGTCGACGACGGACTGCTGGACGTCGTGCTGATCCGCGAGGCACCGCGCCGGCTGTTCTTCACCCTGATGAACGAGCTGAAGACCGGCGCCCACGTCCACCGCCCCGAAGTACGCGTCCTGCGCGGCCGGGAACTGCGCATCGAGTGTGGCCGGCCCGTCCCCTACGGCGCCGACGGCGAGGTGGAGGCCACGCTGCCGGTCACCGTGCGGGTACGGCCCGGGGACCTGCCGGTGCTGTACTGAGTCCCGCGACAGGCGGGTGCTGCTGGTCCCGGGACGACCCGTCTGCGGGCTCAGGACCGGCAGAGACGGCACAGGCCCCCTGCGGCGCGGATCGTGTACGGAGGCCACCGGGTACCTCGTCTTCGCTGGTTCTGGAGGCCAATGCGCGCCTGGCCAGGCACCTCCCCGTACGTCCGGGACGGCCGGCGGCCTCCGCTTGCGGCACCGTCCGCGCGGGGTTTCAGTGAGTACTGACCCTCGCAGCCTCACGGACCTCACGCAGGTCCCTCCCAGCCCTCGCAAACCGCTCGCAGACCCAACTCCCGCCCGGATTTGCTGCCCCCTCGCGCGCCAGGAGGCGTCATGTCGATGCCGTTCGGTGGATCGTTCGGTTCCGCGGATCCGTTCAATGAACTGTTGAATCGCTTCTTCGGAATGTCACCGGCGTCCTCGCCCCCCGCCGTGCAGCGCGTCCCCATCGGCCGGCTGCTGACGGAGTCGTCGCAGGAACTGCTGAACCTCGCCGCGCGGCGGGCCGCCGAGGACGGTACCCCCGACCTCGACACCGAGCACCTGCTGTGGGCGGCCACCCAGGTCGAGCCGTCCCGCCGGCTGCTCGCCCGGGTGGGCGTGGACCCCGACGCGGTCGCCGCCGAGCTGGCCGAGGTCCTGCCGCGCGAGTCCGGCGAGCCGTCCGCGCAACCCGGCCTCACCCCGGCGGCCAAGCGCACGCTGCGCGCCGCCTTCGCCCAGTCGCAGGCGGCCGGCGTCTCCTACATCGGCCCCGAGCACATCCTGAGCGCCCTGCTCGGCGACCGCGACACGGGTGCCGCCCGGATGCTGCGGACGGAGGGCCTGGACACCGGGCGTCTGGCGGACCTGACCGAACAGGCGTCGGCCCGTGCCGAGGGCGCCCCGGCGGAACGCGGCAAGCCCGCCACCACCCTGGACGAGTACGGCCGCGACCTCACGGAGGAGGCGAGGGCCGGCAAGCTGGACCCGGTGGTCGGACGGGCCGAGGAGATCGAGCAGACCGTCGAGATCCTCTCCCGGCGCTCCAAGAACAATCCCGTGCTGATCGGTGAACCCGGCGTCGGCAAGACCGCCATCGTGGAGGGACTCGCCCAGCGCATCGTGGCGGAGGAGGTCACCGCCGCGCTGAAGAACAAGCGGGTCGTCTCGCTGGACCTGTCGGGCATGGTGGCGGGCGCGCAGTACCGGGGGCAGTTCGAGGAACGGATGAAGAAGGTCATCGAGGACGTCCAGGCGGCCGGCGGCGACATCATCCTCTTCATCGACGAACTGCACACGGTGGTCGGCGCCGGCGCCACCGGCGAGGGCTCCATGGACGCGGGCAACATGCTCAAGCCGGCCCTCGCCCGCGGGGAACTGCACGTGGTGGGCGCCACGACCATCGACGAGTACCGCAAGTACGTGGAGAAGGACGCCGCCCTGGAGCGCCGGTTCCAGCCGGTGATGGTCCCCGAGCCCACCGTCGAGGAGACGATCCTGATCCTCGAAGGCCTGCGCGACTCCTACGAGGCGCACCACCAGGTCCGCTTCGAGGACGGGGCGTTGGCGGCCGCCGCCGAACTCTCCGACCGTTACATCGGCGACCGTTTCCTGCCCGACAAGGCGATCGACGTGATGGACCAGGCCGGCGCCCGGGTGCGGCTGCGCAGCGTCGGACGCTCCACCGAGATCGTCAGCCGGGAGGACCGTATCGCCAAACTGCGTCGGGAACTCGAACAGGCCGTGTCGGCAGAGGACTTCGAGAGTGCCTCCGCCCTCAAGCGGCAGATCGCCGAGACCGAGGGCGAACTCGCCGGCATCGAGGAGCGCCGCGAGGGTGTCGTCTCCGTCACCGCCGCCGACATCGCCGACGTCGTCTCCCGCCGCACCGGGATCCCCGTCTCCCAACTCACCGCCGGCGAGAAGGAGAAGCTGCTGCGGCTGGAGGAGGAGATGCACGCGCGGATCGTCGGCCAGGACGAGGCGGTCACCGCGGTCGCCCAGGCCGTCCGCCGCAACCGCGCCGGCATGGGCGACCCGAACCGCCCCGTGGGGTCCTTCCTGTTCCTCGGCCCGACCGGTGTCGGCAAGACGGAACTCGCCAAGACCCTCGCCGCCCTGCTGTTCGGCGAGGAGGACCGCATGATCCGGTTCGACATGAGCGAGTTCCAGGAGAAGCACACCGTCGCCCGGCTGGTCGGCGCGCCGCCCGGATACGTCGGCTACGAGGAGGCGGGCCAGCTCACCGAGAGCGTCCGCCGCCGGCCGTACAGCGTCGTGCTGTTCGACGAGGTGGAGAAGGCCCACCCCGACGTCTTCAACACGCTCCTGCAGATCCTGGACGACGGACGGCTGACCGACGCCCAGGGCCGCACCGTCGACTTCCGGCACTGCGTCGTCATCATGACGTCCAACATCGGCGCGCACCGGATCCTCGAGTACAAGGGCGATGTCTCGGAACTCAAGGACGCGTTGATGGACGACCTGCGCGGCCGGTTCCTGCCTGAATTCCTCAACCGGATCGACGACATCATCATCTTCCACGGCCTCACCGAGGACGACCTGGGGCGGATCCTGGACCACCTGCTGGACCGGAGCAGGCGCAAGGTGCGCGCGCAGGGCATGGACCTGGAGGTCTCGGAAGCGGCCAGGAAGCTGCTGATCGCCCACGGGTACCAGCCGGAGTTCGGTGCCCGCCCGCTGCGCCGCACGATCCAGGCCGAGCTCGACAACCGCATCGCCACCATCCTGCTCAGCGGCGAGGCCGAGCCCGGGGACACCATCGTCGCCGACGTCCGGGAGGACTCGCTGCACTGCTCGGTACGGCACGGCGAGTCCGGACAGCCCTCCTGAGGGGCGGCGCGGCCCCGGGCGCCGCGGTCATTCCCCGATCGACACGACCACCGCCGTCGCCGGTCCGTCCGGGGTGTCGTAGTGCACGGTGTCCCCGGGCCGGCGGCCGAGCAACGCGCGCCCGAGCGGGCTGTCGACGGTGACCAGCGTCTGGTCCAGTGCCTCGGCGACCTCGGCGATCTGCAGGGTCTCCGTCGCGCCGTCGGCGAACCGCACGCCGACCGTGCTGCCCACCCCGACCCGGTCGGTGGGCGCGGGCCCGGCGTCCGCCGCCTCGCGGAGCCGTTCGGTGATGTCCTCGATACGGCGGTCCAGGCGCTCCAACTGGTCGGCGCGGCGCAACTCGTCGGCCTGGTCGGCCTGGTCGCCCACGGAGGCGTCCCGGAGCGTGCCGGCGACCAGCCGGCGCTCGGCCTGCAGGTCGGCCAGCTCCTGTTCCAGGGCTCGCCGGGCCTGGGCGCTGATCGGCTCCGGATCACCGGTCATGGGTCTGCTCCTCTGCGGGCGGACGGGCAGCCGGATGAGCACGGAAAGTCCGGCATTTCGCATCATAACCATCCGACCGCCCGTGCCCGGCTCCGGGCATGTCCGCCGCGTGGTCCGACCCCTCAACCACCGACGGTCATGAGCCGCTCCCTGCCGGCAGTCCCTGCTCGAAGCGCAGGTAGCGGTCGACCGACCGTGCCAGGATCTCGTTGCCGCCGGCGGTCACGACGCGGTCCCACCAGGCGCCGTAGATCCGGTCGAAGCGGTACCCGGCGAGCAGTTCGCCCGCGGCGCGGACGGCGTCGGGGCGCTCGGGGATGTGGTTGGCGTAGCTGTACATGATAGTGACCCAGCGGCGGTCCGGGCAGACGTTGACGACGTCGCCGGTGAACAGTGCGCCCTGGCCGGCGTTCCAGTGCATGACCGTGCTGCCGGGGAAGTGGACGCCCGGGTTGACCAGCGTCAGTTCGTCGGTCAGCTGGTGGGTCCGCCCGCTCCAGAAGTGCAGGGCGGGGTCGGGGCGGCCGACCCAGCGGCGGTCCGCCTCGTGCAGGTGGACGGGGGCGTCGAAGGCGTGCGCCCAGTCGACCATGGCGGAGTAGAAGTGCGGGTGGCTGATGGCGATCGCGGTGATGCCGCCGAGTTCCCGTACCTCGCGGATCACCTCGTCGTCGAGGTAGGGCACGCAGTCCCACAGCACGTTGCCGGAAGCCGTGCGCAGCAGCAGGGCGCGCTGGCCGATGGCGAACTCGGGGGTGCAGCCGATACCCAGGACGTCCGGTCCCTGTTCCTCGAAGCGGCCGTGGTGACCGTCGGCGCGCAACTCGGCACGACTGGTCCACTGCTGGCCGTCGTGTCCGACGTACTGGCGCTCGTCCAGGCAGACCGGGCAGTCCGGACGCGGGGTGGCGTACTGCGTGCCGCAGGTGCGGCAGAGGGGCAGCGTCGAACCGGTGATGTCAGCCACGGTCGCCTCCGGCCAGCTCGGTCAGGACGTGGGGGCGGCTGGGCCGCCAGCCGAGTTCGGCGACGGCACGCTGTCCGGACACCACCTGGTTCAGGCCCAGGGCCTCGGCGAACGGACGGCCCACGGCCTCGGCCGCCTGCTCCAGCGGCCAGGGCTCGGCCCGGCCGGTGCCGCCCGCGGCGACGTCGGCGGCTGCGGCCAGCGCCGCGACCGGGACCGCTTCGTGGGCCACGCCGTGCAGCACGCTGCCAGCACCGGCCTTGGCCACCGCCAGCACGAACAGTTCGGCCAGGTCGTCCACGTGCACCATCGGCCAGCGGGTCGCCGCCGAGCCGACGTAACGGCCGGTGCCGTGCTCGCGTGCCCAGCCGGTCATCAGCCCCGGAATGCCGCCGCCCCGGCCGTACACGATGCCGGGCCGGACGACGACCGCTCGCACGTCGTTCCCGCTCGTGGCCAGGACCCGCTGCTCGATGCGCGGGCGGTAGCCGACGAGGTCGATCGCGTTCGTCGGCGCGTCCTCGTCGACCGCCGCGTCGTCCGTGGCGCCGAGCACCCATACGCCGCTGGTGTAGACGAAGGCCCGTCCGGAGCCGCGCAGCCGGTCGGTCAGCGCGTCCACCGCCGCCGCGTCCACGGCCTCGTCACCGGTCGGCGTGGCGAGGTTCACGACGGCGTCGATGTCACCGGTGACGGCCGCCCGCAGCGAGGCCGGGTCCGCCAGGTCGCCCACCAGCGCCTGCGCCTCGGCCGGCAGCCGGGTGGCGTCCTTCACCAAGTGGACCACCTGGTGGCCCTCCGCCGTGAGCCGCCGCACCACGGCCGACCCGATGTAGCCGGTGGAACCCAGCACGAGCACCTTCACGCTCGCTCCCCCTTGATCTTCGACAAGCTGAGACGGGTCCCTGCCCGCCTCACGGACGACAACTGAATCTAGACGCGCTCGGCCGGCGACGGTCGTCGCAGCGTGCAGGGTTCCTCGACTCCCCGTGCAGAGCCGTGGCCCAGCGCGTGACGGCGGTACTCCCCTGGGGTGAGGCCGTAGGCCTGGCGGAATGCGCGGCCGAAGACCGTGGCGTTGGAGAAACCCCAGCGGGCGGCGATCGCCTGGACGGGTACTGTGCACAGCTCCGGCCGGGCGAGGTCGGCGCGGCAGCGCTCGAGGCGGCGGATCCGGATGAGGGCGGCGACGCCCTCGGGCTCGTCCCGGAACAGCGCGTAGAGGCCGCGCAGCGAGATGTTGTGGTGGTCGGCGACGGCTCGGGGGGTGAGTGCGGGGTCACCCAGGTTGCGTTCGATGAACATCTTGGCCCGTTCCAGCAGAGCACGGGCACGGATCTCGGGCGCGGTGCCCTCGATGGTGCCGAGCTGCTCGGCCAGGTAGGCCGTGGCCATGTCGAGAGCTGCCCGCCCGAGCACGGTGAGCTCCTCGATCCGGCAGTCCGGGCCGTTGTCGCGAAGGCTCGTCATGAAGTGGGCCATCACGGCGCCGAGGCCGGTCCGGGGAAGCCGACGGGCTACGAGGTGGTCGGCGCGCCCGGCTCGCAGGGGCAGCTGCGATCTCGGGATCTGGAGAACGGTCGCCCGTATCGGTCCGCCGTCGCGGTCGGTGTCGCACTCCAGCGGCGCCGAGGTGTTGGTGACGATGAAGCCGTCGACGACCAAGCCGGAGTCCCGGCCGAGCTGGCAAGCCTTCATCGCGTTCCCCTCGACCAGCGCGAGCTGGTACTGCTCGGGGTCGCCTCGCCTGATGTGTGCCGGGGTACGGCGCGACCAGACGGGCGAGAACTCGAGCGTCGACACCGTGACCGCGCCCAGCTCGACCGCCCCGACGACGGCATGGAAGTCACCCACCCGATCGGTGCTGATCGCCACGGGCATCAGGTCCGTGGACACCGTCTCGGTGAACCAGTCGAACCGGTCCGCCACCGGCACCTCGTGACCGGAGGCACGCGTCCACATGTGATTCATCGAACCCACTCAGTGCTTCCTTGGTTCTCCGCGGATTCCGGCCCCGGGGTCCGCCGCGTCGCTCGTGGTCTTGCCGTAACCGAGGGACTCGACGATCAACCCGTCCCGTACGAGCACGAGGTTCACGCCGCGGACCGAGTCGGCCGGTCCGTCGCCGAAGCGGTACCGCCAGCGGACCGTCGCCCGTTCGCCGGTGATGACGACGGCCTCCGGGTCGAACCGGCCCCTGCGGTCCTCGGCCAGTGCCCGGCAGAACTCCAGGCACTCGGCGCGGCCTTCGTAGCGGGTCCCGTCGGGCGCAGGCCCCTTCGCCTCCATCACGCAGTCGTCGGCGATCAGGTCGGCGAGCGAGGAGCTGTCATGGTCGATGAAGGCGCGGTTGAAGCGGTGGACGACCTCGGCCGTGGTACGGAACGACATGCGCGTCCCCTCGGGAGTGAATGATCGGTGTGTCGGTTCCCGTCCGAGCCCGGCAGGCCGGCGAGCCGTCCCCCCACGGTGCAGGTGCCGTGCCGGCGCCCCACGCGCGCCCAGGGGCCCGCAGGGCTTCGTCCGGCCGGGGCCCAGGGGCCGTCGGGTCATCGCGTTTCCCGCTGCGAGCCGGCCCCCGCCTCCTCGGCCACGGTGGCGGGAGCGGGAATCGCGTGTTCGGCGGCGCGGCTGACGTGCTCCCATGCCGCCCAGGTGTCCATGCGGGTGCGGGCGATGTCGAACGCGAGGTCGTAGACCATGCTCCCGAGGAGGAGACGCAGCGGAGGCTTGTCGCTGTCGACCAGCTTGAGCAGCGCGGCCGCGGCGAGTTTCGGGTCGCTGTCGACCGAGCCGTCGGCGAACTGCTCGGCCAGTTCCTCCCGCAGTGTCGCG
>NZ_BNBF01000003.1:179902-183335 GCF_014654935.1 Streptomyces capoamus
TACGCCTCCATGGGGCTCGTGCTGCGCATGGCGGTGTAGAGGTCCGTCCAGTAGCCGCCGGGCTGGATGATGCTCACCTTCACCCCGAAGCCGGCTGCCTCCGCGGCGAGAGCTTCGCTGAGACCTTCCAGGGCGAACTTGCTGGCGCTGTAGAGGCCGGTGCTGGGGAAGCCGCCCAGGGCGGCGATGCTGGAGACCTGCACGAGGTGGCCGGAGCCCTGCACGCGCAGGACGGGCATGACGGCCTGCGCAACCCACAGCGCGCCGAAGAAGTTGAGGTCCAGTTGGGCCCGCGCCTCGGCCTCGGTGAACTCTCGACCATGCCCATCGACAGCATCCCGGCGTTGTTGACGACGATGTCGAGCCGGCCGAAGTGGCCGACCGCCTTTTCGACGGCGGCGAACACCGCGTCGCGGGCGGTCACGTCCGCCCCGAGGGGCAGTACCCGCCCGGGGTGGGCGGCCGCGAGCTCCTCGAGCGGAGCCGTGGTGCGGGCGACGACCGCGACGCGGTCGCCGCTCCCCAGTGCCGCTTCGGCGAAGGCGCGGCCGAGGCCCCGGCTGGCGCCGGTGATAAACCAGACGCGGCTGGTGGTTTCGGCAGAGGTCTGCACGCGCGATGCTCCTGTCCGGGAGGTGGGGCGCCCGGGGGCTCGGGTCGCCGGTGTGTGCGGGCCGGGATGACGGGTGTCACCGGTACGGGCACCGCACCGCTCACGGATCACCGGGCAGCGGTTCCGGCCCGCTGTCGATCTTTCAGTTTCCCGCCGAGCCCATCAACGTCGAAGATCAGTAGGCTTTGATAACTCAGGCTTATGACGGGGGCGGCCACACGTGGAAGTGCGGGACATCGAGATCTTTCTGACCGTGGCGGAGGAGCTGCACTTCGGCCGGGCGGCCGTACGGCTGCACCTCACGCAGGCGCGTATCAGTCAGGTGATCGGCCGTCAGGAACGCAAGCTGGGGGGCCTGCTGTTCGACCGCTCGAACCGCCGCCAGATCCGTCTGACCCCGCTCGGCCGACAGTTGCGTACCGACTTGCTGCCGGTCTACGCGAACCTGCGCCACAGCCTAGAACGCGCCCGGATGACCGCCCGCGGCAAGACCGCCCGCCTGCGCGTCGGCATGATGCCCTTCAACGTGATCGAGCTGCACCACTTCTGGAAGACGTTCCAGGCTCGCCATCCCCAGTGGGAGCTGCAGGTCCGCAGAGCGCCCTACGTCGACCCCTTCGCCAGACTCCGCGAGGGCGACATGGACGTGTTCATCACCTGGCTGCCGGTGGACGAGCCCGATCTCACCGTCGGTCCGGTCCTCTTCCACGACCGTCGCGTCCTGGCCGTCTCCGCGGTCCACGAACTCGCCGACAGGCCAGTCGTTCCGGTCGAGGCCCTGGCCGACTTCGGCCACGCCATGGCCCCCGACATGCCGGACTCCTGGGAGGACGGCTACCTGTCGTTCTACACGCCCCGCGGCAAGGTGCTCGAACGCGTCGAGCAGGTCACCAATGCAGACGAACTGATCCACCTGGTGATCACGGGCGAGATCGTCCACCCCTTCCCCTCGCACGTCACACGCTACTGGTCCACGTTGTCCCACGTACGCTTCGTTCCCCTCCCCGACATGGGGACCCTCCCCTTCGCCCTGGTGTGGCGCAGGGACGCCGAGAACGACCTCGTCCGGGCCCTCGCCCAGACCGTCCGCGACCTCGGCACCGTGCGGTTCTGAGGCCACTGCCTTTCCCCACGACGCGTCAGGTGTCACCGGCGTGATCCGCCGGGGGCGGGCCAGGGCTCGGGCAGGAGTTCCGGTGGCAGCAGCGGGTCGGCGCGCATCGCGGCGAGGCCGACGCACAGGTCGGCGGTGGACGGACAACTGAGGGCTTCGAGGACGCCGATGTGACGGGCCCGGGCCTGGACCAGCGCGTGGAGGTGGGCCATGGACGCGTGAACAGGTCGCGAGGTCCGGCGCATCGCAAGGAATCCGGCCGTCCGCACGGCCGGGTTCAGCCCGCTCGGGCGCCCCGGACCGGTTTCCCGTCGGGGTCCTGCCGTCTGACCCCCAGGCGGCCACGGGCTGCCCGGCGTTCGAGTCTGCGCTGTTCCGCCGCGCTCCACCGGGCGGCACGGCCCGGGCCGAGGGCCGTGCCGTGGCCGACGTGCAGCCGGACGGGCTTGAGGTCGAGCATCGCGCGCAGGCTGGCCAGGTTGGCGAGCGGGTCGTCGTGGAACGGCGGGTTGGCGGGGCGGCCCTTGAGGAGCCCCATGAAGGAGTTGGCGATGAGGTCGCCGGCCACCAGGTCGCCGTCGTCGGTGAGGACGGAGACGGACCCGGCGGTGTGCCCGGGGGTGGGGATGATGCGGCCGTCGACCCCGAAGTCCGCGAGGCCGGTCTCGCCCTGGACGAGCAGGTCGGGTTCGAACGGTTCGGCCTGTACGTGGAGTTGCGGGTGGCGGGCCATGAGCCGTCCCATCGGGCCGGTGGGCAGGTACGGCTCGCGGACCCGGCCGGTGCGGTAGGGGCCGAGGTCGGCGGCGTGCGCGGCGATCGGCGCGCCGGTGAGCCGGCGCAGTTCGGCGGCGGAGCCGAAGTGGTCGATGTGGCCGTGCGTGACGACGACGAGACGGACGTCCCGCGGATCGACGCCGTGGGCGGCGACCTGCTCGGTGATGCGCCGGCCGCTGCCGGGCGTTCCGGCGTCGACGAGGACCGGGTGGCGGCCGAGCAGCAGGTAGGCGTTGACGGCGTGCCGGCCCAGGACCGGTATGGGAATGACCTTGGTACGGGACAACTGAGTGCTCCTCGGAGGAGGGAGTGTGGGTGTGGCGGTGGTTCAGCGAGCGGTGGCATGCGGCCGGAACCGGCGTCGGTACTCGGCCGGGGTGGTGCCCAGGCGGCGGCGGAAGGCCCGGTGCAGAGTCTCCACCGACCCGAGTCCGCTGGCGGCGGCGATGTCGGGCAGGCTGCGTGCGGACTCCTCCAGGAGGAGGCGGGCCGCTTCCACCCGGACCGCCTCCAGGTAGTCGGCCGGGGTGCGGCCGGTGCAGTCACGGAAGATCCTGGAGAAGTGGCGCACGCTGAGGTTCAGGCGGGCGGCCATGGCCTCGACCGGGATCCGCTCGGTGAGGTTGGCTTCCATCCAGCGCCTCAATGCGTCGATACGGTCGTCGGTGCTCGACTGCACGGACAGCGGAACGCTGAACTGCGTCTGTCCGCCGGGGCGTTTGACGTACATCACCATGGCGCGGGCGGCGTCGAGGGCGATCGCCGGTCCGTGGTCCTCGGCCACCATGGCGAGGGCGAGGTCCATGGCGGCGGTCACGCCCGCGCAGGTCCAGATCCGCCCGGCGCGGATGAAGATCGGCTCGGGGTCGACGTCGACGTCCGGGTGCTGTGCGGCCAGTTGGCCGGCGGTGAGCCAGTGGGTGGTGGCG
>NZ_BNBF01000003.1:183383-234085 GCF_014654935.1 Streptomyces capoamus
GGCAAGCCGGTGAGGAGTCCGGCGGCGGCGAGCAGGTGGACGCCGGCGCACACCCCGCCCACGCGCCGTGCGGTCGGAGCCGCAGCGGCGAGCCATGCGACGACGTCCCGGTCGACGACGGCCTGGTAGCGGCCGTCGTCGGTGTCCATGGCGCCGGCCACGAGGAGGGTGTCGACGCCCGGGCGCACATCGGTCAGCGACCGCGTGGCGACCAGGCTGATCCCGGCGGCGGTGGGCAGCGGGCCGGCCTGCGCGGCGGCGATCTCGACCCGGTAGGCGGGTGCGTTCCCGGCCACCAGACGGGAGACGACGGAGAAGACCTCCGCCGGGCCGGTCACCTCCAGCAACTCGACCCCGGGGAACGCGGCGATGACGACGGTGCGTGGTTCGGGCATGCCCCGATCCTTCCGCCGCCCTGCCCACGTCCGCAATGACTGGGTTCTGTCACATCCGGCCATCGCTCCGACGGCCGGAGCACGGTGCCCGGCCGGGCGACCGTCCTCGTCCCGCGGACTGGGCCGCGCGCGGCGGATCGCCCGAGCCGCCGTCCCGGCGCCGGCGGTCGCCGGCGTGCGAGGTGACGCCGTGCCGTCGTGGACCAAGCGTCCACGCGGCCTCGCCTGGAGCGGCGGGGGAGGCGGGGTTACCGTGCTGTTGTCCCCGGGCGGAGCCGACTGCTCCGCCCACTGTCCGCAGGAGGTACCCATGTCCTCGAAGCGACGTCGCAAGAAGAAGGGGCGGCGCAAGCACGCGGCCAACCACGGGCGGCGCCCGCAGTGCTGATCCCCACCCCTGAAGGGTGAAGGGGGGGCTCAGTCCTCCAGGGCGTCGCTGACGCTGGGGTAGCAGGGCAGGAGCGGGGTGAGACCGACGATCTCCAAGGTGCGCAGGACGGGCCTGCGCACCCCTGCCAGCCGCAGCCAGCCCGCGGACCCGTGGGCCTGGTGCCCGGCGATGAGCACGTTGATGCCGCTGGAGTCCATGAACGGCACGCCGCTGAGGTCCGCCACGGTGCGCGCCCCGTCGGGTTCCGCGGGGGTGAGGGCCCGGCGCAGGGCGCCGGAGGTGTGGTGGTCGACCTCGCCGGTGACCGTGACGACAGTGACGCCGTCGACGACCGACCGGGTGACCGACAGCCCGTCCGGCCCGGCCTGTTCGTTCGTGCCTGTCGCGTCTGCCGTGTCTGCCACGAGATCCTCGTCCACGCTCGTCGCCCGATCCTTGCCCTGAGCTTTCCTCTCCGGGAGGCTGCCCAGGATCCCGCGGAGGATGCCGGTGGGTCCTGCCGTGCTCACGGCAACCGGTGAGAATCCCTGCAACCTCTCAGGCCTCTCGTGTGTCCAGTACATGACTGCATACCGAAGAGGAGATTCACCGTGCGCTCACCCCTCCGTTCCACGGCGGCGGCCGCGGCCGCCGCGGCGATCGGCATCGGCGTCCCCGCCCTCGCCGTCCCCGTGGCGCACGCCGAGGAACTCGCCCCCGACCTGGTGATCTCCACGCTCCCGACCGCCTCCCCCAAGCCGGGCGAGCTCTACGACCACGCCGTCACCGTCACCAACAAGGGCACGGGGCCGGCGGCCCACGTCAGCTTCCGGATCCGGCTGACCCGCGGCCTGGACTTCCCCGACCAGGTCAAGGGCTGCACCTACGCCACCCTCGCCGACCACGTCCGCCAGGCGCTGTGCGAGCTGGACACGGTCGTCGAACCCGGCGCGTCGATCACCGTGCCCGTACGGTTCAAGGCCCTGCCGCAGGCGCTGATGGAGGCCGTCGAGTACGGCACGGGCCGCACCGGGGAGACGCCCGGCGACGGCTTCGGGGACAGCTACCGGCGGCTGGCCCTGACCGCGGACAGCACCGCCGACCTGGCGGCGGAGGGAGACCTGGTGGAGGGCGCGCCCGGCAGCCGGGTCACCGTCACCGCGACGCTGCGCAACAACGGTCCCGGCTGGGTCCGCGACGAGGAGAGCGACGACCAGCCGGCCCTGATGGTGCGCATCCCGGTGGGAACCGTCGCCAAGGAGGTGCCCGGGGACTGTGAGCCGTTCGGCACCGACGGACCGACCGGGCCCTCGGAGCCGGGCCACGCGCGCTACGTCTGCTGGCCCGCCGACCACACCCTCGACGTCGACCAGTCCCTCGACTACACCTTCGTCCTGCAGATCGGGAAGACGGCACGGAACACCAAGGGCCAGGTCACGGCCAGCTCGGTGTACGGCATCCACCCCGCGTTCGACAAGAACCCGGCCAACGACACCGCGTACCTCGCCGTGGACGTCACCGGCGGCGGGGACCCGGGCACCAGCACCGCCGGCGGAACGACGACCGGCGGCGACACCGGCGGTTCCGGCACGGCGGGCAGCGGCGACCCGCACGGCCAGTCGACGGGCGGTTCCGGCACGAGCGGTGCGACCGGCACGACGGGTACCGGCGGCACGAGCGGTGCGACCGGCACGACGGGTACGTCCGGTGACACCTCCGGTACCACCGGCACCGCGGCGTCCACGGCCACCGGCTCCACCACCTCCGGTGCCGGCACCGCGGCCGGCGGCACCCTCGCGAGCACCGGCAGCGACGGCATGCCGCTCCTGGCCGCCGGCGCGGTGGGGGTGACCGCCCTCGGCGGGCTCGTACTCGTGGCCGTACGCCGCCGGAGCGCCGGGAAGTGACCGCCGGCTCCCGGCCGCCCGGCCGGGAGCCGACGGCCCGGCGCACCCCGGGCCGCGCCGCGCTCCATGGGGCGTGGCCGCGCCGAGCAGCGCCTACAGGAACGCGGCAGGGGTCGGCGCCAGGAACGCCCCGCACAGGGCGGGGGCCACGAGCACCGCGTTGCAGCCCATCGTGCCGTCGCCCGGAAACGCAGGCGCGGCGATCGTCATCGCGCTCGTCGGCAGGCAGTACGGCAGGGCAGGAGCCGAATCCCCGAGTCCGAAGAGCACGACCGGCGCGCACTGGTGCTGTCCGTGCTGTTGGGAAGGCCTGTTTGCTAGATTGCGCAACTACGCAATCGAGCGCTGGTGCGACCGTTCAGGGGAGTGGGACATGAGCGACCCGTGGGACGGTCCGGCCGGCCAGGTCACGCGCAGCCGGGCGGCGGCCCGGGCCGCCGCCCGTGCGCGCGGCGGGGCACGGCCCCGGCGCCGGGGCCGCTCGGCGGGCCGCGGCAGGCGGTTCCTGAAGATCACCGGAATCTGCCTGTCGGCCCTCATCGTGCTCACCGCCGGCGCGGGCTGGTGGTTCTACCAGCACCTGAACGGCAACATCCACAGCGTCTCGCTGGACGGCAAGGGCGGCACGGAGAAGGTCGACGCCTTCGGGCGCACCCCCATCAACATCCTGGTCATGGGCTCGGACGGCCGTACCAGCGCCACGGACTGCAAGCTGGGCGGCGGCTGCGCCAGGACGGGAGTGCAGACCGGGAGCAACGCGGACGTGGAGATGGTGCTGCACATATCCGCCGACCGCTCCGACGCCACCGTGATGAGCATCCCGCGCGACACCATGACCAGGGTGCCGGCCTGCAAGGACAGCGAGACCGGCCGCTCCACCGCCGACTACTACGGGCAGATCAACAGCGCGCTCCAGTACGGCCCCGCCTGCCAGGTGGCCACGGTCCACCGGCTCACCGGCATACCCGTCGACCACTTCGTCAAGCTCGACTTCTCCGGTGTCGTGAAGATGTCCGACGCGGTCGGCGGCGTCTCCGTGTGCGTCAGCGACGACGTCTACGACACCTACTCGCACCTGAAACTGTCCAAGGGCACCCACACCCTCAAGGGCGTCGCGGCCCTGGAGTTCGTACGGTCCCGGCACGGGTTCGGCGACGGCAGCGACCTCGGCCGTACGATCTCGCAGCACATCTTCCTGAGCGCGATGATCCGCAAGTTCAAGAGCGCGGGCACGCTCACCGATCCCGCCGCGGTCTACCGGCTCGCCGACGCCGCCACCAAGGCCCTGACCGTCGACGACGGCCTGGGCAGTGTGAAGAAGCTGATCTCGCTCGCGGACGACGTGAACAAGGTCCCGGCCCGGCGGATCACCTTCACCACCATGCAGACGGCCCCCGACCCGGCCGACGGCGACCGGGTCGTGGTGGGCGCCGGCGCCCGGTCCCTGTTCTCCGCGATCGCCGACGACCGTCCCCTGACCACGGGTTCCGGACGGAAGCCGGCGGCGGGCTCGGCGACCGGAAAGGCGCCGGCCACCGCCTCCGCCGTGCCCCCCGCGCAGATCACGGTGACGGTGGAGAACGGCACCGCGGTCACCGGCCGCGCCTCGGCCGTCGCCGCCGCCCTCGCCGACAAGGGCTTCAGCCCGGGCACCACCACGGCCAACGCCCCCAGTCCCGCGACGACCACCACCCTCACCTACGGAGCCGGCCGCAAGGCGGAGGCGCAGACCGTGGCCAAGGCACTCGGCCTGCCCTCCTCGCACCTGGAGCAGGGGACCGGCACGGGACTGACCCTGGTGATCGGCGGCGACTGGCCCAGCGGCACCGGCTACCCGGGCGGCGGCTCCGCGTCCGCGTCCGCCGACGCCAAGGCCGCCGTGGGCGGCGCCCACGCCTCCACCGCCGACCAGGCGAAGACCTGCGCCAAGGTCAGCCCCTACAGGACGGTGAGTGTCGACGGCGTCGCCATGACCCCGGCCCAGGCCTACGCGGCGGCACGGGACAGGCCCGACTCCGACACCTGAGCGGCACCCCCGGGGACCCGCCGGATCAGACCTTGCGCCAGCGCGCGTTGCACCAGGAGAAGACGCCGAACGCGGCCAGGCCGAGCGCGACCGCGGCGAGCAGCCACGGCCCGGCCGGCAGGTCGCGGAAACCGCGCAGCGTGTCGTCCATGCCCCGGGCCTTGCCCGGCTGGTGCTGGACGGCCGCCACGACGGCGAAGACGCCGGCCGCGGCGAACACGACACCGCGGGCGGAACCACCGGTCACCCCGACGGCCTCCACGACCTTGCGGGTCCTGGCGGACATCTCATGGGTCCGCAGGTGCTTGCGGAACGTCCGCTGCACGGCCCGTACCGCGATCCACAGCCCCGCGATCACCACGCCGACACCCGCGATGCCGAGGATCCACTGGCCGCCGGGCCACTCCAGCACCTTGGCGGTGACGTCATCGGTGTTCCGGTCGGAGGACCCGCTGCCGCTGCCCCGGTCCCCGGCCGCGTAGGCGAGCACCGAGTAGGACACGAAAGCGTAGAAGACGGAGCGCAAGAGGTCCGCCGCGCGGTGGGAGAGCTTGGATCCGTCGGGGCCCGGCCCGCCGAACGCCGCCTCCGACAGCCGCCACAGCGCCATCCCGGCCAGGCCGATGCCGACGATCCACAGCATCACCGACCCGAACGGCCGGCCGGCCAGCTCCCCGAGGGCGCCGCCGCGGTCGGCCTGCTTCCCGCCGCTGTCACCGCCGAAGGCGATCTGCAGCGCGATGACCGCCACGAGTACGTAGATCAGTCCGCGTGCCGCGAACCCGGCCCGGGCCGCTGCGGCCATGGCCGTGCTGTCCGCCGCCCGGCGCGCCCCGAACCGTCCCTGAAGTGCCCATGAGCGTGCGTTCATATACCGCCGATGCCCCCGCATCGCGGTCCGACACCTGCTCGCCGAGTCGGCCCGGCCGGGTACGGCCCGGGTGGCTGTCGCCGTTCGCGTCCGGCCGTGCCGCGGCCGTTTTGTGCCCGCGCCTCCCGTATGCCGGGCGCATGTGCCACCTGTGCGCCAACCGCCCCGGTGCGCCTTTCAGTTGACATCCGTGCGGTATGGTACGAGCGAGTTGGTTTAATTTTCAGCTTGAGGGAGGGTCCATGGCTCAGCAGGAGCGAGCTGTCCGGACCCGACGCGCTGTTCTCGAGGCCGCCGCGGCCGTCTTCGCCGAGCGCGGCTACGCGGCCGCCACCATCGCCGAGATCCTCAACCGGGCCGGCGTCACCAAGGGCGCCCTGTACTTCCACTTCGCCTCCAAGGCGGCCCTCGCCCGCGGTGTGCTCCAGGAGCAGATGCGGACCGAGTACCACGTCCCCCGTGAACTCAAGCTCCAGGAGTGGGTCGACGCGGGCATGACCCTGGCCAAACGGTTGCCCCGGGAACCCGTCCTGCTCGCCGGGGTCAGGCTGTCGGCCGACCTCCAGGGCCACGACGTCCTCGGCAGCGCCTGGCCGGCCTGGGCCCGGCTGACCTCGTGCGTCCTGACGGAGGCCAAGGAACGCGGCGAGGTGCTCCCGCACGTCGTGCCCGAGGAGACCGCCCAGGTGTTCCTCGAGGCGTGGATAGGCGTGCAGTTCGTCTCCCAGGCCGTGGCCGGCTGGGCCGACCTGGACGAGCGGATGTCGGCGCTCTACGGCCACCTGCTGCCCGCGATCGCCGCCCCGGCCGTTCTCGTCCGCCTGGACACCGCTCCGGACCGGGGCGCCCGTGTGATCGCCGAGGTCCACCGGCGGTCGGCGGCCCTGGCGGGCGTCCCCGGCTGAGCCGCGCCCCGTCCCCCGCACGGTGCGCGTGACGGCGCGTACCAAACCGCCGAGCCGGTTTGTGTCCGCCGGGCAAACCGGTCGCCGCACCCGCCCGGGCCGAGACGGCGGCTCCCGCCTGCCCGGCGGCAGGTCCTGGTCGAGCCGGCCCGCGCAACGGCTCCCGAGCCCCCACCGAGGCGTGCGCCGGAGCACCGCCGCCGGAAAACGGGCGCACGGCAGCACATCACCGGGACGAGGGTCGACGCGATCGCCGAGTTCACCCGCGCCGCGCTCCCCGCGGCCGCCTGGGACGGTGAGGTCACCTACGAGGCAGTGCACACGCGATTCCTGCGGCCCGGACCCGGACGGTCACGTGGCTGGTTCCCGTACCGCCCCCGTCCCGAGCGGGCGGAACGGGTCGCCGCCCTCACCGGCCACGTGTGCTCGCGGCCGGACGGCTGAAGCGTGCGGGCCGGACGGACGGTGGCGCATCCGCGGCCCTGCTGCGCGGGGAAGCTGCACGGGATGCCCGCCGTGCGGCGGGCGGGCCGTGAGGAGGAGACGTGGGCGCCGAGTGCGACGCGGTGGTGGTGGGGGCCGGACTGGCGGGCCTGGCCTGTGCCCGCGACCTGCACGCGCTGGGCCTGCGGGTCCGCGTGCTGGAGGCCGGGGACGGGGTGGGCGGCCGGATGCGGACCGACCACGTGGAGGGCTGTGTGGTGGACCGCGGATTCCAGGTGTTCAACACCGCCTATCCGCAGGTGCGCCGGCGCCTCCCCCTGGGGCGCCTGCGGCTGCGGCCCTTCACACCGGGTTTCCTGGTCCACGACGGGGAGCGGCGGCTGCGGTTCGCCGACCCGACACGGGCGCCCAGGCAGGCGTTCGACGGGCTCACCGGCGGACTCGCCGGACCGCGTGACCTGGCGGCGCTGGCCGCGCTGACCGGCTTCGACGCGCTGGCCCCGGCGGCACTCGTCCGGCGTGCTCCGGAGACCTCCACGCGGCGCCTGCTGGCGGCGGCCGGCTTCGGCGAGGGGTTCGTGGAGCGGTTCTTCCGCCCGTTCCTGAGCGGTGTGTTCCTGGAGGACGACCTCGCCACGTCGAGCCGGTTCTTCCACCTGGTGTGGCGCAGCATGGTGCGCGGCACGCTCTGCCTGCCCGCCGCCGGCGTCGCCGCCGTGCCCGAGTTGCTGGCCTCGGCGCTGCCGCCCGGGACGGTCGCCCTGGAATCCCCGGTGACGGAGCTCACGGAGGACGGTGCCGTGGTCGGCGGGGAGCGCACGGTGGCCGCGCGGGCGGTGGTGGTCGCGGCGGACGCCGAGACGGCGGCCCGGCTGCTGCCCGGCCTCGACGTGCCGCCGTACCGCACGGTGACGACCTACCACCACCTCGCGCCGGGCTCGCCGTTGCGCGAGCCGACCCTGGTCACGGACGTACGGCTGCGGTTCACCAACAGCGTGGTCCTGAGCGAACTCCATCGCTCCTACGCGCCGCGCGGGTACGCCCTGGTGGCCACGTCCGTCCGGGGTGAGGGCGGTGCGGCGCGGGAGAGCGCGCTGCGGACGGCCCTGGCCGAGTGCTACGGCACCGACACGGCGGACTGGCACCTGCTCACCGCCCGGACGGTCGCGGGTGCCCTGCCGGCCATGCGGCCGCCCCTGACGCTCAGCCGTCGCGCCCGGGTGGGGCCGGGACGCTACGTGTGCGGCGACCACCGGGCGACGGGCTCGGTGCAGGGCGCGCTCGCCTCGGGAGCACGGGCCGCCCGGGAAGTGGCCGCCGACCTGGGCCGGGCCGGCTGAGGGTTGCAGTGAGTCGCGCGGCGGTCCTGGGCTGCCTCGCCCGACGACCTGCGGAACACGCCCTTCCGTGTCTCGGCGGAAAGGCGACGCGCGCGAGGACACCCCCCGGGCCACCGGTGTGGCGCCCCCGGGGGCGTTCCCGTGACGGCGGCGGCTCCCCGACGCGCCTGCCCGCCGAACTTCCCTGCTAGAGCAGCCTTTTCGCGTCCGCGCATCGCCTGGCCTCGTCTTTGTCCGGAAAATTGGCCGGTTTGGCCGCCTGGCCCGGACCACGCGTTTTTCGTGCCGGAACACCTGCTCACGGTCACTAGGATGTGGGGCCAAGACAACCATGCGACCGCCCCGTCGAATCGGGGCCGGTCGGGTCGCCGATGCCAGGGACCGCTCCCCGGGCTGCGGTGATCTTCCTTCCAGGAGGACCCTCCGCATGTTCCGACGAATAGGCAACGTCGTCGTCCGTCATCCCATTTGGACGATTGTGGCGTGGCTGATCGCCGCGGTGGCGATTGTCGCCACCGCACCGAGTCTGCCCTCGAACAGTGACGAGAGCAGTTTCCTGCCCAAGAGTTACGAATCCATCAAAGCGGCGGATCTCCAGCAGAGGGCGTTCCCCAGCGCCTTCACCCCGTCCGCGATCGCCCTCTACCAGCGCACCGACGGCGGCAAGCTCACCGCCGACGACCAGAAGGACGTCGCCCGGATCACCACCGAACTGGGCAAGAAGCACATCGACCAGGTGCAGAAGGTCGTCCCCGGCCAGCCGTCCAAGGACGGCAGGTACACCCTGACCCTGGTGCAGATGGACAGCAAGAACGCCGGTCAGCCCATTCAGAACGACGCGGCGAAGGAGCTGCGTGACGAGGCCAAGAAATTGGCCAAGGGCACCGACCTCGACGTCAAACTCGGCGGCTCCGCCGTGGAGGCACTCGACCAGGAGGACTCGTCCAAGCGCGGCGAGGCCATCATCGGTATCGGTACCTTCGCCATCATCCTGGTGACGCTGCTGATCATCTTCCGGGCGCCGCTCCTCGCGATACTGCCCCTGGTGCTGATCGGCCTGGTCTCCGCCGTCGCCAACGGTCTGATCGCCTACGCCACGAAACTGTTCGACCTCCAGGCCAACAGCTCGATCTCCTCCATCCTCATCGTCGTGCTCTTCGGTGTGGGCACCGACTACTTCCTGTTCCTGATATTCCGTTATCGCGAGAGCCTGCGCGCCGGTGACGAGCCCAAACTGGCCATGATCAACGCGGTGGGACGGGTCGGCGAGGCCATCGCCTCGGCGGCGGGGGCGGTCATCATCGCCTTCCTCGCCCTGGTGCTGTCCACGCTGGGCTTCCTGAAGCAGATGGGTCCGGCGCTCGCCATCGCGGTCGGCGCCACTCTCGTCGCCGGCCTGACCCTGATCCCCGCCGTGGTCTCGCTCATCGGACCGAAGGTCTTCTGGCCCTCGAAGTCCTGGCAGCAGGAACCGCAGAACGCCCGCTTCGCCGCCCTCGGCCGGAGTGTCCAGCGTCGCCCGGCACTGACCGCCGTCGCGTCCGGGCTCATCCTGCTCGCCCTGTCGACCGGCATCGTCGGCTACAAGGCCTCCTTCGACCTGGCCTCGGGCTCCATGCCCAAGACCAAGGAGTCGATGGTCGTGCAGGACCGGATGCAGAAGGCGTACTCGGCGGGCGCCGCGGCACCCACCGACGTCTACCTGTCCAGCACCGACGGCAAGCCGCTGGACCGGTCCGCCTTCGACGCGTACGCGCGCAAGCTCGGCGCCGTGGACGGCGTGGCGAACGCCCGTATGAGCCAGGTGAACAAGGCCGGTACCACCGCGGACTTCACCGTCACGCTCAAGTACGAGGCGTCGACGGACAAGGCGATCGACGCCGTGGGCCGGGTCCGCGACGTCGCGCACAACGAGGCGCCGGGCGGCACGGAGGCCCTGGTCGGCGGCATGTCCTCGATCTTCAAGGACATCGACGCCGCGGTCAATCACGACTACCGGACGGTCTTCCCCGTCGCCGCCCTCCTCATCATGGTGATCCTGGGCCTGCTGCTGCGCAGTGTGGTCGCCCCCTGGTACCTCATCGCCTCCGTGGGCCTCGGTTTCGGTGCCACCCTCGGTGCCACCGTGTGGGTCTTCCAGGAGGGGCAGGGCCATTCGGGCCTGATGTTCATGCTGCCGGTGATCATGTATCTGTTCGTGGTCGCGATCGGAACCGACTACAACATCCTCATGATCGCCCGGCTGCGGGAGGAGGCCCGCGAGGGCCGGGAGCCGCGTGAGGCGGCCGGCATGGCGCTCCGGCACGCCGGACCGACCGTGGCCGCGGCCGGCTTCATCCTCGCGGCGACCTTCGCCACGATGATGCTGGCGGGCAACTCGCTGCTCTCGGAGATGGGCTTCGCGGTCTCGTTCGGCATCACGGTGGCCGCGTTCGTCATGGCGATGTTCTTCACGCCGAGCCTCACGGCCCTGATCGGTCACGCGGCCTGGTGGCCGGGCCACGGGGACCGGGCGCGGGTGCCGGCTGCCGGCACCGCGGGGTCCGGCCCCGTCCGGGGTGACGAGGAGCGGGACAGCACCGCCCACGATCCCGCCGGGCGCCGCGGCTAGCGGCACGCGGGACGACGGAAGGTCCTGCCGGGCCCCACGGCCCGGCAGGACCTTTTTCGTGTCTGTGTTCTCGTGGTTCTCGTGCCCGCGACCGGGTGCCCGTACGGCTCAGCGGCCGGCGTCCGCCAGCCGGCGCAGCACCTCCACCGCCCGCCCGGCCTGCTCGTACGGCACGAAGAGGTGGTCGTGGTGGAAGCCCGCGACGACATTGCAGCTCAGGCCCGCGTCGGCGAGGGCCCGGGCGACGGCGGCCGTCAGACCGACCGCGTCCAGCGCGGAGTGGACGCGCAGGGTGATCCACCCGGCCACGTAGTCGTACGCCATCCCGGCCGCGTCCGCGTCCGCCTGTGGCACCACGAGGGTCAGGCCCTCCTGCTCGGCGACCGTGACCACCGGCGTGACCCCGGCGGGCACGCCGTCCTCGGCCACCGTGAAGACATAGCGGCCCGGGTTCAACTCCGGCCGCATACCGCTCAACAGCTTGCGCAGATCAGTCTCACCGGTCACGGCACCCACCCTAAGGGCTACCGGACCGCCCGCCCGCCCCGGGCATCCGCCGAGCGCGCGGCGCATGCTCGTGTGAGCCCTGTACGCGCCCCCTGCCCCGCGACAAGACTCCGCTGTCGGCGGGCGGCGGCCGCCACCGTCCGCCCGCGCCCACACCGAGGAAGGCAGGTGGCCCACCGTGCTGTTGCGTCTGCCCACGTCCGTGACGGAAGCCCGGGAATACCTGGCCGAGGGGGCCGTGCCGGTCGGCGGTGCGACGCTGGTGTGGGCCACCTGGCAACGGGACGGATTCCCCGAACTGGCGCTTTCCCTGCGGGAAGTGCCGGAGGCCAACGTCCTGGGCCCGCACACCGTGGGCGGGGCCGTGCTGCTGCACCGGATCGGCGCCGGCGTGCCGGACGTCCTGCGGCTGGCCGCCGCCACCGTCGGCACCGGCGCAGTACGGCGGACGGCGACCGTCGGCGGCAACATCGTCGGCAGCACCCTGCGCTGCCTGCTGCCCGCCGCGCTCGTCCTGGACGCCCGGGCGACGGTCCTGGAACCCGACGGCGTCCGCGAGGCGGACCTGGCCGAGGTGGTCGCCAAGCGCCCCGTCCTGCTCAGCCTGCGCTGGAACCCGCCGATCGCCTCCGCGTACCGCAAGCTGCCCGGCGAGGCGGGCGGAGCCCCGCCCCTCGTCGTGGCCTCGGCCCTGCACGCCGGGCGGGGGACGCCCGGCCGACTGCGCGTCGCCGTACGGGACGGTTACGACGTCCTGCGCGGCACCACGTGCGAGCCCGGCACCGACGCGACCCTCGCCGCGCTGCGCGGCACGGCCCTGCGTGAACTGCCCTCCGCCGCATGGGACATCGTCCGGACACAGGTCACCGGCCTGCTGGAGGACCGCGGCGCGGAGTGACGGGGCGGCCGGCCCGCCGGCGTTTGCCGTCCCGGCAAAGACGCTGGCCGGCCGCGGCCGTCCTGTCCGAGCCTGGCCCGGTACACGACCGCGTACCGGAGAGGCGGACCATCCGTGCCGACCACGCCCCTTGACCGACCCCCCGCGCCGAGCAGACGCAGACGCTGGACGGTGCTGGCCGTCTGCTGTCTCAGCATGTTCCTGGTCGGCCTGGACACCACCATCGTGAACGTCGGCCTGCCCGCCGTCGGGCGCGGCCTGGACGTGGGGACCCGCGGCCTCGAATGGACGGTGGACGCCTACACCATCGTCCTGGCGGGCCTGTTGGTCTCCTCCGGCGCGCTGGCGGACCGCTTCGGGCGGCGGCGGGTGTTCCAGTGGGGACTGACCGTCTTCGGAGCCGCCTCGCTGGCCTGCGCGCTGGCACCGTCGGCGGGGGCGCTGGTCGCGGCCCGCGCCGTGCAGGGCATCGGCGCCTCCATGCTCAGCCCCGTCGCCCTCGCGATCGTGGTGAACGTGATGCCGGACCCGCGGGAGCGGGCGCGGGCGATCGGCGTGTGGGCCTCGGTGTTCGGGCTCAGCATGGCGGTGGGCCCGGTCACCGGCGGCGCCCTCGTCGCGGGCCTCGGCTGGCGGTCGCTGTTCTGGATCAACGCCCCGGTCATCGTGGCCGCCCTCGTGCTGAGCGCGCTGTTCGTGCCCGAGTCCCGGGCCGGGCAGGTACGGCGGCTCGACGTTCCGGGGCAGCTGCTGCTGACCGTGACGATCGGGGTGTGGGTCGGCGTCCTCATCGAAGGGCCGCGCGTCGGCTGGACGTCACCGGCGGCACTGGCCGCCTGCGCGGTCGCCGTCGCGGCCACGGCCGGGTTCGTCCGGCTGGAGCTGCGCCGGGACGAACCGCTGGTGGACCCCCGGCTCTTCCGCGGCCCGGTGTTCACCGGTGCGGTGCTGGGTGCCGTGGCCGTGTTCGTCGCCCTGAACGCGGCACTGCTGCTCAACACCCTCTACCTGCAGCACACCCGGGGCTTCAGCCCCCTGGCCGCCGGGACGGCGACCCTGCCGATGGCGGTCGGTGCGACCGCCTGCGCCCCGTGGTCCGGCCGCCTGGTCGGCCGTACGGGCCCCCGGCTGCCGCTGTGCCTGGCGGGCGGTCTCCTCACCGCGGGCGGGCTGTGCCTGGCCGGGCTCGACCGGGACACCGGCCTCTGGGTGCTGCTGTTCGCCTACCTGCTCATCGGGGCGGGGTTCGGCTTCGCCAACGCGCCGATCACCCACACCGCGGTCGGCGGGCTGCCGCCGGCCCGGGCCGGCGTCGCGGGCGCGATCACCTCCACCGCGCGCCAGGTGGGCGCCGCCCTCGGGATCGCCCTCGCCGGCGGCCTGGTCGCGGACACGGATCCGGCCGGGCTCGCCCGCGCCTCCCGGCCCGGCTGGCTCCTGGTGGCCGGCTGCGGACTCGTCGTCCTCCTCGTGGCCCGTACGGCGGGGCGCGCGCCGCGGACCCGGGCCCCCGGTACGGCGTCCGTGGCGCGGGCACGCTGAGCACCCGGCGGTGGGCGCCGGGCCGCCGGGCCGTGACATCGTGGCGGGTATGGCGACGCGACCGGACGTGGCGGTACTGGTCGGGCTGCAGGCCTCCGGGAAGACCTCTTTCTTCACGCAGTGCCTGTCCGACCGCTACGAGCCGGTCGGCAAGGACCTGTTCCCGCGTGGTGCCCGCAACAAGCAGCGCCGGCAGATGCGGTTGCTGGCGGAGCACCTGGCGGCCGGCCGGTCCGTGGCCGTGGACAACACCAACCCGTCGCCGCGGGAGTGGGAGCCGCTGGTGGAGGCTGCCCACGCCCGGGGCGCGACCGCGACGGCCTACTGGTTCCCGCCCGACGCGGCGGGCTCCCTCCGGCGCAACGCCCGGCGTGCGGGCCGCGACCGGGTTCCCGACGTGGGTGTGCTGGCCACCCTCAAGCGGCTGCGCGCACCGACGGCGGCGGACGGGTTCGACGCGGTGTACGAGGTCGGGTTCGACGGCCGGGGCGGATTCGAGGTACGGCCCCGGGCCCCGGCCGAGGAGACCGGCGGTACGGCCGCCGGGTGAGGCGCCGGCGCAGCCCGGTCAGGGCTCCGTCGCGGTCCGCTGCGCTTCCCCGAGTGCTTCCCGTGGTGTGCGCTCACCCGACAGCGCGGCCTGCACCGCGGTGTGGATCGCGGTCGCCGCCCGGGGCCACCGGACACCGAGCCGGCCGGTACGGGCCCGGGCCCGGGCCACGCTCCTGACGAAGGGGGCCATCGACGGGACCTCGCGGGCGTACCGGGAGGCCACCGCCGAGCGGGACGGCACGGTGTGGAACTGCTCGGCCAGGCGCAGCATGTTCCCCGGCTCGTTCAGGCAGGCGAGGACCTGGGCCGCCTTGCGCTGCCGGGCCCCGGACATGTTCTGCGGGACGGTCCACACCTCGCCGCCGAGCGGGGTGACGAGGGTCTGCCCGGGCACGCGCACGGGCAGCGGGGCCACGCCCCAGTGCAGGTCCCGGACCTTGTTCAGCTCGGAGATCCGCCAGGGGCCGTTGACCATCATCGCCGCCTGGCCGGCCGCGAACCGGTCGTGCACGTCGGCCTGCGTCCAGTTCAGCACCGACCTCGACATGGAGCCGCTCTCGACCAGGTCGGCCCAGAGCTGGAGGGCCTGCGCGGCCCGTGGGGTGTCCAGCCGTGTCTCGTCGCCGCCGTTGGACCACAGGAAGGGCAGGAACTGCCAGGTGCCCTCGAAGGTGGCGTTCGCGTCCACCGCCATGCCGTAGCGCCCCGGACGGGTCAGCTCGGCCGCGGCCGTCTTCAGCTGGTCCCAGGTCCTGGGTACGGCGACACCGGCCCGCGCGAGCATGTCCTTGTTGTAGAACAGCGCGACCGTGCTCACCGTGGGCGCGAGTCCGTACACCTTCCCCTGGTAGGTGCCCGCGGACAGGATGCCCGCGGCGTAGCCGCCGGAGTCGACGCCGTACCGGTCCAGCGGGGTCAGCGCGCCGGTCTGCGCGACCTGCTGCAGGTCCGGGTTGTCGAGCATCAGCAGGTCGGGCAGGGTCCGCGAGGACGCCTGGCGCAGCACGCGCGGGACGAGCGAGGCGCCCGGCACGCTTTGGTGCTCGACGGTGACGCCGGCGGACTTGCCGCAGGCGGTGAGCCGTTCGCCCCACTGGGCGTGCTCGGCGGCATCGGTGTAGTAGTCGAGGGCCGTGATGGACGTGACCCGGCCGGACGCCGAGCCCGTTCCGCCGCCGCACCCGGCGGCGGCCAGGACCAGGGCGACGGAGCCGGCCAGGGCGGTGAGCCGCCGCGCCGCCGGTACGGCCGCTGAGCGCATGGGGTGCCTTCCGAGCAAGATCCGGTGCCGCAGCGAAGGTGCGGGTGAGGTGGTCCATACCGGCACGATCCGGTCCGGCCAGGGATGCTACCGCACCCGGCCGACCAGATGATCATCCAGTCGGACAGCCACTTCCGCGGCCCTGCCGGTCATCGCCGCCACGGCCGCGGGGCGGGGCATCGGCGGCCCGAGCCGTCGGTCCCGGCGCCGCGCCCGGGGGAGCACCGCCGTCGCGGACCGCACGATCCCGCGCTCAGTCCCCGGGCAGCGCCCTGACCAGATTGGCCAGCTGCACCCGGGAGTTGACCGACAACTTGCGGAAAGCGGAGGTCAGATGCGTGTTGACGGTGTGCGGGGACACGACGAGCACCTCCGCGGCCGTACGGTTGCTGTGGCCCTCGGCGACCAGGCGCGCCACCTTCTTCTCCGAGGCCGTCAGCGCTTCCCAGCCCTGCACGGGGCGCCCGCTCGCCGCCCGCTGACTCCCGGCGCCCGCGCCCCGCAACTCGCGCTGCAGGCGCGCGGCCACGGCGTGCGCGCCCGACGCGGCGAACGCCGCCCGGGCCCGGGTCAGGGCGGCCACCGCCTCGGGCCTCCGTCCCGCCGCCAGCAGCGCCCGCCCGAGGTCGGCCCGGGCCGCGGCCCGCACCAGCGGGCGCGGGCTTCGCCGGAGCAGGGCGACGGAGCGTTCCAGCAGGGCCGGGTCGTCGAGCACCAGCCCACGGGCACGCACCGCCAGGCCCGTGGCCGTGGGCACCGACGGATTGCGCTCGGCATGGGCCTCCGCCTGCGCGGCCAGGTCCTCGGCGAGTTCCCGGTCGGCGCCCCGCAGGGCCATCCGGACCGCGGAGCCCACCCAGGTGCGCAGCAGCCGCCAGCGCAGGAAGGGACCTTCTTCCTGCACCCGGCGGATCCGGTCGACGGCGAGCCGCACGTCCCCGTCGGCCTCGGCGTGGACCGCCTCCAGGAACCGCACCGCGGCCGTGTTGCCCGGGTTCGGCTTGGCCGCGAGCCTTCCGCGCGCCTCGGCCAGGTGTTCCCGCGCCGCCTCCCGGTCACCGCGCAGCAGGGCGATCCGGGAACGGATCACCCGGCCGTTCACCTGCTGCACGTGCGCCTGCACGGCGTCCTCCAGGCGCTCCATCGTCACGAAGTCGGCCTCGGCGTCGTCCAGCCTGCCCAGCTCCAGATGCTGCCGGCCCTGCGCCCACAGCAGCATCGCCTCCCGCATCCCGCCGGCCTCGGCCGCCTTCGACAGCAGCCGTTCACCGGTCTCGAAGTCGTCCACGTGCTGGTGGGCGACGATCTCCTCGGGGACGTAGGCCGGGTCCACGGCGCAGAGGGCGGAGAACCGCTCCCGCGCGAGGGTGTTCTCGCCCGCGTTCAGCGCGGTCTCACCGAGCGCGAACAACGCCTGCACCCGGGCCTCCCGGTCACCGATCGCCACGGCCGCCCGCAGCGCCTCCTCGCCGGCCGCCCGCGCCGGGCCCAGGTCGTGCGCCCGGGACATGGCCAGGGCGCGCAGCGCGGCCAGCCGCGCGCCCACCTCCGGCGCGGCGCCCCCGACCGCGAGGGCCGCCTCGGTCCGGCGGCGCAGCTCGTCGGCGAGGACGAGGTTCCACAGCGCGCCGCCGAGGGCGGCGTGCAGCCGGCCGGAGACCTCCACGGGCGGCCGGCAGGCCAGCAGCCGGTCACCGGTCGACAACGCCTCCCGGCCGCGGCCGGCCCGGGTCAGACAGACGATCGCGTGCTCGCCCGCGGCGAACCACGACGGCCGCGCGGCCGGCACCAGCTCCAACGCGCGGGTCACCAGGTCGGCCGCGAGCCCCGGGGTGACCGGCAGCACGTCGTCAGCGGCCCGCCGCAGCAGCGCCACCGCCTCCTCGTCCCCGGGCCGGGCACCCCGCAGGACGTGGGACACCACGTCGATCGGCCGGTGGCCCCCGGCGACGAGCCGGGCCGCGGCCTCCCGGTGCAGCGCCTTGCGGGCCGACGGCGGGACATCCACGTACACCGCCTGGCGCAGCAGGTCGTGCCGGAAGACCAACTGGTCGCCGTCGTCGTCCAGCAGCCCCGCGCGCACCGCCTCCTCGAGCGCCGGGATCAGCTCGACCGGCGGCCGGCCGCAGAGCGCGGCGGCGTCCTGGAAGGCGAAGCCGCGCCCCAGCACCGCCCCCCTCTGCAGGAAGCGAAGCGTGTCGGGGTGCAGTGAGTTCAGCCGGCCGCGCACCCCCACCACCAGCCCCTTGGGCACCGGCTCACCCGAGCCCTCGGCGGACCGCAGCCCGGCGAGCATCTCCACGGCCAGGAACGGGTTCCCGCCGGCCCCTTCGAGCAGACCGCGTACCCGTGCGTCGACGCAGCCGCCCAGGACGTCACCGGCCAGCCGGCCGATGGCGGCGCCGGACAGCGGGCCCAACGACAGGGTGTGCACGGGGAGTTCGTCCAGCGCCGCCGCGACGATCCGCGCCGCCGGCCCGTCGGTGCCGCGCCGCTCGGACAGCAGCCACAGCACCGGGGAGGTCCGCAGCCGCCTCGGCAGCTGCTTGAGCGCGAACCGGCTGAGCGGGTCGGCCCACTGCACGTCGTCCAGGGCGAGCAGCACCGGCGTGCCGCCGGCCCGCTCCTCGATCACCTCCGCCAGGCGTTCCACCAGCCGGATGCGCTGATCGTGCCGGCGCGCCAGATCGACCAGGGCGTCGCCGGACAGCAGCGGCCGGTCGCCGTGCAGCATGCAGGTCGCCAGCGAGGACAGCGGCACCAGGTGGTGCAGCTCGTCGGCCTTGCCGAGACCGACGGAGAATCCCTCCGCCGCGGCGCCGGCGACTGCTTCCGTCACGAGTGTCGTCTTGCCGATGCCCGCTTCGCCGCGGACCAGGACCAGGGCGCCGCTCCCCGTGCGCGCCACCGAGCCGATCACGGCCCGCAGCTCCGCCAGCTCGGTCTCCCGGCCGCGCAGACCGCTGCGGGACAGCGGTCCGCCTGCCCCCGCCACTCGGGCCCTCCCTGTTCCCCGGCGCCGACCGTACCGGCGCCCCGGGGCCCACTATCGCAAGAATCGCAGCTCAGCGCCCAAACGGAGGGTGCGGCGAACCCGGCTCAAGCCGCGCGGCGCCGGGCGGAGCCGCGCCACTCGGCGGGCGAGACGCCGTAGGCCGCCCGGAACACCCGGCTGAAGTGGGAGGCGCTGGTGAAGCCCCAGCGGTGCGCCACCGCGGCGATGGTCAGGTGCGCCACCTCCCGGCGGGCCAGGTCGTCCCGGCACCGCTCCAGCCGGCGCTGCTGGATCCACCGGCTGACGGTGATGTCCTCCAGCTCGAACAGCTTGTGCAGGTAGCGCACCGAGATGTGGTGGGCCCGGGCTATGGACTGCGGTGTCAGCTCGGGGTGCGCGAGGTGCCGGTCGATGTACGCCCGGATCCGCACCAGCGACAGCCGGGCCGCGTCCGCCGTGTCCCCGCCCGCCCTGCCGAGCCGCTCCTCGGCCAGCGTCTGCACCAGGTCGACCACGGTGCGGGCGACCAGCTCGCCGGTCCGCTGCGGATACGTTTCCGCGGTGTCCACGAGCCGGGACAGCAGTGGCGTCAGCAATCCGCCGAGCGCCGAGTCGGCGCCCAGGGGGGACGCCGTGATCCGCTGCAGGTCCGCTTCGCTCAGGCCCAGCACCCGGCGCGGCAGCACCAGGGACTTGGTGAGGAAGCGCTCGGGGAGCGTCAGCCGGACCGGCCGGGACATGTCGTAGACGAAGAGCTGCCCGGGCCGGAGGCAGGCCTCACGGCCGTCCTGCTCGATCCGGGCCGCCCCCCGGCTCAACAGCTTCACCACCACGTAGTCGTCGTCGCTGCCCGCGGCGAGCCGCCGGGTGCGCACGGCCCGCATCGGGTCGCCGTCCACGACGACGGCCTGCACCTGGCCCAGCGGCGACGTACGGAGCGTGCCGCGCTCGACCTCGTCGGGCACGCCCATGTCCACGGCGCCGAACGTCCGGGACAGGGCCTCGCGCCAGTACGCCCGGCGCCGTGGGGCGGGGACCGTCTCGGTGGTGTACAGGGTGCCCGGGGTCCCGGGATCCGTCTTCGTGGCCTGCGGCGCCATGATCTCCGCCCTTCCGCACGTGCGCTTGCCGGACCGACCCTGCCAGCGCGGCACGGCCGGCACATCACGTGAATGCGTGAGACCAGGGGTACGGGGGAGAGGGCGCCAGGGCCGGGTGTGAGGTGTCCCACGGACCCTTGGCGTGGCCGGGAACGCTGCCTAAGTTCGGACACATGTCCACCCAAGACACCCCACTTCCCCCCGAGCCGGTCGACTTCTCCCTGGACCTCACCGGCCACGAGATGACCCGGCGCACCCACGTCATGGCCGCGCTCGGCAGCGACTGGGACCCCGTCGAGGCGCTCCGTGGCGAGGAGGAGGCGTACGACATGCTGTACTCCGGCCTCGACGCGGAGCAGCAGCGGCTGTACGACACCCTCGTCGAGGCGGGGGTCCTGCCGCGGCGCGGGAGCGGCCGTGCTGCCGCTTGACCCGCAGGCGGACATCGGGCGCCGCGCCTGGGTGACCTGCCCGAACTGTGAGGACCACCTCGCGTGCGCCACCTGCCGGGAGGGCCGCAGATGCACGGACCACTGGCGCTACCTGCTCTCCCACACCGGCAGCCTGCTCCACCTGCAGTGCCCCTCCTGCACCCACGTCTGGGACCACGAGACGGGCTTCGGCGCGACCCGTACCCGGTGGACCCGCCCGGCCGGCGGCCGTCGGCCCGAGTGACACCCCGGGGGAAGTGACATGTGCGCCGAGGCGCCGGCATGAGGGACACCCGCGTGTGCGCGCCGTCCGCCGTGGTGCGGCCGTGTGCGTGTGCCGGGACCGACGTGCCGGTGCGGTGATTGCGTCCGCGCGGCGCGCTGGCCACCGTGGACGGGTGATTCTCGTTCCGGGCGGACTGTGGCAGCGGGGGGCGGTCGGCCGGGGTGTGGCCGCCGGTCTCGCCGCCGGTGTCTTCTCCGGTGCGTTCGTCCTCCTGGAATCCGGGGCATGGGCGGGCGCCCTGGCCGCATTCGTGGTGCTGAGCCTGCTCTACGGGATCCGCGTGGCGCGGCGCATGCACCGGCTCTGGCCCGAGGCCGGGGAGCTGGGCCGGGCCGACCGGGCGGCGGTGGTCCGCGCCACCCGGCGCGGCGAGCCCGTCGCCGATCCCGCCCTGGCCCCCTCGGTCGTGGCGTACGCCGCCGCGCTGCGGCGGGCGGCGGAGGAGGACCGGCTGCGCCGCTGGGTCGTGCTGCTGGTCACCCTGTGCGCGATCGCCCTCGCCGGATACGACACCCTGGCCGGGACCGGCGGCGAGATGACCTCCTCCTGGCTGGTGGTCGCCCTCTGTCTGGCCGACCTCGTGTGGTGGCCCCGCCGACGCGAGCGCCTCCTCGCCCGGGCCGACCGGGCGGTGGCGTCGACCCGCGGACTCGGCTGAGCGGGACGGGCTCCGACCGTGCGGACTCCGACCGTGCGGACTCCGGCCGGACGGACTTCGGCCGGACGGACTCCGGCCGGACGGACTCCGAGACCGACAGGGCGTCGGTGCCGTCGTCACCCGGCTCGGCGGCGCGCACGCACGGGGTGCATCGCCGGCCCACGGTGACGCGGACGTTCGTCCTGCATACGATCGGATTCCGCGGCTTGCCGGTGCGTGCACAGGTCGTAGCCCGAGAGCGCACCGGCATGGCGCCCGGGCCCTTCGGCCGCATGATGGTTGAATGTAGAACAACGAGCGGATCGAGAGGTGGTCCACGATGAGCAACGCCGAGCCGGAGCCCGTCGAAGTACGCTGCGGCACGGAGGCGGCGCAGCAGCCGGCGACCGCCCCGCCCCGGGTCGAGGTGCTGACCCCGCGCGACGTGCCCCTCGGCGGCCCCCGGGCGATGACCGTGCGCCGCACGCTGCCCCAGCGCGCCCGGACCCTGATCGGCGCCTGGTGCTTCGCCGACCACTACGGACCCGACGACGTCGCCGCGACCGGCGGCATGGACGTCGCCCCGCACCCGCACACCGGGCTGCAGACCGTGAGCTGGCTCTTCAGCGGCGAGATCGAGCACCGCGACAGCCTCGGCAGCCACGCCTTCGTACGGCCCGGCGAACTGAACCTCATGACCGGCGGGTACGGCATCAGCCACTCCGAGGTCTCCACCCCGCGGACCACCGTCCTGCACGGCGTCCAGCTGTGGGTGGCCCTGCCGGAGGAGCACCGGGCCGCGCCGCGGGACTTCCAGCACCACGTGCCCGAGCCGGTGCGGGCCGAGGGCGCCGAGATCCGGGTGTTCCTCGGGTCGCTCGCCGGGACCGCCTCCCCGGTGCCGACCTTCACGCCCCTGCTCGGGGCCGAGATCGTCCTCCAGCCGCACGCGGCCCTCACCCTCGCCGTCGACCCCGGCTTCGAGCACGGCCTGCTCGTCGACCGGGGCGCCGTCCGCCTCGCGGACGTCCACCTGAAACCCGCCGAGCTGGGCTACGTCCACCCCGGCCCCGGCACGCTGTCCCTCACCAACGAGTCGGACGACACCGCGCGAGTGGTGCTCCTCGGCGGCACGCCCTTCGAGGAGGAGATCGTCATGTGGTGGAATTTCATCGGCCGCGGCCACGAGGACATCGTCAGGGCCCGCGAGGACTGGCAGAACGCTTCCGACCGCTTCGGCGCGGTCGAGGGCTATCCCGGAGACCGTCTTCCCGCGCCCGTCCTGCCGAACGCGACCATGACGCCCCGCAGGAACCCACCGCGTCGCTGACGCCTCCCGAAAGGCACCCGATGAGCCAGTCTTCCCCCGTTCCCGTCGTCGAGCGCGTGGACGCCAGGAACCGCTACGAGATACTGGTCGACGGCGAGCGCGCCGGACTGACCGCCTACCGCGACCGCGGTGAGCAGCGCGTCTTCTACCACACCGAGATCGACGACGCCTTCGCCGGGCAGGGCCTCGCCTCCCGGCTGGTGCAGGAGGCGCTCACGGACGTACGCGACTCAGGGAAGCGGATCGTGCCCGTCTGCCCGTACGTGGCCAAGTTCCTCCAGCGGCACGAGGAGTTCGCCGACCTGGTCGACGCCGTGACGCCCGACGTCCTGCGGTGGCTGGACTCCCGACTGGGCTGACCCGAGGACGCCCGGCCGGGAGCCGGTCACTTCCACACGTCCCGACTGGTGCAGACGTGAGCGCCCATGTTCCGCTCCATCATCCGCAGGGCGGCCCGGGCGAGATCTTCGTGCATGTGCGCCACGGCATCCTCGGGAACGGTCACCTCGAAGTGACGGATGTGGGCGTCCAGAGCCGAGTAGAGCACGCACTGCTCGGTCACCTGCCCGGTGAGTACCAGCCGGTCGATGTCCTGTTGCCGCAGGAGGTACTCCAAAGGGGTCTCGAAGAACACGGAGTGGCGGGCCTTCACCACGAAGAGGGAGTCCCGGTCGGGCTTCAGGGGCTCCACCAGACGGGCGTGCGGTCCGCTCAGGGCCTGGTCCAGCAACTCGCCGTGGTGTGATCGCCACTCGCCGAAGTTGTCGTTCACATAGATCACCGGTACCGACTGTTCGCGCGCGCGTTCCAGGAGGTCCGCCACGACCGGCACCACCGCCTCGGCCGAGGGGAGCAGCAGGTCGGCGTCCTTGTGGTCGTAGGTGGTGATCATGTCGATGACCAGCAGTGCAGTCTTGCTCACCCCCGCCGGGTTCCCAGATCCGGCGGATTCCCCCCTGCTGCCCGCCTTTCGCGAGTCCGCGCCCTCGGTCGGTCAGGCCCGCGGGACGTCGAGCGGCAGATCCCGGTGGAACACGGCCATGGCCTGGCCGGGACCGTTGTAATCGTCGACGATCTTCGCGTCGAAGCCCAGGCTGCGGTGGAAGGTGACCGAGCCGGTGTTCCCGACCGACGTGATCGCCTTCAGCCTGCGTGCGCCGTGACGTTCCGCCGCTTCGGCGAACGCCGTGTACAGACGACGCCCGAGACCGGTACTCCGGGCATCGTCCCGCGTGGCGATCAGATGGACGTACCCGGTGCCGTCCGGGGTGACGAACCCGAAGACGTAGCCGCGGATCCCGTCCTCGGCCCGAGCGACCAGGCAGGTGGAACCGAACTCCTGCACCAGGGCCAGGAGGTGCAGCGATCGAAGGTCGCGTTCGCCCCAGTAACGGGAGTGATCGGCCAGGACCTGGTGGAAGTCGGCAACCGTGGCCGGTGCGATGTGTGTCCCCATGACACCGATCATGGCAGGCGCCCGGCCGTCACGGATGAACGACCGCTCGGACCGGGCGAGTTGTGGCACCGGCCGCGGAGACGGGCCCGCCCCTGTCCGGACCACCGAAGGCTCGGTGTCGTCGGGACCGGGGGACCGGCAACGCAGTGGCCGCCGTACGGAAAGCCACCGTGCGCTGTGGGGACGTCGGGCGTGCGCTGACGGACAACCAGGGTCCGGACAGCGGTCCTACGGTGACGGTCAGCGGCGCCGGAAAGCCCAGCCCCGCGATCCGGGTCGTGACCGCACCGCCCGGCGTCCCCCTACGTAATGCCCAGGAGATGCACATGTCCGATGCCCTGTCGCCGGCGGAGCCGGTGCTGGAACCCGCGGCGGCCGCGTTCGCGGCGGCGACCGCGAACCCGCCCTACCTGTTCGACCTGCCCCCGGCGGAGGGCCGCAAGGCGGTCGACGAGGTGCAGTCCGGCGAGACCGACAAGCCGGCCGTCGACGAGGAATGGATCACCGTCCCCGGCGGCCCCACCGGCAGCGTCCGCGCCCGGATCGTCAAGCCCGCCGGCACCACCGGAACCCTCCCCGTCATCCTCTACATCCACGGCGCCGGCTGGGTCTTCGGCAACGCCCACACCCACGACCGCCTGGTCCGCGAACTCGCCGTCGGAGCCCGCGCCGCGGTCGTCTTCCCCGAGTACGCCCTGTCTCCCGAGGCCCGTTACCCCGTCGCCATCGAGCAGAACTACACGGTCGCCACGTGGGTGGTGGAACAGGGCGCGGACAAGGGCCTGGACGGCTCCCGACTGGCCGTGGCCGGCGACTCCGTCGGCGGCAACATGACCGCCGCCCTCACCCTGATGGCCAAGGAACGCGGCGGACCCGCACTGGCGCAGCAGGTGCTGTTCTACCCCGTCACCGACGCCGGCTTCGACACCCCGTCCTACCACCAGTTCGCCACCGGCTACTTCCTGCGCCGCGACGGCATGCAGTGGTTCTGGGACCAGTACACCACCGACGCCGCCCAACGCGCCGAGATCACCGCCTCCCCGCTGCGCGCCACCACCGAGCAGCTCACCGGCCTGCCCCCGGCGCTGGTCGTCACCGGCGAGGCCGACGTACTGCGCGACGAGGGCGAGGCCTACGCCAACAAGCTCCGCGCCGCCGGAGTCCCGGTCACCGCGGTCCGTTTCCAGGGCATCATCCACGACTTCGTGATGCTCGACGCCCTGCGCGGCACCCACGCCGCCCAGGCCGCCATCGACCTCGCCGTCCGCACCCTGCACACCGCCCTGCACACCGCCTGACACCGAGGAGAAACACGGACATGACCGCCTCCACCCCCACCGTCGTCCTCGTCCACGGCGCCTTCGCCGACGCCGCCGCCTGGTCCGGGGTCATCGCGGAACTCCAGGCCGACGGCATCCCCGTGATCGCGCCGCCGAACCCGCTGCGCGGCCTGACCGCCGACGCCGCGTACGTCGCCTCGGTCGCCGCCCAGATCGACGGTCCCGTCATCCTGGTCGGGCACTCGTACGGCGGCGCCCTCATCACCGTGGCCGGCACCACGGAGAACGTCGTCGGCCTGGTCTACGTCGCCGCGTACGTCCTCGACGAGGGCGAGAGCCTCGGTGAACTGCAGGGCCGCTTCCCGCTGTCGCCCCTGGTGAGCAGCCTCAAGGAGTGGGCGTACCCCGTCGCCGACGGTGAGCCCGCCGTAGAGGTCACCATCGCCGAGGACGCCTTCCCGTCGGTCTTCGCCGCCGACCTGCCCGCGGAGGTCACCCAGGTTCTCGCCGCGGCGCAACGCCCGCTCGCCACTGCGGCGTTCGAGGAGAAGGCCGCCGCCGCCGCGTGGCGGACCAAGCCGTCCTGGGCGCTCGTGGCCGCCGCCGACAACGCGATCAACCCGGACGTGGAGCGCTTCGGCGCGCAGCGCGCCGGAGCGACGATCACGGAGGTCGAGGGCGCCTCGCACGCCGTGGCCGTCTCCCAGCCGAAGGCCGTCGCCGACCTGATCCGCGAAGCGGTCCGCGCGACGAGCTGACCGGCCACGAACGACCGCGCGGGACGCGTCCCCCGTACAGCCTCCGCGCGGTCTCGCCGGCACCGGCCGCTCGCGGCGCGGGCATCGCCCGAGTGGCGCAGCCGGCCCACGACGATATGACACACCGTCACTGACCCGTTACCGTGGGCATGTGATCAGGTCGTGGAGCAACGGGAGCGGGGGCACGGGGCGTTCCCGTGGCGCCGCCCTTCTCATCGGACTCGCCCTGGTCATCGCCGCGCATCTCACCGGCGCGGTGCACGCCTGCGCCTTCGCCGGCCCGGGCCCGAGTGCCGCGGCGGCGTACGACCCCCGGCCCGTCGCGGGCGGAACCGACGGCACGGATCCGGCCGCGCGGCCTCCCCGGTACCGGCACCGGTACGTGACGGAGGAGGCCGGCGAAAAGGGCCCCACCGTGCGGCCTCCCCAGGGCCGGTACGTGACGGACGGAGCCCGTGGCACGGGCTCCACCGCGCCCCCTTCCCACCGCCGTGCCGCTGCGGCCGACGGCGACGACGCGGCCCCGGCCGGCCCGTTCCCCCGCCACCGGCACACCGCCGACGGGCACGGTGACCACTCGGCGGACCGGCCGCGTGCCGGGCTGGACGACACCGGGCTCGGTGACGAGACGCACCCGCCCCTGCCCGCCGCCGGATTCCGCGGCCGCCTCCCGGGCACCCGCCGGCACCGGCCGCCCGGCGCCCCCCGCCCAGGTGCCAACGGCTCCCCGGTCGTGCTCGGCCGCGTGCTGCGGCAGTAGGCCCGCCCCGTACGCCCCGGCCCCTTCGTGGCCCGGGCGTGCCCGCCGCGCCCCGCCCGCACGCACAGCGCCCGCCGCACCACCGCCGGGCGCGGAGGAGTCCTTCCGCCATGCATCCCTCCCCGTCCGCCCACCTGCCCGAACCCTCCGGGACGCGTACGTCCCGGCTGCTGACCGCCCGGCGCCCCTCCCACCTCGTCGGTGACACACCCGTCCTGTGGGTGGACACCCCGTTCGCCCCGCCCGGCCGCGGCTTCCACGCCAAGCTGGAAGGCGCCAACCCGGGCGGCCTCAAGGACCGGCCCGCCCTGCACATGGTCCGCGAGGCCCGTCGGCGCGGTGACCTCGCGCCGGGCGCACCGGTCGTCGAGTCCTCCAGCGGCACCCTCGGGCTGGGGCTCGCGCTGGCCGGGCTGACGTACGGCCACCCGGTGACCGTCGTGTCGGACCCGGGCATGGAGCCGGCCGTGGCACGCCTGCTCACCGCGCGGGGCGCACGGGTGCTCCAGGTGACCGCGCCGCACCCGGAGGGCGGCTGGCAGGAGGCGCGCCGCGCGCGGGTCGCCGAACTGCTGGCGCGCACGCCGGGCGCGTACTGCCCGGACCAGTACCGCAACCCCGACAACGCCGCTGCCTACCAACCCCTCGCGGCCGAGCTGATCGCCCAGCTCGGCCGGATCGACGTGCTGGTGGCGGCGGTCGGCACGGGCGGGCACTCCGCCGGTCTCTCCGCGGTGCTGCGGGCGGCCTTCCCGCGGCTGACGCTCATCGGGGTGGACTCGGTCGGCTCGGCGATCTTCGGCCAGCCGGCGGCGCCCCGGCTGATGCGCGGCCTGGGCTCCAGTGTCCATCCGGACAACGTCGACTACGCGGCCTTCGCCGAGGTCCACTGGGTGGCCCCGGCCGAGGCGGTGTGGGCCTGCCGCCAACTCGCCCGCCGGCACTACGTCTCCGGCGGCTGGAGCGTGGGGGCGGTGGCGTTGGTGGCCGGGTGGGCGGCGCGGACGTACCCCGCCGGCACCAGGATCGCCGCGGTCTTCCCCGACGGCCCGCACCGCTACCTGACGACGGTCTACGACGACGGCTGGTGCCGTGAGCACGGCCTGCTGGGGCGGACGCCGCCGCCCGGGCCCGACGACATCGCCGAGCCCGACGCCCGCGCGGTGACCCGGTGGACCCGGTGCGCAAGGGTCCGCGATCCCCTCGCGCGCGACCGGGCGAAGGCGGGTGCCCGGTGAAGCGGCTGTGGGCCCGCGCGGGCTCCTTCGGCCGCCCGGCCCGGCTGCTGATGGTGAACCAGTTCGCCATCAACCTGGGCTTCTACATGCTCATGCCCTACCTGGCCGACCACCTGGCCCACGGCCTGGGTCTCGCCGCCTGGGCGGTGGGCCTGGTGCTGGGCGTGCGCAACTTCTCCCAGCAGGGCATGTTCCTGTTCGGCGGCACCCTCGCCGACCGCTACGGCTGCAAGCCGCTGATCCTCACCGGATGCGTCCTGCGTGCGGTCGCCTTCGCGCTGCTGGCGGTGGTCGGTTCCCTCCCCGCTCTGGTGGCCGCGTCCGCGCTGACCGGTCTGGCGGGCGCGCTGTTCAACCCGGCCGTACGGGCGTACCTCGCGGCGGACGCCGGGGAGGAGCGCCGGGTGGCGGCGTTCGCCGCGTTCAACGTCTTCTACCAGGCGGGCGTCCTCGTCGGCCCGCTCGCCGGACTCGCCCTGCTCGCCTGGGACTTCAGCGCGGTCTGCACGGTCGCGGCGGCCGTCTTCGCCGCCCTGGCCGTGCTGCAGTCCCGCGCGCTGCCCGCCCGGCCTCCCGCGGGCCGTGGTGGCGGACCCGCCTGGCGCGCGGTCGCCGCCGACTGGCGCACCGTCGCCGGCAACCGTCCCTTCCTCCTCTTCGCCGCCGCCATGAGCGGTTCCTACGTCCTGGCCTTCCAGGTCTATCTCGCCCTGCCGTTGCACGCCCGCGCCCTGTTCGGCCAGCGGACCGGCGCGGTCACCGGCGCCGTGTTCGCCGCCTCGGCGCTGGCTGCGCTCGCGGGCCAGCTGAAGCTGACGGCATGGGCCCAGCGCACCCTGACCGGGCCGCAGGCCGTCGCCCGCGGACTGGCGGTCATGGGCGCGGCCTTCCTGCCGCTGCTGCCCCGGCCGCAGGGCGCACTCGCCGGGGCGGCCTCCCTGACGCTGTGCGCGGTGCTGCTCGCGTGCGGCGGGGCGCTGCTCTACCCCTTCGAGATGGACACCGTCGTCCGGCTCGCGGGCGACCGGCTCGTCGCCACCTACTACGGCGCCTACAGCACCGCCTCCGGCATCGCCGTCTCCCTGGGCAACCTGGCCGTCGGGGCGCTGTTCGACACCGGGGTGCGCTGGCTGCCGTGGACCGCGCTGGCCGCGACCGGGCTCGGCTGCGCCCTCCTGGTGGCACGGCTGCACCGGGCCGGCCACCTGGCGCCACGGCCGGCCCCGGTGGCCGGATGACCGGCCCGCACCGGCGCACCCCCGCGACCGTCCCTGCCGGGACTTCCGGCGCGCCGCCGCCGTACCGGAGCCGCCGAGCCGGGTGGGCGCGGTGACGCCGGCCGCGTCGCCCGTCAGCAGTACAGGTTGCCGCCCGGGTCGACGCCGAGGATGCGGGCGAAGCGCTGGTAGGCGTCGACGCGGCTCTGCACCTGTGCGGGGTTCTTGCCGTCGCACTCCAGGGAGCCGTTGATGCTGCGTATGGTCTGGCCGAAGCCGGCGCCGCCCACCATGGCGTTGTGCGGAGTCGTGGTGCCGGGTCCGGTCTGGGTGTTCCAGTACCACAGGCCGGTCTTCCAGGCCACGGCGGAGTCGTTCTGCACCAGCCAGGGATTGCCCAGCAGGTCGATGCCGAGGGCGTCGCCGGCGGCCTTGTAGTTGAAGTTCCAGGACAGCTGGAGGGGCCCGCGCCCGTAGTACGCGGCCTGCCCCGCCGGGCAGCCGTACGGCCGGCTCCCGTCGCAGTAGTGCGGATAGTTGGCGGTGTTCTGCTCGACGACGTACACCAGGCCGCCGGTCTCGTGGCTTACGTTGGCCAGGAAGGCCGCGGCCTCCTGCTTCCTCACGGTGTCGCTGCCGGTGTTCGCGAAGGCCGGGTAGGCCCCGAGGGCGGCGGTCAGACCGCCGTAGGTGTAGAACGGGGCGCGGTTCGGGAACATCTGGTTGAACTGCGCCTCGGAGACGACGAACCCGGACGGTGTGGTGCCGCCCCCGCCGCTCGCCGGCGCGTTCCACTTCTGGTTGGCGCCGCCGGAGCAGCTCCAGATCTGCAGCCGGGTGCCGCTGGCGGGGTTGTTGTCCCGTACGTCCAGGCATTTGTTCGCGGCCGGGTTGACGATGTCGTGCGCCGAGGTGACCACCCACTGCTGGTTGGTCCCGCCGGAACAGTCCCACAGTTGCACGGCGGCTCCGTCGGCCGTGCCGCGGTCGACGACGTCCAGGCACTTGCCGAGCGCCCGCAGGGTGCCGTCGCCCGGGTTGGACCACCGCTGGGCCGCGGTGCCGTTGCAGTCGTAGAGCTGTACGGCGGTGCCGTTGGCGCTGCTCGCGCCCGCCACGTCGACGCACTTGCCGGCCAGGCCGGTGATCTGCCCGTCGGCGGCCCGCGCCGGTGTGACGGCGGACAGCACGGTGAGGGACGCGGCGGCGACGGCGGTCAGCAGGCGCCCGCGTCGCGGGCGGCGCAGCGGGGCCGGTCGGGGGTGGGGGTGGTGAGGCATGAAGAGGTCGCTCCAGTTCACGGGGCCGGCGGTGTTCCGGGGGATGGGCACGAGGGGGGCCGCCGGGATCAGCCGAGGACGGTCTGTGTGACGACGATGTGCCCGGCGTCCGGGTCGAGACTGCCGCCGAGCCGGCTGAACGCCCCGTCGGTCACGTCCAGGCACTTGGGCTCCTGCGGGGTCTGCACGAACGTGCCCCGGTCGTTGACGCGGACCACCAGGGTCCGGCCGTTGGCGACGTTGGTCACCTGGATTCGGGTGCCGAACGGCAGTTGGGGCCGACGGCTGAGCGAGGTCGCGGCCGTGTCGGCGTTGTTGTCGAACACTTCGCCGCTCGCCGTCAGCGCACCGGGCGGCTGGGGGCCGTAGTGGGTGGCCCAGCACCGCTCGCCGGCCCGGGCCGCAGGGGCCGTCGGCTTCGGGCCGGCGAGTCCGGTGGGGGAGCCGGCGGCGGCCTGGGCGGGGGACGCGGACAGTGCGGCGGCCGATACGGCGACGGCGGCGGCGAGCACGGTGCGGAACAGGGTCGAGCGCGTGGGGGGTTGAGCGGCCACGGGAGCAGATCACAGCCTTTCGCGGTCGATGAAGGACGGGGCAGGCCTCACCGAGCCGAGCGCTGCGCGCGGAGGGCCCACCCGGCATCCGGGAAGGTAGGTGGTCTGAACCAGTACCGTCAAGAGTCGAACAGGGCGTGCTTATGGGGGGAGTTACAGCCCGGCGCACATGAATTCAAGCCAGGGTGCCGGACCGGCCGCGCGTCGGTGGGTGTTCATCTGTTGATGCCGGTGGCGGAGAGCCGCCGGCGCGGCTCGGCGTCCACCGCGCCGTGGAAAGCCCGCTGCTGCGTGGTCTCTTGACGGCCATGTGGTCCGTACCTATGGTCTCGGTTCAGCTCGCACGTTCAAGAAGCTGCCCCGCGTTCACATATGAGGACGGACCAGATGCAGGACATACCCGCTCCCCGCCGCCGTAAGTCCCCGCGTTCCGCTCTGGCCCTCACGGCGGCGGCCACCCTGCTCACCACCGGCCTGCTCGCCTGGCCCGGCACCGGGCACGCCGCGGCCGCTCCCGCGACCTTCGTCCACCCCGGCGTCACCGTTTCCCGCGCGCAACTCGACTTCGCCCGGGGCAAGGTGCTCGCCGGCGCCCAGCCCTGGAAGAGCGCGTACGACCAGATGACGGCGAGCAAGTACGCGAGCCTCAGCCGCACCGCCAAGCCCCGCGCCGTGGTGGAGTGCGGCTCCTACTCCAACCCCGACCACGGTTGCACGGACGAACGCGAGGACGCCCTCGCGGCCTACACCGACGCGCTCGCCTGGTACATCACCCGTGACGAGCGCTACGCCAAGAAGGCGATCGAGCTGATGGACGCCTGGTCGGCCGTGCTCACGGACCACACCGACAGCAACGCGCCGCTGCAGACCGGCTGGGCGGGGTCCTCCTGGCCGAAGGCCGCCGAGATCATCAAGTACACGTACCCCGGCACCTGGGCCAACTCCGGCCGTTTCGCGTCCATGCTGCGCAACGTCTATCTGCCGGAGATCATCAACGGCTCGAACTCCAACGGCAACTGGGAGCTGTCGATGATGGAGGCGGCCGTCGGCATCTCCGTCTTCCTGGAGGACAAGGCGTCGTACGACACGGCCAAGGCGAAGTTCCGCACCCGCACGGCCGCGTACGTGTACCTCGCCTCCGACGGCGACCTGCCGAAGACGGTACCGGGCCAGAACCTGAACACCCGCGACAAGATCGTCTCCTACTGGCAGGGCCAGTCCACCTTCGTCACCGGCCTCACCCAGGAGACGTGCCGCGACTTCACCCACACCGGCTACGGCATCTCCGCCATCTCGCACGTCGCCGAGACCAGCCGCATCCAGGGCCAGGACCTGTACGGCACCGACGTGGGCGAGCGGCTGCGGCAGGCGCTCGGCTTCCAGTCCACGTACGAACTGGGCGCGGCCGTCCCGAGCTGGCTGTGCGGCGGGTCGGTCAAGCGGGGACTGGGCCCGGTCACCGAGGTCGGCTTCAACGCCCTGCACAACCGCCGGGGCATCGCCATGACCAACACCCAGACCCTGACCGACCGGAACCGCCCGGCGGGCAGCAACAACCTGTTCGTCGCCTGGGAGACGCTCACCCACGGCGACAACCCGAACTGACCTGGTGCCGGCCGGACCTACGGCCTGGTGCGGACGAAGCGCAGCGTCGCGTAGCCCTCGCCCGGGCCCGGCGGCCGGTTCCAGGGGCCCGTCAGGAACGTGTGCAGCCGCCCGAGAGTGAGGGCGAACCGCGGCAACCGTACGCCGTACTCGGCGGCGAGCGCTTCCAGGGCCCGGCGTTCACCCAGCCGCCCGGCGGGCGGATCCTCCGGCCGGAACAGCCGCTCCGGATCCAGCGCGGCCGGCACGGACCCCCGTACGCCGACCGCCGTCCCCCGCACCGTGAACGCGTACCGCTCCTCCCCGCGTTCCGCGACGGACAGGTGGAAGACGCCGGGACGGTGCCCGTCGGACGGCTCGCTCCACACCGTCACCGCGCGGGTCCCGTGCGAAGCGGCGACGCCGGGGGAGACGAACCACTTCTCGGCGAAGCCCGTGCCGGGGCAGGCTTCCAGCGCGAAGCTCCAGCCGTCGCCCGCCCGGCCGACGGCGGCGCGGGCCCTGTCCTCCCACTCGGCCGCCTTCGCGCCGCCGCGCGGGTGCATCCGGGACTCCCACAACGTCGTCGGCCCGGTCAGCACGCCGGCGCCGTCCGCGCCGACACGGCCGGGCAGTTCGGCCGGCTCCACCCCCTCCACCAGGACGAAGCGATACGACGACGACAGCACATGGCCGGGATCCAGCTCGGTCAGCCACGCCAGCCCCGGCGGGTCCGCCCCGGCCACCGGAGCGGGACGCGCGCCCCGCTGCCCGGCCCGGGGGACGGCCAGCAGTTCCCGGCCCCGCTCCGGGGTCAGCAGCGGGCCGAGGAGCGGGTCGGCGCACAGACCGACCGGCGCGATGTGCTCCGGCCCCACGGGCCGCCACTCGGGCAGCGCGGCGCACAGGGTGTGCCACGCCCCGTCCGTGTCACCCCACCGCGCCTGTTCCCGGGCCTGAGCCACGGCACGCCCGAAGGGGCCGTCAGGGGTGTAGCGGTAGGTGCCTTCCCGTACGTCCCGCAGGATCGCGTCCGCCGTCCCGGCCAGTGCGGGGTTGCCGCCCAGGTGGTAGGCCCACGAGGAGTCGTGCCGGTGCGCGGTCACGTGCTCGGCCGCCAGGACGGGCAGCACCTCGGGCGCGTACAACGGATCGGTCGTGAGCCCGTGGAACGACACGGTGTACGTGTGCCCGAGCAGGCGGCGGATCTGGTCGCGCAGCCCCGCCGCACGCGGCCGCCCGTACGCGAGCGCCTCCGCCAGGGTCGCCTCGGCCTGCGCGTACCGCCCCCGCAGCGCCGTCAGCCGGGCCTCCTCCACGGACGCGTCCAGCGCCCGCGTCGTGTCGTTGACGAACGCACGCCCGGTCCTGCCCGCCCGGTCCGCCTCGAGGGTGTGGAACTCCCGGTACATGTCCTCCATGAACGCGCGGAAGGATGCGTACCGTTCCGGCGGGCTCGCTCGCCAGGACGCCCAGGAGTACACGGCCCACTCGCCGCCGGCGTCCACGTCCCCGGGATCCATCAGCAGGTGGACGGCGTCCGACTCCACGTCCAGTTGCAGGGCCCGGTCCCACATCCCGGCCGGCACCGCGTGCTCGGCACCGGGCTCGTCGTCCGGCTCCCCGGGATACCACTCGGACAGTCCCGCCGCGTCCTGGTGCCACCGCACCTGCGCGGTACCGGCGAGCAGCCACACGAAGCCGCCCGCGTGCCGCCACCCGTCACTCACCCTCAGGAACGACCGGTACGAGGGAGGCAGCCGGTGTCCGAGCCGGCCCTCCAGAGCGAGGATCCGCTCCTCCGGGGCGGGCGGTAAGCCCAGCCACCGCGTGCGCAGCACCTCCTCGTGTCCCGCGAGCCGCTCGTCCTCGGGCGCGTCGGGATCCTGCGCGTCCGCCCACTCGTGGCTCCAGCGCGTCAGGAACGTCCGCCAGTAGTCGATGTCCGTCATGCCCCCGATGGTGCCGGACACCACTGACAACGCCCGGCCGAGCGGCACGAGTCCGGAAACGAGACCGGTACCCGCCTGGCCGGGGCCCACGTCGGCGTGCGAGGGCACACGACACAGGGCCCGGGCTGGGAGCCCGGGCCCTGTGTCGTATGAGACCTGTGGGGGACGTCAGAGCGCCGACGGACCCGTGTCACCGGGGCGGACCCGGCCTCGCCACGCGCCGGTCTCGCCGCCGCGCTCCTCGATGTACTCCTTGAACCGCTTCATGTCACCCTTGACGCGGCGGTCGATGGTGCCGATCAGGTCCGCGACCTTCTCCGCGGCTCCGCTGGGCTCCACGTCCATCACCAGCTCCACCCGGGTGTGGCTCTCGTCCACACGTTCGAAGCGTACCGAGCCCCGCTGGCTGGTGTCGCCGCTGGTGGTGCGCCAGGTGATGCGCTCGTCGGGCAGCTGGTCGACGATCTCCGTGTCGAACTCCCGCCGTACCCCGCCGATCTTCGTGGTCCAGTGATTGTGCCGGTCGTCCAGCTGCCTGACCTCCTCGACGCCCTCCATGAAGTTCGGGAACTCCTCGAACTGCGTCCACTGGTTGTAGGCGGTGTGGAGCGGAACCTCTACCTCGACCGCTTCCCGGACCGTGCTCATCTCCGTACCTCCGTTGTCACTCCTTGGCTGCACCGGCCGAGTACCCGGGGAAGCGGAGGTCATGGGCACCGAAACCGGAACGAGAAGCGTGAGGGGGCGTACACGGTTCGCATCGGCCGCTGCGCGGCCCGCTCCGCCCCGTCGTTGCCCCCATTCCGCCCACCGCGCTGACGTGGTGTTTTACAGTGGCAGCACCAGTCCCGGCGACAGGACCTGTGAGGTATTCGCGAACATGCCGACTGAGACCTTCGAGTTTCAGGTAGAGGCTCGTCAGCTGCTCCAGCTGATGATCCACTCGGTCTACTCGAACAAGGACGTCTTCCTGCGGGAGCTCGTGTCCAACGCGTCGGACGCGCTGGACAAGCTGCGTCTGGAGAAGCTGTGGGACGACTCGCTCGACGCCGACGTGTCCGACCTGCACATCCAGATCGACATCGACAAGGACGCCCGCACGCTCACCGTGCGGGACAACGGCATCGGGATGTCGTACGACGAGGTCGGGCAGCTGATCGGCACCATCGCCAACTCGGGCACCGCGAAGTTCCTGCGGGAGCTGCGGGAGGCCCAGGACAAGGCCGGTGAGGAGGGACTCATCGGCCAGTTCGGCGTCGGTTTCTACTCCGGCTTCATGGTGGCCGACGAGATGACCCTGCTGACCCGGCGCGCCGGGGAGAGCCAGGGCACCCGCTGGTCGTCGCGCGGTGAGGGCACGTACACGCTGGAGACGGTCGACGACGCGCCGCAGGGCACCTCGGTCACGCTCCACCTCAAACCGGCCGACCCCGAGAACCAGCTGCACGACTACACCTCGCCGTGGAAGATCAAGGAGATCATCAAGCGGTACTCGGACTTCATCACCTGGCCCATCCGCATGGTGCCCGAGGGCCCCGCCGACGGGAGCGACGAGGCGCCCGCACCCGAGACCCTCAACTCCATGAAGGCCCTGTGGGCGCGGTCCCGCGACGAGGTCTCCGACGACGAGTACCACGAGCTGTACAAGCACATCGGCCACGACTGGCGGGACCCGCTGGAGACGATCAGGCTCCAGGCGGAGGGCACCTTCGAGTACCAGGCCCTCCTCTTCCTCCCCGCGCACGCGCCCCACGACCTGTTCACGCGCGACTTCAGGCGCGGCGTGCAGCTCTACGTCAAGCGCGTGTTCATCATGGACGACTGCGAGGCGCTGCTGCCGCCGTACCTGCGCTTCGTCAAGGGCGTCGTCGACGCGGCCGACCTCTCGCTCAACGTGTCCCGCGAGATCCTCCAGCAGGACCGCCACATCGAGATGATGCGGCGACGGCTGACGAAGAAGGTCCTGTCCACGGTCAAGGAGATGATGACCAAGGACCGTGAGCGCTACGACACGTTCTGGCGGGAGTTCGGCACGGTCCTGAAGGAAGGGCTGGTCACCGACACGGAGAACCGCGACGCCATCCTCGCCGTCGCGTCGTTCGCCAGCACGCACCACGAGTCCGAACCGACCACGCTCAAGAGCTACGCGGAGCGGATGCAGGACGGCCAGGAGGACATCTACTACCTGACCGGAGAGTCCCGGCAGAGCATCGAGAACTCCCCGCACATGGAGGCCTTCCGGGAGCGGGGCATCGAGGTGCTGCTGCTTACCGACCCGGTCGACGAGGTGTGGGCGGACGCCGTCGGCGAGTACGAGGGCAAGAAGCTGCGGTCCGTCGCCAAGGGACAGATCGACCTCGACGCCAAGGACGAGGACACCCCGGACGCCGAGCGGGAGAAGCAGACCGAGGAGTACGCCGGGCTGCTCGGCTGGATGAAGGAGCAGCTGGATGAGGACATCAAGGAGGTGCGCCTGTCCTCCCGCCTCACCGTGTCCCCGGCCTGCGTCGTCTCCGACGCGCACGACCTGACCCCGGCCCTGGAGAACATGTACCGCGCCATGGGCCAGGAGGTGCCGCGCGCCAAGCGGATCCTGGAGCTGAACCCGCACCACCAGCTGGTGAAGGGTCTCAACCAGGCGTACAAGGAGCGCGAGGACCGCTCGGAGCTGGCCGAGACCGCCGAACTCCTGCACGGCCTGGCCGTGCTCGCGGAGGGCGGCCAGCCGAAGGAACCGGCCCGGTTCGTCAAGCTGATGGCGGACCGTCTGGAACGCGCGCTGTAACGCGGCTCCGGCCGACCCCGGTGGCCTGTCCGTCCGTCCGCCCGTCCGGGCGGGCAGGCCATGGACGGCTTCGGCGCACCCGCTGCACCTGGCCCACGATCTCGCCGCCTACGGGATCCCCCAGCCGTACCGGCGACTCGGCGACGGCACCCGCCCCCCGGGCCGGCCTGGGCCGGCACCGGGAGGAGGGCCGGCGAACCTCAGAACGCGCCCAGGTCCGCCGCGACCCAGTGCTCGGGCCGCATGTAGATGAGGAAGTGCTCGCCGAGGTTCGCCCGGTCGTACTCCACGAAGGCGGCGACCTTGTCCTCCGGGAGGTAGCGCGCGGCCATCTCCCCCACACGTAGCGCACGGAGGGCTGCGTGCGCTGCGCCATCAGACTGAAGCGCCCCGCGGAGAGGATCGCCCGGGCCTTGCGTGAATCGCGCCCGGTCCGCACCCACACCTCACCGCCCGGCGTGTACTGGTACCAGATGGGAACCGTCAGCGGCGCGCGGTCCGGTCGTTCGACGACCGACAGGGCGCCTATGTGAGGCTCCGCCAGGAACTGCTCGCGTTCATGTAAGGAGAGTGTCACGGGGTCGACTTTAACCCCGATCACCGTCCGGACGCCGTGTCAGCCGGCCTCGCGGTCCAGGACCCGGCGGGCCGCCTCCGCCTCCGCCGCCTGCGGGGACAACTCGTCGAGGGTGTCGAGTTCGTCGTCCGCTTCCAGTTCCCGCTCCCAGGCCGCGGCGAGCTGCTCCTGTTCCTCACGCGGCTTCGCGCCGACGGCCTCCCGGTGACCGGGGTCCAGCGCCGCCAGGAATCGCTCGAGGGAATCCTTCGGCATGCAGTGCTCCTTGTCGCCGCTCGCGGTGCCGCTCCCGGCCCAGCATGGCCAACGGCGCCCGCGTCCGCGGTCCGACACGGCACCCGACCACCCTGATGGACCTGGGGAGGCAGCGCGGCGCGCACGGGTCCGCCGTCAGGTGTGCCGGGCGTGCACCGGGTCGTTGGCCACCTCCTCAGGGCACGTGCGGCGGGGCCGGTGCGTGTGCCGGTCGCGCCGCCAGTCGGCCGTCGCGAGCGCGAGGGACGCCGCCATGCCCACCAGGGCGGCGCCCAGCGCGGTGACGAGAGCGCCGCGATAGTCGTGGCTCCTGCCGAGCACCAGGTAGAAGAGGCCGGGCAGGGCCGCGGTCCCCAGCGCGGCGCCCAGCCGCTGCCCGGTCTGCAGCGCACCGCCCGCCGCGCCCGCCATGCGCACGGGTACGTCCCGCAGGGTCATGGTGATGTTGGGGGAGACCACCAAACCGCTGCCGACACCGCCGAGGAAGAGGACCGGGGCGGCGAGCCAGGGCGCCGTGTGCAGCGGCGCGAACCGGAGCAGCAGCGCGGTGCCGCCCAGACCGGCGATCACCCCCGCGAGACCGCACACGGTGAGCAGGCGCCCGAACCGCTCCACCAGCCGACCGGAGACCACGGCCGCGCTCGCAGAGCCCAGCGCGAAGGGGGTGACGGCCAGGCCGGACCACAGCGGGGAGAAACCGAGACCGCGCTGGTAGAAGAGGGCGAAGACCAGCCAGACGCCGCTGAAGCCGACGAAGTACAGCGTGCCGATGCCGGCGCCGACGGCGTAGCCGCGCACGGTGCTGAACAGCCGCGGGTCGAGCAAGGGCTGCGTACCCCGGGCGACGAGGCGGTGCTGCCACCAGGTGAACACGGCGAGGATCGCCGCCCCCACCGGGAACAGCCACCACAGTTGGTCGAGCCCGCCGGAGTCCGCCTGGACCAGCGGATACATGAGGGCCAGGACACCCAGGCCGAGCAGCAGCACACCGGTCGCGTCGACCCGGCCACGCTCGGAGCGCCGGGTCCGGGGCAGCAGCCGGCGGCCGAGCAGGACGGCCAGGATGCCGATGGGGACGTTCACGTAGAAGATCCACCGCCAGCCCTGCGGGCCGGAGGCGAGGGCGAGGAGGGCACCGCCCGTGATCGGGCCGGCGGCGGAGGAGATGCCGACGGTGGCGCCGAAGAAGCCGAAGGCCCGACCGCGCTCGGCCCCGCGGAACATCTGCTGGATCAGCGCGGAATTCTGGGGCGCCATGAAGCCCGCCGCCAGGCCCTGGGCGAGCCGGGCCACCACCAGCAGCGTGATGCCGGGGGCCGCTCCGCAGGCCGCGCTGCAGAGCACGAAGCCGCTCAGCGCCAGCAGGAAGATACGGCGCCGGTCCAGGGCGTCACCGAGACGGCCGGCGGTGACCAGGGCGAGCGCGAACGTCAGGGCGTACCCGGAGACGACCCACTGCACCTGGGCGGCGGAGGCGTGCAGGGAGCGCTGGATGGTGGGCAGCGCGACCGCCACGATGGTCACGTCGAGCAGACTCATGAAACCGGCGACCAGCGTGACCCACAGGGCGCGCCACCGCTGCGGATCGGGCGTGTGCCCGGCCTCCGGGGCACCTGGGTCCCGGCCGTCCGCTGCCGACGCTGCCACGTGGACTCCTCTCGCCGGACCCCCGTCACCCGGTCGAACCAAGTTCCCCCCGCCCGGCGCGGGCACACATGGTGCCGGCCGTTTCCGTGCACGGCCCCCGGGAACCCGGACGGGGCGACCGAGCGGAGCGGAGGACGGCCATGACGGAACACACCGGGGAACCCGCCGACCGGTACGCGCGGGCCCGTGACGAGGAGGAGCCCGGAGCACATTCGGGCAGCGAGAGCCAGGCCCGCGAACGGACGGTTCCGGGCACGGCGAGCGCCAAAGAGGGCTACCAGCCCGAGGCCGGCACCGTGGCCGGCGAGCCGCTGCGCGGCGTGGGCATGGAGGACCAGGAGGATGAAGGGCGGCGAGGCGGCGAGGACACGGGCTCCGGCGGGTAGTCACCGGCCGGACGCGTGGACGCGTGGACGGTTCAGGAAGACGACTCTGCGCCCCCCGCCTCGGACGGCGCCTCGGACGGCTCTCCATGCCCGGCCGCGGATGCCGTTGCCCTACCGCCTGTGCCGCCCGTGCCGCCGCGCGGCGCACGGGTCGCGGACGGACGCCGTACCACCAGGCTGGCCACCTCGAACGACATCTCGGTCGCCCCCGGGTCGGGTGACGGGTGGTAGCGGCCGGCGCTGACCGAGAGGTTCACGATCAGGTAGGCCCGCCAGGAGCGCCCCACGCCCCGCCCGTCCGCGAAGACCCGCGCGCCGTTCAGCCACCAGACCACCGACCGCGCCCCGAAATCGGTGCGCAGGTCCACCCAGGCCCCGGGGGCGACTGCGTCGTCGGTCAGGTAGAGGCTGCCGCCGCGGACGTGGTTGGTGAACTCCAGCAGGTCCGGGTTGTCCGGGTGGTACTCGAAGACGTCGACCTCCTGGTCGCCGTCCCGCCAGGTCCAGATGGCCGGCCAGGCACCGGTCTGCTCGGGCAGTCGTACGCGCGCCTCCAGTACGTCCCCCGACCGCACCATGAACCCGTCCGGGCTGCCCTCGGTGGTCAGCAGTCCCGTGTTCCACAGCCCGTCCGGCCGCCGGGTGGCCCGGAACACGCCCGAGCGGCTGTAGGCGGCGTCGGACACCAGGTAGTCGAGTTTGTTGTCACCCGGGTTGACCGGCCCGCCGCCCGGGTAGGCCCACGAGCGTCCCGCGACCCACTGGGTCTCGGAGGCGAAGTCCGCCGTGAACACCACGCCGGGCTCAGGGGGAGGGACACGCGGATGCGGCACCGCGCCGGGGGATGTCGATTCGTCCATATGCGATGTCTCACCGGCTGGCGGCCCGCCATGCGCCGGGGCGGCGGCCCGCCCGGGAGCACATCCGTTCGGCGGTTCCACCACCGGAACCCCATCTGTCCCGCGAGAGCGCGGGGCGGGCCGCCGTCAGCGGACCACGCGGTGCCTCCTGCCCCCTCGGCGGAAGCGCACGGCCACGTAGACGAGATCGAGAACGAGCACGACGACGCCGATGACCAGCAGGTAGAACAGGCCGTGGACGGCGACGCCGATGATGCCCAGGGCGACGGCCACGAGGATCAGCAACAGGAACAGGCTCATCGGATCTCCCGTCGGATTCAGCAGGTCAACGGCGGCCCAGGCGTCGCTCGCCGTCGGCGCCCGGCGTGTAGGTCAGCTCGTAGTGGGCGAACACCGCCGGTTCGTCGGCGGCGGGAAGCTCCCCGTCGATGTCGATCGACGGGGCTTTCTTGACCCGGTCCTTGCCGTGGGCGACCTTCAGATAGCCCGGACCGACGGTCGCACCGGTGAGGGGCACGAACGCCAGCCGGCGGCGGGTCGGCAGACCCACGGTCACGGTGGCGAAGAAGGGCTGGTCGGTGCTGGTGTCCACATAGACGGCCTCCAGCGTGCCGATCTTGTGTCCGTCCGCGTCGACGACGTCGTGCTCTCGCCATTCGCGGATATCGGATGCTTCGAACATCACAACCTCCTGTGCGGGGGGTACCCATGGTCAGGCCGGTGATGTCATCCCCGCCAGCCGGGCCGCGTCCGGACCGCGCCCGTCCGGGTCGAGCCGGACACGCAGGCTCTGCACGCTGCGGGCGACCCGGGCGGGGCTGTACGACACCGGGTGGCCGGTCCGGCGGGGCCGGCGGGGGAGCAGGTGCCTGAGTACCGCGGTCGCCTCCAGACGGGCCAGTGCGGCACCGAGGCAGTAGTGACCGCCCAGCCCGAAGGCCAGGTGCCGTGGCTGCCGGTCGAGCCGCAGCCGGTGCGGGTCGGGGAAGACACGCGGATCACGATTGGCCGCGCCGAGCAGGACGAGGACCAGCGTGCCGCGCGGTACGGACGTCCCCGCGATCTCGGCGTCGGACAGGGCACAGCGGGGTGCCAGCTGGATCGGCGGGTCGAAGCGCAGCAGTTCCTCCACGGCCACGGCGCACGCCTGCTCCGAGTGGCCGGCGGCCGCGAGCCACGCCAGCTGGTCGGGATGCCGGAGCAGGGCGTACGTACCGTTGGCGATCAGGCCCACGGTCGTCTCGTAGCCGGCCGCGACGAGCTGCGCGCACGTGGCCACGGTCTCCGCCCGGGCCGGCCGGCCGTCGGCGTCCTGGGCGAGGGTGCGCAGGATTCCCGAGCCGGACGGCCGGCGCAGGGCCGCGCCGATGTCCCCCGCCAGCCGGACCCGCGCCCGCGCGATCCGCTCCCGTGTGCCGGGGTCGATCAGACCGGGCGGATCCATGCCGCGCACCAGCAGCTCGGCCGCCTGCGTGAACCGCGGGCGCAGGTCCTCCGGCACGCCGATGAGATCCGCGACCACCCCCGCGGACAGGGGCCGTGCGACGTCCGCGACGACGTCCGTCGTACCGGACCGTGCCGCCTCCCCGACGAGACGCGCCGCCCTCTCGTCGACCTCACGGCGCAGGACGAGGATCTCGCGCGCGGTGAAGGCGCGCCGTACGCGTTCGCGCTGCCGGGTGTGGCCCGGGGGGTCGGTCAGCAGGAAGGTGCGGGCCGGCACGCCGTAGCCGGTCCGGTCCTGGGCCGTCTGGGCGCCGTGGCCGAAGCGCGGGTCGCCCAGGACGGCCTTCGCCTCGGCGTGACCCAGTACGACGACGGCACCCGAGTCCGCGCGGTGCACCGGACCACTGGAACGGCGTACCTCTTCGTAGAAGCGGTACGGATCCCGCACGAATTCCTCCGTGCCGATATCGAAGGGCAATTGCCCGGCCAGACAGTCGATGAACGTATCGGATGCTTCCATTCGGCCCCGGTCCCCTTGCCGTAGCGGCGGGCACGCATTCCGGCCCACGCATTCTGATAAAGAGTGCACATGACGGCAGAACGCGGAACGGATGACGCGGCTTTTCACGCGGCTGCGCGAAGAACGCGAAGAACCCGAAGAACGCCGAGAAGGCGGACGACACCAAGTACGCGAAGACGTCGGGTGAGCGCCGGAGTGGTCTGCTCGGGGCTCTTTCTGCTGGGTATGGATCTCACCGTCCTCAACGTGGCGATCCCCGAACTGCAGACCGCCTTCGGTTCGTCCACGGGGCAGACCCAGTGGATCGTCGACGCCTACGCGCTCGTGCTGGGCGGCCTGGTGCTGACGGCAGGGGGCGTCACCGACCGGATCGGGCGCCGACGAGCCTTTCTCACCGGCCTGGTCACCTGCGGGTTCGCCTCCGTGGCCGGTGCGCTGGCCGCCGTGCCGTGGCAGCTGGTCCTCGCCCGTGGTGCCATGGGCGCGGGCGCGTCACTGATCATGCCCGCGACGCTTTCGCTGCTCACCGCCTTCTTCCCGGAGCGGGAGCCGCGGCGCCGGGCCATCGCCCTGTGGGCCGCCGTGGGCGGGGTGGGCGGTGCCCTCGGGCCGGTGATCGGGGGCTGGCTGGTCAGTCACCACTCCTGGCGTGCGGTCTTCTGGCTGAACGTCCCCTGTGCCGCGGCCGTCGTCGCCCTCACGCTCCTCGTGGTCCCGGCACTGCCGCCCGCCCGCAGCGAGCCCGTCGACCTGCCGGGAACCGTCCTGTCCGCGACCGGGCTGCTGGCACTGGTCTGGGCGATCATCGAAGGGCCCGCCCGGGGGTGGACGAGTGCGCCGGTCCTCGCCGTGTCCGCGTTGGGCGCCGGGCTGCTGGCGGCCTTCGGGGTGTGGCTGCGGCGGGCGCCGGCAGCCATGCTGCCGCGGCACGTGATGCGCCGGGAGGTCACCGTCCCGGCCGCTGCCCTGGCCATGATGTCGTTCGCGATGTTCGGTGCCCTGTTCGTCATCTCCCTCTACCTCCAGGGCGTGCTCGGGTGCACACCGTGGGAGGCCGGGGTGCGCACGCTGCCGTTGCCGGGGTCCCTGATCGTCGGTGCGGGGCTGGCCGCGCTGCTCACAATGCGGCTGACCCACCGGTCCGTCATGGCGGGCGGCCTCCTGGTGACCGCCGGTTCCTTCGTGCTGCTGTCCCGGACGACGACGGAGTCCGGTTACCCGCACCTGGCCGTCGTACAGGTCCTCGCGGGCCTCGGGGCGGGGCTGACGGCCGCGGCCGGCACCGCCGCGGTGATGGAGAGCGTGGGGGAGTCGTACGCCGGTGTCGGCTCCGCCGTCAACGACGCCGGCCGCCAGGTCGGCGCCACCCTCGGCGTCGCCGTCCAGGGGTCCGTCCTGGCCACCGTCTACCGGGACCGGGTCGGCGACGCGCTCGCCCGTGCGGGGCTGGGTGGCCTGGCGCCCGCCGGCCGGGACAGCGTCGTCACGGCCGTGCGGGCGGGCCGGCAGGCCGCGCCCGCCGTGCGGCACCAGCTGCTGTCCGCCGCGACGGACGCGTTCGTCGCCGGCCTCAGCCGCAGCGCGGGGGTGGCGGCGCTGGTCGCCGTGGCCGGTGCGGCGGCCGTCTGGCGGGGGCTGCCCCGCCTCCCCGCGGTCCCCGCTGGGCCTCCCCCGGACAGGCGCGCGGCGCGCAGTGGTGCCGCGTAGACCACTCCGGTCATTGTTCTCCGACACGCGCCGCCGCTTACCCGGCGGGCCCGTCCCGGGTGCGCTTTGCTGGCGGTCCGCCTATTCGAACTTTTCTTCCCGGGGAGAATTCTTGGCCGACCAGCTGATCGTCGACACGCTTGTCCGTCTCATCGTCTCGCACTTCGAAATGGACCCGGCGCAATTGAGTGCCGACAGCAACCTGCAACACCTCGGGCTCGACTCGATCGCCCTGGCGGAACTGCTCGTCGTGGTGGAGGAGGAGACCGGCATCGACGTCCCCCTCACCGACGAGGCCATGCCGGCGGGGCCCGAGGTCACCCTCGGTGCGGTGGCCGACTACGTGGCCCGGTTCGCCGACGACTCCACCCGCGCCGTTCTGCACGCCCTGGCCGCCGCGCCGGCGGACGTGGACGCATGAACAGGTCCCAGGCCGTCGTCACGGGCGTCGGTCTGGTCACCCCGGCAGGGGTCGGCGCCGGCCCGACCTGGCGGCGGCTGTGTGCGGGGGCACCGACGGCGTCCACCGACCCCGGACTCGCCGGCCTGCCCGTGGACTTCGGCTGCCGGGTCGACGACGGGGAACTCGCCGCCGCGCTCGGACGCGGGCTGCGCTGGCGCACCGACCGTTTCATCCACCTGGCCCTCGTCGCGGCGCGCGAAGCCGTCCGGGACGCCGGTCTGCGACCGGGGGAGTGGGACGCCGACCGGGTCGCCGTGGTCATCGGGGTGGGCAGCAGTAGCCACGACACCGACGTGCACGTCCTGCGCTGCCTGACGTCCGGCGCGTACCAGAAGATCTCACCGACCACGGTGCCGCGGGCCCTGCCCAACATGGCCGCCGGTGAGGTCGCCGCCGACCTGGGCGCGAGAGGAGCCGGTTTCGGCGTCAGTACCGCCTGCGCGTCCGGCGCCACCGCCATCGGCATCGGCCGGCAGCTGCTGGCCGCCGGCATGTGCGACATCGCGCTGGTCGGCGGGGCGGAGAGCGCCTGCGGGCCGCTGTCCAGCGTGGGGTTCTGGCGGCTGGGCGCACTGTCCACCCGCTGCCACGACCCGCAGGGTGCCTCGCGGCCCTTCGATGCCGAGCGGGACGGCTTCGTCCTCGGCGAGGGGGCCGCCGTACTCGTGCTGGAGCGTGCGGAACACGCACGTGCCCGCGGCGCCCCGGGGAAAGCCGTCCTGTCCGGGTTCGGCGCCACCAGCGACGCCCACCACCCGACCAGCCCGCCCCCCGAGGGCGGGGGCGCCGAACGCGCGGTGCGGGCAGCGTTGGCCGAGGCCGGCCTGGCGCCCGGCGACATCGACCACGTCAACGCGCATGCCACGTCGACGCCGTTGAACGACCGCGTGGAGGCCGCGGTCCTGCGCCGGGTCTTCCGCCGGCCGCCGCCCGTCACCGCCACCAAGAGCGTCCTGGGACACTCCCTGGGGGCCGCGGGCGCCGTCGAGGCCGCGGTGTGCGTGCTGACCCTGCACCACCAGACCATCCACCCGACCGCCAACCTCGGCACGCCCGAACCCGGCATCGACCTCGACGTCGTCACCAAGGCCGCTCGTGCCTGCCGGGTCGACGCGGTCCTGAGCACCTCGTTCGGCTTCGGCGGCCAGAACGCCGTCCTCGTCCTCCAGGCCCCCTGACGGCGGGGACGACCTCCTTCCACCGGTCGGTGGCGTCGGCGCCCGTGAGACGGCAGCGGTCGCGGACGTGGACGATCACGCCGTGGCCGCCGTCGGCCGGCGCGTGCGCCGTGTCACGCCCGAGCGGTGGTCAGGGCTTGAGCAGGGTCTTGATGGCCCGGCGCTCGTCCATCGCCTTGTACCCCTCGGCGACCTGGTCCAGGGGGAGGGTCAGGTCGAAGACCTTGCCCGGGTCGATCCGGCCGGACAGGACGCGGTCGATCAGGTCGGGCAGGTAGCGGCGGACGGGTGCGGGACCGCCGCGCAGCCCGACCTGGGAGAAGAACAGCTCCTGGCCGTCCACGGCCACCTCGTGCGGGACGCCGACGAAGCCGACGTTGCCGCCGGGCCGCGCGGAGTGCAGGGCCTGCCGCATGGCCTCGGGCGTGCCCACGCATTCCAGCACCGAATCGGCGCCGATGCCGTCCGTGAGGTCCTTGACGCGGGCGACGCCTTCATCGCCGCGTTCGCTGATGACGTCGGTGGCCCCGAACTCGCGGGCGAGCCTCTGCCGGGACTCGTGCCGGCTCATGGCGATGATCCGCTCGGCGCCCTGTTCCCTGGCGGCGATGACCCCGCACAGGCCGACCGCTCCGTCGCCGACCACGACGGCCGTGGAGCCGGGCCTCACCTCGGCGGCCAGGGCGGCGTACCAGCCGGTGCCCATCACGTCCGAGACGGCGAGCAGGCTGGGCACGAGGTCGCCGGCCGGGTGCTCGTCCGTGGCGACCAGGGTGCCGTGGGCGTTGGGGATGCGGACGTAGTCGGCCTGGCAGGTGCTCATGAACTCGCGGTTCAGACAGCTGGACTGCCAGCCGTTGCGGCAGTTCGCGCAGGTGTTGTCCGAGGTGGCGAAGGAGCCGACCACGAACTGCCCCGGCGTGACGTGAGTGACCTCGCTGCCGACCTCCTCGACGATGCCGACGTACTCGTGACCCATCGGGTGGGGGTCGCCGATGGGCTCCGCGCCGCGGTACGGCCACAGGTCCGAGCCGCACACGCAGGTGGCCACCGTGCGGATGATCGCATCGGTCGGCCGGCTGATCCTCGGGTCGTCCAGGTTCTCGAAGCGCACGTCGCCGGGCGCGTGGATGACTGCTCCGCGCATGGTGGGTCTTCCTTCGGTACGAGGGTCTCGTGCCGCAGCCCCGGGTCACGGACGGCTGCTCACGGTCGAGCCTCACACCGCGGCGCCTGCCCGAAAAGCGGAGGAATCCATCCGGGGAGCGAAACGTCCCGGGGAGGCATTCCTCCCTCCCCTCGCCACCGGGCGCCGGGCCGTGCCGCGAGGAGGTCGCCCTGTCGGCCGGTACCGGCACCTGCGGCAGCGCGGCCGCGGCCCCCGCACCTCCTGGACGGCCTCCCCGCCACTGGCGATCCGGGCCGCCTGTCAGCCGGTGCTGCAGGAGACCGTGGGCCAGGTCCAGTTGCCGTTGGGCTGAATGGTGACGCCCCAGTTGTCGCCGTTGCCGTTGGGTTTGGCGACCAGTACCTGGCTGCTGGGATAGCCGGCGCTGACGTTCCAGGTGGAGAGGACCTTGGCCGGGGACGGCACGTTCATCGTCACCGTCCAGTTGCTGGAGCCGGAGACGGCGACGTTGAGGTTGTACCGGTCGCCCCACTGCTGGCCGGCCGACAGCGTCGCGGAGCAGCCGCTGCCACCGCCTCCGCCACCGCCCGAACCGGCGCCGTCCACCGTGATGTTGGAGCTGCCGCTGCTCTGGTACCCCTCGGTGGCGAGGATCATGTAGTAGTTGAAGCTGCCCAGGGGCATGCCGGCGCGGGCCCAGGCGTCGAAGTGGTTGCCGGTGGTGATGGTGCCGCCGGTCCGCCTGGTCTGCCGGACGCTCCAGTACTGGTTGAAGGTCTTGTTGCCTTCCACGGAGGGCGCGTTGTAGCGGGTCGTCTGGTAGATGTCGTACGTGCCGCCGTCACTGGTGACCGTGCCCTTGTAGGTGCCGGTCGGCCGGTAGGTGCCCCAGTTGTCGACGATGTAGTACTCCACCAGTGGGTTCGAGGTCCATCCGTAGAGCGAGAGGTAGGCGTTGCCGGACGGGTTGAAGGTGCCCGAGTAGGTCACCGCCCTGCGGCCGCCGTTGCTCCAGCCCTTGCCGGCGACGAAGTTGCCGGTGTTCCGCCAGGACGTGCTGTAGTTGCCCCCGGAGCCCAGGTTCATCGAGACCGTTCCCGGGGAGTCCGTCCAGAACGAGTAGTAGTAGCCGTTGTTCGTCCCGGTCTGGTTGCTGGTGATGACCGTGTCGGCCTGGGCGGTGCCGGGCAGCGTCAGCGCGGCCACGCCGACCAGCAGCATGGTGCAGGCGCTGCTGACGAACAGCCTGAAACGGCCGAACACGCCTGGCCGGCCGGCCCGTCGGCGCGCCGGGCGTAAGAGCGCGTCCTTCATGCTTCCTCCTCCTCGCACGGTGGCCCCCCTTGTCGGCGACAGTGTTGGACGGCCCTGATGGACTGTCAACGATTTCGACAGGAATTCCGAAACATTAGCCGCAGCCCACTCGTCGGCCACGTGCCAGGTCTAGCTGCTCAGGGCACTTCTACGCGAAGCCGAAGTCCTGAGGCTTCCGCCGAGCTCATCGAGTGAGGCCCATGGAGAGGGATCTGAATTTCCGAATGTTTCGATGTCGGGAACGACTTGCTGCGGTCAGTGGACGATCCGCAGCCGGCGCGGCGGCTGTGTCACGGGCTCGGGCAGGCGCAAGGGCTCCAGGCCGGGGGTGATGCTGCCGAGCAGGGTGGCTCGGCGGGCGCCGGTGGCGCTGGGGTGGGTGCCGGGCAGACCGTGCACCGTCAGGAAACCCAGGACGGCGAACGCGAGGGCCTCCTTGGCGTCGGAGGGCAGGCCCAACTCGTCACTGGGGCGCACCGGTACCCCGGGCAGTTCCTCGGTGATCATGCGCATGAGCACGGGGTTGCGGGTGCCGCCGCCGGAGGCGACGAGACGGGTGACCCCATGGGTACGGCAGGCGTCGGCCACCGTGACGGCGGTCAGCCGGGTGAGCGTGGCCAGCACGTCGTCGGGCGCGGGCGTGGGCGTGGGTACGGCGTCGAGGGCCCGCTCCAGGTAGGGCAGGTGGAAGTGTTCCTTGCCGGTGGTCTTCGGGGCGGCCCTGCGGTAGTACGGGTCGTCCAGGAGGACACGGAGCAGCTCGGGGCGCACCCGGCCGGCGGCGGCCCGCCGCCCGTCCGCGTCGTAGGCCGCTGCGCCCCCGGTGAAATGGTGGACGGCCGCGTCGAGCAGGGCATTGGCCGGACCGGTGTCGAAGGCCAGCGGATCGGCGCCGGGCGCCAGGACGGTGACGTTGGCGATGCCGCCGAGGTTCAGGGCCGCGGGGGTGCCGGGCAGACCGCGCAGCAGCAGGGTGTCGGTCATCCCGACGAGCGGGGCACCCTGACCGCCGGCCGCTACGTCCCGGCTGCGCAGGTCGGAGACGACCGGCAGCCCGGTGGCCTCGGCGATCCAGGCCGGCTGCCCGAGCTGCAGCGTGCCACGGACGATGCCGTCCTCCACCCAGTGGTGGACCGTCTGCCCGTGCGAGACCACCAGGTCCGCGACGCCCCCGCACAGCTCCCGCAGGGCGCGCGCGGCCGCACCGGCGAAGGCCTGCCCGATACCGCTGTCCAGTGCACAGACCGCCTGCGTGGTCGTGACCGCGGGCGGCAAGCAGGCGGCCACGCGGGCGCGCAGCTCGTCAGGGTAGGGCACGGCCAGGTGTCCGAGGGGCCGCAGGAGCAGGGCATCGCCGTCCAGGACCAGATCCGCGGCTGCCGATTCGATCGCGTCGTGGGACGTGCCCGACATGAGGCCGATCACCCGCATGGCGCCGCCCGTTCGGCGGGCGCGGACGGCTGCGGCCGGGACATGGTGCCTCCTCGGGGTCGGGTCCTACCGACGTGGACCGTCGTGGCCCGTGGCGTCGGCGGGGTCGGTCGTGGCCCGTGGCGTCGGCGCGGCCGGTCGGGCGGGTGGCGCCGGCGCGGTCAGTCGGGGCGGGTGGCCGCCGTGACCCGGCCCTCCCCGGAGTCGGGACCGTTCGCTCCCGTGCGGACCTCGGCCGCCTCGGGTGCGCGGTGCAGCAGGCTCGACAGGCCGCCGACGGCGAGGGTGACGGCCACCCCGATCGGGACCAGCCACTGGGCGGCGATCGCCGTCGGGACGGTCGCGCCGGCCGTGGTGACGTCGATCCGCACCGCGCGCACGACGTACGTCATCACCGCGACGGTCACCAGGAAGGCCACGACGGAGTCGGCCTCGTTGGCGCGCCGCACGGTCCGGCCCAGCAGGAACGCGCCGAGCAGGGCGCCGTAGGTGTAGCCGGCGATGGTCAGACCGGTGA
>NZ_BNBF01000003.1:234123-238978 GCF_014654935.1 Streptomyces capoamus
GGTAGACGTTGCCGGTGCCGGTGCTGAAGGCGCAGGCGAAGACGGCCATCAGCGCGGCCCACACCAGTGTCATCACCCGCGCGAGCCTGAGCAGTGACGCCTCGGAGGGCGCGGTCCTCAGGAAGCTGTGGACGAGGTCGGCGACCGTCGAGTTCGACATGGAGTTCAGCGCCGACGACAGCGAGCCCATGGCGGCGCCGAGGATGCCGGCCACGAGCAGGCCGGAGACCACCACGGGCAGCCCGTGCAGGATGAAGTCCGGGTAGAGGTTGTCGGAGCTGCTCAGGCCCAGTTCCTGGAAGGTCCGGCCCTCGTCGTACGACCACAGCAGCGCGCCGACCAGCGAGAAGGCGGCGAACTGCACCGTGACGAAGACACCGGAGGCGATCATGGCCTTCTGGCCGTCGCGCAGGGAGCGGGTGGCCAGGACGCGCTGGACGATGAGCTGGTCGGAACCGTGACTGGCCATGGCGAAGATCGCGCCGCCGACGATGGCGGTGGGCAGGGCGAACGGACTGGTCAGGATGTGCGCGAGCGCGAAGTCGGTGTCGAAGAGGCGGAACTGGCCCGCGTCGAGGGCGCGGGCGAAGCCGGTGCCGCCGACGCGCGCGGACAGGACGGCGACGGCCAGGACCGCACCGCCCAGGTAGAGCCCCATCTGGATGGCGTCGGTCCAGATGACCGCCTTGATACCGCCCAGGTAGGTGTAGACGAGGGTGATCACGGTGAGCACGCCGATGATGGCGCGGTAGCCCGTGTGCACGCCGAACTCGTCCAGCAGCAGCTTGATGGGGATCGCGGAGGCGAACAGCCGGACGCCCTCGGCCAGGAGCCGGGTGAAGACGAAGGTGATCGACGCCAGCCCCTGGAGGCGGGGCCCGAACCTGGTGCCCAGGTACTGGTAGGCGCTGACGAAGCCGCCCCGTTTGTACAGGGGGATGAGCACGGTGGCCACGACGACGCGGCCGACGACGTAGCCGAGGGCCAGCTCGACGTTGCCGAAGCCCTGGCCGCTGTAGGCCCCGCCGGGCACGCTGATGACGGTGAGCACACTGGTCTCGGTGGCGACCACGGAGAAGGAGACGGTCCACCACGGCATGCTGCTCTCGCCGACGAAGTACTCCTTCGACGTCTTCTGCCGGCCCGCCAGCCGTAGCCCGGTCACGGCGATCGCCAGCAGGTAGACGACGATCACCACGAGGTCGAGTTGGCGCACACTCTCTCCGACTGCTGCTGTCATGCGGCACGCCTTCGTGTCCGGGGGCCGTCACGTCGGACGGTATGTCAACGAATAACCCCTCCCGGTGACGCACGCGCATCCTCGACGGCCGACCGGGTGGGGCCGCGCCGGGCACCGGCCGGCGACACGCCTTCCAGCCCAGCGGCACGCCCCTCTCCTTCAGTCCAGCGGCACGCCTCCGTCTTCCAGTCCAGTAGCACTCCCCCCTCCGTCAGTCCAGCGCTACGACCACCTCACCGGCGCCCGTCGCGCTCGCGCCGCCCGCGACGCGGACGGTGAACGGGCGGTCGGTGCCCCGCGCGGTGACCCGGAGCCGGGCGCCCTCGCGGTGGACGGCGAAGACGGCGGCCACCACTCCCGTCGGATCGGGCACGGTCGCCTCGCCGGCGTAGTCCGGCGCGCCGGTGGGGTGGACCAGCAGGGTCGGCGTGTCCAGCCAGTCCCCGTCGGGGCGGCTGTCGTCGGAGGCGAGTGGCAGGACGGCGCCCTGGCGGACGTACAGCGGCAGGCTGTCGTAGGCGTGCCGCTCGGTGCGCCAGAGCGGGCCGGTGACCCGCTCGCCGGTCAGCAGGTGGGTCCAGGTGCCCTCGGGGAGGTAGACCTCCACCTCGCCGTCCTCCGTGAACACCGGCGCGACCAGCAGGTCGGGTCCGAGCATGTACTGGCGGTCCAGCGGACGGCATGCCGGGTCCCGGGGGAACTCCAGGAGCATCGGGCGCATCACCGGGACGCCGGTGCGGTGGGCCTCGGCCGCGGCGCCGTAGAGGTACGGCATGAGACGGTGCTTGAGCAGCGTGAACCGCCGGGCGACCGCCACGGCCTCCTCGCCGAAGTGCCACGGCACGCGGTACGACGTGGAGCCGTGCAGCCGGCTGTGCGAGGAGAGCAGCCCGAAGGCGAGCCAGCGCTTGAACACCGCCGGGTCGGGGGTGCCCTCGAAGCCGCCGATGTCGTGGCTCCAGAAGCCGAAGCCGCTCAGGGACAGGGACAGCCCGCCGCGCAGGGACTCGGCCATGGCCTCGAAGGACGCCCAGCAGTCGCCGCCCCAGTGCACGGGGTACTGCTGGCCGCCCGCGGTCGCGGAGCGGGCGAAGAGCACCGCCTCCCCCTCCCCCCGCTCCTTCAGCAGCAGTTCGAAGACGGTCCGGTTGTACAGGTGGGTGTAGAAGTTGTGCATCCGTTCCGGGTCGGAGCCGTCGTGCCAGACGACGTCGGTGGGGACGCGCTCGCCGAAGTCGGTCTTGAAGCAGTCCACGCCCTGGTCCAGCAGTGTCTTGAGCTTGGTCTGGAACCAGGCGCGTGCGTCGGGGCTGGTGAAGTCGACCAGTCCCATGCCGGGCTGCCACAGGTCCCACTGCCAGACGTCCCCGTTCGGGCGGCGCACGAGGTGGCCGAGGGCGGCCGCCTCGTCGAACAGCGGTGACTTCTGGGCGATGTACGGGTTGATCCACACGCTGACCCGCAGGCCCTTGTCCTTGAGCCGGGCCAGCATGCCCTGCGGGTCGGGGAAGACGGCGGGGTCCCACGCGAAGTCGCACCACTGGTACTCGCGCATCCAGAAGCAGTCGAAGTGGAAGACCGTCAGCGGGATGCCGCGTTCGGCCATGCCGTCGACGAACGACGTCACCGTGGCCTCGTCGTAGCCGGTGGTGAAGGACGTCGTCAGCCACAGGCCGAACGACCACGCGGGCGGCAGGGCCGGGCGGCCGGTGAGCGCGGTGTAGCGGGCCAGGACCTCCTTCGGGCCGGGCCCGGCGATCACGTAGTACTCCAGGCTCTGGTCCTCGACGCTGAACTGCACCTGTCCGACGGATTCGGAGCCGACCTCGAAGGAGACCCGGCCGGGGTGGTTGACGAAGACGCCGTAGCCGCGCGAGGACAGGTAGAACGGGATGTTCTTGTAGGCCTGTTCGCTGCTGGTGCCGCCGTCGGCCTGCCAGATGTCGACCACTTGGCCGTTCTTGACGAACGGGGTGAAGCGCTCGCCGAGGCCGTAGACCTGCTCGCCCACGCCGAGCGCGAGCTGGGCGAGGACGTGGTGCGTGCCGTCGTCGGTGGTGGCGAAGGCCGTGCCCTTGGCGCCGGCGCGGGTCAGCTCCCGTCCGTCCGGGCCGTGGAAGACCAGGGTCCAGGGGGACGCCTCGTCCAGGCGGAGCGTCAGCGGACCGCTGCTCAGCTCCGTGACGGTGCCATCGCGGCGCACGGCGCCCGCACCGTCCGCCTCGGCGGTGAGGGCGAAGTCCGGGCCGGGCCGGCGCTTGCCGGCGTGGTGCGTGACGCGGACGCCGATCACGCCCTCGGCGGGGGAGAAGCAGTCGACCGTGAGGAGCGGTGCGTTGAGCGTGTCCCCTCTGTGGGCCACCTTCCGCAGGGCGGCATAGGCGGTGAAGCGCTTCGATTCGAGGTAGAGGTCTCGGTGCTCAGTGGCGTACGCGATCTGGACGCCGTCGCGGACGCGCCAGAAGCCGTCGGTGAACTTCATGTTCTTCCCTCGGGGGAGCGGGACGGTGGAGGTGGGGCGGGGAGGCGTCGCCCGGCCGTTTGATCGTACACAGAAGGCGTCCCCGGCGGACCGGCTCGAACAGCGAAAATATCTGCCTGACCTGGCACGATCGTGATCTTCTGCGGCATCCTCGCGTCCTGCCGCGAAGGAGCGGACATTTGCTCGGGTCTGGCGCCGGGACCGGCTATGGCGTATTAGTCATGGCAATGAACAAAGGCGGTCGGCAGTGCCGCCGGACAGGACGACAGCAAGGGCCGGGCATGTCGAAGCGCTTCAATAGATGCTCCCGCAGCGCCGTGATATCACGCGCCACCGTCTCCGTCCTGGTCGTCGCGGCGGCACTGACCGGCTGTGGCCGGCCGCGCGACAGCTCCGTCTACCGGGTGCTCAACTCCTCGACCGACGAGACGTACCATCGCTGGGACGCGCAGGCGATGGACCGTTGCGGCGAGCGGTTGGGCGTGGCGGTCGAGCAGCAGAGCGTCCCGGCGGCGCAGGTGATGACGAAGGCACTGCGCATGGCGTCGTCCAAGTCGCTGCCCGACATCGTGCAGTTCGACGCCTCGGAGATGCCGGCGTTCGCCGCGGCCGGCGGGCTCGTCGACCTGCGCACGCTCGGGCTGGGCACCGGGGACGTTCCGCGGGGCATCGTCAACTTCGGCTCCTACAGAGGGACGTACTACGGAGCCGCCCGGTCGGTGAACACGCTCGCTCTCTTCTACGACAAGGACGCCCTCCGGCAGGCGGGCCGGAAGGTGCCCGCCACCTGGGCGGAGCTGCGGCGCACGGCGAAGGAGCTGACGCGGGGCGGGCGGTACGGCCTGGCGCTCAGCGCGGGCGGCGCCGAGGACGGCGTCTTCCAGTTCACGCCGTTCATGTGGTCCAACGGCGGGGACGAGACGCGGCTCGACGGACCCGGAGTGGTCGAGGCGCTCGACTACTGGAAGAGTCTGCTGGAGGACGGCTCGCTGTCGAAGTCGACGGTGGGCTGGACGCAGGCCGACGTCAACGACCAGTTCATGGCGGGCAACGCCGCGATGATGATCAACGGTCCCTGGCAGGTCGAGACACTGAACACCAAGAAGTCACTGCACTGGGGCATCGCCCGGATC
>NZ_BNBF01000003.1:239027-243401 GCF_014654935.1 Streptomyces capoamus
CCCGTGCCGAAGGCGGGGGAGAAGTCGGTGGGTCCGCTGGGCGGTGCCGTGCTCACCGTCCCGGACACCGGTGACGAACGGCGGGAGCGGATGGCGGGGCGGATCGTCGCCTGCCTCACGAGCGAGCGGGAGCAGCTGACGTACGCGCGCAACAGCTGGATGGTCCCGGCCGGCGAGAAGGCCGCCACCGCGTGGCGCAGGCAGGTGCCCGAGCTGGGCGCGCTGGCCGACCAGGTGGCGACGGCCCGCTCCCGTACGGCCAAGCTCGGTGCCGGCTGGCCGGCCGTGTCACTCGCCCTGCAGAGCGCATTCCAGGCCGCCCTGACCGGCCAGTCCAGCCAGGCCGCCCTCCGGCGCGCCCAGCAGCGGGCCACGAGCGGGAACTGAGGTACGCCCAGCATGACCACGTCCACCACCACCGCGTCCGCCGCGGTGTCCGAAGCCGGCCGGCCGGCGCCCGGCCGGCCGCGGCGCCGGCGCGGGCCGGCCCAGTGGGGGTTCGTCGCCCCCGCGGTCCTCTTCATGATGCTGTTCTTCGGCTACCCGCTCGTCCACAACGTCGTGATGAGCTTCCAGCACTACACCCCGAAGACGTTCTTCACCGGAGAGGCCCCCCTGAACGGCTTCGCCAACTGGTCGAACGTCCTCCGGGACCCCCTCTTCGGCAAGGCGCTGTGGCACACGCTCGTCTTCACCGCGGGCTCACTGCTGGGCCAGTTCTGCGTCGGCCTCGCCCTCGCCGTCTTCTTCCACCGGACGTTCCCGCTGAACGGTGCCCTGCGCTCGCTGATCCTGCTGCCCTGGCTGGTGCCCATGGTGGTGTCCGGCATCGTGTGGCGACGCATCCTCGACCAGGACACGGGCGTACTGAACTCCTTCCTCGACACCCTCGGCCTGGGCGGTCACACTCCATGGCTGACCAGTCCGCACATGGCCCTGCTGTCCGTCATCCTGGTCAACATCTGGATCGGCATCCCGTTCAACATGGTCATCCTGTACGGCGGTCTGCAGGAGGTCCCCCGCGAGCTGTACGAGGCGGCCGCCCTGGACGGCGCCTCCGCCTGGCGGACGTTCCGCTCGATCACCCTGCCGGCGCTCCGTCCCGTCATCACGGTCGTCCTCGTCCTGGGCTTCATGTCGACGGTCAAGATCCTCGACCTGATCCTGGCCCTCACCGACGGCGGTCCCGCCGACGCCACCCAGACCCTGGGCACGCTCACCTACCAGAACTCCTTCGTACGGCTGGACTTCGGGGCGGGCGCCGTCGTCGGCAACATACTGATCCTGATCTCGGCCGTGTTCGCCGTGCTGTACCTGCGGGCCGACCGCACCGAAGGGGAGTGACCGACGATGGCCGCCGAGAACGCGAAGCCGCGTGCGAACAGGCGCCGTTGGGGCTCCACCGTGGCCGGTGTGCTCGTCCTGGGCGTCATGCTGTTCCCGCTGTACTGGATGCTCAACACCGCACTCCAGCCCGAGTCCGGTCTCCTCGAAGCCGACCCGGTGCCGCACGGCCTCGACCTGTCCGGCTTCTCCAAGGCGCTCGGCGACCAGGGCGGCCACCTGCTGACGTCCCTGGTGGTCTCGCTCGGCGCGGTGGTCGTCTGCCTGGCGGTCGCGGCCCCGGCCGCGTACGGGCTCGCGCGGTTCCGGCTGCCCGGCACGCGCACCCTCGTGCTCGGCACGCTGATCACCCAGATGGTGCCGGGGATCGTCATCGCCAACGCGCTGTACACCTCGTACGTCGACCTGGGCCTGGTCAACTCCTACCTCGGCCTGATGCTCGCGGACGCCTCGCTCGGCATCCCCTTCTCGATCGTGCTGATGCGCTCGTTCATGCTGTCCATCCCCGGCGAGGTGATCGAGGCCGCGCAGATGGACGGCGCCGGCCGGCTGCGCACCTTCGTGCAGGTGGTGCTGCCGATGAGCCGCAACTCCCTGATCACCTCGGGCCTGTTCGCGTTCCTGTTCGCCTGGAGCGACTTCATGTTCGCGCTCACCCTCAACACCACCGACGACGTCAAGCCGATCACGCTGGGCATCTACCAGTACATCGGCGCGCACGTGGGCGACTGGGGCTCGGTGATGGCCGCCTCCGTGCTGTCCGCGGTCCCCGCCGCCGTCCTGCTCGTGCTCGCCCAGAAGTACATCGCCGCCGGCATCACCGGCGGATCCGTCAAGTGACCTCCGGACCGGTGAACCGCAAGGGGCTGGACTTCTCCTCCCGTCCCGTCGACAAAACCCCTCACGGCGGGCATCGAGCCGGCCGCCACGCTCGATCACTGGGACGGGTCAGGGGGACCGCCGAGCGGTCGCGGAGTACACGGCGGCCGTCGCCGCGCGCCTGGCCGACCGGGTGCCGCGCTGGATCACCCTGAACGAGCCGTGGTGCAGCGCCTTCCTCGGGCACTCCGTCGGCCGCCACGCCCCCGGCGCCGAGGAGGGCCGGGGCGCGCTCGCCGCCGCCCACCGTCTGCTGGACGGGCACGGGCTCGCGGTCGGGGCCCTCCGCGCGGCCGGGGCGCGCGAGGTCGGCATCGCCCTCGACCTCGACCGCAATCTGCCCGCCACCGGTTCCGCCGCCGACCGGGCCGCCGTCGTCCGCACGGACACCCAGCACAACCTTGTGCGGACCGAACCCGTCAGGCCGACCGGTGCGGCGCGGACACTCCGTCCGTGGCCAGCCGCGCATGACGTTCCACGTCGTCTTCCCGCGTTGGTCTGCCGCGTCCAGCGCCGCCATCGGCTCACTGACCCGTCACCTCAACACCGCTCGCGCGTCGTCGGCCGACCAGCGACGCGACCACAGCCCCGGGGACGCTTCCCACCGATCATGCATGCCGCACGTCTCCCGCAGCCGGGAATCCGCGGTCAGCCACCCCGGCGGGGAATGTCGCGCCGGTGCCCGGGCGTCGGAGGCTGCCCTGTCGGAGAATGGCCTGTATGTGAAGTGTGTCCGGGAGGTGTGATGAGCGAGCGGCCAGTGCCCCTTCCCTACGCCGACCCGGGCTTCGTGGCGGACCCCTTCCCGCTCTACCGGCGGCTGCGGGAGGACGGTCCCGTTCGACGGGCGGTCATCGCCGGGGGCCTGGACGCCTGGCTGGTGACCCGCTACGAGGACGGGCTGGCCGCCCTGTCCGATCCGAGGCTGAGCAGCGATGTCCGGGACGCCACGGACCCCCGCCTCGCCGGACAGCTGCCCGCCTTCGAGCGGGAATCGCTGATGAGCAGCATGCTCCGCTCCGACCCGCCCGACCACACCCGCCTGCGCCGCCTCGTGTCGAAGGCGTTCACCGCGCGCCGGGTCGCCATGCTGCGGCCCCGGATCCAGGAGATCACCGACCGACTGCTGGACGCGGTGGTGCCGGCCGGCCGGGCCGAACTCGTGGCGGACTTCGCCCTGCCCCTGCCGGTCACCGTCATCAGCGAGCTGCTCGGCGTACCCGTGGACGACCGCCACGACTTCCAGCGGTGGACCGACGCCATGCTCGTCCGGGGGGAGCGGATGCCCGACCCGGCCGTCGTGAACGAGGCGTGGCAGCGGATGCGCGCCTACCTGACCGCGCACCTCGGAGCAAAACGCGCCCGGCCGGGAGACGACCTGCTCAGCGCGCTGATCAGCGCCCATGACGAGGAGCAGCGGCTCAGCCACGACGAGCTGATCGCCATGACCTTCCTGCTGCTGGTGGCCGGCTACATCACGACGGTCAATCTGATCGGCAGCGGTATCACCGCCCTGCTCACCCACCCCGACCAGCTGGCCCTCCTGCGGGACCGACCGGACCTGCTCCCGGACGCGATCGAGGAGTTCCTCCGCTACGACGGCCCGGTCAGCCCCGGCATCGCCCGCTTCGCGCGCGAGGACGTGGAGATCGCCGGCGTGACCGTCCCCCGCGGTGCGACCGTGCTCATCGCCTCGGCGATCGCCGACCGCGACCCGGCCCGGTTCCCCGACCCCGACCGGCTGGACATCACCCGGCGCGACAACGGCCACCTGGCCTTCGGACACGGCATCCACTACTGCCTGGGCGCGCCCCTCGCCCGGCTGGAGGGCCAGATCGCGATCGGCACGGCACTGCGCCGCCTCCCGGACATGGCCCTGGCCGTCCCGCCCGCGGAGCTGACCTGGCGGCCCGGCGGTCTGCGCGGTCCGGCGCGGCTGCCGGTCACGTTCGCCGCCGGCGGACCGGCGGCCTGACCGGGGCGGTCCGCAGGTCACCCGGGCCGCGCACCGCGATCCGCCCGCTACGACATGCCCGTCAGGGTGTGCGTGAGGTGGTCGGCGAGGTCGGGCAGCCAGTCGGGCCGGGCATTGCCGAGGAGGTGGTCGCCGTGCGGGACGCAGCGGTACGTGCCGCGGGGCGCCGTGCGGGC
>NZ_BNBF01000003.1:243448-257236 GCF_014654935.1 Streptomyces capoamus
CAGCGGCTCGCCGTTGGTGACGCCGGGTATGACATCCCGACCGCCGTCCACGACCAGCAGCGGCGCCGTGATGCGCGGTGCCAGGGTGGTGAGGTCCACCTGGCGGGCGAACGCGCGTGCGGCGTCGCTCCCTCCGGTGCGGCGGGCCATGATGTCCCGGACCGGCGGGGGCAGTTGCTCCCAGTCGAGGCGGAAGGGCCCGCTGACCGCGGCCACCGCGGCCACGCGAGGCTCCAACGCCGCCGTGCGGGCCGCGAAATAGCCGCCCAGGCTGAGGCCGGCGAGACCGATCCGGGTGACGCCGAGCGCGTCGACGACCCGGCCCACGACCTGCTCGTACTCCGGCCGGAGCGTCGTCGTGGCCGCGAGCACCCCCTGCCCTGGCCCGTCCATCGCGAACACCGCCAGGCCCCTGCCCAGCAGCGCGGACGCCAGGTCGAGGAACTCCTCCTTGGCCGAGTCCAGGCCGGGGACGACGATCACGGTGCCCGGTGCGTCGGCGGGGCCGCGCAGCCAGCCGGTGAAACCCTCCCCGCTCACCCGCCGCGCCCCGGACTCCAGCAGGGACAGGCCGCGGCCCAGGGCGCGGTCCGCCTCGGCGGCCGCGGGCTGGGCCTCCCCGCCGGGCGCGAGCGTGGCCAGGTGGAACCAGCGGGCCGCCGTCAGCAGATGACCGCCCGCCGAGACGGCGGAGCGTGCCGTGTCCGCGCGCTCCAGGTGGGCGCGTGCGGTGCTCACGAACGCCGGTCCCCAGTCGGCCACGGAGGCGAGGCCCTCCGTGACGCGACGGTATTCGTGCGGGTCGACGCCCGCTCCGGTGGCGCGGCTCCACTGGGCGGCGGCGAAATCGGCGGGGGCCACCGCTGTGGTGATCTTTGTTCGCATGCCGAGCATGCAACCCCGTGGCCGCCCCGTGAGCCAACAACGCACGCGCGCGGCCGACAACTGAGGGTTGTCACCTAAGGTGAGACGCCATGGATCTCGATCTGGCGCAGGTGCGGGCCTTCGTGTGCGCCGCCGAGGAACTGCACTTCGGCCGGGCGGCCGGAACGCTCGCCCTCACCCAGCAGGCGCTGTCGAAGCGGATCGCGCGCCTGGAATCCCTGCTCGGCACCGCGCTGTTCCACCGCGACGGCACCGGCGTACGCCTCACCGAGGCCGGGCAGCGCTTCCTGCGGCCGGCCCGGCAGACCCTGGCCGCCGCCGACGCGGCGGTCGAGGCGGCGCTCGGAACCGACCGTCCACTGCGCGTCGACGTCTGGGGCCACCTCTACGCGCCGATGCGCACCCTGGCCGAAGTCGCGGACGGGGCCGGGAAGTTGGTGATCGGACACGGCCGTGACCTGCCCTCGGTGACGGCAGCCCTGCGCCACGGCGACATCGACGCCGCCTTCGGCCGGGTCCACCCCCCGCTGCACCCGGGACTGGCCCACCGCCTCGTCCGCCTGGAACCGGTGGACGCCGTCCTGAGCGCGGACTCCCCCCTCGCGGCCGAACCGGCCCTGCGGCCCGAGCAGTTGCGCGGCAGCGTGCTGTGGGCACCGGGATCCCTCGAACGGCTCGACTTCCTCCACCGGTTCGCCGACCGCTTCGGCATCCGGGACACAGCCACGAGCGTGAACCTGGGCCTCGCCCGGTTGCTCGCCGAAGTGGCCGAGGATCCGCGGCGCTTCTCGCTGCTGCCCGCCGACGTTCCCCTGCCCGACGTCCCCGGGGTGCGTGCCGTCCCGTTGGTCGGGCCCACACCGTTGTACGCGTGGTCGCTGCTGTGGCGCACCGGCACCGGGCACCCGGGACTGCACCGCCTCACCGGCGCCTGCGCCGCGCGAGCGCACCGGCTCCGGTGGCTGGAGTACGACCCGGCACGCGACTGGCTGCCCGAACCGCCCGCCGCCGACCGGCACCGGCGCTCCTACGCAGCCGCCGGTTGAGTACGCCGACTCACGACCACCGGTCCGCCCGATGCCTGCCTTGGCCCGCATGAAGACGAACCCGCCCTCCCCCCGCCCCGAAACGGCGAGCGATGCCCGCTGGACCAACGGCTGCGCCTTAGCGGCGATCGCCGTCGCCGCCCTGCCCACCGACGGCGAACTGCTACCGTCCCCACCGCCGCCTCACGCCCGGCTCTTGTAGACCTCGGTGACGTTGGGGCGCGGCGCCGGGCGGTGCCGCGCGGCGGGGCCCTCCGCGAAGGCGCGCAGCACGTTCTCCGTCGTACGCGTCACGAAGGCGCGGGTCCGGGCGTCCATCCCGTGGTCGCGGCCGCCGTCGGGGGTGTCCGCCATGAGGGCCTCGACCCAGCGCATGGTGCCGGTGGCGAACACGCCCGCGCCGCTGTCGACCGTGTAGTAGGCCGAGTCGCTGTGGCTGCGGCGGCCACCGCACACCAGAGGGGAGTGGGCCGTTATCTCCAGCGGCTCGGGGACGGGCGCGGCGGGGGTGACCCGGTCGTACTCGACGCCGACCAGGTGGTCGAAGCCGTCGCCGGGCCGTACGCCCGTCCCCTCGTACAGCCAGTGGTCCGCCGCGTGGACCACGTACGGCGCGTCCGTCGGGTAGCCCTCGTAGAGCACTCCCGTGAGCGCCGACTCGGGGTCGGGCGCCGGTGGCCGGCGGAAGTCGGTGGTCACCAGGGCGGGCTGCGTGGCGTAGAGGGGGTCGGCCCGTGCGGAGGACTTGTAGCAGACCACCGTGCGGTCCGGCCGCGTCGCTCCCTGTTCGAGGCGGACCCGGCGGAAGCAGGTGTTGGCACCGAGGAAGAGCACGTTGGTGCCGGCGTCCCGCGCAGCTGTGACGTGCCGGCGCTGCTCCGGGGTCCAGTACTCGTCGTGCCCCAGACAGACGACCGCGGTCGCGCCGCGCAGGATCCCCGGGTCGCGGTGGACATCCGTCCCGGTGGTGTAGGCGAGGGGGATGCCGAGCCGTTCCGCCAGCACCACCGCCGCCCGTTCGTACACCCGGAATTTCTCCCCGCCGTCGGCGTCGTAGGGCCGGTCGAAGCTGACGGCCAGGGAGCGGTCGGCGAACGCGCCGGAGGCTCCGGCGTAGAGGCTGTGGCCGCCCCAGCGGTTGTAGGCCTGCCAGGTGGCCGGGGCGTGGATCAGGACCGTCCGGCCCGTGCCGTGCGTGGACCGCACGATCAGGGGGATGTACCGCTGGTGGCCGTTGTCCGCGTCCAGCCGCAGCAGGTACGCGCCCTCCGGCCATCCGGCCGTACTGATCCCGAGCGTGCGCGGCCAGTCCGCACGCACGGTGCGGGTGCCCGGCAGGAAGCCCGGTTCCGGCTGGACGCGACCCCGTACGCGCTCCGACGACCACACGAGCCGGGCCTGGGCCCCGCCGTACCAGCCGACGCGGAAGGCCGAGACCCGGAAGGACGCCGCGGTCGTCGACACGTACAGGCCGCACTCCTCGCCCGGCGTCACGCTGACCCGGTCCGCGTAGCCGGCGACGGCGGGGGCGGGGCCGCGGGAGGTGATACGCCAATCGGGTGTCCCCGGCCGGTCCCGTTCCGCTTCGGGCAGGCGGGAGGCGGCTGCCGGGCGGGGCCCGCGCGGGGGAGCGGTCGCGTCACAGGCGGCGGCCGTCACCGAGGCCAGCCCGAGGCCGGCGCACGCCCCGACGAAGCGCCGGCGCCCCAGCCGCCGTACGGGTGCCGTCCCGTGCTCCGGCGCTGCTCCTTCCCGGGAACTCACTCTCCTCACACCTCCCGCACCTGGCTCTCGGCTCACCTGCTCTCCGGCCAAGGTGACACAGCACCGCGGACGACGCGCCCCTGCTTTCGGCCGCCCGGAATCACTCCGATAGCATGTTCGAACTCTCGTCGGTCCCTATATCGCTTTTCATATGGGGACCTCATTCAAATAAAACGGCAGACAATAAAACGGCAGACAATGAAATCCAGGGCGTAACGGGTGTTCCCGCATAAAAACGGCAGAACTGTGCTGGCCGCATGGCGTCGACCGCGAACGATGGTGTGGGCCGCGGCGGGTGCGGCGGCTCTTGTGTTCCTCGTCCAGCTGGAGATCACCGCACGCCACTACGGCCAGCCAGGGCCGGTCACCAGCCAGGCCGCGGAGCTGATCCTCGCCCCGAAGCCGGGACCGATGTACGGCGGCCTGGCGCTGACGATGGTGGTGCTGACCTGGCGGCACCGGTTCATCGCGGCTGCGACCGCGATCACGATCGACGGCGTCTTCGTCCTGGTACGGCTGGCGATCGGCGCCGACATGTCCGACGGCCACTACTTCGGCAACGGCGCGCTGTGGGTGATGCTGGGATACGCGGTCCTCGCCGTCACGCGCCGCGCGGGCCCCGAACGCGTCCTGCTCCTGAAGGGCGTCGGGCTGGGCCTGCTGCTGGTCGCCGGCCGCAAGATCGGCGACACCTGGCTGTTCGTCACGGCGAAAGCCCGCCCGACCGTGCTCGACCAGTACGTGGCGACCGCCGATCACGCGCTGGGCAACCCGTCGTGGCTGGCGGGCCGGCTCGTCGCCGCCACCGACCCGGTCGGGCCCCGTCTGCTCCACCTGGTGTACGGGCAGCTCGCGGTGGCCGCGGTCGTCGTCGCGCTGTACCAGCTGCGGAACGTGGCGGCCGAGCGCCGCTTCCCGCGCCACCACCTGGTGCGCACCTTCCTGGTCATCGGCCTCCTCGGACCCGGCATCTACATGATCTTCCCGGTGGTGGGACCGGTCTTCGCCTACGGCCCGGGCGCCTCCGGCACCGGCGGTGTGGAGTGGGCGGCGGCCAACCTGTGGCCGCACATACCGCCCCCCGTCGCCATCCCGCACCCGATGCCGTACGACGGGATCACCCCCCGCAACTGCATGCCCAGCCTGCACACCGCGTGGGCCACCGCGATCTTCATCCACTCCCGCAAGGGCCCACGGCTCCTGCGACACGCGGGGACGTTCTGGCTCGTCGCCACACTCACCGCCACGCTGGGCTTCGGCTACCACTACGGCGCGGACCTCGTCGCCGGCGTGGTCTTCGCGCTCACCATAGAGGCGGCGCTGCGCTCGCTCGACCATGGCTGGGACCGCCGGGGAATCCAGTTCATCGTCTACGGCACCACCGTCTTCGCGGCCCTCCTAGTGGCGTACCGCTGGCTCCCGGTGCAGCTGGCCGGACATCCGGCGGTCTTCGGGCCCCTGCTCCTGCTCGCGATGACCTCCGTGGTCTACGCCTACGTGCGGACCACCCGGCCGTGGGAGCCGGCGGCCGCGCCCGCGCCGCAACCGGAACCACAACCCGAACCGGCCTGAGCCCGAACGCCGCCGGGGGATCACGGGTGGAACGGACGCGGTGGCGCCGCGCGGTAAAGATCACGCAGCAGGGCGATCTCCGCCCCGTGGTGCAGCACCTCCTGGTTGACCCACCACACGACGTCGATGAACGGCTCCTCCGGATCGCTGCCGTGCGGGTAGGTGCAATACCCGACGGTGTCGAGCGCGGCCTCGTCGACGGCCAGCAGCGCCCGCCGCCAGGCCGCGGCACCGGCCGCGAAGGCCGCGACCGCTCCTGCGGCGTCCCCGCTGACGGGGTGATCGTCACGCGTCAGCGCGTGGCCGCCGGCGGTGTGGTCCGCGCGGAGCACCAGCATCTCGGTGAGGTGGCTCAGCCGCCACGCCAGGGTGGTGAAGGGCGGCGGCCAGGGATGCGGGTAGGACGCGGCGTCGCGGCCCCAGTCACCGGTGCCCGCCAGGAACGTCGCACGCGGCCCGGGCCCGTCCCCGCGCCGCCGCACCGACCAGCAGCCGGGCACCGGCTCCCACAGGTACTCCTCGTCGGTCACGGGGCCGACCTCGGTGTCCGCCCCGTCGCCGCTGTCCATGACCGGCCCTGTCAGGCGGTGGATGAGGCGCTCGGCGGCGAAGTCGAACTGCTGCAGCAGCGGGGACAGCCGGGACGGTGTCGTCAACGCAGGCTCCTGAGTCGAACGGGACCGGGGACGATCCGCCAGCCTGGCACAACCGACACCGCGCCCGCGCCCCTATGAGCCGGTGCACCGAAACCCGTGGCACTGATCGCCAGCGATTGGCGGCTAGCGGCCATTGGCCAGCGGTGGCGTCGGATCGCCCGCTCACGGATGCCCCGGCCGGTCCGCCCGCTCCCGGACCGCCTGGTCATGGACACTCGATGCCGGACGGCCCGCTCCGGTGCCGCCCGGTCATGGACGTCCGCGGCCGGCTGGCCCGCGGCCGGTTGGCCCGCTCACGGGCCGCCTGTCTCCGAGGCGCCTGTCTCCGGGGCGCCCGCTCCGGTGCCGCCGGGTCATGGACGTCCGCGGCCGATTCGTCCGCGGCCGGTTGGCCCGCTCGCGGGCCGCTTGCCTCCGGGCCGCCTGTGTCCGGGGCGCCTGTCTCCGGGGCGCCTGGTCGTGGACGTCCGCGCCGGTTCGCCCGCGGCCGGTTCGCCCGCGGCCGGTTGGCCCGCTCCCGGGCCGCCTGTGTCCGGGCCGCCTGTCTCCGGGCCGCCCGCTCCGGTGCCGCCTGGTCGTGGACGTCCGCGGCCGGTTCGCCCGCTCCCGGACCGCTCGCTCCCCGGTCACCCGGGCATGGGTCGCCGGGGCCGGTCCGTCGTGGGCCGGTCCCGGCGGGAGCTCACTGCCTCAGAGGGTTACGGCAGGGGCGGGTAGGCGTTCTGCATGAGCTGCTGGAACTGGGCGGAGAACCAGTGTCCGGCGAGGGGCGCGTTGGCCAGGGCGCCGGTGGGGTTGTTGCCGTTGCGGCCGTTGCCGCCGTAGGTCGGGTCGCACATGCGGTCGAAGCCCTTGCCCTCGTCGTTGGAGACGGCGGAGCTCGCTCCGTCCGACTCCCCCGGGGGCTTCACCCAGACGTAGGCGTCGATCCCGGCGGCCGGCGCCGCGGTCGGCCGTTCACCGATGCCGGCACCGCTCTGGTTGCACCAGTTGCCGGCGTGGATGCGCCGGTCGATGCGGCTGCCGTTGACGTAGTCGTCGACCGAGGTCTGCGGGCCGGGCTTGGTGGGCCGGGCCGAGCCGCCCCATCCGTTGCGGGAGGTGTCGATCAGCATGCCGAGACCGGAGTTGAACCCGGCCGAGACCAGCTTGTCCCGCAGCGCGACGGCGAAGGACTGCTCGTCCACGTACTGGTTCCAGTCGATCCACTTCGCCTGGCGCACGGTCTGGCCGTTGACGCTGTCGGTGATCTTGAAGTTCGGTTCCTTGGTCGCGCCGTAGTTGGCGGTGTTGACGATGAAGCCCGCCACGTCGTTCACGCTGGCGCCGTTGGAGGTGGCGACCTTGTAGAACTCCTGGACGGACGGGCCGAGGTTGGAGTCCCAGCCGAGCCAGGCGTGGTGGCCGGCGTCGATGTAGTTGTAGACGTTGGGGACGGCGCCCAGCTTGTCGAGGGCGTAACTGACGCCCTTCTCGTAGTTGCCGTTGGCCTTCATGGTCGCGCAGGCATCGGTGCTGCCGGCGGTGCCGCCCGCGTTGGTGACGAGGTTGGGCAGCGAGTCGGGCTCGATGACGGTGGCGATCCGCAGGCCCGCGTACTTCGCGTCGGAGAGGATCGACGCGATCGGATCGATGTACTGGCTCTTGTACTTGTCGATGTCGTTCGGTCCGAGTTCGCCGTTGGAGGCGAGGGCGGCGCAGTCGCGGCCGGGCAGATCGTAGATGACCAGCTGGACCACCAGGTTGCCGGAGCCCTTCTGCTTGAGCGCCTCGTCCAGGTGGGCGCGCAGACCCATGCCGCCGTTGACCCCGTTGATGGTGGCGATGCGATCCAGCCAGACGGCCGTGGGCTGATTGGAGATGCGGCTGCCGCCCGGTTCGGCGGCGGCATGCGCCGACCACTCCGGGTTCACGTACACCTTGGCGCCGACGTAGGGGTTGTCGGCCTTGTTTCCGCCCCCGCCGCCGTTGTCACCACCGGTGCTGCCACCGGTGCTGCCCCCCGTGTCGCCACCGGTGCTGCCTCCCGTGCTACCACCGGTGCTGCCACCGGTCGTGCCGCCCGTGTCACCTCCCGTGCTGCCCCCGGTGCTGCCTCCCGTGCTGCCCCCGGTGCTGCCGCCGTCGACGTTGCAGGTGACGCCGTCGAGCGTGAAGGCGGTGGGCACGGCGTTGCTTCCGCTGTAGCTGCCGTTGAACCCGAAGCTGACCGAACCGCCGCTCGCCAGCGAGCCGTTGTAGCTCTCGTTGGCGGCGGTGACCGCGGCGCCGCTCTGGCTGAGCTTCGCGTTCCAGCCCTGGGTGACCTTCTGGTTCCCGGCGTACGACCACTTCAGGGACCAACTCGACTTGGCAGCCGCGTTGTTGGTGATGGTGACGGCGGCGGTGAAGCCGGTGTCCCACTGGCTCTGCACCTTGTAGTCCACGGAGCAGGGGACGGAGGCGGTGGCGGCGCCGGCCGGCGCCGTGAGGAGCGCCGTCCCCGAGGCCCCGGCGAGTACCGCCAGGGCGGCGAGGAACGACAACTTGGTACGACTCATCAGTGCGGGTTCCTTCGTTTCGTGGGGTGTGCGGGACGTGGATCACGACGTGAGGGCGCGCAGGCGGTGGCGCTGCCCGGTGCCGCACGCGGTGGGCGTGCCGTGGCGGACGAGCGACGGCGCCCGGGTCGTGCCCTGGGCGTCCACCGGCTCGTGGCCGGCGCCTGGGGAAGGGCTCGTCGTGGAGACGGGCGTGGCTGCCTGGGGCGAGGCCGTGGGCAGGGCGGAGCTCGGAACCGGCGCGATCGCACCGGCGGCGGCTGAAAGTGCTGAACGCGGGGGGTGGCGCATGAGCGACTCCCTACGACCTGGCGCGCCGCGACCGACGCGCCGAGTGATGGAATCGCTCCCACTGGTGCGACGGACGCTAGCGCCAACCGCGCTGCTTTCACAGGGGTGTTGCTTAACTTTTCTTAGAAGGTTCGCGACGGACGATTCAAGTTCTCAACGTCTTGACCCGGGCCGTCCCCGTCCCCACTATGGGAGCGCTCCCACTGGTTCAAGCCTTGTCCCCCCACGAGCCGCACACCGCGAGGAGAAGCCAGAACCATGGATCCCGGACGCAAGCACAGAGCTGCGCGGCGGTTGTGGACCGCCGTGGCAGCGGTATTCGCTCTGCCTTTGTCGATGCTGGCCACGGGCACTCCGGTCGCGCATGCGGCGTCGGTGCAGTGCAGTGTGGACTACAAGACCAATGACTGGGGTTCGGGCTTCACCGCGGACCTCACGATCACCAACCGGGGCACGGACGCGATCGACGGCTGGACGCTGTCGTACGCCTACACGGGCAACCAGAAGCTGTCCAACGGCTGGAACGGCACGTGGTCGCAGGCGGCCCAGACGGTCACGGTGAAGAACGCCTCCTACAACGGCACCATCGCGGCCGGTGCGGCCGTGTCCACGGGTGCGCAGTTCTCCTACAGCGGTGCGAACACCGCCCCGACGTCGTTCACGGTGAACGGGACGGTGTGTGCGGGTGCGCACCAGCCGCCGGTGACGGTACTGAGCAGCCCGAAGCCGGGTGCGGTGTTCACGCAGGGGGATGCGGTGCCGCTGGCGGCGACCGCTGCGGCGGCGGACGGCGCGTCCATCGGCAAGGTGGAGTTCTACGACGACACCACGCTGCTCGGCACGGACACGAGCGCGCCGTACGCGCTGTCGGTGTCCGATCTGGCGGTGGGCAGTCATTCGCTGGTGGCCAAGGCCTACGACAGCCTGGGGGCGTCGGCCGCCTCCACCCCGGTCGGCATCACCGTCGCATCCGGTCCGGCGCTGGTCGCCTCGCCGGGTCAGCTGGGTGTGCAGCAGGGCAAGTCGGGCACGTTCACGGTGAAGCTGTCGACGCAGCCGAGCGGGAACGTGACGGTGAGCACGAGCCGCACGGCGGGCAACACCGGTCTGTCCGTGACGGGGGGTTCGTCGCTGACGTTCACTCCGTCGAACTGGAACACCGCGCAGACGGTGACCGTCACGGCGGACTCCTCCGGCACCGGGAGCGCGACCTTCACCGTGTCGGCGGCCGGTTATGCGAAGGCGACGGTCACGGTCAGCGAGCTGCCCGCGTCGAAGGCCTACGACGCCCGGTTCCTGGACCTGTACGGAAAGATCACCAACCCGGCGAACGGCTACTTCTCCCCCGAGGGGATTCCGTACCACTCGGTGGAGACGCTGATCGTGGAGGCCCCGGACCAGGGGCACGAGACGACGTCGGAGGCGTACAGCTATCTGCTGTGGCTGCAGGCGATGTACGGCAAGGTGTCCGGTGACTGGTCGAAGTTCAACAGTGCGTGGGCGCTGATGGAGAAGTACATGATCCCCTCGCACGCCGACCAGCCGACGAACTCCTTCTACAACGCCGCCAAGCCGGCCACGTACGCCCCGGAACTGGACACGCCGAACGAGTACCCGGCGAAGCTGGACACGGGGGTGTCGGTGGGCTCGGACCCGATCGCCGGTGAGCTGAAGTCGGCCTACGGCACGGACGACGTCTACGGCATGCACTGGATCCAGGACGTCGACAACGTCTACGGCTACGGCAATACACCGGGCGGCACCTGCGAGGGCGGCCCCACCGCGAAGGGTCCCTCGTTCATCAACACCTTCCAGCGCGGCGCGCAGGAATCGGTGTGGGAGACCGTTCCGCAGCCGACGTGTGACGCGTTCAAGTACGGCGGGAAGAACGGCTACCTGGACCTGTTCACCGGTGACAACTCCTACGCCAAGCAGTGGAAGTACACCGACGCCCCGGACGCGGACGCACGCGCGGTGCAGGCCGCCTACTGGGCGGACGTGTGGGCCAAGGCGCAGGGCAAGAGCGCGGACGTGTCCCAGACGGTCGCCAAGGCCGCGAAGATGGGCGACTACCTGCGCTACGCGATGTACGACAAGTACTTCAAGAAGATCGGTGGGTGCACCAGTCCGTCCTGCCCGGCCGGTAGCGGCAAGGACGCCTCCCACTACCTGCTGTCCTGGTACTACGCCTGGGGTGGCGCGACGGACACCTCGGCCGGCTGGGCCTGGCGGATCGGCTCCAGCCACGTCCACGGCGGCTACCAGAACCCCCTGGCCGCCTACGCGCTCAGCACCAACGCCGACCTGAAGCCGAAGTCGGCCACCGGCGCCGGCGACTGGTCCAAGTCACTGCAGCGGCAGCTGGAGTTCTACCAGTGGCTGCAGTCCTCCGAAGGTGCCATCGCGGGAGGTGCCACCAACAGCTGGGCCGGCCGCTACGCCGCCCCGCCCGCCGGCACCTCCACCTTCTACGGCATGGCCTACGACTGGCAGCCCGTCTACCACGACCCGCCCTCCAACCAGTGGTTCGGCTTCCAGGCCTGGTCCATGGAACGCGTCGCCGAGTACTACCAGCAGACCGGCAACGCCCAGGCCAAGGCGGTCCTGGACAAGTGGGTGAAGTGGGCGCTGTCCAAGACCACGGTCAACCCCGACGGCACCTACCGCATCCCCTCCACCCTGACGTGGTCGGGCCAGCCCGACACCTGGAACCCGTCCAGCCCCGGTTCCAACAGCGGCCTGCACGTCACCGTCGCCGACTACACCGACGACGTCGGCGTGGCCGCCGCCTACGCCAAGACCCTCACCTACTACGCCGCCAAGTCCGGTGACAGCGCCGCCAAGTCCACAGCCAAGGCGCTGCTGGACGGCATGTGGAACAACTACCAGGACAACCTCGGCATCGCCACGCCCGAGACCCGCACCGACTACAGCCGCTTCAACGACAGCGTCTACGTACCCGCCGGCTGGACCGGCACCATGCCGAACGGCGACACCGTCAACTCGTCCTCCACCTTCACCTCCATCCGCTCCTTCTACAAGAGCGACCCCAACTGGTCGAAGGTCGAGGCCTACCTCAAGGGTGGCGCCGCACCCGTCTTCACCTACCACCGCTTCTGGGCCCAGGCCGACATCGCCATGGCCATGGGCTCGTACGCGGAGCTCCTCGAATAGTCCCCGCTGAAGCTCCGCGTACCCGGCCCCGTCACAGGACGACGGGGCCCACCAGGCCGGGCGGCTCCCCAGTAGAGGGGACCGCCCGGCCTCCACGCTCTCCTGGGAGCGCTCCCGGCGCGCCCGTGCGGAAGGTCTGCGACCGCGTCGTGCCCCTGACCTGAACCCAACTGATTAATCACCCAAGCGGTGTTGCCCGGTTTTCGGGGCCGTAAGATCAGTGATCTGGTGGGGGGAGGTGGTCATGGGCAAGCGACGCACTGGCACGCCGACGCTGGAAGAGGTGGCCGCCCATGCCGGGGTGGGGCGGGGCACGGTCTCCCGGGTCATCAACAACGCGGCCGGCGTCAAGGAATCGACCCGCCGGACCGTGCAGCAGGCCATCGAGGAGCTGGGATATGTGCCCAACCTCGCGGCCCGCTCCCTGGCCGGCCGACGCGCGGACGCCGTGGCGCTGGTCCTCACGGAGCCCGACTGGAGGCAGTTCGCGGAGCCGTTCTTCTCGGAGATCGTCCGCTCGCTCGGAGACGCGTTGGTGGACACCGGGATGCAGTTGCTGCTGACTCTGGTCCGCTCCGAGGGCGAGCGGCAGCGGTTCCTGGAGTACGCCCGTGGCGGCCGGGTCGACGGCATCCTGCTGATATCCGTGCACGCGGGGGACCGGCTCCCGGACATGCTCGCCGAGGCACGGTTGCCGACCGTGCTGCTGGGGCGCCGTTCGGGGGACGAGTACGTCAGCTACGTGGACGCGGACAACGCGGGCGGTGCCCGAACCGCCGTGGCCCACCTGCTGGAAAGGGGCCGCAAGACGATCGCGACCATCACCGGGCCGCTCGACATGTACGCCGCCCAGTCCCGGCTGCGCGGCTATCAGGACGCCCTCGCGCTGGCCGGTCTCAGAGGCACGCGGTCCCTGGTGGCCGAGGGCGACTTCACGGAGGAGAGCGGCCGCCGCGCCATGGCGGAACTCCTCGAACGGCACCCGGAGATCGACGGGGTCCTCGCCGCGTCGGACACCACGGCGGTGGGCGCCCTGCACGCGTTGCGCGCGGCGGGGCGACGGGTGCCGGAGGACGTCGCCGTGATCGGCTTCGACGACTTTCCGCTGGCACAGAGCACGAAACCGCGGCTGACCACGGTGCGTCAGCCGCTGGAGGAGATCGGACGGGCCATGGTCAGGCTCCTGATCGAGGAGATGGAGGAGCCTGCCGTGGCCTGGCGGCACGTGATCCTCCGTACGGAACTGGTCGTCCGCGAGTCCTCCTGACGACCGCCGCCTGTCGGCCGTTGCCTGTCGACTGCCGTCTGTCGGCCGCCTTCACGGTCGGCGGACGCCGGACGTACCGGGCGTCCGCCGACCGAGCGGGGTCAGCCCAGGGACCACTGCTGGTTGGATCCGCCGTTGCAGGTCCACAGTTCTACCGGGGCGCCGTCGGCCGTGGATGCCCCCGTCACATCCAGGCACAGCCCCGACTGGACCCCGGTGACGGTGCCGTTGGAGTTGAGGTTCCACTGCTGGTTCGCCCCGCCGTTGCAGGGCCAGGTCTGGACCTTGGTGCCCGGGCTCGTGCCGTGGTCCGAGGCGTCCAGGCACATCTGGCTGCCGCCGCTGTAGACGGTCAGCTGGCCCCCAGCAGTCCGGGTCCACGTCTGGTTGGCGGCGCCGCTGCAGCCCCAGATCTGCACTGGCGTGCCCGCCGTGGTGGAACCGTTGGGCACGTCCAGACACTTGCCCGCACCCGATGCGTGGAGCGCGCCGGAACCCGTGCCGGTGGACGCGGAGCTGTACCCGGCCGCGACGATGTTCGCCTGCACCGCGTTCTCGGTCGCGTCCGAGGGGTAACCGGACGTCATCACGCC
>NZ_BNBF01000003.1:257292-258022 GCF_014654935.1 Streptomyces capoamus
TTCGTAGAAGGTACCGGCGGAGCCCTTGCTGTTGTCCCCGCCGATGCCGAGGATGATGGCGCCCTCCTTGTGCATCGGGTTGTAACCGGCGACATTGGGGCGCGGTCCGCTGTAGAAGGTCGACAGGCCGCCGGACTGCGCGTTGCCGCCCCGGATGGCCCACTGGTTGGGCGCGCCCTTGACGATGGCCGTCAGGTACCGGTGGTTCACACTGGGGTCGCCCGCGTTGTAGCCGCGGTTCACCCCGGAGAACAGGCCGTTCTCGAGGTCGGCCATGATCCAGGGGCCGTTGCCCGCGCCGTAGCCCCAGACCTTGATGTTGCCGAAGTAGATGGCCTCCATGTGGCCGTTGCCGGTGTCGTTGCTGCTGGTTTCGGCGTTGCCGTAGTCGAAGCAGCAGCCGCCGTTGTAGTGGGTGCCGTCGAAGATCGCGTACATGCCCTCGGGCTGGTCCCCGGTGGCGATGCCGTTGGTGCGGTTGTTGCGGTAGCCGGTGCCCGGGGCCACGAAGACGCCGTAGGCCTTGTGGCCGCCGACCGTGGTCGGTGCGGCGGTCGCGATCGCGAGGTCGTCGGGTCCGCCGGCGCCGCCGCCGGGCGCCTGGGTGAGGTGGTTGCCCCGGCCGGACTGGTCGTAGATCACGCTGATGACGCAGGTGGTACCGGAGCAGAACGAGTCCTGCGCGGAGGCGTTGGCGTATCCGCCCGTGCTCAGCACGCCGATGTCCCGG
>NZ_BNBF01000003.1:258077-259683 GCF_014654935.1 Streptomyces capoamus
GTCGCGTTGTCGGACGAGCGCCTGACCTGGTAGAGCGGGCCGTTGTACGTGGCGTACAGCGCCCGGGTCGTGCTGTGCGCGGCGACACATGGCGTGCCGCCGGCCGCGTACAGGTCACACGGCCCGGACGTGGCGGCCTGCGCCGCCCCGCTCGTGGCCGAACCGGCGACCAGCGCACCGAGGAGTACCACGACCGCGGCGGTCACACGGGCGAGGACGGCACGACGGCGTGGCCGGTGCTGCCGGTGGACGACGGCGCAAGCGTCCGTCCTGTCGACGGCGTTCGCACCTGTGGGGGAGGGACTGTGTCTCATGGCATCCCTGGATCGTCGAGTCTGTCGGGTGATGAGGTGTCGATGGCGAAGGCGATGGCGATGCGGACTGCCCGGCCCGGGTTCCTAACTCTCCGCACGCCAGCGCTGGTTCGCACCGCCCGAGCAGCTCCACAGCTGCACCTTGGTCCCGTTGGCGGTGCCCTGGCCGCTGGCGTCCAGGCAGAGGCCCGACTGCACCGCTGTGATCGTGCCGTCGGGGTTGACGTTCCACTGCTGGTCCGCCTGTCCGCCGCAGTCCCAGATCACCGCGCGGGCGCCGTTGCCGGTTCCCTGACCGGTGGTGCCGAGGCACTTGCCGCCGTAGCCGACCAGCTGTTTGCCGGTGGTGTAGGTCCACCGCTGGTTGGCACCGCCGTTGCAGTCCCACAGCTGTGCCTGGGTGCCGTTGGTCGTGCTGAAGTTGTCGACGTCGAGGCAGCGCCCCGACTGCTGGCCGACCAGTTTCTGGTTGTCGGGTGCCGGAGGGGTGGTGGGCGGCGTCGGATTCGAGCCGAACTGCGTGAAGAACTGCCATACCGCTGAGGACGTCCACGTGCGCCAGCCGTCACCGGTGGAACCGTCCACGGGCCCGGGGTCGTGACCCGCTCCGTCGAAGGCGGCCCACACGACCGGGTATCCGGCCCGGCACCCGGAGTAGGCGGTGATGACGTGGGTCAGACTGCCGTAGGCCGGCTCGGGCGGGTTCTGCGGGGTGCAGCCGTTGGCCCGGACGAAGGTGTCGCGCAGTTCCCGGCCCAGGGAGACGGGCAGCACGTTGTCCCTGATGCCGTGCAGGCCCATGTAGGCGATGGGCTGGGTGCCGCCGCCGCAGCCGCTGAGGTTCGCGCCGGAGTAGACCGCGACCGCGCGGAACACCGTCGCCCGGGAGCAGGCCAGGGCGTACGACATCGCGCCGCCGTAGCTGAAGCCGGCGGAGAACACCTGTGTGGTGTCGACGCACAGTCCGGCTTCGATCTGGCTGACCATGGCGTCGACGAAGGCCAGGTCCTGGCCGCCGGAGTTGGCCCAGCCGTTGTCGATCCCCTGCGGAGCGACGAAGATCGTGCCGTTGTTCGCGCTGTCGGCGAGGCGCCGGAGCCCGTAGTAGGACCAGTTGTAGCCGTCCGTGCCGCCCGAGTCGACGTCGTTGGCGGTGCCGCCCCGCCAGTGGAAACCGAAGATCAGCCGGTAGGGGTGGCTGGGGTCGTAGCCGGCCGGGACCCTCAGGATGTAGCTGCGGGTCCGGCCCCCGCTCTGGATCGTGTGCGTACCGCTGGCCAGCGACGGGGCCT
>NZ_BNBF01000003.1:259725-265349 GCF_014654935.1 Streptomyces capoamus
TGCCGCATCCGGCGGTCGTGGCCAGGGCGGTCCTGGCGGTGCTGGCGGTCTTGGCGGCCGGTGCGGTCGTCCCGGGGCCGCCGCCGAACGAGGTGCCCGCAGCGGCGAGGACGAGAAGTACCGCGGCCACTAAGGGCATGAAGAGGCGTTTGTGTGTCATGCGCTCCTTCTTCCAGGGTGGGGGGGAGGAGGGAGGGAGCGTCGGCCGACCTGTGTGCGCGGGCCGGCCGGCGGACATTCGGTGGGTCGAACCTTCGGCTGGGGGCGGCCGGTCGGTCGGCCGGCTGGTCAGCCGATCACCACGCGGCACCGGCGGTCGCGGTGACCGTGTCGGTGCCAGCGGTGGCGTCGAAGCGCTTCGCTGAGCGTGCTCGCTGGATCGTAGGACCGGGACCGTGGACGGTCAATGACCCTGTCACCGGCTCGGCAAAGTCGGCTGCTCGCAGGGGTCGTGCAGCCGACGGCACGCCTGCGTCGAAGCGTTTCCGTGCGGACCGCCCCGGCTCACCCGGTCCTCGGCACCCGGGCGAAAGGGACTCAGTGCCGGGCGAACTGGACCCGGGTGGACTGCACGACGTTCGGCCGTACGGCGATGCCGCTGACGGTCAGCCGCTCCCCGTAGACGTCGGTGAGCCTGATCGCCCCGCCGCAGCCACTGCCGTCCGCGGACAGGAAGTAGTTGTAATCCGTGCGGGGCAACTGCCGCCAACCGCCCGCGGTGCGAACCTCCAGCCGCGCGACCGGATTCCGGTGGCCGATCGCCTGGATTCCGCACCAATAGCGGCTGGAGCCGGTCTTGTACCTGAGGGAGATCGGCCCGGACGTGCTGGGACTGACCAGGCTCCAGGTGATCGGGAGCCGGCCGAGCTTGGGGTCGGCGAGCTTCGCGAAGGCCTGTTCGCTGAGGTCGAGTTGTCCGGGAGCACAGGGCGCGGGGCACTCGTTGGTGATGCGCACCGTGACGGAGGCGCCGTTCGCGGCCCGCACACGTATGTACGCGCCGCACGCCTTGGACGTCTCGTAATCGGTGGTGTTCATCGCCGCGATCATCAGGTCGCTGCTGGGACCGAACAGACAGGCGCCGTCCCCGTCGCCGGCCTTGTAGGAAGTGGCGACCCCTCGGTAGGCGGTCCCGGGCTTGATCCGTCCGGCGAGCGACGCGGTGGTGGTGGACGCCGTCCGCCGGGGCCGCGGGGCGCGCGCGGGCGAGGGCTTCGCCGTCCCGGTGGCCGCGGGCGTCGTCGGAGTCGGTGATCCGGTGGGCTTGGCGGAGGCGGCGGGGGTGCCCACTCCGGTCGCGGAGGGGGTGCCCGCGGCGGTCGCGGTGGCGGCTTCCACGCGGGAGGCGGTGACCGACGAGGCCGCCGTGGGCTGTACCCCGGCCTGGCGGTCGTGGCGCAACGCCACCGCCAGGCAGGCGAGAAGGCCCGTCGAGACGAGCGCCAACGCGGTGCCCAGCATGATCCTGCGCCTGTGCCTGCGCTGCCGCGCGGCCTGCCTTGCTGTCTTCATACCCGTCCGTTCGGGAGATCGAGTGTGGTGCACTCATCGGTGACCGCGGCAGACGAAAAGGTTGCCGACGATTTCCCGGACCCCCGGACCCCCGGACCCCGGACCCCCGGACCCCGGACCCCCGGACCCCCGGACCCCCGGACCCCCGGACCCCGGACCCCCGGACCCGATCGGACCCCCGGGCACGCGATTCGGCCGGCCCGCCCGGGGCGGCACGATCCCCACGATCACCGGCAGGGCGTTCATGGACGACCTGGACGACGACGGACCGCACGTGCCGTCTCGCCCGCACGGCGCCGATGGATCACCGCGCACCCGGCCCGTACCGGCTCTCGGGGCGCTCATTCCCGGACAAACGCTCCCTGACGTCGAGTGCATCAGGGACCATGAAGCATGCGTACGGACGACTGGCACCTCACCGACGACCTCGACGAGTTCCTCGCTCGAGCCGGAGACTTCCTGCGTTCGCGCCCAGCCCTGCACAACACGCAGCTGACGGTGCTGGAGCGATTACGCACACGCCGGTCGAACGCCTGCGGTGCAGAAACCGCCCTCTTCGGCCGACTGGAGTCAGGCGGTGCGGTCCGCGCCACCTTCTACCGCCTTGCGTCCCAGCGCGTCACCCTCACCCCCCTCACCGCCGAACAGGCCGACACCCTGGCCGCCCGCCTGGCCCGGCTCGGCCGCCCGCTGCCGCTGTCCGGCGTCACAGCGGACCACGACACCGCCACGACGTTCGCCGAGGCGTGGCAGCGGCACACGGGAGCCGCGGCCGTGGCCCACTGGCGGGGCCGTCTGTACCGCCTCGGCAAGCTCACCCCGCCGGAGCCGGATCCGGACGGCCGGGCGCGTGCGGCGGGGCCGGAGGACCATGAGCGCGTCATCCGGTGGTGCAACGAGTTCGCCGCCGACGTGGGGGAGGCCCCCGCCCTGAACGCCGACTCCTGGCCTGACTCTCGCTTCGCCGACAAGCACTTCACCTTCTGGGAAGCATCGGACGGCACTCCTCTCTCCATGGCCGGCTCTACCGAGATGGTCGGCGGCATGGTCCGAGTGGACCCCGTCTACACCCCGGGCCGGCTCAGGGGGCACGGCTACGCGGGCGCTGTCACCGCATGGGTGAGCCGCGTCGCACTGGCGGCAGGCGCGACGGACGTCGTCCTGTTCACCAACCCGGACAACTCCACCAGCAACGCCCTGTACCAGCGCATCGGATACGTCCCGATCGCCGACTTCACCGGTTACCAGTTCTCCGAGGACGCGCCAGGGGCGGATCACCCCGGTGCGGAACAGGGCTGATCAAGTCACTGCGGCGGCTCACGGAACCGCTGCTCCGATAACATGATCCAAGTCATGACGAGTGCGCGAAGATCGACCCATTCGGATAACAACTAACAAATCGGCCAGAGAATTGATATCTGACACTTCACCGGCGTTTTCCGGCGAAAAGGGAAAATCAGCCATCACCGGATGGCGCCAGCCACGCGTGCTGCTGTGGAGTGCGGCAGGCGTGATCGTGCTGGGATTCCTAGTCGCACTCGAGATCGCCGCCCGCCACTACGGCATGCCCGGACCGATGACCAACCAGGCGAAGGAGGTGATCCTGCCGCCGAAGTCAGGCCCGCTGCTGTACGCGGGAATGGCGCTGATGACGGTGGTGCTTCCATGGCGCGAGCGTCTCATCGCTCTCGCGGCGGCGGCCGGCATCGATCTCGTCTTCCTGACGGTGCGCTGGGCGGCCGACATCAAGCCTCCGAAGCCTCCACTGGGCCATCCCTTCGGCAACGGCGCGCTCTGGGTGCTGCTGGCCTACGCGGTCATCGCCCTCACCCGCCGTACCGGCACCGACCGTGTCCTGCTGCTCAAGGGCGTCGGCCTGGGCCTGCTGCTGGTCGCCGGCCGCAAGACCGGTGACACCTGGCTGCTGATCACCTCCAAGACCCGCCCACAGGTGCTGGACCAGTACGTGGCGACGGCCGACCACGCACTGGGCAACCCCTCCTGGCTGGCGGGCCGGCTCGTCGCAGCCACCGGCACCGTCGGATCGCACATCCTGGACTACGTCTACATCCAACTCGCGGTCGCCGCGGTCGTCGTAGCCCTGTACCAACTGCGCCACGTCGCGACCGAACGCCGCTTCCCCCGCCACCACCTGGTGCGCACCTTCCTGGTCATCGGCCTCCTCGGCCCGGGCATCTACATGATCTTCCCCGTGGTCGGCCCGATCTTCGCCTACGGCACCGACGGCGGCCACTGGGCGGTCGCCCACCTGTGGCCCGACACGCCGGCACCCCTGCGGACCCCGCACGCGATGCCCTTCGACCAGATCACCCCCCGCAACTGCATGCCCAGCCTCCACACGGCCTGGGCCACCGCGATCTTCCTGCACTCCCGCACCGGCCCCCGCATCCTCCGGTTCGCCGGTACGTTCTGGCTCATCGCCACCCTCGGCGCCACCCTGGGATTCGGCTACCACTACGGCGCGGACATCCTCGCCGGAGTCGTCTTCACCCTGACCATCGAGGCGGCCCTCCGCTCCCTCGAACGCGGCTGGGACCGCGCCGGGACCCAGTTGGTCGCCCACGGCGCCGCCGTGTTCACCGCGCTCCTGCTGTCCTACCGCTACCTGGCGACGCCCATGGCCCACCGTCCCTGGCTGTTCGGACCCCTGCTCGTCCTCGCAACGGCCTCGGTGATCCACAGCTACCTGCGCACCACCCGACTGTGGCAACCCGCCCCGGCCCCCCTGCCGCAGCCCGAACCCCAACCCGAACCGGTCTGACGGAAGCGCCCGCGCCGCCCGCGCCGCCCCCGCCGACCGTTCGCCGAACGTGCCGGCGTGATCGGCGCCGAGGCGACGGAGCGCGTCCGGCGGCTGCCCGGCGCAGCACGGCCACGCCATCACTGGCCGTGCCGCCCGACCGTATGTGCTCAATGACCTGAGACGGGTGCGCAAGGCGGGACACCGCGGACAGCGCGAACCCGGTACGCGACGCGGCGGACGCCCCTGCTGCCTCTCGGCCCGGTCGGCGCCGGGACGATGTCTTGCCCTGCCTGTCCCCGTCGCCCGGACGAGGCTAGCGTCGCGTCCCATGATCGTGTGGCTCAACGGTACCCATGGCGCGGGCAAGACCACGACCAGTGCGCTCGTGCAGCAATTGATCCCCGATTCTCGGGTGTTCGATGCCGAGAAGGTCGGCGAGACGCTCATGCACATCACACCGGGGCTGCCCGCCACGGACAACTTCCAGCACTGGCCGCCGTGGCGGCCGCTCGTGGTCGAGACCGCCCGTCGCGTGCTCGACTACACCGGCGGCACGCTGGTGATGCCCATGACCGTCCTGGTCGAGCAGTACTGGCGCGAGATCAGCTCGGGCTTTGCCCGGCATGGCATCCCGGTCCGGCACTTCGTCCTCCACGCCGACCAGGAAACCCTCCGCGGGCGTATCGCGGGCGACACCGTTGTCGGCCCCGATTCCCCGTTCCGTCTCCGGTACCTCGAACCCTACGCAGATTCGGCCCGCACGTGGCTGCACGCCGAAGCCGAGGTCGTCGACACCACGCACCTCACACCAGTCCAGGCTGCCCGGCGGATCGCGGGAGCGGTCGAAGACTGAGGAGACCCCCTTCATTGTCCGGGCAGGAAAATGCTGACCCGCTGCTGTCGCGCCCTGATATGTGCGGTGAGTACTGTCTGTCTCCATGTCGGCTTCGTGTGTGACGCGGGTCACGCGCACTCCTTGGAAGGGTTCGTCGCAGTTACTTGTTCGAACAAGTAACTGCTCCCCAAGTAGAGAGAAGACGACGATGTCGAAGGCGTTCGAGCCCTACGAGCTGGCCGGCAAGCGGCTGGCGAACCGTCTGGTGATGGCACCGATGACCCGCAGCCGTGCCTACGGGCCCGGGCAGAGCCCCACCCCGCTGATGGCGGAGTACTACGCGCAGCGCGCCTCCGCCGGCCTGATCGTCACGGAGGGTGTCCAGCCCTCCCGGGCCGGTCAGGGCTACCCCGACACCCCCGGCATCCACACCGCCGAGCAGGTCGCCGCCTGGCGCCGGGTGACCGACGCCGTTCACGCCCAGGGCGGTGTGATCCACCTGCAGATCATGCA
>NZ_BNBF01000003.1:265392-282830 GCF_014654935.1 Streptomyces capoamus
CACGGGGCGGGTCGGCCACCCCGTGCTGACGGGGCTGCAGCCCGTCGGCCCCTCCGCCGTCGCCGCGGCCGGGCAGGTGTACACCCACGAAGGCCCTCAGGACTTCGTCATCCCCCACGAACTGACCGACAGCGAGATCCGCGCCACCATCGACGACTACGTCACCGCGGCGCGAGGCGCCATCGAGGCCGGCTTCGACGGCGTCGAGCTGCACGGAGCCAACGGATACCTCATCCACCAGTTCCTCGCCCCGAACAGCAACCAGCGGGCCGACGCATGGGGCGGCAGCCCTGAGAAGCGCATCCGCTTCGCCGTGGAGACCGCCCGGGCCGTCACCGAGGCCATCGGTGCGGAGAGGGTCGGCTTCCGGCTCTCCCCGGGCAACCCCTTCAACGACATCGACGAGTCCGACACCGCCGACCTGGAGGCCACCTACACCGCCCTGGTCGAGGCCCTCGCCCCGCTGAACCTCGGCTATCTGCACCAGCTGGAGGCCGCCGGCATGCGTGACCTGACATACCGGCTGCGCAAGGCCTGGCCCGCGACCTTCATCCTCAACCCCTTCACCGGCCGGCAGCCCACCGGTCCGGCCGAGCTCGAACTCCTCGACAACGGCACCGCCGACCTGCTGGCCTACGGCGCCCTCTTCCTCGCCAACCCGGACCTGCCCGCCCGGCTGGCCCGGGGCGGCCCGTTCAACACCCCCGATCCCGCCACCTTCTACGGCGGCGACGAGAAGGGGTTCACCGACTACCCGACGCTGGAGGAAGCCCGCGCCTGACGGTTCCGCGACGGACCCGCGACCACCGGGCACGCCGCGCCTGAGCAGCGCATACCCTGTGCTTCCAGGAGGCGGGCCCGGGGGCTTGCCCGCGGGAGCCGGTCCCGGTTGGGCTCCCACGGCCGGCCTCCGCCAGGACGACCGCAAGGGCGGCGGCCACACGGGAGAAAGCGGCAGGCAGCACCATGGAATCCGAGGCAATGCCCCAGGCGACGCCCCAGGTCCCCGAGACCGGGGAGCTTCCCGAGGCCGCACGCCGTGGGCCGATCAGCCATACGATCTTCCGGGTGGCCCGCCTGCACCGCATGCTCGCCGGCCAACTGCTGCGCGAGGTCGGCCTGCACCCGGCCCAGGAGCTGGTCATGATGCAGCTGTGGGACCGCGGCCGGATGCGCCAGACCGATCTGGCCCGGCACGTCGGTGCCGACGCCGCCACGATGACCCGCAGTATCCAGCGCCTGGAGAAGGCCGGCTTCGTCCGCCGCGTCCGCTCCACCAGCGACAAGCGCTCCGTCCTGGTCGAAGCCACCGCCGCGAGCCAGGCCCTGCGCCGGCAGGTCGAGGACCTCTGGGCCCGCCTCGAGGACTACGTCGCCGGCGACCTCACCGACGCCGAGCGCGGCGAGACGCTCGCCGTACTCGAACGCCTCGAAACCGCTCTCGCCGCCCACAGCGGCGACGCCCAGGCGTCCTCGCGCCCCGGCGCGCCCGACGCCTGATCTGGCGGTCGTCCGGCCGCTCGGGACCGGGCCGGGGCGTGACCGGCCGGTGCCAAGCGTGGTAACAGCTGTTACCATGCCGGTATGGCGAAGACACAGCTGGGCGCGCGCGTGGACGAGGACGTCGCGGAACTCGCGAAGAAACGCGCCGCCGACCTGGGACTGAGCATCGGCGACTACCTCGCCCGGCTCGTGCAGGACGACGCCAGCGGTCTGCGCGCCCGCGCCGTCGACGCGGCCGCCAGGTTCCTGGCCGACCACCAGTCGATCTTCGACGAGGCCGAACGAGCCCAGCAGGCGCCTCCGGGAGCGCGTGCGGCCTGATGGAACTGCACATCGACGTCCCCTGGATCCTCCAGGTCGCCGAGGCCGCCGGTGCGAACGACCCGGCGCCCGACGACTACGGCGTTCCCCTCTCGGCGGTCGCCCGGCACCGGGCGGAGCTGTTCGAGCAGCCCGTCTACGACGGCCCCTACGCCAAGGCAGCCGCCCTCGTGCACACGCTCGGCCGGTGCCGCTGGCTGGAGCGCTCCAACCTGGCTGTCGCCGCCGCCACCGGCGTGATGTACCTCGAAGCCGCCGGTATCCCGGTCAAGCCCGTCCGCGAGGACGCCATCGCCCTCAAGGACCTGCTCCTCGACCCCGCCTGCACGGCCGGCAAGATCGCCGTCCTGCTGCGGGCCTGGCCCACCGCCACCTGACGCCGTCGTCCGGCGCCCCGCGTGCTGACCGGCCGGTGTCCCCGGCACACTCCGCCGACCAGGACAACCGCGGGCGTGCCCGCTGCTTCCGCCCCGGATCCACGGGTACTCCCAGCCGCATGGGATCTCTGAGTTCGCCGCTGCTGCTGGCGTTGTTCGTGGCCAGTGCGGCCGTCATCTGGATCGCGGGAATCAAGCTGTCGGACACCACCGACGTGCTCGCCGAGCGACTCCACCTCGGCAGCGCGCTGGGCGGCCTCATCCTGTTGGCGATCGCGACGAATCTGCCCGAGATCGCAATCACCGCGAGCGCGGCGATGGCCGGACAACTCGACGTCGCGGTCGGCAACATCCTGGGCGGCATCGCCATCCAGACCGTCGTCCTGGCGGTCCTGGACGCGGCAGGGGTCCGGCCGCGCGCCCCGTTGACCCGCCTTGCGGCCAGTCTCCAGTTGGTCCTCGAGGGCGCCATGGTCGTGGCCGTACTGGCGGTGGTTGTGATGGGCACCCAGCTCCCCCCGGACCTGCACGCCGCGCGCCTCGCCCCCGCCTCGGTCGCGATCGCCGTCCTCTGGGTGATCGGCCTCGTGCTGCTCGACCGGGCCGGCCGGGGCCTGCCGTGGCGGGAGGGCGGCGACGCCCCGGACAGCCAGCCCGAGCCACGCGGCCACTCGAAGGGCAAGAAGGAGAAGGCTGCCAGCGACAAGGGTGTGAGCACCGCGCGCGCCGGACTGGTGTTCGGTGTCTCCGCGCTGGCCACGCTGATCGCCGGTGTCGTGATCGAGCGCAGCGGTGAGGAGTTCTTCGGCCGCCAGGGGCTGAGCGGTGTGCTGTTCGGCGCGACCGTGCTGGCGGCGGCCACCTCCTTGCCCGAGGTCAGCACCGGCCTGACCTCCACGAAACTGGGCGACTACCAGCTCGCCGTCAGCGACATCTTCGGCGGCAACGCCTTCCTGCCGGTGCTGTTCCTGCTCGCCACCCTCATCTCCGGCAAGCCGGTGCTGCCGGCCGCGCACGACACCGACATCTACCTGACCGCGCTCGGCATCATTCTGACGGTGGTCTACATGGCGGGGCTCGTCTTCCGGCCACGCCGTCAGTACGCCCGCATGGGCGTGGACAGCATCGCCGCGGTGGTCATCTATCTTGTAGGCATCGCCGGCCTGGCGACGATCGCCACCTGACCCGCCGTCACCGCCGCCTGAGCTGCCGTCACCGCTCCCTGCCCCCGGGGCCGCCCCCTCGTCCGTGGCACCGACAGTCCCACCGACCGGGTCGCGGGGCGGGGTGCAGGGGTACTCCGGCACCTCATGGGTACGCGTGTGCGGTGCCCTCTTGCGGGCGCTCACGTGGGCAGCACCCGGGGAAGCAGTGGGAGATGTGACATGAAGCTACGCCAGTCGGCTCTGGCGCCGTTCCGGTGCTCCGCGGACGTACTGGGCGGCCGGTACCGCCTGGACGCGGTCATCGGTTCGGGCGGCGCCGGCGAGGTCCACCGTGGTTTCGACCTGCGTCTGAAACGACCGGTGGCCGTCAAGGTCTTCCACGTCGGCAGCGGCGGACACCGAGAGGACGGCTTCCACAGCGAGGCGGTGATCCTCGCCCGGTTGCAGCACCCCGGCCTGGTCACCGTCTACGACGCCGGCCGGCACGACGGGCGTGCCTTTCTGGTGATGGAGCTGATCGAAGGCCCTACGCTGAAGGCACGCATCGCCGCGTCCCCCCTGGGGCCCGGGGAGACCGCCGCCCTCGGAGCCGACCTGGCGCGGGCGCTGGCCCACGCGCACGACGCGGGGATCGTCCACCGGGACGTGAAACCCTCGAACATCATCCTGGACGGGTCCGGGCGCCCGCACCTGACCGACTTCGGCATCTCCCGGCTCCTGGACGCCACCACCCAGACCACCACCGACGCGCTCATCGGCACGGCCGCCTATCTGTCTCCCGAGCAGGTGCTCGGCCGGCCCGTGGGGCCGGCCGCCGATGTCTACGCCCTGGGGCTGGTCCTCCTCGAATGCGTCACGAGCCGGCTGGAGTACGACGGTGCGCCCTTGGAGTCCGCGATAGCGCGGCTCCACCGGCGGCCGGAACTGCCCGACTCCCTGCCGGCGGAACTCGCTTCCCTGCTGGGGGACATGACCGCGCTCGAGGCGCAGGACCGCCCGTCGACGGACGACTGCGCCCGGGCTCTGGCCGCCCTCGCCGGCACCACGGGCTTCAACAGGCCCGTCGCACCCCCGGCCGACGTCGCGAGCCTGGTGCCCCGGCAGGCGCCGACGCGGGCCGAGGTCACGCACTCGTACGCGTCGAGCACCGCCGGCATCGCCGGCACGGCCGCACCGAAAACCGTGCCACCGCGCGGACGCCACCTGGTCGCCGGCACGGCCGCCGCGCTGGCGGCTGCCGTGGCCGCCACGATGGCCGTGTCCGACGGATCCGCTCACCCCACAGAGACACGTGTCATGAAGAGTCCCTCCGTGGCGGACGGTACGCCCCGCACGTCCGTCCCCGGCCACGAGGAGCGTTCCGCCCCGGCCGAACCCTCCGGTCGCGAGGCCCCCGCAGGACGGCCTCAGGACGCCGGTTCCGCCGTAACGTCCGCAGCCGTCCCCGTCCGGGCTGTGACGGAGCGGGAGACGGCCGCCACCACCCGGGTCCCGAGCACCCCGGACACATCCGGCACCGAAGCGCGTGGCCAGAGGGGAGCGGGCGCTGCCCACCGGCGATCCGGAAAGTCCAGCAAGCCCGAGAAGCTCCACCAGAAGCAGACCGAGAAAGCCGGGAAGCACGCCGGAAAGGCCGAGAAACAGGCTGGGAAGGCCGAGAAGAAGGCCGGGAAGGCCGAGAAGAAGAACTAGGGCCGGGGCCGGTGGGGCGGTGTGTCGAGAGGACGGGAGGCCAGGGTCTTGTTCGAGGGTTTCGCAACCACCCGGGTGCGGGTGGAGGACGCGTCGATCTTCGTCCGCCACGGCGGGGAGGGGCCGCCGGTGGTGCTGCTGCACGGCCACCCCCGGACCTCCGCGACCTGGTATCGCGTCGCCCCCCTCCTCGTCCGGAGCGGGTTCACCGTCGTCTGTCCGGATCTGCGGGGATACGGCCGGTCCACCGGCCCGGCACCCACCGCGGACCACACCGGGTACTCGAAGCGGGCTGTCGCCGGTGACGTGGTCGAGGTGATGCGCTCCCTCGGCCATCCCCGGTTCGCGCTGGCCGGGCACGATCGCGGAAGCAGTGTCGCGCTGCGCCTCGCGCTCGACCACCCCGACGCGGTCTCGCGTGTGGCGCTGATCGACGGTCTGCCCCTCACCGAGCACCTGTCCCGCATCACGACCGAGTTCGCCACGCAGTGGTGGCACTGGTTCTTCTTCGCCCAGCCGGACATCCCCGAACGAGTCATCAACGCCGACCCGGACAGCTGGTACCGCGGCGACCCCCGGAGCATGGGGCAGGAGAACTACGACGAGTGGCGCGCGGCCACGAGGAACCCGGACGTGGTGCGGGCGATGCTGGAGGACTACCGGGCCGGCCTCACCGTCGACCCGCGGCACGAGGAGGACGATCGTGCCGCCGGGGTACGGATCCGGTGCCCGGCCCTGATCCTCTGGTCGCTCCGCGACGACCTGGAGGACCTCTACGGGGACCCGGTGAAGATCTGGCGCGAGTGGGCACCGGACGTCCGGGGTCACGGCATCGACTCGGGGCACCACGTGGCCGAGGAGGCCCCGGAGGCACTCGCGTCCTCCCTCGCAGACTTCTTCTCCTGACGGCCCGGGTGAGCCCCCCCGGCCCCGGCCCCGGCATGCGCCCCGCGCCCGCCCGTCGCACCCATGGCGGGGAAACGGGCGGGCGGCGACGTGGTGCGCGGTCAGAGCCAGCCGTTGCGTCGGAAGGCCCGGTACAGCAGTCCCGCTCCGAGGGCCATCACGGCGAGCGCGCACGGATAGCCGTAGCGCCAGTCCAGTTCGGGCATGTGGGAGAAGTTCATGCCGTAGATTCCGGCGACCATGGTGGGGATGGCGAAGATGGCCGCCCAGGCGCTGATGCGGCGCATGTCGTCGTTCTGCCAGGTGCCCACCTTGGCGAGGTGGGCGTCGAGGACGGAGGCCAGGAGGTCGTCCAGGGCACGGACTTCGGTGTCGGTGCGCGTGAGGTGGTCCGTCACGTCACGGAAGTACGGCAGGACCTGCCGCGGCCATTCGTCACGCGCCGTGGTGAAGGGCTGCATGACGGGCACGAGGGGCTGGATGGCGTCCCGGAACTCCACCACCTCGCGTTTGAGCGAGTAGATCTGTTCGGTGAGGTCGTCGCGGGCCGGTGAGAACACGCACCGCTCCAGTTCCGTCAGGTCCGTACGGATCTGGGCGGCGGCCTCGGCGTACGCGTCGACGATCACGTCGGTCACCGCGTGCAGCACACTGACCGGCCCGAGCCGTGTCATGTCCGGTTGAGCGGCGAGCCGGCGCACCGCCTCCACCGTGGGATCGTCGGCGCCGTGCCGCACGGTCAGCGCGAAGGACGGTCCGAGGAAGACCATCACCTCGCCGGTCTCCACGTCCGCGCTCCGCTCGACGAACCAGACCGTCTTCACCGCGACCGCCAGGACGTCGCCGTAGCGCTCCTGCTTGGGCCGCTGATGGGCTTGGACCGCGTCCTCGATCGCCAGGGGATGCAGTTCGAGGTATTCCCCCAGCCGCTGCAGCTCCTCCTGGCGGGGTTCGTCCATGCGGATCCAGGCGAACTCGTCCGGTTTCAGCACCGCCAGGCGGTCCAGGGTGGCCCGGCATCCCTCGTCCGCCTGCCGGCAGTCGATCTGTTCCTGCTCACCCGTCTGCTCTTGATAGATCACGCACTCCATGCCCTTTCGGATGCGCTCGCCACCGCATTCCATGCTCCTGAGTGTGCAAAGCATGCTCGTGAGTGGGCGGAGCCCGTGGCGGGCCCCGTGGGTGAGCGCTCGTCCCCAGGTGGTCACCAGACCTTCACATCGGTCCGCCGCTGACCGGGCGCGTGCTGGAAACCCGGTGACATGTCGCCTCCCGGAGGGATCTGTCGCCGTGATCGCCGTCGCCGTGTTATTGCTCCCTGTGCTGAGCCTGCTGCTGTACGGACTGGACCGCGTCGAGGGCTGGTTGCAGGGTGGTCCACGAGTGGCCCGCCATGCCCGTGGCCGTCATCTCCGACTGGTCCACAGCGCGGGCCGGTCACGTCGTCCGGGTCATCCGGCCGATCGGTCGCCGCGGCACCGCGACGCGGCCTGATCGAAGCGGTACGACAGCCCGGCGCCCCAGCTCCCCGAGTCCGGACTCGGGGAGCTGGGGCGTTCCAGGCCGCATCCGCATCCGCCCCTCAGGGCCGGCGGACCGAACCCCCGTCGGGGTCGTCCACGAGGGCGATGCGGGCGGTGATGCGCTTGCCGACCGGCTCCCGCCGCGCCTCGAAGCCCTGGACGACCGCCATCACGATCTCCAGTCCGTGCTGGCCCACGCGGCCGGGATCGGCGGCCCGGGCCACCGGGAGCACGGGGTCGCTGTCCCAGACCGCGACCTCGATCACCGTGTCGGTGACGCGCAGGTCGAGCAGGACCGGGCCGGGGGCGTACTTGCGGGCGTTCGTCACCAGTTCGCTGACCACCAGCTGCGTGAGGTCCTTGGCGCGCTGCGGTACGGGGACGTCGTGCTCGGCCTGCAGCCGTCCGAGGAAGTCGGCCGCGAGGTGCCGGGCCTCCGCGATGCACGAGCCGTCGCCGTCCAGCGCGGCCGACATCTGCCACAGTTCCGGTTCCTGGACCATGAGGCCCTTTTCGTCAAGAAGGATTGATTGCATCCCCACCGCCTTCGCCACCCCGTTCATACGCCCGCGCGTACCCGCGATCGCCGTCCGCACGCCTGCGCCTCCCCGATCAATGCGACCAGGCCGCGCACGCCCCCCCCGGTGGGACCTCCGGAGGGCCGCCGACACGACGGTCGATCGCCCCCCGCAGGCGTAGACGGGACCACGAGGGGTTACCCGGCGGATATGGCGAGGCTGCATCTTCCAGGGCGGGACGCACACCACGGTGGCGACGACGAACGGGCACACGAGGAGCCGAGGACTCGGGAAACCGGGCCGGCACCCGAGGAACCGGCACGGCCGGAAACCGGATCGGGAGCCGATGAGTCGGCCCGGCCGGAAACCGGATCGGGAGCCGAGGAACCGGCCCGGCCGGAAGCCGGAGCGGAAGCCGATGAAGCGGCACCCGGGGAGGCCGGGCCCGGACCGGACGTGGAGCGCCGGGCACCGGACACGCCGACGAAGCTCCCCAAACGGGCCTGGGGCGCCGTGTTCAAGGGTGCGCTGCGCGAGTTCCAGGACGACGAGCTGACCGATCGAGCGGCGGCCCTGACGTACTACGGGGTGCTGTCGCTGTTCCCGGCGCTGCTGGTGCTGGTGTCGCTGCTGGGCATCACCGGCAAGTCGGCGACCGACTCGGTGCTGGCCAACATCAGGAAACTGGCTCCCGGCTCGGCCAGGGACATCATCACCCGGGCCGTGGAACAGCTGCAGAGCAGCGCGGGCGTCGGCTCGATCATGGCGGTCGTCGGCATCGTCCTGGCCGTATGGTCGGCCTCCGGCTACGTGGCGGCCTTCATCCGCGCGGCGAACGCCGTGTACGACATGCCGGAGGGCCGCCCGGTGTGGAAGATCCTCCCGATCCGCGTCGGGGTGACCGTCGTCCTGATGGTGCTGGCCGTGATCAGCGCGTTGATCGTGGTGTTCACCGGCGGCCTGGCCCGCAGGGCCGGGACCGCGCTGGGGATCGGGGACACGGCACTGACGGCCTGGTCGATCGCCAAGTGGCCCGTCCTGGTGATCCTGGTCACCGTCATGATCGCGATCCTGTACTGGGCGAGCCCCAACGCGAAGGTCAAGGGGTTCCGGTGGGTCACGCCGGGCAGTTTCCTGGCCCTGCTGATCTGGATGATCGCCTCCGCGGGATTCGCGTTCTACGTCGCGAACTTCGCCTCCTACAACAAGACCTACGGCACCATGGCCGGCGTCATCGTCTTCCTGGTCTGGTTGTGGATCACGAACCTGGCGATCCTGCTCGGTCTGGAGTTTGACGCCGAGACCGTACGACAGCGGGCCATCGCCGGCGGTCTGCCGCCCGACACCGAGCCGTACACCCAGCCCCGCGACACCCGGACCTGGGACGAGGAGGACCGGCGTCGCCTGGGCGAGGAGTGACCGATCTCCCGTGGATCACGGGTGAGCACGGTGATCACGAAGCATGGGTGATCACGGGTGTGAGGTGTCGGCCCGCGGGACATCCGCCGTCATATGAGGCTCCTTGAAAGACTGAGCGATGCTGATCGGTCGCTGAGCATCCGGGCGGCACACCGTACCCCGCCCGGTGCCGGCAAGATGCTGTCGGCGGTGGAGGAGGCCGCGGAGAGCACGAAGCTGTGGTGCGGCGCGGCCGCCGCCATGGCGTGGCTGGGCGGATGGCGCGGCCGCAGGGCGGCGGCCGGCGGCCTGGCCGCCCTGACGGTGGCGCAGCTGGTCTCCAACGGTCTGTGCAAACAGCTGGCCGACCGGCCCCGGCCACCGAAGGAGTGGTTCCCCCACGACGAGGTCGACGACCGCCCAGACTCCTCCTCCTTCCCCTCCGGGCACACCGCCGCCGCGGTCGCCTTCACCGCCGCCGTGACACCGGCGTGGCCGGCCGCCGGCGCCGCGTGCGCCCTGCCGGCCGCCATGGTGGCGTTCGAGCGGGTCCAGAGCGGAGCTCACTACCCCAGCGACGTGGTGACCGGCGCCGCCATCGGCCTGGCCGCCGCCTGGCTCACCCGTCGCGCACCCCGTCTGCTCCTGTGCCGGCGTCTCGCGTGAGGGCGGCCGACCGGACCACGCTGCTCGACCTGAACCGGCCCGTACGGGGTACCCGCGCGGTCATGGACGGCCGGGCGCAGGGTGAGGCCCGGCCGGCACACAACTCGGGAACGGAGGTGACCGCGTGTCAAGCACATACCCGCACCATGCCGGATCCGGCCAGAGCACGGACCGTGCCGGTCAGGAGCCGGTGGGCGAGCTGGTGCAACGCGCATCGCAACAACTGACCGAACTGGTGCGAGGCGAACTGCGCCTGGCGCAGGCGGAGATGAAGCAGAAGGGCAAGCGTTACGGCAAGGGGGGCGGTCTCTTCGGCGGTGCCGGAGTCGTCGGCTTCCTGACGCTGCAGGCGCTGGTCGCCACCGCGATCGCCGCGCTGGCGGTGCCGCTGCCGGTGTGGGCGGCCGCGCTGATCGTCACCGCCGTGCTGGGTGTGATCGCCGCGATGATGGCCATAAGCGGAAAGAAGCAGGTAGAGCAGGCCGCGCCGCCCACACCCGAGCAGACGATCGAGAACGTGAAGGCCGACGTGGCCGAGATCAAGGAGAGTGCGCACCGATGACCCAGCCTCCGCACGACGAGCCCACCGCAGCCAGCCCCGAGGAACTGCGCGAGCAGGTCGAACAGACCCGGGCCGAGCTCGGGGAGACGGTCGAGGCGCTCGCAGCGAAGACCGACGTCAAGGCACGCGCCCAGGAGAAGGCCGCCGAGGTCAAGGAGCAGGCCGCGGCGAAGGCCGGCGAGCTGAAGGAGCAGGCCGCCCTCAAGGCGGGCGAACTCAAGGCCAAGGCCGCGGAGTTGGCCCACCAGGCGCAGGACCGGCTGCCCGACCCGGTCAAGGACGGTGCCGCCCAGGCCGCCGAGCAGGCCCGCGCCAAGGCGGCCCAGGCCGGTCAGCTGTGGGAGGAGAAGGCACCGGAGCCCGTACGGCAGACCACGGCCCAGGGACTTCAGCTGGCGCAGAGGAACCGGAAGGCGCTGCTGGCCGCGGCGGGCGTGGCCGTCGTGGCGTGGTTCGCCTGCCGCCGTTCGAAGGGTTGATCCGCGGCCCGAAGGATGAGCGCGGTCGCCGCGCCGCTCGTCGCCCGACCGGAATCCGGCAGGCCGACTGACGGCACGACAGGCGGGAGGGCCGGTACCCGTGTGGTACCGGCCCTCCCGCCTGTCGCGCGAACCTCACGGCTTCGCGGCACTTCCCGTACCACCCACGGGTGCGAACTCCCCGCAAGGGGAAGGAAGCCCGCAGGGGACGGGGAGCGAGGCAGAACGCGGAGGTGCCGTGGCGAGCGAGATCTCGGACCGGTTCCGGTACAGCGTCACGCACACCTACGTGACGGGTCAGGCTGGTGACAGCACACGTACGGCCACGCTGGTCAGCGCGAGGGCGGGCAGCCTGGACCGGTTCGCCGACCGGCCGAACGAGACGGCTGAGTCCTGCGAGCACTGTGACGCGCGGCTGCGGGTCGTGCTCCGGTCCACGGCCGACGTACGGCGGCGGCGGAGCACGCACCGGGCGTTGTGGCCGGTGTGCGCCGTGCTGGCCCTGCTCAGCACCTGGTGCCTCGTACACGTGCTCCGCACCGGTGACGGCACGGGAAGCGACGACCTCCTCGGCCTGTACGTCACCGTCTCCGCCACCGTCCTCCTCGGCTACGCCACCCTGCGCAGCCTCGTCCTGACCCAGGCCTTCGACACGCCCGAGGTGACCAGGACGGACGATCGCGAGCCGTCCGGGGTCCGCCACGGCTGGACCACGCCCCGGCAGACGGCCGCCGAGGACCGCCGGTCCTGACGCGGACGGCTTCGCCTGCACCGGATCCGCGGAGTGCGGTCCTCGCCGTGGCACCCGCACCGGGCCGGCCGCCGACCCCACCCCGGTGGCCGCCCCGATGGCCCCCACGGGGCCACGACGGCGACGTCGGCCGGTCAGCACGGTCGCGTCGACCGCTCCAGACGGACCACGACGATGGCGATGTCGTCATCGGCGCCGCCGGCCAGGCCCAGGCGGGAGAGGAGGGCGTCGGCGAGGTGTTCCGCGCCGAACCCCGTGCACGTGGTGAGCGTGGAGGTGAGGCGGGCCAGACCGGCGTCGATGTCCTCGTCACGCCGTTCGATCAGGCCGTCGGTGTAGAGGACCAGGGTGTCCCCGGGCAGGTACGTCGTGTTGGCCTGGGGGCGCGGGACGTGCTCGGGACGGGCGCCCAGGGGCGGGTCGGTGGCCTGGTCGAGCAGCCGGCAGGAGCCGTCGGGGTGCAGGAGGACCGGCGGGGGATGGCCGGCGCTGCTGTAGATGAGGAGCTGGCTGTGGCAGTCGACCAGGACCTGGACGGCGGTGGCGGCCAGCGCTCCGTCGACCGAGCGGGCGTAGAGCCCGAGGACCTCCAGCGCCTGGGCGGGGCCGTGGACGGTGCGGGTGGCCGCGCTCAGCGCGCTGCGGAGCCTGCCCATGACGGTGGCGGCGATCAGCCCGTGGCCGACCACGTCGCCGACGGTGACGGTGAAACGGTCCCCGGGCAGGTCGACCGCGTCGTACCAGTCGCCGCACACGTTCAGGGATCCGGTCGCGGGCAGGTAGCGCACCGCGATGTTCGGGTGCTGGATCAGGTCGGGGGAGTGCAGCATCGCTTCCTGGAGGGCGACGGCGACGCGCCGTTCACGGGCATGGGCCTGCCGCAGTTCCTCGTTCAGCTGCTGGAGCTGCCGCGCCCGGGCGTAGAGCTCGGCCTCCATGGCCGCTTCCCGGCCGGGGCTGACGGACGGCGCCAGCGCGGCGCGGCGGGCGCGGATGACGTCGGTCATGTCTTCGGACCGGTGCATGATCCAGGCGACCTTGCCGTCCGGGCCGAACACCGGCACGTTGATCGCGGTCCACCACCGCTCCTTGAAGACCCCGGGGTTGCCGGGGACCGGGATGTCGTACTTCTGCAACGCCATGTGATCCGTCTGGCCGGAGGACAGGACACGGTGCAGCGAGGCTTGCAGGGTGTTCCGCCCGTCGGCCTCCGGGTCCGCGGGGTTGTCCGGGAAGACGTCGAAGAGGTACTGCCCGACCAGCTCTCCCCGGCTCCGGCCGGTCACCCCGCAGAAGGCCGGGTTGGCATCGGCGATCACCAGGTCCGTGCCCAGCACCAGGCACGGGCTCGGGAGGGCGGCGAACACGCCTGCGTAATCGATCTTCGGTGTCACGCGCATTCCTGCCAGTGGCTCGCTTTCAATCTACGGAAGGTCCGGCTTCCGCGCCCGCCGACCCGGCCGGTGTGTGACGGCGTAGACAGAAAGGGCTTACCGCGCGGCCAGGCGGTGCGCCGCCTCCCGCCGGGTCCTAAGCTGCCGACATGAGCGAGATCAAGACCCCGACGCCCCGCGACGCCTTCGAGCTGCTGCTGGCCGGTAACCAGCGCTTCATCGCGGGCGCCCCCGAGCACCCGAACCAGGACGCCACGCGCCGCGCCGAGACCGCACCGTCCCAGCAGCCCTTCGCCGTACTGTTCGGCTGCTCCGACTCGCGGCTGGCCGCCGAGATCATCTTCGACCGCGGCCTGGGCGACCTGTTCGTGGTGCGCACCGCGGGTCACGTCGCGGGTCCGGAGGTGCTGGGCAGCATCGAGTTCGGCGTGGACGTGCTGGGCTGTCCGCTGGTCGTGGTGCTCGGTCACGACTCGTGCGGCGCGGTCGGCGCGGCGTGCGCCGCGGTGGAGGACGGCACGACGCCGGCCGGGTACGTCCGGGACGTCGTCGAGCGGGTGACGCCCAGCGTGCTCGCGGCGCGCGCCGCCGGCCGGGTCGAGCCGGACGAGATCCTCGCCGAGCACATAAGGCACACGGTCGACCTGCTGCTGGACCGCTCCCGCGGGCTCGCCGAGAAGGTCGCCGCCGGTCAGGCCGCGGTGGTGGGCCTCTGCTACCGCCTGGCCGACGGCAGCGCGCAGGTCGTCGCGTCCCGGGGCCTCGACCTGGCCCTGCCGACCGCGTCCTGACGACGAGGGCCGTGCCGACCGCGTCCTGACGGCGAGTGGGCTGGCGGCGCGGTCTGACGGCGAGGGGCTGGCGGCGCGGGTTCGACCGCGAGGGGTCCGGCGGCGAGGGCTGCGGTGGCGCGGGTCTGACGGCGCGGGGTCCGGCGGCACGGGTCTGACCGTGAAGGGCCTGGCGGCGAGGGGTTCGGCGGCATGGGCTGCGGCGACGAGGGGTCCGGCGGCGCGGGTCTGACGGCGAGGGGTCCTGCGGTGCGGGAATGACCGCGCAGGGCCCGGCGGCAAGGGCTGCGGTGGCGAGGGGGCTGTCGGCGCGGGTCTGACCGCGAGTGCTCCGGAGGCGCGGGCTGCGGCGGCGAGGGGCCTGGTGTTGCGGGGCCGACCGTGAGGGACTCGGTCGTCACGGCTCTCGTGGAGAGGGTCTGGCCACGCGGCTCGCCTGGAGAACCCTGGCCGCTGCGGAGCTCCGGGAGAGGGCCCCGCGAGGGTCGCCGCTGCGGGTCCGACCGGGAGAAAGCTGCCCCGGTGCGGGGTCCGGCCAGTTCCGGTCGCTACGGCTCTGACCGCGAGTGCCCTGGCCACCACCGCGCCCCGGCCGCGCCGGGGTCTGGCCAGGCGACCCCTACCGGGCCGGGGCTGCCCACGCGGTCCCGACCGCTCCAGGGCCCGGTCGCCACGGTCCCGAGCGCCCCGGGCTCGTGTCGCTGCGGTCGCGACCGTGAGGCCGGTCCCGGCCGCCCCCGGCATCTGGCCGCTGCCGCACCTCGGCGGCGCCGGGGTCCGGCCGTCGCCCTCCCGGCCGCGAGGCTCCGGCTGCTACGGCCGCGACCTCCCCGAGCCCTGGCCGTCACGGCGTGACCGTCTCGGGGTCTGGCCGTCACGACCCCGACCACGTCGGATCCTGGCCCTCACGGCCCTTGCCGCGTCAGATACTGATCCATACCGCCTTACCGCCTTACCGCCCTAGTCGCGCGGGCAGTACCAGCCGATCCCGGCTATGCGGACTCCCGGGGCCCCGCGGCGCGGCGGAGCCGGTTGGCGATCGCGAGCCCCAGCCCTTCCTCGGCCGGCAGGGACGCGAAGATGAGGTCGCAGCCCTTCTGGTCCAGTTCGCGCAGCAGCCCGTACAGCCCGCGCGCGTAGGCGTTCATGGAAGCCGGTACCGCCGCCACGGCGTGGGCCTTCACCGCAGCGTCAGTGAGGGAGGGCGGGAGGAAGACGCCCACCCGGTGTCCCCGCTCCTGCGCGAGTTCCGCCTCGGCGACGACCGCCTCGGGCTCCACCAGGACGACTCGCGCACGCGGCGCGTAGTGGGACGGATGCTGGCCCGGCACCCGGACACGGCTCGTCGCGTGGACGGTGAGCGGGCGTCCCAGCACCGCTTCGAGGTCCTCGCGCGTCACGCCGCCGGGACGCAGGATGCTCGGGACCTCGCCCGTGGCGTCCACGATGGTCGACTCGACGCCGACCTGGCAGGGACCGCCGTCCAGCACGAAGTCGACGCCGTCACCGAGCTCGGCACGGACGTGCTGCGCGGTGGTGGGGCTGACCTGGCCGAAACGGTTGGCGGACGGGGCGGTGACACCACCGCCGAAGGCCGACAGCAGCGCGAGGGCGACGGGGTGGTCGGGCACGCGCACGGCCACCGTCTCCAGGCCACCCGTCGCTTCCAGGGGCACCCGGCGACCGCGCCGCAGGACCAGCGTCAGCGGACCCGGCCAGAAGTGTTCGGCCAACAGACGCGCCGTCGCCGGCACCTCCTCGACCCAGTCGTCCAGCTGGTCCGCGCCGCCGATGTGGACGATCAGCGGGTGGGAGGGCGGACGCCCCTTGACCTGGAAGATGCGCGAGACAGCGGTGGGATCCTCGGCGTTGGCACCCAGACCGTAGACGGTCTCGGTCGGGAGCGCCACGAGCCCTCCGGCGCGCAGCACGCCGGCAGCCTTCTCGATGTCACTGGTTCTTGCCATCACCCTGGCAATCCTAGGTGCACCGGGAGGCCGGCGAGCACCGTGGCCCAGGGGCCGAACCAGCGTCGGTGGAGTCGATCTCCCAGCGGCTCACCGGGCCGGGACCCGAGTGGGCCGGGACACGGTTGGAACGCGGAATTCAGCGGTAGGTGTCGGGCGTCACAGTGTGAAGCACCGGGAGGTGCGAGGTGGGCATGGCTGGTTCAGGTTCCCCGTCGGAGCCGGGGAGCTGGTTCGAACGCTGGGACGAGCGGGGACTGGCCGTCGCGTGTCTGGTCGCCGTGTGCGGATCGGCGACCGCGGCGCTCTTCGGGCTCTCCGCGGCCTGGCAGATGCCGTTCCTGTTCACAGCGGTGTACGCGATCCTCCGCACCCTCGTGCCGCTCACGGCCTCCCACCGCGAACTGGGAAGTCTCAGGGCGGAGGTCGAACGGCTGCGACACACGACTTCGACCAGGTGAACTCCTCACGCATCGAGCACTACCCGGACGCGGCGTCCTTCTACAGGGCGGCTACGGATTACCTGGTCACACGAGGTACCCGTCACCTGGACACCTGGTACATGCGGATCGGAACGCCCGATGACTTCAGCGAGTCGACGGCACCCTTCGCGGACTACTTCCAGGCGGTGCTCGACTGGGCGGCGGCCGGCGGCTCGGTGAAGCGCCTGTTCTGCATCGGTACCTCCCGGGCGCACACCAGGTGGACCGCGCAGCACCGGGAGGAGACGCGTCACCTGCGCAGTTACAGCATTCGGGAGGTGACCTGGCCCATCAAGGCGGACCTGATGAGCATGGCCATCATGGACACGAGCGCGGTGTTCCTCGCCTTCACCGTCGGCGACCGGGTGCAGGGCATGCGGATCGAGGACACCGAGGCGGCGTCCTACTTCAAGTCCTACTTCGACCGGCACTGGGAGAACGCCCGGGACGTGCCCCGCGCGCCGGCGGCCTGACGCGAACGGTGCCCGACCGACTCCTCCAGCCGCTCGGCCCGTAGCCCTGCGGCCGGCCGGTGGTTACCGCCCTCGTCGTCAGGAGGGGAGGCCGTCCGGTTGCCGAGTGCTGGTGAGCCAGTGGGTGACCACGGTGTCGATGGTGGCGTCGGTGACGGGCCGGCGGTCGAGGAAGCGCCGGAACATGACCGGTCCGACGAGCTGGGCGAAGTCGTCTGCGGATATCTGGGTGCCGGAGGGTTCCAGGAGCCGGTTGAGGGCGTGGTGGCGGTCCTCGCTGATCTTCGCCAGGGCGTGGGCGGCTCCGGGGTCACGGTCTGCCTGGGCCGCCAGGGCCATCAGCGCACTGGCGGTGGCGGGGTTGTCGAGCCCGTGGCGCAGGCTCCTCAGGAACGCGGTGATGACGGCCCGGGGGTCGGTGCCGGGCTCGGGGTAGGTGGTGCCGTCCCCGGATTCGAGCATGACGTCG
>NZ_BNBF01000003.1:282879-296578 GCF_014654935.1 Streptomyces capoamus
ACCAGGAGGGCTTCGCGGGTGGGCCAGTGCCGGTAGAGGGTCTGGCGGGTGACCTTGCCGCGTTCGGCCAGCAGCGAGTAGGTCAGTGCCGTCGGTCCGACGTCCGCGAGGAGTTCGCGGGCGACGACGAGGACGCGGTCGCGGGTGCGGCGGACCCGGGGGTTGGACGGATCCGGCCGGGCGGGAGAGGCATCAGTCACACGACAATCATACGAGCTGTATGTTTAACTTGATTCATACAGGTTGTGTGATTGTCGGCGACTTCGACCGCCGCAGCAGAGCAAGGAAGAGGATCATGGCCGTCACGATGCTTCCGGACGCGGACACCTTCATCGTGCTGGTGTCCTTCACCGTCCCCGCCGAGCGCCGGGACGAGCTGGTGCAGACGATCCGTACCTTCGTCGAGGAGGAGGTGCGGCACCGGCCCGGTTTCGTCTCCTCCACCGTCCACACCAGCCAGGACGGCACCCGAGTGATCAATTACGCGCAGTGGGAGAGCCGTGAGGCGTTCGAGGCGTTCCAGTCCGACGCCGACGCCATGAGCCGCCGCGGAGTGATCACCGAGTTCCAGCGCGACGGCCGGCCCTACACGATCGCCTTCCAGGCCACCGCGACCGCCTGAACCCGCCCTCCGGCCGGCGTTCGCCGCGCACCTCCACCGCACCCCATCCCCATCAAGCAGAGCAGTCAGGACACTTCCATGCCCACCGCTGTCACTTTCGACCGCTTCGGCGGCCCCGAGGTCCTCACCCTCACCGAGGTCCCCCTGCCCGAACCCGCTCCACACGAGGTCCGTGTGAAGATCCGGGCAGCGGCCGTCAATCCCCTCGACAACAAGATCCGCCGGGGCGACCTGGCCGACGCCTTCCCGGTGCACTTCCCCGTCGTGCCGGGCGTGGACGCCGCAGGCGTCGTGGATGCCGTCGGGGCCGACGTCACCGAGGTCGCCGTGGGGGACGAGGTCTTCGGCGTCACGCCCGCTGGCTCCTACGCCGAGTACGCCGTGATGCCCGCGCCCGTGCCCAAGCCCGCCGCCCTGCCCTGGGAGACCGCCGCCGCGCTCCCCACCGTGGGTGAGACCGCCTTCCGCGCCCTGAAGCACCTCGGTCTCGCGTCGGGGGAGACCCTGCTCGTCCACGGTGCCGCCGGCAGCGTCGGCTCGATCGCCGTGCAGCTCGCCACCGCCCGTGGTGTGACCGTCATCGGCACCGCGAGCACCCGTGACCTCGAACGCGTCGAGGCCCTGGGCGCGCAGGCCGTCGCCTACGGTCCGGGCTGGGCGGAGCGGGTGCGCGAAGCGGCCGCGCAGGGCGTGGACGCGGTGTTCGACACCTCCGGCGCCGGCGTCCTGCCGGAGTCCGTCGAGCTGGCCGGCGGTCCGGGACGCGTCATCACGATCGCCGACATGAACGCGGCTCGGTACGGCGTGCGCTTCACCGGCATGGACCCCGCCGACCGCGCCCCCGAGGCCCTGCCCGAACTCGCCGACCTCGCCGCCTCCGGTCGGCTCACCGTCGAGGTGTGGCGCACCTACCCCCTCGCCGAGGCCGCCCGGGCCCACGACGACGTCGACCACCGCCGCAACCACGGCAAGATCGTCCTGCTTCCCTGACCCTCGCCGTCCGGTGACACGCCCCCGCACCTCCTTCGGGCCGTCCCGGCCGCCCCCCGCACCGCACACCGTGGCGCGCGTCGGCGACTTCGCGCCCCCGGCGGCCGACCGCACCACCGTCCGCGAACTCCAGCGCGCCCCGGTTGCCGAAGCCGAGTGCGTACGTCCCGCCGGTCCGGCACCATGGGCACAGGAGCGGTCGGCCGCCCGCGGAAGCTGTCGGGCAGCCGTTGCGGACGGGGGGCGAGGCAGTGGGAAAGGCTCAGGACGAACGCCGAACGGTGCCCGCCGAGACGGCGACGGACGAAGACGGGGCCGGGGACGAGGCAGGGACCGAGGACGAGGGAGAAGCTGGGGACTTACGGCCCGCCGTACCCCGGCAGTCCCGCACCCGGGGTGTGCTCCTCCTTGCCGCCGCTTGGCCGGCAGGTCTCGCGGGCTTCTGGCTGGCCCTCGCCGCGTTCGACCACTGGCAGACCGTCCGACTGCAGTCCAGGGCGGCGGCCGACGCCTTCGGCCTGCGTGCCCCCTGGTGGTACGCGGCGGTCGCCGCCGCGGCCGTGATCGTGGTGGGGGCCGTGGCGCTCGAGGCCGTACGCGCCATGGTGCTGCGACGTCCGCCGAGCACGCAGGCCCTCGCTCGTCTGCGGCTCTTCCTGCCGATCATGGCGTTCAACGCGGTCTACGGCCTCTGGGGGAAGAACCCGCTGGTGCCCTGGTGGGATCCCGACCTCCTCGTTCCCCTCGTGGCCGTGTCCGCCCAGACCCTGTTGTTCGGCGCGCGCCGACTCGCCGTGCTCGGACGGCAGCACCTCGCGGAGATCATCCGGTCGCCGGGGGAACTCCCCAGGGACTCGTTCACCCTCTACCTGAGGTCCTTCGAGGACGACGTCCGGCGTACGGCCCTGGAGGAGAACCAGCGTCCGGCTCCCGGCTCGGGCGCCGTGCTGTCGGACCTGGCTCTGTCCACGCGGACCGAGGAGGAGCAACTGGCGCAGGCGCTGCGGCCCGTGGCCCCCATGGTGGCCGTGGGACGACCGGGGGAGCGGCTTCCCCTGGTCGGTGCCCGGCGGTTGTACCTGCCGCTCGACGACTGGCAGGACACCGTCCGTGACTTGATGGGGCGGGCCCGGCTCGTGGTGATGGCCGTGGGGCTGGGTCCCGGACTGCTGTGGGAGTTCAGGGAGGCGACACGGCTGCTTCCCGCGGAACGACTCGTCCTCCTCGTACCCGGTCGCCAGGCGTACGAGACGTTCCGGGCCCGGGCGGCGCCACCACCGCCGGACGCGGCGCGACCGGGACAGCCGGGGCACGCCTGGTCACCACCCGTCCTGCCGCCCTATCCCGACAGCGAGCCGCCGGCCGGCCTCACGCTGAAGGGCGCTGTCTACTTCGACGCCGGCTGGGCTCCCCACTTCGTCCTCTTCGGTACCGGCAAGCACCCGAACAGACCTGGTGGCGTGGTCCGAAAGGCCGTGGAGGAAGGACTTGAGCCGGTTCTCGACCGGTGCCGCCCTGGCCGCCACCGGTGATACGACCCCGCTCCGCACCGCACCGTATCCGGCTCCCCCGATCGATGGTGACTGATGGTGACTGATGGTGATCCCGTGACCGAACCTCACGACTCGTTGTGGAACCCCGCAGTCGGTCCTTCGGACTACTCGAGGGACGCCGACAGGTACCAGCAGGTCGTCTTCGAGCAGTACAAACTCTGCGTGGAGATGGCCGACAGGGTCAGCGCCCGGCGCAATCTGGCCAACACCTTCTTCCTCAGCATGAACAGTGCGGTGGTCACCGTCCTGGCCGTGGTCACCCACGACACACCCTCCTCGTCGCTCTCGGTGCCGGCGCTCGCGGCGGGGTTGGTGATCCTGCTCGCCCAGTGCGCCGCCTGGTGGTTCATGGTCCGTTCGTACCGGCAGCTCAACGCGGCCAAATGGAGGGTGATCGGCATGTTCGAGGAGCGGCTGCCGGCCTTCGCCTACTCCCGCGCCGAATGGGCGATGCTCGAGGGGGGCCGGAACTGGCGCACCTACCTGCCGCTGACACACGTCGAGCAGTGGGTTCCGGTCATTTTCTGCGTGGCCTACCTGCTAGGGTTCGCAGCGCTGGCGCTGTGACGTGGGGAGCACGTCGGCCTACGGCCGTTGCGCGGCACCCGGCCCCCTTCCGGCACTCCCACGACGAGCAGGGAGTTGACGGATGCCGACCATCGCCACCACCGGCCACATGGACCTCACAGCGGCGAGCGTCGAGCCGGTCCGCAGCGCCCTGCGCCAGGTGCTCGCCGACGAGGCCGGCGGGGGCAGTGGCTTGGTAGGGATCTCCTGCCTGGCTCCGGGGGCGGACACCCTGTTCGCCGAAGCGGTGCTCGAAGCCGGGGGAGACCTGGTCGTCGTACTGCCGTCGCGGGACTACCGGGAGGCGCAGGTGGGCCCGGAGCACGCAGCCGCCTTCGACCGGCTCGTGAAGGCCGCGTCCGAGGTCGTCGTCATGCCGTTCGCCACGGCTGACCGGCGCGCCTACGAGGCGGCGAACGCTGAACTCGTCCAGCGGGCGGACGCGTTGGTGGCCGTCTGGGACGGCACACCGCCCTCCGGTCGCGGCGGTGGTACGGCCGACGCGGTCCTCAAGGCGCGCGGCGCCGGCGTACCCGTGCACGTCGTGTGGCCGGAAGGAGCCTCGCGGCGGGGCCAGGATCCCCTGTAGCCGACGCAACACGAACGGTCCGCCGGACGCGCCGATCGACTTCCGTACGCCGATCGACGCTTCGGCGACCGCCGACGGCCGTATCAGGTCAGGTGCCGGGAGAAGAACCTGAGTGTGCTGTCCAGCTCGAACGCCGGCATGTCCCCGTGTCTGCCGGGATGGGCGTGGAGCGTCTTGTCGGCCGAGGCGAAGGCGTCGAACAGCGCCAGGCTCTGGTCGCGCGGCACGCGCTCGTCGTCCCACTGCACCAGGAATTCCACCGGGACGGTGATACACGAGGCGTCCGCGCCCGAGGCCAAGGCCCCGCCGAGGCCCAGTACGGCAGCGCGGACCCGGGCTTCGGCGGCCACGAAGGGAACCCCGAGTCCGCATCCCAGTGAGACCCCCCAGTAGCCCACCGGGCCGGCACCGACATGAGGAAGCCGCTGGACGGAGTCGAGCACCGTCCGCCACTCCGGAACGGTCTGGCGGGCCACCAGCGCCTGGAATGCGGCGATGAGCGGTGCCGGCTCCTCTCCAGCCTCCATACGCGCCTGGTTCTCGGTCGCGATGCGGTGGTAATTCTCGACCACGGGCCGGTCACCATGGTTCGGCACGTCCGCCACGACCACGGCGAAGTCGCACTCGGTCACGAAACGGCGCGCGAGGCCCACGATGGCGGGGGCCTTCTTGTGCTGACCACCGCCGTGTCCCATCACGATGAGGGGACGAGCGCCGGCAGCGCCTTCCGGTGTCCACAGAGCGCCGGGGATCTCGCCGAGGACGAAGAGCTGTTCGCGGACGCCGTCGAAGGACGTCTCAGAGATGAAGCGCATAGCGTTCAAGGCCTTTCGGGGTGCCTCGCGGGCACTCCCTAGGCCATGCGGAGGAGGGAGGCCCGACCTGTCACGGTGTTGATCGGTCTCACCTCCCGGAGTTCGCAGCGATGCACGGCGGCAGTGAAGGTATCACGAGGATGCTCGGCAGGGAGCAGTTCGGGCACCTTGGCGGTCAGGCTCCCCGTGGCCCAAGTACGGGGGAGCGGCGCGCAGTTCCCTCACGAAGGCACGCACGACTGCGGACGCGGCCAGTTCCGGGGTGGTGACGTAACCGACCTGGCGTGTCGGGCGCTCGGGGCCGAGATCGGCGATCCGGACCGAGTCCGGTGCCCCGGCCACCGAGAGCGCGGGCATGATCGCCATACCGTGGCCCGCGCTCACCAGGGACAGCACCGCTCCGTCGTCCTCGGCCTCGACGGTCGCCTGCGGGATCCAGTCCTGTGCGGCCCACCAGCTACGGGTGTACGAGCCGCAGTTCTCCGCCCAGTCGACCAACGGCAGGGAGCGCGGGGCGGTGTGTCCCACCGGGTGCACCAGGGCATAACTCTCCTCGAAGAGCCCGCTCGTGAGCAGACCCGGCGCAAGCGGCGCGGAGCCGCCCAGCGTGGCGATGGCGATGTCGGCTTTCCCGTCGGCCACTTCTCCCGCGGTGCCGCGTCCCACCTCGCGGACGATGCGCACCCGCGGCTCGATGCCGGGATGCCGGGCGAGCAGCCGCTGCAGGACGGGCGGCAGCAGGTGCAGGGCGGCACTGCGGAAGGCCGCGATCCGCAGCGGCCCCACGGCCGTGTCGGACCGGGCCGCACCCCGTGCCTCAGCGGTCATGAGGTCCAGCAGGCGCAGGATGCGGCGCGCGTGGGCCACGGCCTTCTCCCCGGCGGGGGTGGGGCGGGCGCCGGTGCGACCACGTTCGAAGAGCACGGCACCGATCTTGCGCTCGCTTCCGCGAACCGAGTGGGACACCGCGGACTGGGTCAGACCGAGCGTCCCGGCAGCGGCCGAGAAGCCCCCGGTGTCGGCGACCGCCACCAGGACGCGCAGCTCGTGCGGGGCGAGATCGGGGTCGGTCGTGCGGGCCACGGGGCGCTCACCTCAACGTATGAGAACTACTCATGGAACGGGCTGTCGTATGAGCCCAACCGGCTGCTCACCAGGCACATTCCCGCCCTAGGGTCCGCTCATGAACGGAACCGCGCTCACCGTGCACCAGATCGCCCGCCCGTACGGCTTCCCCACCGCCGAGCACTTCGCCTTCGTCGAGTCCCCGCTTCCCGAGCCCGCTGCCGGCGAGGCACTCGTGGAGAACCTCTACTGGTCGGTCGACCCCTACCACCGCGAGATGATGGACGAGGTACCCGGCGGCTTCCCGCTCCACGCACCGCTGGAGGGCCGTACGCTCGGGCGGGTCGTGGCCTCGCGCACGCCCCGACTGGCCGAGGGCGAGATCCTGTTCCACCGGCAGGGGTGGCGCACGCACACGGTGGTCACGCCGGAGGAGGTCAGGCGGCTGCCCCGCTTCGACGGGGTGCCGTGGACCGCCTACTTGAGCGTTCTCGGTGGCACCGGCCTGACCGCCTACGTCGGCCTGACGCGGATCGCCCGGCTCCAGGAAGGCGAGGACCTCTTCGTGTCGGCCGCGGCGGGCGGGGTCGGCACGGCCACCGGGCGGTTCGCCCGTCTGCTCGGCGCGGGACGGCTCGTCGGCAGCGCGGGATCGGCAGCGAAGGCCGGTTATCTGGTGCGGGAAGTCGGCTATGACGCCGCCTTCGACTACCACGACGGTCCGGTGGCCGACCTGCTCGGCGCGGTCGCTCCGGACGGCGTCGACGTGTTCGTCGACAACGTCGGTGGTGAGCAACTGGCGGCGGCCGTGCGAGCGTTGCGCGAGTTCGGCCGCATCGTCCGCATCGGCACGATCAGCCAGTACAACACCCCCGACGCGCCGCCGCCGCGTTTCGACTACGCGGACATCGTGGAGAAGAGCCTCCGCATGGAGGGCTTCCTGGTCAGCAACTACCGTGATCTGCAAGAAGAGTTGTACGAGTTCGCGGTCCCGCATCTGCAGAGCGGCCGGCTCGCGCCGGACGAGACGGTGGTCGACGGGTTCGAGCACATCGTGGACGCGTTCCTGGGCATGCTGCACGGCCGGAACACCGGCAAGATCATCGTCCGGGAGCGGACGGAGGCGCCGTGCGGGACCGGCACCCGGACCCCGGTGTCATGACGCCGTAGCCAGGGCGCACTGCGCTACGACAGGCCGGAGGCCCCCGTGCCGGGCCCTTGCCGTGGCCAGTCGGGGGCGGGGTCCTCCGCGAGCAGCGGCCGGAGCGCGCCGAGCACCGCGCCGATGCAGACGTCACGCACCTGGGTGCGGGTGCAGGTCTCGTGGGTGAGCCAGTCGACGCAGAGCACCTGGACGAAGACCAGCCAGCTCTTCAGGACGGCTGACAAAGTGTCGTGGGCGCTCGCGTCCGCGAGGGGGAGTACGGCCAGCAACCGGGCGCGGAGCGCGTCGAGCTCGTTCGTCATGATCGTCTGGATCACCGGATCGCCCGCGAGCACCCGGTTGGCGGCGAGGACGGCGTTGCGGTTGGCGATGAAGTAGTCGAGGTGGACGTCCAGTCCCTGGATGAGTTGCTCCACCAGGGAGTCGGCGGGGTCGAAGCGGGTCTCGGCGAGCAACTGGTCCGCCGCCTGCTGGTACACGGCCGCGAAAAGGGCCTGCTTGCTCGGGAAGTGACGGTACAGCAGGGCGCGCGAGACGCCTGCCGCTTCCGCGACCTCCTCCATGAGCACGTCGGCGTAGGGGTGCGTGGCGAAGAAGCGTGCGCCTACGGCGAGGAGCTGGGCGCGGCGGTCGGCGGGGGCGAGTCGCTGGCGAGGAGACACGCTCGAAGCCTAGTTGACATCCGTCTACTGGACCATCCAAGGTAGTAGACACGTGTCCAATAGCGACTCACGACGGCTTGGGGGGATCATGGCCAGGACTCTGCGCGTACTCACGCAGTTGACGGGCTGGGCTTGTGTGGCGATCGGCCTGTTCCATGTGGCACTCGGCAACGCGGCGATTCCCGGGGCCGGTTCCGCCGGTACCACGGTGGACAGCTGGGGCCGCTTCATGGGGGCCGGCTTCGTCGGCTACGGGCTGGCCTGGCTCTGGGCCGTGCGCCAGCGTCCGATCCCGGCTCGCGCCGTGCAATTGCTGGCCGGCGTATTCCTGCTGGGCGCTGTGGGCCGGCTGCTCTCGCTCGCCGTGCACGGCTGGCCGCAGCCGTTCCAGACGGTGCTGACGGTGATCGAGATCATCCTGCCGCCGGTCTTCTTCTGGTTGGCCCATGCGGAGGAGCGTGTCGTGCGCAGCGACGTCGGGGCGGCGGTGTCCGGCGGCTGAGGAACGCCCGTCGGCTCGTCGGGACGACCGGCCGACCACCAGGCACGCGGGCCGCGGCCGGCTGGGCTGTCCCACCTGGCCGACCCCGGAGCCGGCGGGATCGGCGGCAGTGCGGGCTCAGCCGTTGACCTCCCGCGCCACACGCTCCAGTCGGCTCCGGTGCCCCTGCCACCATGTCCGGTCCTGCGAGGGCAGGTTGTTGGCGTCCTGCAGATAGCCGACGGATCCGTCGATGAGTTCACGCAGGATGTCGGCGTGGCCGGCATGCCGTTGGGTATCGGAGATCACGCGCACCAGGACGTGGTGCAGCGTCACCTCCCCACGCTCTTCCGGCCACCACGGCACGCGACCGGTCGCGTCGAGCCCGAGTGTCGCGATCGTGCCGTCGGAGTGCTCCCAGGCCTCGCGGTACAACCCGACGATCTGGTCCCGTGATTCGTCCGCGGTGGCCCACATGTCCGCGTTGGGCTCTGACTCCCGGGTGTACCACCAGGCCGGCGCCTCCTCCTGGCCGAAGAACGGCCGTCCGAAGGTGTCGCCGAAGTACGCCAGTTCCACACCGGCGACATGCTTGACCAGCCCCAACAGGTTCGTGCCCGTGGGCGTCAACGGACGGCGGATGTCGTACTCCGAGAGTCCGTCGAGCTTCCACACCAGGGCGTCGCGCGCCTCTTGCAAGTACCGGAGAAGGTTCGCTTTCGCGTTCGGTTCGATCACGCCGAGCAGTCTTCCACCCGGCACTGACAGCGGGGTGACATCACCGGTGCCGGTTGCCGGTTGCCGGTTGCCGGTTGCCGGTTGCCGACTGCCTCGCGCGGCCGGAGTCCACGAGAAGGGGCCCCGGCCGGCGAACCGAGGCGTGGCGTTCAACGGCCGATGCTGTCCAGTTCGGCCACATCCTCGTCGGACAGGGACAGTCCGGCGCCTGCGAGGTTCTCGCGCAGGTGAGGGGAGGAAGAGGTGCCGGGAATGAGCAGGATGTTCGGCGAGCGCTGCATCAGCCAGGCCGGCGCCACCGACGTCGGCGTCGCGTCGTCGTGGCGGTGGGCGAGGTTGGACATGTTCTGCACGCACACGACCGGGGCGATGCCCCGGGCCTCGCGACCTGCACTGCGGTGACGTTGCTGACGCCGAGGTGGCGGATCAGGCCCTCCCGCGGGAGATCGACGAGCGTCTCGAATGCTTCGGTGATCGAGCCGGTCCGGGGGCCGTGGGCGTCGCCCATGCGCAGGTTGACCAGGTCGAGCGTCTCGACGCCGAGGGATGCGAGGTTCTCATAGACCTGCTTGCGCAGGTCCTCGGGGCGCCGGGCCATGGGCCAGCCACCTTGTGCAGGCTCAGGCAGTGGGCTCAGACCAACATGGACCAGGTCCTCGCCAACCGCGAGGAGCACGACGCGTCCCTCTAGGCGGACGGCGCGCCCCAGGCGGACGGCGTGCCGGGGCGGGCGTCGTATGCAGCGCGGGCGGCATCGATCTGTGCCAGGTGCGTGATGCTCCACTCCAACAGGGGCGCGGTTGCTTGACGGAGGGTCCTTCCCATCGGGGTGAGTTCGTAACTGACGTACGGCGGCATCACGTTGTGGACCGTCCGCGTGAGGATCCCGTCACGCTCCAGACCGCGCAGGGTGACGGTGAGCATGCGCTGGCTGATTCCGTCGACGGCTCGCTTGAGTTCGGTGAAGCGGCGCGGCCCCTGGCTGAGATTGCGTACCACCAGCAGGGACCACTTGTCCCCGACGATGTCCAGCACAGCCCGGGTCCGGCACGGGTCGTCCTGCCGTGCCGGACCGGGCTCGCCGCCAGCTGCGGGCATGGTTACCTCCAGGGAACCGGGGCACCGACATGTGCCTTATTGCTCGACCCGTGGCAGGTGCACCACGATGACATCGGTTCCCGAAGAGTACCGAGGCGGGAATGGGAACCGTCAGGTTCTGCGCGTCTGCGCTTCTCTGCGTCTGTGCCTCCCGCGCGGCGCGCCCCCGAGAGGAAGGCCGTTCCCTCATGCCGACATTCCTACTGGTGCACGGAGCTTGGCACAGCGGGCAGTGCTGGGAGCGGGTGGTCCCGCTGCTGGAGTCGGCCGGACATCGCGTGTTCGCGCCGTCGCTGACCGGCTACGGCGACAAGGCACACCTGCTCGGCCCCGAGGTGGACCTGGACACGCACGTCGAGGACGTCGTCCGGCTGATCCACGAGGAGCACCTGACCGAGGTGGTACTCGTGGGCCACAGCTACGCGGGTCTGGTCGTCTCCTCCGTGGCCAACGAGGTCCCGGAACGGATCGCGCACCTGGTCTACCTGGACGCGATGGTCCCGGAGCACGGGGAGACCGCCGTCGACGTCCTGCCCATGACGCAGAACCTGATCGACCAGGCGGCGCGGACCGACCGTGCGTGGCGGATACCGCCGCTCCCCGAAATGCCCGCCCCCTTCGGTCTGTTCGGGGTCACCGACCCGGCGGACGTCGCGTGGCTGCGGGCGACGCTCTCCGACCAGCCGGTGCGCTGCCTGCAGCAACCGGTCCGGCTGGACAATCCGGCCGTCAACTCGATCCCGCGTACGCACATCCACTGCGTCGGCGCGGAGCCGGAGGGCATCGTGCGGCGACCCGTCCCCGTGACGCAGCCCGATGGTTCTCCGTCACGGGTGTGGGAACTGCCCACGGGGCACGACTGCATGATCACCATGCCGGAGGAACTGAGCAAACTCCTTCTGGGGCTTGTCCTTTGACGCGCCCTCGGCCGGCCGCATTCGAGCGGGGAGCGGATCAGCGGGGGAGCGTCAGTGTTCTCCGGTGCAGCACCCGGTTCCCCCTGCGGGGCGCCCGTCGGAGGAGGACGGCTGGAGTCGGCAGAAACACGACGCAGTCACGTCCACGTCGGCCAGCGCGGTGGCCAACTTCAGCTGCAGGGCCAGGATCCGCGCCTCCGCTTCCTTGCCGAGTCGAACCAGGCATTCGTGCAGGCCGTGCAGTGCCCAGACGTTGCCGGGGTGCTGCAGCGCGCGCGGCAGCGTGTCGTCCAGTCCGAGGTCGGCGCGGTAGACGGCTTCGGCCTGCTCCACCAGTCCCTGTTCGAGGAGCAGCGCGCCGTAAGCGTGCCGGGTGGGCTGCATCCACCCCCATGGTTCGTCGTAGGGAAGGGTGTCGTCCAGTTCGATCGCGCGCCGCAGTGCCGCGAACGCCGCTTCGTGGCTGCCCTTGCGGTACTCCAGTTCGCCGTCCAGCATCTGCTCGGCGATCGACAGGATGTCCCTGCAGGTGTTGTTGAACAGCATCCGGCTCTGCGGTACCCGGGCGACCGCCTCGCCGAACAGGGCACGCTCGCGCTCGGCCTCGCCGGTGCGGCCCGCGACCGCGAGAGCGATCCCGCGCGCGTAGTGCAGCATGGCCGTGCTGACGCAGTACAGCTCACGATCGGCGGGTGGGGCCAGGCGCAGGATGTCCTCCCAGCGCCCGAAGCGGATCAGCACGTGCACCCGCATGGCCAGGAAGCCCTCGAGCCAGTCGGCCATGGGCGGGCTGGTCACCCGCAGCAACTCCTCGGGGACGGCCGCCTCCAACTGCTCGGCCGCCTCGATCGCGTCCGTGAAGCGGCCGAGGAACATGGCGCCGTAGATCTTGAAGTGGTGGTTGTGGCAGCGGTACAGGGTGTAGAAGTTCAGCGCCCCCTCACGGGCGCGGATCTTGTCGTCGGCCGTGATGGCGGCGTTGTTGTCGCTGACCACCCGTCGGTAGTCACCGCACAGCACCTCCAGGTGGGAGGGCATGTGCCGCAGGTGCCCCGCGTCCGGTACCAGACCGCGGAGCCGGTCACCGGCCCAGAGCGCGGCTTCGGGGGTGGGGGACATCTCCATCAGGTGGATGTAAAGGTGCAGCAGGCCAGGGTGCCGGCCGCCCGCCTCGGTGGCCAGCGCCTGTTCCAGCACCGTCCGGGCCTCGGTGGTGCGGGCCCCCGGAGCCGGCCTGCCGGTGTGGATGTCCCAGAGCTGCCAGGGCGTGAGGTTCATCAGCGCGTCGGCGTACAGGGCCGCGACGTCCGGATCGTCGCCGGCCGTCTCCCGCACGGCCCGCATGCGGTCGGCGTACGCCGCGTCCCACGCCGGGCTCTCCGCGGCGCTCGGGGCCTGCGCCCGGGGATAGCGGGCCGCCAGCGCACCGATGAGAGCCTGCTCGACGGCACTGGCACCGGCCGCCTTCGCCTGCGCGCGCCGCACGGCGCCGTGCGCGCGGTCCACCGTCCGCGCCAGGTCCCCCTCGTCGAAGAACTGCCAGGGCTTGTTGTAGTTAGGGCCCAGCGCGTACGCCACGCCCCAGTCGGCCATCGCGCAGGATGGATCAGCGGCGGCAGCGGCCTCGAAACAACGCACGGCCTCCTCGTGGTGGAAGGCGTACGTCCAGTTCAGCCCGCGGTCGAACCACGTCTGCGCCGCCGGTGACGACGTCGTCACCGGCCGACCGTGGTCGCCGAGATCGTAGTAGCGCACCCGGACCTCCTCACCGCTGCCCGCCGCCCGGCCCGCTCCGGCCCGCTCCGGTCCAGGACGGGGATACGGCCGTACCCCGACCCTAGCGAAGACATCACGGATACCGCACATTCCGGCAGAAAAAACACCTGTGGGAGGACGAGGGCCACCGCCCCGCACACCCCCGCCGTGCCACGAACCACCCCGGAGGCCCGCGCACCGACCGCTCCCGAGTAGCTTCTTGACTCTCACACCGTGTCAGGCGGTCGACTCGGAGACATCATGTTCACCATCGGAGACTTCGCCCGGCACGGCCGCGTCTCGGTCCGGATGCTGCGTCACTACGACGCCACCGGCCTGCTGCGCCCGGCCCACGTCGACCCCGCCAGCGGCTACCGCTACTACACCGCCGCCCAGCTCGCCCGCCTGAACCGCATCATCGCGCTCAAGGACCTCGGCTTCACCCTTCGGCAGGTGGGGGACATCGTCGAGGGGAAGGTAGGCGTCGAGGAACTGCGCGGCATGCTGAGGCTGCGGCGGGCCGAACTGGCGTCCGCCGTGGCCGCCGCGGAAGCACGGCTGGTCCAGGTCGAGGCGAGGCTCCGAGCGATCGAGAGCGAGGGGCACATGCCCACCGACGACGTCGTCATCAAGACCGTCCCCGCCCTGCGGGTGGCGGAGCTGACCGCGACCGCCGAGAGTT
>NZ_BNBF01000003.1:296625-297436 GCF_014654935.1 Streptomyces capoamus
TCGAGCCCGAGGACATCGGCCCGGTCATCGGTCCGCTCTACGACGAGCTGTTCCGGCGCCTGGCCTCGGCCGGGATCACCCCCACCGGGCCCGGTGTCGCCTCCTACGAGGACGCTCCGGAAGGCGGCGGAAGGATCAGCGTCCACGCCGCCGTCCAGGTCTCGGCCCCCCTCCAGGACGGAGCGGTGCGCGTCCGCGACCTGCCGGCCCTGGAGCAGGCGGCGACCATCGTGCACCGCGGCTCGATGGACGGCGTACTCCCCACCGCCCAGACCCTGGCGCGCTGGATCGACACTCATGGCTACCGGGCCGTCGGGTACCCCCGCGAGATCAACCTCGAATGCCCCGACGACCGCGACGACTGGGTCACGGAACTGCAGGCACCGGTGATCCGGGCGACCTAGCGCACGCCCGTGCTCACGGGCGTCCTGCCGCACCGTGGCGGTACGGAGCGGCAAGGCGGTCGCTCGATGCCAGGTCCCTCTTCGCTCACGGAGCATCCGTGTGGTGATCGGTGAGGGACATGCCGGAGGCCAACGCCCTGGCGGCGTCGGCGAAGTACCGCTCGTCCGCTCCGGGGGCCAGACCCAGGGTCACACCCTGGCTGAGACCGACGAACAGCGCCCTCAGTGCGGTGGTCAGGCGCTGCGCCTGGTGCGAGGTCACGGCGCCGCAGTCGTGGGATCTTCCGGTGAACAGGGCGATCAGGTGCTCCTCCTGCGCCCGGACGGACTCCGCGAGCCGGGTCCCCAGGTCCGGGTCGTGCAGGGCCATGTCCAGCAAGGTGACCTGGAGGGACAGAGCGGCCCGT
>NZ_BNBF01000003.1:297480-298605 GCF_014654935.1 Streptomyces capoamus
GCATCGGGGGCGTCACAGCTCCGCCGGTAGTGCCGGGCGAAGGCGTCCACCGCGTCGAGCAGATCGAGTTCCGCTGGAACCGCTCGCTCGATGTCCTCGTAGTACGGCCGCAGGTAGTCCGCGACCACGGCGACCACCAAGCCGTTCTTGCTCCCGAACAGCGAGTAGACGGCGCCCGTGGTCAGGTCGGCGCGTTCGGCGATCTCCTCGAGCCTGGCCCGGTACCCGTCCCGGGACACGACAGCGAACGCTGCGTCCAACAAGGCGCGGCGGTTGCGTTCCTTCGCCTCGGCTCTCGTCATTCTCATAACCAAATTATTACCGTAATCTGATTATGGAAACGGTCGGCTAGCTTCAGGGGGACAAGTCCATGGCCCAGGTCGCGGCACCACGGTTGACCCGTCGAACGGTGGGCGCCATCGCCGACGGCGCTTTCAAGGCGGTCCTCGCCGTCGTCTACCTCGCCGGCGCCGCCCCGCTCGCCCGGCTACTGGGCACACCCGTCTGGCTGTTGGTCGTCTCGGGTGCGGCCCTGCTGGTCTGCGGCGGCCTCGAACTGGGGTACACGCGCAGCCGCTCGATGCGCACGTACCTGAGGCTCATGGTCGCCTACGACAGCGGCTGGGTGCTGACGGCGCTCACCGGTCTCCTGATGGCCTGGCGAGGCAGCGGCGCCGGCGGCGAGCTGTGGATGGGCTACCAGACAGCCGCCTCCCTCGCGTTCGCCGCGTTGCTGCTCACCGCCCCCGCGAAGATCCCTGCCGCCTGACTGCCGGACCATGGGTGGATGAAGATGGTGTCGCTCCGGGTCCTGCGGGCCCTCGAACGGTTCAATGCCGCCCATCCGTGGGACCACAACGCCCACTACCACCGCTGGATCCTGCGGCAACTGCCGAGGCGCTTCGATCGCGCCCTGGACGTCGGATCCGGCAGTGGTGACCTGGCAAGGCTGCTGGCCGGACGTGCCGCCGCCGTGGAGGCGGTCGACGCCGATCCGGTGATCACGGCCCAGGCCCGGGAGCTGACTCCCGCCGCGCTGCCCGTGACCTTCACCGTCGCTGACGCAATGGCCGAGTTTCCTGCCGGCTGCTACGACGTCATCACCTGCGTCGCCACCCTGCACCA
>NZ_BNBF01000003.1:298655-352079 GCF_014654935.1 Streptomyces capoamus
CCTGCCGTTCGGCCAGGCACTCGTCCGCTTCCGCCGCCATCTGGCGCCGGGAGGGACCTTGGTGGTCGTCGGCCTGTCGCGCGCCCGAACTCCGGTCGACCACCTGCTCGGTGCCGTCGCCGTACCGGCCAATGCCGTGACGGGCTGGCTGAAGAACAGGGGCCGTTCCACGCCCCGTCCCCTGGCCATGACCGCCCCTGCTCGCCCAGCGGACATGACCTTCGACGACATCGTCCGCGAAGCCGGAGACGTCCTCCCCGGGGCGCGGCTGCGACGACGGCTGTTCTGGCGCTACACCCTCGTGTGGCGTCGCCCGCCGGCGTAGCCGAAGCCGTCACCGGCAGGCCGAACGGGTCAGCGCAGGGGGAGGAGCCGTGAACGACCCGCTCCGGCGCCCGAAACGCGCCACCGCGGTCGGCGACGTCGGCCGTCCCCGTCTGAGCCGTCCCCAGGCCCTCACCCGTCCCAGCCGTACGGCCCGCCGCCCGGCCTACAGTTCGAACTCGACGTCGAGGAGGTCGCTGAGCTCCACTTCCAGGCCGTGGGCGCGGCGGCCGTTGTCGCGGAAGTACACCTCGCCCAGGGCCTCGGCCGCCACTTGGCGCAGTCGGTCCTCGCCGGCGCCGGCCTCCTGTGCCTGGAACAGCCGGGCGGCCTGGTGGGGCGGCAGCGCGAGCGTCAGGTGGCGTACGCGGGCGTCGTCGGTGCTGCCCGGTGCGGCGGTGTAGCCGAAGCGGGCGCGGACATCGATCATGATGCCCTGGGTGGTGGCCGCCGCCTGCCGGGCCCTGGCCCTGACCTGCGGCTGCCAACGGGTGCGGACCTCACGCTCCAGCCGCTCGGCGAGCTCCGGCCGGGGTTTCCTGATCTGGTTCCTCACATACCGCTCGACGGTGCGCCGGCTGATGCCGAGCAGCTCGGCGACGCGCCGGGTGCTGCCCTGGTGCTGTCTGACCAGGTAACGCATCTGTGCGCCGGCGGACTTGGGGACCGGGCGGGTGAACGCGCCCTGCACCGCCCTGTCGAGCCCTTCTCCGACCGTGACCACCGCGCCCGCCCCCTCTACTCTCCGCTGTCCTTGACGGTGACCTCACCGGTCTTGATGTAGCGGGCGAGGTTGCCGACCTTGCCGTCGCCGCCGAGCTGTTCGAGCACCGTGGCGCCCCACAGCACGCTCTGGGTGCCCTCGTGCTTGACCATCCCGGGAGACACACCCAGCCGGAAGGACCCCGGTACGGTCCTGCCGTCGGCGCCGTAGGGCAGGACGTCCAGCGGGCTGGGCCCGTCGGCGGCGTACACGGCGCAGTCGGACAGGACCGCGATGGGATACCGGCCGGTGGCCGCCGCCAGGTTGAGCATCTTGCGGTGCATGTTGATCCGGGCCCGGGAGATCACGGTGGCGCGGATGTCGGGGCGCCAGGTGGGACGGGCGAGGGCGGGCCACGGCTGCCCCGGTTTCCAGCCGCCGCCGCGCGCCTTCTCCTGCAGCTTGCCGATACCGCCCTTGACCGTCATCTTGACGGCGTCGACGACGATGCCCATCTCCGGATCACGCTGCTTGTAGCCGTCCATGGCTTCCAGGAACTCCCGAGGGCCCAGCTTCTCGCCCACACCGAGGTCCCCCATGGTGACGACGTAGGCGTCGCGCAGCCGCTTGTACCAGCCGTCCAGGAAGCGGCCGCTGTCCGGGCGCACCCAGGCCTCGAGAGGGGCGACGTCGTAGCCGAGCTCGACGGCGTACGCCACGGTGGGCGTGGCGTACCACGCCGGGCCCTCGGGGCGTTCACCGGTCGGTGTGAACGGGCTGGGCAGCAGATCGCCTTCCAGCTCGTGCCACTGCTTGCCGACCTTCACCCGGGCCAGGTCCACGTGGGAGAGGTCGACCAGCCAGGAACCGGGCAGGGCAGGGTCGAAGGCGGGGTCGGTGACGTGCACGGGTGGCGTGGCCAGGCCGACGACGGCGCCGTTCGCGGCCGCACCGAAGGCGAGGTTGACGTCGATGCCGACCAGGTGGCGCCGCATGCACTCCTCGTCGGTCAGGTCCCGGGCCCAGTCGTAGGCCTCCTCGAACAGCCTCTCGTCGGGGCCGCGTACGTGGAAGCGGGGCAGGTGCGCCAGGACGGGGTGACCGTCGGTCGCCTCGCACGGCGCCGGGTCCATCGGCTCGCTGCCCAGCGACCCGGGCCGGTGCTCGCGGTGCCGCCTGCCGTCCTCGTCCGGCTCGCTCGCTCGGGTCGGCGGGTTGAGCGCGGTCATCAGGTGCAGCCCCGTCACGGCGGTCGAACCGACCGGCGTCACGACCCGCTGCGCGTACACGCCCAGCACCCGGGCGAGGGCCGCGGGCTCCAGTCGCGCGGCATGCCCCCACGCGCGGTCGTCCAGGGCGCGCCAGGACGGGATGCACAGCTGCACACACTGCCGACGGCCTCCCTGGGCAGGACGGTAGATCCGCGCCCAGGGTCCGAAGCCCCGCTTGGTGAGCTGCCATTGCGCCCGCTGCAGCTGCTTGACGACCTTGTGCCCCTCAGCCAGCCGCCCCGCGAGCCGTTCCTGCTCGGACAGGACGGCCGGCAGCCCGTACCGTTCGCAGGCCGCCTCGGTGAGCACCAGCAGCGGGTCGGCGTCCTTGCCCGAGCCGTGCAGCCGCTCCGCCCCCAGGCGCGCCTCGGCCAGCGTCCACTCCACCAGCGCGGGCAGTGACCTGGCGGGCACGTCGAGGATCAGACCGCCGACACCGTATCCGGTCACCTGACGGTCGCCGTCCGCGTCGAGGACCAGGAGCGGACCGTGTGCGTACGCACCCCCGCGGACGGGTGTGTCCGTGCCGGCGGCCTTCCTGGAGTCCGGACGGCGCGACGCCCGCGGTGCCCGGGCAGCGGCCACCGGGGGAGCGGGAGCGGACGTCGCGCTGTCGCCGGACTCCTTCTCGGCCTCCGCGGACTTCTTCTCGGGCTTCGCAGACTGCTTCCCGGTCTCGGCGGACTTTCCGGTGCCGGACGTCTCGTCGGACTCCTCGGCCTCTTCCGGGGCCGCTGCCTCCGCAGGCACGTCCGCGTCCTCGGAGCTGGGGGGGAGCTCCGGGGCACCGGTCGTCCCGGAGGCGGGGTACAGCTCCGCGAGCCGCTGCAGCAGGCGCGCGTACGCCTCCCGCTCCGGCGGCCGGGGCTCGGTCTTGCCCGACTCCCAGGCGCCGACGGTCGCCCGCCGCACGCTCAGGGCGGCCGCCACCTCGTCCAGGGTGAGCGCGTGCGCCTGGCGCAGCCGCCTGCGCTCGGCGGGCGGCGGCAGGGGCGAGCGGGACGCGACCAGCGCGTCCACCGCGTCGAACAGCTCGGACATGGGGCACCTCCGCCCCCAGCCTACTCCCGGCGCGGCCCGCGCCACGTACTTCTCGCGTACGAGGCGCGTACGCGACGCGTCCGGAGTACGGCCGGCCCGACCGGAGGGACCCGAGATGGGCCCGGCACCTAGTTGTGGAGCGGGGCGGTGCCCGGCTCTTGCGAGCCCTCCAGACCCTTCTGGAGCCGCGCCAGCACCTCGCGCTCCGCAGAGCCCAGGGGAGGCTCGAACGTCAGGGGCAGGGACGGTCCTGTCAGGGCGGCCAGCAGTGCCCTGGGCCGCATCACCCGCGCCGGAGGCGCCGTGAGGCTGGTGACGTCCCACAGTGCTGCCGCCGCGTCGAAGGAACCCGTCGCGGCCTTGGTCAGCCGGCGGGCGTAGCGGGCGGCGACCCGGTCGGCGAACGTGGGCTCTCCGCCGACCACCCCCGGGTAGAGGACGTCCATCCCGACGGCGGTGGCCCACGCGGCGTCCACGTGGCGGGCCGCGCCGCGAACGACACGCCGGGAGAGACCGGGACCGGCGGGACCACTGCGCCCCAGCTCCTGGGCCAGGACCTGGGCACCGAGCGCCGCGACCGACATGCCTTGGCCGTAGGCCGGGTTGAACGTGGCCAATGCGTCGCCGAGCACGATGAACCGCTCCGGCCACCGCGCGGACCTCTCGAAGTACCGGCGGGAGTTGCTGGTGCTGCGGCCGCGGCTGACGACGACGTCGGTGAGGGGTTCCGCACCGGAGATCAGCTGACCGACGATGGGGTGCGGCAGGTCGAGCGTGTACTGGAGGAAACCCCGCGCATCCTGGGGAGGTTCGCCGCCGCGGGTGCCCCCCGCGCTGACCATCCACCGGTTTCCCTCGATCGGCAGCACCATGGCGCTGCGGCCCGGTCGTCCGTCGTAGGGGTTGGCCTGCACCACCGTCAGCGGGAACGATTCAGCACCCGCGGGTGTGCGGTAGATCCGGGTGGCGTTGGTCAGGCCGGAGTCGAGCGTCCTCTCCTCGACACCCGAAATGCCTATCCCGCTGAGCCACTTCAGGCTTCCCGAGCCGCGACCGCTCGCGTCGACGACGATGTCCGCTTCCAGCTCGTCGCCCAGAGCGGGGTTGGCCCCGCTGATCCGGACGCCGTGCACCCGCTCAGCGGTGCCGAGGAGCCCTTCGACCGTGGCCCGGTGGATCGAGACGTCACGACCGGAGTCGAGCAACGCCTGCCGGACCACCCAGTCCAGCAGGGCACGCGTGCACGTGATCATGTGCGGACCGTCCCTCCGCCAGCGACGCAGCCACCCGCTGTCCGGAGTGAGGGCCAGCATGCCGTTGCCCAGAGCGATGTGGTGGGCACCCGCGGCCAGGAGACGGTCGCGCACGTTCACCGGGAAGAGGGACTCCAGGGCGGCGAGGCCACCGGCCATGAGCAGGTGGGCGTGCCGGCCCTGCGGGACGCCACGCCGGTCCTCGGGTCCTTCCGGGAGCTCGTCGCGGTCGAGAAGGACGACCTGCAACGCGGGCTCGGCGAGGGACAAGGCCGCGGCGGCCGAAAGCCCGGCGATGCCGGCTCCCACCACGACAGCTCTGTACGACAACTGGTCCTCCTAGTAGTGCTCATGACCGGACGTCAGTGTCCGAGACCTGACGCCGCCGGGCCTTCACCTGATCCGGTGCCGATGCCGCCTCACGGAGGCGGTCCACAGCGTGCGCCAGCTCGACCAGGTCGATGGTGACGCGGAACTTCTCCGGCGGATCGGCGGGGCCGTCGCCCTTCCCCGACGCGCGGCGTATGCCGTCGATGATCATCGCCTTCTCCGCGGCCACGCGCGCCTCGGCACGCTGTTCACCGCGCTCCACGGCGGCCTCGAACGCGGTGCGGCCCACTCGTTGGTCGATGTACGCCGTCAGTTGCAGCAGGGCGTCACGGATGTTCGCCTCCAGGAGATAGACACGGCTGCTGGGCAGCTGCCACCACAGCTGCCACCAGGTCGGCTCCGCGACCGGTGGCGCGGTGGCCACGTCCTTCACTGCCGACCACAGGGGCCTGAGCGCACGGTAGGTGGCGAGGCTCTGCCGCTCCGCCGCGGCTGCGGATGCCAGGCGGGGCAGGACGAATCCGGCGGAATACACCAGGGCCCCGAGTGCGGCGGCCGGGGGTGCGACGGTGGTGGACAGGAAATCCAGGTCGTATCCCATCCAGCGCGCGACGACAGCGGTGACCTTGGCGACCGTGAACCCGAGGGCGTCCAGCAGCAGACCGACCAGGATCAGCCGGAGGCCGAGCCGCAGCAGCCCGGTGACCTCGTCGCGGGCCCACTTCAGACAGACGGCGCTCAGGACTATGGTGCTCGCCAGATGGCCCATGAGGTAAAGGGTGATCATCTCCCGCATGAACGGGGTGTTGGCGTAGTACGTGTCCAGGTCGGTGAGCCGCTCCGTGTGCGCGTCCGCCAGGCTGAACAGCACGACGATGGCGAGGATGAGCGTGCCGTAGACGGCGACGACCAGTCGGGTCATCCGTCGTATCTGCTCTTGGGGGCCGCCCTTCCAGTGGATCAGCAAGATGATCAGGGAACAGCTCAGGGCGGATATCGAACCATAGGTCAGCGGTGCACCCACGTTGGGGATGCCGGTGGCGTGGTTGACGGCGGCGAGGGTCACCGGGGCCGACCAGAAGAAACAGACGGCGGCGATGAAGGCGGTGGCCCGCGTGGCGATGGACAGAGGTGAGCGGGGAGTTCTGCGCGGCCGGCGCAGCAGTATGGCGGCCAGAGCCAGAAGGAAGGACGCCATGTAGACGACGAGACTCATCTTTCGGGGCTCCGTTCAGTCCGCTGACCGCGGCGGCGAATAGTCCACTTGGATCCGCACTCACACCGACCGGGCCGTGGCGGGGCCCGGCTTGGTGATCCGTACCCCACGCTCGGCCCGCTTGACGGCATCGGCGATCCGGACCAGGGACTCGGCATCGCGCGGGTGTGAGAGCCGGGCCGGGGCACCGGCGGGCTCCGGCACCGGCTGAGTGCCGCGCGCCACGGCCGCGGCGATGGTCGCGGCCCACGCCGCGGACGTGGCTGCGCGCCAGTCGCCGCTTCGCTCCAACTCCGCCTCGAACATGCCGTCGTACAGCGTCTCGTCGTAGAGCGTCTCGATCGCCATGAGGCCGTTGTGGATGGTGCTCCAGCGCCAAGTGCCCCACAGGAAGGGGCTGCGCGGACGCTCGACCCGCAGCGCGCGGTCCTTGAGGACCGGATCCAGTACGGCGTCCAGTGGTGCCAGGCGCAAGAAGTCACGCCAGGCCGAGAGGTGGTGCCCGGCCATCGGGAGGAGGACCCCGACCACGGTGAGCAGTGCACCGAGTCCGGCACACAGCGGCGGGATGGAAGTTCCGAGGACCGCCCAGTCCCGACCGGTCCACCGGGCGGTGACGGCGACCAGCTTGGAGATGCTGTACCCGGAGCTGATGACCGTGCCGGTGCCGATCGTCAACAGACTGGCCCGCAGCCAGGGCCGCCTGCGGACCTCCGCCTCGAATCCCCAGCGCAACGACCAGACGGCGCTGACCATGACGGCCGCCAGGTTGGCGACCAGGTACAGGACGACCATCTCGGAGATCCAGGGCGCCGTGGCGTAGTACGTGTCGAAGTCGCTGCGGCGCTCCTCGGAGGCGTCCCCGAGGACGAACAGGGCGGCGATACCGACCAGGACGGCCGCGTACCCGTAGATCGAGCTCCGTGTCGTCCGACGCAGGGAGGGGCCGCCTCGCCAGCAGGCGATCATGATCAGCAGTGCGGCACTGTACGCGGTGATCGACGCGTAGGTCACCGGGGCGGCCAGGTTCGGTATGCCGCTGACCTGATTGATCAGCTTCACCGAAGCGGGAGCACCGAAGAGGAAGCACAGCGAGGCGAACGCCAGTACCCCGTTGATCGCCCGGAGCGAGGGCTCGCTTCCGTGTCTCACCAGGTACGGAAGTTTCGCCAGGAGACCGATCCACAGCAGGCCGCAGCTTATGTAGTTGATCGACCCGCTCATGTGCGCTTTCCCCGGTAGTTGAGAGCGTCTGCGATGCGGCGTGCCGTTTCGCCGGTGATCACGTCGCGTTCCATCAGCGCACGCATCTCCTGCCCGACCCGGATGCCGAAGAGTTCGGCTTCCTTCTCGGGATCCTCGTCGAAACGAGAACGCGCGGCGGCGGGCTGTGCCCCGTGCGCATGTCCCGACTCCAGCGCTTCCCAGGCCCCGCTCGCCAGTTGCTCGGGTGTGAAGCCGTCCTTCTGCCGCATGTGCCACAGCTCGTGACCGAAGATCTGCGCCTGGTGCCAGATCTCCGCGTCCTGCTCGATGATGATGTCATCCCGGTCCGCACGCTCCAGCCACATCCCCGTCGCCTTGAACTCGCGCGGGATGTGCACCTTGTGCACGAGCAGCTTGCGGTCACCGCGCCACCGCCTGGCGGACTCGACCAACGCCTCAAACAGCCGTTCGGCGTCTTCCAGGCTGCCCCCGGCCGGCATGCCGTCGTCCGCGCCGGTGCCGCTCACCCTGTCACGGACCGGAGCGATGAGCGTCTCGGCGAACAGACGCATCTCCCTGTCGCGCTCCCGTAACCTCTTCCACCGGCGGAGCCGGGCGAGCATGGTCATCGTCGCCCCTGTCCACCGGCGGAAACAGTACACGGGCCGCCGGGTGCCGGGATCACGAAGCGGCCCCCTCGTGCTCCTGCTGACGGCCGCTGCCGGGACGGAAGGTTCCGGGGGCCCGCGTGTCCAGTACGTCCCTCAACCCGGCGTGGCCGTGGGCCTGGTCGATGCGTTGCGAGGTTCCGGCCAGTCTTGCGTAGGCATCATCTGCCACCGAGCATCTCCTGGGCACGTCGCTGATCAGGGGCGGGACCTACGTGAGGGTATCCGCATCCCCTCAACTGGTCGACGGTGTCGAGAAAACCTGCACCGGTGTGCAGGATCGGTCGACATCGCTCTACAACCCGCCTGGCTGCCGACCGGTACGCCGGGGTGGACGGGCACGGTGGGTTGCGGAGCAGCACGCGTAGCGACGCTCGCCGCGCTCGAAGGGCCGCGGCCGGGTGCTTGTGCCAAGCTGGCGGTACGGCGGCGTCGCCGGCCCCTCGCGGGCGACACCGCGCCGGTCGGAACCGGAGGCATCCCATGGACCAGGTAGGGGACAAGCCGGAGGAAGTCCGCAAGCACCTGGAGGAAGACCAACCGCGAACCGGGAAGAAGCAGCCGTCCGAGCAGCCCGCCGAGCAGCCCGCCGAGCAGGACGGGCAGACAGCGGTCGACGCTTCCGGCGACGAGACCGAGAACCCTCCGACAGACAGCTGACCGAGCACCGGAGCCCCGCCTACGAGAGCTGCGGTGGCTGGAAACCGCCGATGGTCTGTTCCAGGAGGTCCGCCAGCCGGAGGGGAGTACGGTCCTCGAACATCGGGCCGATGAGCTGCACCCCGACCGGCAGCCCCTCAGGCGACCTGCCCGTCGGTACAGCGGTCGCGGGCAAGCCGGGCATCGTGGCCAGACCTGCCCATATGAGCTGGTCGAAGTACGGGTGGGCGACGCCGTCGATGTCGAGCCGGCGTCGCATCGGATCGGGGGCGTGATCGTGCGGGAAGGCGGGAGTGGGGGTGATGGGACACACGACGGCGTCGAACTCGGCGAACAGCCGGCGCCAGCCGTGACGGTGGATCTCGCGACGGTTGGCGATCACCATCCAGTCGCGGTGGGTGAGCACCATGCCGCGCAGCCGCGCCGCCTCCAGACTCCTGTCGTCCGGGCTCAGCGCTGCGGCACGGGTCTGCAACTCCGCGTACGAATCGAGAGGGAAGTGCGCGGTGGAGCCCGAGAACAGGAACTGCGTGTACAGAACCGCGGCCTCGGCCAGGTCGGGCAGCAGCGCACTGTGCCGTTCGACGCGGGCGCCGCTGTCGGCAAGCGCACCGGCCACCCGCTCCACGCCCGCCCGGACGGCGGACCCGGTCGGGAGAAGAGGATGCTCGTCGAGGACCAGGACACGGAAGTCGCACAACCGCTCATGGCGCGCGGGCGGCAGCCGCACGTCGTAGGCCTTACCGAGCGTGAGAGGGTCCGGACCGGTCATGACATCGAGCAGGAGTTGCAGGTCGCGTGCGGTGCGCGCCATCGGACCGACGACGGCGAGGTCGGGCTCCGTCGGCAACGGCGGAGCGGTCGGCGCCACCATGCCGCGTACGGGAGCCAGCCCGAGGGTCGGCTTGTGCGCGTAGACGCCGCAGAAGTGCGCGGGCGTGCGCAGTGATCCGGCGAGATCGGAGCCGATGGACAGCGCGCCGAATCCGGACGCCAGGGCGGCCGCTGATCCACCGGACGATCCGCCCGACGTGCGGGCGCTGTTCCAGGGGTTGTTGGTGGTGCCGTAGATCTCGTTGAAGCTCTGGATGTCCTGAAGCCCCAACGGCACATTGGTCTTGCCGAGCACCACCGCGCCCTCGGCCTTGAGGCGTGCGACCTGCACCGCGTCCTCGGCCGGGACGTGATCCCGGTGCGGCGGCATGCCCCAGGTGGTGGGCAGCCCGGCGACGTCGTAGGACTCCTTGACCGTCACCGGAACGCCGAGGAGTGGCCGGTCGTCACCGCGGGCGCGTGCCTGGTCGGCGGCGCGCGCGGTGACGCGCGCGCGGTCGAAGTCCCGCACACAGATGGCGTTGATCGCCTTGTCGTCGCGCTCGATCCGGGCGATCGTCTCGTCGGTCAGCTCCGCGGAGCTCACTTCACCGGCACGCAGGGCAGCCGTGAGTTCCTCGGCCGACTGAAATGTCCATTCCATGGGCGAGACCGTAACTGGCTGCGAAAGAAGCCATAAAATGCGGTTTCGCACAACGGGGAGATGCGCCCCGCCCTACATGCTGGTGGGGAAGTTGATGGAGACCGGCGGCGGCGTGGGGATGTAGTGACGGGCCAGGTTGGCGTCACGGTTGTGGCGCCCGTGGCGACGTGCCTCGGGGTCGCCGTAGTCCTTGATGTCCTGGCGTCCGGACACGACGTCCCGGACGCGCCTCACGATTCGGCCGAGCGAGTTCTTCATCGTCTTCCCCTTCGTCATGTCGTTGCCGAGGAGGATGCACCCGTGGCCGGGGTCAACTCCAGTGAGTTGAGCCGATCTTGAGCCTCGGTCGGGGTGGCGGTGGTACGGCCGGCGGGAGGGCCGTACCACCGCGAGACCGTGGGGGCGGGCTCTGTACGAGGCGGGACTGGGCTAACTCGTCCAGCTGTGGGCCACGTCGACCACCACCCGGTCCTCGACCTGGATCACCCGGAACGGCAGTCGGGCACGCACGCCGAGAGCGACCTGCGTCTGCCCTTCGAAGGTGCCACCGAAGCGGGTGTCCCGGAAGGTGCGGTATCCGTTGACCTTCACACCGGGCAGGGCTTTGCCGACCTTCCCCGGGTAGGTCGGCACACCGGCCTCCAGGTCGTAACTCCACGCGTCCACACCGATGGCGAGGATCGCTCCGCCGCGGACCGGTATGTACTCACCCGAGGGATCGGCGTAGAACCGGTCCACGTACTGGACGTGGTAGCCGATCCGGTCACCGCCGCCCGGCACTTCGAACACGATACGGTCGTAGCACTTGTGCTGTCCGGTCCTGATGTCCACCAGGTGCTCGGCCCCCGTGGCGGCACCGCTCTTGGTGCCGCTGCCCCAGCCCGTCGGGCAGGCCGCTGCCGCGCGCCGTCCCTCTGCCGGGGTCGCTCCCGCGGTGCTCGCCGCCGTCCCCAGCGTGGCGCCCGCGAGCACGAGCACTGCCACTGCCGCACTGACACGTCGCATCCTGTCCTCCTTCGTCGCGCTTCGTCGCGTCGTCTCGATCCTGATGACGGTGAGACGGTCGACCGTACGGGAAGGTTGTACGCAGGAATGGGCAATATGGAGATTGTTCCCGTTTCGGGGCGGATGCTGGACAGATGCGCGGATGGCAGGCCGCCTGGACGCCCTGGCCGGCGCGGCCGGCGTCGTCTCCCAGCCGGGCGTGCTTCCCGGGGCTCAGCGACGTGATAAACCAATGCGGGCTCACCCTGCCCCGCCCGATCCGCGACCGGCCACCCGTAGAAAGCAGACCGCACCGTGTTTCAAGAGACTCCCATCTTCAACCGCCTCGTCGCCGAACGCGGCGACATCCCCACCCAGGTGCGCGGCGAAGTCGACCGAATACACCGGGACTTGGCCCGAGTGATGCCCTGGGTGCCCGCATCCGACCTGCCCGCCCGCACAACGCCCGACAGGCCGTCATGGTGAGGGTGCGGACACGCATGGGGAAGGTGCGGACGCGTCGAACCCCCACCCGGCGGCCCGAACCGGCGAGCTGCCGCAACGAAGACGACGCCGGCGCCCATAGCTGAGAGGGCGCGCGCCGGAGAGATGATGCCGACAGACCGCACCTCGTGGACGTGGCGTACATGAGGTGCGACCTGCAGGACGTCAACGAGGCTTCGGGTGCTTCCGCCTCGGCGTCAAGCCGGTCACGAAGGCGGGCCGTTGTCGGCCAACTTCGACAAAGCAGGGGGGATCAGCATGGGATCCGCGCCGATCTGCTCAGGATAGATGCCGAAGTCGACAGTGGGAGCTGTTTCGGCGTACGTATTGACGGCGTACTCGGACATGAGGTCTCTGCCGAGCTTGTCCACCTCCTTGGCCTGCACTCTCAGTTCGTATCCTCCCGTGTGGAAACGTTGCACCTGGCTGCTGAACCAACTCACCCAGGTGCCACTGGAGTGCGTCGACTTGATGGCTTTCCACGGGCAGACGTTGGAAACTCCCCAGGCGTAGGACCTGTTGATGGAGTACGCATTCGACGGCTTGATGGCGAAGTAGTACTTCGGGCCCATGGAGCCACTGAAGTCTGTTGTCACCGTTCCGACATCGCGGATCGACGGGAAGGCCGAGGCGAAAGCCGTCTCGTTCAATGAGACGGTCATGTACCTGTTGTGCTGGTCGTCCCAGTAGGTGAAGGAGGGCGTGAAGTCCGAGCTGCAGGACGTGACCGCGTACGCGACCACGCGGTTGCGCGGGTCCGTCACGGCGTCGACCCAGTATTCGGGGCGCGGCTGGAAGGTGTTCTGCGTGAGACTACCCAGGCTCGTCTTGTTGATCGCGATCTGGATGGACGGTCGGCCCAGCTGTTCCTCGAACTTGTTGAGGGTGTATCCCGCGTGGAGTCTGGCAAGCTTCGCGTACTCTCCGGCCTGCCAGTCGAAGTGTTGCTGATACCAGTGTCCGCCCGTCACGTACGCAGTGATGAACGTGCTGACCGCCGTGACGGCGCTACTGACGTACAGAATGAGGACCAGAGCCAGATTGCGTTCGGTCAACTTCTTGAAACGCTCGCCGAGGGAAAGTCTCCGCCTCCGCTCCTGCTCGCCTTCGGTCTCGGCCATACAGCACGAGTACCTCGTCGTGATGTCACGCGCCACCTCGGATAGGCCGAACGGGAGGGCCCGGGCTGCGGCCAAGGTCGCCACTCTCGCCCCTGCGCGTAGGTCGCCGGGTTGACCTTCACCTTGGGGGAGCCCGCAGCATCAGTGGGGCCGGGCGACGTGCCCGGTATGAGGAGGACGAGCATGGGCTTGCTGACCATCGGGGCGTTCGCGAGGGCGTCCCGGCTGTCGCCGAAGGCACTGCGGCTCTACGACGAGCTCGGCCTGCTGCCCCCTGCCCGTGTCGACCCGGTGACCGGCTACCGCCACTACGCACCGGAGCAGCTGGACCAGGCCCGACTGGTCGCCTGGCTCCGCCGCCTGGGCATGCCCCTGGCCCGCATTCGACACGTCCGCACGCTGAACGCGGTCGCGGCGGCCCAGGAGGTCCGCGCGTTCTGGGCCCAGGCCGAAGCAGACACCGCCGCACGGCGGGACCTGGCCGCCTTCCTCATCGACCACCTGTCCCGGAAGGACCCCGCCATGTCCCCCGACCGCCCAGTCCCTGGACATCCGTTACGCAATTCTCTCCGACACCGGCCGCGTCCGCGAGAGCAACCAGGACACCGCCTACGCCGGGCCCCGCCTGCTCGCGGTCGCCGACGGCTGCGGCAGTCGGGGAGCCTGCGCCGGTGCCGCCGCCATCGGCGCGCTGAAGCGGCTGGAGACCGACGACGTCCCGGCCGGCGATCTCCTCAACGTCCTCGAAGACGTCATCGACCAGGCCCGGCGGGCCGTACACGACGTCGCCGGGAGCGGCTCGTCACCGGAAGACACCGGTACGACACTCACCGCGGCCCTCTGGACGGGGTCACAGATGGCGCTCGTCCACATCGGCGACTCCCGCGTCCATCTCCTGCGGGGCGGAGAGCTGTTCCAGATCACCCACGACCACACCATGGTCCAGTCGATGGTCGACGAAGGACGCCTCAGCCCGGAGGAGGCCGCCTCCCACCCCCAACGGTCGCTGCTGGTGCGGGCCTTGGGCCCAGGAGCCGCCACGACCCCCGACGTGCGTCTGCACGACACCGAGCCGGGAGACCGCTACCTGCTCTGCTCCGACGGCCTGTCGGCCGTCGTGCCGGCCGAGGACATCCGCCGAGTGCTCGCCGAGATCGGCGAACCCGAGCAGGCCGTGCGCGAACTCGTCGCCCTCGCCAACGCCTCGGGCGGTCCCGACAACGTCAGCTGTGTGGTCGCCGACGTGCTGGAGCGCCGGCAGTAGGGCGAGCGGCACGGTGTCCGGTCGGAAGCCTGCTCCCGGGTCGGGCAGTCACCTCGGAACCCTGGTGGTGGCACGCCGGTCGGGCGCCGGTGCCGCCGGTGGCCCACCGCGGCTCACCGCCGGCGCGAGAGGGCGACCCCGGTCAGGCACAGCACGCCGCCCGCGAGACCGTACGCGGTCGGTATTTCGGCGAGCAGCAGCCACGACAGCAGCACCGACACGGCCGGAACGGCGTAGGTCACCGCGGAGAGCCGGCCGGCGTTCATGCGGCGCAGCGCGTAGGCCCACGCGGTGAAACCGATGGCCGTGGGGAAGACACCCAGGTAGACGGCGCCGAGCACCACTCCTGTGGAGGCCACCCGCAACTCGCCGACCAACTGCGGCGCCCAGGGCAGCAGGACCACGGTGGCGACGATGCACCCGAGCCAGATCGCGGTGAGCCCGTCGACGTGCCGCAGCGTGACCTTCTGGATCATGACGCCCGCGGCGTAGAGCGCGGCGGCCAGCAGGCACAAAAGGACCCCTGTCCAGTCCCGCTGTGCGGTCGCCCCGGTCGCGATGAGCGCGGTTCCGACGAGTGCGACCAGTGAGCCGGCGATGAGCGATCGTGAGAAGCCCTCACCGAGGAACTTCCCGGCGGTGACGGCGACCAGCAGCGGCGCGAGGTTCACCAACAACGCCGCGGTCCCCGCATCGACGTGCCGTTCCCCCGCGTTGAGGGCGACGGTGTATCCGGCGAGCCACAGTACGGCGTACGCCGCGATCAGGAGGAACGCCTTGCGGGACACGCGGACACGGGCCGCCCGCCTGACCACTGCGATCACTGTGAGCGTGACGGCCGCGATGCCCAGTCGGAGCAGCGCCAGCGGTGCGGGGGACAGTGCGTGCCCGACACCGCGGATGGCGACGAATGCCGAGGCCCACAATACGACCGCCAGCCCGGCGGCGGCCGCGGTCCTGCCCATGTCTGTTCTGCCGGCGCCGGCGGGCCGGGCGGTCTCAAGGAGATCGGTCACCCGGACATCATCATCTCCGGATTCTGTGCAGCACAAGCGACGAGTTCTGTACATGCGTTAAGCGCAGCTGTACATTCACGGCGTGTTGGACATCTCACGGCTCCGCGTCCTGCGGGCGGTCGTCGCGACGGGTTCGATCCGCGCGAGCGCCTCCGCACTCGGCTACACACCGTCCGCGGTGAGCCAGCAGCTCGCCACGCTGCAGCGGGAGACCGGACTGCAGCTGTTCGAACGATCCGGCCGCGGCATCGAGCCGACCGAGGCGGGACGGGCCCTCGCCGCCGAGACGGACACGTTGTTCGAGGCGTTCAGCCGGGTCGAGCGGGTCGTCGGCGATCTGCGCGCCGACCGGGTCGGCAGCCTGTCGATCGGCTATTTCGGCTCGGCCGGCGCGGCGTGGCTGGCACCGACCGTTGCCGCGCTGCGAGCCGAGTTCCCGGACCTCCGGTTGGACCTGCTGCTGACGGAGGTCGCGACGGGCGACCCGGACGTGGACATCTTCGTGGAGGAGACGGGTGCCGAGCGGTCCGGGTCCGTCGAAGTGCGCAGACTCGCGGAGGATCCCTACCTCGCCGTCGTCCGCGTCGACGATCCGCTCGCCCAGGAGCCGGAAGTGCCGTTGGCGGACCTCGCCGCGCGGCACTGGGTGGACAACGACCTCCGCGAAGGGGCGTGCCGCCGTGTGCTCCTGAACGCCTGCGCGCAAGCCGGGTTCTCCCCGAGCTTCGTGGTGGAGACGCACGACTACCGGACGGCGATGTCGTTCGTGGCAACGGGAATCGGGCTGACCGTGGTACCGGCCCTCGGGATCGGTGAGCTGCCGGAGGAACTGACGACCGTCGCCCTGGTGTCCCCGACCCCGGTCCGGTACGTCGGTCTCGCGGTGAAGAAGTCGATCGCGCGGCACCCCGCCGCCCGCCGCGCCGTCGAGCTGCTGGAAGACATGGTGTGCGGGGGGACGCCCCGGACCGGCTGAGGGTCCCGACCTTCTACATGCGGGCGAGGATCTCGGTCTTCTTGGCTGCGAATTCCTCCTCGGTCAGGATGCCGGCGTCCCGAAGCTGTGCGAGCTGCTGCAACTGCTCGACGGCGCTGCCCGTCTGGGAGGAGGAGGCTGACGGCTGGACGGGCGGGGGAGGGGTGTGCCCGGGAGCGGGGACATGACCGAGCACCAGGTCGGTCAGGAGCGACTTGATCCCGGGCGCCGCGTCGTGCGGCACGCGGAAGTCGATGGTGTTGCCCGAGGCGACCACCACGATCTTGGTGAACATCAGGCCGTCCCGCTTGGTCACCACGCTGGAGATGTTCTTCACCGGGATCATCTCGGTGCCCGCGCCGGAGCCTCGCACACCGGTCGCCAGGAACGACACGCCGCCGGTCAGCAGTCCTGCCGTGAGCTTCTTGCCACTCACGCCACGACCGCGTACCCATTCGATCCGGTCGCGGTAGATGGACACGTCGGCGTTCCTGCCCTCGATGTGGCTCTTGAACGTCATCAGCGCAGTGCTGTTCATGTGGTGCTCCTGTGTGTCAAAGCGGAATTGGTACGTGCCGCTTGCGGCTGGACATGCGGTGACAGGTGAGGGGTCAGTGGACCGGCGTCCACAGACCGCAGTTGTCCGAGGTGAACGTGCTGTCGGAGGCACCGATGACGACCGTGATCCGCCGAGCCGCCGTGACCAGGCCGTTGTCGATCACGTCCCCATTGGCGGCGGTGCGTTCCCAGTAGCAGTCGGCTATGTCACCGGCGGTGCGGTAGGTGCCCGGGGGTATCTGGTCGGGCGCGGTACCGATGTCGTAGGTGTCGTCCGTGATCCAGCGGTCGTAGTGGCCGGACAGGCTCGCTTCCACGGCCTTGGTCCATTTAGGGCAGAGCGCCGGTACGCCCGCGCGCAGCGCGTCCGCACCGGAGTCCTCGGACGCCGCGCGCATCGCAAGGGCCTGCGGCACGCTCTCGCCCGCCAGGTCGGGCCGGCTGTCCGTCTCCTGGGCCATGTCGCAGGCGTCCCGCGTGAACTCCGACGCCGACGAACCCGACAGCTCCCACTTCCTCGACCGCCCGAGGGCGTCGAGCCGTTGCGCCGGTGTCTTGCGGACAGGCGCGGTGACGCGGGGGGACGGCGAACGCTTCGGGACGGGGGCGGACGGCGGGGCGGTCGACGCCGTGCGGGCCGGCGCCTGTGCGGCCGTGGCGGTGTCGTCACCGGACGGCTCGCCGAGGGCGATGACCAGCGTGCTGACGCATACGACGGCGAGCAGGGTGCCGACACGGCGCCCACGACCGGGCGGCGGGAAGGACATCGGGAAGGACATGCGGAACACATGAGCTCCAGGGGGCTGCGGCCGGGCTGTCGCGTGGCCCGGTCCGGAAGGCGGCGGTCGGTTCGGGGTGCGGTGTGGGTGCCCGACCGTTCAGGGCTCGCAGGCCGGTCGAACGGGAGCGGGGCGTCCGTCAGAGGGGTGGCCGTCGGGCTGAGGCCGTCACTCCGCTTCGGACGCCGCTACGACGGGCAGCGGGTCGCCGTCCTCAGCCGCGGGGACTTTGTCCTCGCCCGCCGGCCTCCTGCCCGGGCCAGCCGTGGCGGTGGTCCTTGCGTAGTCGTCCCACCAGGGCACGTACGCGACGGCCGCCGCACTGCCCGCAGCGACCAGCAGGGCGACGATCGCGGTCGGCCACCCCTTCAGCAGCACGACGAGCGGTGCTGCGGCGGCGAGCGCCGTGGCCACCGCCGTGGTCCAGGCCTCGAGCTGACGGGACGGCACGAAGGGCCGTTCCTCCCGCCACGCACACACGATTGCGTACGCGGCACCGGGGACCGCCACCGCGCACCCGGCGAACCAGGCCCAACGCCACTCGGCGACGACCCAGAGGACTGCCTGGTACACCAGCCAGCAGACCGCACCGACGAGGACGAGACCGAGCAGCACGGCGCATCCCAGCTCCGTGTCGCTGCGGTTGTCAGATCGAGCCATGTTCCCTCATGTTCCAGACATCTGAGTCGGCTGCTCTTGACAGCGCGATCGGAGTATAGATGTGGCGACCATGTAAAGGAATGGGGGTCGTGCTCTGAAGTCGGGCGGACGTGCGGCCGGCCGACGCCTCGGGCGCGCAGTACGCCGTGGCTGTCCGGCAGGACGGCGCAGCACGGGGGCGTTCGACGAGGTCCACGGTCAGGGCAGTGGCGGCCTTCGCGCCGGCCGGAGGACCGCGCCGACGTCGGGGGCCAGTTCCGGCCGGACGATCAGCACGGCGCGCGGCTGGATGACAGCAGTTGGCCCCAACTGCTGCTGCTTCACAGGCCGTTGACGAGTGCCCCGGACGGGGCTCCAATGAAACGGCACACGCTCGCCGAACCTGTGGGGGAGGGGGACTTTGTGAGCGAGTTGCAGATCTACTGGGTGTTGTGCGCCGCCGTGGCGGTCGGCGCGGTGCTGACGCCGATGCTGCGCCCGCACGGCCGGGTCAAGCCCTCTCACGCCGTGGGGTTCGCCTTGCTGGCCTCGTCGGCCATGCCGCAACTCGTGGACTCGGGGCGGGGCTGGGCCGTCGCCGGATGGGTCTCGCTCGGTTGGTGGTTGCTGCGCGTCGTGGTGCCCCTGCTCGTCAATTCCCTGGGCGACCGGATCGTCGTCCCGATCATCGCGCGGCGCCTGACACCTGAGCAGGTGCGGGAGTACGCGCTCGCCTCACTTCCGGCTGCCTGCCGGGTACTGCTGGGCGTCTGGCCCAATCGGATGATCGGTCTCACGTTCCACACGCCGACCCGCCGTCGCTTCCAACGGCCGGTTCTGCTGCGCTCCGGCTGCCAGCTCTGCTTCGTTGAATGGATGGTACGCGCGACGCTGGAACAGGCGGTTGCGGAGGAAACGATACGCACCTACCGCAAGCATCTGGCCGCGGGCGTGAACCGTCTGCTGGTCCTCACCCGCGAGGATGTCACCGCCCCTTGGAGTGCTTCGGTCGAGGAGGTCAGCGGTGTCCAAGCGGCCCCCAAGGTCGACTGCCCGGCGCACCTCCCCGAGTCCGTCTCCTAGTCGATGACGCAGCGCCCGGCGGGCGTCGAGCACCGAGCGACGGCAGCCGCCTCCAGGGGTGCGGCCGCCCACCCCGGGGGGTGACACGGGCGGTCGTGCGGCGCAGGAACGCCCGTGTCGGCGCAGCACTCCGGGTGGATCCGACCTCACTCGGTCCGCCTGCCGGCCCCTGCCCGTGCGGCCCTCATGGCCGTGCACAGAACGGGGTGGGCCCGCGATGACGACGGAGCGGACCCGTCGAGTCGCTCGCGAGGTCAGTACTCGAGGTACGGCCAGCCGGTCGTCCTGCCGGCCCGCTGGCTGGGCACGTGGTGCGCCCTCCCGGGCTGCCGGGCGTCCGAACGGCCTGGTCGCACCTCGATCACCGGCGGACGGCGGCGCGCACCACCATGCTCACCCCAGTACAGGACACTCCCGACGGCCAGGGCGAAGCCGATGCCCGCGCCCACCAAAGCGCCGAAGAAGCCACCCGAGGCGAAACCCAGTACAGCTCCGGTGAGCAACCCCACCAGCGAGAAACGGATGCAGTACCTGCGAATCCTCTCGTCCACAAAATCACCGCCTTTCACAGAGCCCTCTGCCCCGCCTCACAGCGACTAACCGGCGAATCGTCACATAGGGTGAATGGCGGCTTTCGTGTCCCTACGGTGGGGCACCTGTTCTGGCCGTTGCGCTCGAGGCGTGCTTCGTTCCGCTTGGCTGTCGACCGTCGACCAGCAGTCAGCTCGTGGCCCCCTTTTGACGTGCCCTTGGGTATTCCTTTCCCGGTGATTTTCGGACACGCGGCCGCGAACTTAGCGAAAAATCGGTGTCGGAAGATCGAGATCGTGACTAAGTTGACGTCCGCGTTTCAAACGTTTGTGCGGACATGGGGGGCGTGTGTGCCCCGCCGCCGCATGTCCGCAACCGACCTGGATCGCTCTACCGGTGGTGCACCGGTAGTCGGCGCTCGACCGGCGCCGTCGATCCACTCTTGTGGTATTTCAACGGGGAGTTGGCGAAACATGTTCAATCTCAGGGCAGGCCTGCGTGCCGTCACCGCTGCCGCGATGCTGACCTTGGGGGTGCTGGCCGTACCGCAGGCGGTGGCCGCCGACCAGCCTGCCGTCGCGGTCGCGAAGTCAGCCGACGCGTCCACCCGGGCGTTGGTCAGGGCCGACCCTCAGGCCGCGGCGGCAGCGGCCACCGTGTGCGGGTCCGGATACACGCTGTTCCGAGCGGTGCCGCTGCCCGAGGGCACGGACCCCAACCAGCGGCTGGCCACGCTCTTCTCCTACCAGAACGGAAGCAAGGGCTGCGCCATCCTGGACAACAACCTCGGCGTGTCGCGGTACATGTACCTGCACGTGTGCAAGGTGGACGGCACCGGTTGCGCCACGGACTCCGGAAGCTTCACCGAGTACGCCGGCCCCGTCTACGTCTCCGCATCGCTCTGCGCGCCCGTGACGGCGAAGATGGGCAAGAGTTCGAGCAGCCTGTTCTTCACCTTCAAGACCGACTACATGTTCACCTGTGGCTGACAGCCTGTCCGGCACGGCCCGGGCCTCCGCGCGCTCCCTGTTGGTGATCCTAGTGGCGGGGCCCCTGGCTCTCACTGCCTGCGGCACCCGGACGAGCACACAGCATCACCCGTCCTCCCCGCCACGGCCCTCATCGGTAGCTGCCGGCGCGGCCTCCGAGCCGTCGCACGGGGACCGTGATCCGGGCAAGGCAGCACAGGAGGCGGCCGCCCAGCGCGCGGCCGCCGCCCCCAGTGGTGATCCCGTCCACCCGACGAACACCGCTGTCCCCGATCCCAAGGACTACGGGTTCGGGAAGGCCGCTGCCACGGCCTCGCACGGTGAGGTCATCGCGTACACACCCCGCATGGAGTCGGGGCGGCTCGTCGTACCGCTGACCATCCACAACGGCAGTGACAAGCGGGCGGCCTATGCCGTCACGGTGACGGTCGTGGGCGGCGAGAAGAAGTCTCCGTTCTCGGTGACCGCGAAGGCCGACAACGTCTGGCCGGGCACGACATGGCCGACTCGGGCGGACATCACGGCCTCCGGCTCCAAAGCGGGAGCGATCGGCTCGGAGATCAGCCTACGGGTCGTCACTTACGACCCCTTCGGTGACACCCGCTGACCCGGGCGACTCCTCCAAGACCGTGATCGGCCGGTGAACCGGCGCGAACACGGCACCTGCGGGCCTGACTTGCTCAAGCCGGGCCTGCTCGCCACTGCCATCCACCCCCTTCGGCCTCTCGCCGCAGGGGGTGGCTGAGCCCTGCCGTGACCAGGCAGGGAACGTCTCGACAAGAAACGGGGAAGTTTTCTCTTGAGGCGCATGAAACGCACGAGACGCGTGAGACGCAGAAACAGAGTGCACCTGCCCATAGCGGCCCTGGCCGGCTGCGCGGCCCTGACCGGCGGGCTGTTGCAGGCAGCGCCCGCCGTAGCCGCGGCGACACCCGGCCCCGGCCACGTCGCCGGCGCACACGCCCCGCAGGGCCCTCCCGGCCGTGTGGCGCATCCGGACAGGACGCTCGGCGACGGCTGGAAGGCGTCCACGGACCGAGCGGTGACCGGGGCGGCCGACACCGGCGGTTTCAAGATCCTTGCGGCCGACAGCAGCCAGGCGTACGCGTGGAAGACGGCAGCCGAACTGTCCGAGCCGGGTCTGACAGCGGACTCGTGGATCGGCAACCAGTGTGTGATGGACCGCGACCACGTCGCGGCCGTGTACGCGCCGCGCGCTTTCACGAACAAGCCGGACCTGATGCAGGGCGGGGCGTTCGCCGCCATCGTCGACACGTCCACCGGGCACGTGAAGAAGCTGCCGTTCACGGTGTCGCTGGCCTACTTCGACCCGTCGTGCAACACCCGGACGCACACAGCCGCGTTCACCGCGTTCCGGGACGTCAACGACCCGGCCCTGACGAAGACCCGGGTGGTGACCGTCGACACGGCCGGGAAGTCCCTGGGCCGGGCGGCCCTCAAGGGCGAGATCACCAGCGCCGTACCGGTCGAGGACGGGACCGTGGCGGCGCGGGGCCACAACCTGGTGCACATCGACCGGGCGGGCAAGGTGAAGGACCTCGTCACCGCGGACAGCGTCCCGTTCGACATCCGTCCCGCGCGGAACGGCGACATCGCCTTCGTCGACCGCAAGGACACCAGGACGTCCCAGGCGAAGGTGTGGTCCGGGCACGGCAGGCCGGCCCTGGTCGCCACCGGGAAGCTGGGCGACCTCGACCTGATGCCGGGCGAGGCGGGCCGGGTGTTCCTCACCGGCCACCCCAAGGGCGCCCCGAGCGTGAAGGGCACCGGGATCACCCGGATCGACGCCCCCGCCGACACGGACATCTCCACCCGTGGCCGTCTCGCCGTCGAACCGGTCCTCACACCGGGGATCCGCGCGGGTCTGGCGCACATCAAGGGCGCGGGCAAGGGGTTCACCAAGAACGAACCCGCTCCCCAGGACACCAGGCCGACCCCGGAGACGGTGGACACGGACCAGCCCGTGACCGTCACCAGCACGGCCACCACCACCGGTGAGAAGGTCACCCAGTCGGTCGCGGACACGACGGCACCGAGCGGCAAGAACCCCAGCCCCGCCCTCCCCGCATCCGCCGGGAGGGGCAAGGGCAACTCGGTGGCGCAGGTCAACGACCCCAACACGGCTGTGGACCCGCGGGACACCGACCGCATCTGCGCCATCTCCCGCAACGACGTGAATGCGCAGGCGCTGCAGCCGACGCCGAACCAGGTCGAGTGGGCCGTCGACATGGCCGTACGGGGCCAGTTGCGCTCCCAGTACCTGCGGCAGGGCGGCTACCGCAGCCAGACCGGCCTGGGCACGATCGACCCCCAGGGCCTGTTCCCGGTGCCGAAGCTCGCGGGCGGTGACGGCAAGGGCCGGATCCCGGCGAACGTGCTGCTCGGCATCATGGCGCAGGAGTCCAACCTGTGGCAGGCCGAAGGCGGTTCGATACCCGGCCAGATGGGCAACCCCCTGGCTGCGATGGACGGTTACTATGGCCGCAAGGCCGTGGAGGACGACCCCGACGCCTACTGGAAGATCCACTGGGACAAGTCCGACTGCGGTTACGGCGTCGGACAGGTCACCGACGGCATGCGTCTGGCGGGCCATGAGAAGACGGACGACAACGGGCACAAGGAGACGGCCCTGTCCCCGGGCCTGCAGAAGGCCGTGGCCGTCGACTACGCCACGAACATCGCCGCCGCGATGCAGATCCTGGCCGACAAGTGGAACGAGGTCCACGCCGCCGGTCAGACGGTCACCGTCAACAACGACGACCCGTCCATGGTCGAGAACTGGTTCACCGCGGTGTGGAACTACAACCTCGGCTTCAACCCGGGCGCGGACGCGGGCAAGAACGCCGGCCACTGGGGCCTGGGCTGGTACAACAACCCGGCCAACCCGCTCTACAAGAAGAGCTGGGGCCACCCGTTCATGGACACCGACGTGGACGGCCCGACCGCGAACAAGGACGCCGCGCACCCGCAGGACTGGCCCTACGAGGAGAAGGTGATGGGCTGGGCCGCCTGGTCCATGGACACCGGCTTCTCCTACGGCACCGACGGCAAGCAGGACTGGCTCGGCGACTCCGGGTACAACACGGCGGGTTTCCAGCCCGCCTGGTGGACGAGCAAGGACTACCGCAGCCACGTCTCCCCGCCGCTGGACGCGTTCTGCAACACGAAGAACAACTGTGATCCGAACGTTCCGCCGAACTGCCCCAACAAGGAGTGCTACACGCAGTACTGGTGGAACCAGCCCAACGTGACCTGGAAGCCCCTGTGTCCCACCACCTGCGGGCACGAGAACATCAAGTACCAGTCGCTGATCTCGGAACCGGGGCAGGGGCATCGTCTGCACGACGGCACCCCGGTCTGCACCGGAGCCCCCTCCGGGGCGAAGGTCGTGGCCTCGGTACCGAACGGCACACCGACGTGGTCCGACTGCGGCAGTACCAGTTCCGCGGGAACCTTCGGCTTCCGCTTCTTCCCTGACTCCGACGGCTACTACGAGGGCAAGGAGGACCTGCACCAGGTCGGCGGCGGATACGGCGGTCACTACTGGTACGCCCACACCCGCAACGCGGACCACCTCGGCGGCGACGGCGGCCGGATGGCCATCAACGGCGTCTGGACCCTCGGGCAGGACCTCGGCTGGGCGCGTGTCCTGGTGCACCTGCCCGACACCGGCGCGCAGACGAGGCAGGCGAAGTACCACGTCCTCAACAGCGACAGCAAGAGCCCCGATCGGTCCGTGCAGCAGCGTGCCGGGCGCTGGGTGAGTCTGGGCGCGTTCCACTTCACGGGACGGCCGGCGGTCATGCTGTCGAACGTCACCGACGACGGCACGGCCGACGAGGACATCGCCTGGGGCTCGGTCGCCTTCCAGCCGCTTCCGGGCAAGCCGAAGAACGCGGTCGTCGCGATGGGTGACTCCTACTCCTCGGGCGAGGGTGCCTCGGAGGGCGACCGGGACTACTACCCGGAGACCAACTACCGCAGCAAGCTGGACGACAACGCCCGCAACGCCTGCCACCGGTCCACCCAGGCGTGGTCGCGTCAGGCCGCGCTGCCCGGTGCGTCGAAGTCGATCGGTCAGCTGGACGACGCGCTCGACCCGAGCATGGACTACCACCTGATCGCGTGCTCGGGTGCGCGCACCTACAACGTCCTGCCCAAGAAGGTGGACGACAGCGCCCTGTCGGCGGGCGAGAGCCAGAACGGCGAGGAACCCCAGCTCGACAAGGGGTACCTGGACCAGAACACCACCCTCGTCACCATCTCCATCGGCGGCAACGACTCCCGGTTCTCCCAGATCGTCCAGAAGTGCCTGCTGTCCATCGGCAACGGCAGCTGCCAAGGCGAGACGTTCGACAAGACGGACGACAGTGTGAAGGGCCGGGACAAGCAGTTCGTCGGGCAGCCGCTGGAGACGGCCGTTCCGGGCCTCGTCAACCAGGTGGTCCGGCAGGACATCACACGGGTCCTGAGGGAGATCCACAAGAGGGCCCAGAATGCGAAGATCGTCCTCATGGGGTACCCGCCCCTGATCTCCGACAAGGGATCATGCCTGAACATCGGCTTCAGCGGCATGGCCATCGGCCTGTCCGAGGCATCCGCGGCCTGGCTCGACGACACCGCCGACACCTTGGCGACGGCGATGCAGGGCGCGGCCGACGACGCCAAGGCCACGGGGATCAACGTGTGGTTCTCCAACCCGAAGAGCGACTTCGCGGGCAAGGGCGTGTGCGGCAACCCGGAGCAGGTCCACGGCCTCGTCAAGACGCTGGTCGCCTCCGACGAGCCGATCAAGGACTGGCCGCTCATCAGCAAGTACGGCCTGTCGGCCCAGTCGTTCCACCCGAAGATCGGAGGCGCGCGCCTGTACGCGAACGCTCTCCAGCGGACGATGGCAGGCATGGGCCTGTAACCGTCTGAGTACGTGTACTCATGCCCGGCCCGGCCGTCCTGGTGGATAGTGACGGCCGGGCCGGGCGTATGACGAGGGAGAGGCGAGTGCCGATGAGAGACGGACGAGCATGAGGGCTTTCGCGCGGCGCACCGCCGGCCCCAAGCGGGCGTGGGGACCATGGGTGCTGGCCGTCCTGCTGGCCCTCCCCGCCTGTTCCGCGACCCCGGACCGTGCCGTCAGCGGCAAGCAGCTGCGCAAGTTCGGCGAAAGCGGCCAAGCGGTGGGGGCCCGGAAACGGGCGGAGCAACAACTCCGGGACGTGGCGCGGGCGTACGACGACCGCACGCCCCTGTCGCTCGGCCTGGTCGTGGTGCACGACGTGTGCGTGCCGGGATCGGGACCGGGCTGGTTCTTCCAGCAGAAGACCGACAACTACAAAGTGGTCTGCTCGATGAACATCACCGCCTACTACGGCGCCGACCCCAGGCACATGGCCGACACCCTGGACGAGATTCTGACCGCGGGCGACCACGCCCGTGGTGGGCCGTCCGGACCGGGGAGCCCCATACCGTTCCAGCACGACGACCAGGGCAAGCGGCTCGTCGCCTACTACCGGGGACACGGCCCGAACCCCCAGGGTCCGCAGGCCGCGGAGCCAACCCGGCTGGCGACCGCCGGGCAGACGCTGACCTGGGACACGACTCGCGGCGGTGCCCCGCGCCGACTGGTCGAGGAGCCCTACGCCGGCCTCGTCGACGATCCGCCGGTGTCCCGCGTGGTCCGTGACCCGGACACCACCACGGTCGCCGCCGTCCGGAAACGGTACGGCATGGTGTTCAAGCTGGAGCTCCCCTACAGCGACTACTTCGGGGTGCTCAAGAACGGCCGGACACGCACCCGGTGACGCCGGTTCCGGCCGGGCCGGCCGCCATGGCCGAGCGGCTGCACCACCCTCCGGACGCGTCCGGCCCGGGCGTGGGAGCCCTCTGCGGCGGCGGGCTCGCTGTCCGTTGCCGCCCGGGCGCGCCATCACCCCAGCGGCCACCACCCGTTGGGCCCGACCCGTTGGGGTCGAAGCGGCCGAAGCGCGAAACCTGGGAGGCCTGGTGGCAGTACGGCCAGAAGGACGAGAAGCCCGACGAGCAGGCCGAGCGCCGACTCGGTCCCGCGCGCGTCGAGGAGATCAGGCAGCTGCTCGTCAGCCAGGGCTGCATCCGTTGACCGGGGGCGCCATCTCCGCGGAACCCATCCGGCTCGTCGTCTTCGACTGCGACGGCGTCCTCGTCGACAGCGAGCCGATCGCCGTGCGGACGCACGTCGCCCTGGGCGCGGAACTGGGGTGGGCACTGAGCGAGTCCGACGTGATGAACCGCTTCGTCGGCCGCTCGACCACCTCGATCGGCGAACAGATCGCCGAGCGTCTCGGGCAGGAGACCGCCCGCGTCTGGGACGAGCGGTTCCGGGAGATGCACGCCCGGGCCGTGGACGAGGGCCTGACCCCGGTCGACGGCATCACCGAAGCCCTGGACGGTCTGGAGGCGGCCGGACTCGGAGCACAGCACTGGTGCATCGCCTCCAGCGGCAGCCACGAGAAGATGCGCCACACCCTCGGCAGGGTCGGGCTCTACGAGAGGTTCGAGGGCCGGATCTTCAGCGCCCACGAGGTCGAGCGGGGCAAGCCCGCCCCGGACCTGTTCCTGCACGCCGCACGGCGGATGGGCGTCGATCCGTCCCACTGCGCCGTCGTGGAGGACAGCAGGTTCGGCGTCCAGGCGGCCGGCGCCGCCGGAATGCGGTCCTTCGGATACGCCGGCGGCCTCACGCCTGCCGACTGGCTCACGGGTCCGACGACGGTCGTCTTCACCGACATGCGCCGACTGCCCGCCCTGGTCACGGCACACGGACACCAGCAGGTGGCCGGTGCCGCTGAAGACTGAGCGCGAGTTCCTGCTGACTTCCCGTCCGAGGAGACGGCCCGGGCTCCAAACCGCCGCCTGACACCGGGACCGCCTACTCCTCGGGCTCCCAGGCGATCAGGCGCTCGAAGACCCGCCGGTCGCCCTCGATCCTGAGGTCGCTCAGCGTGAGGCGGCCCCAGACGAAGAGGAGCAGCTGCTCGGCGGTGCCCGTGGCCGAGGCGGACGCGGGCGCGGCGTCGTCCGTGAGGGGTGCGGGCCAGGCGCCGGTGCCGTCCAGCGTGAGGAGCCAGGAGCGGCCCTCGGTGGCGTGGTAGTGGACGGTGGCGGGCTCGTGCGGCCAGGCCGCCGGGGTGGAGTTGCAGGTGTCGAGGAACTCGGCCACGCCGTCGGTCGCGACGTCCGCCGGCATGGGCTGCACGGTGCCCGCGGCGAGCTGGGCGTCGTAGGTGTGCACCAGCACCTCGTGCACCCGGCGCCGGGCGACGCCCCAGGCGTTCGCCGGAGACACCCCGGAGCCCCACCACGTCCAGCACGCGCGGTCCGGGCCGGCCTCGCGCAGCGTGTTCAGCAGCAGCTCGTTCGACTCGGTGTACCAGGCCAGCAGCGCCTCGGCCTCGCGCGGCACCTCCGCGGCCTCCTTGGCCGGCGGAGCCTCGGCCGGGCCCGCGGCGACTATCGCGGCCCACCAGCGCTGGCCCGTACCCAGGTGCTGCACCAGATCGAACAACGTCCACTCGGGGCAGGACGGCACCGGCGCGTCAAGGCCGGGCGCGGCGGCGACCGCACTCCGGAACGCGGCCGACCGCTCGTCGATCAGCTGCAGCAGGGCGGGATACTCGAGAGTCATCGTCACATCGCTTGCTTATCACCCCGGCTCGGCCCACCACACCCTGTTTCCGCCCAGAACCGCGTCAGCACGAGCGTGCGTATTTCTCGATTGTGGCGCAGGTCATGGTTTTAAGTTGCACAACCGGGGTTCCAACGGGACGATTTAATGCTCAATCATTATTCCCCTCTTTCCGTGGCGTGAAAACTCGCCATTCCAGAACGGACATAAGGGGTGGGGCGGGTCCGCAGAGGATCATCAGAGCAGATGAGCGCCTTGCCGGGTCCGTTCGCCGGAGCGGCTGATACGTGTCATATGACGGCTCGTCGTCCAAGGTCGCCTCTGTAAAGTGGCCACTACACCGGTCGCGAGATATTGCCGAAAGGCGGGCATATGGCTGTACTGCACGACGCCGTCCTCTTCGATCTGGACGGCACACTGGTCGACTCCTACGGAGACGCCGAGGACTGCTGGAATGAATGGGCCGCATCCGTGGGCCTGGGTGAAACGTTCGACCTGGCACCCTTCTACGGGCAGAAGCGTGCCGATATCATCCGGACCCTTCTCCCGCACCTGCCGCAGCGGGAAATCGAGGAACACGCCGAAAAGGTGCGCCTGGCCGAGCGGGCCCGCGTCTCCAAGGTCGTGGCCCTGCCCGGAGCAGCGCGGGTGCTGGCGGCCCTGCCCCCCGAGCGCTGGGCCATCGTCACCTCCAACGACACCGAGGTGGCGCAGGCGCGCCTGCGCAGCGCCGGACTCCCCGTGCCCGAAGTCATCGTGAGCGCCGACAACGTCGTCCACCCCAAGCCGCACCCGGAAGGGTTCCTGCTCGGGGCGGAGAAGCTGGGATTCAAGCCCGCCTCGGTGGTCGGAATCGATGATTCCCCCATCGGTGTCACCGCCGCGAAAGAAGCCGGCATGACGGTCGTGGCCGTTCGGTTCCGGCACGATGTCAGCGAACTCCAAGACGCCCACGTCATTGCGGACGGGGTCGACGCCATCCAGTTCGAAGTCCAGCCGGACGGAATCCTTCTCACCATCGACGGAGAGCAGCGATGAGTATCCGAATTTCCCCGAGCATTCTCGCCGCCGACTTCACCCGCCTCGCGGAGGAGGCGGATGCCGTGGCCGAGGACGCGGACCTTCTTCACGTGGACGTGATGGATAACCATTTCGTTCCCAACCTTACGGTCGGTTTACCGGTCGTTGAATCCCTCGTGAAGAAAGTGCGGCTTCCCCTCGACATCCACCTGGGCGTGACCGACCCCGACAGGCACGCTCCCGATTACGCCGAGGCGGGTGCGGGCAGCGTCACCATTCACGCCGAGGCCACCCATTCACCGGTCCGCACCCTCCGGGCCATCCGCGCCGCCGGGGCCCAGGCCGGACTGGCCCTCAACCCCGCCACCCCCCTCCAGCCCTACGAGGGGCTGCTGGCCGAGGCCGACACGCTGCTGATCATGACGGTCGAGCCGGGGTTCGGCAGCCAGAAGTTCCTGGACTTCACCCTGGAGAAGGTCCGCCAGGCCCGCGCTCTCATCGACCAGATCAGCCGCTTCGGCGGCCGTGACGTGCCGCTCTGGCTGCAGGTGGACGGAGGCGTCAACGAAAGCACCATAGCGCGGTGCGCCGAGGCGGGCGCGGACTCCTTCGTGGCCGGCTCGGCCGTCTACGCCGGCACCGACCCCGGCGCTGCCGTGCGCGCCCTGCGCCGCCGCGTCGACGCCTCGCGTCCGGTCGACGCGCGCGCCTCGTGACGACCGGCGGCACAGCGACCGGCGGCGCCGCCGGCCACCCCGCCGGAGCCGTCCCCACCGTCGCACCGGACGCAAGCATCCCCCCACCATCGGCCACCGCAGTTACGAGGAAGGCACGCACATGGGACGTGTAGAGGGCAAGGTCGTCCTGATCACCGGAGCCGCCCGCGGCCAGGGCCGCTCGCACGCCGTACGGCTCGCGCAGGAGGGCGCGCACATCATCGCGTCCGACATCTGTGAGGAGGTCGGCAGCACGCACTACTCCTTGGCCACCTCCAAGGACCTGGAGGAGACACGCCGCCTGGTCGAGAAGGAAGGCGGCAAGATCCTCACGTTCGGCGCCGACGTGCGAGAGCTCGACCAGATGGAGGCCCTGGTCGCGGCCGGTCTGGAGGAGTTCGGCCAGATCGACGTGGTGATCGCGAACGCCGGCATCGGCTCGCTCGGGCGCTCCTGGGAGCTGACCGAGAAGCAGTGGCGCGACATGATCGACGTCAACCTCACCGGGGCCTGGCACACCATCCGCGCCGCTGTCCCGCACATGATCGACGCCAACCGCGGCGGATCCATCATCTTCACCAACTCCGTGGCCGGCACCCTGGGCCGTCCCAACATGTCGCACTACGCCGCGTCCAAGCACGGCCTGGTCGGGCTCATGAGGTCCCTGGCCAATGAGCTGGCGCCCTACTTCATCAGGGTCAACAGCATCCACCCGGGCAACGTGGACACCGACATGGTGCAGAACAACACCGGACGCCGTCTGCTGCTGCCGGACGTCGAGAACCCCTCCCGCGAGGAGTTCGCCGCGGCCGCCACCGAACTGAGCGTCATACCGGTGCCCTGGGTGGACTCCATCGACATCAGCAACGCGGTGCTGTGGCTGGCCTCCGACGAGGCCCGTTACGTCACCGGCGCCACCCTGCCGGTCGACGCCGGCGCCGCGATCAAGGCATGACGACACAAGGAGCCACTCCCGCCATGGCAGGACCCTTACGGCAGCTCAGCGAGCACGGCGTATCGATCTGGCTGGACCACCTGAGCCGCGAACGTCTCACCGGCGGCGGCCTCGAGACCGCCCTCCGCGACCGGGAAGTCGTCGGCGTCACCACCAACCCGTCCATCTTCCACCAGGCCATCGCCGGCGGCGGTTCCGCCTACGACACCGACCTGCACGACCTCGCACTGCGCGGTGTCACCGCCGAGGAGGCCGTACGCGCCCTGACGACGGCCGACGTACGCAGCGCCGCCGATCTCCTGCGGCCCGTCTACCAGCGCACCGACGGGCACGACGGACGCATCTCCCTGGAGGTCGACCCGCGCTTCGCCCACGACACGGACGCCACCCTCGCGGAGGCACGCCATCTGTGGTGGACGGTCGACCGGCCCAACCTGCTGATCAAGATCCCCGCCACCCCGGCGGGCCTGCCCGCCATCAGCGCGGCGATCGCGGAGGGCATCAGCGTCAACGTCACCCTCATCTTCTCCATCGACCGCTACCGGGCGGTCGCGGACGCTTATCTGACCGGTCTGGAGAGGGCCCTGGCCGACGGCCGGGACCTCTCCACGCTGGAATCCGTCGCCTCGTTCTTCGTCTCGCGGATGGACACCGAGGTAGACCGGCGCCTGGAGGAGGTCGGCACCCCCCAGGCACTGGACCTGCTCGGCCGGGCCGGGCTCGCCAACGCCAGGCTCGCCTACCAGGCCCACGAGGAGGTCGTGCGCTCCCAGCGCTGGCAGGCGCTGCAGGCCGCCGGAGCCAACGTGCAGCGCATGCTGTGGACGTCCACCAGCACCAAGAACCCCGCGTATCCGGACACGTTGTACGTCAGCGGGCTGGTCGTCCCCGGCACGATCAACACGCTGCCTCCGCAGACCCTGGACGCCGTCGCCGATCACGGCGAGATCCAGCCGGACACCGTCCGGGGCACCTACGAGCAGTCGGCCGGTGTGCTGTCCGCACTGTCCGAACTGGGCATCGACTACGACGAAGTGGTCGCACTCCTGGAGGAGCAGGGCGTCGGGGCGTTCGAAAAGGCGTGGTCCTCCCTCCTCGACAGTGTCGAAGCCTCCCTCACCCGGCTGCGCGGTACCCGAGGAACCCGGTGAACGCCGTTCCATGACATCCCTCACCCCACACACCGAGACCGGACCACGAGTCTCGCGGGCCTTCGTGGTCCGGCTCGGTCTCGCCTATCTGGGTCTGTACAGCGCCGTCCTGTCCGTCGCCCTCGTCACCCTGGCCCTGCGCATCGAGCAGGTCGACCCCGAGCACAAAGAGAGCAGCCTGGCGCTTGCCGCGGCCCTCGGAGCGCTCGTCGCCCTGTTCGCCAACCCCCTGGCCGGACGGCTGTCGGACCGCACCACCGCCGCCTGGGGCCGCCGCCGCCCCTGGCTCGTCGCCGGCGTCCTCGGCGGTGCCGCGGGTCTGGCCGTCGTCGCCCTCGTGCCCTCCGTCCCCGCCATCACCGCGGGATGGTGCCTGGCACAACTGAGCTTCAACGCCTCCATCGCCGCACTCGCGGCCACGGTGCCCGAGCAGGTCCCGCCCGGCCAGCGGGGCATGGTGTCCGGCGTCATGGGCTTCAGCCAGCGCCTGGCGGTCCCGGTGGGCATGGGAGCGGCAGCACTCTTCTCGGCGGGCCCGGCCGGCTTCCTCGTGCCGGCCGCCGCGGCCATCGGCTGCGTCTGCCTGTTCGCGCTGCCGCTACGGGACACCCGTGCCCCCACCGGCCTGCGCTCCTTCTCCGTCAAGGAGTTCCTCGGCAGCTTCTGGACCGACCCGCGCAGCCATCCGGACTTCGGCTGGGTGTGGCTGACCCGCTTCCTGACCTACTTCGCGTCGGTGGCGCCGGTCCCGTATCTCGCCTACTACCTGACGTCCCGCATCGACCTGTCCAGCGGCGCGGTCGCCACCACCGTCGCCCTGCTGACGACGCTCAACTACACACTGAGCGCGGTGACCGCGGCGCTGTGCGGGTGGCTGTCCGACCGCCTGCAGCGCCGCAAGGTCTTCGTCACCGCCGCCGCCGTCCTGCTGGCCGCCGGCCTCGCCCTGCTGGCCGTCTCCGACACGCTGCTCCCGGTGTACCTGGCGCAGACCCTGCTCGGCATCGGCTCGGGCTTCTACTTCGCCGTCGACATGGCGCTGGCCACCGAGGTGCTGCCCAGCTCCGACGACGTGGGCAAGGACCTCGGTGTCATCAACAGCGCGGACGTACTGCCCCAGTCCATCGGACCCGCCCTGGCCCCCCTCCTGCTGGCTGTCGGCTCCGGACAGAACTACACCGCTCTGTACCTGTTCACGATGGTGATCGGCCTGTTGGCGCTCGTCACCGTCACCCGCATCAAGAAAGTGCGCTGAGCACCCGGAAGGATCCCGCGATGATCTACGAGTACGCCTACCTGTACATCACCCCCGGGCGCGAGGAGGAGTTCGAGCAGGCACTGCTCACCGCCGCGCCCATCCTCGAGTCGGCCGAGGGATGCCAGTCCGTCGAGCTCCACCGCGACGTCGAGACGGAAGGCGCCTACCTCCTGCGGGTCGGCTGGGCCACCCTCGAACACCACACCGAGGGGTTCCCCAAGAGCGAGCAGGCGCCGCGGTTCGCGGAGGCGATCGAGCACTTCTTCGCCAAGGAGCCCACGCTCCGCCACTTCGAGGCCGGTCCCGTGGGGACGGCGAAGGCGGACGCCTGACCGACGAGGACGGCGACGCGATACGCCGGCGGGGCCGGGGCTGCCGTACGAGAGGCCCGGCCCCGCCGGCCTGACCCGACCGCACCACCACCGGACGCGGCGGACACGACAGCGTCCGGGGGCCGCCTTTGGCTCGCGGCCCCCGGACACTCGTGCGGGGCGGTCGATCAGCAGGCGCCGAGGTCCTGCCAGACGCCCCACTCACCGGTGGTGCCGGGTTCCTCGCCCGTCGTCCACCACTTGGCCTTCCAGGTGTGGCCCTTGTACGAGACCTGCTGGCCTCCGGTGTAGACCTTGTCCTTGGCCCAGGGAGCGGCGGTGCACTGGTTGCCGGTGCCGCCGGTGATGGTCAGGGAGTAGGTGGCCGCGTGGCTGCCCGAGGTGCCCGCGCCGGTCACGGTGACGGTGTAGGTCCCGGAGGCCGCGGCGGAGGTGGTGGCCAGGGTGAGGGTGGCGGTGCCGCCCGCGGTGACGGACGTCGGGCTGAGGGAGGCGGTCACACCCGCCGGGGCCCCGCTGACGCTGAGTTTCACGTTCTGGGCGGACCCTGCGGTCACGGCCGTCTTCACGGTGGCCGTGGCCGACTGGCCGGCCGTCACCGTCCCGGAGGCCGGGGTGAGCGCCACGGAGAAGTCGTTGGACGGGGTGCCGGTGCCACCGGTGAACGGCGCGAAGATGTGCGTGAAGTCCCAGGTGTTCTGCTGGATGCCCGAGCAGTTGTCCGCGGCGGCACCGCCCGCGCAGCTGCCGTTGTCGCGCTGCAGCGCCCAGAAGGACAGGGTGTTGATGCCCTTGGCGACCGCCCAGTCGTACACGGTCCGGGCGTTGGCCAGGGTGAAGGTCTCCGCCTTGCCGAAGTCGTCGACGCCCGGCATCTCGGTGACGCCGACCATGTTCCACAGCTGGGCCGCGCTCTTGCCCGGGTACAGCTGCGCGAGCAGGTCGTACAGGCCCTGGGCGGCGGTCTGGCTGTCCTTCGCCATGTCGTGGGCCTGGTTGTCGTAGTAGTCGAACGTCATGAGGTTGACGACGTCGACCCGGGTGCCGTTGGCGACCGCGTTGCGCAGGAGCGCCTCGCCGGTGTCGCCGAGGCCGTGCATGGTGGTCGGCAGGGTGTAGGAGATCTCCACCTTGCGCCCGTTGGCCGCGGCCCAGTCCTGGACCAGTTTGATGGCCTTGTTGCGGCGGTCGATGGCGGCCGTGTTGTCGAGCGAGTCGACCTCGATGTCCATGTCGAGCCGGGAGATGTCGTAGGTGGTGATGACCTTCTCGTACGCGGCGGCGATCTGCTGGACGTCGGTGCAGCTGTCGGCGATCTCGGTGCCGGTGGTGTCGGCCGTGTAACCCCCGAACGAGGGGATGACGTCACCGCCGTTGTTCTGGATCGTCTTGATGTCGGCACCGAAGGTCGAGGCGGCGACCGGCATGCTCGTGTCGCCGTTCCAGTACGGCGTGCAGGAGCCCTTGGTGGCGGTCTGCAGGAACGCCATCGTCAGGTGCTTGGCACCCGACTGGGCGGACAGGGCGGCGGGGCTCTCGCCGGTCCAGGCCTCGAAGTAGGGGGCGAAGACGTGGTTCGGCAGGGGTGTGGCGGCCTGGGCGGTGCCGGTTCCCGTGAGGGCGAGGCCCGTCGCGGCCGCCATGGTGGCGGCCGCGGTGAGGGCTGCGCGGAAGGAACGCACGAGTCTCATGTCAGTCCCGGTGTGTGGAAGAGGTGGCCGATGTCCGTGAGGGACAGGGGAGTTGCCGACTACTGGGATAGCGCCCGCGAGATGGCCGGGTCAATGGTCTGGACCAAGAAGGGACTAGACCAATTCTCGGCGCCCGGTGAGCAATCCCTGCACAGGCCATCCAACGCCCGAGTGGACCACGCTTCAGATCGGTGCGCCGCTCGTGCCGGAGTCCGCGGGACAGCGCGCCGAGGCCGCCGGACGACAGTGGAGACTCGCCGTCCCGGTTCCGCGGCCGTCGTCAGCCGGCCACGCCCGCGCGAAACCCCGTTCCTCGGGCGGCACTTCCACTCGGACCCGGGTGTACGGGACGCGCAGCACCCGCACGGTCCACCCCAGGCCGTCCTCCAACCGGCCCGCCCTACCGGCGGATCGCCGAGATCAGTCCGCCGGGTCGCCCCTCGCTCTGCGGCGTGGTGCCGAACGGGCGGCCGTAGGCGGCAGCGCACTCGTGCAGGGTGCGGCTGTCGGCCTCCCAGCCGTGCCCGGCCAGCCAGTCTACCGGGTCGTCGGGCATCTCCGAGACCCACAGGGACGCCGCCGATCCCGGCGCGGCGTCCTTGCCGAATCGCTCGACCACGCCCCGAGAACCCAGGGTCAGCCCCATCCGACTGCCCGGCGCCGACCGCGCGCCGATCCGGGCCAGCAGCAGTTCCACCGCGTCCTCGGGGAGGTAGATCAGCAGCCCTTCGGCGATCCATACGGTCGGTACGGCCGGGTCGTGGCCGGCGGCGGCCAGCGCGCCGGGCCAGTCGTCACGCAGGTCCACCGCGACGGTGATCCGCTCGCAGCGCGCGACGGCCCGTTCCTGGCGCAGCACCGAGGCCTTGAAATCCAGTGGGGTCGCGGTATCGACCTCGAACAGCCGGGTGCCCTCGGGCCAGTCCATCCGGAACGCCCGGCTGTCCATGCCGGCGCCGAGCAGCACCACCTGCCGGATCCCGGACGCGGAGGCCTGCTGCAGCAGCTCGTCGAGGAACCTCGTCCTGATGACGATGGACCACGACACGGCCAGCCTGCGGCGTCGCGCGGCCTCGTCATCGGGCGGCAGCGGCGACGAGGCGGGCCACAGGCCCCCGGCGGCGGCGAAGGCCCGTGCCAGTGGGTCGCGGAACAGCGGGTTCTCCCGCTCGGTCTCCAGAGCCCTAACTCGGGCCACTCCCACCGCCGTTGCCCATACTCCCGACGGCTGCACCCGCTGCTGCTCATCAGTCACCGCGCCAGCCTAGACGATCGGCCGTCCGTCACATGGGGAGGGAGAACAGCCGTACCGGCCCCAAAGGCCAGCGGACATCGCCGTGCAGGGGCGTCACCATGGTCCGCAACGGCATGGCCGTCAGCCGGCCTCCGGGCTGCTCGACGAGCACTTCCTCGTCGAGCGGGTGCCAGCCGAGACGCTGGTACAGCGACACGAGAGCGGGCCGGCAGAAAAGCAGCGCGTGTCGAGGACCCATCGTCCGGGCGTGCTCCAGTGCGGCGGCGACGACGAGCCGCGCCAGCCCCCGCCCCTGCATACCGGGCGCCACGGCCACCCCGCCGACGCCCACCACCTCTGTCCCGGTGCCGCCGATCGAGACAGGCAGCCGCAGCAGGCCCGCGTGCGCCACGAGCCGGCCGTCGTGTCGGATGCCGAAGTGATGCTCTTTCGGCAGCCAGGTCAGACCTGTCCAGGCCACCCCGAAGGGGTCGTCGCCGGCGCCGAGGATTTCCCCCTGGTCCGCTGTCGTGTACCGGGCAAGTCGCACCACCGTCAGTGGTGCAGAAGGAGACGGGTTCTCAGCCATGCCTCCATGATGATCTCCAGGTGCTCAAGTCGCCCTCGGTGCAACGGGTTCGCGTCGCCGATCAGCACCGACTCCGAGTGCGGGTGCCCGGGGACGTCACCTCAGCACGCGGTGTCACCGGGTGGCAGGGCTCCGGTCCTCAGGTAGTGGTCGACCGCGTCGTCGATACAGCGGTTGTCCGGGGCGAAGAGGCCGGCGTAGACGGTGTGACGGAAGGCGCCGCGCAGGGTGACCAGGCGGGAGTTCCTCAGCCGGCGGTGGGCCGCCAGCTGTCCCTGGTAGACGGTCGCCGGGTCCCCGGTGGCCCCCACCATCAGCAGGGGCACGTCGTTGCGCACCTTCGTGGGCGGTTCCGCGGGCGTGACCGGCCAGAAGGTGCAGGGCGTCACGGTCCGGGTGAGGGGTCCGAAGACGGCGTCGTCGGCGCGGTGCGCCTGGATGTCGCGGTAGTAGGTTTCCGGGTCGCGGGAGGCGGCTGCCCGGTCGGCGCACTGGATCGCGGTCTGGACAGCGAAGGTTCCGTCCGTGTCCGGGGCGGCGAGACCGGTCAGGACCTCGTCCAGGGCCCGGGTGGGGGAGACCTTGCCGCCGTGGGCCGCCTTCACCAGTACCCGGATGTCCGCGGCGTAGCTCGCATACGCCTCGTCGCTGTCCCCCGCGGTGACGCCCCACAGGATTTGGGACAGGTTCTGGCTGTCGACCGTGTGACTGCCGACCCGGATCGGGCCCAGGTTGACCGTCCTGTTCAGTTCGCTGACGGTGTTCATGACCTCGGCCCCGGTGGAGCCGAGGTGGTAGGTGCCGGCACGGCGGGCTGCCCAGGCCGCCCAGTCCCGCAGGACCCGGGTGACGGAGGGGCCGAGGGTGCTCGTCAGGTCCGGTCCGAAGTCGTCGGCGTTCAGGGTGCTGTCGAGCACGACGCGGTCGGTGCGGTCCGGGAAGAGCTGTGCGTAGACCTGTCCCAGGTAGGTGCCGTAGGAGGAGCCCAGGTAGCTGATCTTCCGCTCGCCGAGGGCGGCACGGACGACGTCCATGTCGCGGGCCGTGTTGCGCGTCGAGGCGTAGGGCAGGACGGAACGGTGGCCGGCGCAGCGGGACGCCAGGTCCCTGGCCAGCTTCACGGTCTTCTCGAACGTGCGCCGGTCGGGTCCGGCGGAGCCGACACCGGAGACCGGCCAGTGGCAGTCCAGGGGTGTGCTGCGTCCCACGAACCGGGGGTCCATGCCGATCACGTCGTAGGAGGTGGCCAGCACGGGGGCTGCTCGCCGCAGTCGAAGGGCCAGGTACCTGACGGGCACGCCCGGACCACCGGGGTCGTAGAGCAGCGTGCCGTGCCGGTGGGCGGTGTCCGTGGCCCGCAGCCGCGACAGGGCGACCTTGATGGTCCGGCCGTCGGGACGCTGGTAGTCCAGCGGCACGGTGACCTCGGCGCACTGGGCTCCGGCCTCGTCCAGCGCCGCGCCTTCGGGATCCTTCGGCCCGTTCGTACAGCCGTGCCAGGCGATCTTCTGGTGTGCGAACCGGGCCGGCCCGCCGTCTCCCGCCGCGCTCCCGTCCTGGGGCGTGCAGGCGGTGAGCAGGGACGCGCTCACCAGGGCCGCCGCGGCGGCGACCGCGGCTGTTCCGCGTATGTGCAGCATCGATCTCTCTTCCAAGTCCTCGGAGTACGACGGGGCAGGAGTGGCAGTGGTCCGTCGGCTGCCGCGCCCGTCGAATGAGGAAGCTAGATCGTGGGAGAGGGCCGGCACATCAGCTTCCGGTCGGCCGTTCGAGGGTCGTGCCGGCGGTGACGTACTCCTCCCGCAGGATGCCTGGTAACGGCCTCCGGCCTGCGGTTTTCTACGGCGCGCCGTAGCTCGTCGGGGAGTTCTCCTACGACTGGGGGCGCAAACCGGGGCGGCCGGGCCGGCCGGGGCGACCGGACGCTCCCCGGGTCAGGGGCGCGCCGGAGCGGGAGACCAGGTCAGCGGCCGTCTTTGCCACTGGGGTAGGTACCGCCGCTCCTCCTGAGGTGGCACTCCTGGAGCAGCCTCATCGGACGACGGGCTCATGTGGAGCGGAGATCGGCGACCTAGCGTGGTGCGTGACGGGGCGTCGGTCCGTACCGGGCCGCCCCGCGCCGGGAGCGCCCGAAGCCGCCCGCCCTCGCCTTCGGTACCGTGCTGTCCCCCCGACCCGACTGTGCTGACGCCCTGGAGTGACTGTGTGCTGTTCTGTCTACCCGCGGCCGAACCCCGACGGCGGCCGCCGCCCTCCGGAGGCGGCGGGACGGGGCAGGGCAGCCGTGGTGACCGGGAGCATCGGCCATCCCGGCACCAACCGGCCAGGGGCGGTCCGGCCGGAACGCGGTGACCGATGACATTTCCCCGGTTCGCCGACATGCTGCTGTCCGCGCGAGCGGTCGACGCCGTGCTGCGCGCCGGTGTCCGAGTGCCGTCCCTCGCCTGGGACTTCCTGCTGGTGGCCGTCGTGTCGACGGCGACGCTGCCCGCGGTGGCCGGAGAGCCCGTGGCGGTGACGGTCAGCGCCGGTCTCCTGCTGCCCCTGATCTGGCGGCGTCGGGCCCCCTGGCCGGTGTTCTGCGCCGTGGCCGCAGCGGCGTTGGCCCAGTGGCTGGCGGGCTACCAACTGCCCGCGGACATCACGTTGCTGGTGGCCCTCTACACGGTCGCCGCCCGTGCGACCCGGCACCACCTGCTGGTGGCGTGCCTCGTGATGGAGGGCGGCATACTGCTGGCCTGCCATCGCTGGGCCGCCGAAGGCCGTTTCCTGGCCACGGCCGTCGCGCTCAACGCGCTGGCCGCCGCTGCCGCCTCCCTCGGAGCGAACACGCGCGCCCTCAGGGAGCGGGCGGCACACCTGGAGCACGAACGGGACCAACAGGCGCGGCTGGCCGTGGCCGAGGAGAGGGCACGCATCACCCGCGAGATGCACGACATCGTCACCCACAACCTGTCCGTCATGGTCGCCCTCGCGGACTCCGCGCCCTACGCGCGGTCGGCCGACAAGTCCTCCGCCGTACTGCTCCACATCGCCGAGACGGGCCGACAGGCCCTGACGGACATGCGGCGCGCCCTGGGCATCCTGCGGGCGGACGAACCGGACGCGGAACGGCACCCGCTGCCCGGCCTCGCCCAGTTGGCAGACCTCGCGGAACAGATGCGCGCCGCAGGAATGCCCACCCGCCTGGACGTACGGAGCGACCACGCCCCCGTTCCCGTCACCGCGCAACTGACGGTCTACCGCTTGGTGCAGGAAGCCTTGACCAACACGCTGAAACACACGCCCCGCGGCACCCAGGTCCGGGTGACGGTCAGGTGCCAGGCCGACACGATCACGGTCGACGTCACCGACGACGGCCCCGACCGGGGGCACCGCGGCGTCCCGCCGGGACACGGGGTCCGCGGCATGCGTGAGCGGGCGGCCGCCTACGGCGGGACACTCGAAGCCGGACCGCTCCCGGGCGGCGGCTGGCACGTCCGGGCCCGCCTCGACCTCCGCGGCGGAACGGACGTGGCCGCATGACGATCCGCGTCCTGCTCGCCGACGACGAGGCGCTGCTGCGCATGGCCTTCACCACGGTCCTCGACGCCCAGCCGGACATGAGAACGGTCGGCGGCGCCGCGGACGGTGACGAAGCCGTCCGGCTCGCCCGGCAACTGCGCCCGGACGTCGTCCTCATGGACGTCCGCATGCCCGGGACGGACGGCATCGAGGCGACGCGGCGGATCGTCCGGGTCTCGCCACAGAGCAGAGTGCTCATCCTCACCACCTTCGACCTCGACGAGTACGCGTTCGCCGGCCTCAGGGCCGGCGCGTCGGGCTTCCTGCTCAAGAACGTCCGGCCCGAGGAACTGCTCACCGGCATCCGCGACGTCGCCGCGGGGGACGCGGTGGTCTCGCCGCGCATCACCCGTCGGCTGCTGGAGAACTTCGCCGCCCACATCCCCGGTGACGGCGGCCGCCGGCGGGACGAACGGCTGCGTCTGCTCACCACCCGCGAGCGCCAGGTGCTCGTCCAGGTGGCCCGCGGCCTGTCCAACGCGGAGATCGCGGGTGTGCTGCACCTCGCGGAGGCGACCGTGAAGTCCCACCTGGGGCGGATCCTGCAGAAGCTCCAACTGCGCGACCGGGTGCAGGCGGTGGTCTTCGCCTACGAAAGCCGTCTCGTTCACCCCGACTGAGACGGTGCTCCTGCGTAGGGTGGGGGCACCGGACCGATCAGGGGAGGCTCGTGAGGATCATGGGGGAGGGCTTGTGAGCCGCAGGAACGCCTACTTGGAGACGGCCGCGCCGGCCGTGGCGCTGCTGAGCGCACCGGAAGTGGCCGCCGCGTGGGAGAGACCCAGCGCGCTGGCCCGGTGGACCGTCGGCGGTCTGGCCGGCCACCTCGCGTACCAGATCCTCAGCGTGGATCCGGCGCTGGAGGGACCCTCCTCCGAGGAGGAACCCATCCCGGTGCTGGAACACTATGCGCGGGCGGCGTGGATCGACGCGCCGCTCGACGGTGAAGTCAGCTCCGGCATCAGGGCGAAGGGCGAGGGGATCTCCTCCGACGGCGCGCGGCATCTGGTCGAGCGCGTCCGTGCCGCGCTCGACCGGCAGCGGACCGGCCTCCAGGAGGCGCAGGGCGACCGCGTGGTGTTCATGCCCCCGACAGGGTGGGCGCTGCGCATGGACGACTTCCTCCTGACCCGGATGGTCGAACTCGCCGTACACATGGATGACCCTGCGGTCAGCGTCGACCTCAGCGCGCCGGAACTTCCCGGCGCCGCCCTCGATCCCGTGGTGGCGCTGCTGACCGGGCTCGCCGTCCGCAGGCACGGCCAAGCCGCCGTGCTGCGCGCCCTGACCCGCGCCGAGCGGGCGCCCTCCGTGATCAACGCGTTCTGAACGCCCTCCTGGCCGCGCGGGCCGCCGTCCAAGCCTCGTCGTCCGCTCTGTTCGTGCCTCGCCGTCCGTTCTCGCCGTGCACGCGTCTTTCCGGCCGGGTGGGCCACCAGACGCGGTCCCCGATGTCCCGCACGAGCGCCGGCACCAGCAGGGAGCGCACCACGAGGGTGTCCAGCAGCACGCCGAAGGAGACGATGAAGGCGATCTGCACGAGGAACGCCAGGGGAATCACACCGAGTGCCGCGAAGGTGGCCGCCAGCACCACACCGGCGGAAGTGATCACACCACCGGTGGTGACGAGCCCACGCCGTACCCCCTCACGAACACCGTGGCGCAGGGTCTCCTCGCGGACCCGGGACATCAGGAAGATGTTGTAGTCGACGCCGAGTGCGACCAGGAAGACGAAGCCGTACAGCGGGACGGACGGATCGGTGCCGCTGAAGCCGAACAGGCCGTGGAAGACGAGCGCTGCCACGCCGAGGGTCGCGGTGAAGTTGAGGGCGACGGTCAGCACCAGCAGGACGGGCACGGCGAGGGAGCGCAGCAGCAGCACGAGGATGACCAGGATGACGGCGAGCACGACCGGGACGATGACGGTACGGTCGCGCTCGGCCGCGCGCAGGGTGTCGTACTGCTGCGCGGTGTAGCCGCCGACCAGGGCGTTCGCGCCGGGCAGCGCGTGCAGGGAGCCGCGCAGCCGCGCCACGGTGTCGCGGGCCGCCCGGGTGTCGGGAGCCGCCTTCACGGTCGCTTCCAGCCTCACGCGGCCGTCCACCACGCGCGGCTTTCCCGTGGGACGGCCTCCGGCGCCGGTCGCGGTCACCGCCGCGACACCGGGGGTGGCACGAACGGTGCGTTCGACGCGGGAGGCGGAGGCGGCGTCGGCCAGGACCACCACGGGCGTTCCCGCGCCGGCGGGGAAGTGCCGGGCCAGGGTCTGCTGGGCCGCCACCGACGGCACGTGCCCGACGAACGTCTCGTCCAGCGGCACGCCCCGCGAGTCCAGGGTGAGCGCGCCCGCCGAGCACAGGAGCAGGCCGGTCAGGGCGAGCGCCCACACCCGCCGCGGCGCCCGGTCGACCAGGCCGGCGACGCGCTGCCACAGCCCGGCGGCACCGGGCCCGCCGTCGGGGCCGGCCGGCCAGTAGGCGCGGCGGCCGAGGAGTGCCAGGACGGCCGGCAGGAAGGTGAGCGCGCTCAGGACCGCGCAGCCGATGCCGACGGCGCCGACCGGACCGAGGGCCCGGTTGTTGGTGAGGTCGCTCAGCAGCAGGGCGATCAGACCGAGGGCGACCGTGCCGGCACTGGCCAGGACGGCCGGTGCCGACCGGCGCACGGCGGCCCGAGCGGCTTCGTGACGGTCCCGGCCCGCGGCCAGCTCCTCCCGGCAGCGGGCGGTGACCAGCAGCGCGTAGTCCGTGGCGGCGCCGATGACGAGGATGGAGAGGATGCCCTGGACCTGTCCGTCGACGCGCACCAGGTCGTGGTCGGCCAGTGCGTACACGACCGCGCAGGCCAGCCCCAGCGCGAACACCGCGCCGGCGATGACGACGAGGGGCAGCAGCAAGGAGCGGTAGACCAGCAGCAGGATGACCAGGACGGCGGCCAGCGCGACACCGAGCAGCACCCCGTCGATGCCGGAGAAGGCGTCTGTGAGATCCGCCTGGGTGGCGGCGGGACCGGCGAGCCGCACCCGGGTACCGGGCACCTTCCCGGCCGCGGCCCGTACCCGTTCCAGTGTGGGGACGAGCCGGTCACCCAGGTCGGGGCGCAGCGGTACGACGGCCTGGAGAGCGGCGTGGTCCCGTGAGGGCAGGGCGGGGGAGGGCGCTCCGGTCACGCCGGACGTGCCGGCGAGTCCGGCCGTCGCCGCGGTGGCTGCCCGCTGCCGCCCGGTGACGGCCTCCCCGCCGTCCGCGGTCCACACCACGATGACCGGCAGGGTCTCGCGCTGCCGGAAGGCGGCCTGCTCCCGCAGGACGCGGGTCGACTCGGCGCTGCGGGGCAGGAAGGCGGCCTGGTCATTGGTGGCCACTTCGCCGAGGCGTCCGGCGAACGGCCCGAGCAGGCCCCCGACCACCAGCCACACGGCGATCAGAGCGAACGGGACGAGCCCACGGATCCTGCGGAGGTGCGGGGGCCTCAAGGCGACTCCTCGGGGTGGCCCGGCGGAGAGGGCAATGACTCGACGGTAAACAATCTCAATCGTTGAGCATTATCCGTCCTCAACAGTATGTGCCACCTACTTCTCCGCGCGTCGCCGCTCCGGATGCAACCCGGGGCCGGGACGGCGTCAGCGGGCCGAGGGACCCCCGGACACCTGGTCCCCGGACACTTCGGCGAGTGCGTCGTTCAGCGTGGTCAGGAAGCGCAGCGCCACGCCCAGCTCGTGCTCGTCGAAGTCCGCGCCGGCCCGGCGCAGGGCGTCGGCGAGGGGCCGGAAGTGGGTACGGGCAGCCGCGCGGGCCTCGGCGGCGTAGTGCAGGTGCACCACCCGCCGGTCGGTGCCCTCCCGCACCCGGCGGAGCTGCCCGGCTCGCTCGAGCCTGTCGATGCAGGCGGTGACGGCGCCCGAGGTGAGGCCGAGCTGCGCACGCAGTCTGGTGGGGGTCATCGGCTCGGGAGCGTCGAGGATCGCGGCCAGGGCCTGCACGTCGGTGGCGTGCAGGCTGCGACGGGCCGCGTACTGCTGGATGACCCGGCCGACCTCGCCGTGCATGCGGCGCAGCTGCACCGCGAAGGCCGCGAGGTCGCCCTGGAAGACGGGAAGCTCGTCGGTGGAGCCACTGGCTGCGGAAGCACCGGCGGGGGAGGCGTCATCGGCGGGGGAGGGGTCGGCCGGGCCCGTGCCCGTGTCGACCGTCGTGCGCCGCCGCGCCCGACGCCCTCCGCTCGACTCCGTGTTCACCGGCGCATCGTATCGGGGCCTGGCGGCTCCGGCTCCTGCCGGCTCCCCGGGTACGGCTACGGGCCGACCGGGACCGGATCGAGGAGGTGGGGGCCGTTGTTGCGGACGTCGTTGACGGCAGTGGAGACCGCGCGGGCGTCGAGGTGCCCGCCGGCCGGCCGGCCGAGCAGGGCGCGCAGTTCACCCGGGTCCTGACGGGTGGTGTCGAGCCAGGCCTCGTAGTGGTCCTCGCTGAGTGCCAGGGGCATCCGCGGATGTACGCGGCCGGCTGCGTCGGTGGCTTCAGTGGTGATGATGGTGCAGGTCAGCAGCCAGGCGGCCGGGTCGTCGTCCTGCGTGACGGACGGGTCGCGCCAGTACTCGTACAGCCCGGCGAGCGCCATCACCTGATCCTCCTCGGGATGGATGAAGTAGGGCTGCTTGCGGGCCTTGCCGGTGGCCGGGTCCCTGCCGGGCTGCCACTCGTAGAAGCCGTCCGCCGGAAGCAGGCACCGGCGTTTGACGAAGGCGCGGCGGAAGGCGGGCTTCTCGTGCAGGGTCTCCACCCGGGCATTGATCATCCGGGCGCCGGTCCTCGCCTCCTTCGCCCAGGACGGAACCAGGCCCCAGCGCAACGGCCGCAGCTCCCGCACGGGTACCGCACGGGTGCCGCCGTCGCGCGGGGAGCGCTCCAGCACTGCCCAGACCTCGTCGGTCGGAGCGACGTTCCAGTTCGGTTCCAGTACGTCGGCGGAGGGCCACTCGGCGACATGGAACAACCGCGCCAGCTCCGGCGGGCGCCGGGTGGCGACATATCGACCGCACATACGGCCACTCTCTCACCGCCGGGCCCCCGAGAGCGCCCGGGCCGGGCCGGAGGCGCCGGCGTCGTCAGGACGCGTCCCGGCGGCGGTGCCGGGCGGCGACGGCCCCCAGGACCACGCCGACCGCGAGGACGATCAGCCCCCGCACCCAGACGTCGGCCTCGATCTGCGTGGCGAGCGCGACGCAGGAGGCCGCCCCGAGGACGGGGACGACGGTGTAGGCCCGGAAGTGCGGGCGGTCGGAGTGGTCGCGCCGCTGGACGAGCACCGCGGTGTTGACGATGAAGAACACCACGAGGAGCAGCAGCACGAGGGTCGAGGCGAGACTCGCCACGTCACCGGTGAGCGCCAGCAGGAAGGACAGCACGGTCGTGGCCGCGATCGAGGCCCACGGCGTACGGCGGCCCGGGAGCACCCGGGTCAGGAAGCGGGGCAGGAGGCCGTCCCGCGCCATGCCGTAGGCCAGGCGGGAACTCATGATGCCGGTGAGCAGCGCACCATTGGCCACGGCGACGAGGGCGATGGCGCCGAACACCTTCGGCGGTACGCCGCCCGCCTCCTTCACCACTTCCAGCAGCGGACCGCTGGAGCCGGCCAGCGTCGCGGTGGGGACGGCGGCCGAGGCGACGACACCGACCAGCACGTACACGGCTCCCGCGGTGACCAGGGCGCCGAAGAGGGCGCGCGGGTAGGAGCGGCGCGGGTCGCGGGTCTCCTCGGCGACGTTGACGGAGGTCTCGAAGCCGACGAAGGAGTAGTACGCGAGCACTGTCCCGCTCAGCACACCGGCGGCGGCTCCCGTGTGGGCGGTGCCGAGGTGGGCGAGCCGGTCGGGGTCGCCGTCGCCGCGCAGGAACAGCCAGACGCCGAGCCCGACGACGAGCAGCAGACCGCCGACCTCGATGACCGTCGCCGCCACGTTGGCGCGGGTGGACTCGCTGATGCCCCGGGCGTTCAGCAGGGCCAGGGCGCACAGGAAGACGGCCGCCACCAGCACGACCGGGAGGCTGACGAAGACGGCCAGGTAGTCGCCGGCGAAGCCCCGTGCCAGCGCGGCGACGGAGACGATGCCCGCGGCGAGCATGCAGAACCCCGCGAGGAAGCCGGTGAACGGCCCGTACGCGAGGGTCGCGTAGTGGGAGGCGCCGCCCGCCCTCGGGTACTTCGTGGCCAGCTCGGCGTACGAGGCGGCCGTCAGGAGCGACAGCAGCAGGGCCAGGAGCAGGGGCAGCCATACCGCGCCGCCCGACTCGGAGGCGATCTGGCCGACCAGGACGTACACGCCGGCGCCCAGCACGTCACCGAGGATGAAGAAATAGAGCAGGGGGGTGGTCAGCGCCTTCTTGAGCGTCGGCGCCCCGCCCTGCGACGAGCCGTCCGCCGCGGTGGTGGACGGGGTGGAGGGAGTGGAAGGAGGTGTCACCTCGCCCGCCTACCCTCCAGGGCCGACAGCAGGCCGCAACGGCGGGTGTGACGTGCGCGGACGGCCCGGGGAGCCGCTCCAGCGGTCACGGGCGGGCCGGGACACCGCTCAGCCGGTGGGAGTCGGGGTACGTCGGCGGGGGAGGGGCCGCGGGCGAGGCGGGGGCTCCGGAGCGAGACCGGTGTCCGGCGCCGCGCCCACCGAGACGCGCGCGGCGACCGGCCTCGTCGGCGACACCCGGACACCAGACCGTTCCCGCGCTCAGCCGCTCCGGTCTCGCACATGCAGCAACCGTGAGATTTCGGGGCGGATCTGCCTGGCGAGGTACGCGTGGCCGGCGTCCGTGGGGTGGACGCCGTCGCCACCGATGAACCGGTGAGCGGATCCGGTGAACCACCCACGGCGCACCGCGGACAGGTAAGGCACGCCGAGTGTCTCCGCGGCGGCCGAGACCGCGGTGTCGATCGGGTGCGAGTCGATCGGTCGCAGGAACGAGTAGACGGGCCCGATGACCAGGATGCGCGCGTGGGGCAGCCCCGCGCGGAGACGGCGCAGGGTGTCCACCGCGGTGGCTCGGGTCTTCGCCGGGCTGACGTCGTTGCGGGAGCCCTCGACCACCACCACGTCCGGCTCTGCGGCAATGGCCTGCTCGACCCGCTGCGGGTACGGACGTCCGCCTTCTTGTCGGCCACCGGTGGTGTAGCCGGTACCCCCCTTCGCGTCGAGACGCAGCGTCAGTCCCAGCTGTTCGGCGACCAGCGAGGGCCAGCCCTGCGCTCCATTGCCGCCCTGCGCGCTGCCGCCCGCGATGCTGTCGCCGAGGACCAGCAGACGCGGACGCGGCGCCGCGGCGCCGGCGTGAAGGTCGGCGCCCGTGGCCAGGAGGACGCACAGGAGGCCGGCCAGCACCGTTGCGCGGCTTGTTCGCCGGACTGCACACATGCCCATGCCTGAGAAGCTAATGCGCCTGACGGAGCCTCACCAACGGACTGGCCCGAACAGGGCACCGCCGGTGGCGCCGACCTCGGCCGCGCCGACCCTCGACGAGCTCCACGTCCGCACGCGCACCCGAAGGGCGGTTCAGAACAAGGTGTCGGTGTCCTCGGTGGCAGCCGGGGCCGGTGCACGGGGGCGGCGGGGGCGGGCCGGCGCCGGCTCCTCCCCGAACAGCGCTTGCGTCCCGCACTCGTCGGGCGCGGCGTGTATCGGTCGGCACACCGCCTCTTCGATCAGGTCGAGCGGAGCGGAATCGTCGAAGTCGGCGCGCATCATACGGGTCCAGTCGCGTCCCTCAGGTACGGCGGTCACGGGTGGCCTCCTGTCTGCGCCCGGGGCCGGGACGCGGCCGACGCGTCCGGGCCGCAGCTTCGTGTCCGGGGCCGTGCGCCGCGGCCCTCGCGTCGCACGGCGAGCCGCGCTGCTGGTTGCCCTTGCAGCGAGGATCCCATCCGCTCTCGCCCTCCTCGGTCCGTCCGTCACGGTGGCCGTCACCCGGTGTGCCGGGCCGGCTGTCCACTCATCCGTCTGCCCCCATGCTGTCGGTAAGTGCACCGCCGGTGCGCGGCAGGTGCCGAACTCCGCTGCTCCTGCGCCGAGGAGGCAGCCGGAGGGCAGGCGCCTCCGCCCCTGATCGAGCCCCGATCCGACCCGGAGAAGCCCCTGAGAGGGGCACCACATGGGCGGCGGTACGCCTAACGTCAGGAGTGCCCCGGCCGGGTCCGCACGCCTCACACAACCACTTCCTTCACGGGAGGATCAATGCTGTCAAGGGACAGATCCGTACTGCGGCGGGTCGCCGCGCGGGGCACGGCCATGGCCATGGGGGCAGCCATGGCCGCCATCACCGGCCTCGCCGCCGCTCCCGCGGCCCACGCGGCGTCGTCGTCTGCCACAGGGGTCCTGCGGTGGGCACCGTGTGGTGACTCGGAGACGCCGGGGGCCGAGTGCGCCACCCTTTCCGTGCCGGTCGACTGGGCACACCCCAGCGGGCCGACACTCGACCTGGCCGTGGCCCGCCGCCAGGCCACCGACCCCGACGCACGCGTCGGCTCGATGGTGTTCGGCCCTGGCGGGCCGGGCGACTCCGGCGTGGAGATGGTGGTGGGCCGCATCAGCCGGTTCAGCCCCGAGGTCCGCCGCAGGTTCGACGTCGTCAGCTTCGACCCGCGCGGCGTGGGCCGCAGCAACCCGGTGACCTGCTCCGGCGACCTGCTTGCCGAGCGGCCGTCACCGGAGCTGAGGAGCCAGGCGGACTTCGACGCCACCATGGCGTACAACAGGCGGCTCCGTGCCGACTGCCGGGCCCGTACCGGCCCGGTGTTCGACCACCTCGACACCGCCCAGACGGTCCGGGACCTGGACGCCCTCCGGTCCGCCCTCGGCGAGCGGAAACTGACCTTCCACGGCAGTTCGTACGGCACCCTGCTCGGGGCGCAGTACGCCGAGACCTACCCGCGCCGCGTGCGTGCGATGGTGCTGGAGAGCGTCATGGACCACAGCGTCCCGACGACCCGTGCATTCCTGGAGTCCGAGGCGGCCGCGGCAGAGGATTCGTTCCGGGAATTCGTGAAGTGGTGTGACGGTGCCACCGAGTGCGCACTGCACGGCCGCGATGTCCGCGCCGTCTGGCAGGGCCTGTTGGCGAGGGCCGGGCGCGGCGAGCTGGAGGACCCGGGGAGGCCGGGCACCTCGCTGTCATCGTCCGACCTGGTCAACAAGATCGCCTTCCGGAAGTTCTACCAGGCCGACCACGCGGGCCTGGCCACGACGATCGCGGGCATGGAGGCGAGCGCGCCGCTGCCCGCGTCGCCCACGTCCGTGGCGCCACTGCCTGCGGCCACACCGGTCTTCTGCTCGGACTGGCATCTGCCGGTGCGCGACTACCAGGGGTACGCCTCACTGGTCACCACGATGAACAGGACCGCGCCCGACCTGCCTTACCTGCTGCCGATACACATGACAGCGGCGTGTCTGGGCGCGCCGACCGCCAACCCGCAGCACCGCCTGGACGCACCCGGTGTCCCGCCCGTCCTGGTGTCCAACGCGCTGCACGACCCCGCCACCGGCTACCCGTGGGCGGTCTCCGTGGCCCGGCAGCTCGGCCGCAGCGGCGTGCTGCTGACCTACGAGGGTCACGGCCACGGCAGCGTCACCAGCGGCCCGTGCATGCAGGACGCCGTGGACAGCTACCTCACCGGCCTGGCAGTCCCACCACGGGGCACCCACTGCCCCGCCGTGCCGTCCTGACGGTTCGGGGAAAGAGCAGCTGTCGCGGGGGAACCGGGCTTCCTGTGTGGCAGTGGTCAGCCTTGCCGGCGGAAGTCCACCATGCAGAAGACCTTGTCGTAACGCCGTTCGCCGACGGCGACGAAGTCGGGCAGACGGCCGTATTCGGTGAAGCCGAGCGATCTGTAGAGTCCGAGGGCGCTGGCGTTGTCGCCGCGGGCGTCCAGGGTGAGCACCTCGATCCCCGCCTCCCGGGCGTCAGCGATCAAGGCGGAGGTCAGCGCTCGGCCGACACCACGGCCCTGAACAGCCGCGGCTACGGCGACCTTCTCCAGATCGGCATGGGGTCGGTGAGTCGGCCGGACATGGCGGAGCCAGTACCCCAACCCGACCAGCTGACGGTCGAGATAGGCGGCACGCAGGGCAGCGTCGCCGGCCTGCACCGCGGAGACTACGTGGCTGAGAAGATCCCCCACCTCATCGCGTGAGGGTGGTTCGACCCAGCCCAGCGCGGCACCTCGGCCCACCAGATCCGCCACGATCCGATGGGCGGATGCCACGAACGATGCCTGCAGCTCCGGATCGCGAGTGAGCTCGGCGGCGCCAAGGATGGCGAGTTCACTGGTCACACCGCTGGTCATGGCCGACAGCTTAGTCAGCGCACAACCGAGCGGCCTCCTCGGTCCGGCCTGGCAAGCGGCCGGCCCTCGGTGGGGCCGCCTCAGCCGCCACCGCGTCCGTCCCCCTGTCCCGAGCGGCTCTCGGCATGGGGTTCACCCCGGCGGAGCCGTGAGGGCCTTGATGGCGGGGTGGAGCAACGCGGCGATGCGTTCCGCAGGGGCCGCACGAAGCGCGGCCAGCCCGAGCAGCTGGTGGCCGATGGTCACGCCCAACAACGCGGTGACGACCAGCGCTGCTCGCAGCTCGGCATCCTCGGCAGAGGTCAGGGCGGCGCCGACGCCTTCGATCTGCCGGCCGAGAGCGGCACGGACGTGATCGGCCGCGGCCTGGTCGGTGAGCATCGACCGCATCATCGCCAGCGCGCCCTCGGGCAGACCGCCGAGTTTGAGACCGAGCGAGGCCAGCAACTGATCCACGAGTTCGTCGGCATCAGTGGCTGTCAGCGGAGCGGGCAACGCCTGCACGGCTCGGTCGAACAGCTCCCGCTTCGAGCCGAAGTACTGGATGACCAGTGCCGGGTCGACGCCCGCCGCGGTCGCCACCGCGCGAATGGTGGTGCGCTCGAATCCCTTCTCGGCGAACAGCTCCCGGGCGCTGTCGAGGATGCGCGCCTCGGTCGCTCGGCGGCGGTCGGCGCGGGACTGGTGAGGAGTGGACACCGATTCACTCTACAACCGTTGACCGAACGCGCGGCCAACCCTACGGTGATTGGGTCAACAAGTGTTGAGCGAATGGAGTGACCTCGTGTCACATGCGGAAGTGCCCGCTGCTCGCACCCCTCGCGAGGTGCTGACCTGCTATTACGAAGCCATTCTCGACAAGTCCCCGGACGATCTGGCCGATCTCTACTCCGTCGACGCGGTGCACGAGTTCCCCTTCGCCTCGCTCGGCTTCCCTCCACGCTTCGAGGGTCGTGAGGCCGTGCGCGCCGGGTACCGGGCGGTCTGGGGAGCCAGTCCCGCCGAGGTGCGGGAGGTCAGGAGGGTCGCAGCCTACGAGACCACCGACCCGGAAGTGATCATTGCCGAACATGTCGTGGTGGGAACGCTGCCCGCCCAGGACGCCCCGTTCACCGTTCCCGGTCTCCTGGTGCTCCACGTCCACGACGGCCTGATCACGCGAGTCCGCGACTACATGGACGGTTCGGCGGTCGCGGGACCGTCGTAGCGGAGCCGGCGGCAGCCGGCTCCGCTGGGCGTCAGTCGGTGTCGAGGCCGTCGATCAGACGGTTGAGGAACCGGTTGAAGGTGGCCTCGGGAGTGAGGGGGCGTCCGGGGGCGGCGAGGACTTCCGCGAGTTCGGGGTGACGCCCGTCGGCGGCGACGGCGGCCAGGTAGCGGCCCTCGGCCACGGCCCGCTCCGGCGACCGTGAGACTTCGGCCTGCGCGATCTCGTGCGCGACGTGCCCGGCCACGAACGCGGTGATCTGGGCGAAGACCTCCAGCTTCGCCGCACCGTCCAGCCCGGTGGGCCGCAGGACGGCGAGCGCGTGCTCCAGGAAGGCCAGCGTGTTGGGACCCGGAACGCGGCGGGTGGTCAGGGCGGCGGGCAGCCACGGGTGCCGCAGCATGTGGGCACGCTGCAGTCGGGCGACGGTCTTCAGATCGGCACGCCAGTCGCCACTGGGCGGGTCGGAGACCGTGAGTTCGCCGCTGACGTGGTCGACCATCAGTTCCAGCAGCGTCTCCTTGTCGGGCGCGTAACTGTAGAGCGACATGACGCCCGCTCCGACCTCGGCGGCCACCCGCCGCATGGTGACCGCGTCGAGCCCTTCCGCGTCCGCCAGGGCGACGGCTGCCGCAGTGATCGCGTCCCGGCTGAAGGAGGGCCTGCGGCCCCTGCGGGACTCGGCGGGACGCAGCCACAGCTGTTCAGGATCGATGCCCTGGGCCCCGGTCCCGGTCTTTCCGTCGCTGGACACGGACTCCGCCCTCCTTCCCCTGGTTTTCGAGGCGGCTCTTGCCAAGGTCATCCAAGCATCCTCTTTTCTCGTACGTCGTACGAGAAAAGAGGAGGGGAACGATGCCATCAAGCACGCCCGACGCCGTCACCGGCCCGCCTTGGGTGCCGCCCGCCGGAAAGCCGCCGCTGTCCTCACGGCTGATGCGGGCGACCTGGCGGGGCCTGCCGGCGAAGCGGCACGAGGTCGGATGGGAACCGGGACTGGTCGTGCCGGCCGCCGACGGCAGCCGGCTGCTCACCGACCACTACTTCCCGCGAGCCCAGGGCGACTTTCCCACCCTCCTGGTCCGCTCCCCGTACGGCCGGGGC
>NZ_BNBF01000003.1:352118-385739 GCF_014654935.1 Streptomyces capoamus
CTGCCGTGGTCACCCCAGTACGGACTGCTCTTCGCCGAACAGGGCTTCCACGTGGTCCTGCAGAGCTGCCGCGGGACCGGGGGCTCGGGCGGGGAGTTCGACCTGTGGCGCAACGAGGTCGCCGACGGCCGGGCCACGGTGTCCTGGCTGCGCGAGCAACCGTGGTTCAACGGAACGCTGGGGACCGTGGGACCCAGTTATCTCGGCTACGTGCAATGGGCCCTCGCCGTGGACCCACCGCCGGAACTGAAGGCGATGGTGGTGCAGGTAGGGCTGCACGACCCGCACAGCCTGTTCTACGCGGACGGTGCGCTGCGCCTGGAGAACGCCCTCGCCGTGGGCGTGGGCATGCACTACCAGCACCAGGGCATGGCACCGTTCCTCAAGGCGACGCTGCGCCTGCAGCGACGCCTGCGCGACGTCACCACGGCGCAGCCCCTGCGCGGGGCGCACCTACCGGCCCTGGGCGCCGAACCGCCCTGGCTGGACGACGTGATGACGCACCCGGACGCCAAGGACGCCTACTGGCACGGCGCGTCACTCGCGGAGCCGGCGGAGCGGCTCCGCGTACCCACCGCGCTGATCACCGGATGGCACGACGCGCTGGCCGACCAGACATTCGAGCAGTACGCCCGGCTGCACCAGGCCGGATGCGAGACAGCCCTGCTCGTCGGTCCCTGGACCCACACGTCCGCCCTGCAGCAAGGATGGCCCGAGGTCTTCTCCGAAAGCCTCGCGTGGCTGCGCACCCACCTGTACGACGACCCCTCCGGCCTGCGACCCACCGCGGTGCGCGTACACATCGGCGGCGAAGACTCCTGGCGGGATCTCGACGACTGGCCACCGGCCGCGGTCCCGACCTCGTGGTACCCCACCCCCGGCGGGTACCTCACCCGACAGGCCCCCGTGGACTCCGCACCCGTGGCGGCGTTCCGTTACGACCCGTCGGCCCCCACCCCCTCCCTGGGCGGCCCGCTGCTCTCCCGTACCGCCGGTCCCAGGAACAACGCCACCTTGGAGGCCCGAGACGACGTCCTGACGTTCACCGGCCCGCCACTGACCGAGCCCGCGTACGTCGTGGGTCCCGTCTCCGCACGACTGAACATCTCCACGGACACCGGGCACGCCGATGTCTTCACCCGCCTGTGCGACGTGGACCCGCAGGGCCGCTCCGTCAACGTCTGCGACGGATTCGCCCGACTCCGAACGGCCGAACAGACAGAACAAGCAGAACAGGCAGAACAGGCAGAACAGGCAGAACAGGCAGAACCGGCGCCCTCGCAGGTGACCGTGCCGATGAGCTCCACCGCCCACCGCTTCCCTGCCGGCCACCGCATACGCTGGCAGATCAGCGGAGGCGCCCACCCACGCTTCGTCCGCAATCCCGGCACGGGTGAGTCGCCGCTGGACGCCACCACTGTCGCCCCGGTGCGCATCATGCTCCACGCGCACTCGGCACTGGAACTGCCGATCAGCCACGACCTCGCGTGAGCCGACGTACGCCTCGTCTGTACGCTCTTCAGCTCAGGAGGTGCTGTGGAGGTGGCGGACCGTGCTGGGGAAGGGTTCACGTACGCCCTGACCAGCGACGAGGATGAGAGTGACTTCTGGGGCTTCGCGCAGGAAGCCAGGGGGTTGTTCATCGGAGGTGACGACGGTTTTCGCCAGGTCGAACTCCTGGGTTGCTCAGCACGAGGAACGCTGCTGACGTGCCTGGACCGTCTCGGCGGCCGTCGCGCGAGGGCCGGAAACGCGCATCTCGCCCTCCTCGACGCCAGGGGCAGGACGATGGGTTCGTACTTCGTGAACGACCTCACCGCCACTGCCGCCGGCCCTTCCCCCGCGGAGGACGGGCTGCTCGACGTCACGGTGCGGCTGTGGTGCGACGAACTGCTCCCCGGCTCGGCCTGGGTGTGGGAACTGCTGCGAAGGGGGGAACTGACCCGAAAGGGCATGTGGCACCCCCTCTCCCCGGAGGAGCGCAGAGCCTGGTTGTCCGTAGCGTTGGCGTCGAGGCAGTACCAGCGCCGCGACCACCCCGCGGACTCTCCACCAGGCCGGGTGTTCACCCTGGACGGTCGGCAGGTGGTCGATGCCGACAGCTTCTACTGCGCCCTGGGCGAGGCCGTCAACGGTCCTGGTGGCTACTTCGGCTGGAACCTCGCAGCCGTGGACGACTGTCTCCGCGGTGGTTTCGGCGCCATGACTCCGTTCACCCTGGAGTGGCGGCACTCGGACCTCGCGAAGTCGCGCCTGGCAGGCGACGACAGGAACCCCGACGCCTTCTTCGAGGTGCTCCTGGAGATCTTCAGGGACCGCGGTGTCGACGTCCTGCTGCGGTAGTGCCTCGTCCGATCCGGCGCACCGTTCGATCCGATGCGCGTGAGAACCCATTGACCCCTGTTTGGCGTTCCGTTCCCTGAGCGTTCAACCGGTGCTCCCTGTCAAAGTCGTGTCGGCTTCCTAGGGTCCATGAGGCTTCCCTAAAGAAGGGGCCGGCTCATGGACCCACAGCTCGCCGTCCGGGCTCGCGGCATCACGAAGTGCTTCGGCGACGTCGTCGCGCTCGACGGCGTCGACCTGGACGTGGCACAGGGACGGATCCACGGCCTGGCCGGTCCGAACGGTGCCGGCAAGACCACACTGCTCGGCCTCCTCCTCGGCCTGGCCGTGGCCGACACCGGAGACCTCGACATCCTCGGCACGCCGGTCGGCCGCAGGTTCGAGACACCCGGCGGTGTCTCCGGGTTCGTGGACGGACCGGGACTCTATCCTGCGCTCACCGCACGCCAGAACCTCGCCTCGCTCGCCGCTCTGCGCGGTGGCGACAGGCGGTCGTCGGAGATCGACGACGCACTCGACCGGGTCGGGCTCACGGACGTCGCCGACGAGCGCACCCGCGGCTTCTCCCTGGGCATGCGCCAACGGCTCGGCCTCGCCGCGGCCCTGCTCACCAGGCCGCGGCTGCTCGTCCTGGACGAGCCCTGCAACGGCCTGGACCCGGCCGGGAAGAAGCACGTCCACGGTGTCCTCACCCGGCTCGCGCGGGACGGCACGAGCGTCGTGCTCTCCAGCCACCGGATGGACGACCTGGAGGCCCTGTGCTCCGAGGTCACCATCCTCGCCACCGGACGGACCGTCTTCTCCGGGCCGCTGGGCGAACTGGCCGCCGGGAACCGTGAACTCGACTACCGGCTGGTCACGTCCGACCCGGAGCGCACACGCCGACTGGCCGCCGCCGCGCCGGGAATCCGCCCGACCGGCGATGCCGCGGGACGCCAGGGCGGAGAGGCGCTGCTGCTGCGCGCGCTGGTGCCCGACCTCGACGACCTGGTGGTGCGGCTCGTCCACCAGGGCATTGACGGCGATCCGTCCCTGACGCAGTTCGGCGAGAACGTGACCCCCAACCAGCACGCGCTGGCCAGGCAGTTCGGGCTGTACGACAACACCTACGACATCGGCACCAACTCCGCCGAGGGCCACAACTGGCTCATGCAGGCCGACGACCCCGAGTACACCGAGTCCTCGGCCGGCGAGTACAAGCGCAGCTACGACACCGAGGACGACGCCCTGGGCCACCAGAAGACCGGGTTCCTGTGGACGGGTGCGCAGGCGGCCGGCAAGTCCGTACGCGACTTCGGCGAGTTCCAGCAGTTCCTGACCAAGCCGGCCGGCGCCAGCTGGCAGAACCTGTACTGCGACGCCAGGACCATGGAAGCGACCGGCCAGGACACCGCCTATCCGTTGGCCTCCTCCTCGCCGATCCCGTCGCTCAACAGCGTCTCGGTGCCCGGCTTCCCGAAGTTCGACACCAGCGTCCCCGACCTGTACCGATACCAGATCTGGAAGCGGGACTTCGAGAAGAACGGCCCGGCGGACCTGAACCTGTTCTGGCTCTCCAGCGACCACACCGGTGGTCCGGCGAGCCCGGCCGCCCAGGTCGCCGACAACGACCTCGCCACCGGCAGGATCATCGACAGGATCTCCCACAGCACGTACTGGAAGGACTCGGCGGTCTTCGTCGTCGAGGACGACTCCCAGGCCGGCCTGGACCACGTCGACGGTCACCGCGCCCCGGTCCAGATCATCAGCCCCTGGGCCCGGCACGGCACCGTCGACAGCCACTACTACTCGCAGATCACGATGATCCGCACCATCGAACAGATCCTCGGGATCCACCCGATGAACCAGAAGGACAGCGCGGCCACCCCCATGCGGGGCGCGTTCACCCGGCACCCCGACTACACGCCGTTCACCTCCCTCCCCAACCGCACGTCACTGACCGACGGCCTGAAGACCCCGCCGTCCTGCGGCGTGGACACGCCCGCCGCCCAGGACCCCCGGGCTGCGGCCGTGCCGTCGACGAAGGTGCCCGCGGACAAGAAGTCGCTCGCCGCCGCGTGGGACGCCTGGAAGTCCCAGCAGCACCTGACCGGCCCGCACGCGATCCCCGACTACGCCGATCCGGCTCAGCTGAACCACCTCACCTGGTACCAGACCCACAACTGGACGCGCCCGTACCCCGGTGAGGAGAAGATCTACGCCCCGAACGACGTGCCCGGGGCCTACATCCCTTCGGCGGAGTCGGACGGCTGACAGCCGGCGGCTGACACAAGACGACCGGGGGCCGCCCCCAGGGTGCCTGGTCGGCGTTCGGCGGGCCCCTGGCACATCAAGGTCCGTTCAAGGTCCGTTCAAGGTCCGTCGTGCCGCGTCGCCTGCTCTCGAAGGGCCTGGATCAGCGTCGTGACGTGGGGCCGGTCACGGCCGCTGATCGTGGCCACGCCGATGTGCCGGACCGGACCCGGCGACTTGACCGGGACGGTGCTCAGACCCGGCATCCCGGGGGCGAGTGCGATGGAGGGGATCAGGGAGATCCCCATGCCCGCGGCGACGAGGGAACGGGCGAAGAAGTAGTCGGTGGTGGTCCCGCGGATGTCGGGATCGAAGCCGGCCTGCTCGGCGAAGCGGCGCAGGTACACCTCGGTCTTCAGGCAGCCGAGCACCCAGGGTTCGGCTGCCAGGTCGGTGAGGTCGAGCGCGGTCTGGTGGGCGAGCCGGTGACCCAGTGGCAGGACGACGTGCAGGGGGTCTTCGAGGAGCGGTGTCCACTCCAGGCCGGAGCGGGGGCCCGGCCCGACGGGGAGCGGGCCGTCGAAGCGGTAGGCGAGGGCGAGGTCCACGGCGCCTTGCCGGACGAGGGGAAGGGTGTCCTCGGGTTCGCCCTCCCTGACGTGGAGCACGGTGCCGGGATGGGCTTTTGTGAGCCGGGTGAAAGCGGCGGGCAGCAGGAGTCTGCCGCCGCTGGTGAAGGTGGCGACGGTGAGCTGGGTGCGGCCCGTGCCGAGCGCGGCGACCTGCTGTCGCGCGTGTTCCAGCTCCGCGGCGACGGATTCGGCGGCGCCGACCATGATGCGGCCCGCCCGGGTGAGGGTGACGCCCCGGGTGCTGCGCGCGACGACCTCTGCACCGACGCTGCGTTCCAGGGCGGCCACCTGCTGGGAGACGGCCGAGGGGGTGAGGTGGAGGGCGGCGGCCGCCCGGTTGAAGCTGCCGTACTCCGCCACCGCTCGCAGGACGCGGAGCCGCTGCACATCGATCAACAGTTTTCCTTAATGCGTACCGAGCAAGTTTGGACTTCTGTTGATGACGATAGGTCAGCCAGGCTGGGGACATGCAAAGGATCTGCGTCGTAGGCGGAAGCCGCTACTTCGGAAAACTCCTGGTGGAGCGGCTGCGGGCCGCGGGCCACCAGGTCACGGTGATCAACCGCGGCTCCACCCGGCCGCCCGACGGCGTCGAACACCTCGTCGTGGACCGCGACGACGAGGGCGCCCTGGCGGCCGCGCTCGACGCCCGCACCTTCGACGCCGTGGTGGACCAGGTCTGCTACACCCCGGTACAGGCCGCGATCGCCGCCCGCGCCTTCGCCGGCCGCACCCGGCGCTACGTCATGACCTCCACCATCGAGGTCTACGACCCCGCGACCGCCGCCCTGCCGGTCGTGCCCTCGGGAACCCCCGTGCCGGAGGAGAACGTGGACCCGGCCGCCTGGCGGGCGTCCCTGGACCTGCCCTGGCACGACGACGCCTACCTGGAGGCGCACTACGCCGAGGGCAAGCGGCAGGCCGAGGCCGTGCTCGCCCGCGCCGGCGGCTTCGCCTTCGCCACCGTGCGCAGCGCCCATGTCCTCGGCGGCGGCGCGCGGGACTTCACCGGCCGGCTGGCGCACTATGCCGCGCGCATCACCCGGGGCGAGGAGATCACCGTGCACGCGAAGGCGCTGCCGACGGCCTTCATCCACTACGAGGAGCTGGCCGACCTGCTGGTGTGGGCGACGGCAGCCGACTTCACCGGCCCGGTCAACGCCTGCTCCGACGGCCCCCTCGATGTGCACGACCTCGCTGAGGCCGTCGCCGCACAGGCCGGCCGGAAGGCCGTCCACCGGACCGTGCCGGCGGGCGCGGAGGCCTCACCGTTCTCCTTCGACCGCCACTACGCCATGAGCAATGCCCGTGCGAAGGCGCTGGGCTTCTCCTTCTCCCGCACCACCGACTGGCTGCCCGGCGCCATCACCGAAGCCCTCGCCGTATCCGCCGCTCCCACCGACTGAGGACAGGTCACCATGCTGTACCGCACCATCGCCCACACCGTCGTGAGCGCCATCGGCCTGGGTGCCATGCCGCTGTCCATCGAACACCGGCCGGACGAGAGGCAGGCCATCGCCACCGTCCACGCCGCCCTGGACGCCGGTGTCACCCTCGTGGACACCGCCGACAGCTACCACTGGCACGCCGGCGAGGTGGGCCACAACGAGCTGCTGATCGCCCGCGCCCTGGCCCGCTACGGCGGCGACACGTCCCACGTCCTGGTGGCCACCAAGGGTGGCCGTGGCCGCCCCGGCGACGGCAGCTGGACCGTCACCGGCACCCCCGCCCACCTGAAACAAGCCGCTGAGGCCTCCGCCAAGCGGCTGGGCGTCGAAGCGATCGGCCTGTACCAGCTGCACAAGCCGGACCCGGCCGTGCCCTGGGCGGAATCCGTCGGCGCGCTGCGTGAGCTGCTCGACGCCGGCACGATCCGCGCCGCCGGCATCTCCAACGTCACCACCGCCCAGATCCGTCAGGCACATCGGATCCTCGGCGACGGGCTCGCCTCCGTGCAGAACCAGTACTCGCCCGCCGTCCGCGACACCGAGCCCGAGCTGCGGCTGAGCGAACAGCTGGGGCTCGCCTTCCTGCCCTGGAGCCCACTGGGCGGCATCTCCCGCAGTTCCCTCGACGGCCCCTCCGGCCTCACCTCCATCGGTACGGCCTTCCACCGCATCGCCGCCGAGCGCGGCGTCAGCCCCCAACAGGTGGTCCTGGCCTGGCTGCTCGCCCGTTCCCCGGCAGTGATCCCGGTACCGGGAGCCAGCCGTCCGGCCTCCATCACCGACTCCGCCAGGGCCGTGGAGCTCACGCTGAACGAGCGGGAGCTGGCGGAACTCGAGGACGGCCTGCCGAGCTGAGCCGTGGCTCGCCCACCCACCTCGCCCGGACCTCCTCACGGAGCCGTGTCCGTCCCACCCGCCGGCAGACCTGGCAGGGTGGACGGTACGGCGGAGGTCAAGGAGCCGGGGAGCGGGCAGGCCCGGTCCCACTTCCGCTCGTGCACGCGCTTCCAGACCTCGCCCCAGTCCGAGGGACAGGGGCCCGTCGGCGTCGGCGCAGCGGGCGGCGACACCGTGGCGGTCCTCGTACCCGTCGGCGGCCAGTACACGGGATGGCATTCCGCTTCGTACGCGCCTCCGGAGCACTCGACCTGAGGCCTGCCCGAACATGCGGACACCCCGCACACGACGACTGCAGCGATCACCGCCCCGACGGCCCCGCCCGTCCAGGACGCACGCCTTCTCCCCATGGCCTTCCCCCCATGCCCGCCCCCCGTGACGGCGCGTTGCCGCATTGTGACGCAGGAACGACCGGTTCGGCACTGCAACGGCAGGTTCGGTTCGCCCGTACGCATGGGGGACACGCCCGACAAGTCCAGATGACGAGGTGCGTCGGTCGGCCGCCCCGGGGAACCTGAGTTCCGGAAGACAGAAGCAGTCGCGTGGAGAGGGATCGAGTGATGAGTACCTCAGAGGAGAACGACTCCCCGCAGGTGGACGAGCAGACGAAGGAGCGGTCCGCGGAGCAGCGGAACATCACCGCGCCGACCCCGCCCGAGGTGCGTGCCAAGGGCGACGACGACACCGAGCCGCCGGCCGGCGAGTCCCGGTCCTCCTAGGCCGGGAGCCGGCGCGACGAACCGGTGTCCTCAGGCGTCCTACCGGCCGCCGTCCGGGAGGAGCCGCCGGCCGTGGCCGGACCCGGGCGGCGGCTTGCGCTCAGTGGCCGCCGCTCGGGGGCTCGCATCCGGTGCCGTCGGGGTAGCCACCGAAGGCGTCCGCCGTCGTGGCACTCCTGCTCACCGCGCCCTCCAGGCACCAGGGAGAGGAGCCGATGTCGATGAGGAAGTTCACTCCGGCCGACCCGTCCTGGTACGCCCGCACCTTGTCCGCCGAGTAGCCCAGCCCGGTGAGGGCGCCCCGGACGCTGTCCGGTGCGAAGTCACCGCGTCGGCGCAGTGGCTCGAGCGCGGTCTTGACGCGCCCGACGGCGGCGAGTCCGTCGCACCGGCTCTTGCCGTGCAGCGGCAGGGGGTCACGGTACCCGTGGTTCTCGGCGTAGTGGTCGGTCGGCGGCACGGTCGATCCGGAGGGGGTGGCGGTCGTGGAAGGCGTCGGCGGGGAGCTCTCCCCGGGGCAGCGGTAGTCCTTCGCGGTACTCGGTGTCGCTATGCCGGTAGGTGTCGGGTGCGTACTCCGGTACGCCTCGGCGGGGTCGTCCGCCCGCTGCGTCCCGCATCCCGTCGCCAGCAGCGCCACCACCGCCCACGACAGCATCCCGAACCCGGCTCTCGTCCTGCTTGTTCGCGTCATGCCTTGATCCTTCACCATGGCCGCCGGCGCCTCATGCCCGGAGGACGGAACCACCGGCCTGACATGGCGTCACACGAGCGTGGGCCCAGAAGGGGAACCGTTCGCTGATTGCTGCCGACTGCTTTTCCCGAATAGTGATTCTGCCAGAACTGTCGGCACCCTATCGCCCTGTGGTGACACGTGACGGGTCGGAACTGGCCAGGGGGAATAAGAACCGGCCATTTCGCGTAGCGGAGCACTCCGTTCCTTCGATGCGGTGAAATCCGGGGTGCGGCGGTCCCTTACATCCGGACATACCTGAATTGCCTTCTCCAAACGCACGCGAGATCGGTGCAGTCCCGTGGTTGACACGTGCGGCATTCGGTCGTGACCATGCAGTGCGGATCACGGCGCATGATCCACCCGGTCCTGAAGCAAGGGGCGTACGAGCGGCTGTTCTCCGCACCCGCCCCGTCCTCGAGATCCGCTCCCCGGAGGGAATTCCAGGTTCAAGGAATTCATTTCGCCGTCATATCCGTCACCCAATCATGACACCCGTGATTCCGTCTGCCCGGACGCGGGTGACGAAGGAGTGTGCACATGACGTTCAACGCCCTGATGGGCACGTCCCCGAACGGCGACGAACTGCCGAGAGCGGGCGCCACCGCACGGCTCCACACCGTGCTCAGCGGCCACTGGTCCTCGGACGCCCTGCTGCGCCTGCGCCTGAGGCGATGGCCGGACCCGGCGGAACCGCATCCGGCGGGCCATGAGGTGGTCGCCCTCGACGACGGCGGCTACGCGCACACCGTGGACACCGGCACCGGCTTCGTCACGGTGCAGTTCACGCCCGAGCCGGACTCCGCGCCGCACGCGCTGGAGCACAGCGATCCGCCGACCCCGCGCTGGCGCGCGGCCGTGCTGACGGAGAGCGTCCGACCGGACGATCCGCGGCCGGCCGCGGTCGCCCGGGCGCTGGCCGAGGCCCTGCGGAGCGAAGGCGCCGGCTTCAGCGAGGCGGAGGTGGCGACGCTGTGGGAGGCGATGCCGCTGCTGCGTCGGTACGCCACCGAGGACAGCGCGCTCGCCGACTGGGCGCTGATATTCCGCGACCACTACGTGGAGAACAGCGTCGGCTTCCTGCTGGCCGCCGAACGCGCCGGATTCGCACCCCAGTGGATCTACGCCCTGGACAAGGGCGACAAGACGTTACGCCGGGACCGCGTGCACGGGTGGTTCCTGTCTCGGGGCTACCGCAGCGCCACCCTCGACAATTCCGTCGTCAACGGCACCGCCACCGACGAGGAAGTGCGCCGGGCGCGCGAGGTGGGCTCCGACGTGGACGCCTTCATCCGGGCGGCACACGCCGAAGGCCGGCGCGTCCTCATGGTCGACGACGGCGGCATCATCGCCCTCGGCTCCGCGCACGAGCGCCTGGTCACCGAACAGCCGGACGCCGCACTGGAGTTGACCGTCAGTGGGCTCAAACGCATCTCGGCGGCGACCGACATGCGCCTGCCCGTCCTCAACATGGCGCGTTCCGAGGTCAAGACGCACCTGGCGTACAACGAGATCGCCGACTCGTGCGTGCGGCGACTGCGCGCCATCGTGCCGGGGGCGAAGTTCGTGGGCCGACGGGTGCTGTCCCTGGGCTTCGGCACCCTCGGCGCCCGGGTCGCGAGGGCCCTGCGCGCGATCGGGTGCCGGGTCACGGTCGTGGACACCGACCCGCTCGCCCTCGTACGCGCCGCCGAGGAGGGCTTCGACACCAGCCGCTCGGCCCATGAGGCACTGCGGCACATACGCCCCTTCCTGATCATCGGGACCACCGGCGAGGACGCGCTCACCGAGGCCGACCTGCCACTGCTGCCCGACGGCGTGCTCCTGGCCGGCTTCGCCACCCGGGACTTCAGCCTGCTCAGCGAGCGTCGCGTCGCCACGACGGCGTCGGACGTCCCCGGCGTGGGCGTGCGCTACACCCTGCCCGGCCGCCGCTCCGCCGTCCTCCTCGGCGACGGCCGCTCCCTGAACCTCTTCACCTACGAGGGCATCCCCAACCGGGGCTATGACGCCTACCGCGCCGCCACCCTGGTCACCGCCAAGCACCTGTGCCGGTCCGCCGCGGACCTGGCGCCCGGCATCCACCTCGGCGTCGTGGACGAAGTGGTGCGTGAAGCGGGACTGTTCGACGCGTACTACGACACGTATCTCGCCGACACGGCCCAGCCGGCCGAAGGCGGCGTCGAGGGCGGCGTCGAGGGCGGCGTCGAGGGCGGCGTCGAGGGCGGTGGGGACGCACATGAGTGACCTGCCCCGCGTGTGCGTCGTCGGCTACGGAGTGGCCGGCAAACTGCACCACCGACTGCTGGAAGCCGCCGGTCTGCGCGTGTGCACCGTGGACCCGGCCCTGTCCGGCGAACCCCGAGGTGTCCACCGCCACCGGCCCGTGGAGCACAGCGCGACCGTGCGGGACACGGCGGGCCCCGTGCACCTGTGGTCGCTCTGTACACCCACCCAGGTGCATGTCGACGTCCTGGCAGAGGTCCTGAAGCGCGACCCGCGAGCCCGCGTCATCATGGAGAAACCGGTCTGCCGGGCACAGGACGTGCCCCGTCTCCTGGATCTGCTGCAGCGGCATCCCGGGGCGCGCGTGGTCGTGATGAACCAGTACCTGCACGCCCACGCGCTGCGTCTGCTGGACGACCTGAGGCGCCACCACCTGCCGGACCAGCCGGTGACGGCGGTGCGCGTCGCCTTCAGCAAGGACCGGCGGGCCGACATGGAGGCGGGCCGGTTCGTCGACCGCGACCACGGCGTCTTCGGCTACGAGTGGCCGCACATGCTGGCGGTGGCGAGCCGGCTGCTGCCGCCCGACACGTACCGTGACTATGTCGAGAGCCCGGTCCAGGACGTACGCGGCGTCGTGCACGAGGACTACTTCGTCACGGCCGCCCGGGAACGCGCCGTGGTGGCGGACGGCGTGGAGCTGGAACTGTACTCGTCGGTCGTCGGCGACGCGCCGGAGGACACCGGCGTGCCCGACTGGGTCCGTCCCTTCGGCCAGTCCACCGGCGGCCGGCGGCGACTCGCCCAACTCGAAGTCGGCTCCGCGCTGTTCACGGCGGAGATGGACCCCGTGGCGCTGCCGGACGGTGGCCGGCTGCCCGGCAACACCCACCGGCTGACGGCCCGGCTCCCCGGTGGCTGCCAGGAGACGCTGGTGAACGATTCCCCCATGGACAACGCCCTGCGCACCGCGGTCGCCCGGCTGCTCGGCGACCTCCCCCTGCCTCCGGTCGACCTGCGGCCCGTGCACCGCATCAGCGCCCTGGCCGGCCGCTTCGGGCACGCCCGTGCGACCGCCGCCGCGGCCGGACAGCTGAGCGGGGGCTCCGTATGAGCAGGCTCCGCTTCGGCGTCATCGGCTGCGGTGTGATCGGCGGCCTGCACGCCCGGGTGCTCAGCGGCTACGCACCGCTCGCGGAACGGGCGCGACTCGTCGCCGTCGCGTCGCCCTCGCCCGAGCGCGCGCGACGGCTGGCCGAGGAGACCGGCAGCGAGGCGACGGACGTCGCCGCCCTGCTCGACCGCTCTGATATCGATGTCATCAGCGTCTGCACCCCCAGTGGCCTCCACGCCGAACTGGGGCTGCGGGCACTGGCCGCGGGCAAGCACGTCGTCGTGGAGAAGCCCGTCGAGGTGACCGCCGAGGCGGCGGACCGGCTGATCGCCGGCGCACGACAGGCCGGACGCGCCCTGGCCGTCATCAGCCAGCGCCGCTTCGACCCCGCCTCCCGCATGCTGCGGTCCGCCCTTGACGCCGGGGAGTTCGGGACGCTGACGTCCGGGCTCGTCGAAGTCCCCCTGTGGCGCGGCCAGTCCTACTACGACTCGGGGGACTGGCGCGGCACCCGGGCCCTGGACGGAGGGGGCGCGCTCCTCAACCAAGGGGTGCACGCCGTCGACCTCGTCCAGTGGCTGATGGGCCCGGTCGTCGAGGTCGCCGCGCACACCGCCCTCAAGGGGCACCACGGCATCGAGGTCGAGGACGTCGTCACCGCGAGCCTGCGGCATGCCAACGGCGCCCTGACGTCCCTGCTGGCGACGACCGCGGCGTACCCCGGGCGCACCACGCGCCTGACGGTGCACGGCGACCGGGGAAGCGCCGTGATCGACAACGACGAACTCACCTATTTCCACGCCGCCGGACCCGAGGCCGACACGTCCGCCTACGGTTCCTACGGCGCGGGCAACCAGGCCGCCGAGCGCCGTCCGGCCCCGGTCGCCGAGCAACGGGATGCCAGCGGCCTGCTCCCCTCACCGCACGGCGAGCAACTCCTCGACCTCTGTGACGCGGTCGCCGAGGGCCGGCCCCCCGCCGTCGACGGCGAGGAGGGCCGCAGGGCCCTGCGGACGGTGCTCGCCGTGTACGAGGCGGCGCGCACCGGCGCCGTCACACAGGTCGCGGCCACCCCCGAGACGTCACCCGTCCCACCCACCCCCATGACCCCGGAGCCGGCATGACCCGTGTGAGTTTCGTCGTCGCCGACGACGAGTTCGAGCGTGACTTCCTGCAACTTCCCCTGGACGTGGCCAACGCGGCCGCTCTGCTGAGAGGGGACGGGGCGGACGTCGTCGTCTGGGACCGTCGCCTGAGCGACGAGGCACCCCGCGTCGACGCGGTCGACGTGGCCGTCGTCGTGACCGCGATCGCGGACCGCGCCCAGTGCTACCCCCTCGACCTGGGCCCGGTGCGCACCGCCGTGGAACAGGTGCGGCGCACCTGGCCGGAGGCCACCGTCCTCGCCGTCGGCCCGCACGCCACCCAACTGCCCACGGCCACGCTGCGCGAGCTGGGCGTGGACCACGTGGCGCGCGGTGAGGCGGACGCGGCGGCGGTGCACGGCGTACGGGACCTGCTGAGCGGCAGGCCGGTGCTGGGCGAGCTGCCACTCAGCGGGACGTATCCGCCGCTGGACTTCGACGGGGCGCCCCTGCCCGCCTACGACCTGCTGGACCTGACCGCCTACACGGCCGAGACGTTCACCGGCGGGCGGGTCAGACGCGGGCCGTGCGGCATGGTGCTGGGCGTCCGCGGCTGCACCTACGGCTGCACCTTCTGCCATCTGCCGTTCGGCACGCGGATGCGCCCCGAGCCCGTGGAGCGCACGCTCGCGGAGATCGCGGCGATGCGCGAACGCGGCGTGGACTCGCTGTTCTTCCTCGACTACGTCTTCGGTCTGCACCCGACCTTCTACAAGGAGCTGTGCACCCGGCTCGCCGGAGGCGGCCTGGGCTGGAGCGGGCAGAGCCGGGCGGAGGTGGTCCTGCGCCAGGACGTGGACCTGTGGGCCGCCGCGGGATGCAACGGCATGTGGCTGGGCGCGGAGTCGCCGGCCGTCGCGGAGACCGGCGTCGGCAAGCGCGTCCCGGCGGAGAAGATCGACGCGGCGATCCGCCGGCTCTCCACGGCCGGCATCACCCCGTTCGCGTTCATCCTGCTGGGCCTGCCCGGCGACCCGGCCTGCCTGAGCGGCGAAGTGGTCGACTGGGCCGCCTCACTGCCGGGATACTTCGGGCTGAACCAGCTCTTCCTGCGCCCCGGCACCCCGCTCTACGACGAACTGGCGGCCGACTACAACGGCGGTACGGCGCCGGCCACATGGGCCGAGGTGGAGGCGGTGACACGGCGCTACCGGGAACGCTATCCGGTCAGTCTCGACGACCTGTGGCAGCGGCTCGTCAAGCTGCCGAACTACATCGGCAACGCGATGGCCACCGTATGAGCACCGGTCACCTCGTGGCCGGCGACGGTCCGGTGCGCCGCCCCGGACCGGGCGCCGAACGGCAGGAGCCCGTCGTACCGTGACCGCGGATGCCCAGAGTACGGCGCGCGCGGCGACTGCCGCCGGGCCGGTGCTGCCGGGCGCGTTCTGGTGGCTGTGGGCCGCCACGCTCGTCAACCGGCTCGGCGGCTTCGTCGTCGTGTTCCTGTCGCTGTACGTGACGCTCGACCGGGGCGGCTCGGCGTCCTTCGCGGGGTTCGTCACCACCCTGTACGGCGTCGGCGGCGCCGTCGGCTCGGTCGTCGGCGGCCTGCTCGCCGACCGCCTCGGCCGGCGGGTGACCCTGCTGGGTGCTCAGCTGCTGAGCGCCGCCGGCACGGGGGCGCTGGCGTTCGCCCAGGGGCGCACCGCGCTCGCGGTCACCGCGTGCCTGGTCGGCCTGGCGGGCACCGCCTCCCGGCCGGTCGTCCAGGCCGTGGTGGCCGACCTGGTCGGCGCACGGGCACGGGTCAGGGCCTTCTCCCTCCTCTACTGGGCCGTCAACATCGGGGTGGCCGTCTCCGCCGCGCTCGCCGGAGTGCTGGCGCAGCGCGGATACACCCTGCTGTTCCTCGGCGAGGCGGCGGTGACCGTGGTGTGTGCGCTGACCGTGTACCTCGCGGTGGGCGAGACGCGCCCCGATCCGGTCCGGCACGCGGACGACGCCGGCCCGGGCACTCGGGCCGGGGCGGAACGGTCGCACCGGCGCCGCTTCGTGGCCTTCGTGGCCGTGACCTTCCTGGTCGGGCTGCTGATGCAGGAGGTCAGTACCGCACTGCCGCTCACCATGACCCGGGCGGGCCTCGGCGCGCGCGACTACGGCCTGGTCATCAGTCTCAACGGCCTGCTCGTGGTGGCACTGCAACTCCCCGCGGGCCGGATCCTCGCGCGCTTCCGTCCGGCGGGCCCCCTGGCCGTCGGGACACTGCTGCTGGGCGGAGGGCTGGGAACGACGGCCGTGGCGGCCTCCCCCGGGACGTACGCCCTGACCGTCGTGGTGTGGACGGTCGGCGAGATCCTGCTGGCTCCGACCGCCATGGCCGCCGTGGCCGACCTCGTTCCGGACCACGCGCACGGGCGCCACCAGGGCATGTACAGCTTCGCGTGGTCGGCGGCGGCGTGCGTCGCGCCGGCGGTCTCGGGATACGCACTGGACGCCGTGGGCCCGACCGCCCTGTGGGGCGCGAGCGCGACGCTGGGCGCGCTGGCGGCCGCGGGCTACTTCCTCGTCCTGCGCGGACGGCGCGAGCAGGACGACTGACGAGTGGACGAGCAGAAGGATGCACAGCAATGGCCGATGAGATCACCTTCTGGGACTTTTCGAGGTCGCAGGCGCTCAGCCGCTACAACGGTTCGAGGATCGACGTGCGGGAGATCGCGGAACTGTGCCGGGTCCGCGGGGAGGCCGAAGCCGTCGACCCGCACCTCCCGTCCGCGGACGAGATGGCGGGAATCCATCCCCTGGCACTCAAGCGGCCCCGCCGGTGGGAGGCGGCGATCGCCGCGATGATCTACGCCTCCAGCGGGCAGCTTGCCCTGCGGGAGGAGATCATCAAGGCACGTGAGCTGCTGGACCGGCTTCCGAGACCCCAGCGGAGCGCCCTCACTGTGTCGCGCATGCTCGCGCTGGTCCCCACCATGATCGCCGGATTCCGCTTCAGCCGGCAGGGCGAGACGTTCAACCCGGAGGCCAACCGCTATCTGGAAGGCGCGCGTTTCCTGTCGTTGCTGCTGGAGGAGCGACCGGCCCTCGACGTGGAGATAGGACTGTGCGCACACCGGGCCGGCGTGACCGATCCGGTCCTTCCCGAGCACGTCAGCGCCACGGGCGCGAACCGCATGGTGGCGTTCGTGGCCTCCCTGCTGGACAACTCGCGGGCCGGGCAGCGCACGGTCAGCGTCTCCCAGCAGACGGCGACCGACCGGGCCGCCGGCACGGTGAACTCCCTCGTCTTCCTGCACTACGCGCACGCAGGCGAGCTGGAACACTTCCTGCGCACCCTCGACCGGCACGCCGACGACATGCGCGCGGTGCTGGCGCGGTACGACGCCGCCTCGGCGACGCGTTTCCGGTTCACCCCGCTCGATCCGTTCAGCGAGGTGGTGGAACGGGACATGGCGGAGGTGTTCGGCCCGGACTGGACCGGAGCGCCCACCGATCCGCGATGGAGACGCGGGAGCACGCTGGACTCGGCCGTCGAGGACGCGAAGGGGAAGATGGCGCGCTTCATGCGGAACGCGCCGCTGGACATCGACCGGCTGCTCAGGCTGCACAAGGACTCCGAGAGTCCCAGCGAGCGGGGTGTGTCGGCGCTCCACTGGTTCGACCGGCACCAACGGCAGCCGCTCGACGTCCGGGCCCGTTACGACGTCGCCTTCCACCACCGCCTGGCCCTGACCACTCTGGAGAAGGACGGTGTGGGGATCGGCATGGAAAGGGGATGGGACGCGTACCAGTGGCTGGCCTGGAGCGCCGCGTACGGTTCCGCCCGGTCGGCGATGCCGCTCCTGTACGCCCGGAGCTCGACGGAGCCCGAGAGCCACGTCTCCCTGCGGAGCTTCAACCTCCGGCAGTTCTGGTGAAGGCGGGTCGCCGGCGGCTGAGGGTGTGGCGGACTGCGCCGACATCGGTCATGGTCGACGCGGCACCCGGTAGTAGTCGTCCGCGGGCAGGGTCAGGCGGTAGACGACGCCGTGCTGGTGTCGGATGCCGGCGACCGTGGCGTGCGGCGGCTCGTGCACACGCCGGTACACGCGGTGTTCCTCCTCCGGCTCCGGAAGAGTGCGGCCGGGGTGGTCCCGGTCGAGGACGTGCCCTGCGCGGACCCTGTCCCCGGGCGGGCCGGGGACCAGTTCCGTGCCGGTGCCGTCGTGCCCGTGCATGAAGGGGATCGGCGACAGGGGCCGGTCGCCCGCGGTGAGGATCGCGTCGATGGTGTCACCGGGAGGCAGGCAACTCGTGTAGTAGGCGGTCAGCCGTATCCGGCAGCGCACCTTGTACGCGGGCCGGCGTGGTGCGAACAGGTCCCGGTCGAGCGTTCCCGGTACGCAGTGGTCGTCGATGACCAGCAGACGCAGTGTCAACGGCGTCATCTCCTGGTACGCACCGGCGATCTCGCGCAGCCCGGCCTCGGAGGCGTGACGGGCCTGCCGCGCGGCTGCGCCGGAGCAGAGGCGGTGCGCTTTCCCTCGGCTGGTGGAGACGACGAGCGACAGGACCTTCTCGCGAAGGAGGTGGACGAGGAGAAGCGCCTTGCCGGCGCCGCGGAGGAAGACGGTCCTCGTCGGCCGGCGCCTCACGGCACCGGCCCCTTCGGCTGTGTGCCGGCAGGCTTCAGCGCCCCCTGCAGCAGGGAAGCGGCGGCCGTCAGCAGGACGTGGACCGCGAACCGGACGGCGTTCCCCGGCGTGCTGAAGCCCAGGTGCTGCAGCATGAGCGTGACCCAGGTGAAGAAGCCGACGACGACCGCGAGGTGGTTCCCGCGGACCCTCGCCAGCCTGAGCCCCGCCCAGAGGGCGAACGGGTAGAGGACGACGACCGCTGCGTCGGCGGCCCAGTAGTAGGGGACACCGGCCAGCGCGTTGCGGTCGCTGTCCGCCGCGGTCAGGTGATCGAGCAGCGCCTCCACGGACTCGAGGAGCTTGCAGGATCCGAAGGTGACGACCGCAGCCACAACGGCGGTTCTCGCGGCGCGCATCAGGTAGGCCATGCCGTCGATCGTCCTCTGCTCGTGGAGTGTCTGGTATCCGTACGCCTACTCAAAGCCCCGGTGGGGAGAACCGACCGGCTCCCCCCACCGGGGCCTGGACCAGTGGACCGCTCAGCGGAGCGCGGCCTGGAACGCCTTCGCGTAGTTGGCCGTCCCGGAGATCTTCGGGTGGAACGACTTCATCGAGGACGGTTTGGAGTCCGCTTTGGCGTGCCCGGTCAGGACGATGCCGTGGATGGTCTCCGGGTCGCCGCAGATCGCCTGGCCGGCGAACGCGGACCGGGGGTCGGCGAAGACCGCGTTGTCCTGGTTGCGTGCGTTGGCGTCGTCGACCGCTCCCTTCATCTCGGTCGCGACGAGGTCACCCATGGCGTTCAGCCAGGGCCCCTCCTCGGTGCCGATGCCCACGACACACTGGCCGTCGCGTTCCAGCAGTCTCGGGTAGCCCATGAGGACGATCTTCGCCTTCGGGGCCTTCTCGTGGAGCGCGTCGAGGGTCTTGACCAGCCGGGGCCGGACCGTGTCGTGCGCCCACGTCGGCAGCCAGTCCTTCAGGGCGGGGGTGTTGTCGCCGGTCTTGTCCCCGGTGTCGGGGTCGCGGTTCTCGATCGACCCGTTCTGGCACACGTCCGTCAGCGCGGTGATGCACTTCTTGACGATGTCGCCGAAGGCCATGTCGTTGCCGCCGATGGACAGGGCGACGAGGGTGGTGTTCTGGTCGAGGTAACCCTGCTTGATCTGCGGGAGTTCCCCGGTCTGGGGGGTGTTGAGGATGTTGTAGTGACGGGCGCCGGAGCAGGCGACGAGATGGTAGTCCATGCGCGCGCTCCAGTTGTCGTCCAGCTCGCCGGTGGACAGCTGCTCACCGGGCAGGACGGCCCGGCGCGTCCAGGCGTACTTGGAGCGGTGGCAGTCGTCGCGCACCTTGTCCCCGTCCACCTTGCCGACGTAGTCGGACTCCGGATAGTAGTCGTCGCCGCCCGGGTCGGAGGCACCCTCACCGGAGGAGTAGGAGTCGCCCATGCCGACGACCACGTTGTTCGGCTTGCCCGGGAGGGGCTGGAAGGCGACCGCGTCCCAGGCCACGTCCTCGTCGGCGGTGCCGTCGTCGGTGGCGTTGGTGAGGGTGACGGTGGGCGTGCCGGTGAAGTGGAAGGCGCCGAGGCTGACCCACCGGCCGGCTCGCTGTTCGACGATGCGGCCCGGGCTGGTGCTGTCCGAGCCACCGATCACATAGAGGGCCTGCCGGGTCTGGGCCCCCGTGTCGGGAAGGCGCACCATCACCCTCGCCCAGGAGACGCTCTTGTCGAGCGTCCAGGTGCCCTTGATGGTCATCAGCCCGCTGTCGCCGCCGAGATGGTGGACGTCGCGGGTGTGGGAGTACCAGAAGTGGCCGCCGTGACCGCCGCCGACCTGGTACAGGTCCCCCTTCGCCTCGTACTGTCCCAGGCCCGGGCCGGTCGCGGACGGGTCGGGGTTGAACGTGAACTGGAAGTGGCCGTCGTCGGCGGCGGCTTTGCAGTCGCTGTAGGACTGCGCGTTGTCGGGCGTGGACTCGACGATCAGCGCCCCGGCGGGGGCGGCGTTGCAGTCGGGGGTGCCGTACTGCAGCCGGTAGCCGCGCCCTGGTTCCGAGATCAGCGTCTCGTACTTGATGTTCTCGTGACCGCAGTCGGTGTCGCAGTACTTCTTCCACGTGGCGTTCTGTTCGTGCCACCAGTGGTGCCAGTCGCAGTCGGGAATGTGATCGACCTCGCAGCGCGGCGGGCTGCTGACCGCACAGCTGTTGGCGCTGGTGCAGAACGTGTCCAGCGGCGGCTTGATGTTGTTCCGCTCGGCCGGGGAAGTCCACCAGGCGGGACGGAAGCCGGCTGTGGCGTACCCGTCCTCGCCGGGCCAGTCCTGCCGGCCGGAGGTCGCGTAGGAGTAGCCGGTGTCGATGGACCAGGCGGCCCAGCCCATCACCTTCTCCTCGTACGGCCAGCGCTCGGGGTGCGCCGCGTCCGTGGGCACGCTCATGAACGGAGAACGGTCCGGCGGGTACAGGGGATTGGCGGGATTGTTGTACCACCCGAGTCCCCATGCGCCGTGGTTCTCCGATGCCTTCGACTTCGGGTTGAAGCCGAGGTTGTAGTTCCACAGCGCGGTGAACCAGTTCTCCGGCTTGGACGGGTCGTCGTTGTTGACGGTGATGGTCTGCCCTGACTCGTGGAGTTCGTTCCACTTGTCGGCGAGGATGTACATCGAGGCGGCGACGTTGACCGCGTAGTCCAGGGCGACAGCGCGCTGCTTCTCCGGCGGGAGAGCGGTCTCGCCCTGCTTCTCGTGGCCTTTCATGCGCATGCCGTCGGTGACCTGGCCGACGCCGTAGCCGCAGTCTGAGTTGGCCCAGTGGATCTTCCAGTAGGCCTCGGTGGTGTCTCCCTTGTGGCCGTAGAACCCGGCGGTGGCGGCCAGGGGGTTGCCCATCTGGCCGGGTATCGCACCGGATTCGGCCTGCCACAGGTTGGATTCCTGCGCCAGCACTCCGAGCATCACCTGCGCGGGTATGCGGGCGCCGGCTTTGCCCTTCAGCGTGGGCGGAGGGAACAGGCCCTGGGGGTCGATGGAACCGAGGCCGGCCTGAGACCGCCATCCGCCCTGTTTGATGTACTGGGCGCGGAGCTGGCCGCGTACGGCCATGTCGACGGCCCACTCCACCTGATTCGGTGTCGGCTGCAGCGCCAGGGAATTGACGTCGTTGCGGGCGACGGAGCACCAGCGGTCGGTGTCGACCGGATCATTGGCCCTGGGGTCGCCCGCCCGGGGCGTCCGGACCGCCGGGTGGCCGGACGCGGCCAGGGCGGGGGAGAAGGATTCCTTCCCCGTGGGGCTGGTGGTGTCCGCCACGGATTGGGTGATCTTCTCGTCGGTCGAGGTCGCGGTGCTGACGACCGTCACCGCGGTGCCGGTGCCGCCGTCGACGGGCGGCTGCGCGGTGCGCTGCTGCGGTTCGGGCCGTGTGAAACCCTTGCCGGCATGGCTGATGCGGTCGAGCCCGGCGCGCATGCCGGGCATGAGGACCGGGTCGACGGCGAGACGGCCGAGGGTGGAGACGTGCGCGTCGGCCGGCGCGTCGAGGCGGGTGACCGGGCTGCCGGTGAGGCGGGTGGCCCCTGTCGGGCGGCCGGTGAGGAACACCCGACCGCCGTCGCCCTGGGCGAGGGCCAGGTCGCCGAGCTTTCCCGACGCGATGACGCCGGGCCTGCTGTCGCCGTGCCACAGCCGGGCGTGGGCCGTGGCGCCGTCGTGGTCGAGGAACGCGACCTGCCCGTCCGCGGTGGGCCGGATGTCGAACGGTGTGCTGTCGGTCGCGGCGAGCGTCCTGACGTGCGCGCCGGAGGGGTCGACGTGGACGACCTGGCGGCCGAGGGCGGCGACCAGGCCGTCCTTGACCGGCACGGCGGAGGTCAGCTGGCCCGCGGCCGTCGCGTCGGCGGTCGTCCTGCCCTCGGCGGTGACGGTGACCAGATGGGTCTTGTCGTCACGGAACGCCGAGAACACCGCCGTGTGGGTGGCGGAGTTGCAGGAGGGGTCGAAGTAGGCGAGAGACGCGGTGAAGGGCAGCTTCTTCACCTTGCCGGTGGTGAGGTCGACCACCGCGGTGAAGGCGCCGCCCTGCATGACGTCCGGCTTGTTGACGAAGGTGCGCGGCGCATAGACGGCAGCTGCGTGGTCACGGTCCATGAGGCAGGCGTTGCCGATCCACGCGTCCGCCGGCATGCCGGGTTCCGCGAGGGAGGCGACGGTCCGCCACTGGTACGCGTCCTTGCTGTCCGCGACGAGCATCTTGAATCCGGAGGCGTCCGCTGCCGTGACCAGAGCCCGGTCCCCGGCGGTCTTCCAGTCCTTGCCCAGCTTCTTCGTGGGATCCGGTACCCGCTGTGGCGGGGTCGTCGGCGGTTGACTTCGTGCCTGCTCGGGTGGTGCGGCCGGTGCTGCCGTGGCCGGACCGGCGTGCAGCAGGCTGCCCGCCAGCGCTGCACAGGCCGCCGCGGCGGCCCAGGACATGTGTCGTTTCCTTGATCTCAAGACAGGACTTCCCCGTTCCTGAGTGATGGGATGGTCCGTGCCCTGGTGGAGGGCGCGGCGTGCCCGCCCGTGCCTGCAGCGAGCCAGGGGTGCGGGTGCTGCGAGAAGCCGGAGGAAGAGGGCCGGTCAGTCCGCCGTCCGCTGTGCGTCGAGGACCTGGACCCCGTCGAGAGCGTCCGCCGGCTCCCAGGGGATACGGACGCTGCCGGTGTAACTGCCGTGCGCGCCGACACGCTTGACGACCGTCTTGGTGAAGGCAGTGGGATCGTCGTCGCCGGAACCGAAGGTCACGGTGTAGGTGACCGGTCCGGGAGCCGTGTCGTTGTGGATGACGTATTCCGCGTACGCCGTCCGGTGTCCGCGGCCGTGGTCGACGCCGTAGCGCGTCACCTCGACCCGCGTTCTCTCACGGACAGGCGCGGAGGAGCTGTCGACCTGGGTCTCGATGTACCAGGCGGCCGTACCGAAGACGACCGCGAACATCACCGGCAAGCCGACGACGGTTCTCCTGCTGGGCATGGAGGATCCTCCCCGACCGGCGCGCCTCACCTGTACCGGGAGGAGTGGTACAGGCGGGCGCGCCGGCGGTCTGCAGGGGTGGGAACGCCGTTACCGCTTGCCTGACGCGGCGAGAACGGCCCGAGCGTTGGCGATCAGCTTGGCGTTGTGTGCCTTCTGTGCCTGCAGCTGCTTGCTGTGAACGGCGATCTGCTTCGTCTGGTAGGCGATCTCCGCCTTGTACCAGACCGCCACGAGACGGCTGTTCTTCTTGCAGGTGACGTCCGCTGTGGCGGTCCGCACCTCCGCCCGCGAGGGCTTGGAAGCGGTACCGCCGCCGGGGGCGGACGGGAAGGCGGAGCCGGCGTCGAGGGGGGAGCGAAGGCTGTGGCCCGCCCGGTTCATGCACGACGACCACGCGGCGAGCGCCTTCACCACCGGCGCCTGCGCCTTCGTCGTTTCGAAGGACCGGGCGGACAGCTCACCGGCCGGGTCGGTGGGGTTGATGATGCCGACCTTCTGGTTCGCCTCTGGGATGCACGTCTCGTCGAGGACCTTGTCCCACGCGTCGGTGCGGTTCTCCGCCTTCTCCTCGGCGTCCGATTCGGCCTGCTCCTGGGAGGGGTCGACCGCGCCGGGGAGCTGATAGCCGTGTGTGCGGGCGGAGTTGTCGTCGGCGAGGCCGTAGCGGCGCTCCATGTTGGCCCCGTCGAAGCCGGCCGGGACGGTGTTGCTGGCCGAGGGCGGCTTGAAGGTGAACCCGTGATTCTGCATGCACGCCGTCTCGACCGCCGAGCGGGCGTCCTCGACCTGGGCGGTGTCGGCGTTGGGGAGCATGTAGTTCTCCACCGGCAGCCTCATGCCCTTCACGAGTCCGTGCTGGGGCACTCTCGGGGCCTGGGCGGGACGTGGAGCGGCCTCGGCCCGCGGCCGGCTTGCCGCCGCCTGGGCCGTGGTGCGGTCACTTGCCTGGCTGTGGTGAGTGGTGGCGTAGGCGGCGGTGGCGATGGTGGCACAGGCGGCGGCAGCTGCTGCCACCCGCACGGACTGGGCAAGCACGTCAGTTCCTCCGCTGGGACTCGTTCTTGTTCTTCACGTTGGATGCGAGGTTGTGGGCCATGCCGTCCTTGCGGGGGAAGTACGTCGTGTAGCCCGAGTAGTTGGTGCTGGAGTACACGTTGTACGAGTGCGACGGGTCGTCGTTGGACCCGGATGCCGCGTTGCGGAAGATGCCCTGCTTGTAGCCCGCGTCGTCGTTGTAGCAGGCGTTGGCGTGGTAGTCGAAGGTGTAGCGGACCACCGTGGACTGGTTCGGCGAGTAGCCCCAGGAATTGGGAACCGACACGTTGGACAGGAAGCACGAACCGTGCGACACCCACGTCTGCGACGACCGTGAGTTGAAGTGAAGACGGAAGCAGTACTTGTTGCCGGAGGACGAACAGATGTCGCTGTCGTATGAGGTCGCGGCGTAGGCGGATGACGTTCCGGCAAGAAGGGCGGCGCAGGCAGCGGCGGCTGTCAGGGCGGCTGCGGAGGCGCGTGTGCGGCCCAAAGGATTCCCCCTCGTGAAGACGTAGCTGCACAGGAGGCGTCTGCTGATGTGCGTGATGTCGTGCTCCCCCGTGCATGGTCGTGTGCACCCGTCCGGCCTGGTCTGGACCATCTGAATGACACGGCAGCACTTTAGACACACGACCACCATCAGGATCAAGACTCCGTCAGGGCCAGGCCGAAATCGTGCGCCCCGCATGGAATGCACGTACGACCGCGATGTGCATGCGCTTTCCTTGAAATCGGAACGGCGCGGTCGCCCGCGCGACCCGTCGGCGTGACGGAAAACGTACGGTGCCAGGCACGGTTGCGAGACAACTCGCTCGTCGGCAGTGCGGCCGCCGGGTCGGGCGGGCCTGCCCGCTGTCAAGGGTGCGATACCGGCCCGGTGACGACCGCGGCTGCCGTCGGGGAGTCCCTCGTCATCGGGTGCGGCGGCGCAGTACGGCCCACAGCGCGCCGCCGAGGACGACGAGGGCTGCCGCGCCGATGGCCAGGCCTGGCAGCGGCAGGCCCGAATCCCGGTGGGGCTCGGCCGCAGCGGCCGGGGAAGGCGGTGCGGTGTGCGTCTGCGAGGGCTTCCTGCTGGGGGCGTTGCCGGGGGAGCCGGGCAGCGGCTGGACGTATGCCGGCTTGGTGTTCCTGTCGGGGGGCCCGGGCCGCCCCCGGCCGAGGACCACCACCTGCCGGGCGCGGGCGATCCCGTAACCGAGGTACCGGCTGAGCTCGTCGGCGGGCCACTTGCGGCCCGCGGTGTCCGCCAGGACGCGCCAGACCTGGGCGGCCGTCCAGTCCCGGTGCTTGGACCACACCAGTGCCGCCTGGGCGGACACCAGGGCGGCGGCCGCCGCGGTGCCGTCACCGTCCGCGCAGTACCGGCGGAAGCCGGCGTCGCACCAGCGGGGTATGTCCACGCCGGGGGCGGAGATGTCGACGGCGTCACCGTGCTGGGAGGTGGGGGCGACCGTGCCGGTGCGGTCGATGGCGGCCACGCCGACGACCTCGTCGTAGGCAGCCGGATACTGCGGCTTGTTGCCCTCCTTGGCGTTGTCCCCGACGCCGGCGAACATCAGTACGCCCTTCTTGATCGCGTACTCCAGGGCCTGATCGTCGAAGTCGCTGCCGATGACGTACTGGTTGCCCACGGTGATGTCGATGACGCGTGCGCCCGAGTCGACAGCCGCCTTGATCGCTGTCGACAACGGGTAGTTGAGGTCGGGGAGTTCGTCGTGGCGGAGCGGTGGCACCCGAATCGGGACGATTTTCACGCCCGGGGCGAGGCCCTTCAGCCCGCCGCCGCGACCCGTGCCGGCGATGAGTTCGGCGGCCGTGGTGCCGGCGCCGGTGGTGTCGCGCGTGTCCGTGACGTCGCCCTTGGCCAGCCCGTCCGCGACCAGGGCATCCTTCCCCGGCAGCACCTGCCCGCGCAAGGAGGGCGTTTCGGGGTTCACGCCCGTTCCGATGACAGCCACTTTGACGCCTTCGCCGGTGCTGACCTTCCATATCTCGTCAGCGCCCATGGCGTCGAGGTACCACTGCCGGGGAGCCGCGTCCGCTGCGGTGGCGGAAGGTGCCGGTCCGGCCGCGACGAGAAGCGCGGCGGTGGCCAGGCCGGTGAGAAGCGCTCGATGCATGGCCCTATTGGATCATCGCGGCCGGGGGCTGCGGGAAGGAGGCGGCCCGGGCCCGTGGCGGAGCCGCGGAGGTGCTGGTCACACCTCCACCCCGTCGCTCGCATGCCGACTTCGGCCACTCGAGATGCCGGAACGTTTCAGCATGGTATAGACCGATACAGTCAAGCCGGTGACATCGGTCACAATCGTTCCCGTGGGACAGGAATTGACCTTCGATTGTTCACAGATGACCGCCCCAGGTCTCGAATCAGGGCAAAGGCGCTATAGGGGGCGTTGTCGTAAGGGAGGCCCCCCGCAGCGGCGGGGGGCCAGTAGGAGCACTCAGGCCGTGAGATGTCCCCTGATCGCGGGTAGTTGGCGCTAACCGCGGCCCCCATGGTGGCGCGCCGTGACGGTGATGGGGAGTCGTCCCGGTGTACCGCTGAAGAACTTTAACAACCGAACAACGTCTCCCACCTGCGCAGTTGCTCCGCCTCGGAGTTGTTCGAAGCCTGTTGACTCACCCCTCTCACGTGTTGATGAAGTACGCCAAACGGGCGTAGCTGGCCAAACGTGCGAGCTGCTGGGTCGTCAGTCGCTATACCAGATCGACATTCTTCACGCTCCGCAGGGACCCGCCCGTGCCGCCGGGAGGACCTTGTGCACCAATTCACAAGCGGGTACGTCGCGGCTGACGCCGTGTCACTGCCGCCTGCACGTGCGGCAGACTGTGGCGAAGCGCGCGGAAGCCCTGGTGACCTCCGGGTCACCGCTGGGAGTACGGGAGTTGGCGCTCCTCCCTCTCAGTACCGGGCAAGGCCCGCCCCCCCCAACAGCACACGGAATCGAGCACTCAGGCCGCTCATCTGCCCGCTCCGGCCGTTCCGGAGCGGGTGACCGAGAGAGGGTCGCTCCGCCCGGGACGGCCCTCGCTCACCTCCACTCACAGGGCCTTCGGACAAGGCCTCGGAAACGGGAGTTGAGATGTCTCCTGCCAGCAGCAACCGCAAGAAGCGATGGCGACTCGCCCTCGCTGCCGCCTCCGCGAACGGAGCCGGGGCCGTGGCCGGCTTCGGTACCCAAGCCCTCATCTCGGATCCCGTCGTCAGCACGATGGTGGGCACGTTCGTCGGGGGCACCACCGCCGAACTTCTCTTGCAGGTCGTACGAGCGGACAGCCGGCCCTCGTCCGACGCCGCCCGGCTCCACGAAGGCGACAGCGGCCACGACCGGGACCACGCCACCGCCCGCCGCTGCGAACGGGACGGCCCTCACAGGCCGGCCGAGCGGCGGACCCCGGCCGGCTATGCCCGGTGCACCCGCAGTCGGCCCAGCGACTCCCACCGGCTCGCAGGGCGCCCGGCGGTGACACCACGGCACCTGCGGCACAGGCACCTGCTCCGGGGCGCCCAGCGCTTCGTCCGCCGTGTCCGCCGGCGCGACGCGGCGTTGCGGCAGCCGGGAGACCGCCATGGCGCCTCCTGAGCGGACCCTCCCGGCGGCCCTGCCCCGTCGTTGGGCCTCCCTGCCGACCCGCACGGACCTGGCTGCGGCGGCCGGCGAGACGGCTCCCCGGGGCGTTGCGGCACAGCGGCGCCGGCCGCGATGCCGCCTCCGCCCGGGTCTCCGGAAGCCGCGGAGGTAGACATGGCACGTCCCGAGAACGAGATCCCGACGACGGCACCCATGGAGGTGGCCGAACTCGCGCGTGAACTGCGGGCGTTGCGGCGCGGGACCGGCCTGACCTACAAGGACCTGGCCGCCAAGTCGCACTACTCCGCTGCCGCACTCTCGACCGCGGCCTCCGGCAAGACGGTGCCCAAGTGGGAGGTGGTGGAATCGTTCGTGCGCGGCTGCGGTTTCGTCGGTGACATGACGACATGGCAGCGCCTGCACACGAACGCGATGGCGCGCGCCGCAGCCGAGGAAGCCGCCAGCAAGGCCAAAGTGCGGGCCGCGCAGCCGGAGGCCGAGGCATGCGACAGTCCCGAAGAACGCGCAGAAGCGCACCAGCCGCGCCTGCTCGGATTCCGCAAGGCCGTCGCCGCACCGGAGGACGAGGTCGTGCCGGCGCAGCCGGACGGCCTGCTGGCGCTGGTCCAGCGGTTCATGGACGCGCACCTGCAGTTGTCCGCCAAGCTGCCGGACGACCCCCACCGCGTCAGCACCCTCACCGTCGACCATTTCCATACCGCGCTGGCCCTGTGCACGACCGCCGAGGACGTGCTGTCGGTGATGCGGGAGCTGGTAGCGGACAAGGGCCTGACCATCGGGGACCTGGAGCGCCGCAGCGGACGCATCTACGAGATATCCGGTGCGACGTTCGCTCACGTACTGAACGGCGACGAGCTGCCCACCACCGAGTGGCTCGAGATCTTCCTGCGCGTGTGCGGCGTCGAGCAGGAGCGGCGGCTGATCTGGCACTACACGGTGACCCGCATCAAGATCGCGCAGATGCGGCACCGCAAGGCACTGCCCCCGCTGACCGTCACCCCGCTTGAGCCCACCGTCAGCGCTGACCTCATGCGACGGCTCCTCCTCGTGACGGTGGGGGTGATGAGCGCCGTGGGAGCCGCCGTGACCACCGCCATCCAGCTCTTACGGTGACGGCCCTACGGTCCCGGCGGCGGGCGACTGTCCTGCGGACTCCGGCGACCGGTCGATGTACGCGATCCGTACGCTTCAGGACCATCACCCGGGGCGGTGGGTCAGGTGACGGCGAGCCGGTCCACCAGTAGCTCCACTCTCGGTCCGGCGTCCTCGGGCAGCAGGCGGCCCGCGCGGGTCAGGGTCGCGAGGCCGTGCAGGGCCGCCCAGAACACCTCGGTGAACAGTCCCGGGTCGACGCCCTCGCCGGTGACCTCGTCGAGGGTCTCCAGCAGGGCGGCGAAGGCGTCCTTCAGAGGCTCGGGGGTGTCCTCCTGCGCGTACGCCAGGCCGCCGTCCAGCTGGAACAAGGCGTCGTAGACCGCCGGGTTGCGGACGGCGAAGTCGAGGTAGGCGCGGGCCAGGGCGGCGACCCGGGCGCGCGTGCCGTCCGCGGCGGAGGTCGCGGTCCGCACCGCCGTGGCCAGTTCGGCGGCCCCCTGGAGGGCGACGGCGCCGATGATCTCGCGCTTGCCGCGGAAGTGGCTGTAGAGGACGGGCTGGCTGTACTCGATGCGCTCGGCGAGGCGGCGGGTGGTGACGGCGTCCCACCCCTGCTGTTCGGCGAGTTCGCGAGCCGTCGCCACGATGAGGCGCTCGCGCTCCGCCCGTTCGCGCTGCTTGCGTTCCTGTACGGACATGAAGCGATCCTAGCACTGCTAGACAATCGAGCGGCAGAAGGTCTAGCGTTGCCTCATCTGCTAGCAACGCTAGTTCCCGGAGGGGTCGTCATGCTCAACGCACTCGAGGTCGTCACCACCGTCGTCGTCGGCCTGATGGTCGGGGTGGAGTTCTCCGTCGCCTTCATCATGAACCGGATCCTGGACGCGCTTCCCGAGGACAGTGGTCAGCTCGGCCACGCCCACGGTGGCCGGATGCTCGGCGCCCTGATGCCTTTCTGGTACATCGGCTCACTCGCCCTCAGCGCGGTCTGGGCCATCGCCGGATGGCACCACCACGGCGCCGGACTCGTCGTCACGGCCGCCGTACTGCTGATCATCAGCGTGGTCATGTCGGTGCTGCTGCTCGTCCCGATCAACAACCGCAACAGGACCTGGACCCCCGAGAACAGGCCCGCGGACTGGAAGGAGCAGCTGAACCGCTGGCAGCGCTGGCACTACGTCCGCGTCACCGTCATCATCGCCGCCTTCACCCTGCTCGTCTCCGCCCTCGCCTGACGCCACAGCCGGCCGAGAGGGCCCCGGTACCGCCGACCCGCCCGGCAGGTTCCACGAACCCATCACGCCGGCAAAGACTCGCAAGGAGAAGAACCATGTCGCTGAAGAAGATCAATACCGTACTGGTCGCCGCCTTGGTCCTCTTCGTCCTCTGGTTCGGGACGGAGTACATCCTGAGCCCGGAGACGACGGCGCCCGGCTTCGGCCTGCCGAACCGGCCGTCCGGCGACGGCGGCGGTTTCCTGATCGTCAAGGGAATCCGCGATGTCGTCCTGGCCCTGGTCCTGGGCACCCTGCTGGTCACGGGCCACCGGCGAGCGCTGGGCTGGGTGCTGCTGGTGGAGGCCCTCGCCGCGTACGGCGACATGGCCACCGTCCTCACCCACCACGGTTCCGTGGCCACCGCGTTCGGCGTCCACTGCCTGACCGCGACGTTCATGGTGGGCTGCGGCCTGCTGGTCATGCACGAGACGCGGACGGCCGCGCCCGGCACGGCGACTCCCGCCCGGCAAGTCGCCTAGAAACCCGCACGCTGGGCCGAGGAGAACGTAAACGTGTCGACAGCGTCCCTCGGCGCCGGGCAGAGTGGCCGTCCGTGACGAGCAGTGAGTTGTGGACCCGTGCGACCGCCGACCGCTACGACGCCGAGGAGACCGAGATGTCCTCGGCTGCCGTTCTCGGACCGACTCTCGCCTTCCTCGCCGAACTCGCCGAAGGCGGCCGGGCATTGGAGTTCGCCATCGGAACCGGAAGAGTGGGAGTCCCGCTCCGGGAACGCGGCGTACCGGTAGCGGGCATCGAACTGTCCGAGCACATGGCGGCGGTGCTGCGACGCAAGATCGACGAGGACACCCTCCCGGTGGTCATCGGGGACATGGCCACCATACTCGTCCCCGGTGAGTTCACCCTGGTCTATCTCGTCTACAACACCATCACGAACCTGCTCACCCAGGACGAGCAGGTCGAGTGCTTCCGCAACGCCGCACGGCATCTGGCGCCCGGCGGCCGATTCGTCATCGAGCTGGGTGTGCCGCCGCTGCGGTTCCTGCCGCCCGGCCAGGTCGCGGTCCCCTTCGACGTCTCCGAGCAGCATCTCGGCTTCGACACCTTCGACCTGGTCGAGCAGATCCTCGTCTCGCACCACTTCACCCGCGACGGCGACGACGACCGCTACCGCCGCGGCAGCTCCCGGCACCGGTACGCCTGGCCGGCAGAGCTCGACCTGATGGCGCGGATCGCCGGCCTCGAACTGGAACGTCGCGTCGCGGACTGGGACGGGTCCCCGTTCACCCAGGACTCCGCCAAGCACATCTCCGTGTGGCGCAAGCCGGCCTGAGGTCCGGCCGCATCGAGACAGGGGCCAACCGTGCAGGAGCTGAGTTCCGCAGTCGTGCTCGTCACCGGCGCCATGGCGTCCGGGAAGTCAACCGTTGCTCACCTGTTGGCCGAGCGGCTCCCTCGCTCCGTGCACCTGCGCGGTGACGGCTTCCGGCGGATGATCGTGTCCGGCCGCGAGGAGTTCACGCCGCAGCCCACCGCCGAGGCAACGGCGCAGTTGCGACTGCGCCACCAGGCAACCGCCGCGGTCGCGGACCTGTACGCACAGGCGGGATGGACCGTCATCGTGCAGGACGTCGTTCTCGGTGAGCACCTCGATCCGTTCCTCGATGCCGTGACGTCCAGACCCCTGTACCTGATCGTCCTCGCACCCACACCGGAAGCGGTCGCGGCACGCGAGGCCGATCGTTGCAAGAGCGGCTACCGCGGGCCCTGGACGGTCGGCATCCTCGATGACGTCCTGCGTCGTGAGACTCCGCGTCGCGGGCTCTGGCTGGACACCTCGTGCCAGACGCCGGACCAGACCGTGGACCACATCCTCGCCGACCTGGGCACCGCCCGCCTGGATGGATGGGTCTGACCACTGCGGCGGCCGTGCCGGGGCCGTCACCGCGGTCGTCGGCGGCGGCAACTATGCTCCCGCGCATGAGCGATGCGGGTGACGGCAACAGCGGCAGACGGGTTGTCGACGGGCGGTTCGAGCTGAGGGAACGGCTCGGCGGTGGCGGTATGGGCATGGTCTGGACGGCACAGGACCTCGTCCTGCACCGGAGCGTAGCCGTCAAGGAGGTCCGGCCGCCGGATCCGGACCTCGCCGAGTACGACCCGGAAGCCGCCCGGATGCTGCGGGAACGGGTCCTGCGGGAGGCCCGCGCCCTGGCCCGGGTCGCCCACCCCAACGTGGTGACGATCCACCACATCGTGGACGGCGGCCCGGGAACGTATCCCTGGATCGTCATGGAGCTGGTCACCGGTGGCTCCCTGGCCGACCGCCTCGCCCGCGGGCCCATGGAGCCGCGGGAGGCGGCGCTGCTCGGCCGCGAGGTGCTGGCCGCGCTGCGGGCGGCACACGAGGCGGGCATCCAGCACCGTGACGTGAAACCGGCCAACGTCCTGCTGCGCCCGGACGGCCGTCCGGTGCTCACCGACTTCGGCATCGCGGCGATCCGCGAGGCGACCACGCTCACCGCGACGGGGTCGGTCATCGGCACCCCCGACTACATGGCACCGGAACGCGTCGCAGGGCACGAAGGGGGCCCCGCCTCGGACTTGTGGTCGCTGGCGATGATGCTCTACACCGCCGTGGAGGGCCGTCACCCGCTGCGCAGGGGCACCACGCTGGCCACGCTCGCGGCCGTGCTCAGCGAACCGGTTCCGCCACCGGTGCGGGCCGGTGCGCTGGGCGACGTCCTGGTCCGGGTCCTCGTCCGCGACGCCGCGGCACGCCCCGGTGCCGGGGAACTGGACCGGATGCTGGAGGCTGCGGCCCGCAAGCCCCGCACACCCGCCTCCTCCTCCCTGCGACCCCCGCCCGCCGTACCGGCTCCCGGGACGGAGACCACGGGGACGCCGGCCTTCGGCCCACCGCCCGCCATGCGGCCAGGTCCCTACGACGCCCGGCCCGAGCACATGGTGCATCCGGAACCGTACGACGCCCGGCCCGAGCACACGGTGCCGTTGAAGCCGCAAGGCGCCCGGCCTGAGCCCACGACCGTGCCGCCCCGCGAACGCGACCGCGACAGCGGTCGCCGTCGGCGCTGGACGCTGGCAGGGTTGCCCGTCGCGGTGGCCGCACTCGCGGGCACGCTCATATGGACGCTCTGGCCCGAGGGCCGTACCCCGCCGTCCGGGGCCTCGGGGGCCTCCAGGACATCCGGGCCGCCCTCGGCCCCCGCCGGCGCGCAGGCCAGGACATCGTCGCCGAGCGGCCCGGCTTCCTCCGCGTCGCCCGCCGGCGATACGGGGACGGGCACGGGGGACCTGCTGACTCCGGCCGGTATCCGCACCGCCGTGCGGGCGTTCGAGAAGGAGACCGGCCGGAACCGGTTCGGCAGCCTCACGGTGTACCCGCAGTACATCGACGCCCGATTGATGGTGAAGGGCAGCGCCACCAAGTACGACACGTACACGTACCGTGCCGGGGAGGGCGTGCAGAAGGGCATCATCAGCTCCACGCTGCCCGGCAACACGACACCCGTCACCCTGGACGGTTTCGACTGGGACGCGGTGCCCGCGCTGCTGCGCGAG
>NZ_BNBF01000003.1:385784-392099 GCF_014654935.1 Streptomyces capoamus
AGCGAGAAGAGGCTGAAGGTCGACCACGTCACCTCCCGCTACCTGCTGCTGAACCCGCCGGACAAGGTCTTCGGCACCCCTGCGGGGATGTCCGTGTACCTCAGTGACAAGTACGGCGAGGGCGGCTATCTGCGGGCCGATCCCCAGGGCAAGGTGCTGAAGGTCGTGCCCAGCGGCGGCTGAACGGGTCTTCCCGACCGGACCCTCCCTCACCGGACCCTCCCTCTCCCCGGAGGAAGAGAGGAAGTCCGGCGGCGCGGGTTCGCCGGGGTCATTGACTCCGCGCACCCGCGCTGGTTGAGTGGCTCATCCACTGAGCCACTGGAGGACGGCGTGGAGTCCCTGCCCCGCGAAACCCTCGTAGACGCCCTGGAGAGCCGGCTGCGTGAGGACATCCTCACCGGCCGTCATCCGGCGGGCAGTTACCTGCCGCCGGAGCGCACACTCGCCGACGGGTACGGCGTCACCCGGACCACCCTGAAACACGCGTTCGGGCGTCTGATGCAGGCGGGCCTGCTGGAGACCCGGCACGGCGTCGGCACCCGTGTGCGCGACTACCTGCGCCTGGGCGGCGCCGACCTGCTGCCGATGCTCGTACGGCACAGCCCCGACTGGATCGGTGAGGTGTTCGAAGTGCGGCGCAGCATCGGCGCGTTGATCGCCGAACGCGCGGCGGGCCGAGCGAGCGAACGGCAACGGACCGAACTCGCAGCCCTGCTGGCGGCCGTGGGGGAGGGGGCGGACGCCGACGCCGTACAGCTGGCGGACATCGAGGTCCACCGGGCCCTGGCCCGCGCCACCGGCAACCGCGTCTACGTCCTGCTCACCAACACGCTCTTCAACGCCTACCTCCCCGTGCGCGCCGCGCTCCGGGGACCTTTCACGGACGCCGGGGTGGCCCGGGAGCGCCTGGAGCCGGTGGTCGCGGCGGTACGGTCCGGTGACGAGGCCGGTGCCCGCCGAGCGGCCGAGCAGTACCTGACGGTCACCGAGCGGATCATGCTGGAGGGCCTCGCATGAGCGCGGCCACCACCTCACGCGTCCATCAGGGCAGGCGCTCGGCCACGCGCGGCACCGTCTTCGACGAGACGATGCTCGGCACGCTGCGGCTCGACGGCGAACACCACGAACACCACGAACACCACGAACACCGCGACGGCCCCGACGGCCCCGACGGCCCCGACGGCCGCGACGGTCGTGACCGGGACCGCCGCGACCGCCGCATCCGCCTGGACCTGACGGTCTCGGCGGACCGCGTGATGCGGCCGTGGGGGACGACGGAGGCGCGGGCCGCAGGCCGTGTACGGATCACCGGCCTGGCCGACGATCCGAACGCGGAGGGAGAGCTGGAGATCTCCCCCCTCGCGCGACGCCGTATCCGGTACCGCATCGCGTTCACCGCAGGCGGCCGCCGCCTCACCCTCGACGGCTGGAAGTCCGTCTCCCCGCGCAGGCCGGTTGCCTCGATGACCGTGCTGCCGTTCACCCTCTACGCGGACGGCGCGCCGATGGGCACCGGCACTCTTCGCTTCCCGCTGAGCACGCAACTCCTGCCGTTCCTCGCGAGTTTCCGTTTCCCCCGGCCCCACGAGCCGGGCGCGGTCCTCGCGTCCCGCTGGCGCGGCGAGCCCGGCCGCACGGAGGTCTGGTACACCACCGTCACCGACCCGGACACCGGCAGCGGACTGTGGCTGCACCACGAACTGACCGCGCCCGTCGACGGGTCGCAACCGTACGCGCACGGCTGGGCCGCGGTGTTCCCCGAGGACGGCCCCGTGCGGCACGCGCGCTTCGGTCCCGTGCCGTGGTCCGGCGCCGAGCCGGGCTTCGACGCCGGCGAGGTCGCCTCCCGGCCAGGGCGCCTGTCCGGATCGGCGGACGAGGGCGCCCTGCACTGGGACATCGCGGAACGCCCCGCCGGCGAGCCGCTGTTCACCTTTCCCCGCTGGTCCTGGAACCGCCCGCTGCTGCCCGCCACCCACATGCTGCCGGCCGCGCGGTCCCGGTACGACGGGACCTTCACGCACGACGGCAGGACACTGACGCTCAGCGGAGTCCCGGGGGCGTCCGCCCGCATCTACGGCCACGGCAACGCCCGCCGCTGGGCCTGGCTGCACGCCGACCTCGGCGACGGGGACGTGCTGGAGGTCGTCGCCGCGGTCTCCACCCGTCCGGGACTGCGCAGACTGCCCCCGATGGTCTTCCTCCGGCTGCGCCGCCAGGGCCGCGACTGGCCCCGCCGTCCCGAGCGGGGTGCCGTCGGCTGGGCCGGAGCGGGGCGTTTCCGGGCGGACACGGCCCTGCCCACGTGGCGGGTCACCGGCCGCACCGCCCTGCGCCGCATCCGGGTCGAGGTCACCCAGCCCGCCGACCGCACCCTCGTACTCGACTACACCGACCCCGACGGCCGGCACGCGACCTGTCGCAACAGCGAACGCGCCGACGCCCACGTCCTGCTGGAGAGGTGGTGGTTCGGCGGCTGGCGCACCGAGGCCGAGTGGACACTGGACGGTACGGCCCACGCGGAGGTGGGCACACGATGAGTCTCACCGGCCTCGTCGCCGCCCTGATCGCCGACGACGGCACGACCGACTGGCCCCGCCGGGTTCCCGACCGTCTCGAGACGGTCCTGTCCACGATGCCGGTGGGCGCCCGGGCGGGCATGCGGGCCGCGGCACGCGCGGTGGACGCCTACGCCCTGGCCCGCACCGGGCGCACCCTGGCCGGACTCACCGCGCGGGAACGGCAGTCCGTCGTGGCCGGACTGACCGCCCGCCCCGCGCTCCTGCCGCTGCTGGACCTCCTCAAGGTGCCCGTCCTGCTGTCGGCCGGGACCGAGCGCATGCTCGAAGAGGGAACGACGAGGAGCGTCCTCACGCGCAAGGACCCCCCACTGGACCTGACGCCCGCGTCCGCGTGGCCGGCCTGCTCCACCGCCGATGCCGTGGTCGTCGGCTCGGGAGCGGGCGGGGCCGTGGCCGCGCGGTCCCTGGCGCGGGCAGGCCTCGACGTCCTCGTCCTCGAAGAGGGAAGCCACCACAGCACCGAGTCGTTCGGCCGGCGCGCGCCCCTGGAGCGCTTCACCGAGCTGTACCGGGACGGAGGAGCCACCTTCGCCCTCGGCACACCACCGCTGCTGCTGCCGGTGGGCCGAGCCGTCGGCGGCACCACCCTCGTCAACTCCGGTACCTGCTACCGCACACCGGACCACGTCCTGTCCCGCTGGAGCAGACACTTCGGGTGGACGGCGGCCGACGAGTTCGACCGTCACCTGGACGAGGCCGAACGCCTCCTGCGGGTGGCCACCCAGCCTCTCGACGTCCTCGGCGCCAACGGCCGGCTCGCACTGGCCGGCGCCGGCGCCCTCGGCTGGCGGGCCGCACCGCTGCGGAGGAACGCGCCCGGCTGCCAGGGCTCCTGCCAGTGCGTGGCCGGCTGTCCGACCGGCGCCAAACACAGCGTTCAGCTCTCCGTGCTGCCCGAGGCGTGCGCCGCCGGGGCCCGCATCGTCACCGAGGCGCGGGTGGAGCGCGTACTCGTCGACACGGACCGCCCGGGAGGCCCACGTGCGGCGGGGGTGCGCGTACGACGGGAGCAAGACGGCGGCGCGTTCGACATCCTCGCGCCCCTCGTCGTCGTCGCGGCGGGCGCCCTGCAGACCCCGCAGCTCCTGCGCCGCTCCGGACTGGGCGGACATCCCCGCCTCGGACACAACCTCAGCGTCCACCCGGCCACGAGCGTCGCGGGACGCTTCGCCGAACCGGTCAAGGCCTGGCAGGGCGTGCTGCAGAGCGTCGGCGTGGAGGAACACCACGGCGCCGGCATCCTCATCGAGGCCACCGCCACCCCGCCCGGCATGGGCTCGTTCGTGCTGCCCGGGGCGGGCGGCGAGCTGCGCCGCGAACTGGAGGGCGTTGACCGGCTCGCCACCCTCGGGGCGATGATCGCCGACCGGCCGGCCGGCCGGGTCCTGGGCCGCCGCCGCACCGTCGTCCGTTACGACCTGGACCGCCGCGACGCCGGCCGTCTCCTGCGAGCCGTCCTCGCCATGGGCGAGCTGCTGTTCGCCGCGGGCGCCGAGGAAGTACTCACCGGCATCCCGCGCACGCCCCGCGTGCGCAGCCTCGCCGAACTGCGTGACGTGCTGGCCGGCACCAGCGCGCGGCGATTGCACCTGTCGGCCTACCACCCCACCGGCACGGCCGCCGCCGGTGCGAGCCCGGAACGCTTCCCGGTCGACCCGCAGGGCCGGCTCCGCGGTGTGCACGGCGTGGTGGTCGCGGACGCGTCGGTGCTCCCCAGCTGCCCGCAGGTGAATCCCCAGTTGAGCGTCATGGCGGCGGCCCTGGCGATCATGGAGAATCACACACGGGCCATCGTGTCCCGATGAGGTGTCCGAACCGGGCCCCGGCCCCGCCCCCGTTCCGCGAGGATGCACTTCGGCCGGCTGAGGCCGTCATGACGTGATGCCTTCCACGCCGAACCCCCGACTGCCCGTCCGCCCCGGGCCGCGCCCGCGCCGGGTGTCGCCGGTGTCACCCCGCCCGTTCCGCGGGGCCGTCGTCGGCCAGGGCGGCCCGCATCGACCGCAGCCTTCGGTCCTGCACGTGTCCCTGGTACGCGATCCACCCCACGAACACCACGGTGAGCACCCCGAAGCCGATGGACTGCCGGGCGTTCCCGGTCAGCGCGAGGAGCACGGTGAGCCCGCCGAACAGCACCCCGAGGAGCACCAGAGCGGCCCGGCGGTGGCGCGTGCGGTGCAGGCGCTGCGCCACGAGGTCACGCATGGCCCGGCGTTCCTGCGGGTCCTCGGGCACCTCACCGTCACGGAGCTTGAGGTCGAGGGACACCAGGTCGTCCGCGCCGCCCGCGGCACGCTTTTCCCTGCGCCGCCGGACGACCAGCACGGCGATCGCCCCCACGGAGGTGACGGCCGTGCGGACGAGCACGGACGCGAACGACCGCCCCGGGAACAACAGCATGATCAACGCACTGGCGGCCAGCAGGGACAGGACCACCTGCAGCCACAAGTGCCGGCCCAGGAAACGGCTGACGCGCCCGGCCGTGGGCGCCCGGCCGGCGGGACCGGGGTTCTGCACTCGCTCGCTCTCGGACAGGGTCACAAGCCGATTCCTTCCCCGTTGAACCGTGTCAGGTGGCCCTGCGGATACCCCGAGTCGGCGGCAACAGCCGCCCCGTGCGCGCAGCGCGGGTCACGAGCGGGCAACGAAATGCGGCCGGTGCAACCACCGGCCGCCGGTACCCCGTCCGTCCCGGCGAACGACACAGCTCGCACACAGGGTGCGCCTGACCCACGAGGGACGATCCGCCGTGACGATGACCAGGACGACCGAGGACCACCACAGACCCGGCGCCGTTGTCCGTACGACCGCGACGAGCCTGGCCGCCGCCTTGCTGGCCCTGACGCTCGCCGCGTGCAACGGCGACGGCGACTCCGAGGGGTCCGCCGCCGGCCCGAAGACGGCCACGTCGGCACAGCCCTCCGGCGGGCCGGCGACCGGTGCACCCACCGGCCCGGCAACCGGGTCGTCCACGGCCGGCACCGTGCCCGTGGGCAAGTCTCCTTCCGGTGCTGCTACGGCCTCCCCGGCCAAGCCTGCCGCGCCGAAGGCACCGGCACCGGCGAAGCCCGCCGCCTCGGCGACCGCGGCCGGCGGCAGCGGATGCGACCACAAGATGCCCATCTCGCCCGACGAACTGGCGGTCTACCGCTACACGCCCGAGGGGGGCGCCCTGCACCTGATCGTCAAATACGGTGCCTGGGGCTGCGCGCCCGCGGACTCCGACGGGGCCCCGTTCGAGACGGTGGGCAAGGAGATCCCCGTGCCCATGAACCAGGCCGCCTACGTCACCGTCACCAATCCCGTCGTCGCGAGCACGGAGAACCAGCACATCGGCGTGCAGGAGTTCCTCGACTGGCTCGAGGCGCACCCGAACAGCGGGCTGGTCTTCAAGTACCACCTCGGTGCTGACGGGGCGATCGACGAGCTGGAGGAGGAGTTCACCCCCTGAGCCCCGCCCGGTCCGGACGTCCGCCCGGGTCGGGGCCCGGCTTCACCACCCGCTGCGGAGTGGGAGCGGGTGGACGCTGGTCACGGAGGGCAGGCTCATCCTGCTCGTCGTCAGTTCGGCAGGCCGACCGGGGGAGATGCATGCAGTCGAAGCCCAGGATCCATGACTGGCGGATCGAACCGCGGGAGTACGCGCGGCAGGAGGCGAGACGCGGCAGGCGACACGCGTACGAGAGCGTCGATCCGAGGCGTACCGCGCTGGTCGTGATCGACATGGTGC
>NZ_BNBF01000003.1:392150-417573 GCF_014654935.1 Streptomyces capoamus
CTTTCTTCGCCGAGGCCAACCCGTACGTCCGTGGCATCGTGCCCCACATCGGCCGCATCGCCGGCACCTTGCGGACGGCCGGCGGCCTGGTCGCCTGGGTACTGCCGGCGAACGAGGCCCCGCTGGGACGCCTGAGCGGCGAGTTCTACGGGCCGACGTACAGCGAGATGCTCGCGACAACGGGCGGGGAGGGCCCGCTGCGTTCGCGTCTGTGGCACGCCCTCGACGTCCAACCGGACGACATCGTGGTGGAGAAGACCGCACACAGCGCCTTCTTCCCCGGCCGCTCGCCGCTGCCCGGACTGCTGGCCGAGCGAGATGTCGACACCGTCGTGGTCACGGGCACGGTCACGAACGTCTGCTGCGAGTCCACAGCCCGCGACGCGGCCACCACGGGCATGCGTGTGCTCATGGTCGCCGACGCGAACGCGGCCCGGAGCGACCAGGAGCACAACGCCACACTGCACACGATCTACCGGTCATTCGGCGACGTACGCACCACGGACGAGGTGGTCGAGCTGATCGGACAGCGCCCGAAGTGACCGCTGAGGACCAGCGGCGAGGCCGACCTCCGTGCCGGCGAGCAGGACTCTCGCGAACTACCGTGCCGGTGCCGGAATCAGCGTCGTGCGAGCATCGTTCATGCCTGCATGACGACCTTCGTTCTCGTTCCCGGTGGCTGGCGCGGCGGCTGGTACTTCTCCGGCTTGGCCGACTGCCTGCGCACCGCCGGACACCGGGCGCTGACCGTTACCCCCACCGGTGTCGGTGACCGCGCCCACCTGATCTCCGCCCACGTCAATCTCGACACCCACATCGACGACGTCCTCGCCGTACTCGCCGGCGAGGAGGTCGGCGACGCCGTTCTCGTCGGGCACAGCTACGGCGGCATGGTGATCACCGGTGCCGCCGACCGCGCCCCTTCCGGCGTGGTGCGCCGCCTGGTCTACTGCGATGCCTACGTTCCCGAGGACGGCCAGTCCTGCTGGGACCTGACCACCGATGCCTACCGCGGCCTGTTCCTGGACGGCGCGGCGGCGAACGGATACGCCGTCCGGCCGCCGTCCGGCAGGGACCCGCGCGTGAGCGCACATCCACTGGCCTCTTTCCTCCAGCGGATCCGGCTGGACGGCGCCGGCCTGCGTGACGTCAAGACCCGGGACTACGTGTATCTGTCCGGGTGGGACGGTACGCCCTTCACCGCCGTCCGCGACCGGCTGGCCGACGACCCGGCCTGGCGCGTCCACACCCTGGACAGCGGCCACGACGTCTGCAGGGATGCCATGCAGGAGTTCACGGAGATCCTCCTGCTGGGCGAATAGCCACCACGCGGCGCCCGGCGATCGATCGCCCTGGACCGGACAGCGAGTGGCCATGGACCGCCGGTACGGCTAGGCCACGCCCGCCGCTTGGGCGGCCTCGTACACCGCCTGCTCCTCCGCGCCCAAGTGGGTGGCACTCATGTTGGGGCCCTGGACCCAGCCGAGCAGGCCGATGATCTGGGCGGGGTCGTCGTAGCGGGAGAAGACCCCGACCTGGACGCCCGTGCCGGTGGCGGGGTCGAAGTTCTGCAGCAGGGCGCCGCCGCTGCAACCGGGCGACTGCGCGCCGGCCATCACGTCGTTGTAGTAGACCGGGTCGCTGCGGGCCGTTCCCTGGGTGACCATCAGGCTCCGGCCGTCGAAGGTCCGCTGGAGGGCGGTGGGCACGTTGCCGGGACGGTAGTAGTTGCGCTCGTTGATGGTCGGGTAGCCGAAGAGGTGGCCGGTCCGGTTCTGTGGCTGGTCGAAGGCGACCTGCTGGCCTCCGGTGACCGCGCCGATCGGGCGCGGATCGTCGGGGTTGTCCACCAGGACGGCGGCCATGTCCCGCCCGAGCAGCCAGTCGGCGCTCTGGCTCCAGGTGCGGGTGATCCACTGACGGGTCACTCCCCAGACCCCGTACGGGGCGATGTCCCTGCCGGGAAGACGTGTGCCGGCGGGGTCGCGCGGCAGGTTCGTCCCGTCGAAGCCCGGTACGAAGACCATGTTGGTGGCCACGACGTTCCCGAAGCCTATGTCGAGCGGGGTGTGGACGCGCAGGCAGTGGGCAGCGGTCAGCACGACGCTGCGGTTGGCGCTGGTGACCACGTTGCCGGAACACGAGGACGTCGACACGGCGCCGGTGTCCACGTCCGTGTATTCCATGAACAGCTTGCCGGCGGTGCGCGAGACCAGTCCTTGTCCCCGCGGCCATGGCTTGCTCAGATCGTCCCAGCCGCCGGGGGGCGGGGTCGCGTCCGCGTCCTCGTTGTTGAGGCCGGCGTCGGCCATCTTCCCCAGGGACCAGTAATCCACCTCCGCCTTTAGCCGGTCCTGGTAGCCGGCGCCGGCCGGTACCAGCGGGCGGAGCTCGAACGAGGCGGCGTCGGCGTGTGCCGGGGACGCCGTCACGAGCAGTGCGGCCATCAGCGTGAGCAGGCCGATGAGCGGGGTCAGCGCACGTCGTGAGGGTATGCCGATGAGCAATGTCTTTCCTTCCTCGGGACGGGTCGTTCAGCCGGACGGGCGGCCGACCGGACCTACGGCCGGACTCACGGGTTGGTGGTCACCTCGAACCCCGCTCCGTAGACGCCCTTGGGGGCGGCGGCGTCCCGGGCGCGCAGGTCGGCGAGGATGTTGGCCGAGCTGGTGTACTCGAACGGCGGGAAGGACAGGGTGATCGCCTTGGTGATCCCGGCCCAGGGGCCCGACGCCTGGAAACCGTTGTCCTGGGACGGGAGTTCGCTTCCGGGGACGTGCCAGACGGCCGGCCCGCCCGAGTCGCCCGTGAGGTTCGCGGCCGCCGAGCGGTAGATGCCGCCGGTGTTGTCCATGACGGTGCCGAACCAGACGCCCGTCTGACCCGATACGACGAGTTCGTTGGCACCGGTGGCGAGCAGCCGTTCGGTGTCGAGCGCGGGTCCCGGGGCGTTCGGGCTTGCGGTGCCGCCGGGGACCTTCAGGACACCGGTCTGCTTCAAGTAGGGGCCCTGCGAGGAGAGTGTGACCTGCGGGACCAGTTCGATGATCATGTAGTCCTTGGTCGGGTGACCCGTCTGCGAGCCCTCGGGGTCCTTGAAGTAGCGCACGTACCCGATGGGACCGAAGCCGGTGTCCGCTCGGTCGTAGACGGGGGCCACGTCGTCGTGGATCTCGCGGTCCGCGTAGGCGGCGTCCCTGATGCAGTGACCGGCCGAAATGGCGATCCGGTGCCCGTACTTGTCGGTGCCCACCGCGCCGATCGTGCAGAAGGGGTACGTCATGGACGGGCTGAAGACGATCTGCATCGCGTTGTGGACGCGCTTGCCTTCGTCGGCACGTGCCGCACCGGCCCCGACGGTCCAGAGGACCACCAGGCTCAGCAGCAGGGTGCACAGTCGTCTGTTCATGTGCGGTTGCCTGTCTGTCGTGGGATCGTGGGGAATCAAGCGGACGCGAACGCCGCCTCGAGACGCGGGACGAAGTCGACGAGGTCCTGCGCCCAGCAGCCGCTGGTGTGGCCGCCGGCGCAGTCGTCGCCCCAGCCGGATCCGTCGCCGTAGTCCACGAAGTGCACCGGGTACCCGAGCGCGTCCAGCCGTTCCTTCGCGTGCTGGGACGCCGACTCGACCCAGAACTCCGGTTCGGCCGGATCGCCGCCACCGTTCCCGGTGTAGAGCGTGACGCCCGTACCGGCCCGGGCCAGGACGTCCATGTGCGAGACCGGGTCCGCCTCGTCCCAGCGCCAGTCCGCCCCGAAGACCGGGTAGGGCGTGCCGAAGATCGCGTCGCTGGACACCGCGGGACCGAAGTCGAGACTGCACGTGGGGTTCGAACTCCCGCACAGCGGGGCGCCGATGTTCGTGAGCGTGGCGACGACGGCCGCGCGCATGACCGTGTGGCGGACCGAGAGTTCGTTGGCACCGGACAGCGAGGCGACCTGACCGAACAGGCCGGGGTGTCGCTGGGCGTAGTGCAGGGAGCCGAAACCGCCCATCGAGAGGCCGGCGACGGCCCGTGCCTTCCTGCTGGCATCGGTGCGGAGATTGGCGTCGACGAACGGGATCACCTGGTTGATGTGGAAGTTCTCCCAGTTCTGCGCGCCGGCGGCGGTGCTCTGGTCGAGCCAGTTGGTGTACCAGCCCCTGCGTCCCCCGTCCGGTATGACCGTGATCATGGACTGGGCCGCGGTGAGGGCGGGGTACGCCACGTTCGGGTTGCCGGGATCGTCGGACGCGCCGTGCAGGAAGTACAGCACCGGGTAACGCCTGTCAGGATGCCGGGCGTAGTCGGTGGGCAGCAGGATGCGGATGTGGTGCTCACCTTCGACCTCGGGCGTGGTCACCGTGATGACGAAGTCGGTGGCGGAGCCGACGGCGTCACCGGTCTGCTTGAGGCCGAAGCCGTCGGTCATCCCCGGCGGGCGCGGAGCCGAGGCTTCGACGGGAGCGAACGATGCGCCCATGAGGAGGGCGGTCGCCACTGCGGCGACGCCTGCCGCTCTCAGGCGCCTCAGCCGAGCGGGCACAGCTGGTCTCATGATGTGTCCTAGGGGGGACTGGTCGCCATGGTCGCCATGGGACGGTCGATCAGCCGGTCACGGGGAATCACATCGCACCACCTGTGCGTGACGCCATAGGGGTGGTCTGGCGCAGTTGCGCCACTGGCGCTATTGCGCTGAACATCCAGTAGGCTCCGGGCCTGCAGCCGGGACGGCTGGGCGGACCTGGTCCGTCGCTCCGTGAGGCGAGGGAGTGGCCGTGCATGACGTGCTGGACCCGGACTCCGACCGCGGCCGGGTCTACCAGTGCCTGGTCCGCCATCCGCGGCAGTCGGCGGGGGAGTTGGCGGCTCGTATCGGGCTGGCCGAGACCTCCGTCCGGGCGGTGCTGGACGAACTCGCCGCCGAGGACGGCGTCGTGACGACGGACCCCGCAAGCGCCGGAGCCGTCTGGGAAGCGGTGCCGCCCACGCAGTTCGTCGAAGCCCTGTTGCGGCGCGACGACGCGTTACGGACGGCGCTGCGTCGAACCGGCACGGAACTGGAGCGGGTCTACCGTTCCGCCAGGCGGGACAGCACCCACTACGGCGCGCTGGAGGTCGTCGAAGACCTCGCGCGTGTCCTGGCGATCAGCCGGCAGCTCCAGCAGACGGCGCGCCACCAGCTGCGCAGCATCGACGTGCCACCGTACTCCGGCACCCCCGACTTCTACCTCGCGCAGGAGACGCTGCAGCGCGAGCGCATGGCCGCCGGTGTCATCTACCGCGCCATCTACCCCGGTTCCGCGTTCGACGATCCCATCGCGTGGCCCAACATGGCCCGCATGATCGAGGCCGGGGAGCAGGCCCGGACCCTGGACGATCCACCCCTGAAGCTGAGCCTGCGCGACGACGACCTGGCGGTGGTCACGCTCCCCGCCGACGAGCGTCCTGGCGTCGTCTCCCTCGTGATCCGTCCGTCCAGCCTGCTCCAGGCGCTGTCCAACGTCTTCGAGTCGCTCTGGCGACTGGCCGTCCCCGTGTCGGCGACGGGCACCGGTACGCAGATCGACACCCGGGACCGTCAGATCCTCTCCCTGATGGCCAGCGGCGCCACCGACGACGCGATCGCCAGGCACCTGGGGGTGGGGCGCCGCACTGTCGTCCGCCGCGTCTCCGCCCTGCTGGCCGGGCTGGGTGCCACGACCCGTTTCCAGGCCGGGGTCCAGGCGGCACGTCGGGGCTGGCTCTGAGGCACCGGTCGCGGTCGCGCGACGGTGCGTGCCGGAGCGCGGGAGGGCGCACGCGGCGTGCAGCGGCACTCGGGGTGCGTGCAGTTGCGTCCACTTCCTTCGCGCGCCCCCTGTCCCTGCGCGGGCTGCCGGGGCAGCGTGGGCGGTTGCCCGGGGAACGCTGCCGTCCCGGCCTGCCGACGAGCAGAGGTGGGTGAGCCGAGTGGACGAGCGGGGCGACGAGGTCCGTTTCGACGGCCGTGTCGTCGTGGTGACCGGCGGCGGCCGGGGACTGGGCAGGGAGTACGCACTGCTCCTCGCGGCGCGCGGCGCGCAGGTCGTGGTCAACGACGTGGGGACCGGGACCGACGGACACGGGACCTCGCCCGCGCCCGCACGAGCCGTGGTCGAGGAGATCCGGGCGGCGGGCGGGCAAGCCCACGCCGACGGGCACGACGTGGCCTCCGCGGACGGCGCGCGGGCCCTCACCGCGACCGCGCTGGAGCGCTGGGGGCGGCTGGACGCCCTGGTCAACAACGCGGGCATCTCGATCCTGCGCCCCTTGGCCGAGCTCACCGACGACGAGTGCCGGCGGGTGCTGGACACGCACGCGGGCGGGACGCTGAACATGCTCCGGGCGGTATGGCCGCACATGGCCGCCGCCGGGTACGGGCGGATCGTCAACACGTGCTCCGACGCCCTGTTCGGCGACACCGGGCTCAGCGCGTACGCCGCGGGCAAGGGCGCCGTGCTCGGGCTGACCACCTCCGCGGCAGCGGAAGGCGCTGCATACGGCATCAAGGTCAACGCGGTCGTACCCGTCGCCGCGACCCGCATGTCCCTGGAGGCGGTCCGGGACGACGAGCGTACGACCGCGCTGCTCACCGACCTGTTCCCGGCCCGGCACGTCGCCCCGGTGGTGGCGTTGCTGGCCCACGAGGGCGCCCCCTGCACCGGCCGGCTCCTCCATGCGGCCGGCCGCCGCACCGCCCGGATCTTCCTGGGGGCCACCGAAGGCGTCGTGTGGCCGGAGGACCCCACACCGGAAACCGTCCGGGCCGGCTTCCCACGGATCTGCGCCACAGAAACGTTCCGCACCCCGGGGAGCGTCAGCGAGTCCATGGGCTTCTCCCTCGCCCGGCTGGGCGCCGGGTCAGCCGGCCCGCCGGCCCTCGACCTCACGACCCCGGCCGCCCGCGAATGACGCGCGCACACCGGCTCCACGCCGCCCGCTACGGCTCCGGGAGGACCCGTGCCACAGGACATGGACTTCGGCCTCCCCGCCGCCACGCGGATCAGCCCTGGCCTGGAAGGCGCCCGTCAGCACAACCTGGACTGGGTGCGCCGCACCGGCCTGGCCGGTGACGACCGGTCCCTGGCCTGGTACGCCTCCTGGGACATGCCGCGCCTGGCCGCGCTCGGCTTCCCGTACGCCCACGGCCCGCACCTGGACCTGCTCGCGGACGCGATGGGATTCTTCTTCGTCTTCGACGACCAGTTCGACGGTCCCCTCGGCCGGGACCCCGCCGAGACCGCCCGCGTCTGCCAGACGTTGATCGACATCGCGCACGGCGTCCCGCCGCCGCCCGACGCGGACCCCTGCACCACGGCCTTCGCCGACATCCGGACCCGCGGCACCGACGGCGCCCACCCGGCCTGGACCGCCCGTACCGCACACGAATGGGAGTACTACTTCGCCGCGCAGGCCCACGAAGCACGGGGCCGTCTCCGCGGCACCCCGGCGGACCCCGACGCCTACCTCCAAGTCCGGCGCGGCATCGCCGCCAACGACCTGCCCCTCTCCCTCGGGGAACGCGCCGCCGGCCTCACCGTCCCCGCGTCCGCCTTCCACAGTCCCGAGCTGCGCATCATGCGCCGGGCCGCCATCGACGTCACCCTGATGTGCAACGACGTGTACTCCCTGGAGAAGGAGGAGGCCCGCGGCGACGTGGACAACCTCGTCCTCGTCCTCGAACGGGCCCGCCACCTCACCCGTGACCAGGCCCTCACCGCGGCCCGCCACGAGGTGGAGCGTCGCGTCCGGCGCTTCCACTGCCTGGCCGCACGCGTCCCCGCCGTCTGCGCACAACTGGCCCTGTCCGGACGGGAGCAGGCGGACGTCGCCGGCTACGTCCGCGTCATGACCGCGTGGATGAGCGGCTACCACGCCTGGCAGACCGGAACCCGGCGCTACCGCGACGCGCCCCGGGTCGTGCCGTCCTCGGGCCCCGGCCACCTCGGCCAGGTCCTGGGCACCGGCGCACGGCGGCCGCAGCACCCTGAGCCGACCTGATCCCCGGCTACGGCCGCCCGAAGGCCCCGCCGGCGACGCGGGCTGCCGGGCTTGCCCCCGCTGTGAGCCGATGGGGATCATGACCGCGTGCAGCACCGGAATGAACTCCACCGACTACTCGTACGCGCCGGGCTCACGGTCGTCGGGGACGTGCCTCCGGGCAACGTGTTCCCGCCGGAGGCCGGCTGGCGGATCGCGCGGGGGATCGCGGCGCCGGACGGCGGGACCCGCGCGCTCGATGCCGTGTGGTGGCACCGTCTCCGCGATGTCGAAGGTGAGTTCCTGGTGGCCGTCCTCGGGCACCGGACCGGCGGCAACGAGTCGTGGTGGACCCGGGTCCGGTACGCCGGGAGCGGCGTACCGGAGTTGACCGGCGGCCCCGGATTCGTGGCGCTCTCCCTCGACGGGCAGGTGCTGCTGGCGGAGGTGCCAGGAGCGGGCGGCCCCCGGGTGACGGCCCTGGACCGACTGCCGGAGCGGCTGGAGGAGGCTGCCACGGCGGCCGGGCGCGAGACGGAGGCCGAGCGCGCCGAGGTGTGGGCGGCGGTGCCCGGCCCGGACGCGTGCCCCCTGCACTGGGCGGAGGGAATCGGGTCCAACCCGGCCGCGACGGACGAACTGCTGATCCGGCTGCTGGACGTGGAGGACGGCTTCCTGCACGGATGCGACCGGCCCGCCGTTCTCGACGCCGCCGTGGCCCACCCCGATCCGCGGGTGCGGTCACAGGCCGCCGACACCTTCCGGCCCAAGCTCACGTCCCATCAGTGGGTACGCCTGGTCCGCGCCGAGCCGTCGCCGGATCGCCGCGTGCTCTGGGCGGAACGCGCCTGCGTCTGGGGCGCCGTACTGCCGGAAGACCTGTACGACGACCTCCTTGCCGGCCCGTCCCGCGCGCGAGCCGCCGAACTCCCGTCGCTTCCCGCACAGCACCTCCCCGGCCTCGCGGCCGACCCCGATGCACGGGTGCGGGCGGCGGCCTGTGCCCGATGGGAGGACCTCGCCGCGCCGCTGCGGGAGCGGCTGCTGGCCGACACCGACCGCGCGGTGCGAACGGCTGCGCTGCTCGCCCACCACACCGGCGTACCCATGCCTCGCGAGGTCTTCGCCGCCCTGCCCGACCCGCGGCGGGCGCTCGAACGGTGCCGCCTCGCGCCCAAGCTGGAGGCGGAGCTGGTCCGGGACGGGGACGCGGAGGTACGCCGGGCACTGGCCGCCAACCCGGGCCTGGGTGCCCACGGCGTCGCCGTGCTGGCGGAGGACCCGCGGGACGACATCCGTTCCGCGGTGGCGCTGCGCCCCGACCTCACCGAGGAACAACGTGCCGCGGTGCGCCACGAGTTCAACGCGACGTCCATGTCGCCCACCCTGCCCTGGGTCGAGGACCTGCACGGCGACGCCGACGCGATGCGCCGTCTCGCCGCGTCGTCCCACCCGCTGGTCCGCCGCAGTGCGGCCCGGGCCCGGCACCTCCCGCCGGATGTGGTGGCGCGCCTGGCGCGGGACGAGGACCAGGTGGTCCGCCTCTTCCTCGCCGAATCGTGCGAGGACGCGCCGGCCGACATGCTGCTGGAGGTCTGGCGCTGGTGGGACGGCAGCTTCAGCCACCCCGACCGGCCCCGCAGCCATCCCAACTTCCCCCGTGGGGGCCTGCTGCGCTACATCACCGACCCCGACGGCCGGATGCGCCGCCTGGCCCTGGACGATCCGGAGGCGACACCGGCCGACGTCGCACGCCTGGCCCGCGATGCCGAAGCCGAGGTGCGCCGTCGCGCCGCCGAGGACTCCCGACTGTCACCGGCCGACGCGGTGCTGCTGCTGAACGACCCGGAGGCCCGCGTCCGTGACGCCGCGGTACGCAGTCCGCGGCTCCCGGCCCGCGTTCTGGCCGGACTGCTGCACGACCGCGACACGGCATGCGCAGCGGTCACCAACCCGGCGATCCCGGTCCCCGTCCTGCACCGCATCCTCACCGCGGCCGCAGCGGCCGTGGCAACCCTGCTCTGAACACCTCCGTCCGGCATGCCGACCGTCGGGGATTGCAAGGCGTTTCAACAACTTGCGAAGGCCCAGCTTCAGTGCGTGTCCCTAGTCAACCCATCGTGTGCGGCGCGTGGTGCGTAGCCGAGAGTGAGCCGGAACCCTCTTTCCGCCGCAGGGATGAAAAGCTTTGCGTCATCTTGCGCAAGCCTGACGCGGTGGTCGAAGGCCCGATGGCGGTACGGGAGATGGCCTGAGGATGTGATCTCGGAGGCGGGGCCGGGTCCGGTGAACTCCCCGATCAGCCGGATGGGCACCTCCGCACCGGCTCCCCCCTTCAGTTCAAGACTTTGATGAAGTCCCGCCCGCAGAACGGGCTATGCGGCCGAATCGCATGCGCAGTTGAACACTCAGAGCACTCTCGGTCACCTCATGACTTCAAGTTGTGTTGAGATGTGTGCGGGTGATGGACAGTCACCCGCCCCTCCTGGCGGCACTCGCCGCTCCTTCTCCAGAGAGGAATGACATGCTCGCGTCACGTTCACGGATGCCGGCCGCCTGGCGGCCCGTACTGATGCTCGCTGCGCTGCTCGCCGGACTGCTCGCCGGTACGGCCCCCCACGCACGGGCGGCCACGACGCAGGACACCTCCGTCACCTTCCGGGTGCAGGCCACCACGGAAGGCGAGACGCTCCTGGTCACCGGCAGCGCCCCGCAGTTGGGTGCCTGGGACCCGGCCAAGGCCGTTCCCCTGGGCACCACCGCCAGCGCCTACCCGCACTGGTCGGCCGCCGTGCAGCTGCCCGTCGGCGCCACCGTGCAGTACAAGTACCTCAAGCGCTCCCCGACCGGGACGGTGACCTGGGAAAGCACCCCCAACCGCACCCTGACCGTCTCCCGGGACGCCCCGGGCAACGACGACCGCTGGAACGTCGCTCCGGTCGCCGCGACCTTCCGCGCCACCGCCACCACCACCTGGGGCCAGAACCTCTACGTCACGGGCGACCTGCCCGACCTCGGCAGTTGGGACCCGGCCAAGGCCGTCCCGCTGACCACCGGCTCCGCCACCTACCCGCTGTGGTCCGGCGCCCATCAACTGCCGCCGAACATCACCGTGCAGTACAAGTACCTCAAGAAGATCCCCGATGGCACCGTCATCTGGGAGAACGGCGACAACCGCACCGTCTTCACCTCGTCCGCCGGCGCGCTGACGGTCAACGACAGCTGGCGCTGACGGCCGGGCACCGGGGCCGAGCGGTACGGGACAGGTACCGCTCGGCCCCGGTGCCGTCCGTGGTCCGGGCCCCCTGCCCCAGGGCAGGGAATGCCGCGTGCGGCGATCCACAACGCGTACCACTGCGCCGGGGCAGTTCGGCGACGAGCCGGTTCACCGCACGGTACGCGGCGAGGTGCTCGCCCGCGGCCCCGGGCTGCGGCAGCGCATCGTCGTGCAGGTCGTAGGGCAGTTGCTGCCCTGGGTGGTCCCGCCGCAGCACGCCGCTCACCGGGCGGTCACGGCGCGCGCGGTGGCCGCGCGCAGTCCCGGCAGGTCGATGAACTCGGTGTGGGTGCCCACGCTGCCGCAGACGAACGCCCCGGACACCGAGCCGGCCAGCACACACTCCTCGAGCGGCCGCCCCTCGAACAGGGAGTGCAGGAACGCGGTGACGAACGCATCGCCGGCACCGTTGCTGTCCACGACCGGCCGCTCGGGGCGTACGGCGGGGAAGTGGCGGATCCCGTCGGCACCGCGCTCCAGCAGGTGACAGCCTTCGGCGCCGTCGGTGGCGACCACGAAGCGGGCCCGGCCCTCGTCGAGGATCGTCCGCATGACGGTGTGCAGCCGGTCGTGGAGCGCGGCCGCGCTGAGGAAGACGTAGTCGGAGTTGAGGGCGTAGGGGCGGTGGTGGGGGTTGCGTCCGTCCCAGTCGTGCAGATCGGTTGAGCTGGTCACGCCGAGGCGGTGGATGTCCTCGTACATGTCCTGGTTGTGGCCGATGATCGACAGGTGGACATGGGCCGTCCGCTCCAGGAAGGGCAGGTAGAACGCGCGGGGCAGCCTCAGGTCGCCCGGGTGCCGGCCGTCGTAGAAGGAGAAGCGGCGGCCCCGGGGGTCGACCAGGTTGGCCGAGCGGGGGGTGCCGTGCGGCGAGACCAGGTGGCTGAAGTCGAGGCCGACGCGGGCGTAGTGCTCCAGCACCATGCGGCCCTGCGGGTCGTCGCCGAGGAAGTCGACGAACTTGGTCCGCAGGCCGAGCGCGTGCCAGCCGAGGGCCACGCCGTTGCCGGTGTGCCCCACGTAGTCCCGCAGCGGCTCCACTAAGACCGAGTCACCCGGCGGTACGCGCAGTTCCTCCACCCGCACGATGGTGTCCACGCCGACCCCGCCGACCACCAGGACGTCGTAGTCGGCCGGACGCCGGTCCGCACCGGGGCGGTGCTGTTCGGTCAGGGTCATGCGCTCACTCCTTCGGCTACGTGCTGAACGCGGCCCTTCCTCCAGGACGACCGCCCCGTCATTGTCGGCGCCGGACGGTATCACCACGCCGGGCAGCACCACGCTGAGCCGCACCCGCGCCCCCGCACCGCTCAGGACCAGCTGGGCCTGGCCGGCACGGCAGGCACGGCAGGCCGGCAGGCACGGCAGGCCGGCCGGCAGGTACCCCGCGACTTCTCCGTCGTCGGCTTCGGCGGCAGCAGCGCTGTAGTGACGCGCGGACGCCAAGTCAGGTCGCTAACCGCCGTACCGCGTCGGCGGGTCGGGGACGTGCCGGTGGTCAGCCGGTCCCGCGGATTCCTCGCCGCGTGTCCGCCGACGTCTCCCGCAGCACGTCGGGGTCACCGAAGAGCCGGCGCCGCAGGGGCGGATGGAGGTTGGTCCGGGTGAGGTCACCGTCGTAGTGGGTCAGCAGCCGGTGGTCCATCACCGTGCGCCACAGCGGAGGGAACCAGGCGATCACGATCATGGTGGCGTAGCCCGAGGGGAGTTGGGGCGACTCGTCGAAGTGGCGCAGGGTCTGGTAGCGGCGCAACGGGTTGGCGTGATGATCGGAGTGCCGCTGCAGCTGGAAGAGGAAGACGTTGCTGACGGTGTTGTCGCTGTTCCAGCTGTGGCGGGGTGCCACCCGCTCGTAGCGCCCGTCCGGCCGCCGCTGCCGCAGCAGGCCGTAATGCTCCAGGTAGTTGACCGTCTCCAGCAGACAGAAGCCGAGCACCGCCTGGAGCAGCAGGAAGGGCAGGACCCGCAGCCCGAACAGCGCGGTCAGGGCGGTGAACAGCGCGGCCGAGAGTGCCCACGCGGTCAGGATCTCGTTGTGCGGGCCGAGCACCGCCCGGTTCCGCCGGGTCAGCCGGCGCCGTTCCAGTTCCCAGGCCGAGCGCAGACTGCCCCACACCGTGCGCGGCAGGAACCGCCAGAAGCTCTCACCCATGCGGCTGCTCGCCGGGTCCTCCGGCGTGGCGACCCGTACGTGGTGGCCGTGGTTGTGTTCGACGGAGAAGTGCCCGTACCAGGTCTGCGCCAGCGCCGTACGGCTCAGCCGTCGCTCCAGCCGCTCGCGCTTGTGCCCGAGTTCGTGCGCCGTGTTGATGGCGACACCCGCCACGACTGCCGTCGTCACGGCGAGGCCGAGGCTGTCGGCGACCGGAAGTCCGCCGTCCGACCACTGGCCGCAGGCCCAGACCAGAGCGCCGTACTGGAGCGGCAGGTACAGGTAGGTGCACCAGCGGTAGTAGCGGTCGGCTTCGAGGAGGGGCGCGGCCTCTTCCGGGGGGTTGGTGCCGTCCGCGCCGGTCAGCCAGTCGACGAGCGGGACGAGGACGAAGGCGAAGAACGGGCCCCACCACCAGAACAGGTGCAGGTGGGTGAGGGCGACGAGACCGCCCGCCTGGAAGGGCAGGGTCGGTACGGCGAGGGCCAGCAGCCACAGGGGGCGTTTGGGATCCCGCCAGGCGCGGGGATCGGACGGCGCCGGCTCCATGAGGACTCCTTGACGAGGACGTGCGCTTCCGCCACCCCGTCGGGAACGGGGGGAGGCGCGCGGGGGTGGAGCGACAGTGCCACGGCAGGAGAGTGCTGACAAAGGGGGATGCTGTGTCAATGTTCTGATGATGTGTCACGCCTACTGGCCGTCGGCCGTCGGCCGTCGGCCGTCAGGCCGGACGCAGCGCCGCCCGCGGTGGGTGATGACACACTGCCGGTGTGCGCAACCACCGTTCGCCCGACCCGTCCGGGCCCCGCCCCGATCCGCCCCGGGTGGCGTGGCGCAGGCAGATGCGCGAGCGGGTGCTCGCAGAGGCCCGCGCGCTGGCCGCGGAGAGCGGCTGGGACCGGGTGCGGGTGGCCGACCTCGCGCTGCGGGCGGAGGTCTCCCGGCCCTCGATCTACAAGGAGTTCGGTGACCGGGCCGGTATCGGACGGGCGCTGGTGCTGCGCGAGACGGAGGAGTTCCTGACCCGTCTGGCCGCGGTGCTGGACGAGCACCGCGACGATCTCGCCGCCGCGCTGCGCGCCGCCGTCGCCCACGCACTGGCCGAGGCGGGCGGCAACCCCTTCATCGGCGCGGTGCTGACGGCGGCCCGCGGGGGCACGGACGCGTTGCTGCCGTTCCTGACGAGCAGGCCCGAACCCGTGTTCACCAGCGCCTGGCAGCTGCTGGCGCAGTGGCTGGGCACGGTGGCGCCGGGGGTGGCGGGGGAGCGTCGGTCGGAAGCGGCCGACCTCGCCGTGCGGCTGACCATCAGCCACATGCTGCTGCCGTCCCCGCTGACCGCGGACGCACCCGAACGTGTCGCGCGTGCCACCTGCGCCGTGCTGGGCGTGCCGCCCGCCCGCTGACCGCACCGGCCCTCCGCCTTGCGCCAGGCGGATGTCCGGCGCGGTTCTTCGCCTCGCGGAGGTGGTCATGGGCTGACTCGCCGGGGTCTTCACCACGTCGCCGACCACCGTCCCGATCACCGCGAGAGCCTCGGCGCAAGGCCGCCGCTGGGAGCACGAGCACACGCCGAACGCTCCTCCCGTTCGGTGCGGTCTCGCTCCCTTCGGAAGATCCTTCACCCACCCGCGCATGCCGCTCACGGAAGGGCCGGCGGCCCTACGCCAGCAGCCGCTCCCGCGCCAGCTCCATCACCTGCGCCCGGCTGAGCCCCCCGTGGTCGGCGGCGATGAAGTGGCTGCCGATTCGCAAGGAGAAGACGAGCATGCACCGCAGCTCGACCTCCTTCTCGTCGGGGCAGAAGGCCCTGAACAGGGCGCGCAGGTACTCCATGCGCCGGTTGTCCACCCGCCGCAGCCGCGCCGCCACGTCCTCGTCGCGCCGCGCCCAGTCGCGGACGGCCAGCTCCGAGGCCACGCCCGTCACCGGCCCGGTGGCCGCCGAGGTGATGGTGAACAGCCGGTCCAGCCGGGCCCTGGCGTCTCCGCCCCCGGCATCCACCTGCTCGATCACGGCCTCGGCGGCCTCCCGTTCCCAGGTGTCGAGCATCTCGCCGAGCAGGGCGTCCCGGTTACGGAAGTACCCGTAGAACCCGCCCTTGCTGACGCCCAACGCCTGCGCCAGCACCTCGATCCGAACGGCCTGCGGACCGCCGGCGGCGAGCGCCCGCATCCCTTGCTCGATCCAGGCGCCGCGCGGCGTACGGGTGACTCCCATGCCGTGCCTCCTCGACTCACCGGATATACGGACTCGTATAGACGCCTCCGTATACACGGGGCTATCCTAGGTCTATACGCCACCGTATACAGGCAGGGGTCCGGCATGCGGCTTCCCAACACCGCCCACACTTCACGTCCCTGGCGCATCCACGCCATCGCCCACGACTTCCGCCTCGAGGACGTCTGGGCGCTGCCCACTCCGGGCAGCGCCGGCGACTGGCCCCGCCTGGTCGCCCTCTTCAGCGGCGCAGGCCCCGACCAGCAGCCGTTCGTCACCTCGCCCGTGGCCCGCGCCCTCTTCGCGATCCGCTGGAAGCTCGGTGCGCTGTTCGGATGGGACAAGCCGGACGCCGGCCTGGGCGCGCGGGTCCCGACCCTGCGCGACCGGCTGCCCGACGACCTCCGCCAGGACCTGCCGTCCACGCGTAACCCCCGCTTCACTCCCGTCTACGAGACCGAGGGCGAATGGGCGGCCGAGATCGCCAACCGCACGATGCACGGCGTGCTCCACCTCGGCTGGGTCCCGGACGGCTCCGGCGGCTACCGCGGGCAGCTGGCCGTCCTCGTCAAGCCCAACGGCCTCCTCGGCCACCTCTACATGGCCGCCATCAAGCCCTTCCGCCACCTGGGTGTCTACGAGAACATGCTGCGCACCATCGGCACCCGCTGGCAGGCGACCGCTCCGGCCCCCAAGCCCTGAACTCCGCCACCATCCCGACCCGATCGGGTGCGCCCGTGGGACGCACCCGCCCCACGGGCACTCCCGCCGCGGCGGCCGTCCCCCCGTCAGCACGAAGGCGCTCGGCTATCACGACGAACACCGCCCGCCCGGTCACCCGCCAGGAGCAACCCGGTCAGGGTCGGCCACAGCGAGCGGGGCTGCCCCCATCGCCGCCCGCTCCGGGCCTCCGACCCGCACCGCGGCGGTCAGGTGGTCCAGGAATCGGACGGCTTGGGGACGGCATCGCGTAGGCGCTCGAGGAGAACACGGGCAGCAGGGCTCGAAGGCCCGTTGGTCTGCCAGGCGAGCGCGATGCGGGCCCGCATCTCGGGCTCGACGATCCGCAGGGCGCGCAGCTGCCCGTCGAGGGGGGCCTCGTCCTCATCGGCAGGCAGCACGGCGATGCCCAGGCGTCGCGTGGCAAGGCGCGAGAGTACGTGCGGGGCCGCCGCCTCGAAGGTGATCCGGGGCCGGAATCCTGCCTGCGCGCAGCCGCGTTCGAGTGCCGCGCGTACTCCGGTGCCGCGGGGCAGGCAGATCAGCGGCCGATCCCGCAGATCGGCGAGCGGGACGCTCGTACCGTTGACGCGATCGAGAAGTGGGTCACTTGGCGCGACAGCGGCAACCAGCGGGACATCGATCACCATCTGAAAGGTGACCCCGGGCGGTGGCACCTCGTCCGCCGTTCCGAGGACGGCGATGTCGAGCTCGCCGGCGAGGAGTGCGGCCTGCATCCGCTCCGTGGCGTCCTCGGTGAGGGCTACCTCCACCGAGGGATGGGCGTCATGGAAGTCCGCGAGTAAACCGGCGATGTCGAAGGCGTGGCCGGTGGCACCGGAGACCAGCCCCAGCCTGACCCGGCCACGCAGCAGCCCGGTGTACGCATCCACCGTCTGCCGCACCGACTCCACAGCGGCCAGTGCCGCGCGGGCGTACGGCAGGACCGCCCCACCCACCTCAGTCAGCGTCACCGAACCGCCGGAGCGGTCGAGCAGGGGCTGCCCCAGCTCCTTCTCCAGCTGACGGATCTGGGCGCTCAGACCGGGTTGAGCCAGATGCAGCCGGGCGGCGGCGCGCGTGAAACTGCCCTCCTCGACCACCGAGACGAAGTAACGAAGCTGACGGAGTTCCATAACTACCAATTCTAGTTACCAGCAGAACCATCTATTGGAGATATGCAGTAGTCGGCGGCAGGCTTGATCGCATGAAAAGCGGGACAGCCCGTACGGGGAAAACACCCGGGACCGGACCGCGACCGCAGCGGAGCGTCGGGAACCCGCGGACCTGCTCGGAGTCCGGCGTTACTCCCAACCCGTCAAGAAAGCATGAACGAATGCGCAACCGCCTACTCCTGGGCCTGTCTCTGCTCTCCACCGGTCTGCTCGCCGGAGCCTTCGGCTACGGCGCAGCCAACCTCGTCCCCACCTTCAATGCCGTGCCGCTCGACATGAGGCTCGAATTCCACACCGAGCTGATGAAGATGAACGGGATCACCATGCAAGGGGCAATGGCGGTCTCGGGGCTCAGCACCCTCGCCCTGGCCGCCCTGACACGCGAGCGCACCCGGTCTCTCGTGGCCACGGCAGGCCTTCTGACCGTCACGTCCTTCTTGATCACCCGGTTCGGCAACGTCCCGATCAACGGTCGCATCAAGCAGTGGGCCGCCACCACGCCGCCGGCTGACCATGCGAAGATCCTCCACCGCTGGGAACTGTTCAACGATGCCCGTACCTGCACTGCCATAGCCGCGTTCGCGATACTGATCTACGTCGCCCTGTACCAGGCAGGCAAGCGAGCGGCCGAGCACCACGCAACCCACGACAGTCCTGTCGAAGGCCGAGGCGCCTACCCTGGCCGACCCGAATAACAGCGTGGAGTTGATGCCAGGCACCCCGGGGACGACACGTCACGCTCTTGAGACCCTGGCGCCGAGCGGGAGCAGCCACACGGCCCGCCCAGCACCCCGGTGAGCGATTCAAGCGAGGTGGGCCGGTCGCGTGGTCGGGAGTACATGCCAGGAGTACTCCCGACCAACGCGTCCTTCACCGGCAGAACACCCCGCACGCCCCTCGCCCCCCGGAACCGCCGCCGGCAATTCCTGCTCAAGGGCAGAGTCCCGCCGGCCGATGGCGGTGGCATGGAAACGCATTCCGTCTTCGCCGCACACCTTCTTGTGACCCGCCGCCTGCTCCGGGTGGCCATCGGGCTGTCCGCCGCCCTGTGGACGGTGGTTCCCAGGCCCCCGGCCGCGATCGCCGGGACGGCCGCGCCACGCCCGGCAGCTGCCGCGGAGCAAGCGGGCCTGCGGGCGCTGTTCGGATCGGAGAACCGCGTGATCCGCACGAGGGAGCTCGTGGTCGCAGTGACGTTCAACGCAGCCTGGAACGAGGCCGGCCTGAACCGCGTCCTCGGCGAACTCGCCCGCCGGCACGCGCCCGCCACGTTCTTCCTGACCGGCGACTTCGCCCACCGATACCCCGAGGCAGTGAGGAGGATCGCGACCGCGCGACACGGCCTGGGCAACCATTCCTACAGCCACCCCTACTTCAAGGACCTGACCGCGGCCGGAAGACGTCGCGAAGTCCTGGCAGCGGACCGGGCCCTGCGCGCGGCCGGGGGAGGAGCGGCCCTGACCCCGTTCTTCCGGTTCCCCTACAGCGAGACCAGCCCCGCGCAGATCAGAGAGGCCAATGGACTGGGATTCGCGGACATCGAATTCACCACCGACACCAACGGGTGGAAGGGCACCGAGGGCGGCATGACGGTGGACCGCGCGGTGCGCCGGGCGCTTCAGGCCCTGCGCCCAGGGGCGATCCTGCAGATGCACGTCGGGGCACCCGGGGGCCGCACCGAGGTGATCGACGCTGAGGCTCTCCCACGGATCCTCGACGCGATCACCGCCCGCGGTTACAGGGTTGTCGACCTCCGTACCCTCCTCTCGTCCCTGAGTACATGAACCCCAGGTATCGGCGTCCGCCGCTGCCGACTCGAACACCTCGGTGGGCGTTGTGGTACTTCCGGCACGGCAGTTCGGTTGATCCACCAGACTTGTCCGAACGGAGAAGGGACGGCGAATATGGCAAACAGCGCACTTCTGGTGATGGACGTCCAACGGGACGTCGTGGCCATCGCCGATGACGGTTCCGGATATCTGCCGCGCTTGCGAAGGGCTACCGACGGTGCCCGGGCCGCAGGCATCACCGTGATCTACGTGGTGCTCGGGTTACGGCCGGGTGATCCAGAAGTCAGCCCCCGCAACAAGGTGATGACAAACGCCGTGCGGGCCGGCCTGTTCACCGAGGGAGCCCCTGGAACCGAGATCCATGACGACGTCGCGCCCCAGCCCGGCGACGTCGTGGTCACCAAGAGGCGCGGAAGCGCGTTCTCGGGCAGCGACCTCGACTTGGTACTCAGGGCTCGCGATATCGACAGCCTTGTTCTCACCGGCATCGCCACCAGCGCTGTGGTGCTGTCCACCCTGTGGCACGCCATCGACCTGGACTTCGGCCTCACCGTCCTGGCGGATGCCTGCCTCGACACCGACCCCGAGGTGCACCGGATGCTCACCGAGAAGCTGTTCCCCCAGTGGGCAGATGTCCTCACCATCGAGGACTGGCTCAAAGCCATCGCACCGCGATAGTGGACGATCGCCCAGACCCACACGAGTTGGGCAAGCTGGTACCGCTCCAAGAGGCCCGGGAGGGGGAGGGGGTCACCCGTCTCCGCACATCTCACCACCGAGCCCAAGCGCGGCGATCCGAGGTGGCCGGCCTTCGCCCCCCCCCGCTACGACTTCGGCCCCCGCCACCCGGTGCAGTGGGAGATGGAGGCGCTGGAGCCGGCCTATTTCCAGCGCCTGGTCCTCGCTGCCGTCGCCCCGTACGTCGACCGTGACGTCCTGGCCCGGCAGGTCCGTGCGAAAAGCAACGGACGGCCGGCTGGTGCGCGGTCGCGTTGCCGGGCCGGGTGGGCGGCCATTGCGGGAGAGCATCCGGATCACTTTGTGGGCCCGCACCGCGACGGCGTGGATCGAGCGGTGATCCGCCGGGTCGGTCGATCAGCTTCCTAATACGCGTCGGCATCGATCAGGTGATCGATCGATGCGCCGTCGGTGCGTTTGATCCGGAAGAGCCAGCAGCCGTACGCAACCGGTCGAAATGCAGCCATAAGCATCCCACGGCAGGGATGATCAAAGCGTTGGGCGTTCCATGCGCCCAGCCGACGCGCGTGGACCGAAGGAGTGGACATGGCTCAGCGACAGAGCGGCACGGTGAAATGGTTCAACGACGAGAAAGGGTTCGGCTTCATCACCCCGGAGAGCGGCCCTGACCTCTTTGTGCACTTCAGGGCGATCCAGGGCAGCGGCTTCAAGGGCCTCAAGGAAGGCCAGAAGGTAACCTTCGTCGCGGTGCAGGGTCAGAAGGGCATGCAGGCGGACGAGGTCATCGCCGAAGAATGAGGCCCTCGGCCTGACGTTCTTGCATGGCGCGACTCGGTCCGGAGTCGACTCCGCTCCGGGCCGACGTGCCTGTAGTCGTCAGCCGGATTCGCTCACACTCCGTCGGCATGATGACCGTCACGGATAGGGAAGTGGTCTCGGGTCTGATCGGTCTCGGTGGAGCCCGATCGGTGGCGGCGTGTCCGCGTGGGCCACGGGGGTCACCCAACGGGAGCAGGCGAAGGAACGGCTCCCTGCCCGCCGGGCACAGGACGAGCGCAGCAAGCAGGCAGATGACCGCCTGGCTCCTTCCAAGTCCCAGCAGATCAGGACACCTATGGAGGAGAGCCTGACGGCCGTCATCCACAGATGCACGGGGACCGCAACCGTCCCAGGAAGGCGGTGTGGTCGGCCATGAGGTCCGCGACGGCCATGTGGATGACGACGGCAAGAACACGGCACAACACGTCGTGAGGTGACGCACGCCCCCGGGGTGTCAGTCCTCGCCGTCGTCGCCTTCGTCGAGCGCGGTGCGTCCGGGTCGCACAGCGAGCGCAGGACGCCGACGGCGGGGACCCCGACGATGACGCTGTAGCGGCCGAGCAGGTTCACGTTGCATGCCAGCTACCGTGCTCCAAGCCGCTTCCAGGCGACGCGGCGCCTCACGGAGTGCTTAGTCCCTCAGCCCTTCGCCAGCCCGACAGCGGACGAGGTGGCCGAGGTGGCCGAGGTCTTGACGCGGCTCATCGACGGGCCTGGTCGACGTTCGACGCCCGAAAAAACTCTGACCTCGATACGTCCGCCACGGGAATCAACCAGTCGACTGCCGGGTTGACGAGTCGGTACTCAAGATCTTCAAGGAGCCGACATGTCCGACGAACCTGCCGTCCGCGAACTCCGCTTAGTGGTCACGGCTGCCGACTACGACGCGGCGCTGCACTTCTACCGTGACGTCCTGGGCTTGACCGAGCGCGGCGCGTTCGCCTCGCCCGACGGACGGGTCACCATCCTCGACGCCGGTCGGGCCACCCTGGAGCTGACCGATCCAAATCATGCTGCCTTCATCGACGAAGTGGAGGTCGGGCGGCGAGTAGCCGGCCACATCAGGGTCGCCTTCCAGGTCGACGACTCGGTTACCGCCACGTCGAAGCTGGCCGCTGCCGGAGCCCAGGTAGTCGCCGAACCGACGCGCACCCCATGGAACTCCCTGAACTCCCGCCTCGAGGCGCCGGGTGCCCTCCAGTTGACCCTCTTCACTGAGTTGGACGATTGAGGGTTTCCGTCCCTGCTGGTCACAGCCACTCGTTGATGGCCGCGACCACGCCGGCGTCTCGTTCGTTGCGCGTCCCGCAGGCGGGTTGGGTGGCCCAGCCGGGGACTGGGGCGCGCTCAGCCGGCTGCGCGTCGGCCGGGGCCGCCGCACCGCCGTCAGCCCGGCGGCGGTGCTGGGACGGAATTCGCCGGGCGCCCGGTGCTGTCCTTCCGGTGCCGAGCCCTAGCGAAGGGTGAGACGGGAGAGTCCCGCCGGATGGATGTATTACTGGGGCTGACTGCCTCAGTGGGCCGGCGGCAGGTGGGGGACATCAATGGGGGAGAGGGCCGGGTGGGCACGGTGCCGGCGCGCGGGATGCCCTCATCGGCCGGAGGCGTCAGGGGTGACGTCGACGCCGACTTCGGCCATCAGCTCGGGCTCCACCAGCGTGGTACGGCCGACGTACTGCAGGCGCCCTTCGGTATCGAACCTGCCGAGCAGCAGCGTTCGCGGGGCGGTCAGGGAGCCGGTGACCGCGCCGACGATCTCCTCACTCGCCTCGCGAACCTTGTACTTCTGCCGGCTCGCACCGACGGACGGTACGGATCGTCCGGCCGTTTGAAGACCCCGCCTTCCATCCCCACCGACGTTCACCCACATGGGCGCCTCGGTGGTCGACGGGCACAGCACCCACGGCGCCGACAACCACCGCGCAGCGAAGCGGCATCGGCGTTCCGGCGTTCCTGGGCATGCACTCGGGCCATCCGGGCTTCGGCATGATGGCTCTGGACGGCGACGTGTACCTCGAAGCGTCGACGGGTGAGACCGGCATCGACGTGCTCGCAATGGCCAGGTCCCGAACGGGCTGACTGATCATGTGCGGAGCCAGATAACGGGGCGGTCGCGGTGACAGAGCCGACGAGGAGCACCTCCGCTGTGTGACTCGGGAGCTGTCCATGCCGGTCCAACAGGCAGACTTCACCGTCGACCTCGGCGGAGGCGAATACCCCATCGGACACCGGGCCCCTGCAGCTCATGCAGCTCATGCAGCTCATGCAGCTCACCATCCACATGACGCCCAGCCTGAGCGGTGAGGCGGAGCTCTCGGCGGACCGGGCGCGGGCAGTGGTTCGGGCGGCGCCGCGGGATGGAGTCCGTGCACCATTAGACAGATAGTCTCTGCGTAGATAGTCTACGGGTAGACCACCTAGTTGAGGAGACCGCTCATGTGGCAGTACCAGCACAGCATCGAGAGCAGCGCCACCCCCGAGGCGATCTGGCGGCTCTGGGCCGACGTTGAGAACTGGGGCACCTGGAACGCCGAGATCGAGAAGATCGAGGTGGATGGCCCGTTCGCGGCGGGCACGCAGATCACGATGACGCCGCCCGGAGACGACCCGGTACTGCTGCACATCGCCGAGGCGGTCGAAAACGAACTCTTCGTCGACGAGGCGCGCTTCGACGGCCTGCTGCTGCGCACCATCCACCGGATCGACCGGATCGACCAGAACCGGATCCGCGTGACGTACCGGATGGAGATCACCGGGGCCGGCGCCGACGAGGCGGGCCCGCAGATCGGCCCGGGCATCACCGCCGACTGGCCCGAGACGATGGCCTCGCTGGCCGAGCTGGCGCTTCGCTGATGCCCCTCAGCCCCGGCGACAGCCCCGGATTCCTGCTGTGGCACGCCACCCTGCGGTGGCAGCGCGACATCGCCACAGCCCTGGCCCCGCTCGATCTCACCCACGTGCAGTTCGTGCTGCTTGCCTGCACCTGGTGGCTCAACACCCAGGGCGAGCACCCCAACCAGCTGGCCCTCGCCCGCCAAGCCGGTACCGACGTCAAGATGACCTCCCAGGTACTACGCATCCTGGAACGCAAAGGACTCATCGAGCGTGAAGTCGACCCGGCCGACACCCGCGCCAAACGACTGCGCGTCACCGACACCGGCGCCGAGCTGGCCCCACGCGCGATTGCCGCCGTTGAGCGCGTCGACGCGCGGTTCTTCCAACCGGTGCCCCTCGACGACGCGGTAGCCCTGCTCGGCCGCCTGGCCCATCCCGATACCTGAAACGCCCTTCACCGACAACAGGCCACCCAACCCGAACCCACGTTGGGCTGCGGATCGTGTCGGCATGCCGCCTCGCTGCATCACCCCGTCGGCGTGGCGCGGGGGAGGCAACCGTCCCCGGCGGTGAACGCGTCACCGTCGGCCATTCGTCCGCATCTCCGTCTTCGCTGCCGTGGAGGCGCTTCGTCGGCTGCTGAGCAGGGCGGCGATCGGCAGGGCTGCGGCCAGGCCACTGAGGAGGATGGCGGCGAGTGCGCCGAGAACGGCGGGCTGGTCCTTGAAGGTGATGCCGATCGCGGCCGGTGCGGGGCCGGCGTTGCGCACGCACGCGACCTCGCCCATGGTGGTGCGCCGCACCGGCGGGCCCGTTGCGAGCAGCGTTCCCGCGGCGAAGGCGGCGGCTGAGAGCAGGAATTCGGCGAGCAGGGCCGGGGAGCCGACGAGCGCGCCGACGCCCCCGCCAGTTGCCGAGCGGCATGCCCGCCGGCACGCCCAGGAACGTGGGTTCGGCGTAACGGCGTACCAGCAAGCCGATGGCGAAGGGCACGAGACGTCGGCGCGCACGTCGGCGCGCACATCGGCCGCGGTCAGCAGACCGTTGACGGTGGAGGCTAAACGTGGCGGGCACCCACCGAGACGACGCAAAATAGCCAACAAGTCCTCCGCATTGGTCCCAGGGCCGGTTTCGCGGGCCGGCCCCCGACAGCCCCCCGATGGCACGACCCTGGGTTTTCAGTCTCCGGGACCCTACGGACGGGTCACGTGGTGACCCTGGCTGGCACAATCCGCCGCATGGAATTCGGAGTCCTCGGCTCGTTGGAAATCCGCCTCGGAGAACGCAGAGTCCGTCTCAGTGCCGCGAAAGACCGCGTCCTGCTTGCTGAACTGGTCGTACACGCAGGGGAGATGGTGAGTACGGACCACCTGGCCGAGGCGTTATGGGGCAGCAGACAGCGGACGGATCCGGTCAATGCCGTTCAGGTGCGGGTGTCGCGGCTGCGCAGGCAGCTGCGTGCCGTCGCCGGCCCGGCCGGTGCAGCGCTCGTCCAGACACGGCCTGGTGGGTACGAGCTGATGGCGGCGCATGTGCGGACGGACTCGAGTGCCTACGAAGCCGCGCTCGACTCGGCCGCTGAGACCCAGACGTTGGAGGCGTACGACGAAGCCGAAGCGCTCTGGTGCGGCGAACCGTTCGCCGGTGTGCCGATGACCATATGCCTGGCCGACGAGGCCGCCCGCCTGCAAGAACTCCGGGCAGAAGCTGTGGAGGGCCGCGCCTCGGCGGCCTTGCGAGCAGGTAAGCCGGCG
>NZ_BNBF01000003.1:417611-438066 GCF_014654935.1 Streptomyces capoamus
GAGGTCGTGGCCACCACCACAGGCCTTTTGAAGAGGTACCCGTTACGCGAGCGATCGCACGAGCTGCTCATTTCCGCACTCCGGGATCTGGGACGTACGCCAGAGGCTCTGGCCGCGTACGCCCGTCTGCAGGCGACTCTGGCCGAGGAGTTGGGAACCGGCCCGTCCAGTGCCATGCGCACCCTGCACCTCGAACTGCTGCGAGAGGGCGAGCCCGATGAGTCACCGGCGCCTCCGCCCCCACCACCCCCACGACCGGCCCAACTGCCACCCTGTCCGACGCTCTTGCTGGGTCGTGCACCGGAATTGGCAGCGATTGGGGAAAGGCTCACGGCGGAGGCGCGTCACGGCACCTCGCCAGTCGTGGTGATCAGCGGCATGGGCGGGGTCGGCAAGACCACTCTTGCCCTGAGCGCCGCCCACCGGTGGGCCTCCCGCTACCCGGACGGCCAGCTCTTCCTGCGACTGCACGGATCGGCAGCGGGGCTGGCTCCTCAAGACCCGTTGGAGTTGGTGGATGCCGTCGTACGGTCGCTGGACGCAGCATTGCCGCTCCATCGGAGCCCGGATGAGGCAGAGGCGTTCCTGAGGTCGTTGCTGGCTCAAAAGCGCGTCCTGCTCGTCCTGGACGATGCCCGTTCAGCGGCGCAAGTGCGCACACTGCTGCCGAACAACCGCCGTTGTGCCGTCATCGTCACCAGTCGGACGCGCCTCGCCGCAATCGACGATGCCGCACACGTCACTCTCGAACCCTTGGCACCTCGCGCCAGCCTCGAGATGCTCGATGCCGTGGTCGGCGCCGGTACCGTCGCCGCCGAGCCGGAAGCCGCTGCCCGCCTTGCCGAACTCTGCGGTGGCTTGCCTCTGGCCCTGCGCATCACCGCTGCGCGCCTCGCTGGTCGGCCCAGTTGGTCGGTGTCCTCTGTCGCCGAACGACTCGCTGCCGTCAACCAACGCCTGGATGAACTCGACCTGGACGACTTGAGTGTGCGCGGCACGCTTGCGGTCACCTATCAAGGGCTGACACGAATCGGTGGAGGCCTTCGCGAGCAGGAGGCAGCGCAGGCCTTTCGTTGCCTGGGGATGCTGGATCTGCCCATGTACAGCGTGCCTTTGATGGCGCGGCTCATGGACACAGCGGAAGACCGAGCGCGTAGGGCCATGGACTTACTGGTGGATGTCGCCCTGCTCAACGAAATCAGCCTCGGCTATTACGCCCCGCACGACCTCGTCCGCGACTACGCCCGAGAGAAAGCGCGAGAAGAGAACTCCCAGAGTCAGACCAGCAGAGCGATCGGGCGAGCGCTCCAGTGGTACGCCGCCATGGTCGGCCGGTCCGCGATGACGCTTCTGCCCGAGGGACCGGAGCGCCGGCGCCGTGTGCCGTACTCCTGTGATGGCGCGACCACGGTGGCCGACGAGCAGGAGGCGCTGGCGTGGTGCGACAAGGAGTTGATCAACCTTATGGCGGTCGCCAATCAGCATGCCCGGGCGCCGCTCGGCCACGAACACGTCCTGCGCCTCGCACCGGCCCTCTTCCCCTACCTCCAGCGCCGGGGACGCACCTTGGAACTGCAGCGTGTCAACGACATGGCGTTGGCGGCAGCCCGCCGCGCCCACAACGCCGCGGCCAAGGCCCAGGCGCTCGTGGACCTGGCAGCCTCCCACTTCATGCGCGGCCGCCTCGAAAGCGCGCTGTCCTGCACCGGGGACGCGGCGAAGCTCATCCGTCGTCTGGGAGACGCCGCGTGGGAACGGAAGGCGCTGGGCAACGCTGGCATGTTGCTCCAATTACTCGGTCGCAACAGCGAGTCCGTCCCCGTGTTCGAGCGCCTACTCGCCCTGGCCCGCCGTGAGGGCGATGCGCAGGGCGAAGCGGTGTACCTGAGTCGTCTCGGCAACCTCCGGGAGGCCGACAGCACACGTCTGGCCATACGGCTGCACCGCCGCAGCCTCGACATCGGCAAGCGCCTGGAAAATCCGGTGTTGCAGCAAACAGCGCACTGGAACATCGGCTATGCGCATCTCTCGCTGAACCAACCGGGTGCGGCACTTCTTCACTTCGAAGCCGGGCTGCGGCTGCTCGCCCAAGCTGGAAGCGGTGACTGGCACGTGGAGTCACAGACACGGCTCGGCGTCGTACGGGTCCTGCAGCATCTGGACCGGTACGGCCCGGCGGAGCAGAGCTGCAAGGAACTCTTGGACCTTGCCCGCAGCCGTGATGACACATACACCGAAGGCCTGGCGCATTGGGAGTACGGCAACATCTGCGCAACCTCGCGACAGCCGTCCGAGGCGCTGACCCACTGGAAGCAAGCGTGGGACGCCCTTGCCGATACGGACATACAGGGCCTGGCAGACCTCGAGGCGCTCATCGTCCGACACCAGCCATAGATCTTCGGAACCGTGCCGCCACCGCTGCATGTCCCCACCCGTTTGGACCCCACCTGTACGAGCACTGTGCCGGCGTCCTCGGCGATGCAGCGGTTTTACAGATGGGTCTGCCAGAGTCGTGATCGCACCGGACGGGAGACGCTGCAGGAATCGCTGCTCCTGTGGTGCCGCAAGTAACCGTTGCACCGTGGCTTTACGGCCAGCCCTGCCTGCCCGGCATGGCGTACGGAAGAGGGAAGAAGAGACATGAGGCGATTACTGGCAGGTTTCTCGACGGCAGTGGGCTTGGCCCTGCTCGGCTCCGGAGGTGTAGCGCATGCTGCCCCGAGCTCATCGTACGTTTCCATCGCGAACTCGTCCGGCTCCACGTACTGCGCCACTCCGCAGGGCGACAGCACGGCGAACGGGGCGATCATCACGCTCTGGCACTGCACCGGTGGCGCAAGCCAGAAATGGCATAAGGATTCACTCGGGCGGCTCGTGAACGACGCGAGCGGGAAGTGCCTGACACCCAAGGGGGACGCGTACAGCACCGACGGGACGGTTCTCACGCTGTGGACCTGCAATTCCACCGCAGCTTCCCAGAGGTGGGACATCGAGCCGCCGCCGATCACGCAGTACTACAGTGGTAAGGCCCTCACTCCCAAGGGCAACCGCATGGCGAACGGTGTCTATCTCACCCTGTGGACCTGGACGCAGTCGTCGGTCCAGGACTGGAAGTTGACCACCATCCCCACGACGTAGACAACCAGGCGCCGGCGGCTCCGCCCGTCTCCTGAAGCGGCGGACAGCGCGCGGCCTGTACACCAGCACGGCCGCGTGTGACCACCGTCCTGTAGCGCCCGCAGGATCCACCGTGGCCTGCGGCGCGAGGACATCACCGTGACCCGCCGTACCACCGAACGGCTGATGCGCGAGGAGGACCCGGCGGGCGTCATCCGCGGCCGGCGACGCACCCCGGTGCCCGAGCCGACCGCCCTGCGTCCGCCGGCTCCTGGCCAACCGACTCATCACCAGGTCCGGCCCACCCACTGGGGTTTGGGCCGGGTTCGTCCTCGACGCGTACGCCCACCTTCGATGAGATCTGCTCGACCCGCACGAACCTTTGAGGGAATCATGGACGAGTGACGTCGACCGAAGCAGCAGCAATCGCTGTCGGGAGTTCACCTCCCGGATTCACAGGCGCCACGGGCATGAGCTGCCCCTGACCGAGCGCCTCGCCGAACTCGACGACGAGTATGACACCCTGGAATATGGGCAGACTTCGGTTTCCCTGAACCCCGTGGTGGCCAGGTGGTCGGAGCGGTCGATGGCGGTGGTGACCTGACCGGATTCCCCGAGGTCGCGGCTGGTGCGGTCATTGTTGCTTGATGCGGCGCTGGCTAAGGTTTGTGTGTGGGGGACTTCGCGGTGTGGACGCTGTTGGGTGTGGTGTTCGCCGGTGCCAGCGTGGCAATGGGGCGCGAGGCTTGGCGAGTTCATGGAGTTCGTCGGCACGGCACCCGGACTACAGGCGTCGTCGTCGGCATCTGGGAAACGACGGACGGGGACGGGGACGCCCAGTTGTACCCCCAGGTCCGTTACGCGCTCGTCGAAGCCGCCCTCGACCACCGGCCGCCGCACGGGCGCCGCCGGTCCTGATCGGCCGGGTCAGCTTCTTCATCACGGTCGCGCTCGTCGCCAAGCCGGTGGCGCGGCTGTACCTCGCACAAGCGGTGCTCGCCCGGCAGTCCGGCGACACTGTGGGGTGACAGGTCAGTTCCGCACCTCGGCGGCTTAGGAAGCCCTCGATGAGCGACCAGCAGACCCCCGTCGATACCGTCCGGTAGCAGCTGGACCCCGCGGCCGCCGACCAACTTGGGGACCTTCGAAGGCCACCTGCTCCATGCGCTTCGCCCGTACCGCAGCCACCGTCTTCGCCACGCAGCTCCTCCCCGGCGCCGCCCACACTGCTGCCACGGCCGCACCACCGCACTCGCACGCGCCGGGGGAGACGCTGATCCTTCCCGGGCGCGATGCGCTCGACCAGCTGCCGGTGCGGTCAGGGACAGGGCATGGCGTTCAAAGAGCGCGCGGAACTCCGCCTCCATGGAATGCGACACGACCTGCAAGGGACACGGTCTCTGCCGATACGACCGGTGCCGCAACCCACCTCCAGGGCCCGGCTGCCGCTCCCGGGGAGGGAAAGTGCGCTGGCGAGCAGGTCCCGCTCGCGCTCACCGGCCTGCCCGCACCCACGCTTTTTTGGCCTGCGGTGCCGGACGGACTGCCGGATCTGGTCATCGAGTGGGCCGGTAATAGGCCGCCACGGGGTCGCGCGCCTCCTCATGAAGGGCCGGGCCGTCGTGCGGCACTGTCGGCCAGGCGCCCGACGGCGGGTTGAGTGCGACGAGTTGCTCGGTCGACAGCGCGTAGACGACCCGGCCGATGCCGGAACGGACGATGCCGCCCTCGCACATGCCGCACGGCTGGCAGCTGGTGTACAGGGTGGTACGGGCAGCCGTGTCCGGGTCGAGTTCGCGGGCAGCCCAGCGGGCGAGCTTCAGTTCCGGGTGGGCGGTGATGTCGTGGTCCCGGCGGACCGTGTTGTGGGCTTCCGCGAGCACGGTGCCGTCCGGTCCGGCAAGAAGGGAACCGTACGGCGCGTCGCCCAGGGTGACCGCGTGGGCGGCGATGCGGATGGCACGCCGCAGAAGGGCCTCATCGGCCGAGGTGATCATGATTGAGTGCTCCAGTGGGTGGCCACGATGGTGAGTGCCCGCCATGCCGCCTCGGGCCGGCGCGTCTCCTCCGGGTCTCCGTGGTAGGGGTCGAGTACGACGGTGTCCGCGCCCAGCAGGCGCAACTGCTCGAGATCGTCGAGGATCTGTTCGACGGTGCCGACGCCGGCTGGCCGGTCGGAGGCGTCGACCGGTGCGCTGGTGATGCGCAGGGCGATGCGGGGTGCGAACCCCGGCAGCGCGTGCCGTCGTACCACCGCGCGCATGTGGGGGAGGGGGAGCCGCAGCGGGTGCCAGGCGTCACCGAACCGCACGGCGCGCCGCAGGGCCGCCTCGCTGTGGCCGCCGACCCAGACGGGAACGTCGCCCTCCTGGCGCCCCGCGTCCCTGGCTTTCCGGAGGATGCCGAGAGTTTCGTCCGTCAGTCGACCCCGCGCGGTGAACGGCACGCCCAGCGCCTCGAATTCCTGCCGGGCCCAGCCGACGCCCACCCCGAGGACGAAGCGATGGCCGCTCAGCCGGTGGATGCCGGCAGCCATGCGGGCCACCAACAGGGGGTGCCGGTACGGCAGGACGAGCACGGTCGTGCCCAGCCGCACCGTGGTGGTGAGGCCGGCCAGCCACGACAGGGTGGTGAACGGCTCGTGGAACGGCTCCGGGTACCGCTCGGCCACGTCCGGGGTGACCGCCACGTGGTCCGACACCATGAGGACGCCGAAGCCGAGGCTCTCCGCGAGCCGCGCCCATTCACGCAGGATGCCGGGATCAGTCCCCGGGCCGAAATTCGGTACGTTGACGCCGAGTTGCATGGTCCGAGACTATTCCGGCGATCATGGCGCAGGGAACCGAAACCTCCCTGCGTAGCCGCTGCTCCTCCGTGATTTTGCTGGTACTTTCGCCGCATGGCCGTGAATCTTGACCACGTCGACTGGGCGATCATCGAACAGCTCCAGCGGGAGGCGCGCATCTCCCTCAGCGAACTGGGCCGCCGCGTGAACCTCAGCCCCTCGGCCACCACCGAACGCGTCCGCAATCTGGAGGCTTCGGGCGTCATCACCGGCTACCGTGCCGAGATCGACCTGGCCAAGGTCGGCTACCCCGTCCTCGCCGTCGTGCGCCTCAAGTACCCGGGCAACCGCCACGAACCGCTGCGCCGCCTCCTTGCCGAACGACGCGAGATCCTGGAGTGCCTGCGCACCACCGGCAACGACTGCTACACCTTGAAGGTGGCCGCGACCTCCATGGAGCATCTGGAGACCCTCATGGACGAACTCGCCGGCTTCGGCAGCACCACCACGAGCGTCGTCTACAGCCAGACCCTTTCATACCGCGGCCCCATCGCACCGAACTGACCGACGACCCGCCGTCCGTCTGTGCCCGCGTCGGCGATGGACCGGGCCCCTGCTGCCGTGTGCTCCGCGGTCGGCGACCACGCCACGAGAGACGCTCAGAGGGCACGCTCAAGGACAGGGGTGCGCCGTGCCGGACGACCGGTGGACCTGCCACCTCAGACATCCGACCGCCCCGAGGGCGCGCCGGCCGCCCCGGCCTCTTCGTCCCCGCCGAGGCCCTGGCAGGGCGTCGCCGGGCGTACGGATGGCGTACACACACCGTCCCTCACGGCCGTGATCACGGTCATAGCCCCCTGGGTGATCCGCTCCGAACGGGCCGTTGGGAGGAATTGTCCGGTGTCGGGGTTGCCTCTGACACCTCGCTCTCGTTGTCGGCAACAGGTCCAGGTGACGAGCTGATCGGGAGTGAAAAATGCGCGGTGAGCGCAAGGTCAGGGTGGCCACGCTGGTGGCCCTGGCGGCAGGCGGCATGACGTGTGTCGGGCCGGGAGTCGCCTTTGCCGACGGACAGGGCGGTGGAGCCAGCGCCAAGGGAGGCACCGGCGTGGTCGACGCCGTCCAGCAGAACACCGCCCAGGCGCACAGGCAGAACAATAACTGTGCCGACGGGAACGGCTTGCTCCGCGGTGCGACAGAGCTGATGGGTGGCGACACCCGGACACGGTGCGTGACCGGCGACGCATCCTTCAACAGGCACAACCTCACAGAGGGCCGAGGTGCCACCGCCAATGGGGGCTCCGCCACGGTGGGGACCGTCAACCAGCAGAACACGGCCCAGGAGGGCCGGCAGAACAACAGTTGCGGCAACCCCAATGACACACCCATCACCCTCATGGGCGCCCTCACGGAGAACCACTGCGCCGCACTGGACGGTTCCGCCAACGAGGACACGGCGACCCGCGGTGGCGGCGCCACCGCCAACGGCGGCTCCGGGGGAGCCTTCCTGGACCAGCAGAACACTGCGCAGGAAGGCCGGCAGAACAACAACTGCGCCGACATCGACACCGCCTTCGTCAGGCTGACCGGCGCCCAGACCGACGGCCGGTGCGTGGACCTCGACAGGTCGGTCAACAAGCACATGACGGTCACGGGCGAAGGCGCCACCGCCAACGGTGGCTCCGGGACGGCTGGTCTCGTCCAGCAGAACACCGCGCAGGAAGGCCGGCAGAACAACAACTGCGCCAACCCCATCGCCGGGATCATCCTGACCGGCAGCCAGGCAGAGGGCCACTGCCTCAACCGGGACGGTTCGGTCAACGAGAACGGCGTGATCAAGGGCGGTGGCGCCACCGCCAACGGGGGAAGCAGCCTCGACGACGACCTGCTGCAGCAGAACACCGCGCAGGAGGGACGGCAGAACAACAACTGCGCCGACCCCAACAACGTCGGAATCAACGGCAGCGGCGGCAGGGCCCGCGGCCACTGTGCCAACCATGACGACTCGCTGAACCGGGGCACTGTCGTCAAGGGCGGCGGCGCCCAGGCCAACGGCGGTTCCGGCGTCGGCTTCACCCCTCAGCAGAACACCGCGCAGGAGGGGCGGCAGAACAACAACTGCGCCGACCCCAACGGCTCCGAGATCGACATCGTCGGCGCGAGCGCCCAGGCGGACTGCACCAACCACGACGGCTCGCTCAACCAGAACACCCTGGTCAAAGGCGGCGGCGCGCAGGCCGACGGCGGCTCCGCCGCCGGCGTCCTGAGCCAGCAGAACACCGCCCAGGAAGGCCGGCAGAACAACAACTGCGCCAACCCCAACAACACGCTCCTCGCCCTGACCGGCGCCAGCAGCACGAACCGGTGCGCGACGGACGACCGGTCCGCGAACGTGGGCACCGCGGACCTCGGCGGAGGCGCCGAGGCCAACGGCGGATCCAGCCTGCTGGACCTCACCCAGCAGAACACCGCGCAGGAAGGTCGGCAGAACAACAGTTGCGGCAACCCCAACGGTCTGTCGATCACCGCCTCCGGAAGCCGGAGCAACACCGAGTGCCGGGCTGTCGACGAATCCACGAATGTCGGCACTGTCACGCGCTGACCGCCCCCGCCCCCCGATGTGCCGACGCATCCGTGGTCGTACGACCCGAACCGGTGCGTCGGCCCGGCGCGCCGCCCGCCCGGGCGCGCCACCGCGGCCACCGCCGCCCGCGGCGATGCGGCAACCCCCTTGTTCCGAGGCCCGACCGAACGGCAGGAGAGATCACGATGCGGCAGCGAGGACGACACGCGGCACCCCGCCGGTCCGGGCAGGCAGCGCGGCAGGCCGTCGCTCTGGCCTTCACCGCAGGGGCCGTCCTGGCGGCGAGCCAAGAGACGGCCGTCGCCGACATCCTGCACGGCAACCCCCTGACCGGACAGGTGAACACGGACCAGGAGGGGCAGCAGAACCTCGACTGCGGCAACTCCGCCCGACTGGTCAGACTCAACCTGGCGAAGACCACGAACCGGGAGACGGTCTGCGTCGACACCGACGGCCACACACATCGCCGGAGCGGTCATGCGGGCGGCCCGCAGGCGGTCGGGGGAACCACTCTCGGCCCCCAGACCAACACGGCACAGGCCGGAGAGCAGAACCTCGACTGCGGCAACTCCGCCGACCTGGTGACCGTCAACGTGCTGGGGACCATCAACGAGCAGACCACCTGCGCCGCCGTCGAACGCGACCACGCGCACGAGCGGGCGACATCCACGGGCCGTGCCCAGGCCCTCGGTGGGACGTCGCTGGGGCAGCAGGTCAACACCGCACAAAGCGGCAAACAGAACCTCTACTGCGGCAACTCCTCGGACACTCTCACCGTCAACGTCTTCGGGACCATCAGGAAGTACACCCGCTGCGTCGCCCTCGATGACACCCCGCGCCATGAGTCGGGCCCCGAACACCGCGGCCACGCCCTTGCCGACGCCGGCCAGGTGGCCGGCATCGGGCAGAACACCGCACAGAACGGCCGGCAGAACCAGACCTGCGGCAGTCACGGAGCCGGCCTCGACCTGCCTTTGGGTGAGACGAAACGAGACACCCACTGCACGGCCCACGACGCCTCCGCCTCCGCGAGGTAGAAGCGCCGGTCGCATGGCTGCGGGGTCGGGAACCCAACGCTGATCCGTGGCAAGCGCCTCCGCACTCCTGCACTGGCTCCGTCAGCTGCGGATCCGTTGGCAGATCCGTGACGACCCTCGGAGGCGCACTGATCGCGGTGGCCGACCTCAGACCGGCTCACGCCACGCGCGGAGATGCGCTTGGCGGAATCCTCCGACAACGGCAGGCGAGGACATCTCGGTCTGCTCCGAGGGGCGCTGCCGACGTTTTCACGTTCCGGCGTGCACGGCATGCGGCACCCGGCTCGGCTCACGCCTCCTGAGTGTCGGTCAGTTCGTTGGCGCGGTCGATCTCCGCCATGTGCTCCTCGGCCCAGTTGCGGACGGCGGCGAGCACGGTCTCGAGGGACAGCCCGAGTCCGGTGAGCCGGTAGTGCACGCTGGGCGGCACGGTGGGTTCCACCCTGCGTGCGACCAGGCCGTCCCGCACCAGGCTTCGCAGGGTCACGGACAGCATTTTTTGGGAGACGCCGGGCATCCGGCGCAGCAGCTCGGCGAAGCGCACCTCCCCAGGTGCCGCCTCCGCCAGCACCTTCACCGCCATCGACGTCCATTTGGTACCGATGCGGTCGAGCAGTCGACGGGTCGGGCACGCGGGATCGAACAGGTCGCCGCGCGGGGCGGTCGCGTCCTGGGCCTGGGAGGTCACCTGAGGCTCACCAACTGACGGGAAAGTACGGTCTGGTCGAGCCCAGGCTAGTTACCTAACGTTGTCTTGTCACCATTGGTTACTCAAGGGGCCCTTCATGAGCGTCACTCCCTTCCCCGACGTGCGGTTGCGCCGGATCACCGTCAACGGCGTCGAACTCAACGTCGCCACGGCCGGACAGGGTCCGGCCGTCCTGTTGCTGCACGGCTTCCCGCACACCTGGCGGCTGTGGTCCGCGGTCATCGGCCCGCTGGCCCGCCGGTACCGGGTGATCGCGCCGGACCTGCGGGGGTTCGGCGACAGCGAGCGACCCACCGGTGGCTACGACGCCGGGACCCTCGCCGCCGACGCCGCGGGCCTGCTGGAGACGCTCGGCGCCGGTCCGGCCGCCGTGGTCGGCATCGACCTGGGCACCCCGCCCGCCTTCCTGCTGGCTATGCGGCGGCCTGGACTGGTACGGCGGTTGGTGTTGATGGAGTCGGTGCTGGGCGAACTGCCGGGTGCCGAGATGTTCCTCGCCGGCGGCCCGCCGTGGTGGTTCGGCTTCCATGCGGAACCCGGCCTGGCGGAGACCGTACTCGCCGGGCACGAGGAGGCCTACATCGGCTGGTTCCTGGACCGCGGCACGCTCGGTCGGGGTGTACGGCCCGACCTCCGGGCGGAGTTCGTCCGCGCGTACACCGGTACCGGGGCGCTGCGCGCCGCGTTCGCCGCGTACCGGGCGCTGCCCGCCGGCGCACGGCAGATCCGGGAAGCCGTGGCCGGCGCCCGCCTCACCGTGCCCGCGCTGACCATCGGCGCCCACCCCGTGGGCCGGGCGCTGGAACAGCAACTACGGCCGTACGCCGACCAGATGACCGGACATGTGATCCCGGACTGCGGCCACATCATCCCGCTGGACCGCCCGGACGCGCTGCTGGGCCTGTTGGAACCGTTCCTCGACGCGGACGAAGGGCGGTACGGTCAGCCGGCCGGCGGAGGCACGCTCAGGAGGGACACGTCACCGACACCGCCGCCGATCTCCTCCTCCACGGGGACGACGTGATGCCTCCCGGTGCAGGCCGGCGCCCTCTGAGCAGGGGCCATGCCCAGCCGACGCTCCGCGCGTCGGCCGGGACCGGAAGCCCTAGGCGGGGTCATCACCGTCGCGCCGACCTTGCCGGATTGCCCACAAGGCGTCGTCGCGATCGCGGCGTACGGATGACGTACGGCAACCGTCCCTCACGTAGGGGGCGGCCCCATGGCTGCGCCGCCGGCCTGCGTAGCGGACTGTCCCGCCGAGGCACGTGAGGTCGCCGATCGAATGGCAGCGGTCCTGCCCATCGTCGCGGACCGGCGGCATGGGATCGACACGCTGAAGGAGCAGTGCCGCCGGCTCTACGTCATCGAGCACGGGTCGAGCGGACCGAGCCGCCGCACGACGGGGAACATTGTCTCGCGGCGGCAAACGAGGCAGATGCCCGGCACCTTGGGCATGCGTCCGGCTTCGGCGTCGGCGCGGTTAGTCGGGATCGCGCCCCGGACGAGGTGAAGCAGCCGTTCCCGGTTGTCGCCCACCTCGGCCAAGACGTCGACCCGCCAGTTCTGGTGTGGTTGGACAAGCTCGGCGAGACCGTCGGGGGTGTCCCCGCCGGAGCCGACGACCGCGCCGTAGCGAGAAAACCGGTGTCCACAGCGATGCTCGATCGGCAGAATCAGCAGGATGCCGCGTTTGCTGTGTGACCGCTGTCGATCCCCCCTCACCGCACCGGTCACCAAGGTGAAGGTGCCGCCACCCGTCCCGATGTCAGAGATCCCCGGCGTCCGGACGCGTCCGGCCCGTATGCCCCGCGGAACCTATGCCTTGGACCTTCACCCGTGCGAGTTCAGCATCGACCCTCCCGGCTTCATCGTGCACCCCCATGACGTGACCGGGACCGAGCAGCACCCCGACCTCATGCGCTCCATCAGCTGCTGCCTCGGTCCCACAGGCATCGGTGGCCCGAACCTGGTCTGCAGGGCCTGCGGAGCCGAGGTCGCCACTGTGCAAGCGGACTGCGGCACCCAGAACCAGGTGACCTTGCATCCGTCTGCGGTCTGTCTCTCCTTCTCCGAGGACTGACTGCCGGGATCCCCGCTCGGACACCTTGAACACTCCGAGCGACCTGTGGGCCCGTGCCCCCGAGCCGGAGCAGCGCGTGTCGTCGATCACCGCCGGGCCGCGTATAAGGTCGTTCGCCGACGCCTGGCGGCCACGCCGGTCCGTCGTGCACCTGGCACGGCGGGGTCCGCGTCCGTGGCACCTTTACGTGACAGGAAGACATGAGCGACGCACCCGCCGGCGAGAGCCGGCCCGAGGAGACAGCCACCGCAGAGGTCCCCGCGCTGCTGCTGCGCATGATCCCGGAATCCGCCGACTCCATCGCCGAGCTCTACGACCGCCCCGCGGAAACGGTCGTGAGGGCCGAAGACACGTGGAAGCGGCTGTACCGGCTGCTGGCCGAATGCTTCAGCACACCTGTGCTGATGCCGGAACTGGAGAGCGGCACTCCCGACACCGAGCTGCTTGGCCGGTGCTGGGACTTCGTGGAGCGCCTCGTCGCCCACCCCAGTGAACTCGTCAGCGGAGCCATCTCCTTCGAGGTGCTTGAACAACTGCTGAACGCCGAAGGGCTCGTCGAGGCCGCCTGGCCCCACATGAGGGACCGGACGCGGAGGGCGACCCTGCGCATGCTGGACGGCTACGACGTACGGCTCGCCGGCATCAACCGCCGCTGAGCCGCCGCCCCGAGCACGCCGCCGGGGCGAGCCGTCCTCACGCAGGGGTCAGCAGGCCCGGGCTCGATCAGCGGATCAGCGGTGGCGGCCAGCATGTGGGCCAGCTCCTCGTCGGTCTCCTCGGCCGCCGCAGACGGTGCGCCATCCGGCGCCGCTCGCGGCGGCTTCCCGACCGCCGCCCGGATGCTGCGCCGGGCCGCTGAGCTGTCTACTGACCTGCCCGAGGCGGCGGGGGGAGGCTCACCGATGCGGCGCGGGCGTGCTGGGAGGCCGGTCGGACCGGTTTTGGGTCACCTGGTTCCGGCCTGAAGGCGGAGACCTGACAGAGTCAGCTCCAGCGCGGCGAGGAACTGGTCCCTGTCGTCGTGGCCCGCGAATTCGTCGGCGATCTGCTGCACGAACGGGAATTCGGCGCCGTCGAGCGACCGCCACTGCTCGACGAAGCGGCCGAGGTACGCGTCGCGGTCCACGTGGCCGTCGAGCACTTCCTGCGGGGCCTCCACGCCCAGGTCGGCGGCCGTGCCGACGACGACGCCCGTGACCGCCGACACCGCATGGAAACGCTGCCGCGGCGTGAGGTCGAGGCGGAGGGTCTGCTGGCCGAGCTTCTCGTACAGCCGCAGCGAGTTGCCCTGCACGTCGGTGTTGCGCATGAAGTACGCCGACAGCCAGGGCCGGTCGACGATCGCGTCGAACAGCGTGATGGCCATCGCACGGAGGTCGGCGATCGGGTCGTCGCTCTCCGGCTGCGCCTCGACGAGGGCCAGGACCCCGCCGATCGCGTGGTCGGTGGCGCGGTCGAGCAGTTCCTCCTTGTTGGAGACGTACCAGTAGATGGTGCCGACGCCGGTGCCGAGACGGGCGGCGAGCGCGCGGAACGTCAGTGCCGGTGCGCCCGCCTCGTCGAGGAGGGCCACGGCGGCGCTCAGGACCGCCTCCAGCGAGTGCGAACCGCGTTTGCGCCCGCGGGGAGAGCCTTCGGTGGAGAGTGCGCGCGGGCCTGTCATGGCATCCATCCAATCACAGCTTGCCTCAGCATCGAACGCCGTTCTAGCATCGAACCTCGTTCCACTATCGAACGTCGTTCGTTACGGCGTTCAGAGAGGCCGGTCATGACCGCCGTCACTGATTCCGTTGCACCTTCGAGCCGTACCTATCCGTCGCTGCGCGCGGCCTGGATCCCCCTGGCCGCACTCTGCCTGGCCTTCTTCGTCGAGATGGTCGACAACACGCTGCTCTCGATCGCGCTGCCCACGATCGGCCGCGACCTCGGCAGCGGCACCACCGCCCTGCAGTGGGTCACCGGCGCCTACTCGCTGACCTTCGGCGGCCTCCTCCTCACGGCAGGGTCGCTCGCCGACCGGCTCGGGCGACGGCGCGTGCTGCTCGTCGGCCTCGCCGCGTTCGGGCTGCTCAGCCTCTGCGTCGTCGCTGTCGACTCCGCAGGGCAACTCATCGCGCTGCGCGCCGGGCTCGGCATCGCCGCAGCCGCCATGGCGCCCATCACCAACTCCCTCGTCTTCCGGCTCTTCGGCGACCAGGCGCTGCGCATGCGCGCGATGACCGTGATGATCGTCGTCGGCATGTCCGGCTTCGTCCTCGGCCCGCTGCTGGGCGGCACGGCCCTCGCCCACGTGCGCTGGGAGTGGCTGCTCGTGGTCAACGCGCCGATCGCGCTGATCGCGGCCATCGGCGTGCGCCTCGGGGTGGCCGCCGACCGGCCCGAGGACCTGACCAAGGACCGGCTCGATCTGCCGGGCGCCGTCCTGAGCGTCCTGACCATCGGCCTGGCCTGCTACTCCCTGACCAGCGGCGTCGAGCACGGCTGGCTCTCCACGACCACCGTCGCGTCGATCCTCGGCACCGTGGCCGCGGGCGTCGCGTTCGTGTGGCACGAGCGCCGCAGTGCCGCGCCCATGCTCGACCTCAAGATCTTCTCCAGCGGCACCGTCCGCGGCGCGGCCATCGCCCAGATCGGCACGTCCATCGCGATGGCCGGCGTGATGTTCGGGCTGATACTCCACTTCCAGTACGCCTACGGATGGAGCCCCGTGCGAGCGGGCCTCGCGAACCTGCCGATCATCGTGACCATGATCGTCGCGACGCCGCTGTCGGAATGGCTCGGCAAGCGGTTCGGGCACCGGGTCGCCTGCCTGGTCGGCGCGGCCTGTCTGGCCGCTGCCCTGGCCGGCCTCGCCTGGGGCGTCTACCACGGGTACACGGCCATCGCCGTCTGCATGGTCGTGATGACGATCGGGCTGCGCACCGTGATGACGATCTGCGCGATCGCCCTGGTCGACGCGATGCCGGCCAACCGCACATCGATCGGCACCGCCCTCAACGACACCGCCCAGGAGGTCGGGACCAGCGTCGGCACCGCCGTCGTCGGCACCCTGATCGCGGCACTCGTCACCACCCAACTGCCCGCGGGCGTCTGGAGCGGCGACCTCGTGCGGTCCTTCTTCCACGGCGAGCGGATCACGTACGCCGTACTCGCAGTGATCGTCGGTCTGATCGCCACAGGCGGTGCGCTCACGCTCACCGACTCCCACTCGGTCGAGGAGCCGGCCTGAACCATCGCGGCCGGGGCCGGTCAAACGAGACGTACGGCCGGACGCCTGTGGCGTGGCGCGATCCCGACCACGGCTCCGCTCGGGCGTGTCCGAAGTGACACATAATTCGAACAGGCGATCTAATACGGGTATGGACGTGACCGACTTCCCCGACGACCTGGTGCAGACGCAAGCCGCCTGGAACGCCACCTACCAAGCGCTCGCCGCGCCCGGCCCCCGCGATACCACCGCCCTGCGCCGCCGCCTGCTGCTCCTGTCCGTACGGCTGTGGTGGCACCCCTACTGGGAGACCGTCCCCTCGGCGCCGGCGGCACGGTGCGAACTGCGTCACCTCACCAGCGCCGATGGAGCCGTCCGGGCCGCATGACCGGCCGCCCCGGTCGGCCTGAAGCTATTGCCGCGATCGGACTGCTGGCATCCCTGTTGCGGCTGCTCTGCCCACGTCCCCTTGGCTGGTGTGAAGGAGGAAGGGACGGGCGGGGGAGGGCGGCGGGGCCGCGACCGGGGATCGGGGCGCATTCAGCCGTTTGCGCGTCGGCCGGCGCCTGCAGCGCTGCCGCTGGGTCTCCCAAAGCGACGCAACGCGGCGGGCTCCATAGGGGACGGGCTCGGGTGCGCAGTGGACACGACCCCGGCCCGCATACGGCCTCACCGGCCGGTTGGCCGCCAAGACCGGCTTAGAGGTCATCTCGATAGGAGGGGTGGTCCATCGAGAGCCCTGCGCAGGTGACGGCCACGTCGTATCTGGGTGCGGTGATGCTGCACCGTGGGGCGCGGCTGGTGGACCATGGATGGGTGAGGGTCTTCGGCAGCCCGTTGGGCGGGGCGGTGCCGAGCCTGGCGCATGACGTACTGGGTGGCGTCTGCGCTCTCAACGGGGCAGGTCCTGGGCCGTGTGAACCGGTCACCTGGTTCAGTCGGCGGAAACAGATCGAGGCAGCGGCGATTCCGGCGAAGGCCAGGAACTGTTCGGCCTGGTGCTCGTAGCGGCGGTGCAGGCGGCGGCAGCCGGCCGGCCACGTCACCGTTCGTTCCACGGTCCGAGGGTGACGGCCCAGCCGCTGAGTGCACTTAACACCCCTGCGGGCGCGAATCGATCGCGCACCGCGACCAGTCGAGCTCACACCGGGCCCCGGGTTCATCCAGCACCAGGCGGTGGAGCTTGCCGCAGACCCGAGCCCGGCTCCACTCGGTGAATCACCGGTGCGCACACGAAAACAATGGGGCGGCGTGGTGAATCCCGATGGTGAACGTGCTCAGTTGATGATGCACTGACTACGGATTCTCGCCAGTCCGCAACGGACGGTCGACAGCGTCAGACGGCCGGGCGCTTTTCATGCCACCTGGATGACAACCTTGCCCGAGGTGTGACCGCTCTCGACGGTGGCGAGGGCGGCCGGGGCGTCGGAGAGCGGATGGACCGCGGTGATTACGGGTGCGAGGAGTCCGTCGAGGGCCAGTCGGGCCGACCGCTCCAGGTTCACGCGATCGACGCGACGCTCGACGAAACGCCCACCGACATCGGGCACAGACATGTCACCCACAGCGATGACGTTGCGGGGATCCCGCGCCAGTGGAGCGACCGTCCGCAACGAGGTGCCTCCGGCCAGGTCGACGATCCCGTCGAAGCCGTCCGGAACCAGCTCGCGTGCCGTGGCAACGACGTCCTCGGCGGTGTAGTCGATGAACTGCACGCCGATGGCCTCGGCGTGCTCGCGTTTGGCGGTACTTGCGGTGCCGATCACACGCAGTGCGCGCCCGACAGCCAGCCGGGCGACGGCGAGGCCTACGCCGCCCCCGACTCCGTTGACCAGGACCGTGGCACCGGCCGGGAGGCCGAGCTGGTCGAGCACGTCCACCGCGGTCGTCCCGGCCACTGGCAGCGTTGCCGCCACGGTCGCGGACAGGCCCTCGGGAATGCGCGCGGTGTTGGGCGCGGACAGCACCGTCGTCTCGGCGTAGGTGCCGCCACCGGTGAGTGCGAAGCCGAAGACCGCGTCACCTACCTCAAGCCCGTTGACGTCCTCGCCCCGGGCGAGAACGGTTCCGGCTGCCTCCATGCCCAGCACGCGGGGAAACGGACGCCCGCCGTCGAACCCGTCGACCAGACCCGAGCGCAGAAGGTGGTCGAGGGGATTCACGCCTGCGACGTCGACCCGGATCAGCACCTCACCGCGACCGGGAGCGGGATCGGGACGATCGAACAACTCCTGCACCTCAGGCCCGCCGTACCTGCCGAAACCCCACGCCTGCCCCATCTTCCGCCGCCTCTCGTCTGACCGCCCCGGTGATTCCGGGCGTCGTCGCCATCCTCACCTCTGCCATTGATGTGAGGGGCAACCGGCTGAGATGCGGATCACAGCATCAGGCAGACGGTGACACCGGTTCCGGGACCGTGGACAGCTCCGCCCGGTGTCGGCTGTTGGCCCTGATCAGCACGTCGAGTGCATCCCGGGTCTCGATCAGGTGCGCGATGTCGGCATCGATCCGGTCGCGCTCGCGCATCATCGCCGTGAACGTCTCCTCCGCGACGCCCAGGTCACCGGGGACGTCCACACACGGCAGCACAGTCGCGATCACCCTGCTGGACATACCCGCGTCGAACAACTGCCGGATGAGCGACACACGCTGGACCGCACCATCGGAATAGTGACGCTGCCCCGCGCCGGAGCGTGAGCTGGTCAGCAGGCCCTGCTCTTCGTAGTACCGCAGTGAGCGCGGACTAACGCCCGTGCGCTTGGACAACTCGCCTATCCGCATCCTTGAAAGCCTACGCCCGCGTGCTCCAGGTTCAGTTCAGACCGCCGTCGAGCCATGGACGTTCGCGGACACCCCACGGGCGCAGAGTTGTCCTCCCGGTCCCACGACTGAGCACGTTCGTCTGTACACGCCTGAGCACTTTTCTCGGTACGCCCGCCAACGACACCTTCGACCGCTTGGAGGCGAACGTATCGCCTCACGCGCCGTCTCCAGCCCGTCCGGCCAGGTGAACAGAACCAGGGCCCGGCCCTGCAGGCCCGCCAGCTCCGACCGACGCGACCCGACGAAATCAGCAGCGCTCAGAGGCTCGACAACGCCCCTACAGGACACGCCTCGAGTGCACGCCGACAGCGACACCGTACTCCCCGCCACGAGCGGATCCGGCTCACCGGCCCGGCCGGCCCATCTCCGAGACGCCGGCCGCCACGCGTTGGGCGACCCGGAGCCGCGCCTCCGGCACCCCCTACCGCCCAACCTGGCGCTGTCCCGCGGGCCCATTTCTTCCCACACCCTCGCCGTGACGTCCACCCCGCAGCCGCGTTCCACCCCACGGTCCAGTCGCCGCCACAGGAGACCCGATAATCCCCAACAGCGCATTCCCCGATACCAAAGCGCCCAGAACGAGCCTGACGCAGTTCGTGATCGGCGACGGGGGCGCCGACCGCGACGCCACGCATTCATCGACGGGGCGACCGGCCGGACCGGTACCTGGCGGTCTTCCAAGGCATTGTGACCGCCGGAGCAGCCGTGACGCCTGTCAACCACCTTCACACCAGCGAGGAGACAGCCCACCAGCTGCGCTACACGCTGCCTCAGGACGCGGGGGAGGGCCGCGGGCGGGGTTCCTTGGGGAGGCCGAGGAGCATCTCACCGATGACAAGTGCGCCGGTGGGCGGCGGCCACCGGCGATGCGCACGCCGCGAGCCTCGCCGTGCTGGCAGTCGGCGACGCCGCCGATGCGGCGAGCGCCGACAATCTGCAGACACACGGCGGCATGGGCTTCACCTGGGAGGCGAGCGCGCACGTCCCGCTCAAGCCAGCCCGGACCAGGCGCGCACTGCTCTGAACGTCCGCCCGGCAACTGGACGGCATCGCGGACCATCTCCTCGAGGCCCGGCCCCGGGTCTCCGGCCGGCCCGAGGTCAGTCCGCGGCTGTCGTCGGCTCGTCCAGCTTGAACCGCCGCCGGATGGCCGGATGGCCGAGCAGTTTCGTCGGGTAGCCGGGGCCCGGGCGTGGGGTGACGTCCTCCCAGGCGAGCGGCTCCTTGCAATGGGAGCACACCACTTCGCCGTGGACGTCGTGGCCACAGGGTTCGTGCCGGGTGATCACCGGCGGTCCCGCCTCGTCCGACAGCCACCTGTCGCCCCAGCTGGTCAAAGCGAGGATCACGCCGTAGAAGTCGCGGCCGGACTCGGTCAGCAGATACTCGTGGCGGACCGGTTGGGTCTCGTACACGCGTTTCTCCAGCAGTCCCGCCTCCACCAGTCTGCGCAACCGCTCCGACAAGGTGTTGCGGGCGATGCCCAGCTCCTGCTGGAACTCGTCGAACCGGCGGATCCCGTAGAAGGCCTCCCTCAGCACCAGGGGGGTCCACCAGTCCCCGAGCAGGTCCATGGTCCGGGCCACCGAGCAGGGCCAGTTCGCGAACGACGTACGCCTCATGCCCTCAATGGTACGAGTCTTTCAATGAAACTCAGCAGGAAGCAGGGGGGTGAAAGCTTGCGCCAGTGAGTCTCTTTAAGCAACTATGCAGGTGTCTGAGGGAAGGAGTGCAAGGTATGGAGTGGACGGGACAGGTCTACGCGGACATGCCCACCGTCTCCGCGGAGATGTACGTCGACGCACCGCCGGAACGCCTGTGGGGATATGTGAGTGATATCCATCTGATGCCCGAGCTGAGCGCCGAGCTTCAGCACGTCGAGTGGCTCGACGGCGCTACCGGCCCGCGGGCCGGCAGTCGGTTCCTCGGGCGCAGCACCCACCCCGCACTGGGCAACTGGCAGACGATCAGCACGGTCGTGGACTGCGAGGAGCCACAGCGTTTCGCGTGGGCCGTGGGCGACCCCGACCACCCGATGAGCATGTGGCGGTTCACGCTGCACCCGCAGGGGACGGGCACTGTGCTGGAGCAGTGGGCGCAACTGGGGCCGGC
>NZ_BNBF01000003.1:438087-450827 GCF_014654935.1 Streptomyces capoamus
CCGATCCGGGCTGAGCGCGGCGATCGACGCGATGCCGGACAAGGAACAAAAGATCGTGTTCGTGCGACTGCGTGAGTTCGAGGCCGGTATCAAGTCCAACCTCGCCGCCCTCAAAGAACTGGCCGAACGGGAGAAGTGATGCGCACAGCGACCACCATCGAGGCCTCTGGCGGCGGCACCTGGGGCGAGACCGTCGAGTTCGTCCTGGAGGCCGAGAAACTGGGCCTGGACATCTGCTGGGTAGCCGAGGCATGGGGCAGCGACGCCCCGTCGCCGCTGGGCTATCTCGCGGGCCGTACCGAGCGGATCCTGCTCGGCTCCGGGGCCATCCAACTCGGCACTCGGTCCCCGGTCACCATCGCGCAGACCGCGATGACGCTCGCCCACCTCTCGGCCGGCCGCTTCATCCTGGGGCTGGGAGCGTCCGGGCCGCAGGTCATCGAAGGCCTGCACGGCATACCGTTCGCGCGGCCGCTGACGCGGATGCGGGAGACCGTCGAGATCGTCCGACGCGCCTCCGCCGGTGAGAAGATCGATTTCCAGGGCCGGCAGTTCACCATCCCACTGCCCGGAGGCGAGGGACGCCCGATGCGGCTCAGCGTCGAGCCGGTGCGGATACCGGTCTACCTGGCCACCCTGTCCCCGCGGATGCTGGAACTCACCGGTGAGATCGCTGACGGCTGGCTGGGCACCAGCTTCGTCCCCGAGGGCGCCCACGCCTACTTCACCCACCTGGACACCGGGCTCGCCCGGGGCGGCCGCACCCGCGCCGACCTCGACGTCTGCCAGGGGGCCGAGATCAACATCGTCTCCGACGAGCGCCGGCTGGCCGAGGTCGTCGGCAGCCGCAAGAAGGAACTGGCCTTCTCCCTGGGAGGTATGGGATCCGGCTCCACCAACTTCTACAACAACGCCTACAGCCGCCAGGGCTGGGCCGACGTCGCCGCACGGATCCGTGAACGCTGGCAGGCCGGGGACCGCGACAGCGCCACCGCCCTGGTCACCGACGAGATGGTCCTGGCCACCACCCTGATCGGCACCGAGGAGATGGTCCGCGACCGGCTCCGGGACTGGGACGCCGCCGGCGTGGACACCGTCCGCCTCTATCCGGCCGGCGACACCCTCGGGGCCCGGCTGGACAACCTGGGACGCGGCATCGACCTCGTCCGCTCGCTCGACACCCGATAAGCCCCTCTCCCGGTGGTCGGACCCAGCCCCCGCGACCAACGCTCAGGCCCACGCGAAGGCCCCCGTGCGGTCATCTCGCCCGCCCCGGCGCGGCGTCCCCGCCCCGAGCTCACTGTCGACCGTCCGCTGGGGGCCGTTCACGGGCGCCCGTTTCGTCACCAGCGATCACACACCCGGGTCCCCGGACCCGGCACCATCGAAGGGACCACCATGGCGCCGACCGCCTCCCCAGTCACCACCAACCGCCGCTCCTGACGTCACCGGTCAGGTCGTCGGCATCCTGGACGGGACGGGGTCGCAGGGCCGGGGGCTGGCGTTGTTGACGGAGATCAGGTTGGCCACGAACGCCTCGATCTGATGAGCGTTGCGCAGTCGCCCGGCATAGACGCCGCGCATGCCTGGGATGCGGTCGACGAGGGCCAGTACGAGGTCCGTGTCCGTGCGCCGGTCCCCGAGGGCCATGACGTCCGTGTTGATGGTGTCGATGGACGGGTCGGTCAGCGGCACGGCCGACAGGTGATGGAAGGCCGCGGTGACCCGGGTACAGGTGCAGTCCAGGAGCGCCCTGCGCGGTGCATTTCCAGTGCATGCCCCGTGCTCTTTGCCGCAGACTCGGGGCTCACCCGAGCAGCATTGCTCGGTGGCGCCTTCTGTATCGACGCGCTGTACGACCCGATTTCTGCCTGCAGCACGATTGCCACCCTCGTATGACAGTCACACATTGTCACCGATATGGGGGAAGATGTCCCTACCCGGGTCAACGGCAGGGCAGCATGGTCACACACAGTAGTGTCGACCGTTTGGGGCCGCCTAATGAAACGAACCTCCGCATTCGCCCTCACGCTGCTCGCCGCCGCGGCCGCGCTCCTACCGAGCACCACGGTGACGGCCCAGGCGGCCAGGGGGCCAGGACAGGTCTGCTTCTGGACCGACATCGGCCAGCACGGCCAGGCATGGTGCTACGGGCCACCCGGCTACGCAGAGGCCGAGAACAGCACGCAGCGCCACGCCGTCTCTTTCGTTTCCAGCGTCAACGTCAGCGTTTATGCCATCAGTTACACCGCCGTCGGCTGTCTCTACCGGGAGATCCGCCCAGGCGACTACTCCGAGAACTGGGAATGGGCGAACAAACTCGACGGGGTCAGTGACAACCCCATGGGATGCGACCAGGGCTGACCCGCTGTGCATCTCCGACCGCGAGCCCACTGGCTCCCACTCGTCGTGATCGCGCTGCTCTGTCAAAGCGGCTGCGCGAGCCGCCCCGCACCGCACTCCCTGTCACCCGACGACACCATCAAGGCCGCACAACAGGTGCTCACCGACCGCTGTCTGACCCGCCAGGGCCTTACCCCGCCCCGGCCAGGACAGCGACCGCGCAGCTCCGCGCAACAACAGCGCATTGCCGACGCCCTGTTCGGGCGACCACCCGCCGAACTCTCCCTGATCCTCGCCAACGGCGTCCCTGTACGCGCCCACACCGACGGCTGCCTCGCGGCCGCTCAACGCACGCTCTACGGCGACGAAAAGCGTTGGTTCGAGGTCTCCACCGTAGTCAACAACCTCAAGTCGGAGGCCACCTACCGGAAAACCAGCCTCAGTGCTGTCCGCGTCCGGCACCACTCCGAGCTCACCGAATGGCGCCGCTTGCGCTCCCACGCACTCGACACCTCGGCCCGGGTCCTGCGGGGCGCCGGCCACCGGGACACCTGAGTCCCCTCTCCGAGACACCTGCGAAAGGAACCCCTTCATGAAGCATCCCCTTGCCCTGGTCACCGCTGTCGTGCTCGCCATCGGCGGCGCCGCCGTCACCACCACCGCGTACGCCGCCCAGTGCCCGAGCGGCAATTTCTGCGCCTGGACCGATGCCAACTATGGGGGCCAGCGCTGGAACTGGTCGGGCGACGACGGCAACTGGGAGCCGGGCATCGAGGACGCGGACTCGTCCTGGGCCAACCACGGCATCTCGGGCCCCGGCATCAAGGACCATGTCCAGGTCTACGAGAACCCGGGCTGGGTCGGCCTCGGTACGGTGTGTCTCGCCCCCGGACAGGAGATCCCGTACGACAGCTGGGGCAACGACAGCGGCGACTCCCACACATGGAAGATGAGTTGCTGAATCACGCCTGCGCCCCGCGGTGTTGAGAGCCCGTTGACGGTAGGCAGTAGCGCCGTCTGCAGCGCGGCGTCGACGCGTCGACGCGTCGACGCCGCGCCAGGTGTGCGCTCGGCGAGAACACTCGCACGAGGGTGCGCACAGGGCTCCGACCATTGGATCCTGCACGGTGGTGGGCCGGGGGAGCGGGGAGAAGCCGCAGGATCAGCAACGGACGGTTCGTGGAAGAGCCGACCAGCGGCGAGGGGATCACAACCGTCTCGGCTTCGCACTCCAGATGCCCTGGAATTTATTCGGGCTGCCCTGTCGGGCGATGCTTGCGGACGAACCTCGTGCGGGTGGAGCCGACGCCACCGGCGAACCACCGCGCTTCCGCCGCCCTCGCAGCGGACATGAACCGATCGACGAGCTAGGCGGTCAAGATCACCGGTTTAGCGTCAATGGCGGTCCCGTTGTTCCGAGGCCGGGGGAGCGGCGGGAGCGTCGCCACCGGATGGATGACCTTGTCCGGGCGGGGGCATATGGGGGACGGGTCGTCGCCGGGTGTGTGCGGCGGTGGGGAGGGGGCGCCGTGGTGTGGTGGGTGCTGCTGGGGGTGGCCTGCGGGTCGGCCTGGGGCGCGGGTGCGTGGTTCCGGTGGGCGTACAGCCGTCTGGACGTCCCGGTCGTTGCGGGGCGGCGGGAGCGGCTGGGTCTGTACGACGTGGCATTCCTGTCGGGTGGGGGTGAGCGGGTCGCCGAGACGGCGATGGCGGTGATGCTGCTGGAGGGGCGGCTGTCCGTGCAGGACAAGGTGGTGACGGTCCTGGATCCGGTTCCGCGTGATGCGGTGGAGGCCGCGGTCGTGCGGGTGGTGGGTCCGGGGCCGCGGCGGCGGATGTGGCGGCGGTTGAGCCGACTGGGCCGCTGCCCGGCCATCGACGCGGTGGGTGACCGGCTGGCGGGTCTGGAGCTCGTGGTGAGACCGTCCCGGTACCGGGTGTACGAGGCGGCGGACGCGGCGTCGCTCATGGCCCGGGTGGTCTCGGCGGTGCTGGGGCTGGTAGCTGTGGGATTCGCCCTGGCGCGGCACGGTCCGGTGCTGGTCGTGCTGGGGGTGGCCGTGGCCGCGGTGAGTGGGGGCGAGTTGTTCCGCTGGGGCACGGACTGGCTGCCTAAGGGGGCGACGCAGCGGGGGCGTGCGGCCCTCGCCAAGTACGAGCGGCGTTGCCGGAGGGGGGAGTGGGCGCCTTCGGCGGACGGCGGCCCGGGCCGGGGTGAGGGCGACACGGTGGTGCTGTGCGAGGTGGCTTGCTGGGGGCTGCGTGAGCGGCTGCCGGCGCTGTGGGAGGCCGTGCGGCTCCCGGCGTACAGCGGGTCGCCCATCGGAGACGGGCCGGGGCTAGGCGGGGTCTAGCGCTGCGGCGTCCGTGCCCTGGCGCCCGTGGCCCAGTGCTGGTGTCGGTGGGGCGTCGAGGGTGCGTCGGTCTCCCCGCTCGCGCGAGCGCCCGTACGTCACCCTCGTGGCGCCGGAACTGGTGGTGGAGGCCAGGGTCGACGTAGCCCGTGGCGCGCCCGAACCCATCGCCCGCCGACGTCCCAGCCTCCGAGTCCGGGCCGGCGGGCTGACGACCTGACCCGGGCTACGACGCGGCTTGCCTCCCCGCCCGTGCGGGCGAGTGCACGCCATACGTCTGGTGCGCGGGATGCCCGCTTGATGTGCGGGCACGGGGTGTTCCGTCGCCTGCAGGAAAAAACGCCCCCGGCTTTCTCGGTCTGGCCCGTGCGACGGCCTGTGGGCGCTCGCTGTCCGACTGACGCGCAGACCCAGCCGCCCCCCTCCTCCGGCGCGGGGAAGGTGTCCGGCGCGGCGAGGGACTGGCCTTGCCCTACTTGGTCCAGGCAGGCCGTCGACTGACGCCGAGAGTGGGTTTGTTGGTGTGCCGAGTATTTGTTGGCCTGGGGTGTTGTGGGTTCGTGGGCGCGGTGAATCCACGGGAGCTCGGTGAGTTCGCTCTCGGTGAGGCGGATCCAGATCTGGCGCACGTCGCGCGGGTTGTAGTGGATCTCCCATTTCGGCAGGGGCGAGGAGGTCGGCGTCGTAGGTGCGGTGGCGGATGGTGATGCCGGCGGGGGTGATGGCCTGCCGGCGCGCGGTCAGCAGTTGGAGGCCCTCGCTGCACCGGTCATCGGGCACAACCTCCATATGCGCCGCACCGCTCCCGTGTGATACGCCTACGTCCGGAACTGGATCAAGCGCCGTGTTGACGAAGGAAGTTGACCGCACGGCCGGATCAGGGGGGCGGAACAGATGGTGTGGATGTCGCGTGAGCAGGCGGACCTGCTGGCGCAGTGCGCGGTGGTCTTCGAGCCGGGCGACCCGCCACGCACCGGACGACTCGCCTTCCGCAGCCCCGACGGCCTGCCCGGTAGCGGCCCCGACGGCCTGCCAGGCGCCGGCCCCGACGGCCTGCCCGGCGCCGGCCTCGACGCACTGCCCTTCGGCGACAGCGGCGAGGCCGACCTGGTCATCGACGAGGGCGGCACCCTCACCGTGTGCCGTTTCCCGGTCCTGCGGCTGACCGTGGCCGAGGCGCTGCCCGCCCTCACCCTGGCCCGCCGCCTCCACGCCCGGGAGGTGCACCCGGGCGACCCCGCGGACCCCGCCCCCAGCGCGTCCGCCGCGTTCTGGGGCGCCGCCACCGCCGCGAGCCTGCACCTTGTCGCCCGCGGCCGGGTCCTCGCCGGCGTCTCCGCCACCCACCACGACACCTGGCGGGCCGGTCCGCTCACCCCCGAGGACGTCCAGTACCTGCGCGAACTGGCCGCCGCCGCACCGGCCGAGGCGCTCGCCACCCCGCTGGCCGTCCCCGAGGACGGCCCCCTCCTCTTACCGGACATCGCCGACCTGCTCCGCTCCTTCGTCGACGCGGTCGCCGACACCCTGCCGCGCACCGCCGCCGCCCCGGCCGCGGCCGGCCGGTCGGCCTTCGCCGCCATGGAACCGCAGTACGTCCCCCAGCTGCGCGCCTGGGCCGAGGAGATTTCCCGGGGGCTCACCTCGGGCATCAGGCTCGCCCTGCGGGTGGACCTAGTGCCCGCCGGCGACGGCGAGCCGCCCGCGCTGCGCCTGGTGCCCCAGGTCTCCAGCCCTGACGACCCCACCCGCATCGCCGACGCCGACGAACTGTTCGCCTCGGTCGAGGCCGCCGGATTCGGACGGCGCGCGCAGGACAACACCATCGCGGCCGTACGGCGGGCCGCCGAGGTCTGGCCGCCCCTGTCGCGGCTGCTGCCGGTGCCCTCCGCCCTCGACCTCGCCGACCACGAGGTCCGCGACCTGCTCGGCAGCGCCACCGACCGGCTCGCCGCCCAGGGCGTCGAGGTGCTCTGGCCCACGGACGCCGTCCGCTCTCTCGTTCCCCGCGCCGTCGTCGGCGGGGACCGCACCCCGCCCACCGACCTGCGGTCCTTCTTCCGCGGTGACGGCACGGTCGGCCTGCGCTGGCAGTTCGACCTCGACGGCCAGCCCCTCACCGAGCAGGAGAACGCCCACCTGGCCGCCGCCGACCAGGCGTTGGTCCTGCTGCGCGGCCACTGGGTGCTGATCGGCACCGACACCGCCCGCAAGATCCGCGAACGTGACCTGAAACCTCTCACCGCCATCCAGGCACTCGCCGCCGCCCTCACCGGGCACATCAAGATCAGCGGCACCCGGGTGAAGGTCGCCCCCAGCTCCTGGCTGCTCGCCCTCCGCCGCCGCCTGGCCGACCCGGACGGCAGCGACGAACCCGTCGAGCCGCCCGCCGCCCTCGACGCCACCCTGCGCGACTACCAGCTGCGCGGCCTGCGCTGGCTGGACCGCATGACCTCGCTGGGCCTCGGCGGCTGCCTCGCCGACGACATGGGCCTGGGCAAGACCGTGCAGCTCATCGCCCTCCACCTGCTGCGCCAGGAGCACCCGGACAGCGCCGGCCCCACCCTCGTCGTGTGCCCCGCCTCCCTCCTCGGCAACTGGCAGCGCGAGATAGGCAAGTTCGCCCCCGGCACACCCGTCCGCCGCTACCACGGCCCCCAGCGCACCCTGGAAGGCGCCACGACGGGCTTCGTCCTGACCACGTACGGCACCATGCGCCTGGACGCGGAACGGCTCGGCGCGCACCACTGGAGCGCGGTCGTCGCGGACGAGGCCCAGCACGTCAAGAACCCGCACTCCGGCACCGCGAAGGCCCTGCGGCTCATCCCCTGCGACGTCAGGATCGCCCTGACCGGCACCCCGGTCGAGAACAACCTCTCCGAACTGTGGGCCGTCCTCGACTGGACCACCCCCGGGCTCCTGGGCAGCCACAGCCACTTCCGCGCCCGCTGGGCCGCCGCCATCGAGGCCGAACGCGCGGAGCGCGCCGCATTCGGACCACCACCCGGCGAGGAGGGGGAACACGGCTCCACCGCACAGCGGCTGGCCGAACTGGTCCGTCCCTTCCTGCTGCGCCGCAGGAAGTCCGACCCGGGCATCGCCCCCGAACTCCCCCCGAAGACCGAGACGGACCACCCGGTCGCCCTCACCGCCGAGCAGCGCACCCTGTACGAGACCCACGTCCGCGAGACCATGGCGCAGATCCGGTCCACCGACGGCATCGCCCGCAGCGGCCTGGTGCTCAAACTCCTCACCGGCCTGAAGCAGATCTGCAACCACCCCGCGCACTTCCTCAAGGAATCGCAGGACACCCGCCTGGCCGGCCGCTCCGGCAAGCTGGAGCTGCTCGACGAACTGCTCGACACCATCTCCGCGGAGGACGGCGCCGTCCTGGTCTTCACCCAGTACGTCACCATGGCGCGCCTGCTGGAGGCGCACCTGCGCGCACGCGGCGTGCCCACTCTGCTGCTGCACGGCGGCACTCCGGTGCCGCGCCGCGAGGAGATGGTCCGCCGGTTCCAGGACGGGGAGGTGCCCGTGTTCCTGCTCTCCCTGAAGGCGGCCGGCACCGGGCTCAACCTCACCCGCGCCGACCACGTCGTGCACTACGACCGCTGGTGGAACCCCGCGGTGGAGGCCCAGGCCACCGACCGCGCCTACCGCATCGGGCAGACGCGCACCGTCCAGGTCCACCGGATGATCTCCGAGGGCACGGTAGAGGACCGCATCGCCGCCCTGCTTGAAGCGAAGAAGGACCTCGCGGACGCGGTACTGGGCTCCGGAGAGCAGTCGCTGACCAAACTGACCAATGACGAGCTGGCCAACCTGGTCCAGCTGAGGAGCGAGGGATGAGCGGCAACGGCACGCACGGGGTTTTCCGGCCTTCGCCGCGCGCCGCGGCGGCCGGGTACGCGGTCAGTCCTGGTGGGGCAAGGCCTGGGCGGACGCGCTGGAGGACACCTCCCTCGACGGAGACGCGTTGAAAAGAGGCCGCGCCTACGCGCGCACCGGCCAGCTAGGGCCGATCACCGTCAGCCCCGGCCGCCTGTCCACCACCGGCTACGAGGACGGCGACCCGTTCCGGACGGTGCTCACCCTGCACGGACTCGACGACGCCGCATGGGAGTCGCTCTGGGAGAAGACCGCTGAACGGCCTGAAGTCGCCGACGGCATGCTCGCCGGTGAACTGCCGCCCGACCTGCTGGAAGCCGCCGAGGACGCACGGGTGAGCCTGCTGCCCGGCTACGCCGACCTGGAGGCCGACTGCGACTGCGACGCCCTGGAGTACGTCTGCACGCACGCGGCCGCACTGAGCTATCAAGCGTCCTGGCTGCTGGACGAGGACCCGTTCCTGCTGCTCCTGCTGCGCGGGCGCAGCGCATCGGAGGCCCAGGAGGAACTGCGTTCCGTCGTCTTGCTGCAGGCGATCGCGGGCGGTCTCGGCAGCGCTGGTACGCGGCAGGACACGAAGCCCGCCGCGCCGTCGATGCCCGACGGCATCCCCGCTGAGGAGATGTTCGGGCGCGCTCCGGCGGCGCTGCCCGCGCTGCCGCCGCTGCCCACGCCTCCCGTCACCGCCCACGCGTCCACCGCGTCGATCGGCACCGACCCGCTCGAGCTGCTGATCAACGGCGCGGCCCTGCGCGCCCGCGAACTGCTCGCGTACACCCACGGACTGACCGCCGCACCGCCGGCACCGCTGGACCTGTGGCGGGACTGCGTACGCATCGCGGCCACGGGACCTGACACCCGGGTCCTGGCCCGGCTGCGGGAGGCCTCCGGCAACCCGCAGCGGTTCGAACGGGCGGTCGCGGCATGGCGCTGGGGCGGCAGCACCGGGCTGGACGTGCTGGAAGAGGTCTGGACGCCGCCGTACCAGGACACCGCCCGCGCCCGCCACGCCCTGGCCGCGGGCTGGGAGCAGGACGAACTTCCCGAGATCGAAATGCACGACAATCACTGGACGCTGGCCGGCCGCGGACTCCAGCTCCGCTACGGCCGGGACGGCCGGTGGTACCCCTACCGGCAGGAGGACGGCCGGTGGTGGCCGGCCGCCGCACCGCACGAAGACCCGGCCGAGGCCCTCGCCGACCTCATCGACGGCTGAACCGCGGGAAGCGGAGAGGCGCCACTCACCGGGGACGCGGTCGCCGACACAGGACAGGGCGAGCAGGCATCGGCCGACGGGGCGGCGGGGGAGGGGCGGCAGCCCAGGAGCCCGAGCGTTGAGCAGCGACTGCGGCGATGCCAGACACCGCCCGCGGCTTCCTGCCCGACCTGATCGACCGCGTCCTGCCCGGCCGGTTCCAGCCGGGCAGGGTCTTCGATCTCACCGTGCCCCTGGCCCAGGTCGCCGAGGGCTGGCGGGCGATGGACGAGCGCCGCGCGGTCAAAGCCCTGCTGGGGCCCCGACCGCGCGGCCGCGGGGGATTACTGTCCGATCGGGTTGAGGTAGGTGCCCGGGTGGGTGGCTCCGTCCTGCTTCAGGATCTGGCCACCGAACGGCCACTTCAGGGTGAAGTGCTTCGTCTCGTTCGGCGGGGTGACCTGGAACGTCGCGGGGACGAACTTCTTCTTCTGCGGCGTGGACCCGGCAACGGGGAGCAGGTTGATGCTGAAGTCCGTCGTGTCCCCCCGTCCCAGGGTGATCTTCGTGGGCCTCTTGGAGGAGCGCGCCAGTGACCAGGTGCCGTCGGTCCTCTGGGCGCCGACCATGTCGACACCGGCGAAGCCGGACAGGGTGCAGGCGTGGTTGCTCTTGTTGGTGAACCAGATGAACGCCTGCGTCTGCTTCCCGGCCCGCCCCATGTCCGGCTTCGCGTCGTCCCCGGTGGCGAAACCGGCCTTCAGGTCGGCGGTGTGGCAACGCGCCGGCGCGGCCTTGGTGGTGGCAGCCGAGGCCGGGACGGCGGCGACGGCGGTGCCGGTGGCGACGATCGCCGCGAGGGCCACGGTGGCCGTTTTGGTCTTCATGACGTGATCGGTTCCCCTCGAATACGACTCGGTGCGCGAGGTCAGCGCGCACCCACGCACCTTTAGACGCTTGATGACCGGCGGCGGTTCGTTGCACCGGGCAATCTTTCACCGCCCTGTTCGACGGGGACTGGACGACCGAGGACGCCGTCCCCGCACTCCTGACGTAGGCCCTGCCCCGGCTGGTGCGGCCACAGGGAAAGCCATCGGGCCCGGCCCTCCTACCGCAGGACCGGGCCGTGCTGCGCAGGATGGCCTGCGGCCAGTCCCTGCCAGAGGCGCGCGATGTGCTGCTCCGACGGCCGTCGCGATGGGCGCAAGAGCTTCTCCTGGCGCGACTACCGGGACCTGTTGATCGCAGCACACCAGCAGCTCGGGGGCCCGATCGTTCTCGTCTGGGACAACCTCAACGTCCACAAGGCCACCGACCTGCAAAAGTTCGCCGAGGCCCGGGACTGGCTGACCATCTGCTATCTGCCGCCCTACACACCCGACCTCAACCCGCGAACTCATAGACGGCTGCCTCGCCGAGACCGGCCTGACGATCAGACCCACCTGAGCAACCCGGCCACATCACACGTTCGACCTCAGTGATGCAGGGCGGCCGCGAGTGCCTCGGCCAGGGTCACGGGCGGGCGGCCGATCAGGCGGCGCAAGTCGCCGGAGTCGGTGTACATCTCGCCGCGGTTCATGCCGCGGTCAGCGTCAGCGAGGACCTCCGCCAGCTCGGCGGGTAGGCCCGCGGCGACCAGTACCTGGGCCAAGTCGGCCACCGGGAGGTCAGCGTAGGTGACCTGCTTTCCGGCCGCAGCAGAGATCGCGGCGGCGAGCTCAGTCAGGGTAAAGGATTCGTCGCCGCCGAGCTCGTACACGGCGCCGGTGTGGCCCTCAGCAGTGAGGACGACCGCTGCGGCCTCGGCGTAGTCGGCGCGGGACGCGGCGCTGATCCGCCCCTGGCCTGCGGCGCCGACGACCGCGCTGTTCTGCAGGATCTGCGGCAGTTGGCTGGTGTAATTCTCCAGGTACCAGCCGTTGCGCAGCAGCACGCTGGGGATTCCGCGGTCCCGCAGATACGCCTCGGTCTCGCCGTGCGTGGCACTGATGACGGTGGTGGCCGTGTCCGCGTGCGTCGTGCTCGTGTACGCCACTAGCGACACGCCTGCGGACGCCGCGGCGTCGATCACGCGGCGGTGGTTGGCGACCCGCTCGCGCACGGGGACCGAGGCCGAGATCAGCAGCAGCCTTTCCGCCCCCGCGAATGCCTCGGCCAGGCCGTCGGTGTCCGCGAAGTCGGCGCGGCGTACCGTGATACCTCGGTCGGCCAGATCCTTGATCCCGGCGATGTCCCGGCCGGTCGCGATGATGTCCGCGGCCGGGATCCCGCGCCGCAGCAGTGCCTCGACGGTGAGCCTGCCCAGCTGGCCGGTGGCTCCGGTGACGACGATCGGCATGATGGTCATTCCTTCCTTCCGCGCGTGCCCTGCACGCCTGCCGCGGTCCGTCCGCCGCGGGATGGAACACAGAATGACCTGGACACTCTCTGTTGGGGAGTAGCCACTTCTTGGTAGGGTACTTACCGCAGCGAAAGCATTGAGGTGAGCCGTATGGCTGCTGTCGAGAATGTGACCGGGCCCATGCCGTCATTCGATCCGTACGAGCGCGGCTGCCCGTCGCGGGACCTGCTCGACCAGATCGGCAGCAAGTGGGCGGTCCTCGTGCTCGGCGAACTCGGCCGGAACGGGACCTCCCGGTTCGGCCAGCTCCGGCAGGCGCTGGCGGGCGTGAGCGAGAAGATGCTCACCCAGACGCTGCGCACCCTCGAACGCGACGGGCTGGTCAGCCGGACCGTCTACCCAGAGGTGCCGCCGCACGTGGAGTATGAGCTGACCGCGCTCGGCCAGACCCTACGGGAACCGCTGAAGGCGCTCACGGAGTGGTCCGTGCTGCACATCGAAGAAGTCATCACCGCCCGCGAAGAGTACGACGACCGCACTGAGCGCACCAGGTAGTCAGCGGCGGCCAGCGGTCTGGTCATAGACGGCCGCCTCGCCGAGACCGGCCCGACAATCG
>NZ_BNBF01000003.1:450872-452406 GCF_014654935.1 Streptomyces capoamus
GACCCACCTGAGCCACCCGGCGACATCACGAGTTCGACCTCAGTGACTACACGAAGGCCCTGCGCTCACTGCCGACGTGAAAGGGTCATCGTCGCCCAAGCGGTGGTATGGCCAGCACAGTTGCAGGTCTCGGGACGCGATCCGCCCGTGATACCAGAAGGGCCGTGGACGAGCGCCGAGCCCGCGTTGCCACCAGGGGCGCTGTGGCCCAGCTGTGGCCCGGTTGGCCCGCGACCGGCGGGGCGCTAGGCCCGGGAGACGATCCGGGTCAACCACTACGGCTCCGACGCCCGCCCGCCGGTACGTCCTTCAGCCCGAGCGTGGCGGTGAAGTCGCCGTCGCCGGGGACGTCGTGCACCGTCCTGATCGGGCGGGTGCCCGCGATGTAGGAGAAGGTCGTGGCCCCCTTGCTGTCCGGATTGCGCGTACCTGCCGGCGCGATGCGGGGACGCCCTCGGAAGCGGTACCGGTCAGTGCTGCCAGTAGTCACAGGTCGGGGGCCCGGTGAAGGGCCGCAGGTCGGCGACCACTCGCGCGAACGGGTCCGACAACGCCACCGCCCTCTTCCCGGAGTGCACTCCCGTGACCTGCGGTACGTACCGACATTCAACGAGCCCGCCGACCTGCGGTGGGGGTCCGACCGGCTGCGGCGCACGCTCGACGCCGGCGACGACCCGTCGATGCTGTGCGCCGCGCCCGCCCCGCCCCGCCGTGGGCGGGGCAGGCGGGTCAGCGATCGCCGGTGGGGTCCTGCAGGACGCCGGCGCTGTCCGGGCCGACGGGGGCCAGCGGCGGTGCCTCGGCGGCGGCAAGGCTTTCCCGGGCCGCGGCGACGACCGCGTCCGCGGTGAGCCCGAACTTCTCGTACAGCACGGTGTAGGCCGCGCTGGCGCCGTAGTGGTCAAGGCCGACGATGCGGCCGGCGTCGCCGACGAACTCCCGCCAGCCCATGGGCACGCCGGCCTCGACGCTCACCCGGGCGCGCACCGCAGGCGGCAGCACCTGCTCGCGGTAGGCCCGGTCCTGAGCCGCGAACCACTCCCAGCACGGCAGTGACACGACCCTCGTCGGGATGCCGTCGGCCTCCAGCCTCTCGCGGGCGGCGACGGCGATCTGCACCTCGCTTCCGGTGCCCATCAGAATGACCTCAGGACTGCCGCCGGAGGCTTCGGCCAGCACGTAGCCGCCCCGGGCGACGCCCTCGGCCGATGCGAATTCTGTGCGGTCGAAGACGGGCAGGTTCTGCCGGGACAGGGCGAGTCCGGCCGGGCGGTCGTTGTGCTCGAGGATGGTGCGCCAGGCCACCGCGGTCTCGTTGGCGTCGGCGGGGCGGACGAAGTCCAGGCCGGGGATGGCCCGCAGCGCCGCGTAGTGCTCGATGGGCTGGTGGGTGGGGCCGTCCTCGCCCAGCCCGATGGAGTCGTGCGTCCACACGTAGGTGACCGGGAGCTGCATGAGCGCGGCCAGCCGCACCGCACCGCGCATGTAGTCGGAGAATGTGAGGAACGTGCCGCCGTACACGCGGGTCCCGCCG
>NZ_BNBF01000003.1:452447-453883 GCF_014654935.1 Streptomyces capoamus
TGCAGCGCGATGCCGTTCATGATCGCGCCCATGGCGTGCTCGCGTACGCCGAAGTGCAGCGTGCGACCGTACGGGCCGCCCGACCACATCTTGGTCTGCCTGCTCTCGGGCAGGAACGAAGCCTCCCCCTTGACCGCGGTGTTGTTGCTCTCCGCCAGGTCGGCCGAACCGCCCCACAGCTCCGGCAGGACCGGGTACAGGGCGGCGAGGACCTCACCGGAAGCCTTCCGGGTCGCCACGCCCTTGGGATCGGCGTCCCAGACCGGCAGGTCGTCCGCCCAACCCTGGGGCAGCCGACGGGTGGACAGCCGATCAAGCAACGCGGCACCGTCGGGGTTGGCGGCCCGCCACGCGTCGAAGCGCTGCTGCCACGTCGCGTGCGCCTGCGCGCCGCGCTCGGCGACCCGGCGGGCGTGCTCGAGCACCTCCGGGTCGACCACGAAAGTCTTGTCCGGATCGAAGCCGAGGATCTCCTTCGTCGCCCGGACCTCGTCCTCGCCCAGCGCGGATCCGTGGGCCGCTCCGGTGTTCTGCTTGTTCGGCGCGGGCCAGCCGATGATCGTGTGCAGCACGATCAGCGACGGGCGGCCGGTCTCGGCCCGGGCAGCGGCCAGCGCGCGGTCGACAGCGGCCAGGTCCTCGCCGTCGTCGACGTGCTGCACGTGCCAGCCGTAAGCCTCGTACCGCTTGCCGACGTCCTCGGTGAACGCGACGTCGGTGTCGTCCTCGATCGAGATCCGGTTGGCGTCGTAGACCAGGACCAGATTGCCCAGCTCCTGAGTGCCGGCCAGCGACGACGCCTCACCGCTGACGCCCTCCTCCAGGTCACCGTCGGAGGCGAACGCCCAGATCGTGTGGTCGAAGACGCTCTCGCCCTCGGGGGCGTCGGGGTCCAGCAGGCCGCGCTCGCGGCGGGCGGCCATGGCCATGCCGACGGCGTTGCCGACGCCCTGGCCGAGCGGGCCGGTCGTCGTCTCCACCCCCGGTGTGTGGTTGACCTCGGGATGGCCCGGGGTCGCAGACCCCCAGGTGCGCAGCGCCTGAAGGTCGGCCAGCTCCAGGCCGTAGCCGGAGAGGAAGAGCTGGATGTACAAGGTGAGGCTCGAGTGCCCCATCGACAGCACGAAGCGGTCACGGCCGACCCAGTTCGGATCGCTCGGGTCGTGGCGCAGCCACTTCTGGAACAGCAGGTAGGCGGTGGGGGCCATGCTCATCGCGGTGCCGGGGTGGCCGTTGCCGGTCTTCTGTACGGCATCCATCGCCAGCACGCGCACGGTGTCGATCGCGCGGCGGTCGAGATCACCCATCCCCTCGGGGAGGGTGGGGTGCGGCTGGAAGGGGTTGCCGGTGGGTGTGTCACTCGCGGCCTCGGCAGGAGCCTCGGAGCGGGTGCTCTTCGCCTCGGTGGCGGGGTCTGCCTCATTGGCGGTCATCGG
>NZ_BNBF01000003.1:453934-469334 GCF_014654935.1 Streptomyces capoamus
TGCGGTACTCCCTTGGGGGTGAAACGGTAGATGCTTCTCACCTTGCGGCCGATGTCGGGCACCGCAAGCGGGCGGACGCGGCTACGGTGGGGGCGTCAGGCGAGTGGGGTGGCGTCCAGGGCCTTCGCGAGGTCGCCGGGGGTGTCGTAGAGGGCGATGGCGCCGGCCTTCCGCAGCTCGTCGTCCCCGAAGCCGCCGGAACGGACGACGATCGCCGGCCTCCCCGCTCTCTTGGCCGCCTCAACGTCCCACACCGAGTCGCCGACCATCACACTCGACGCGTCGGGCGGCGCCCCCAACTGCTTCAGCGCCACCTGCCGCAGATCCGGCGCCGGCTCGGAGGACTCCACATCGGCGCTGGTGGTCCAGTCGTCGACGCTGTCACGGGCCCCCAGCGTGTCCAGAAAGACCTCCTCGTGACGCTGCTGAGCAGAGCTGGCCAGCACCGGCCGGTGACCGCGCTCGTTCACCGCCGCGAGGTCTCGCGAGCACACCCGGCGCTCCAGTTCCTCGCCACCGACAGTGGTGACCACCTGATACCCGCCCATCCCGATCAGCCGGTGCAGCCGCCATACCGGATACATCCCGCCCAGCGAGCGCAGTGCCCGGTACCAGGCGAGGGCGCGGTGATAGTCGGAGTCGATGCGTGTCCCGCCGATGTCGAGGGCGGCGATGGCGGATGCGGTCACGCTCACCGGCTACCCGCCGGCCCGGTACCCACACGGAGACCGCGGAACCAACAAGTACGGTTACGGCTCCTGCGGGCCACGCGTCGGCCGGATCGCCGTCGGGCAGTGCCAAGGCGGCCTCCGCTTCCCCGTCGGTGTGGACCGTACGTCTCTCAGCGGGTCCGCGGACGGGGTTCCGGGGTGGCTTCGGTGAGTTCCGGCTCCAGACCGTCGCTCACCGGGGTACGGCTCCGTCCGGCGTCGACGCGCCAGGCCTCGAAGGCCCAGGCGGTGAGGGCGACGACGGTCAGGCCCAGCAGCCAGCCGCCCAGGACGTCGCTGAACCAGTGCACGCCGAGGGCGACCCGGGTGAAACCGGTCCCGAGGACGCAGAGCACGGCGACGCACCAGCCCGTGATGCGCCAGGCCCGCGGCAGCAGGGGTGCCAGGATCAGCATGAAGATGGCGAAGGAGGTCGTCGCCGTCATCGCGTGGCCGGATGGGAAGGAGTAGCCCGGGGCGTGCGCCACCGGGTCCTGCAGCACGGGCCTGGCGCGGCCGACCACGGACTTGACGAGCAGCCCGACGAGCCCGCCGGCCACGGCGGTGACCGCCGCCCAGGCCGCCAGGCGCCAGGCACGGCGGTACACCAGCCACGCGGTCAGCAGCGCGACGGCCGTGCGCAGCGTCACGGGGTCCCAGATCCGGTCGGAGAGCAGGCGCAGCACGGCCGTCCACTCCCGATGGCGCATGGCGTACCGGTGCAGGTCCTGCGCGGCGAAGGCGTCCAGGCGGGACAGGGGCCGCCACTGGCCCTCGACCAGGGTCAGGAGCAGTCCGAACGCGACCGCGGCCACGGCGGCGACGCCGGCGGCGGCCAGCAGCCGCACGCCGAACCTGCGGTCGGCCTGCCGGCGGCGTTCACGGCGTGCTCGGCGGTCGCGGAGGGGCCGCAGGGCGGTCAGGTCGTGCATGTCAGACTCCGGGATCGGCTTGGATCGGGGCGGGGCGGCGGCCGCGCGCCGCCTCCAGCTGCGCGGCGAAGGCCAGCCCGAGGAAGAGGGCGACGGACGTCAGGTAGGCCCACAGCAGCAGGGACATGAAGGCGCTCAGGGGGCCGTAGACGGTGTCGAACGAGCCGCTGAGGTCCAGGTAGAGGCTGAGCAGCCAGGTCAGTGTCATCCACAGCACCAGGTAGACGGCCGCGCCGAAGGCGAGCCAGGTGTAACCGGGCTGCTTGCGGCGCGGAGACCGGCGGAAGATGACGCTGGCGGACAGGAGCACGAGCAGCAGCCCGAAGGGCCAGCGCAGGACGTCCCAGGCGGTCCGGGTGCTGTCGTGCAGGTGGTAGACGTCCACCGCCGCCGAGGCGAGGTCGTCGCCGGCGATCATCACGATGAACCCGAGGCCGAGCGGGAACCCCGCGCCGACGGACATCAGCAGGCCGCGCAGGTACTTGAGGTGGAAGGGGCGGTCGCGTTCGTTGCCGTAGATGCGGTTGGCGCCCCGCTCGATCTGGCACATGGCGGTGGTGACGTTGACGAGGGAGAAGGCGGCGCCGAACCAAAGGGCGACCGCGGCACCGTCGCCCGCCGTGCGCCGGCTGCGGTCGAGGGCGTCGTCGACCACGTGGGCGCTGGGGCCCTGGGCGATCCGGTGGATGGTCAGTTCGGCCAGTCTGCCGATGTTCTCGGTGTGCAGGGCGGTCGACAGGCCGACGAAGGCGATCGTCAGCGGGATGACGGACAGCACCGTCTGCAGGGCGAGGGCGCGGGAGTGCGTGAAGCCGTCGGCGTAGCGGAAGCGGATGAACGCGTCACGCAGCAGGCTCCAGCCGCCGTAGCGGCGCAAGGCCGCCCATGCCTCGTCGCCGGACAGCTCCTCCCCGCTCATGTCCCGCGTCTCGGGGACCTTCGTCGCGGTGCCCATCTCACTGCTCCCGCGCCGGCAGCAGCACGGTCAGGGCGCCCGGCCTTACCTCGGCGGTCAGGTGCCGGCCGGCGGTCACCGGATCGCCGTCCAGCTCGCGGGGCAGCTCGGTGTCGAAGGTGAACTCCGCGCGGCGGAAGGTGAAGAACTCCACCGGTGCGCCACCTTCGCCACCCTCGCCGCCCTCCCGTGACGCCGTCGCGCCACCGCGCAGCAGCGTCCACAGCGCGGACAGCCAGCCGCCGATGCCGCGGGGGTCCAGGATCAGCAGGTCCAGCCGTCCGTCGTCGGCCCGGGCGTCGGGCAGCAGGGTCACTCCGCCCTGGACGGTGCCGATATTGCCGACCAGCACCATGCGGGCCGTGCGGCGCAGGGCGGGCGCGCCGTCGAGACGGATGCTCACCCCCGTGCGCGGGGTGCGCAGTTCACGCAGGACGGCGAGCACGTAGGTGGGCCAGCCGAGGACGGCCTTGGCGCGGTCGTTGGCGTTGGCCCGCCGCATCGTCGCGGCGTCGAGGCCGGCGCCGGCCATGGCGGCGAAGTGCGTGGGGGGCAGGCCGTCGCCCTCGATACGGCCGAGGTCGACGCGGTGGGCGGTGCCGCGCAGCGCGGCATCGAGGGCGTCGGCCGGTGCGAGCGGCAGACCGAGGTTGCGGGCCAAGAGGTTGCCGGTCCCGCAGGGCACCAGGGCGAGCGGTACGTCGGTGCCCGCGAGGGACTCGGCGGCCGCGCGGAGGGTGCCGTCGCCGCCACAGACCACGACGAGGGTCGCGCCGTCGCGGACCGCGCCGGCCGTCTGGCCGCCTCCGGGGTCCTCGGCGGTCGTCTCGACGAACACCGGTGCGGTGTGGCCGTGCTGTTCCAGGACGCGGCGCAGGGTGTCACGGCCGGCCTCGTCGGTGACCGTGGGGTTGAAGATCACGGCGGTACGGCCGGGGGCCACGGGCCGGGACGGGCCGGCCGTGGGCGTGGACGCGGGCGCGGGAGGAGCGGCGACCGCGCCGTCCGCGAGCAGTGCGCGCCGTGCGATCAGCAGGGACAGGGTTCCGTTGACGAGGCCGCCCATGACGTCGGTGGGGTGGTGCATGCCCCGGTAGAGGCGGGCGAGGCCCACCAGGAGGGGCAGGACGCAGAGGAGGCAAGCCACGACGGTCCGCCACGGCCCGCGCAGCCGGGACAGCGCCAGCAGCGCCAGACCGCCGTAGACGGCGGTGGCCGCGCCGGTGTGACCGGAAGTGTAACTGGACGTGGGCAGGGAGCCGTCGAGGCGGTGCACCTCGGGGCGGTGGCGGTCGACCGCGAAGGTGATGACCAGGAAGACAAGCGACTGCAGGGATACGGCGACGGCGAGGAACACGGCCTGCCGCCACATCGGCAGCCGCGGTATCAAGATCAGCCCCAGGCAGCTCGCCAGGGTGACGCCGATGACCGTCCCGGTGTTGCCTCCTTGCGAGGCGACGGAGGACAGGGTGGTGAGCGTACCGGTGCGCAGGCGCACGAAGGCCTCGTTCACCCGGTCCTCGGCCGCGAGCGGCCACAAGTGGCGAGCCGGGCCGGTGATCAGCAGCCCGAGGCCCACCATGAAAGTGGCCTGACAGACGGCCAGCGACGCGATCCACCGCACGGACCAGCCGATGCCGCGCGGCATCGCGGGACGGCTCCGGGTGACGGCTCCGGGTCCTTCGCCAAGTCCGGCGCCTCGCAGTTCGGCGGTGAGCCCGGCTGGGCTTCCCGGCTCGGCGGGTCTCTCCGGCACGGCAGTCGACATCTGGTACCCCTCTTGGCTCAGCGCTAGGCGACGCGTTCACCGGTGGCTGTCCTCCTCCCCCGGCACACCGCCGTATGCCCGCTCTGCCGAAGAGCAGACTCGCGCGGGCGTGTAGCAGGCCTCGGACGACAGGTCGTACTTCGGGGAACCCACGGCGACGCCGGTACCGGTACAGCCACGCGGCCATCGAGTCCGCCACCGTCGAGCTCACCGGCGACTGCCGCCTCGTCCACGTTTTTGACGGCGGCTACGAACCGCACGAGAAGGCCGGGCAGGACCTGTTCACCGAACTTGACGCCGAGCCGCTGGTCGCTACCGTGCGGAGCTTCGTCGACCTCGCCGTCGACACCGCCCGCGCGAAGCTCCCCGCCGACGAGCACCGCTCCGTCGACAACGCCACCGCGCTGCGGCCGACTTCATCCCCTGACCCTGCGCCCCGGTACTGCCGGCTCCAGGACCCGCTGCCTGGTCTTCCCGGCGAAACCGCCGCCCCCTGGTCGGCCCCGCACCCTCCCGCGTGCGGGGGCTGCACTCGTGCCCGGCCCCCGCTACCAGCCCGCCGTCCCCTGCTCGCCTGACCGCCGGCCCCCGACCCTCACCCCATCAACCAGCAGACATCGCCCTGATGGAAGTTCCACACCGTGACGACCGCCGTGACCCGTCTCCTCACCGTTCACCATCACCGCCCGCACCGACACCGGGACACCGCCTTCACCCTGGCCGCTGTGCGGGCCGCGTTCCGGCCTGGACAGTCGGGACGGGGTTGGCTCACGCGGCCAGTCGGTGAACGGCGGGGGCAGGGAGGGTCATGAGGCTGTCGGGGCCGGCGGGCATGCCGTCGTAGCACTCCAGGCATCAGCCGTTTTCGATACTGGCTCAGTGCACCTTGATCCGTGGCTGTCGTTATTCATCGCCGATGCCACCCCTCGGGGGCCGCGGTGTGATCGAGCCGTCGTACGGGGCGGCTGGGTGCGTCGCTTCGGGCGGCGGTGGCGTCGCTTGAGTCGTGAGAGCGGTGTGGAACCGGAAGTACAAGATCGGCAGGACCTACCGATTTCGGCTGCCGGTGGGATATCCCTGGCATGGTGGCCCAGGCCGGGGTCGCTCTTCTTGAAGAGGAACTTTGCCATGGACATCTGGTACGTGGATGACCGCTGCATCAATTGCGATGCCGCCCGGCAGTTCGCGCCCGATCTGATCGGCGAGATCGAGGGTAAGTCCCAGATGCTGCGTCCACCACGCGACGAACAGGAAGCACGGCGCTTACACGCAGCCGTCTTCGCCTGCCCCACCCGCTCGATCCGCCCGACGGCCGGGCAGCCGGATCCGGAGCTCGATCCCTTTCCGATGGCCTTGGACAACGGGGTACTGATCTGTGGGCACAACTCACGGCACACCGCCGGGGCCAACTCCTACCTGCTCATGCGGCCCTCCGGCACGGTCATGATGATCGACACACCGCGCTGGAGCCGCGAACTCGCGGAGCGGTATGCGGCAACAGGTCCCGTCACCGATGTTCTGCTCACCCACCGCGACCACGCTGCACACGGTCGCCGCTACGCGGACCACTTCTGTGCCCGGCTGTGGATCCACGAGGGCGACCTCGACGCAGCGCCGGACGCGGACCATGTGATCCAAGGGCTGCAACCTGTGGAGATCTGCGAGGGGGTCACCGCCCACCCGCTGCCCGGCCACACCCAGGGCAGCGTCCTCTACGTCGCGGACGACCGGTACTGCTTCAGCGGGGACAGCTTCTACTGGTCACGTACCACCCGTGATCTGGAAGTCGCGGACAGCGTGACCTGGTACTCCATCGAGGAGTTGGCCACCTCCCTGACCAGGACAGCCGGACGACTGCGCTTCGAATGGGTCCTGCCGGGCCACGGTGATCGCCACCGGCTGACCGCCGACGAGATGTCCTGGCGGCTGACAGCGCTGGCACAACGCACGCGACTGCTGCGGCCCCGGCCGGTCGACTTCACGGCCGTTCGCTGGTGAGGAAGCAGCTCAACCGGTACCGGCCCGTTGCCGACCGCTACATCACCGAGGCGTCAAGCGTCTGGGCGCTTTCTCCCCAGCGCACTCACCGAAGTGGCCAGGACGGCGGGGGCATGCGTTCTACCGGACGGCGCTGCGCAGCCTGCGCCGGTGCACCGCCGCAGAGTTCACGCCTTTCTGCAGGTGATCGCGTGTGTCATAGCAACTGCAGCCGCCAAGATGCCCGTGGTGACGGCGAGCAGGGCACCCGTGGGTGCCAGGGTGTCCGCCGAGTCCGACGCGTTCTGCAGGTGGGTGAGCAAGATGTTGACCGGGGTAACGCCCTTGCCTAGCAGCATGGCCAGGAGGAGCACCAGGGCGAGGACGAGCGCGTAGCCCTGCCTTCGGAACACCAGCCGCGAGCAGATCACTCCGATGGCCATGCCGGTGCACGCGCTGGTGAGTTGGGCTACGGTTCCCAGCGCCAGATCCGCGAGGCCGGGTGTGTGGGTTCCGAACAGCAGCGGCAGTACCAGGCCGGCAGACAGCAGCAGCAGGCACCACGTGGCGGCCGTCCCGACCGTCGCGAGCAGGACGCGTAGAGGGCCGCCGGCGCTGACGACGACGATCGAGCGGTGCGCCTGGTCCTCGAGACCGATCAGTGTCATGGTCAGCCAGACCGAGCACGGCAGCATGGCCCCGGCCACCGAGGCGTAGGTCGCGGTGAGCGGGCCGGTGTCGCTGCTGGTCAGCACGGCCACCAGGCCGAGGAACAGCAACAGCGGCGCGAGGTAGCGCTGGGAGAGCAGCAGCACCGTGAACATATAGCGGACCAGCGCGATCACCGGGCGGTCTCCCGCACATCGGCCCGGCAACTGCGTTCGTCCGCGGTCCCGGCCACGCTGGCCACCGACCACCGGTGCTGCAGGGCCGTCAGCAGTACGGCGTCCGAGTGCTCCCGCGCCACCCGCAGGACGACCTCCCCGCCGCGCTGGGCGGTTTCCGTCACACCCGGCAGCACGGACCAGTTCACTGCGATCGGCATGACGCCGGGCGGCACGGTCAGGACCAGCTCGACCATCGAGGTGCGGCTTCCGGCGTGCCGGCCGCCGCGCGAGGTGACCCGGCCGTCGCTGATGGTGTAGGAGCCGCGGGCGTGCGTCTCGGTGATCGCCTCGCGATGGTCGGTGAAGACCACTGCTCCGCCCTGTGCGGCCACTTCGTCGATGAACTCGGCGAGGACACCGTGGGCCGAGGCATCCAGACCTGACCACGGTTCGTCCAGGACCAGCAGTTCGGGCTGGACAAGCAGGGCCTGGGCGAGCGCCACCTTCTGCGCTTTGCCCTTCGACAGCGTGCGCAGCGGTGCCTCCCACCCGCCCACCAGGGACAGCCGCTCCAGCAGGTGATGGCCTCGGGCACGGGCGGCGGAGCCCGACAGGCCACGGATACGTCCCATGTGAGTGAGATAACCGATCGCCGAAATGCGGTCGTGGCCGGTGAAGCGGTCCGGTACGTAACCGATGCGCGAAGGTCGGCCCGACACGCTCCCGGTGGTGGGTTGCGACAGTCCCACGAGGATCCTCAGCAAGGTCGACTTCCCAGAACCATTGCTGCCGACCACCGCGAGGACGTCACCCATCGCGACATCCATGTTCACGTCACGGAGGACCCATCGTCCTCCGCCGTACCGTTTACCGACCGCCTCGCAACGTAACAACTCGACTCCTCACTGTGGCCTACTCGCTGGTCATTCCAGCCTGGTGGGCGGGCTTGGCAGTTAAGCCGGCAGACAGGTAAAGCCCCTGGTAGATGGGTTTGGACCAAGACAACAGTTCCCACCAGAGGCTTCGCATGCTTGTCTACCTGTCCGGCGTCGGCGTGTCCAGCACGGCGCTGCGCTTCCTCGCCGCCCGTCCGCCGCCCGCCCACCACCGCTCCCGACTGGCAGCCGTCGGCCTACTTGGAGGCGCCCACCGCGCCCCGGCCTCCGGGTCTGGAGCCGGGGGAGTGGGAGATGTCCCGCTTGCCGTTGCAGTACGAAACGGCCGTCCTCGCCGGCGCTGCGGTCCAAGAGAAGCCGCGCAACGCGCGAACGCAGTGATCTTCACGGCGGACTACGGCGAGGCCGGCGCCATCAACGAACTCGGCCGCGGAACCGGGTTGCCCACCGCCGTGAGCGCCCACAACACCGACTGGTGGTGGGGTGCCGGCAACCCTGACGCCACGACCGTAGTGGCCGTCGCCCCCGGTCCCGACCACGCCCCCGAGTACGCCGCCCATCTGCGCCAGTACTTCCGGCACGTCCGCGTGGCCGCCACCCTCTCCAACCCCTACGGCGTGCACAACGTCGAATGGGGCGGCCACGTCTACGTCTGCACAGGCGCTCGCCGCCCCTGGGGCGAGACGTGGCCCGAACTGCGCAACTACGCGTGACGCCCCCGCCCTGACGGTAAGAGCCCGACGGCATGAAGCGTCTTGACCGCTGCACCGCTGGTCCTCTCGATGGGTCCAGCCCCGAGCATTACCCGGCACTACAGGTCCGTTCGCCCTAGCCATACGCGAACCCCAGTAGGGGAGCGGGCTCATGGGCTCTCCGCGAGTGGGCCCACTTCGCCTCTCACACCGTGCCGAACCATGCGTCTGCGAGTGACGGCAGAGATTCTTCGGCAGGCGAGGGCAGTTCTCTCATGTACCAGGGAAGGTTGCTGTACACGTGTAGCAACGTGAAGGCCATGAGTTCATGCGGCTCGAAGCTGTGGCCGTATGCCCCGGTGAGCCGAGACATCAGGGCTGGATCGCCGCAGGTGACGAACAGTCCGACGCCGACGAAGTCGTAGGCGCGGTCACCGATCATCGCTGGTTCGAAGTCGAACAGACCGGTCAGACGCCACCCGTCGGGGTCGACCAGGAAGTGCTGCTGCATGACCTCGGTGTGCAACAGGGAAGGTTGTGGGGCTCGTGGCAATGGAACCGAAGCGAGGAAGTCCGGGATCTGCTCCAGCCAGGCCGCCGACAGTCCATGGGCGCGTTGCTGTTCCACCGCGCCGGCCCTCTGGCGGTCAAGAAAGCTGCCCCAGTCCTTGGGACCGAGGGCGTCCCGCAGTGGATCGGGGTTGAGGGAGTGCAACGTCGCGAGGGTCTCACCGATCTCGGCGACGAGCCGGTCACGATGATTCCGGGGCACGTGCCCCCAGGAGTGGGCAAGGTTCTCGCCGCGGAGCCTGGACATCAGAACGTACTGCCAGCCGTTCTCGTACGAGCCGGAGGCGCGCACCACGGGTGTCGGAACCGGCAGTCGCCCCTGAACATGGGCAAGGACACGGCCCTCGGCCATTCCGTGCTGAGCAGCAGCTCCGGGGAAAAGCTTGAGCACGTGGTCATCCCCCACCGCGTAGACCGGCAGGGACCCGTCAAGGAAGCGAACCAGTGAGGCGCCGGAGAGTCCGAGACGTGCACAAAGGTCTACCGCCCCGGGACGCATCACGCTCTCATCGGGGACGACAGCGTTTCGCTCATCATCCGTTTCCACCACAGGCAGCATGTCCGGGACCGTAGGCCACTCCTGGCCAGGCGGCAACGGAGTATCGGCGGCACCGTGGCCGAACATGCCGGACGCGACGCATCATCCGCCGAGAAGCCTCAGGTCGGCGTTTCCCTTCCGCTGATACGCAGGCCGCCTCACATCCAGCGGGCCAGGAACCAGGCTTGATCCATCTGTGACGATCACGGTCAATCGGGCGGTCCTGTCGCATCAGCTGTTCACAGGGATCTCCCGGCGTGATCTGAGGGCCCTGGTCCAGGAGATGGCCCAACCGTGGCTGGCCGCCGTGGAAAGCCGCGGTCGTGAAGTACGAGGCGAGGCGAGGAAGCGGGCCACGGGTACGGGTGCCCGTCATCAGCTCGTCTTCGTCGACCGGCTCGTGGCCACGCTCATCCACCTGCGGCACGACCTCCCACACTCCGTCCTCGGGCTGCCATTCGGCGTCGACCGCTCCACCATCACCAGGGCAGTCCAAGAAATTCGCACGCTCCTGGCTGAGTGGGGATGCGCGGGCCCCAACCGTCCTCACCTGCGGTTGCGGACGTTGGCGGACGTGTTTGCCTCTGCCCAGGCCGAGGGCATCGAGCTCCGCCTCGACGCCACCGAGATCCAGATCCGCCGGCCCCTCGCCAGCCGCGGCGGACGGCGCGCGTTCGTCTCGGGCAAGAAGAAACAGAACACCATGAGGGCCGCCGTCACCGCCGACTGGCAGCAGGAGCTCCAGGCCCGGATGGACGCCGCCTTCGACTACGGCTCCTGCGGCTCGGCAGGCAGGCGCTCGGGCCGGTCGGAGTTACAGTCCGAGGGTGGGTGCGAATGACGGCAGTTGGGGGCGATTCCATCGACTACGACTGCAATGTGGCAGGTGGGAGTGATGGGCCCTGGATCTCCAGGACGACCGCCGTGCCAGCGACAGTCCGGTCCTCGTGCATGGTGATCACTTGACCGGGTTGAAGCTGCTGCCACTTCGACGGGGAGAGCGGGGCCAGACGGACCGTGGCCTGTCCTCCGGGCTGCATGAAGGGCGTGAATTCCACCCAAAGGGCGGCTATGTGAAGGTCGGGTTCCCCTGCCGGGGTCTTTCCTCCGATGTTCCACATCGGTCGTAGGACGCCGGCTCCGGAGAAGGGTGTCTGCCGGCGGGCCTCGTGGGCTGGTCTGAGGGTGAGGTCGGCTCGGATGATGCCGTTGCGGGTTTCGAAGCAACGCCAGTGACACCAGGCCGCGCTCCTGTCGAGTCGCATCTGCTCGGCGGCGGTGGCGAGGGTCTGCCAGAAGGCGAGCGGGAGGGGGTGGACGTCACCCAGCTCCTCCAACAGGTCGAGTGCGACCTCCCACTCGTCGTGGGCGAGGTACTCCCAGACGTCGTTCACCGTGATGTCGTTCTCGGTGGCGACGGCTTCGGAGACCAGCAATGAAGCAGCTTCCAGCAGCTTGGGAACGTCCATGCCTCGATTCTGGACGATGCCTTCTGTCCCGTGGGCTGCGCATCCGGAGCCGCGTACTCCGCTGAAACAGGACAACTGGACGCGGAACCGCCAGCCGCCCGTCAGGACGGCAGGCCGTGAGCCACGCAGCGGCAGATGTCAGCCGGCCTTCGCCGGGTTGAAAGCCTCCTGGACGGCGCGGGAGAACCGGCGGCGCTCGGCGCGGTGGAGGCGGTTCAAGTCGGCGGTGAAGCGGGTGAGGGTCTCGTAGGTGCGAATGTCCCCTTCGGGCAGCATGACGAAGCCTTCGGGTGAGGCCGGGGCTGGAGGTGAAGGACCGGCTCGGCGACGATGGCGAACGGGCCTGCGGGTCAGGCGCATTCGCGCCGCAGCGCGGAGCGGCAGGGCAGGGACTTACGCGAACGAAGCGTGATCCAGATCACATCAATTCTTGTCAGGGATCGGATCGCTGTCCCGTTCAAGTCACCGGAAACGAGCGATCCGACAGCGGACCGACAGGAGCACACTCATGAAGCATCGCATCGTCGTCCTCGGCGCCGGCTACGCCGGATCCTACGTGGCAGGCACTCTGGCCCGTCGGCTGTCGGCGGCGGACGTCGAGATCACCGTGGTCAACGCCGAGCCCGATTTCGTCCAGCGGCTTCGGCTGCACCAACTCGTGGCCGGCCAGCGGATCGATGCTCCGCAGCTAACCGAGGTCTTCGCGGGGACGGGGATCCGGGTCCGCCGGGCGTGGGTCACGGCCGTCGACCCCGAGCGTCAGGTCGTCTCCGTGACCGACACCGGCCACGGAGACGGCGCCGGTGAGCTCGGCTACGAGACGCTCGTCTACGCGCTCGGCAGCCACGGCGCCGACAACGGCGTCCCCGGCGTGGTCGAGCACGCCTTCGACGTCTCCGGGCGGCCGTCGGCGCTGCGTCTGCGCGAACGGCTGGACCGACTGGACCACCCGGGGGACCCGGACGGGCTCGGCCGGGCAGGCGGGGGCCGCAGGGTGCTGGTCGTCGGCGACGGGTTGACCGGCATCGAGACCGCCACCGAGATCGCCGAAGCGCGACCGGCACTGTCCGTGACGCTGGTCGCCCGCGGCGAGCTGGGCGTCCACCTTTCCGACGGAGCCCGCAGCCACCTGCGCCGGGCCTGCGACCGGCTGGGCATCGCCGTCCTGGAGCACACCGAGGTCGTGGCCGTCGAGGAGACGCGCGTGTTGTGCGCCGACGGCACCGCGCTGCCGTCCGACGCAACCGTGTGGGCGGCCGGGTTCGCCGTCAGCCCGATCGCCGCCGCAGGCGGACTGGCGGTCACCGAGGACGGTCGGATCGTCGTCGACCGCACCATGCGCTCCCTGTCGCACCCGAACGTCTATGCCGTCGGCGACAGCGTCCACGCCATCGGTGACAACGGCCGACCGCTGCCGATGTCCTGCGGCTCGGCCGGTTACACCGGCATGCAGGCGACGGCTGCGATCGTGGGCCGCCTGACCGGCCGGAAGGTGCCGCACACCAGGCTGGATTATGTGGGCAACCACATCAGCCTCGGGCGCCGGGACGGGCTCTGGCAGGCGGTCGACGCCGAAGGGCATCCCAAGGCGAAGTACCTGGGCGGTCGCAGGGCCGCGCGGTTCAAGGCAGGCATCGTGAGGATGTCGCTGTGGGCCAGCTCCCACCCGACCTTCGGCCTGCCCAAGCGCAGGCACCGGCTGGCCGCCGTGCCGGACGCCGCCGTCGAGGGCGCGACCGGTGGCCGGCTGGCGTCCGCCTGAGGTGGCACGCATGGACACCACCGCCGCCGATCTCTTCGACATCAGCAAGTTCGAGGCCGGCCGGAACCGGCTCGCCTCTCTGGCGTACCGGCTTCTCGGCTCCGCCACCGATGCCGAAGACGCCGTGCAGGAGGCTTTCCTGCACTGGCAGGCCGCCGATCGGCAGCGGATCGACGTGCCCGAGGCATGGTTGACCAAGGTGGTCACCAACCTGTGCCTGGACCGCCTCCGTTCGGCGCAGGTCCGGCGCGAGCGCGCGGCCGGCGCCTGGCTGCCCGAACCGCTGCTCGACGGCGACCCGATGCTCGGCCCGGCCGACACCTTCGCGCAGCGCGAGTCGGTCTCCCTGGCCGTGCTGACCCTCATGGAACGCCTGTCCCCCCTCGAGCGGGCCGTCTATGTCCTGCGCGAGGCATTCTCATACAGCCACGGCGAGATCGCCGAGATCCTCGACATCACCGAGTCCGCTAGTCAGCAGCACCTGCACCGGGCCCGTCGGCGCGTCGTCGCCGCGCGCCGCCGCGGCGCCGGGGAGGTCGATGCGGCGTCCGCCCGCCGGATCGTCGAGGAGTTTCTCGCCGCCGCTTCCTCGGGCCGCACCGAGCGGCTCGTCGCGTTGCTCACCGATGACGCGACCGCGGTCACGGACTCCAACGGCGCCGGTCCCACCAGAACGCTGCTGCGGTACGACGACCCGCGGCGCATCGCGGCCATCGCCCAGGCCGGCCTCCGGCCGACAGCCGCGAGGAGCCGACTCGCCGGAGGAACGCCGGGCTTGCGCTACGCACTCGTCAACGGAGGTCCGGCCGTCCTCTTCATCCTCGGTGACCGGGTCATCGGCACCATGACGTTCGACGTCGCGGACGGTCGGATCACCACCGTGCGGGGCATCGGTGTCCCCGCCCGGCTCGGCCGCCTCGCCGAGGCCTGGCGGCAGCACCGGCCCGATACGCCGCTGCGATGACAGCGTCCACCGGTGCCTGCGGTGTGGTCGTCAGCGGGCCTCCGAGGCACTGGTGGCCAGCGTCCTCGTCGGCCGGGAGCGAATGATCATCCTTCTGGGCCTCTTGCGAGGCCGCAGGCGAGTGCCCGGTATCGTTCCGCAGGGCTGCTGTGCGACGCGTGCTGCGCGGGCGTCGCGGACGGCGGGCCGTGGCCCGGCCGCGCCCGGCACCGGCACGCTGCCATCAACGGATCATTCATCAACTGCGCGTTGTGAACCTGAGGGGGGAGCCGGCTGACTCCTGGCCCGCCGGTGCGCTACCGCTGGTAACTCGACCCCAAGACCATCGCGGCCTCAGGGTCGCGTGCACTCAAGCTCAGCGCCTGACGCTCGCGAGTGCTCGACTCCAAGCGGTTTGCTGGGCCCCGAGCACCCCGACACCCTCACCGCTCGGGCAAACCTGGCTCTCTCCTGAGCATGATCCGCAGCTATGTCATCTGGCGGAACAAGCACGCCCAGGACGAGCGCCTGTGCAAGGCTGTCGCCAGGGCCAACGTCGCCTGATGCAGCAGCATCATCGCCAGGCGTAGCCGTAGCAGAAGCCGAGCGCAGCGATCGCCTCCGGACGTAGTTCCGGATGGAGGTGAGGGCGGCGCGTAACGAACACCTCCACGGCCTGGCTGAGCGAGTCATCGACGGCCACGGCGAGAGCTGAGCCCCTGACGGCACCCTGCAAGGCAGCGCAGACGACAACGGGGCGAGCGTTGCCTATGCGGCACTAGTCACCGATGACCACAGACAGCTCCCCGGCCTCGCCACACATTCCTGCAGCAGTTCGGCGAGGTCGAGGAGCGCCGCCCTGCCGGACGCGTCCGCCCACTCCCGCGCCAGTGCGTACACCTCCGGGAGGGCGGCCTGCGCGTCCTGCTCGTTGAACCGCGTGTCGCGGTAGGGGTCGATCTGCCCGAGGCGGCCCGTGCCACGGCGGAGGCGCTCGTCCAGGATCCGGGCGAGCGCTTCCCCGTGCTCATGGGAGGCGCGCACCACGGTCTCCTCCCGCCGCCCTTTCCGCCGCGCGCCCGACTCGACCCGCAACTGCAAGTCCACACCCACGTCCCGCTCCCGTCCATCGGTGCCGGCGACCCGGCTCACCTGTGCCCACGACTCGCACCGGACCGCCGGTTCCCGGCCCCGAGGTGCCGTTCCCCCGGCCGCAGCGCACATTCTCGCCGCGGCCGGCACCACCCATCCTCCAGAGACGGGCTGGTGGGCGCTTGTTTCGATGTCTGTCGATACAGTCGACGTGGCCGCTGGGATCGACGACTATCAATATTTGAGGGATGTCGAAACAGGACGGTTTG
>NZ_BNBF01000003.1:469379-479806 GCF_014654935.1 Streptomyces capoamus
CCGGTGCTCGGACAGGATGAGGCGGTGGCGTGCTGCGCGCCGATGGTCCGCGAGCCGCTCGGTGAGGAGGCCGCGGCGGGGCTGTCGCGGATGTTCAAGGCGCTGTCGGACCCGATCCGGCTGCGGCTGCTGTCGCTGATCGCCTCGCACGATGGCGGCGAGGCATGCGTGTGCGACCTCACGGCTCCGTTCGACGTCTCCCAGCCGACGATCTCCCACCACCTGAAGGTGCTGCGCGAGGCCGGCCTGGTCGGCTCCGAGCGGCGCGGAACGTGGGTGTACTACTGGATGCTCCCCGAGGCCCTGGCCAAGCTGTCCACCCTGCTGGAGATTCCCGCCATGTCCGCGAAGGCCCCGACGTGAGCGCGCCCGTGCCACTGCTGCGGCGGGATGCGGTCGAGGAGTTGGGGACGGCCGGGCTGGTCGCGGTGGTGGTCGGCTCCGGCATCCAGGCCACCGAACTGACTCGTGGCGTCGGCGTACAGCTGCTGGCCGACTCCCTGGCCACCGTATTCGGTCTCGGCGTGCTGATCGCCCTGCTCGGCCCGGTGTCCGGGGCGCACTTCAACCCGGCGGTCGCCCTCGCCGCCTGGTTCACCAGTCGGCGCACCAGTGACGGCCCGGCCCTGCGCGACGTCGCAGCCTATGTACCCACCCAGATCGCGGCGGCGATCGCGGGAGCGGTGCTGGCCGACGCCATGTTCGACAAGCCGCTGGTGCACTTCTCCACCCACGACCGGTCCGTCGGCCACCTGTGTCTGCGCGAGGTAGTGGCCACCGCCGGGCTGGTTCGGCTCATCTTCGGCCTGGCCCGCGCGGGCCGCGCGCACCTGGCCGCGGTCGCGGTCGCCTCCTGCATCGGCGCCGCGTACTGGTTCACCTCCTCCACCTCCTTCGCCAACCCGGCCGTCACGATCGGCCGGGCGTCCACCGACACCTTCGCCGGTATCGCCCCCGCGTCCGTGGCCGTTCCTCGCTGCCCAATTGGGTCGGCTCCGCCGTCGGTCTGGGCCTGGCCGTCGTGTGTTTCGGCTGCCTGGCCGCATTGAATGAGGACGACGTCGTTGATGAGCACCTCCGGCGTTCCCTTCGTGCTGTTCGTCTGCGTGCACAACGCGGGCCGCTCTTAGATGGGCGCCGCCTTCCTCCCCCACCTCGGCGGCGACCGCGTGCAGGTCCGCTCGGCTGGGTCCGCCCCGGCATCGACATCTCCGCCGAGACGCCCAAGGTCCTCACCGTGGAGGCGGTGCAGTCCTCCGACCTGATGATCACCATGGACTGCGGTGACGCCTGCCCGTACTTCCCCGGAAACGAGCCGGCGGCGTGAGAGCCCCCGTCACCGACATGCTGACCGCGCCGATGCGGGCGGAGCGGACATCGGGGTGGGCGCCGCGATGGGCGGTCCGCTGGCCCTCGCCATCGTCGCCTACGGCGTGACCGGCGCGATGCTCACGAGAGGCGTGGGTGGGCTTCGCTGTTCAGAGAGTCAGTGTGATCGCAGAGACGAGACCGCCGAGGCCGAGGGCGAAAGCTGCCTCTTTCCGACCGCCGCACCCCATGGGAGACAGCAGCCGCCAGCCAACCAGCCGGCCAGGGCCGATGGCGGCAAGAGCGAGGGCGCCGACCGCGATGCACACGCTGTATTCCACCCCGCCGTCGGTTTCCCGCAGGCCGTGAGCGCCAGTGACCGTGACCATCGCGTTGATCATGACGCCGATCAGCGCGGCGGCCGCCAGTGGCGTCAGCAGACCGAGGGCCAGCCCGAGGCCACCGATCATCACGGACAGGCCGCCGATCGCGGCGAAGACGCTTTTCCGGTCACGGTCAGCCCCCGGCTCCCGAAGAATCCGAAGAGTTTCTGAGCACCATCGGCGGCCATCAATAGGCCGACGTCGGCTGAGGAGCAGCAGTCCGAAGTCGGCGGCGGTCGTCGTGGAGGTGGTGTTCCCGGCGACGGTGACAGTGACGGCGTCGGTTCGATGCGCTGCCGGTTTTGGTTCCCTGGAACGAGCAGGCGGCTCAGGACGCGGTTGGTCAACATGACAACGCTCCGGTTGAACGCCAGAACGGGCGTTTCCCCCAGCTCGGGCAGACCCCGAGCAACCGGTGATGCTGGAGCCCGCAGCACCGCGGCGGTAGCCCGCGCGGGCAGCCGAACGGCGTCGCGTCAGTGGTCCTGCCTCGTCTCGTCATCACGATCGGGGTCGCTCGGGCCAAGCCGCACGCAGCACTCCCCGGGCTCGGGGGCCAGGACAGCCTGCACCCCGTTGACCTCCAGGCCGTGGAGGTAGCCGGAGAGGAAGGCATGGTTCATGCCGCACACCAGCTCAGGGGCCTTCGCGGCCAGCGGATGGAAGGGGCAGTTGCGCAGCCGGAGCTGGGTCGGGGTCTCCCGGACGGGTTCGTAGCCGTACTCGTCCAGCAGCGACTCGCAGGTGGTGAGCCCGCGCTCGGGGCCCAGTCGGCCCGGGCGGGTCTGCTTCCGTGCGGCCTCACCCAGCTGCCGGCCGCGCTGCTCGGCGGTCCGTACGGCCGCCTGGGCGGCGTTTTCGTCGGTGCCCTCGGTCAGGACGGCGTCCAGGAGGAGGTCGGCCAGGAGTTCGTGACGGCGGTCGGGGATGCTCACGGTGATCTGGGCGTCGGTGGGTTCGTAAACCTTGGGCTGCCTGCCGACCTTGCGGATCCCGCCAGGCGTTTCGTAGCGCGCCCGCAGCAGGCCGGCGTCGACGAGCTTGTCCAGGTGGAAGGCGGCGAGCTTGCGGGATATGCCGACGCTGGCGGCGGCCTCGTCCCGGGTGACAGCACGGCCGGCACGCCGGATGAAGGCGAACATGCGTCGGCGCGAGTCCTCGCTCAGGACGCTGACGGAGTCGATGGCGCTGTCGGCCGCGTTGGCCTGCGCAGTCGGATCAGAAGCCACAAGACCACAGTATCTCCCATCTGCCTGGGCACAAGTGTTCTTTTGGCGCTGCGTAGTGCAGGTCTTGACGCCATCCCTCAATAAGACCAAGATTTATTGGTGAAACGAGAGGGAGGTTGCGATGACCCGTGAGTCACAGCTTCAGGCGAAGCGCCCGGTCAGCGCGCTGCTCGCCGGCCCCTACGGCCACCCCTTCCACCCGATCCTGGTGACCGTGCCGATCGGAGCCTGGGTGACCAGCCTGGTGTTCGACATCGCTTCCCACGTCGTGCACCGGCCGGGGTTCCTGACCCAGTCCTCACAGTGGCTGATCGCGGTCGGGGTGATCGGTGCCCTGCTGGCGGCCATGGTCGGCTTCCTCGACCTGTTCGCGATTCCCTCCGGCACACCGGCGTTCCGGACCGGCCTGGCCCACATGACGCTGAACCTGCTGGTGACCACCGCCTACGTCGTCAACTTTCTGTGGCGGTACAGCGGCTACACCGGTGGCGGAAGCGTCGGCATCGGCCGGCTCGTCCTGTCCGCGCTCAGTGTGGCGGTGCTGGGCGTCTCGGGATTCCTGGGCGGGAAGCTCGCCTACCGCTACGGCGTGCGTGTCGCCGACGAGGCCACTCAGGCCGAGGGATACACGCCCAGCAGCAGGAGCACGCGCACCCCCGCGTGATGAGACCCCCGCCACCTCCCACTCCGGCTGCCGTCCTTTGCCGGCTGCCTTCAATGTCAACTTCACTTGCACCTGGGAGTTCCCATGGACATCGCCGCACTGATCGCCTGGGTGGTCACCGCCCTCGGCGGCTTCTACATGCTCGGCATCTGGATCCAACGCGGCGGCATCCGGCAGCAGCAGTCCGGCACCAGCCGCCTGCCCGCACCCGTCGTCTTCGGGCACTTCGCCCTGGCCGCGATCGGATTGGTGGTCTGGATCATCTACGTCGTCGCCGACAAGAGGGCCCTGGCATGGACCGCCTTCGGCCTGCTGCTGCCGGTCGCCCTGCTGGGCTTCGTGATGCTGGCCCGCTGGCTCCCCGTCTACCGTGATCGTGCCACGGCCGGGGCGCCGGCAACCGCCGCAGGCCCCGCTGCCGAAGGGACGGTCCCTGCCGAACGGCACTTCCCTGTGGCGGTCGTGCTGGCTCACGGTCTGCTCGCCGTGGTCACCCTCGTCCTGGTGCTGCTCACCGCCCTGGGCATCGGGGGCAGCTGATATGAGCGAGCGCCACAACGTCACCGCCGCCCGGATAGACCCCCTCGACGGGGAAGGGGCGATACCCGGGCGGCCCGCCTTGCGGGTGGTCCACGAGCCCGACGGGGTCGACTTGGCCGCCGCGGAAGCCGCGGCCGGCCAGTTCCTCACCGCCCTCGGCATCCCCACCGCCTCGGAAAGCCTGCGCGGTACACCGGGGCGGATGGCGCGCGCCTACGCCGAACTCTTCACTCCGCGCCCCTTCGACCTGACGACCTTTCCCAACGACGAGGGATACGACGAACTCGTCCTGGCCCGTCGCATACCGGTCCGGTCCGTGTGCGAGCACCATCTGCTGCCGTTCGTGGGCACCGCGCACGTCGGCTACCTGCCTGGTGCCCGGATCCTGGGTCTGTCCAAGCTGGCCCGCATCGTCGAGCACTTCGCCTGCCGCCCGCAGGTGCAAGAGCGCCTGACCAAACAGGTGGCCGACTGGCTGCAGACCCATCTGGAACCAAAGGGCGTGGGCGTGGTGATCGAGGCGGAACACTGCTGCATGACACTACGCGGTGTTCAGGCCACCGGGTCCAGCACCATGACCTCGACCCTGCTCGGCCTGTTGCGCTCCGACGCCCGCTCCCGCAGCGAATTCCTCGCCCTGACAGGTGCAGCCTCGTGATCGTGGCCTCACACTGAGTGCGGTGATACACCGGTCGTGTGTGGACTGCACCTGGTCAGATCATTGTGGTGGACAACGATCCCCCGCCCCCATTTCCGGGGTTCACCGGCACTGCAACTTTCGGACACTGATCGCCTCGTCCCAGGAGTGACCCTTGGAAGTGCAGGAACGGAACTTAGCGGTCCAGTTCCGCTTGGGGGTCTGGCTCATCGTGGTTCCTGGTCGGGCTGGGGCGGGACGGGGGGTTGCGGCGGTAGGTGGTGAACAGGCCGGTGGCGATGCCGGTGACCTCGTCGGCCAGTTCCCTCAGCGCCTCGGGCGCCTCTTCGTCCTGTAGCCCTGTGAGTTCCTGCAGCACGGTGACGGCATGGTCAGAGGGGAGAGGAGTGAGGCTCACCGCCATGCCGCCGCAGGGCAAGGACGCCGATCCGCTGCTCGTGCTCACCGAGGCCGCCTGGAGCGCTACGGCCTGCCGCTCCATCTCACCGACGAGGAGCGGCTCGCCGGGCGGATCCCGGAGAAGCACAAGGTCATCAAGCAGCTGTCCCGCGCCGACTGGAAGCTAATGAAGCGCGGGTTCGAACCGTGGGCCAGGATGTACCGCGCCGCCACCGGCTCAGAGCGGGCCTGCGACCAACTCTGCATCCGGCCAGTACTGCGTGGTCTACGCGGCCAACGGACCCTCGCCGCTGGACTTCCTGCCGTACCGGGACGGCAAGCCGCTGCCCGGCGGCTTCAAGCTCGGTATCAACCCGGACCTGGTCAAGCACGAGGGCACCCAGGACGTCCTGTGGGGCGAAGAGGTCCGGGAGCGGTTCAACGCCCCGGAGCTCAACCTCGCCCGGTACATCAAGGACGGCACCGTCACCGACGTCGACAACGGAGAGCAGGAGTAGGCCACGATGAGCCTGTTCGGGGACGGCCTGGAGGCCGCGGTGAGGAGGCGGTTCACCCGCCCAGTGCCGAAGTCGGCCGGTGCGCAGATGCGATACATGGTCAAGCAGCTCAAAGGCACGAAGGCGGTCGCCCAGATGCTGCGGGTCTCCCAGCGCACCGTCGAACGGTACGTGAAGGACCAGATCAAGAATCCGCGCCCCGGACTCACCGCGCGCCTGGAGCGCGAGGTGAAGAAGCGGTGGCAGCCGCAGATCCGGGCCAAGGTTCGGCAGAAGGCGGCGACCACCGGCGGCATCGTCATCGACACCCAGGCGTGCATGGGCTACACCGCGCCGATCGGGTCGACGGACGAGGACCGCGTCCGGCACCTGATCGTCGCCCTGCCCTCCAGTACGCGGCCCGCCTCTTCGAGGCCCAGGAAGCCGGCGCCACCGACCAGCAGTCCAGCAGATCGTGGCCGAAGGGCTCAAGGAGGTGTACTTCCAGGACAGCGGCCGCCGCGCAGCGCCTGGGCGTCTCGATCCGCACCGTGCAGCGCTACCGCGCCGGGGCCCTGACGACCCTGCAGGTCCGCCGATCGGCGGGAACGTCCAGAGGGCGGGGCCGGCTACTCGCGGCGGGGGAGTTCCTCGGGGGTGGGCGCGTGCTGATGAGGATCTGTGGAATCGGCCAGGCTGCTCCTGGTTCCCCGTGCAGTTGACCGCTCAAGCGCGAGTGTGTGGCGCCGGTTCTCGAACTGGCCGGCCGTCAGAGGCGACTCCGAGGGGCCGAGCGGTGGGCCGAGGAAAGGTCGGTGGGAGGCGGCACGAACCACGCTTGTTCTTGAATGGTTGCTCATGTATGTTCGTGCCATGCCCAGACCCCGAGAGTTCGAGCCCGACGCCGTGGTGGACCAGGCCATGCTGCGCTTTTGGTGGCGGGGCTATCGGGCGACGTCCATCGAGGATCTCGTCAAGGCGACGGGGGTGAAGCCCGGCAGCCTCTACAGCGCGTTCCCCGGCGGCAAGCACGCACTGTTCCTGAAGTCGCTGGAGCGGTATTCCAAGCTGATCGTTCCCCAGAAGCTGGGCGAGCTGGCTGCGCCAGGCGCCTCACTGGCCGCGCTCCGCGGGTACTTCGACGGCCTGGTCCAGGATCTGCTCAGCCCGGAAGGCCGGCAGGGGTGCCTGCTGGTGAACACGGCGATCGAGAACGCCGCCGAGGACGACGAGGCTGCCGCCGTCGTTCGCGGACATCTCGCCCGCCTCGAGCAGTGCATGACCACAGCCTTGCGCAATGCCCGCGGCGCGGGAGAGGTGCGCGCCTCGGTGGATCCGGCCGGTCACGCCAAGGTGCTGGTCGCGACATGCCAGGGGCTGATGGTCGTGGGGAAGGCGAACCCCGACGCCACGGTACTGCGCGCCATCGTCGACAACGCTTTCGCCGTGCTCGTCTGACGCTCGACCGTTGGGGCCACCGCATGCGGTGGCTTCTTTTTCGGACCAATAATTGAACCCCTATTCAAGAACGGATCCGCTCATGAAGGCCATCGTCATCTCCGCCTACGGCCCCCCCGAGGTCCTGCACATCACCGACCTGCCCGACCCCGTCCCGGCGCAGGGGGAGGTGTTGATCCGGGTCAGGGCATTCGGCCTCAACCACGCGGAGGCATACATGCGCGCGGGTGCCTGGGGCGAGGTCGCGGCCGTCCCCGGCATCGAGTGCGCCGGTGTTGTCGAGGCCGACCCTTCGGGTCGGCTCGCCCCCGGGACCCCGGTCGTGGCGATCCTCGGAGGCATGGGCCGCACCCGCAACGGCAGCTACGCCGAGCTGGTCACGGTCCCGGCCACCAATGTGGCCGTGGTGGACTCCGCACTGGAATGGGCCGAGCTGGCGGCCGTTCCCGAGGTCTATGCGACGGCGTGGTACGGGCTGTTCGGCAATCTGGGCCTGCGGCCCGGCGAGCGGCTCCTGGTGCGTGGAGCGACCTCCTCCCTCGGCCAGGCCGCGGTCAACCTCGCCGTCGACCACGGTGCGAGGGTGCTCGCGACCACCCGGAACCCCGCGCACGCGCCGCTGCTGAAGGAACTCGGCGCCGAGGACGTCCTCATCGACGACGGCCACCTGGCCGCGCAGGTCGACAAGGGCACGACCCCGGTAGACGCGGTGTTCGATCTCGTCGGCAACAACGTCCTGCGCGACTCCCTGGCCACGGTCCGCCTCCGTGGACGAGTCTGCCAACTCGGCTTCCTCGGCGGCTTCGAGCCGGTGCGCGACTTCGATCCCATCGCCGATCTGCCCACCGGAGTGCAGCTCAGCTTCTTCGGCAGCGCGTTCGTCCTGGGCAGCCCCGAGTTCCCGCTCGCCGACGTTCCCCTGGAAGCGATCTACGCCAAGGTCGAGTCAGGGATCTTCCCTGCAAGGCCGGCACGGGTTTTCCGTTTCGACGAGATCGTCGAAGCCCACAGGGTCATGGAAGCGGGCAGCGCGCTGGGCAAAATGGCCGTCACCGTCGGCTGAGAACTCGCCGGGCTTCATCACAGCCAGCGGGCGGCAAGCCGTCAGAACAAGGTCACCCCGCCCGCGGCTTGAAACCGCGGACAAAACTGCCGAGCCCAGCCACGGCTTCGGGTCCTGGGCGACCTGACCGAACCCCGGCGGGGTGTCAGTCGAAACGACGGACCGGACCTGATCACTTGCGACGGGCGGGACCTGCGGTCCGACGGCGAGCAGCACGCTACGCGGTGGGAATGAGGCAGAGCAGGTCTGTTCCGCCCCTGAGCGCAAGGTGGGGATTTTCAACGAGTCCCATCAGCAGCGACCAGCGGTTGCCCGGCCGCTCGAAATACGCGGTGCGCACCCGTTCCGCCAGGCCTTCGGTCGGCGGCACCCGCAGGAGCGCTGCGATCCTGACGTACACGCGCAGCGCGTCCATCTCTGACGGGCGCAGTCCGACCAGCGTCTCCCCGTCGGCGGGACGGTCGCCTGGTGGCTCGGGGGCGGGGCTGGCGTCGGTGTATGTGAGCGCATCGTGGCCTTTAGGGGAGAGCCGTGCCGGCCCACAGGATGGGCCGGACCGCGTACACGGACAGCTCCGCGCGCATCTCCCGGTCGGCCAGTTCGGCCAGCCCCTGCCAGGCCGCGGCTTCCACGGCCTGCTGATGGTGGGACTGCATGTCTCCCGACAGCACGCAGCCCCACCGGGGCTGCCGTTCCCTCTCGCGCAGAACCCGCAGTGCCTCGAACCAGGCCTTGCTGCCCGCATGGTCCACCTCACCCTTGCCTTGCGGACACTGGGGAGCCGACGGTAGGAGCCGGGCACTGGTGAGCGCACCCAGACGCCGTCAAGGGCGGCATCGGCAAGCTGCGGGAGAAAGCGCGCGGCGGCGGCTGGAAACCGGGACAGCCCTGGGCCGCCCTCGCCCGGCCCACCTGGCGGCCCGACATCCGCGCCGCCGTGATCTCCCGGGCCCGCATCAACATGCACCGCAAGATGGTCGCCCTGGCCGCGGCCACCGGCAGTACCCTGTCGCGGTCCTCTCCGACTGCGCCGTGTATGCCGCCGACGGGCCCAGCGCGCTGGATGTCTTGCCCTACAACGCTGACGGCAAGACCGTCCCCGGCTCGTTCCGGCTCGGCATCAGCCCGGGGATGGTCAAGCACGAGGGCATCCAGAGCATGCTGTTGGGCGCGGACGTGCTTGAGCAGCTCGCCGGTGACGGTCGCGTGGCCAACCTCGCCCGCTACATCAAGACGGGCGAGGTCACCGCCAAGGACACCGGAGAATAAGGGGACTCGCAGCGATGGTCACGGTCGGGGAAGGACTCGACAAGGCGGTGCAGGGCGCGTTCACGCGGCCCATCCCAAAGACCGCCGGGGCGCAGATGCGCTACCTGGTCCGCCAGCACCAGGGCAGCACACGGCGGGTGGCCGACCTGCTCGGCATCAGCCAGCGCACCGTCGAGCGGTACGTGAAGAACCAGATCAAAACGCCCCGCCCGGAGCTCGCCGACCAGCTCGAACGGGAGGTCCGCGCCCGCTGGCAGCCGCAGATCAACGCCAAGGCCAAGCAGACCGCGGCCACCACCGGCGGCATTATGATCGATGTCCAGGGCCGCTTCGGCTACACCGCCGCACCCGGCAGGACCGACGACGCCCGCATCCGCCACCTCGCCCTCGCTCCGCCCCCTCAACATGCCGCTCGCCTCTTCGAGGCCCGGGAGGAAGGCGCCACCGAGGACCAGCTCCGCAAGATCGCCGCCGAGGCCCTGGGCGAGGTCTACTTCCGCGACAACGACCACCGCGCCCACGGCCTCGAAGTCGAACTCACCGACCTGATCGACCTCGAATTCGAGCTGTAGCCGAACCGGGCCCACGACAGACGGAAGCACGAGTCAGCTACGCCACATCACTGCAGGAAGCTGTCGATGGGTGCCGCACGCCGACTCAGAACTGTCGCAGCCGGTCCTCGCGCACGCCGCGCTGCCGTCCGCGCTCGGCCGCCCGGCCCCCACCGCCGCGCCCGACGAACTGGTGCTTCGCGGCCCGGCTCGCTGTCACCGAACTCGAGCAGTCGTCGCGGCTCTGACACACCGCCCGTGCCATCCGCCGGGGTCCGTCGATGGCCATAGGACGACACAGGTGCGTCCTTCTCATGCGCATCTCAGGTGCGGTTTGGCTGACTGACCACGGGTGGTACCGATGTGAGGTTGCGGCTGGTCGCGCGGTTGCCCACGCAAAAGACGCCGACAGCGGGCGAAAGGTGGCTA
>NZ_BNBF01000003.1:479880-480245 GCF_014654935.1 Streptomyces capoamus
GTCAGAAGCGGACGAGCGGCGCCTCACGGTGCTGGTCCTGGGAGCCACGGGCCAGCAAGGGGGTGCAGTCGCCCGGCATCTCCTGCAGGCCGGTTGGCCAGTGCGTGCGCTGACGCGTGACCCGGGCAAGCAGGCCGCTCGTGTGCTGGCGGATCAGGGCGCGCAGGTGGTGGCCGGGGACCTGGGGGACGCCGCATCCCTGCGCGCGGCCCTGGCCGGCGTGGACGGAGTCTTCTGTGTGACCCAGTATTTCGGTGCCGGCTACGCGGGAGAAGTGGCCCAGGGCAGGCTCATGGTGGACCTCGCGGCGGAAGCCGGAGTGGAGCACTTCGTGTTCAGCTCTGTGGGCAGCGCCCACAGGAACA
>NZ_BNBF01000004.1:0-16546 GCF_014654935.1 Streptomyces capoamus
GGGCTGAGCAGCGACGAGACCGCGGCCGACGCGCCGTGGCAGATGGTCGCGCTGGACGTCGTGGGCATCGCCCTGTACACGGCGGCCGTGGTCTGGTGGCTGCGCCGCCGGCGGCTGGAGCGCACCGCGCCGGCGCCGGTGCCGCCGGTGCCGCCGCCGGTCTTTCCGCCGGCCCTCCAGCCGGCCCGCCCGTACGCCGACGGCGCCGCCTTCTCCTCGCAGCCGGCGGGGTACTCCGGCGGGCCGGGCCACGGTCCGGCCGCTCCGCCCGCCGCGCCGGCCGCCGGGGGAGACGGCACGGGCGATGCGTGAGGCGCGGCCCGGAACCGCCGTCGGGCGGTGCACAGGGCCCGTGCACAGGGCGTGGACCGTGCGGTACCGGGACGCGAGGAGCGCCGCTCACCGGCCGGCTGCCGGCGCGCCGGGGTCAGCCGACGCGGGCGGCGACCGCCCGGGCACAGACCAAGGCCCCGGTGCGGGTGGTGTCCACCTCCAGGTCGTACGCCACGCCCCGGTGCACCAGCTCGGCCTGGGCCGCCGCCATGCCATGGGGCCGGTCCCCCCGGGCCAGTTCGCGCTCCGCGGCGACGTCGGGATCGCACCGGACGCCGACCCACAGCACGGCCAGTCCGGTCAGGGCCTCCCGCCAGCGCCGCTGGGAGGACGCCCCGCCGAGGAAGACGTCGTCCACGATCACTCCGGCACCCGCCCGCGCCGTCGCCGCGACGCCCTCCATCCAGGCTGCCTCCAGGGTCCGGAAGCCGTCCCCGACGAGCACCCCGCCGTCGTCGGCGAACTCGATCCCGCCGTCCGCGTCCCGCAGCCGCGGCGGCAGCGCGTCCACGAGCGAGTCGATCCCGAACGCCAGCCAGGGATCGGGCAGTACCTCCTGCAGGCACCCCGCGATCCGGGACTTCCCCGCGCTCGAACCGCCGTTGAGTAGGATCACCTGAATACGCTTGTCCACCGTGCCACCCTACGCAGCACCCGGGCGCGGCGGACAACGAATTGCGGGGGCCGCCCCGGGCGCGGTCACGGCGCGGGGACGGTGCCGGGCGGCTCTGGCGCGCCCACCGGTGAACCGACGGACCGGCGTTCTACCGTCACACCCATGAGCGCACCCGAGAGCCGTACCGCACCGGCAGCACCGGCCCGGCGCTCCACGGCCCCCCGGGTGGCCACCGCCAAACGACCGCACCCTTCAGGAAGTTGACGTCATGACCGACAAGCTCACCGTGAGTGTCCTGGGCACCGGCATCATGGGCGCCGCGATGGCCCGCAACCTCCTGCGGGCCGGACACACCGTCCGCGCCTGGAACCGCACCCGCGTCAAGGCCGAACCCCTCGCCGCCGACGGGGCACACGTGACCGGCTCGCCCGCCGAGGCCGTCGAGGGCGCCGACGTCGTCCTGACCATGCTCTACGACGGCCCGGCCACCCTGGACGTCATGCGTGAGGCCGCCCCCGCGCTGCGCTCCGGTGCCGCCTGGGCGCAGTCCACCACCGCCGGTCTCGAGGGCATCGGCGACCTGGCCGCGTTCGCCCGCGACCACGGCCTGGTCTTCTTCGACGCGCCGGTGCTGGGCACCCGTGAGCCCGCCGAGGCCGGCCGGCTCCTCGTCCTCGCGGCGGGCCCGGCCGAGCACCGGGCCGCGGTGACCCCGGTGTTCGACGCGGTAGGGGCCCGTACTGTGTGGACGGGGGAGGACGGCGCGGCGGGCACGGCGACCCGGCTGAAGCTGGTCGCCAACAGCTGGGTCCTCGCGGCCACCGCCGCGACGGGCGAGGTGCTGGCCCTGGCGAAGGCGCTCGGCGTGGACCCGCAGGGCTTCTTCGACGCGATCGCGGGCGGCCCGCTGGACATGGGGTACCTGCACGCCAAGGCCGAACTCGTCCTGGGCGACCGGCTGACCCCGCCCCAGTTCGCGGTGGCCACGGCCGCCAAGGACGCCCGGCTCATCGTCCGGGCGGGCGAGGCGCACGGCGTGCGGCTGGACGTGGCCGCCGCGAGCGCCGCGCGCCTGGAGCGTGCCGCCGAGCAGGGCCACGCCGACGAGGACATGGCCGCCGCCTACTTCGCCAGCTTCGACCCCGGCGACGGCCCGTCCGCGTGACGGATCCCCGCGCGTGCGGTCACGTTCCGGTGCCGGTGCCCTCCGTCGGCTCCGCCGCCGCATGCGTGGCCGCTCGCTCCGCGGACTCCCCGGGCACGCTGTAGAAGACGGACGAGCCCTGCTTGGTGCGGTGAGCGCCGTTCCTGGCGACGAGGTTCTCCAGGGTGGCGCGTACGACCTTGGTCTGCACGCCGCGCTCCGGATGCGCCCGGCCCAGCGCCTCGGTGACCTCCGCGGCGGAGCGCGGTTCGTTCTGCTCCGCCAGGTGCCGGCGGACGAGTTCGACCAGCGTGGGCCGGGCAGGCTCGGAAGTCGCCTTCGTCGCCGCCGTCTTCACGGCCTTCGTCGTCGTCTTCTTCCTCGTCGCCGGCTTCTTCGCCGCCGTCCCGGCCGTGGCCGGCCTGGCCGCCGGCGCCTTGGCCGCCCCCGGCTTCTTCGCTTCGGTCCGCCGCGTGCCACCGCTCTTCTCCCGGGGGGAGGGCACGACCACGCTGCCGGTCGGTGCGGTGATGCCGAGCGCCTGCCGCATGCTGAGCAGGATGGCGTGGTCGTGCTGCAGGGTGGTCAACTGCTCCTGCAGCGCGGCGATCTCGGCCGCGATGCGCTCCTGCTCCTTGAGGTTGTGTTCGAGGTCGGTGGTCACCTGGCTGACGTACTGAGAGGCCAGTTCGGTGACGGGCCCAGCGCTGTCCGGCATCTTTCCCTCCGCTCCTGACGGTGCGACACCTGGATCATACGGGTGGGTCAACCCGTTTCCACCGTTGGCGAGGCGGCGGAACCCGCCGACGTGCTCAGCCGAGGACGAGCGGAAGCCGCGCGGTCAAGGCGCCCAGTTCCGTCCGCTCGGCGTCGGTCGGGGACCGGCGGCCGGTGCCGGTGCGCAGGACGTGCTCGTCGGGCCACGCCCCGGGGAAGGGCGCCCCGGCGATCTCCTCCAGCATCGCGCGCGACCGGGCGAGGCCCTCGACGGGCGGTCGTACGGCGCCGGGGAGGTGCGCGATCAGGTCCAGGTGGTGCAAGGTCCACTCCAGGACGTACGCGGAGAGGTACTCGCCCGCGGTGAGGACCATGTCCTGGGTGCGGACCCGCTGACCGGGATCGGCCAGCTCCGCCGCGCGCCCGGCGGCCGAACCGACGTCGGCGAGGTGGAACTTCAGCAGCCCGGGATCCCCGTACGCGGCGGCCAGCCGGACGGTCAGCGCGTCCAGCGGGTCGTCGCCGGCCGGCGGGGTGCCCGTGACGTTCCAGTACGTCACCGCGTCGCGCGTCGCCTCCGCCGTGGTGGGCGTCACCAGAGTGATCAGCACGTCCTGGGCGTCGATGACCAGATGGCACACCAGGTCCCGGACGAGCCAGCCCGTACAGCCGGACGGCCGCGCGAAGCTCTCGTCCGGGAGTGCGGCGACCGCCGCACGCAAGGCCGCCCACGAGCGTGAGAAGAGGTCCATCGACGCAAACTAGCAGCGCGCGCCCGGCACTTCACCGCATACCGCCGCTCCTGCGGCTCGTCCCGGAGGGCCGGGCACGCCGAACGGGCCGTCCGTTCACCACCGGCCAATTGCCCTTCCACCCGGGCCGGCAGATCCCGGTGGCGGGTGACGGCCCGGGGAAGGACGGATGAGCGCGGACCACGCGGTTGCCCATCTGCCCCGCTCCCGCTGGTCAGGCGGGGTTTCCCGGACGGGTCGGTGACGGGCGACGGGAAACCCGTCGACCCGGGGCCTGCGCGGGGCGACCGTGAGGAGCGAGTACGCCGACCTCACGCCGATCAACTCCATCACCCCGAACCGGCCGTGGAGCCGTAGGGCCGTAGCGCCGCAGGGCTCCAGGGCCGTAGGCAGGACGCCCGCAGGCCCACGGCCCGCCGCACCCCACCGGCGGCCGGCCGGGGACACCACGGGGGAGGCTCCCGGAACCGCCGCCGCGGTTCCGGGAGCCTTTTTTCGGCCACTTGGCACGCATGGCTGGGCCACCTGTCACACCCCGGCAGTAGCCTGGGCTCCCGCCGTCTCACGGCCTGGGCACGCTTGCCATGGGGGACGCCTTGGGGGAGCCGCAACACGGAGCCGACACCGGCAACCGGAACGAGAACGACGGGGGCGGGACGGTGCCGACCACACCCCCTTCCCCGCACAGCTACGACGACTGAGGCAGCAGCGCGGACTGTCCCTGGCCGACCTGGCCAGACAGACGCACTACAGCAAGGGATACCTCAGCAAGATCGAGACCGGCGCGAAACGCGCGACCGCCGACGTGGCCCGCCGCTGCGACCAGATCCTGGGCGCCGACGGCGCGTTGCTGCGTCTGGTCGTACCACCGCGCGGCGCGGAACCCGCCGACGGCAACGATGTCACCGGCCCCGCCTGCCCGTACCCGGGCCTGTCGGCGTTCACCCCGCGGGACGCCGGACTCTACTTCGGCCGGGAGCGGGCCACGGCCGCCCTCCTCGAACGGGTCTTCGACAGGGTCGGCAAGGGACCGCTGCTGCTCGTCGCCCCCTCGGGCGCGGGCAAGTCCTCGCTGCTCAACGCCGGTCTGGTGCCCGCCCTGCGGCGGCCCGGCGGCTTCCCGATGGCCGGCGCCGAACGCTGGCCCGTCGTCACCCTCACCCCCACCGCACATCCGGTGGACGAACTGCTGGAGCGCACCGCCAAGGTGCTCGGCGGCGACCTGGACCTCACCGCGGCCCGACTGGGCGAGCGGCCCGAAGCCCTGCTGGCCGCCGTCCGCGACCGCGCGGACGCGCCCCCCGCCGACCGCCGGCCGCCGCCACCGCCCCGGCTCGTCCTGCTCGTCGACCAGTTCGAGGAACTGTTCACCCTCTGCGCCGACGACCGCGAACGGCGCACCTACGCCCGCGTGCTGTGCGCGCTGGCCGCGCCCCCGCCGTCACCCGGCCACGACCCCGCGGTGGTCGTCCTCGGGGTGCGCGCCGACTTCTCCGGACGCTGCCTCGACCTGCCCGAACTCGCCGCCGTCTTCACCGACGGCCTCCACGTCCTGCCCCCGATGACCACGGCGGAGCTGGTCGAGTCCATCACCCGCCCCGCCGCACTCGCCGGTCTCACCCTCGACCCCGGTCTCGTCCCGCTGCTGCTGCGGGACGCCGGACTGACCGGCGGAACGGCCGCCCACGGCGTCCCCCCGGGCGCGCTCCCGCTGGTCTCCCACGCCCTGCTGGCCACCTGGCGCCGGCGCGAGGCGGACACGCTGACCGTCGCCGGGTACGAGAGCACCGGCGGCATCCAGGGAGCCGTGGCCCGTACCGCCGAGGACGCCTTCGCCCAGCTGTATCCCGCCGAACAGCGGACCATCCGGCGCATCCTCTCCCGGCTGGTGCAGGTCTCCGACGGAAACGGCGCCACCCGGCGCCGGGCCGGCCGCGCCGCGCTGATGACACAACTGGCTGACGCGGAGGGCGCCGACACCGCGCTCGACGTGTTCGTCCGCGCCCGGCTCCTCACCGTCGACAGCCACAGCGTGGAGATCACCCACGAAGCCCTGCTGCACCGCTGGCCGCGACTGCGGGACTGGATCGGCGCGGACCGGGCCGGCCTGCTCGTCCGCCAGCGGCTGGCCCACGCGGCGGCCGCATGGGAACGCGAGGGCCGTGACCCGTCGGCGCTCTACCGCGGCACGCGCCTGGACACCGTACGCTCCTGGGCGGCGGACACGGACGGCCTCGGCCCGCTGGGCCCCGCCGAGGAGGCGTTCCTGCGCGCCAGCCAGGCGGAGGAGGCGGCCGGGCAGCGCCGGACCCGGCGTCAGACCCGGCTGCGCCGTGCCCTGCTCGCCACCCTGGTCGTGCTGCTGGGCTGCGCCCTGGCGGCCGGCGGCATCGCCCACCGGCAGCGCGCCGACGCACTGGCCCAGGAACGCCTCGCCCGCTCCCAGGCCCTCGCCATCCGCTCGACCCTGCTGGCCGGCGGCCGCCCCGAGGCGTCCATGCTGCTCGCCGCCGAGGCGTACCGCACCGAACCCACCGCCACCACCCGCGGAGCCCTGCTGAGCACCCAGGCCGAGCCGTTCGCGGCCCGCCTCGGCGGCCACCGCGGACCGGTCAACGCGGTCGCCTTCGCGCCGGACGGCCGCCTGCTGGCGACCGGCAGCTCCGACGGCACGGTCCGGCTGCGGCGCCTGACCGACCGCAGGACGACCGCGACGCTCACCGTCCCGGGCCGGATCCGCTCCCTCGCCTTCGGCCCGGACGGCCGTACCCTCGCGGTCACGTCGACCGACGGGCCGGTACGGCTGTGGTCCCCGGCCCGCCCGGCCCCCGCCACCCTGCTGCCCGGCACCGGCGCGGCCCGCGTGGTGGCCTTCGCCCGGCGCGGCCGCACCCTCGCCGTCGCCGCCGACGACGGCACCGTCCAGCTCTGGGACACGGCCGGCACCCCCCGCCGCACGGCCCGCCTCACCGGCCACTCCGGCGAGGTCGACGCGCTCGCCTTCGCCCCGGACGGCCGCACCCTCGCCTCGGCCGGCACCGACCGCACCGTCCGGCTGTGGGACACCGGCCGGGCCCGGCAGCGGGCCGTGCTGCGCGGCCACACCGCCGGGGTGCTCGGCCTGGCCTTCGCCCCCGACGGCCACGGCCTGGCCAGCGGGGGAGTGGACCGCACCGTCCGGCTGTGGGACACCACGGGCCACCGCGCCACGGCGACGCTCACCGGTCACAGCGACGACGTCAACGCCGTCGCCTACACCCCCGACGGCACCACCGTCGTCAGCGCGGGCGGGGACGGCACCACCCGACTGTGGGACGTCCGCGGCGGACGGCTCGTCACCTCCCTGACCGGGCACACCGACTACGTGATGTCCGTGGCGGTCGACCCCACCGGCACCCTCCTCGCCACCGGCGGTTTCGACCAGTCCGTGGTCCTGTGGGACCTGCGCGGCCGGACCCTGGCCGCGCGCCCGTTCACCTCGGTCTCCGCCGTCGCCTACCGCCCGGACGGACGGCTGCTGGCCACCGCGGACGCCGACCGCACCGTACGGCTGTGGGACCCGGACCCGGCCCGGCGGCGCGGGACGCCCACGACCCTGACGGGCGGCGACGGCGGCGTCACCACCGTGGCGTTCGCCCCCGACGGCCGCACCCTGGCCTCGGCCGGCACCGACGGCACGGTCGTGCTGTGGGACCCGGCGGCCCGCCGTTCCCGCACCGTGCTGCACGGCCACCACGGCGTCGTGTTCTCGGTGGCGTTCGCCCCGGACGGGCGTACGCTCGCCTCCGCCGGAGCCGACCGCACCGTACGCCTCTGGGACGTTCCCGGCCGCCGCCCGCTCGCCGTCCTCACCGGCCACACCGACTTCGTCGACGGCGTCGCCTTCAGCCCCGACGGGCACACCCTGGCCTCCGCGGGCGACGACCTGACGGTACGGCTGTGGGACCTGGGCGAGCGCCGCCGGCCGGCCACGCTGACCGGCCACACCGGCGCCGTCCGCGGGGTCGCCTTCAGCCCCGACGGCCGCACGCTGGCCAGTTCGGGCAACGACGGCACCGTACGGCTGTGGGACGTGGCCCGGCACCGGCAGCTCGGCACGCTCACCGGCCACACCGGCTCGGTGCGCGGCCTCGCCTTCTCACCGGACGGCCGGTTCCTCGCCAGCAGCGGCAACGACCGGACGGTACGGCTGTGGGACGTCCCCGGACGGCGGCTGTGGGCCGCGCTCTCCGGGCACACCGACGCCGTGTGGGGCGTGGCCTTCGCACCCGACGGGCGGACCGTCGCCAGCAGCGGCACCGACGGCACGGTACGGCTGTGGAACCTGGACACCGGTGCACGGCTGGCCGAGATCTGCCGGCTGGACCGGGCAACGGACCCGGCGACGCGCCGCGCCCTGCTCCCCGGCGAACCGGCCCCCGGCGCCTCCGCGTGCCCACGGCGCTGAGCGACCGCCCTGCCCGGACGGGGTTTCCCGAGCGTTTCCCGTTGCCCGTCGCAGGAGGTCCGCGCGCCCTCCTCGACCGGGCCGCCGCACCCCCGGAACGCTGGGTGACCGCACCGACCTCTCACACGGACCACGAAACGGGGGTACCGGCATGCTGCGGCGAACCGGCGCCATCGGCACACTCATCGCCCTGCTGACAGCTCTCCTCCTCACCTCGCCGGCGGCCGCCGCCGTCTGGCACCCCGGGCCGGCGCGGACCGCGGCCGACGACTGCCGCGTCCTCGCCCCGGGCGCGAGCGCCGCGGCCGAGCGGGCCGTGGACGCCGCCTGCGCCCAGGTCGCGGCGGGCGTCTGGTACACCTGGGGCGGCGGCCACGGCCCGCAGCCCGGCCCCACCCACGGCACGGTGGACCCGACCGACCCGGCCAGCGAACACGACCCCGAACGCGTCGGCTTCGACTGCTCGGGCCTGGTCCGCTACGCCTACGCCCGGGCCACCGGCGCGGACCTGCTCGACGGCGACGCGAGCGCCCAGTACTACACGTACCGCACCGCGGACCGCTTCACCGCCGCCGAGGGCCTCGGCCCCCTGCGCCCCGGGGACCTGCTCGCCTACGGCACGCCGGCCCATCTGCACCACATCGCCCTCTACCTGGGCGCCGGCCGGATGGTGGAGGCCCGGCAGTCCGGGACCAGGCTGATGGTCAGCGACGTACGCCTCGGCGGCGACTACGCCGGGGCCGTCCGCGTCGAGACGGGCACCGTGGCGGGCCCCGTCCACCGCACCTGGGGCACCGGCGTCTGGACCAAGGCCCAGCCCTCCGTCCGGGCCGCCCGCGTCTACGCCTTCCCCGGCCCCACGACGATCCGGGTCGGCTGCCAGAAGCACGCCGAACCCGTCACCGCCGAGGGCTACACCAACGACGCCTGGTCCTACCTCCCCGACTACCGCGCCTGGGTCACCAACATCTACATCCAGGGCCCGGCCTGGCTGGACGGCGTGCCGGCGTGCACCGACCGAGCCGCCCTCAGCCGCTCGTGAGCACCACGAGCTGCCCGGTGGCCCGGGTCATCGCGACATAGCGGTCCACCGCGCCCCGCACGCCGTCGCCGAACTTCTCCGGGTCGACGAGGACGACCAGGTCGAACTCCAGGCCCTTCACCAGCTCGGGGGAGAGGGAACGGACGCGGGGGGACGGCCGGAACGCGGGGTCGCCGATGACACAGGCGATCCCCTCGGTGTGCGCCGCCAGCCAGGTGTCGAGCACCGGACGCAGGTCCGACACCGGACCGTGGACGACGGGCGTACCGGTGGCGCGGATGGAGGCCGGCACGTTGGCGTCCGGGAGCACCGCCCGGATGACCGGCTCGGCCTCCGTCATGATCTCCCGCGGTGTCCGGTAGTTGACGCCGAGGGAGGCCAGGGTGATCCGGTCGAACCCGACCCGTTCGAGCCGTTCCCGCCACGACTCGGTGAAACCGTGCCTGGCCTGGGCGCGGTCCCCGACGATGGTGAAGCTGCGGGACGGGCACCGCAGCAGCAGCATCTGCCACTCGGCGTCGGTCAGTTCCTGCGCCTCGTCCACGACGATGTGCGCGAACGGGCCGGCGAGCAGGTCCGGGTCCACGGTGTCCAGCTCGCTCTCGTCCACCAGGCTGACCTCGGCGTCCTCGCCGCGCAGCATCCTCACCAGGCCCTCGCCGTCGTCACCGTCGGCGCCGGAGTCGGCCACGGCCGCGACCAGGTTGTCGACCACCTGCGCCATCCGCTCCCGCTGGGCGGCCAGGACGGCCGCCTGCCGGCGCTTGCGCCGGGCCGTTTCCGGGTCGCCGAGCCGCTGGCGCGCCGCGTCCAGGACCGGCAGGTCGGACACCGTCCAGGCCTGGGCCTCGGGGCGCTGGAGCAGCCGGACCTCGTCCCGGCTCAGCCAGGGAGCGCACATCCGCAGGTACGCGGGTACCGTCCACAGGTCGCCGACGACATCGGCCGCCTCCAGCAGCGGCCACGCCCGGTGGAACGCAGTGACGAGGTCCCTGTTCTGCCGCAGGGACCTGCGCAGCAGCTCCGGCGGGGCGTCACCCTCGTGCTTGTCCGCCAGGATCGTCAGCAGCTCCTCCCAGACCTGGTGGCGCGCCTCGTTGTGCGGAGTACCGGGCTCCGCCGCCTCGAAGGCCACGGCCCAGTCGCCGGGGGTGAGCGGGATGTCGGACCAGTGGGTGGTGACCGTCATCCCCTCGGTGGGCGGCTCCTCGTAGAACCGGACGGCCTTCTCGACCGCCTTCACCATGTCCGCGGACGCCTTCAGACGGGCAACCTCCGGGTCGCTCTCGACGGCCGCGCCGGCGCCCTCGGCGACGAGGTCGCGCAGGGTGCAGGTCTGCACGCCCTCCTCCCCGAGGCTCGGCAGGACGTCGGACACGTAGGACAGGTACGGCCGGTGCGGGCCGACGAACAGGACGCCGCCCCGGCGGTGACCGAGCCGGGGGTCCGCGTGCAGGAGGTAGGCGGAGCGGTGCAGCGCGACGACCGTCTTCCCGGTGCCCGGGCCGCCGTCGACGACGAGGGCGCCGCGGGACCCCGCCCGGATGATGGCGTCCTGGTCGGCCTGGATGGTGCCCAGCACGTCCCGCATCCGCGCCGAGCGGTTGCCGCCCAGACTGGCGATGAAGGCGGACTGGTCGTCCAGCGCGGCGTGACCGACCAGGCCGTCCGGGGTGAACACCTCGTCCCAGTAGTCGCTGATGCGGCCGTCGGTCCAGCGGTACCTGCGGCGGCTGACCAGCCCCATGGGGTGGGCGTGGGTGGCTCCGAAGAACGGCTCGGCGGCCGGCGAGCGCCAGTCCACCAGCAGCCGGCGGCCCGCGCTGTCCGTGAGGCCGAGCCGCCCGACGTACACCGGCTCGGAGCTGTCCGCGCCGACCATGCGCCCGAGGCACAGGTCCAGGCCGAAGCGGCGCAGTGTGCGCAGGCGACCCGTCAGCCGGTGGATCTCCGCGTCCCGGTCCATCGCCTGCCGGCCCAGGCCGCCGGGCGCCCTGCGTTCGGCGTCGAGCCGCTCGGTCAGCTCGGCGATCGACTGCTCGAGGCACTCGGCGACGGCCGCGAAGTGCCTCTCGTCCTCGGCGATCAGTGTCGGGTCGGCCTTCGCGGCGAGCCGCTCGGGGAGGGCGAAAGCGCTGGTGGTCAGGGGTGGTGTCATCTCTCCACGCGGTTCGTACGTCGACATATGGGCATGCATCTGGTGAATTCCCCGTTTCCGGCAGCTTCTGGCCTCGGCCGGCAATTGTGCGGGACGACGGGGGCCTTGCCGCAAGCCCCCCCGTGCGCTATACGTTGAGAGTGGCAAGGAGTGGGTGACTCCTTGCCTTCGCTGTTCTCCCCTCCTCGCTCTCCTCGCTCTCCCCGTACTGTCCCCCCCGCGGCAAGGTGCCGGACCCGCGGGGCTGGGTGATTCTGTAGGGGTGTGGGGTCCAGGACGTGCCCGGCTGCCCGCGGCCTACGCCGCCTCCGGCCGTCGTGCGCTGCGCGTGACCCTGGTCGCGGCGGCCGGCTTCTACCCCTTCCGCTACGGCCTCGACCGCCCCGTGGCGGCCACCTACGCCCTGTTCACCGTGGTGGCCCTGGGCGGACTGTCCAGGATCCCCGGCACCGGCCGGCAACGCGCCGCGTTCATGACGCGCCTGCTGCCGGTGTGCTGGGTGCTGGTGGCCGCCGGCACCTGGCTGTCGGTGCGCACCTGGACCGCGGTCGCCGGCATGCTGGTCGTCGGCTTCACACTGGCCTTCTGCGCCGTCGGCGGACCGCGCCCGGCGGGGGCGGCGCCGGGCCTGCAACTCCTCTACATCCTGCCGTCCTTCCCGCCGTACGACCCCGGTTCGCTCGGCGACCGGCTGACCGGAACGACCACGGGCGCGGTCCTGTTCATCGCCGCCGAGGCGCTGCTCTTCCGCGAGCCGGCTCCCGCGCCCTACCGGGAGCGGGCCGCGCGTGCGGCGCTGGTCGCCGAGCGGTGGGCGGCGCGGCTCGCCTCCGCCCCCGCCGCCCTGACCGACGCGGACCGCCGGGTGGCGCAGGAGGCAGGACAGTCGCTGCGCCCGCTCAACGTGCCCGAGGCCGAGCGCCCGGCCGGCCCCGGCGTGCGCGACCGCGCCCTCACTCACACCGGCCTGGCCGTCCGCACCCTGCTCGGCAGACTCGTGCAGCTGCCCGCCGTACGGGGACGGGACACGGCACCCGAGGTGAGCGCGGTGCTGCGGGCCGTGGCGGAGCTGGCCGGGGCGACCGCGGCCTGTCTGCGGGCGCAGGCGTCCCCCGCGGCCCGGCTGCGGGAACTGGCCGCGGCACGCGCCCGCCTGTCCGCCGGGTCCGCCGGCCCGGTTTCCGGCGGCGGTCCTCCGCCCGCCGTGCTGCGCTGCCACGCCGCCGTGCTGGAGGCCGCGGACGCGGCGCTGGCGATGGGGGCGGCGGCCGATCTGGCGGTGCGGGGCCGGCACGCCACGGCGGACCTGCCGCCGCGCCGCTTCTGGTACGCCAGGGTCCCGGCCCCGCTGCTGTGGTGGCACCGGGCGCGCGGCCACGCCGGACGCCGGTCGGTGTTCTTCCAGAACGCGGTGCGCATGGCGCTGGCCCTGACGGCCGTCCGGCTGGTGGCCGGGGTGGACACGCTGCCGCACGGCTTCTGGGCGATGCTGGCGACCCTCACCCTGACCCGGACCACCCTGGGCGAGACCTGGAGCACCATCCGCCTGGCGCTCGCGGGCACCCTGGCCGGGGCCCTGGTCAGCGCGGGCGTGCTGATCATGGTCGGGTCCGACACCGCCGTGTACGCCGTCCTGCTGCCGGTGTGGATGCTGGCCGCCTTCACCCTGGGCCCGGTCCGGGGTGTGGGGTGGGCGCAGGGACTGTTCACCGTGCTGGTCGCGTTCGTCTTCGCCCAGCTGGCGCAGCCGACCTGGCGGCTGGCGGAGGTCAGGGTGCTGGACGTACTGGTGGGCAGTGCGATCGGCGCCGTCTTCGGTGTGCTGGCCTGGCCCCGTGGCGCCCATGACGAGCTGCGCCGTGCGGCGGCGGACCTGCTGCGCAGGGCCGCGGAGATCGTCGTCGCGACCAGTGCCTCGGTGGCGGGCGGCACGGCGGCGGTGCCGACGGGTGCGCCGGGGTACCGGTCGCTGGAACGGGCCGTCGTCCTCGCGGAGTCGGCGTACGCCCAGCTGCAGAGCGAACCGGCGCCCTTCGGCGGCAGGGGACGCGGTCCGCGGCCGCCCCCGGTCGACTGGCAGGCCACGCTGATCGCCGGGCACCACACGCTGTGGGGATCGGCCCGTCTGCTGGAGCCGTCGCCGGCCCCGCTCGGTCCGGGGGCCGCCGAGTCGGCCGGGGTGCTGGGGGAGCGGGTGGCGGGACGGATGCTGCTGGTCTCGGCCGCACTGGACCCGGGGGACGACACCCCGGCCGCGACGACCCCGCTCCTCGACCCGGCCCTCGACGGTTTCGCGGCCGAGCCGCCCGGCGCCCCCCGGCGCTACTACGCGACCGTGGCCTGGCTCAACTCCCTGATGACCGACCTGACCCGCATCGCCCGCCCACCGGACCGCCCGGCCTAGCGGCGGGCCGGAGGTCCGCGTGCCGCTCCCGAACGCCGACACCGGCGGACCGGGACCGGGCGCCGGGAGCGCACCCGCACGCACGGCTCCGGGGCGGATGTGCGAACGTTCTGCCGTCCGCTCCCAGCCGGAAGGAATCACGCCATGACCGCCCCGCACGCCTTACCCCTGGAGCCCGCCCCGATCCACGTGCCCGACGAGGTCCTCGACGATCTGCGGATCCGCCTCGGGCTGACCCGCCCGCCGCTGGACGAGGGCAACGGGGACGGGTCCTACGGTGTCCCGGCCGGCCGTCTCGGCGAGCTGGTCGCCTACTGGCGGGACGGCTACGACTGGCGCAAGGCCGAGGCCGCCCTCAACGTGTACGAGCACTACCGGGCGGACGTGGCAGGCGTCCCGGTGCACTTCCTGCGCAAGCCCGGCCGCGGTCCCCGCCCGATCCCGCTGATCCTCACCCACGGCTGGCCGTGGACGTTCTGGCACTGGTCGAAGGTGATCGACCCGCTCGCCGACCCGGCCGCGTTCGGCGGCGACCCCGCCGACGCCTTCGACGTCATCGTGCCGTCCCTGCCCGGCTTCGGTTTCCCCGGCCCGCTCACCGGCTTCCCGGACGTCAACTTCTGGAAGGTCGCCGACCTCTGGCACCTGCTGATGACCGAGACCCTGGGGCACCGCAAGTACGCCGCCGGCGGCTGCGACATCGGCGGGCTCGTCACCAGCCAGCTCGGCCACAAGTACGCCGACGAGCTGTACGGCATCCACATCGGCTCCGGCACGCCGCTGGACTTCCTCAACGGTCCCCGCGCCTGGGACTTCGCCCGGAACCGGCCCCTCACCGACGATCAGCCGGCCGACGTCCGCGACCGCGCCCTGGAGCTGGACCGCCGCTTCGCGTCCCACCTCGCCGTGCACATGCTCGACGGCGCCACCCTGGCCCACGGGCTGAGCGACTCACCCGCCGGACTGCTCGCCTGGCTGCTCGAGCGCTGGGACGCCTGGAGCGACCACGGCGGCGACCTCACGTCCGTCTTCACCCCGGACGACCTGCTCACCCACGCCACGATCTACTGGGTGAACAACTCCATCGCCACGTCGATGCGTTACTACGCCAACGCCAACCGCTACCCCTGGACCCCCGCCCACGACCGCACCCCGGTCGTGCAGGCCCCGGCCGGCATCACCCTCGTCACGTTCGAGAACCCGCCCGGCATCCACACCGCCGACGAGCGCGTCCGGGCGTTCCGGACCGGCCCGCAGGCCGACTGGTTCCACCACGTCAACGTCAACGCCCACGACCACGGCGGCCACTTCATCCCCTGGGAGAACCCCGACGCCTGGGTGAGCGACCTGCGCCGCACCTTCCGCGGCCTCAGGCCCTGACACCAGCCGGGTGTACGGGGGCCGCGCGACTGGGCCGCCTCCCCGGGACGGCCCGGGGATGCGGCACGTCCGGTGTTGTCAGGTGGTGCCCTGTGCCGTGACGCAGCCGATCGGACCGGCGGGTACCTCGTCGCCGGTCGAGGTGGCGGTGAAGCCGAAGGTGACGCTGCCGCCGGCGGGCACGGTCCGGTTGTGGTCCGCGTTGCGGACCGTGACCGTGCCGTCGGCGGCGGTCGACTGCGAGCCGTTCCACAGGCTGCTGATCCTGGTGCCCGCCGCGGGCCGCCAGGACACGGCCCAGCCGTCGAGCGGTGCCGTGCCGTGGTTCATGACCTCGACGGAGGCCTGGAAGCCGCCGTTCCAGGAGTTCACCACGGAGTAGGCGGCCATGCAGGAGCCGGTGTGCGGATCCGTCGGCGTGGGGGTCGGGGTGGGCGTCGGTGTGCTGCCGGAGCCGCGGATTCCCGTGACCTCGCCGTGGCCGCCGTCGAAGACGATGTCGGAGCAGGAGAAGAAGTTCTCCTGGCTGTCGGAGCGGACCCACTGGATGAAGAGCAGGGCGTCACCGGACCGCCCGGGAGGCAGCTTCAGGTCCCAGGAGTAGTGGCCGCCGTCGGTGCCCGGCGACCCCTGCTGCGGGGGATTGCTCACCGTCTGGATCAGCTCCAGGTCGGCCCAGTGCAGGGTGGAGGACGGTGACCAGCCCTGCTTGGTGACGTACACCCGGAAGTCGCCCGGGTGCGCCGCCCAGTTGCTGTACTGGGCCTGGATGGTCGCCCCGCTGGTCAGATGGGTCCGTGGCCAGTCCGCGCGGGCCGCGTTGTAGGCGCGGAAGTCGTACGGGGACCGGTCGCCCGCACTGCACAGGGTGCCGTCCGGGACGTAACCGGCGCCCCGGCCGCCCGCGTGGGAGTCGAGCACGGCGAACCAGTTGTACAGCGCCGTCGCACCGCTCTGGGCCAGCGCGTCCCGGCACGCCGGGTTGGTCGGGTCCAGGGCGCCGGTCGTCGTGCGCGCGTCCAGGTAGCACAGGTAGGTCCGGGATCCGGGCAGCATCGCGACCCCGTGGGCCTGCGCGCTGCTCTGTCCCAGCAGGGTCAGGGCGAGCGCCGCGAGCAGCGTAGACAGGGCCGCTGCCGCCGGCATCAGTCTGTTGCGTCGAGCCACGTTCCGCTCCTTTCGGTTCACATCGGGCGAGCAGGTGCGCCCGCGGCGGTCTCCGTACCGGGGAAGGCGCTTCGGCCGCCGGGGCGTCGCTGTACGTGGTGTCGGTGCGCGGTGCCGCCACCCGGGGGCACGGCCGGGCAGGCGGCCCGCACGAGCAGCGCGAACTGCTCGGGGAACCGGTGCCCGGCGAGCGGGGCGCCGGCGAACGGGTTGCCGAGGTGGCTCCGCGCGGCGGCCGCGGGCTGCGCGGTGAGCTGCCCCGCCAGGCCCAGGGACAGGGCGGCGAGCGCCGCGGCCGACGGAGCCGCCCGGCGCCCGCGGCGCGCCCGGTCCGGTCGGGGTGCGCTCGCTCGGCGGGCGGGCTGTGCCATGTGTCCTCCTCGTGC
>NZ_BNBF01000004.1:16591-21873 GCF_014654935.1 Streptomyces capoamus
GCGGGGGTGTCGGGAGCGCGCCGGACGGCCGGGACCGGCGCGCTCAGTAACCGGTGCAGTGCGGAACGGGTGTGCCGGCGGTACCGTCCGCGGTGAAGCCGAACGAGGTGGTGGCGCCGGGCGCCAGGGCGCCGTTGAAGGCGGCGTTGCGGACCGTGGCCCGGCCGTCGGCCGTGCTGAGCGAGCCGTTCCAGAGGCTGGTGACGCGGGAGCCGCCCAGTTCCCACTGCACCGACCAGCCCGTCAGCGTGGCGGTACCGCTGTTCTCGACGGTGACCTCCGCCTGGTAACCGCCCTGCCAGGACGAGGTGGTGCGCAACCGTGCGGTGCACGCTCCGGGCGCCGGTGCGGGACCGGTGCCGGAGTACGTCAGTCCGTACCCGTAGGGGAAGAGCGGGTCCTTGCCGTCACCGTCGTTGACGGGTTCCTGGGCGGACGTCCTCGGCCAGCTCACCGGCAGCCTGCCGGTGGGGGCGTAGTCACCGAACAGGACGTCGGCCACGCCGGCGCCCTCCGTGCCGGGCAGCCAGGACGCCAGCAGCGCCTTCCAGTCGGGCAGCCGGTCGGACACGTCCAGCGGACGGCCGGAGACGAGGACCACGACGACCGGCACCCCGCTCGCCTTGAGCCGGGCCAGGGTCGCCAGGTCCTCCTGGTCCAGTCCGAGGCCGCCCGGCCGGTCGCCGCGGCCCTCGGCGTACGGGGTCTCGCCGACCACGGCGACAGCGGCACGGTAACCGGAGTCGATGCCGTTGCCGTAGCGGTCGTAGGTGACACGGGACGGGTCGGTGACGGCGGACCGGATGCCCTGCAGGATCGTGGTGCCGTCGGTGACGGGACCGCTGCGGCCCTGCCAGCCGACGGTCCAGCCGCCGTTCTGGTTGCCGATGTCGTCGGCGGACTTGCCGGCGACGAACAGCTTGGCCGACTTCGGCAGGGGCAGCACACCGCCGTCGTTCTTGAGCAGCACCTGCGAGGCGCGCACCGCCTGCCGGGCCAGCTCCCGGTGTGCGGCCGAACCGACCGTCGCGGTGTACGAGCGGTCGGTGAACGGTTGCTCGAACAAGCCCAGTTGGAACTTCTTGGTGAGGATGCGCCGGTTGGCGTCGTCGATCCTGGAGACGGCGACGCGGCCGGCGGTGACCTCGCCGCGCAGCAGGGTGAGGAACTTCTTGTAGTCGTGCGGCACCATCACCATGTCGACGCCCGCGTTCACCGCCGTACTGATCTCGGCGCCGGTGAAACCGCTCTGCCCGTCGAGCTGGTCGACCGCCGCCCAGTCGGAGACGACGAACCCGGTGAAGCCGAGCTCGCCCTTCAGCACGTCGGTCACCAGGTACTTGTCGGCATGGGACCGCACACCGTTCCAGCTGCTGTACGACAGCATCACCGCGCCCACGCCGCGCCGTACCGCCTCCTTGAACGGGGGCAGGTGGACGGCGCGCAGCTCGGCCTCGGAGACCTTGGTGTCGCCCTGGTCGACACCGCCGGAGGTGCCGCCGTCGCCGAGGTAGTGCTTGGCGGTGGCGAGCACGGACGCCGGTCCGGCGCCCAGCGTGTCGCCCTGCAGCCCGGTGATGAAGGTCGTGAGGGCGGAGGGCAGTTCGGGTGTCTCGCCGTAGGACTCGTAGGTGCGGCCCCACCGGTCGTCGCGGGCGACGCACAGGCACGGCGCGAAGTCCCAGTCGATGCCGGTGCCCGAGACCTCCTCGGCCACCGCCCGCCCGATCCGCTGGACGAGCGCGGGGTCACGGGTGGCGCCGAGCGCGATGTTGTGCGGGAACAGGGTGGCTCCGCGGACCGCGTTGTGGCCGTGCACGGCGTCGATGCCGTAGATCATCGGGATGCCGAGCGGGGTGGTCAGGGCGGTGCGCTGCAGGGAGTCGTAGGTGTCGGCCCAGGTCCGGGCGTTGTTGGGGCTGACGGTGGAGTCACCGCCGGACAGCACGGACCCGATGCGGTAGGCGGCGAGGTCGGACTGCGGGACGAGGGCGTCCTTCTCGATCTGCGTCATCTGGCCGAGCTTGTCGTCCAGCGTCATGCGCGACAGCAGGTCGGTGACCCGGTCCGGCACGGGTAAGGACGCGTCCTGGTAGGGGAGGAGGGCGGCCGGGGCGGCCACGGGCTCCGGTGCGGCGACGGCCGGCACGGCGAGGGCCAGGGCCGCGGCGCACACGGCCAGGGCCGTCACCGGGCGGCGGCGGGCGAGCAGGAGGCTCATGCGGGCGGGCCTTTCCTGGAGCGGTCCGGGGGCGGGGCGGCGCTGGTGTGGAGCCGGGACCCGCCCGATCGGCGGGGCGGGACGAGCGGGTCCCGGAGCGGGTGGGTCACGCGGTGGTGCAGGCGCTGCCGTTCAGGCTGAAACCGGCCGGCTTGGCGAAGCTGCCGCCGTAGGTGCCCTGGAAGCCGAAGGAGACCTGGCCGCCGGGCGGGATCTGCGCGTTGTAGGCGAGGTTGCTCGCCGTGACGGCCCCCGAGGACGGCGTCACGCCGGCGCCCCAGGCGCTGCCGATCTGCTGTCCCGCGGGCAGGGTGAAGGCCAGCTTCCAGCCGTCGACGGGGGAGGAGCCGGTGTTGGTGACGGTGACGTCGGTGCTGAAACCGCCCTGCCAGACGTTCGGCGTGTACGCCACCTTGCAGGCCGACGGTGTCCCGGGGCCGCCGCTGCCGGTCTCGACCGAGGAGGAGAACGAGGTCACGGCGAGACCGGCGCCGTTCTGCCACGGTTCGAAGCCCGCCTGCACGCTGGTCAGGTACCAGCTGTCCTGGGCCAGGCCCCGGGAGACGGCCTGCCGGACGAAGTCCATGACGTCGAAGCTCCAGCTGCCGATGGCCGACGGCGCGACGAAGGACAGCACGTCGTTGGAGCCGTTGTTGCCGGCCCACACCTGCCACGGCCGTCCGGCGACCGTCGCGGTGCCGACCTGCGAGCCGACGGGCTGGACGGGGCCGACCTTGTTGAACCAGATCATGATCTCGGTCCGGTTCACGCCGTCGGTGCGGGGCGTGGGGTCGAGCCAGATGTCGTACGCGGCGTCGTACACCGCGTTGCTCACGTAGCTGTACGAGATGCTGGTGGGCGCCCCGGAGATGCCGCTCAGCCGGGCCGGGAGCCTGGTTCCGGGCGAGCAGTTGGTGTAGTGGCAGCCGTTGAAGACGGACGGGTAGGACTTCGGGGCGCCGTTGGTCGGCACCGATCCGTCGGCCTGGGTGACGCGGAATCCCGAGTCGGTGGCGGTGACGCACTGGGTCTCGGCGGTGCCCCAGCGGTTGTTCTGGACGACGTAGCGGCCCTGGATCGTCGTCGACCCGTACTGCTCGCAGATCGTGGTGTCGGCGTGGGCCGCCGGGGTGACGGTGAGCAGCGCCGCCACGGCGGCGAGCGCGGTGAGGAGCACGCCCAGCAGGCCGCGCCTGCCACGGACAGGGTGCTTGGACGGTCGCATGCGGGTCCCTTCACATGACGGTGGGGGGAGTACGGGAGCGCTCCCGGCGGCTCAGGAATGGGAGCGCTCCCATTCCCCGTTGGGCAGGGACTGTAGGGACAGTCCATGTCCCTGACAAGCCCGGCGGCGCGACGATTATCGAAGCGCTTTCGAAGACGCAGGTCGCGGCGGGACCTGCCCCGGAAGCCGCTGTTTTTGGAGCGCTCCCGGAAACCGCGGTCCGCGCCCGGTCACAGGCCCATGGCGTCGAACAGGACCGACGGGTCCGGTTCCGGGACGGTGTCCAGGCTCTGCTCGGTCCAGATCACCTTGCCCCGCGAGGCGTACCGGGTGCCCCAGAGGTCCGCGAACTGCGAGACCAGGAACAGCCCCCGGCCTCCTTCGTCGGTACTGGCCGCGCGGCGCAGCCGGGGCGAGGTGTTGCTGCCGTCGGACACCTCGCAGACCAGCGTGCGGCCCAGCAGCAGTCTGACCCGCACGGGCGGCGCGCCGTAGCGGATCGCGTTGGTGAGCAGTTCGCTCACGATCAGTTCCGTGGCGAACGCCATGCCCTCCAGGCCCCAGTCGGCGAGCCGCCGGCTCACCTCCCTGCGCACCCGGGGCACCGCCTCGGCGTCGAAGGGCACGTCCCAGGTCGCGACGGACGAGGGAGAAAGCAGCCGGGTCCGGGCGACCAGCAGCGCCACGTCGTCCCGGGGGTGCCCGGGCAGCATCGTCTCCACCAGGGCCCGGCAGGTCTCCTCCGGTGTCCGGTCCACGTGGGCGATGGCCGAGGAGAGCAGTTCCAGGCCCTCGTCGATGTCCCGTCCGCGGTCCTCGACCAGCCCGTCGGTGAACAGCACCAGCCGGCTGCCCTCGGGCAGGTCCAGCTCCCCGGCCTCGAAGGGGTGGCCGCCCACCCCCAGGGGCGGCGACAGGGGGAGGTCGGGGAAGGTGACCGTGCCCCCGGGATCCACCACGGCCGGCGCGAGGTGCCCGGCGCGGGACAGGGTGCAGTGCCCGCCGACCGGATCGTAGATGGCGTAGAGGCAGGTGGCGCCCGTCAGCGGCACCCGGTCGTCGTCGGTGGGGCCGCCCTGGGTGTCCAGCCGGGTCACCATCTCGTCCAGGTGCCCCAGCAGTTCGTCCGGGGCCAGGTCGAGCGAGGAGAAGTTCAGCACGGCCGTGCGCAGCCGCCCCATGGTCACCGCGGCCTGCAGCCCGTGCCCCACGATGTCGCCGACGACCAGCGCGACCCGGAAGCCGGGCAGCGGGATGACGTCGAACCAGTCGCCGCCCACGCCGGACTGCGCGGGCAGGTAGCGCGAGGCGATCTCCAGGGCGTTCTGCTCCGGCAGGCCCACCGGGAGCAGGTTCCGTTGCAGCGTCATGGCCAGGGCGTGCTCGCGCGAGTACCGGCGCGCGTTGTCGATCGCCACCGCGGCCCGGGCCACCAGTTCCTCGGCCACGGCGACGTCCTCCTCGTCGAACCGGGGAGACGTGGCGCCGCGCCAGAAGTTGACCATGCCGAGGACCACCCCGCGCGCCCGCAGCGGCACCGTGATCAGCGACCGGATGCCGTACTCCAGGGCCCGCAGCGCCCCCTCGGGATCCTGGGCCCGCCAGTCCTGCGCGCTGTGCAGGTCGGGCACCAGCACGGCCTTGCCCTGGCGCAGCGCCGAGACCATCGGCGTGTCGGCCATCACGAAGCGGATCGGGTCCCCCACCGGCTGGAGGGGATGCCCGTCCCGTGAGGCGCGCAGCGCGGTACGGCGCATCTCCCGCACCGCACTCGTGGGCTCCTGGCCGCGCAGCACGGAGTCGAGGAGCTCCACGGTCACGACGTCGGCCAGCCGG
>NZ_BNBF01000004.1:21917-35368 GCF_014654935.1 Streptomyces capoamus
GGGACCGCCACCTCGGCCAGCTCCTCCGCCGTACGCCGTACGTCCAGGGTGGTGCCGATCCGCATCCCGGCCTCGTACAGGAAGGACAGCCGGCCCCGCGCCACCTCCGCCTGCCCGGACAGGGCCCTCAAATCCGTGGTGTCCCGGAAGGTGGCGACCAGACCCTGCGCGCCGCCGTAGGGCGCGGTGGGCCGGATGTTCACCGCCAGCAGCCGGTCCCCGGCCGGCAGGACCTCGTCGGTGGCGGTCTCCTGCGACTCCAGCAGCCGCGTCAGCCGCGGCCCCAGCCCCAGCTCCCGCACCTGCCGCCGGTCGGCGTCCGCGGGCAGGTCCAGCAGCCGCTGTGCCTCGTCGTTGGCGAGCAGCACGCAGCCCTCGCCGTCGACGATCAGCACGCCCTCGCGGACCGCGTGCAGCACGGCGTCGTGGTGTTCGTACATCCGGGTCATCTCGGCCGGGCCGAGTCCGTGGGTCTGCCGCAGCAGGCGCCGGCTGACCAGAGCCGCGCCGCCGGTCGCCAGCACGAGCGCCCCCGCCGCCGCGCCGAACAGCATCGGCAGCTGACCGTTCAGCACGTGGCTCACGTTGGCGTACTGGATGCCGGCGGCGACCATGCCGACCACGCGCCGGCTGGCGTCCGTCACGGGCACGACCGCGCGCACGGCGTCGGTGGGCTCACCGTGGAACGTCTCGGTGAACGTCTCGCCCGCCGCGGCCCGGCCGACGCCCTCGGCCTTCGTGCCGATCAGCGCGGGCACGGGGTCGGCGAGCCGGATGCCGTGTCTGTCCAGGACGCTGACGAAGTCGACCTGGGCACCCTTGCGCGCCTGTTCGGCGGCGTCCTGGAGCCGGGCGGTCGGGTGCGGCGACCGCAGCGCGAGCGCCGTCCCGGGCGCGTGCGCGAACGCCTCCGCCGCGGCGAGGGAACGCTGTTCCGCGTTGCGCTGGGCGTCGTAGCGCCCCTGCACGACCAGGGCGGCGGCCGCCACCGCCACCAGCAGGAGCATGATCAGTGCCTGCAGCAGGAAGACCTGTGCGGCGAGCGTGCGGACGCTCAGGGACGACGAGAGGCGGCGTCCGCGTGACGGCCAGGGCCTTCGACCACGGCCCGGTCCGGATGACCCGCCGACGCCGGGCGGTGGCGCCGTGCGCGCCCGTGGCCAGCGGGAACGTCCGCTCATCTCCCTTTTCTAGCACTGGAACTCGGTGACCGGCGACCGCTGTACCCGCCGATGGCCGAGGCACGGGCGCGGTGGACGCCGTGCGGCGCCCGTCAGGCGGCCCGCGCGGGCGGGAACATGCCGCTGAGTGGAGCAATCCGGGCGCGCCGCGGTCCGGCCGACCAGGCTGGGAGTCTTGTCGAGTTTCCGTCACAGGAGTCCGTGTGCGCAGACCCCGTATGCCGAGGACGGGACATACAGGTCGGGAACGGGAGGGTGGCGCCGGCGCGCGGACGCGGTTGTCGGCACCACCGGCCTGGATGCGGTGGCTCCCGGCGCTGTACGTCGCGGGACTCCTGGTGCTGGAGCCGGTGACGCCCGTGGAGTGGCCGGTGAGCTTCGTGCTGATCGCCCTGCCGCTCGTGACCGCCTTCGCCCACGGCCCGGTCGCCGTCGGCGGCGCCACCGTGTTCGCCGTCGTGCTGGAAGGGGTGCTGGCCGGCACCCCGTGCTGCGCGGGCCGCGCTGTCGGGTACCTGTGGGACCGCCACTACGTGGCCGCCTACTTCTGCACCGGCCTGGTCGGCGTCCTCGGCATGATCCTGGCCGCGCACCGCGTCCGCCGCGAGCGCACGCTGGCCGACGTACGCTTCGTGGCCGACATCGCCCAGCGGGTCCTGCTCCGGCCGGTGCCGCACCGCATCGGCAGCCTCCGCCTGGAGAGCCTCTACCGGTCCGCCGCCGCGGAGGCGCGCATCGGCGGCGACCTGTACGAGGCCGTCCCCACCCGCTACGGCGTCCGGCTGCTCATCGGCGACGTCCGGGGCAAGGGGCTGCTCGCGGTGGAGACGGCCGCGGCCCTGCTCGGGGCGTTCCGCGAGGCGGCCCACGACGAACCCGCGCTCCCCGCCCTCGCGGACCGGGTGGAGACCAGCATGAACCGCAGGGTGATGCTGCTGGGCGGCAGCGAGGCGGGCGAGCGGTTCGTCACCGCCGTCTTCGCCGAGATCCCCCCGCGGGACCCGCTGGTCCGCGTGGTCAACTGCGGCCACCCGCCCCCGGTCCGGCTCCGGTGCGGGGAGGTGACGGAACTGGACAGCGGCCGCTCGGCGCCGCCGCTCAACCTGGGCGTGCTGGAGGGGGAGCCGTACCACGTGGACACCTACTCGTTCCGGCCCGGTGACCAGCTCCTGCTGTACACCGACGGCATCACGGAGACGCGCGACGCCGCCGGCACCTTCTACCCGCTGCTCCGGCGGCTGCGTTCCTGGGGCTGCCTCCCGCCCCGGGAACTGCTGGAGCGCCTCCACCAGGAGCTGCTGGAGTACAGCGGCGACCGGCTGCAGGACGACGTCGCGGCGCTCGCCGTCCACCTCACCGCCGACGCCCCGTCCGGACCGCCACCGCCGGCCGGGTGAGGCACGGCGCGGCGGCCCCGACAGGACCGGCGACCGCTCAGAAGGCCGTGTGCGCGAACCAGCGGTCGAGCACCGCGGTCTCGCCCGAGACCTCGAAGGCGGGCTCCTGGTACGACCGCCGCCCGTAGAGCAGCAGGAGGAGGTCCGCGGCGTGACCGCGCACCGTCACCGCGGGCGGCTCGGACGCGGCGTCGCCGGCGCGCGGCAGCAGCCGGAAACCGTGCGGGTCCAGCCGCACCCGCCACTCCTCGCCGGTGCCGGCACAGCCGAACGCGAGGACCTCGCCGTCACCGCGCAGCTTCGTCACACCGGGTGCGAACAGCCCCGCGTAGGGCAGGTTGACCAGGAACTCGTCCACCCCGTCCGCGGCGAGCACCGGGTCGACGTCCGACTCCCGGCCCAGGGCGTGCTCCGCGTCCACCCGGTGCACCAGCGTCTCGCAGAGCATCCGGCGGGCCCAGAACCGCGCGTGCTGGTCCTCGCCCCAGGCCCACATCGCCGCGCCGGGATTCGTGGCCCGCAGCACGGCCGCGACCTCGGGCAGTCCCGCCGCCAGCCAGTCGGCGAGATCCCGCTCGTCGCCGGGCAGTCCCAGTTCCACGTCACGGCTGCGCGGCGGTTCCTGCACCCGCCGGGTGAGCAGCGCGCAGAACCAGCGCTGCACCGCTCCGACGTGCCGGGTCAGCTCGGCCAGCGTCCAGTCGGGGCAGGCGGGCACGGCGCCCGCGGGGTCGGCGCCCCGCACCGCCTCGGCGAACCGGCGGGTCTCCCGCTCGATCGCCTCCCGGTAGGTGTCGTAGGGCAGGGGGTGTCCCGCCCCGTTCGTCGTCGCCATCTGCTGCCGCCGTTCCGTTCCGGGCACGGATGCCCCTCCGCTTGGTCGCGAACAGTGTGACGGCTGGAGTGCGCTCGAAGGCAAGCGGGTCCGCGACCGGTCAGCGCACGCGGGCCACTCCCGCGTAGATGCCGCTGCCCTCCGGTTCCGCCTCCGAGGCCGGCGCGCCCCACTCGGTGGCGGTCACCAGGCCGGGCGGTACGAGGTCCAGGCCGTCGAAGAAGCGCGTCACCTGCGCGCGCGAGCGGAAACCGAGCTGGATGCCGCCCCTGGCGTACTCGGCGGTGACCTGCGCGGCGAGTTCCGGGAAAAGATCGGAGGCGGCGTGCGACAGCACGAGATAGCTGCCCGGGGGCAGTGTGGCGACCAGGTTCCGGACGATGCCGTGGGCGTCCTGCTCGTCGGAGACGAAGTGCATCAGCGCGATCAGCGACAGCGCGACCGGCCGGCTGAAGTCCAGCACCTGCCGGGCGTGCCGGACGATGGACTCCGGCTGCCGCACATCGGCCTGGATGTAGTCGGTGACGCCCTCGGTGCCGCTGACCAGCAGTGCCTCGGCGTGGCGCAGCACGATCGGGTCGTTGTCGGTGTAGACGACCTTCGCCGACGGCACGATGTCCTGCACGATCTGGTGCAGGTTGGGCGGCGTGGGGATGCCGGTGCCGATGTCCAGGAACTGGTCGACGCCCCGCGCGGCGAGCCAGGCGGCGGCCCGGTGCATGAACTGGCGGTTCTGCCGTGCCGCGTCCTTCGCCTCGGGCGGCAGCCGCTGACCCACGGCCTCGTCGACCGGGTAGTTGTCCTTGCCGCCCAGCAGCCAGTCGTAGACCCGCGCGGGATGCGCCTTGCTGGTGTCGATCATGACAACTCCGTTTGAGGCGTGGCCGGTTCGGGCCGGGTGTTCGATCATCCTACGGGAAGCGCACCACCCCACGGGCGGGCCGGAGTCGCCCCGCGCGTCCACCGCGCCGTCCGCGTCGGCCTGTTGCCGGTCGTTGTCGCTGCGACGGGTGCCGCGGCCGTCCGCGCGGGCGCGGATCACCCGGGCGGGACGGCGAGTTCGTCCACCACGGCCTGGAGGCGGCCCCCGTGGTGCTCCGCGATCCGCCGTTGCCGTACGGCGCCGGTGCCGCCGTGCTGGACCTCGCTCAGCCAGTCGCCGACCCACCGGTCGTCGCCGTACCGGCTGAGGTGCGACTCGACGCGTTTCCAGAGTTCCTCCACCAGCCGGCCGACCGCGGCGGGGGAGCAGTCGCGGGTGTGGGTGGCGGGCAGAGTGCCGTCCGTCCCGTGCCGGGCGGCCTGCCAGCACGCCGCCCGCAGCAGCGGATCCGGTACGTCGGGGGCGGGCTCGCCGGCGCGTACCGCGTCCACGGCGCAGCCGACCAGGGCGCGGACCAGGAGCGCGTAGGCCGTGGTGGCCGCGGGTCCGGGCAGCACGTCCGCGACGCGTACCTCCAGGGTGGGCAGGTGCGGCGAGGGCCGCACGTGCCAGTAGACCATCGACGGGTCCATCGCCGCCCCGCTGGCCACGAGATCGCCGACGACCTGTTCGTGGTGGGCGGCGCCGCGCAGGTACGGCGGAGGCCCCGCGAGCGGCCAGCGGCCCCAGACCAGGGAGCGCCAGCTCGCGTATCCGGTGTCCGTGCCGTCGCTGTACGGGGAGTTGCCGGTGAGGGCCAGCAGCAGGGGCATCCAGCCCCGCAGGTGGTTGACCGCCCGTACGGCCTCCTCCCGGTCGGCGACCCCGACGTGCACGTGGCAGGCGTTCACACCCTGGTCGTGGACGAGCGGCCCGAAGCGGCGCACGAAGGCGCGGTAGCGGGCCTTGTCCACGACGGGCGGCGGGCCGGGTCTGCCGAGGACCGCACTGCCACTGGGCACGAGGAGGCAGTCGTACTCGGCGGCGGCCGTCGCGGCTCCGGAGCGCAACCGGACGATCTCCGCCTCGAGTTGCCCGGCGGTGCGGCACACCGCGCTGACGGTCTCCAGCTGGGCCTGGGAGACCTCCGCCGTGGCGTGCGCGGCGCCGAGGCGGGCTCGGGCGGCCTCCACCACGGCCGGGGCCCTGTGCACGGCCGCCCTGCTGTGCCGTGCGGCCAGGACGAACTCCTCCTCCACGCCGACCGTCGGCGGCACGTTCACCTCCGCCGGGGACACGGGCGTACCGGCGGCGGGGGTCACGGCATCAAGCGGCTCTGGCACGACCAGCCCTTCCGGAAGACAGCGGGACGCACTTCTGTCGAGCTCGCGGGCGACTCCCGCTCGCCGGCGCGCAGCGGGCGGGAGCACACATGGTCGTCCCCGTGTGCGGTGCACGACAAGCGGCTGCCCGGTCACCGTCGCGGAGCGCCCGCCGCCCCTGCCGCGTGCGTCACCGGGGACGGCACCGTCCCGGGAAAGCGCAGGTCCGACGGGGATGCGCGGACGGCGCCGCGTCCCGGGCCGCGGCGGCGGACCGGCCCACCGCACCGCACGCGGCCCGAGAGCCCTCCCCGGCCTGGCCGAACTCCGACGCGAAGCCCTCGGCACCGGGCCGGCCGGCACCGGGCCGCAGGGCCCGCGCGGCCGGGCACCTCACCCGCGCGGCGCCCCCGCGCGCAGTCCGTCCATGACCAGGTCCATGAGGCGGGCGGCGCGGGGGCGCCAGTCGTCGCCCGGGTCGAGCTGCCACAGACCCGCGATCGCGAGGAAGAAGTCGTCGGGACTGACCCCGGGCCGGATGGTGCCGGCCTCCTCGTTGGCGCGGAGCAGGAGTTCCGCCGCCCGCGCCACCGGCGTGGGCGAGGGCTTGGCGGGGCCGCCGGGCGCGCCCGTGACCTGCCGGATGGCGTCGGCCAGTCCCGCCTTGGTCATGGCGAACTCCGACAGCCGGTCCATCCAGGCGCGCAGGGCCTCCTCGGGCGCCCGGGCGGCGAGCAACTGGTCCGCGCTGTCGGCGACCTGCTGCATCTCGTGGCGGTAGATCTCCAGGACGAGTGACTCGCGGTTGGGGAAGTTGCGGTAGAAGGTGCCCTGCCCGACCCCGGCCTTCCTGGCGATCGCGCTGAGCGGGGTGTCCGCGCAGCGCGACAGCTCGATGACGGCCACTTCCAGGATGCGCTCGCGGTTGCGCTGGGCGTCGGAGCGCCGGGGTGGGTCCGTCTGCTGCGGCACTCGTCCTCCTCGGGAGGCGGTACGTCCCGCCCTTGCTAAGCGGACATCTGTCCGTTAGGTTTCCGGTAGCGGACAGCTGTCCGGTCACGTCCACCATACCGACGGACGCGTCCCGCCGGCAGTCGTCACCCGCACTGTCCGCCCCGCCACCTCGCACCGTCGCTGCGCCACCCCGCACCCACCGGCCCACACGGCACACCGTCCGTGCCGCCCGCCGGTCTCCGTCTGTCCCTGGAATGCGAAAGAAGCAGCTCATGGCCTTATCGACGTCCAGTGTCATCACTTTGAAGATCAACGGCGAGAAGCACACACTGCCCGTCGACCACCGCACCACCCTGCTCGACGCACTGCGCGAACGGCTCGACCTGACCGGCACCAAGAAGGGCTGCGACCAAGGGCAGTGCGGGGCCTGTACGGTCCTGCTGGACGGCCGCCGGTCCGTCGCCTGCCTCCAGCTGGCCGTGACCGCCGAGGGCCGGGAGATCACCACCATCGAGGGCGTGGCCGACGGCGAGCGGCTGCACCCCGTGCAGCAGGCCTTCCTCGAACTGGACGGGTACCAGTGCGGCTACTGCACCCCGGGCCAGATCTGCGCGGCGATCGGTGTCATCGAAGAGCACGCGGCCGGCTGGCCGAGCGCCGTCACCGAGGACGTCCGCCCCGAAGCGGGGCCGCCGGACCTGACCGCCGAGGAGATCCGGGAGCGGATGAGCGGCAATCTGTGCCGCTGCGGCGCCTACGTCTCGATCGTGGAAGCGGTGGCCCGCGCGGCGCAGACCCGGCAGGACGCGGCCACCGCCCTGCCGGACGCCGAGGAGGCCGTGGCATGAGGGAGTTCGACTACCAGCGGGCGCACGACGTCGCCGGTGCCGTGGCACTGCTCGGCACCGACCCGGACACCCGCTTCCTCGGCGGCGGCACCAACCTCGTCGACCTCATGAAGAGCGGCGTCGAGCGCCCCGCCAGGCTCGTCGACATCCGCGAACTCCCCCTGGACGACGTGGAGTCGACGCCCGAAGGCGGCTTGCGCATCGGTGCCACCGTCACCAACGCGGACCTGGCGGCCCACCCCGAGGTCCGGCGCCGCTACCCGGCCCTCGCCCAGGCGGTACTGGCCGGCGCGTCGGGGCAGCTGCGCAACATGGCCACGGTCGGCGGGAACCTGCTGCAGCGCACCCGCTGCGGCTACTTCACCGACGTCACCCGGCCCTGCAACAAGCGCCTTCCCGGCAGCGGTTGCCCCGCCGTCCAGGGCGAACACCACAACCACGCGATCCTGGGCGCCTCCGACCACTGTGTGGCCGTCCACCCCTCCGACATGGCCGTGGCCCTGACCGCGTTCGACGCCGTGGTCCACTTCGAAACGGCGGACGGCCCCGGCCGGTTGCCGCTCGCCGACTTCTACCTGCCCGTCGGGGACACCCCGCACCGGGAGACCGCCCTGCCGCCGGGCGCGCTGATCACCGGCGTCACGCTGCCGCCCGCCCCGGTCGCCGCCCGCTCCCGCTACCGCAAGGTCCGCGAACGCGCCTCCTACGCCTTCGCCATCGGCTCCCTCGCCGCCGCGCTCGACATCCGGGACGGCGTCGTCCGGGACGCGCGCCTGGCCTTCGGCGCCGTCGCCTCCCGCCCGTGGCGGGCCCTGGCCGCCGAACGCGTCCTGGTCGGCGCGGCCGCAGGCGCCGAGGCCTACGCCGCCGCGGCGGACGCCGAACTGGCCGCGGCACGGCCGCTGCCGCACAACGGCTACAAGGTGGACCTCATGCGCAACCTCGTGGTGGCCGTCCTGTCCGAACTCGCCGAGGAGGCCGCACGATGACCGCCGCCACCACCGAGACCGCCGCCCACGCGCCGGTCGTCGGCACCGGCCACACCCGGATCGAGGGCCGGGACAAGGTCACCGGAGCGGCCCGCTACGCGGCGGAGGTGCCCTTCGCCGGCCTCGCCCACGGCTGGCTGGTGCTCTCCACCGTCGCCCGCGGCCGCATCCGCGCCCTCGACACCGACCGCGTCCTCGCCATGCCGGGCGTACTGGCCGTCCTGGACCACCGCAACGCGCTCCGCCTCACCACGGACTACACCGGCCTGCTGGGCACCCGGCCGGACCCGACCTGCGCCGTCTTCCAGCACGACCGGGTGCCGCACCTGGGCTGGCCGGTGGCACTGGTCGTCGCGGAGACCTCCGAGCAGGCCAGGGAGGCCGCCGAGGCGCTCGTCGTGCACTACGAGCAGGAACCGCACGACATCGAGCTGACCGCGGAACACCCCGGCGCCTACCCGGTGGACGGCCACATGCCGGCGGTGACCGGCAAGGGCGACCTGGAGGCCGGGCTCGCCGCCTCGGCCGTCGTCGTGGACGCCGAGTACACCACCCCCGAAGAGCACCACAACCCGATGGAGCCCCATGCTGCGACGGCCCGCTGGGACGGCGGACGCCTGGAGGTGATCGACTCCAACCAGGGTGTCACCTGGGTCGTCGGCGAACTCGCCAACCTCTTCTCGCTGGACCCGGCCGCCGTGCGCGTACGTTCCGAACACGTCGGCGGCGGCTTCGGGAGCAAGGGGGTGCGCGCCCACCAGGTGGCCGCGGTCATGGCCGCCACCCTGCTGCAGCGGCCCGTACGGGTCGTCCTCACCCGGCGCCAGATGTTCTCGCTGGCCGGCTACCGCAGCCCCACCACCCAGCGCGTCCGGCTCGGAGCCGGCCCCGACGGACGCCTCGTCGCACTGGAGCACCGCTCGATCAGCCTCACCTCCACCGTGCACGAGTTCGTGGAACCGAGCGCCGCCGTGGCACGGGTGATGTACGACGCCGACGCCCACCACACCGCCAACCGCGTCGTCCGGCTCGACGTGCCCACCCCCACCTGGATGCGCGCCCCGGGCGAGGCGCCCGGTTCCTTCGCACTGGAGGCGGCCCTGGACGAACTCGCCGAGAAGTGCGGGATCGACCCGGTCGAACTGCGGCTGCGCAACGAACCGGAGCGGGGCCCGGTGTCGGGCCTGCCGTTCGCCGGCCGGAACCTCGCGGCCTGCTTCCGGGAGGGAGCCCGCAGGTTCGGCTGGGCGGACCGCGACCGGCGCCCCCGGCAGCGCCGGGACGGCCGCTGGCTGCTCGGCACCGGCACGGCGGCGGCCTCCTTCCCGTCGGGAGCAGCGCCCTCGACGGCGACGGCGACCGCGCACCCGGACGGCACCTTCACCGTCCGGATCTCCGCGGCCGACATCGGCACCGGGGCCCGTACCGCGCTCGGCCTGGTCGCGGCGGACGCGCTGCAGGTGCCCCCGGACCGCATCCGGGTGCGCATCGGCGACAGCGACTTCGGCCCGGCGATGATCGCCGGCGGCTCCATGGGCACCCGCTCCTGGTCCTGGGCGGTCAAGGCGGCGGCCGGCGAACTGCGCGAACGGCTGGCCCTGGGCGCCGACATCCCGCCGGAGGGCGTCACCGTCCGGTCGGACACCACCGAGGCCATCGGCTCCCTGGCGCCGGCCGAACGGCACTCCTTCGGGGCGCAGTTCGCCGAGGTCGCCGTGGACCCCGCCACCGGCGAGGTGCGGGTACGGCGCATGCTGGGCATCTTCGCGGCGGGCCGCATCGTCAATCCGCTCACCGCGCGCAACCAGTTCCGGGGCGGCATGATCTGGGGCATCTCCATGGCCCTGCACGAGGAGGCGGTCCGCGACCGGGCCTCCGGCGGCCCCGTCGGCGCCGACCTCGCGGGCTACCACGTGGCCACCCACGCCGACGTGCCGCACATCGAGGCCGACTGGATCGACGACACGGACCCCGAGGACCCGGTCGGGATCAAGGGCATCGGCGAGATCGGCATCGTCGGCGCCGCGGCGGCCGTCGCCAACGCGGTCTGGCACGCGACCGGCGTACGCCACCGCAGCCTGCCCATCCGGCCGGACCGCGTCCTGTCGGCCCCCGGGCCCGCGGGGGCGCCGGATGCTTGACCTGGCCGGTGAACTGCACCGATGGATCACGGAGGGCCGGGAGTTCGCCGTCGCCACCGTGGTGACCGTGGGCGGCAGCGCACCGCGCGGCCCCGGCGCGGCCCTCGCCGTCGACAGCGCGGGCACCGCCATCGGCTCGGTCTCCGGCGGCTGCGTCGAGGGCGAGGTGTACGAACTGTGCCGTGCGGCGCTGCGTACCGGGGAGACCGTGCTGGAACGGTTCGGCTACAGCGACGAGGACGCCTTCGCCGTGGGACTGACCTGCGGCGGAACGCTCGACGTGCTGATCACGCCGGTGGGCGCGGCGGCGCCCGCCCGGGCGGTCCTCGGGCCGGCGCTGTCGGCCGCCGCCGAGGGGCGGCCGGCGGCCCTCGCCCGGGTCGCCCGCGGCCCCGCCGGACTCCTCGGCGGAGCCCTGCTGGTCCGGTCCGACGGCAGCTGGGAGGGCGGTCTCGGCGGCCACCCGGGACTGGACCGGCTGGCGGCGGCCGAGGCCGGGGCCCTGCTGGAGGCGGGCCGCACCGGCACGACGGACCTGTCGGCGGACGGTTCGCACTGCCCCGGCGGCCTGACGCTGCTGGTGGAGTCGAACGTGCCGCCCCCGCGCATGATCGTGTTCGGTGCCGTCGACTTCGCGTCGGCGCTGGCCCGGGCCGGCGCCTTCCTCGGCTACCACGTGACCGTCTGCGACGCCCGCCCCGTCTTCGCCACCCGTGACCGCTTCCCGGACGCCGACGAGGTCGTGGTCGACTGGCCGCACCGCTATCTCCGGCGCACCGGGACCGACGCCCGTACGGTGCTGTGCGTGCTCACCCACGACCCGAAGTTCGACGTACCGCTGCTGAAGGAGGCCCTGCGGAGGCCGGCCGCGTTCGTCGGGGCGATGGGCTCGCGCCGCACCCACGAGGACCGGGCGCGCCGTCTGCGGTCGGAAGGGGTCACCGAGGGCGAGCTGTCCCGGCTGCGCTCGCCCATCGGCCTCGACCTCGGGGCCCGCACACCGGAGGAGACCGCCCTGTCGATCGTCGCGGAGATCGTCGCCGCCAGGCGGGGCGGCTCCGGCGTCCCCCTGACCGGCGGGAAGACGCCGATCCACCACGGCAACGGGGCGGGGGGAAGGCCGGCGGTCGCCTGAGCAGGGGGCCGGCGCGGACGGCCCCGGGCCGGGCCCGGCGGCGGCACCGCCGGGCCCTGTCCCTCAGTCGCTGTGCACCCCGACCTCGCGCAGGGAATACCCCCACCCGGTGCCGCGCTGCGTCCCCATGACGCGGACGTAGCGCGCCGGTGTGCCGGTGAACCGCGCGGTGTCCAGGCCGCCGTCGCCCGTAATGGTGGACCAGACCGTCTGCCAGTTCGCGCCGTCCGTCGACAGCTGGATGCCGTAGGCCTTCCCGTACGCGCGCTCCCAGTCGAGCGTGACCCGCCCGACCCGGTGCGTGGAGCCCAGGTCGATCCGCAGCCACTGCTCGTCGCTCCACTCGCTGGCCCAGCGGGTGTCCCGGTCACCGTCCACGGCGCGGCCCGGTGCGTAGCTGGTGAACGGGTTCCACCACTCCGTCGAGCTGGCCGTGGCCGGTGCGCCCCGGGCGAGGTCGGCGTCCGCCTGGTGCCGCTCGGTCGCTCCCCAGGCGTCGAGGTAGGACTCGGCGCCCCGGAAGAGGTCGTTCACCACGCTCTGGCCGCCGACGAGCCGGATGTCCTCGATCCAGTCCGGGACCAGGCCGTAGTGCGCGGCTCCGTCGGTGTTCAGGTCCCAGGTGCGCTCGCCCGTGGTCTGCCGGTCGATGAGGGAGCCGCCGTCGACGCTGCGGAAGGGGTAGGTGACCTTGTGCGGGGCGTCCGCGCCGCGGGGACCGGGCCAGCCGCCGACACCGTTCATGTCCGTGCCGAAGCCGTAGCCGACGCCGTACGCGTCCCGCAGCGCCTTGGTGCGGTTCGCCTCGGCCACGAACTGCTCGGAGCCGTTCATGTACTGGGCGACGAAGCCGCCGAGGCCGTAGACCCGCTCGGTCCAGTTCAGGTCCATCCAGCTGTGCGAGGAGATCACACCGGGGTAGGAGCCGGCGTCGAGGATGTCGAGCGCGCGGCCCACGGCCTTGACGCTCATGTGGTCGATCTCCAGCATCATCTTGCGCTTCATCATGCCGCGCACGGCGTACTCGCCGAGGTCGGTGAGCCCGCGGACGTTGCACTGCGCGTCCGAGGCGTACGACGGGACGCGCACGCCCGCCGGGAGCTTCGCCTCCGCGCCCGGCGCCGCGGCCGAGCCGATCGGGTTGTCGTGCTGCGGGCCCGCGCACTTCTCCGTCTTCCAGAACGTGCCGGTAGACAGGAACTGCCCGACATTGATGGCCGTGCCGAGCGTGCCGGAGTCGAAACGGACCCCGCACAGCGCGTTGTCGAACTTGTGGCACAGGAACATGCTGCGCACGCCCAGCGCGTACAGCTCGTCCAGGCCGGCGTCGATGTCCTTCCGGTCGCACTGCGGGACGTCCAGGATCTGCTTGCACCCGAACGGCTCGGAGGTCTCCACGCCCAGGACGACCGCCAGCTTGCCCTGCTCGATGACGTCGCGCGCCTGGGCGCTGTCGGTGACGATCCGGAACCAGCCCTTGCCCGGGCCGCCGTACATCGTGTCGACGTAGGCCTGGAGGTCGTACGTCAGCTTCGCCTGCAACCGGATGGACGTCATCTCGTCGCAGCCGCGGTCCTTGAAGAAGTAGACCGAGCAGATCACGCCGTTGGTGACGAGGTCGTTGACGAGCACCCGCTGGCCGCCGCGCCAGGCCCGCTCCACCCAGGCGTAGTAGTTCTGCTGGTGGGTCAGGGAGTCGTGGGCGGGCCAGTCCCTGAAGGTGGGCCAGCCGACCGGGTCGTGCCTGCCGTCACCGCCCTTGGTGATGAAGTCGAAGACGGCCAGCG
>NZ_BNBF01000004.1:35417-43842 GCF_014654935.1 Streptomyces capoamus
AGCCGTCGGGGTAGTGCTCGGGGCAGTCCTTGAGCGCGTCGGCGATCCCGGCAGGGGAGAAGACCTTGCCGCAGATGAGACGGCCGCCGAAGGCCTCGTTGGCGAACAGGTGGTCGTGGGCGTCGACGAACCCCCGCACCCGGCCCTGGGCGTCGGTGCCGGTGAACGGCTCACCGGTGACGTCGATCTGCGCGTCCGGCGTGGGCCGTGCGCCCGGCACCCACCAGTCGTTCCCGGCCGCCGCACTCGGGGCGGGGCCGAGTACCACGGCCAGGACGAGGAGGAGCAGCGAGACTGCGGTGACGTTCTTGCGTCGGCGGTACGGGCGGCTGGTCATGGCCACGGCCCACGTCCCTCGGTCGGCGATGCGCGGTCGGCCGGCCGGGGTGGCCGGGCCAGGTGACACGAACGTTTCAGGATTGTCATGTCTGCGTAAACCATGCGCCACGAGGATCGCCAGTGCCGCCTGCCGAGTCAATACTCCGGCGCCGCGAGCTGCGCGGAAGCGCTCCCAGGGCCCCCGGTGCTTGCTCCGCGGTGGTAATAAGCTGGGGGGACGTGAGAAACCGTACGTCGACGTCCGCGCGGACAGCGGCTCGAGGGTGAGGGAGCGACCGATGACATCGGAAACCGAGCGGGCCGTGCTGGCGGGCGGTTGTTTCTGGGGCATGCAGGACCTGATCCGCAAGCAGCCGGGCGTGGTGTCCACCCGCGTCGGCTACAGCGGCGGTGACACCCCGCACGCCACCTACCGCAACCACGGCGACCACGCCGAGGCCATCGAGATCCTCTTCGATCCGAAGGTCACCAGCTACCGCGACGTCCTGGAGTTCTTCTTCCAGATCCACGACCCCACCACCAGGGACCGCCAGGGCAACGACATCGGGCGCAGCTACCGGTCCGCCATCTTCTACGCCGACGAGGAGCAGCACCGCGTCGCCCTGGACACCATCGCGGACGTCGAGGCGAGCGGCCTGTGGCCCGGCAAGGTGGTCACCGAGGTCGAGCCCGTGGGCGACTTCTGGGAGGCCGAGCCCGAGCACCAGGACTACCTGGAGCGCTACCCGGACGGCTACACCTGCCACTTCCCGCGCCCGAACTGGAAGCTGCCGCGCCGGGCCGCGTCGCCCGCGAGCTGAGGCACCCCGCCGGTCACGCCCTGCGCCGCCGCCGGATCGGCTCGCCGACGCGGTGCAGGTGCGTCAGCGCCTCGCGGTAGGACCGGACCAGTCCGGTCTCGTGGTACGGCACCCCGATCTCGGCGCAGTACCGCCGCACGATCACCCGCGCCCGGCGCAGGTGGACCGCGGGCATGGCGGGGAACAGGTGGTGCTCGATCTGGTGGTTGAGCCCGCCCAGGAGCACGTCGGTGAGCAGGCCGCCGCGCACGTTGCGGGACGTCAGGACCTGGCGGCGCAGGAAGTCGAGCCGCTGCTCACCGGTGAGCGTCGGCATGCCCTTGTGGTTGGGGGCGAAGGTACAGCCCAGGTAGAGGCCGAACAGGCACTGGTTCACGGCGAGGAACGCCACCGCCTTGCCCGGGGGGAGCACCAGGAACAGGGCGCAGAGCACGGCCGCCATGTGCGCCAGCAGCAGGACGCCCTCCAGCAGCCGGTTCTTCAGGTACGGCGACCGCAGCGCCCGCACGCTCGCGACGTGCAGGTTGAAGCCCTCCAGGGCCAGCAGGGGGAAGAACAGCACCGCCTGGTGACCGCCGAGGAGGCGGGCCAGGCCCCGGCTGGCCCGGGCCTGTCGGGCGGACCACACCAGGATGTCCGGCGCCACGTCGGGGTCCAGCTCCTCGTGGTTGGGATGGGCGTGATGGCGGGTGTGCTTGTTCATCCACCAGCCGTAGCTCATCCCCACCCCGAGATTGCCGAACAGCCGTCCCGCGAACTCGCTGTGCCGGCGCCGCCGGAAGACCTGCCGGTGCGCCAGATCGTGCGCCACGAGGGCGACTTGTCCGAACACCAGGGCCAGGAAGGCGGCCACGCCCAGCTGCCACCAGGTGTCGCCGAGGGCGAGGAAGGCCGCCCAGCCGCCGGCGAACGCCCCGACGACGAGGGTGAGCCGCACCGCGTAGTAGCCGGGGCGCCGCTCCAGCAGGCCGGCCTCGGCGATCCGCCGGGACAGCCGGGCGAAGTCGCTGCCGGCGTCGGCCCGCGGCGCGCCCGCACCCACGGCGGCACGGGCGTCTGCGGGGGAGGCATCGGAAGAGATCGTCATGCGAAAAGTCTGGTGACGCGGTACGGCTCGCAGAAGCCGGTCCGCCACCGTACGCACGGGAGGTCCACCCCCACCGGCCGGCGGGGGGTTTCCCCCCCGGGAGCCGACCCTGGCCCGCGACGGCCGTGCGGCGCTGTCGAGGGGTTCGGAGGCCGGTGTCCGGCACGGTCGTGGTCCGGGGCGAGGGCGGATCCGCGGTGGCTGTGCGGGGGTTTGCCGGCCGATCCGGGAAACGGGTGCCCCGCCTGCTCGTGGCCCGGAGTCCGGCCTGGCCAGGGTGGCTGCGCCGGCCGCTTGACGGGTTGGGCGGTCGTTGTCCGGCACGGTCGGGGCCCTGGGAGTCAGGTCTGGCCTGTGGTGGCCGTGCGGGTGCGCCGGCCGGTCCGGGCGACGGCGGCGGCGACCGGCGTCCTCATGCCGGCGGATCCTGTTCCGCCTGCTGGGCGGCAGCGCCGCGCGCGAGCAGCAGGAGGGCGTCGACCAGGTCCTCCGTCGGGCCTCCGGTGGCCAGCCGGCGCAGTTGCAGGCCCATCACCACGGCGACCGTGGTGGCCGCCAGGCGCTCCGCGCCCGGGACGCCCAGCGCGGTGAGGATCCGGGCGGCGAGCCGGTCGTAGGCCCGGAACGCCTCCGCCGCCGCCTCCCGCAGCCGCTCGTCGCGCCCGGCGTGCAGGTACAGCTCGAACGGGGCGAGATGGGCACTGTCCAGCGCGGTGCCGCACGCCACCTGCCCGGCCAGGGACGCCGCCTCCTCCACGCCGATGCCGTCGGTCCCGCACTGGTCGGCCAGCTCGGTGAAGTGCCGGGCCTCCTCGCGCACGAAGTGCAGCAGGCTCTCGCGCAGCAGCTCGTGCTGGGTCTCGAAGTGGTACGTCACCGAGCCGAGTGACACGCCCGCCTCCCGGGCGATGCGCCGGTTGGTGACCGCCGCGACCCCGTCCTCGCCGATGATCCGCAGGACGGCGGTGATGATGCGCTGGCGGGTGGCGGCGGAGGGGGCGGCGTTGGCGGCGGCGTTCGGCATGCTCCGCATTGTTCCACCGGCGCTCGCCCGGCCGGGACCCGGACGTCGGGCGTCGGATGCGGTGGACAGCGGGCCGCGCCGTCCCTACTGTTCGTTCGAACGAACAACAGGGAGGATCGTCGTGCGTATTGCCGGGTCAACTGTTCTGCTCACCGGGGTCACGGGCGGCATCGGGGGTGCGATCGCCGCGGAGCTGTCCGCGCGCGGCGCGCGCCTCGTCCTCACCGGCCGGCGCCGCGAGGCGCTGGAGCCCCTCGCCGACCGCTACGGCGCCCGGACGATCCTCGCCGACCTCGCCGACGAGGACGACGTCGGCCGACTCGCCGAGGAAGCCACCGGTACCGACATCCTCATCGCCAACGCGGCACTGCCCTCCAGCGGCGACCTGCTCGACTACACACCGGACCAGATCGACCGGGCGCTCGCGGTCAACCTGCGTGCCCCCGCGATGCTCGCACGGCTGCTCGCCCCCGGCATGGTGGACCGTGGGCGCGGCCACATCTGCTTCGTCGGCTCCCTGTCGGGTATCGCCGCCACCAAGTCGTCGTCCCTGTACACCGCGACAAAGTTCGGGCTGCGCGGTCTCTCCCTGGCCTTCCGCCAGGACCTGCACGGCACGGGTGTCGGCGTCTCCATCGTCCAGCCCGGATTCGTCCGTGACGTCGGGATGTTCGCCGACACCGGCTCGCCCACGCCCGGCGGTGTCCGTACGGTCGCACCCCGGCAGGTCGTCAGGGGAGTCACCCGGGCGATCGAACGCAATGCCGCCGAGATCAACGTGGCTCCGCTCGAACTGCGCCTGCTGACCAGGATCGCCTCGCAGTTCCCGGGGTTCGCCGAACGGGTGCAAAGGCGCGCGGGCGCGGAGAAGGTCCTGGACGCCGTCGTGTCGGCGCAGCGGGCGAGCCGCTGAGCACCGGGCGGCCGGCGAAGACGCGCGACGCGCCCACCGCGGACCCGGCCCGTTCCAGTCCACCTCCTCGCGCACCGGCCACGCTTGCCTCGGCAGGGCTGCCGAGCGAAGGGAGCGGGAAGCACCGCCGGAAAATGACCGTCCGGAGACCGGAGGTCCCTGTTACGGTGATCGGCATGAAGCGCGCTGCCATGACGACGACGCCGGAGAGTGTCCCGGCGCGCTGACAGACGACCTGATTGCGAAGCCCCGGGGCAAGTGCCCCGGGGCTTCGTCGTAGGCCCGGTCACTTGCCCCGCACCCAGCAAGGAGACCGCGATGACCACCGCGCACGACCACCGCAGACTCGGCCGCGAGCTGAACCTGTTCGACACCGACCCGCTGATCGGCGCCGGCCTGCCCTACTGGCTGCCCGACGGCGCGGCCGTGAGGCACACCCTGGAGGAGTACATCCGCGCCGCCGAGCGGCGAGCGGGCTACCAGCACGTGTACTCACCCGTGATCGGCAAGCGGGAGCTGTACGAGATCTCCGGGCACTGGGGCCACTACAGCGACGACATGTTCCCCCCGATGGACATCGGCGGCGAACAAGTCGTGCTGCGGCCGAGCCTGTGTCCCCACCATGCGGTCATCTACCGTTCCCGCTCCCGCAGCTACCGCGAACTGCCCCTGCGGATGGCCGAACTCGGCGGTATGTACCGCTCCGAACTCTCCGGTGTACTCGGCGGGCTGACCCGCGTCCGGGCCATCCAGCTCAACGACGCGCACATCTTCTGCACCCTGGACCAAGTTGCCGAGGAGGCGCAGGCAGCGCTGGAGATGATCCGCCGGACATACGAGGCGCTCGGCATCACCGCGGCCCGCTACCGGCTCTCCCTCCCGGGCCCCGGAGGCAAGTACGTCGCCGCGCCCGAGAAGTGGCAACGGTCCACCGCCTTGCTGACCGACGTCCTCGACCGCTCCGGTCTGCCTTACGAGGCTGCCCAAGGAGAGGCCGCGTTCTACGGCCCCAAGATCGACGTCCAGGTCACCGACGGCGCCGGCCGGGAGTCCACCCTCTCCACCGTCCAGGTCGACTTCCACCAGCCCGAGCAGTTCGACCTGCGCTACATCGGCGCGGACGGCGCCAAACACCGCCCGGTCATGGTCCACCGCAGCATCATCGGCAGTGTGGAGCGAACCGTCGCTCATCTCATCGAACAGCACGGCGGTGCCTTCCCCGCCTGGCTCGCCCCCTGTCAACTCGTGATTCTCCCGGTCTCCGGCACCGAGTTGCCGAACGCCGAAGCGCTCGCCGCACGATGCGCCGACCTCGGGCTGCGTGCTGAGATCGCCGGTCCGGAACGCGGCAGTCTGGGCGCCCGCATCCGAGCGGCCCGCCTGGTTCCCTACCAAGCCGTCATCGGCGCCGAGGAAGCCGCTGACAACCTCGTCGCACTACGTCTGCGGGACGGTCGACGACTCGGCCCGCAGCCGGTCAGCACCGTCTTGACCCACATCAGCACCCTCATCAAGGCCCACAGCACCCAACTGTGGGACAGCGCGCCCCGCTCGTAGCGGACGAAGCCGACCTCGACGTCTCCCCGTCCTGCTCGTGGCGGCGGTTGAGCACCCCGATGAGAGCGGCGAGGTCGGCGGCGCCGGCCGGGTCGTCCGCGTAGCGGGTGGTCTGGAGGGGACCGACCTCAGGAAGGACGATGTGCTCCCGGGCCAGAACATGGACCAGGGTCAGCAGCGCGGCGCGGGCATTGCCATCGGCGAAGGGGTGGAAGAACGCCACGTCGAGGTAGGCGCGGGCCGCGCGGGCCGCCAGCGGGATGTCCGGGTCGTTCGTCTCGCGCAGGCAGGAACGGAAATCGGCCTGGGTGCGCGGGGTCAGGCCGTAGCGCTCGCGGCCGGCCTTGGCATAGGCGTCGCTGACGCGGAACGGTACCTCTGCAGCAGCAAGGACTTCGCGCTGCCAACCGGCCAGCAGGGCGAAGTCCAGCGGGACGCGGCGTGCGGCATCTTGTCGGGCCAAGGCGTATGCGGCGAGCAGACGTTCGGCGCGTCTCGGGTCGCGCAGACGCACGGTCCCGCGCACCAGGACCGGAACCCGTCGCGGCCGGGCGGGAACCGTCGCAGGGCCGGTGCACCTTGCCAGTCGACCTCGCGGCGCACACGCAGCCAGACCGAAAGGCTGTCAGTAGCGGTCATGGAGTTCCTCCAGTGCCGCCCTCTCACGGTGGTCCTGGTACGGGGCGTGGCCGGTGAGGCCGACGGCGAGGTCCTCGCCGACGGATTCGATCAGCGTCCGCTCCGGATGGACCCAGCTCTCGAACCGGCCACCGATCGCGTTCTCCACTGCCTGCTCGGCTTCGACCAAGTTCATGCCGGTGCTGGTGAGGAACCAGCCCAGGACGATCGAGGTCTGGCCGCGCCAGGCGTTCTCCGCGCCCGAGTCCAGCGCGTGGGTCACGAGCCGGACGCAGGCCCGTTCCAGGTGCCAGCTGCGTTCCTCGGGTGAGGCGTCCGGCGGTGGCGCCAGTTCGGTGAAGCGCTGGGCCGTCCGCTCCAGCCACTCCCGCCACTCCAGCAGCGCGGCTACGACGCGTGCTGCGGTCTCGTCGGGGGTCGTCACCGAACTCGTCCCGCTGACCCAGTTGCCGATGGGGCCGCCGTCGCGATAACACCAGTTCCACCCCCAGGCCCAGGTGCCGTACCGCTCCCGAAGAACCGCGTCCACCTGGCTCTCGCACCACCGTTCGCCCTCCCACCAGTCGGCCATACCGGAGAGCACGGGCGGCACCCACTCGCGGACCAGCGAGCGGAGACGAGCGTCTTCGGCCTCGTCCCAGGCGAACGGGTGACGAGCCGGGTCGAATGTGTCCCAGTCCCGGATGACCTCGTAGGTGACGCGAGGCACGCGATTGTCGGGGAAGGGCAGGGTGTCACGGTTGTACGTCAGGGCTGACCACTCTTCCTGTTCGATGTGATCGACCTGTCAGTCTCGGCCGCAGCCCCTGCCATGGCGAATGGTTTTCCGACCCCCGCACGGCGCGAGCGCGCGGACGCCGGGCGGCCACCGGGGCCTGAGCGAGGTGACAGCAGCAGCGGTCAATGGGCGGCACGTCCGACGCTGCGGACCCAGACAGGGAAGGCGGCCGTCCGCCCCTCGGGGGGCTCTTCCTCCGCCGCGCCCTGCCCCTCGTCGAGGTCCGGCCGGGCGACGCTGCCCGGCGCCGGATCGCGGAGGAACCCCTCGACGATGGCGGCGAGGTTGCCCGAGGTCAGGTAGGCACCGCGGAACGGCAGCTCGGACTCGGCCACGGACCCGGTCGAGCACCGCAGTTGACCGGCCTGAACGTCATGCCACACGTAAAATGTCGCCGTCCCGGTGAAGCCCAGCGCATGGACGCGGGAGCGGATCGCGTCGGCCGTGCGCTCGAACGCGGTCACCACGTCGGAGACGGATGACGACTTTCTGTCCTCGGCATCCGCGCTCAGTTCCCAGGTGTTCGTCCGCTGCTCCTTCGCCCTGTCCGCGGGCTCCAGCACCAAGGGCTCGTCCGCGATCTCCGCGATCCATCTCGACAACACCGCAGCAGTATCCCGGAGTATCCGTACGGCTGCCCGGCCGGGCTACCCGGCGATCCCCTCCAGGTCGCCGACCGCCTGTCCGACGTCGGGCAGCGTGAGCATCGCCAACCGGGCCGCCCGGGCCCGCGCCCGGGGAGCGGGGTCGGCGAGCAGCTTGCGGCACACGTCGGCGATGCCCCCCGCGCTGCGGTCGGCGACACGGCGGCCGAAGCCCAGTTCCTCCACCCGTTCCGCGTTGGCGTGCTGGTCCCCGAAGTGCGGCAGCACCGCCAGCGGTGTGCCGGTGCGCATGGCCTCCCGGATGCTGTTGAACCCGCCGTGGGTGACGAACAGGTCGGCCGCCTCCAGCAGCAGCGGCTGCGGCACGCGCTCGGTGACGTGGACGTGCCCGGGCAGCCCCTCGGTGTCCAGCGGCATCCCGGACGTCGACACGACCACCGTGCAGTCCTCCAGCTCGGCCGCCGCCCCCGCGAGCGCGCGCAGGCTCTCGGCGGTGTCCGGCAGCGCGACCGGTAACGGCTCGGCCGTGTCCGCCCTGTGCTCGCTCAGCACCGGCAGGGCCGTACCGATCGCGGCGTACACCAGTGGCCGGTCCGTGGGCAGCCCGGCCGCCCATGGGGGCAGCACCCCGTGGCGCTCCACGTCCACGGTCTGCCGGTAGGACCAGGCCCGGGACGCGTTCC
>NZ_BNBF01000004.1:43896-55616 GCF_014654935.1 Streptomyces capoamus
GGGCGAAGGAGAAGGCGGGCGGTACGTAGTCGACGCGGCCGTGCGGTACGACGGACAGCGGGTCCTCGCGCACCGGCAGCCCCAGCTCCACGCGCCACGCGTTGAGCGGCGGCAGGACCTCGGCGGGGTCCAGCATGTTGCCGAACCCGGAGGGCGTCGGAAGCTGCGGCACGCCGAGCAGTTCGGCGATGAGCACCGAACTCATGTCCATGCCGTCCCGCAGGATCAGATCGGGGCGGAAGTCCCGGGCGAGGGGCAGCAGGATGTCCAGCTGCGGCCTGACCGCCGCCCCGGCCACGCCGCGCATCAGCAGCCGGCTCAGCTCCGGCGCCGGCCTGGTGAGGTCGGGGGGCTCGGGCAGACCGGCGAGGTACGGCCCCGCGGCGGCCAACGGGTCGAACCGCCCCAGCGGGGTCCTCACTTCCACCTCGTCGTCACGGAAGACCGGGGCGAGGGCGTCGGCGGTGACGACCAGCACCTGATGGCCGGCCTCGGCCAGAGCACGCAGCAGGGGCAGTTGGGCGCGCCCGTGGGAGGGGCTGCCGAGCGTGGTGCACAGAACCCGCATGGGGGTGGGCCTTTCGGTAGAGGACTCTCGGGAAGGATCGGGGAACTCCGGGCGGGCAACCGCGGGCAGCCGCGGGCAACCGTGAGCGTTGCGGACAGGTGCGGGCAGCAGCCGTGGGCGGTTCGGCCGGGGAGCCGTCCGCGGCGCGCGTCCTTCAGGCCACCGGTGCCGGTGCCGCGGGGCGTCCGATGCCCCGCCAGCTCAGCCCGGCCCGCGCCAGCAGGTCCGCGTCCAGCAGGTTGCGGAAGTCGTGCACCTCGTGGCCGGTCATCCGCGCGGCGATCGCCGCCCAGTCGAGGTCGCGCAGCTCCGGCCACTCGGTGAGGACCAGGCAGGCAGCGGCCCCCTCCGCGGCCCGTACCGGGTCCGCGACGACGTCCACGAGATCGCTCAGGTCCGGCCGCTCCTCGCACAACGCCGGGTCGTAGGCCGTGAGTCCGGCGCCCCGCTCGCGCAGCAGCCGGGCCACGGCGAGCGCGGGTGAGTCACGCAGGTCCGAAGTGCCGGCCTTGAAGGTCAGGCCGTACAGGGCGAGTCGGAGGCCGTGCAGGGAACCGTCCGTGCCGCGCCCGCACGAGGCGGCCACACGCGCCACCAGACGGTGCTGGTGGGTGACGTTGGTCTCGATGGTGGCGCTCAGCAGCGGGAAGTCGATGCCGGACCGGTCGCACACGGTCAGCAGCGCGTGCGTGTCCTTGGGCAGGCAGGAACCGCCCCATCCCGGTCCCGGCCGCAGGAACGCCGGGCCGATGCGCGGATCACGCCCGATGCCCTCGGTGACATCGTCGATGTCGGCGCCGAAGCGCTCGCACAGGGTGGCGAGGTTGTTGGCGAACGAGAGCTTCATCGCGAGGAAGAAGTTCGCCGCGTACTTGGTCAGTTCGGCGCTCGCGGGGTCGGTGAGGACCAGGGGTGCGTCGAGTGCGGCGTACAGGCCGGCCACGCGCCGGGCGGCGGCCGGGTCGGCGGAGCCGATCACGATGCGGTCGGGGTGCAGGAAGTCGTGGACGGCGCGGCCCTCGCGCAGGAACTCCGGGTTGCTGACCACGGTCACGTCCGCCCGGCCGAGCAGTGCGGCGACGCGCGCGCAGGTGCCGACGGGCACGGTCGACTTGTTGACGACGACACAGCCGGGTGGCAGCACGTCCCGGATCACCCCGGCGACGGCCTCCACCGCGGCGAGGTCGGCGGCACCGCCCGCTCCCATGGGCGTGGGCAGGCACAGGAACACCACCTCGGCCTCGGCGACGGCGCCCGCCGTGTCACCGGTGAACTCCAGCCGGCCCGCCGCCAGGGCGTCCCGCACGGTCTCCGGCAGACCGGGCTCCAGGATGTCGACCCGGGCCCCGCCGAGCCGCTCGACCTTGTGGGGGTCGGCGTCGGCGCACACCACGGAGTGTCCCAAGGAGGCCAGGCAGGCACCGGTGGTCAGGCCGACGTAGCCGGTTCCGATCACGGCGACATGTCGAGCGGGCCGAGCGGGCACGGAGCATCACCTTTTCCGGTCGGTGGGGCCGCGCGCGGCGGCTCCGGCAGGCGTGTCGGGCCCACGCGCCGTCGCGCCGCGCGGGGCGACCCGGGGCGGGCCGGCACGTCGTACGGCCCGGTGGAACGAGTCTGATGTCACCAAGCGTTGACCTGTCCCAGGTATGGCATGGGGCGCGAACACAAGTCAACGATTGGTGACAACGGTCGGTGACTTTGAGACAACCGCTTCACCCTGGACCATGGGGCGGGCAGCGGGAGGTCCGCGGGCGATGGAGGTGCGGTGACGTGACGGGAGTCCACGACAGCGAGGCGCCGAAGGCGGAGACCTGCCGACCGGCCCACAGGCGCTCGGCCTCGGCCACACGCACCGCGCTCAGGTCCGCCGCCGCGTTCCGCTTCGGCAAGTACGGCTACGAGGGCACCAGCGTGCGCGACATCGCGGGTGACGTGGGGGTGGACGCCGCCCTCGTCTACCGCTACTTCGGCTCGAAGGAAGCGCTGTTCAACGACGTCGTGGGCGCCGGGAAGATCTTCGAACCCCTGCTGGAGGAGCCGGTCGAGACGATCCCCGACTGGTTCTGCGCGCTGCTGTCGGGCACGCCGAAGGAGGGCGACTTCCCGCACCCGGTGCTGTCCGTGCTGCGGTCCTCCGGCCGGGGCGAGGCACTGGCCCGGCTGCGGGCGGACTTCACGAAGGTGTTCACCGAGCGCCTGGCCTCCCGCCTCGGCGGCCCCGACGCCGAGCTGCGCGCGGAACTGCTGGCGGCCTGGATGCTCGGTACCAGCCTGATGCGCACCGAGATACGTCCGCCGGCCCTGATCGCCGCGTCGGACGCCACGCTGGAGCAGTACCTGCGGGCGGGCATCGACGTCCTCCTCAGCCCGGCTCCGCGGGACGGCGCGGGAACGGCTGGATCCGGGGCCGGGGGACACGCCGACGACGACCGCTGAGCCGCCGAGGGCCGGGCCGCGTCGGACGACCGCCCTAGGAACGCCTCCGGGTCACCAACGCCACGACGGTCCCGATCCCCGTGAAGAGAAGGCCGATACCACCGAAGACCAGCGGCAGCAGCCACAGCGAGAGGAACGAGTCGATGCGCGCGTCGCCGGGGGAGTCCGCCTTGTAGAGCACCTCGACCCGCTCACCCCGCTCGTACGCCGGCGGGCTGGACCCCGTGGAATCGCGGAAGGTCCGCCGCGTGCCGTCCGCCGCCGTGAACTCGACCACCGGGTACGCCGCGGGCCCGTCGTCCACCCGCCTCCTGCGGGACACCCCGCTGTGGTCGTCGTCCCGCCACTCCAGGGCGACCACCGTGCCCCGGGCGTGCTTCGCGTCCGCCACGAACGACACCGACACACCCGCGAAGACCAGCCCGATGACCAGGAAGAGTCCTCCGAACGCGATCAACCCGAACGTGATCCACCGGCGGGCTCCCCGGCCACGCACCTGAAACCGCACGACATCCCTCTCACTCGGGCCGGACCGAAAGGGAAGCTATCGCAGCCGGGGGTGACGGCGGGGAGGCGGGGGCCGCTCCCGCAGCCCGGCCGCCCGGCCGCCCGGCCGCCCAGTCGTGCAGCCGTACAGCCGTACGGACCGCGGCACCGGTCCGCGGTCCGTACGCTGGTGGTGCTCAGGGCTGTCGGGCGGTCAGCCCGCCTTGGCCGCCGTGCCGACCTGCGCGAGGGCCTTGGCGAGGCCGTTGGCCCACAACTGGTTGACCCGGGCGCGTTCGGTGCTGTTGGGGTAGCGGTTGGTGCAGCTCGTGCCGGGGCCGCCGCCCGACATCAGCTCGCTGCACGGGCCGCTGTAGTGGTCGGGGAGCCCCAGGACGTGGCCGGTCTCGTGGGCGGCGACCCGGATGGAGTCGTACTGCTGGTTCTGCGCGTAGTCCAGGAAGATGTAGCCGCGACCGTGGCCGTTGGTGGAGGCGTAGGACCCGCGCGGGTCGCTGCCCTCGTAGTAGGCGAAGTCGCCGCTGCCCGTGGTCGCCTGGAGCTTGACGTTCGACACGGAGCTGTTCCATATGGACGCGGCGCTCGATATCTGCGAGCGGAAGCTGGGCGCCTGGGAGGGGTTGTAGTAGACGGTCACCACCTTCAGGGAGGGCTGGGCGGCCTGCCTCTTGGCGACCGACTTCAGCACGGCGTCGAAGAACGCCTTGTTGCCGGTGTTCTCGGCCGCGCCGACGTAGCCGGCGGTGGCGGCCCGGGTGGGGGTCCCGGCGGTGTTCGTCGCGCTCGCCGGGCCGGCGGTACCCAGCGCGGCAGAGGCCAGACCGAGGCCCAGCGCCAGGGCCACGAGTCTCCTGGAGTTCTTCGGCCCGGTGCGGGTGGGGAACGACGCCATGGGGGGCTCCTTCTCGTCCTGTGGGGTTGAACGATCGGTTGCCAGTGAGTCTCGGGCAGGCCAACGGGGCGGGGGATGATGGCAGTCGGGGATAGCCCGGTGCTATCGGTGGCCGACTCGTCCAGTTTCGTTGGACCTTGAACATCTGGTGTGGTGCCCGGTGCCGCCCTACGCTCCTCCCATGGAGCTCGAGGTGAGGCATCTGCGCGTGCTCTGCGCCATCGCCGACACCGGCAGCTTGCACAAAGCGGCACGGCAACTCGGCCTGGCGCAGCCATCCTTGAGCACCCAGTTACGGCGCATAGAGCGCGCTCTGGGTGCTCAGCTCTTCGTGCGGGCCCGGACCGGCTGCCGCCCCACCACGCTGGGGCTCGCGGTGCTGAGCCGGGCCAGGCCGCTGGTCGCCGAATTCGCCGCGATCGTCACGGAGACGAGGGCGGCGGCGGCCCGTGCCGCCGGTGGGTACCAGCTGCGCATAGGAGCCACGGCCAGCCGGGCCATCCCCGGCTGGCTGCGCCTGCTGCGGGCCCGGGGCCCGGGGTACGAACCGACGCTGCAGATGAACGTGTCCGCCAACGCCCTGCTGGGCATGGTCGCCGCCGGCCGGCTCGACATGGCCTTCGTGCACGAGGTCGAGGGCAGTCCGCTGCGCATCCCGCCCGGCCTGTGCCTGCGCGTCCTCGTCGACCGCGAACCGCAGTTCGTCACGCTCGCCGCTGACCATCCCGCCGCGGCACAGCCGGAAGTGAGCCTCGCCGATCTGGCCGGCGATCGCTGGATGGTCGACTCGACGGTCGACGGCGAGTGGGACGGACTGTCCCGGGTGCTGCGGGACGCGGGCCTGAACTCCGAGATGCTGCACGGCGACTACCTCACCGCGTACTCGCTCGCTGCCACCGGCGAAGTGGTCACGGTCAGCCAGCCGACCGCCCATCCCCGTCCCGATCTCGCCATCCGCCCGGTGAAGGGCGATCCACTGGGCGTACGGCTGCTGCTGGCGGCCCGCAGCGAGCACGAACTGGACGACGTTTTCCCCCAGTTGGAAGCGGCCTACTGGGCTGTGGCCCTTGATGCGCCGACCTACCGGCAGTGGCTGGAACGCGCGCGACCGCAGGCCGCGTCCGAGGCCGCGATCCAGTCGGGCTGTCCCGCTCCGCCCTGGAGAGCCGTGAACCGCCCCGACCGCCGGCAGCACCGGATCGAGCAGGATCGTGCCGCTTGCTGCCCGGACCGTCCGGTCCGCTGACCGCCACGGCCGGCGGGCCCCGCATCCGGAGGCCCGCCGGCCGTGACCGCCCGCAGGAACGCGGCACGTCGCTGCCGCCGATGCGGCACGGGGACGTGCCGAGCCTCCTGGGCGTGCGCCCTCAACCGGTGACGCGGGCCACCGGTATCCACAACTGCGCGTCCGACTGCGCCGGATCGTCCTGGGACGGGCGGGTGTGCAGGATCTCCGGCCCCGGACGGTACTCGTACGGGTTGGACGGGATCCACTGGGCGGCCACGTCCCCCCACATCCGCTGCAGCGCCTGCGGGAACGGCCCGGTGTTCTCGAACACGGCCCAGGTGCCCGCCGGGCAGTCCAGCACGTCGAGGTCCTCGAAAACCCCGGCGGCCGTGGTCACCACGCCGTGGTAGTAGTCCAGTTCGCTGCCTTCCTCGAAACCGTCCGACAGCCGCACGGTCGCCGACACCACGCCCTCCGGCTCCTGGTCCGAGAGGTCCTCGATCCGCAGCATCGTCTCCGGCGGGATGCTCCTGACGTGCTCGGCGATGTGCGGGTTGGCGCCCTCGTAGATCAGCGGGACACGTGCCTTCCTGCCGACGACCCGGAATGCTTCCTTCTCCACGATGCGGTACCGCATGGTGTTGTTCCCTTCGACGGTGAGGCGGAAGGACAGCCTGGGCTGCGAGTTCAGAGCCGCGCCGGTACGCCTGGCCTCGCCGGGACCGACACCGTGCACGGCGCGGAACGCCCGGGCGAAGGCCTCCCCCGAGGTGTAGCCGTAGCGGACGGCGATCTCCAGCAAGGTCGGCTCCCCGGCCAGCACTTCGGCCCCCGCGACCGTCAGCCGACGGCGTCGGACGTACTCCGACAGCGCCATCCCCGCCAGTGACGAGAACAGCCGCCGGAAGTGGTACTCCGACGTGACCGTGATGCGGGCCAGTGCGGACACCTCGATGCGCTGGTCGAGGTGACCCTCGATGTGCTCCATGGCCTGGTTCAGCCGATCCAGCAACCCCGGCCTCCTTCCCTTTCGATCACCACGTTACGAACGACCAAGCCTGCCGCACCCGACATCCTGTGCCCGCTCCGGTCGGGTGCGCGCACCTGCAACGCGGTGCCGGCCCCCGCTGCTGGAGCGGGGATTGCCTACGGGGCGGCTCCGTGCCTGACGGGAGTGGTCGAGCGCGTGAAAAAAACTTGCACGGTGTGTGCGTGCGGGGGCGAAGCAAGGGCATTCGGTGGCCAGGAGGTTGATAGATATGGTTCCCCTGCTTCTGGTTCTTCTGCTGGCTCTGATCCTCTTCGGTGCGGGCTTCGCGCTCAAGGCACTCTGGTGGATCGCGGTGATCGTGCTGGTCGTGTGGCTGCTGGGCTTCGTCGTCCGGACGGCGGACGGCTCCGGCCGCAAGGGCCGCTGGTATCGCTGGTAGGTGCGTGCTCCTGTGCACCGGGAGGACGGTGGGTAGGGAAGGTTGACGTGGGCCCGGCCGGGGTGGCCGGGCCCACGTCGTGTGTCAGGACGCGACCGGTCCGGTCGCCCGGGAGGGATCGCGCATATCGGACGCGCAGCCGGGTACGTGTGTCATGCACCGGCCTCGCGGAAACAGCAGTGGAAACCTGCACCTCCTATCTCCGCGGGGCCGGTGCTCCGTGCGAAGTGCTGATGCGGTCCGTCGGTTCGTGGTACGCATCATGGGCAGACCGATGAGGAGTGGGCGACGACCGAGCCGTCGCCGGCATCGCCCACGGCGAAGGAGTGGCCCCGTGACCAGTGCCCCTGTGCCCTTTCAGGTGTACAAGGAAGGTACCTACCTGCACGGTACGAAGGCGGACCTCGCACCCGGGGACGTGCTGACCCCCGGCTATGCGTCCAACTACGAGGAGGGGCGCACTTCCCGCCACGTCTACTTCTCCGAGACCCTGGACGCCGCCGCCTGGGGCGCCGAGCTGGCGGCAGGCGACGGGCCGGGGCGGATCTACGTGGTGGAACCGACCGGCGACGTGGAGGACGATCCCAACGTCACCGACAAGAAGCTCCCGGGCAATCCCACCCGCTCGTATCGCACGCGCGGGCCTGTGCGCATCGTGTCGGAGCTCGAGGACTGGGTCGGGCACTCCCCGGAGCAGATCGAAGCCATGCTGAACGGACTGGCCGACCTCCGCCGCCGCGGCATGGCGACGATCCTGGACAGACGTCCGGCACCGAGGTGCACCAGGGTGCGGCGGACGGGGAACGGCAGGCCGCGGGGCGTCAGCCCTGACGGGCCTTGAAGCGGGGGTCCTTCTTGTTGATCACGAAGGTCACTCCCCGCCGGCGCACCACCTGGGCACCCGGCTTCGCCTTCAGCGAGCGCAGGGACTTGCGTACCTTCATCGGGTTCTCCTCCTCGTGGAGTGCGTTCGTGGCCGGGGCCGGCGTGCGCCGGGGCCGGCGTGCGCCGGGACCGGTGTGCGTGTGATCAGCGTTCCTCGCGGAACAGGACGTGCTCGCCGGCGACCCGGTCGTACTTGCGCAGGATCAGCCGGTCGGGATCGTTCTGGCGGTTCTTGCGGGTCACGTAGGTGACCCCGGTGCCGGCCGTCGACTTCAGCTTGACGACGGGGCGTGCGGTGCTGCGGGCCATGAGGTGCTTGCTCCTTCCGTCTGCCGTCCGAGCCCTTTGTCTCGAACATGCCAGACAGAACGCTCAACGACGGCACCCGGTGACGCATTCCCGGCGGCGGCGCCCGTGCCCTTCTCCTCCCGCCCCTTCTCCTCCCGGCGTGACGCGAGTCACACCGGCCGCGCGTCACGAACCGGACGGCAGCTTGCGTCTGGTGGTCGTCCGCACGGCGGGAACGACCGACACGGAAGAGACGGCAGAGCGATGCGCGCGACAACGACAGCACAGCAGCACGAGGTCCTGGTCCTGGGCGCCGGCTACGCGGGGCTTTCCGCCGCGATCCAGCTCGCGGCCCGCACCAGGAGGCGCGGAAACCTGCGGGTGACCCTGGTCAACCCCTACGAGACCTTCACCGAGCGGCTCCGACTGCACATGACCGCCACCGGCCAGGAGACGGCCGCGATGAGCATCCCGGAACTGCTGGACGGCACCGGCGCCCGTTTCGTCCAGGGCTGGGTGACCGCCGTCGACGCCGAGGCGAAGACCGTCCGGATCGACGACGACCGGGTCCTGCGCTACGACACCCTCGTCTACGGCCTGGGCGGCGTGGCGGACACCACCGCCGTCCCCGGCGTGGACGACCACGCCTACACCCTCGACGGCCCCGAAGGCGCCGCCCTCCTCGCCGACCGGCTGGCCCGGCTCGGCAGGGGGACCGTGGTGGTGGGCGGGAGCGGCCTCACCGGGGTCGAGGCCGCCGCGGAGATCGCCGAGCGGTACCCGGAGCTGCAGGTGGTGCTGCTGGGCCGGCGGGAGCCGGGCGCGAGCCTGCACCCGAAGGCCAAGGCCCACCTGGACGCGGCACTCGCCCGGCTCGGCGTGCGGGTGCGCAGCGGCGTCGAGGTGGTCAAGGTGCTGCCGGACGGTGTGGAGCTGGCGGACGGCTCCGGCATTCCGGCGGGCGCGGTGCTGTGGACCAGCGGCACCCGTGTCCCGCCGCTGGCGGCCGCCGCCGGCCTGACCGTCGACGAGCGCGGCCGTGTGGTCACCGACGGCGCGCTGCGCTCGGTCTCCCACCCGGACGTCTACGCCGTGGGCGACGCCGCGGCGGTCCGCCAGGGCTACGGCGTGCTGCACGGGACCTGCCAGAGCGGCATGCCCACCGGCGTGCACGCGGCCCTGTCGATCCTGCGGGTGCTGGGCGGCAAGGAGCCCAAGCCGTTCCGTTTCGGGTACTACCACACACCTGTCAGCCTGGGCCGGAACGACGCCGTCGTGCAGTTCACCCACCCCGACGACAGCCCGCGCCGGATCGTGCTGACCGGCAAGCGGGCCGCCAAGTACAAGGAGGCGGTGTCCGCCGCGCCATGGCCTACCTTCGCCCGTATGAAGAAGATGCCCGCCTCGGGCGCGTTCTGGCCGCACGGCGGCCGCTACACCCGCACCCGGAGCGCCAAGTGACGCAGCCCCAGCAGACCGACCGCGACCAGCTTGCCTTCCAGCAGTACCGCACCCTGCTCTTCTCCGTCGCCTACCGCGTCCTCGGCACCGCCGCCGACGCCGAGGACGTGGTCCAGGACGCCTGGCTCAAGTGGTCGGGAGCCGACCGTTCCCAGGTGGCCGACCCCAAGGCCTACTTGACCCGGATCATCACCAACCTGGCGATGGAACGGCTCCGTTCGACTCGCCGCCGGCGCGAGACCTACGTCGGGCCGTGGCTCCCCGAGCCGATCCTCACCGGCCCGGACACCGCTGACGGCGTCGCCGCGGCGGACTCCGTCTCCATGGCCCTGTTGGTCGTGCTGGAGACGCTGAGTCCCCTGGAACGCGCGGTGTTCGTGCTGAAGGAGGTCTTCGCCTTCAGCCATGCGGAGATCGCGGAGGCGGTGGACCGTTCGGAGGCAGCGGTGCGGCAGGCCGCACACCGCGCCCGTGAGCACGTCCAGGCCCGCCGGCCCCGCTTCACCGCGGACCGTGCCCGCCAACGGGACGTGACGGAACGCTTCTTCGCGGCGACGGCGGGAGGCGACATCAACACCCTCATGGAACTGCTCTCGCCGGACGTGACGCTGTGGACCGATGGCGGCGGCAAGGTCCGCCAGGCCCTGAAGCCGGTCGTCGGTCAGCAGACCGTGGCCCATTGGTTCGCCATGCTCGGGAAGGCGACCTACCAGGGCATCGAGCCCGGGCAGATGCGGGCGGAACTCACCTGGATCAACGGCGGTCCGGGCGTGGTCTTCCGCGGCCCGGACCGCGTGGTCGCCACGCTGACCTTCGACTTCGACCCGGAAGGCCGAATCTCGACCCTTCACAACGTGGCCAACCCCGACAAGCTCGGAGCGGTCACCGACGGCATCCGGCACGAACTCATCTGACCCGTCGGGCCGTTGTCACCGCTTTCCGTGCGCCGGAGGAGGCCTCTCGCATTGCGCCGCTTCTGTACGCGTTTGCCAACCCTGTGGCGTCGTGCCAGCCTGGAGAACAGGTGGGCACGGGCCGGAATCCGACAGCGAGAGGGAACCGCTGACGTGAGCACGCACGCCGCCCCGGCCGAGCCCCGGAAGGTCTGCAAGGAGACAGGGACGACGAAGCCGACGAGGAAGCCCTCGCCGACCGCCACGACGCCGCCCTCGTCGTAGTCGGGGCAGGAGTAGCCCCCGTCAACGGGAATCCGTTGACGGGGGCGTTCTCGCATCCGTCCGCGAAACTCGATGCACACTCGATGCGACTTGCCCTCGCACCGGTGCCGGACGGACCGTGGCCGTCAGACGGGGAGCCGCCGGACTAGGAGCAGGCCATGAGCGCACTTGCACTGATCGAAGCCGAGCCCGTGCCCGTGGCGCACCCGGAGGACGAGATGGCCCTGCGTTTCGCGGCCGGCGACGAGGACGGCATGGAGGCGGTCTACCGCCGCTGGGCCCCCCTCGTCCTGTCGCTGGCGCGGCAGTCCCTGGGCGACGGCTCGGAGGCCGAGGACGTGACCCAGACGGTCTTCCTCGCGGCCTGGCGCGGCCGCGACGGCTACCGTCCCGGCCGCGGACCGCTTCCCGCCTGGCTCGTGGGCATCGCCCGGCGCAAGATCGCCGACGCGCTGTCCGCTCGTACCCGGCGCACGGACGTGGCCGCGGCAGCGGCACGCGAGTCGGCCGGCTCGCCGGACCGGTCGTACATGCAGGACGCGGTCCTGAACCGCGTGGACGTGACCCGGGAACTGCGCCGCCTCCCCGAGGCGCAGCGGCGGGTGCTGTGCCTGGCCTTCTACGGTGACCTCACGCAGACGCAGATCGCCCACGTCACCGGCTGGCCGCTCGGTACCGTCAAGAGCCATACCCGGCGCGGACTGCTGCGCCTGGGCCGGAGCCTGGACGCCGGGGCGGCGGAGTGAGCACACTGAACGGACGGCGAAGAAGGGGACCATGTGACCGCCGTGAACCCGGCCGCACAGCCTGATCCGAGACCGGTCGCCGTACCGGTCGACGCGGG
>NZ_BNBF01000004.1:55665-69974 GCF_014654935.1 Streptomyces capoamus
CCTGGCCACCGGTGTGCTGGCCCGCCGCCTCGGTGTGTCGCCGATGACCCTGCGCTCGTGGGACCGCCGCTACGGCATAGGACCCACCGCACGCACCGAGGGCGGCCACCGCCGCTGGACGGCGGCGGACGTGGCGACGGTCGAGGAGATGTGCCGGCTGACGGCGACCGGCATCCCGCCGGCGGACGCGGCCCGCGCCGCCCGTACGGCCGTGGCCAGTCCCGCTGCCGAGGCGGAAGCCGCCACCGCGACGCCCCCGGCTGCCGCGGGCCGGTCGCGGGCCGCCGGCGCACTGCCCCTCGGTGACGTGCGTCTGGAGTGCCGCGGTCTGGCGCGGGCGGCCGTACGACTGGACGCCCCCGCGCTTGAGCAACAGCTCACCGCCGCTGTCGAGCGCTACGGCCTGACGGTCGCCTGGCAGGAGGTGATGGTGCCCACCCTGCACGCCGTAGGACGCCGCTGGGCCTCCTCCGACGACCAGTACGTCGAGGTGGAGCACCTGCTCGCCTGGCATGTCTCCACGGTGCTGCGCCGCAGCACGCCACCCGCCGCACCCGCCGCTTCCCCCGGCGCCGGCTGCGTCCTGCTGGCCTGTGCCCCCGGAGAACAGCACACCCTGGCCCTGGAGGCGCTGCACGCGGCACTCGGTCGTGAGGGGCTGCCGGTACGGATGCTGGGAGCCGCGTTGCCCGTCGAGGCGCTGGACGCGGCGGTGCGCCGGCTCGGCCCGGTCGCGGTCGTGCTGTGGGCCCAGGAAAGCGCACGGGCGGCCCCGTCCCTGGTCCGGCACGTCGCCGGGTTGCGCTGGGGCATGAAGGGCACGCGGCGGGGTCCGGCCGTACTGCTCGGCGGACCCGGCTGGAGCCGGTCCCAGCCTGCCGGTGTGCTCCGGCCGGCCGGGCTGGCGCAGGCGGTGGAGGTGCTGCGCGCGCTGTACGCCGCGGGCTGAGAGCCACCGCGGCGCGGTGGCCGGGCGGTGGGCAAAATGCCGGGAAAGTCATCGAAAGCCGGGTATGGCCTTCCCTGGCCCCGCGGCGCTAGCATGGCGTCCACCTCTGCCGGGACCGGGACCGCGGCTTGCCTGCCGCGGTGTCACCGGTGCTCTGGGCGGCCCGTGGAGGTGCCACATGATGCGTTCACCGGCGTCCTGGGATTCCGAATCCGACTGGCGCGTCCATGCGCTGTGCGTGGGTGAGGACCCGGAGCTGTTCTTCCCCGTGACCGAGACGGACGCGGCGACCGCGCGCGCCCGCGCGGTGTGCCGACGGTGCCCGGTCCTGCGCCCCTGCCGTGACTGGGCCGTCCGGCACGGCGAGACGGACGGAGTCTGGGGCGCCACCACCGCCAGCCAGCGGCGCGCGATCCGTCGCGCGATCCTCCTCGACCGCTGACCGGGCCGAGGACGGGAATACCCGGCGCCCTGCGTTGCCGTCAGCCGGGGAAGCGGCCCGTGGACCGCAGGTCCCAGCGTCGCTCGGCGTACGCCAGGTCGTCCCGCCACAGCCGGCCCGCCGCGGCTCGCACCAGGGGACGCAGCAGCGGAGCGGCCCCACGGGCGACGGCGAAGCCCGGACGGTCGGAGGCCGCGATCACCGCCTCGACGACGGCGGTCCGCGGCCGGCCGGCCCGGTCCACGCCGAGCGGTGTCGCATGGGTCTCCACGACGGAGCCCGCTCCCTCGCCCTCGGTGATGTGCATGACGACCGTGCGGGGCTCGGGCGCGGTGAAGACGGCGCGGACCGGCACGACCAGCCGGCCCGCCACCTTGAAGGACACGTCGACGGTGAGGGCGTCCGGACCGTCCTCCGCCGCGCCGGCCGCACCGGGTGCGTCCACCACCGTCAGGTCCACGAACGAGTACGGGTGGAACCACGCCCCGTGCCACGGATCGAGCCGGTTGGCCACCACGTCCTCGGGCTCGCAGACACCCGTCCCGGTATATACGGCCGTCAGGGCGCGCGCGGGCTCGGGCCGCCGCGGCACGACCGGTGCGTCCAGCGGCTCCTCGCCGCCCACCGCGTCCAGCCGCGCCCACACCAGCACCCCGTCGTCGTGCACCGGCAGCGGCGACCAGCCCGCGTACGGTCGGCCGTCCAGGGCCAGTCCGTGCCAGTGGCACACCAGCGTGCCGCAGCGCACCGGACTGTCCCGCAGCGGTGCCCCCAGGTGGGGACAGATTCCCGGACCGCCGACGAGCCGCCCGTCGGGCCCGCGCCACACCACGACCTCCTGCCCGGCCACGGTCCGTGCCAGCTTGCCGTCCCCCCGCAGGGCACGGGAGGCACCGACCACGTACCAGTTCCCGGACGGGCGGGCCTGTGCCCGCTTCAGCGCCGCGGCGATCAGCGCGGGCCGCGCGTCGCGCCAGGTGGGCCGCTGACCCTCCCAGGGCACGGCACGGCGGCGCAGCGACAGCGGCAGACGACGGCGTTTCACGCCACCTCCTCGGGGGACCGGACGGCCGTCCCGGACGCGGACGTGGCCGCGAGCGCGACCGCGGGCGGGGCGTCGGTGCGGGCGGGCGGCCGGCGCCCTGGCCCTGTCCGCGCACCCAGCCGGGCCGCCGCCACCCGGACCAGTCCGTCGGCGGCGACCACCGCCCTGCGCCGCCGCCGCACCACCGACCGCCGGTGCAGCACGGTCCAGCCGTCGCGGGCGACGGCGTCGAGGATGCCGCCGTACAGGACGGCCGCGGTGCGGATGCAGGGCCGCGCCACCGGTTCGAGCAGTTCGATGCCGGGCGTCGCCGCCCGGTACACCCCGCGGGTGAGTGCCTCGAACTCCCTGAGCGCGGAGATGATCCGGTGATCCGGGCGGCCCGTCGCGCGGCTCCAGGCCAGCAGCTCCCGGTCGACGCCGTGACCGGCGAGCAGGTCGGCGGGCAGGTAGACCCGCCCGCGGTCCAGGTCCTCGCCGACATCCCTGAGGAAGTTGCTCAGCTGGAAGGCGACGCCGAGCGCGGCGGCGTACGGCTCGGCCTCCTCCCGCGCCACCACCGTGCCCAGCACCGGCAGCATCTGGAGCCCGATGACCGCGGCCGAGCCGTGCATGTACGCGTTCAGGTCGGCGTAGGTCGGATAGGCGCTCACCACCAGGTCGGAGCGCATCGCGGTCATGAAGTCCCGGAAGTGGGCGTGGTCGATGCCGTAGCGGCGGGCGGTGTCGGCGAGGGCCTGCACCACGGGCTCGTCGCCGCCGCCCCGCCGCAGTCCTTCCTCCATCTCCGTCTGGAGCCGGGCCAGCGCCCGGGCCCGCACCGCCGGTCCGGCGCCGGCCTCGAGGGAGTCGACGATGTCGTCGGCCCAGCGGGCGAAGCCGTACAGGGCGTGCACGGCGGGCCGGCGTTCGACGGGCAGCAGTCGGGTGGCGAGGAAGTAGGTCCTGCCGTGCCGGGCGTTGAGGGCGCGGCAGTGGCGGTAGGCCGCGCGCAGCACCGGATCGGTGATCCCCGCCGCGTCCAGCTCTCGGTCGGTCATCCTGCCCTGCCTTCGCTCGCGGGTGCAGTGCGGTCGGGTGCGGTGGGGCCGGCCGGGCCCTCCGGCGCCGCGGGCCGCCTCGTGGCAGCCGGGGAGTGCGGCGGGGAGGCCGACGGCTCGGGCCCTGCGGCGGCCCCGGTGCGGCCGTGGCCGCTCGGGGAGGCGGCCCCGGTGCGGCCGGGGACGGTGGTCGTGGGGGAGGGGCGGGAGCGGCGTGAGCGGGGGCCTCCCCGCCCGGGCGCCCCCGCGACGCGGGCCGCGGCCAGCTTCCCCGACAGCAGTACGGTCGGCACACCGACCCCCGGCGTGGTGCCGCAGCCGGCCAGGACCGCGTTCTCCGTGCCGCGCACCAGGTTGCGCGGCCGGAACGGCCCGGTCTGCGCGAAGGTGTGCGCGGCCGAGAAGGGGGTTCCGGCGGCGTGCCCCTGCGCGTGCCAGTCGGCCGGGGTGATCAGACACTCCTGCTCGATGGCCGCTCCGATGCCGTCCAGGCCGCGCCGCTCCAGCTCCCGCAGCAGTGTGTCCCGGTAGCGCGGGCCGAGGTCGGACCAGGCCGCCGCGTCCGGGCCGATGTCGGTGTTGGGGCAGGGCGCCAGGATGTAGTGCAGGTGGTGGCCCGGCGGCGCGAGGCCGGGATCGGTGGTGGTGGGGCGGGTGACGAGCAGCGAGGGGTCGCTCATCAGCCGCCCCGCGCGGGTGAGTTCGTCGAACGTCGAGTGCCACGCCGCGCCGAACGAGATCGTGTGGTGGGCGAGTTGCGGCCAGGAGCGGTCCGTGCCGGCGTGCAGCACGACCGCGGAGGGGGAGTGGCGCAGGGCGAGCGGTCTGCGCGGCCGGCGGCCCAGCAGCCGGTAGGCGACGGGCAGGTCCGGGGTGAGGACGACCGCGTCGCACGGGATGCGGCCGGCGTCGGTGACGACGGCCGTGACGCGCGCGCCGGACCGCTCCAGGCGGGTCACCGGCTGCCCGAAGCGCAGGTCGGCGCCGGCAGCGGCGGCGGCCTCCGCCATGGCCCGCGGCAGGGCGTTCATCCCGCCACGGGGGAAGTACACGCCGGCGACCGTGTCCATGTAGGCGATGACCGCGTAGGCGGCCAGTGCCCGAGCCGGGGGCACGCCCGCGTACAGGGCCTGGAAGGAGAACACCCGGCGCAGCCGCTCGTCGTTCAGGAAGCGGCCGATGCGCGGGTCCAGGCGGCCGAAACCGCCGAGGGCGGCCAGCCGGGCGAGATCGGCGTTGAGCAGACCGAGCGGTGAGTCGAAGTTGGCGTCGATGAACCGGCGCATCTGGGCCCGGTAGAGCCGCTGGAGCCAGTCGCGCAGCCGCCGGTAACCCGCCGCCTCGGCCGGCCCGGCGAACCGCTCCACCTCCGCGGCCATCGCGTCCGCGCCGGTGTGCACGTCGAGACTGCTGCCGTCCGCGAAGCAGGCCCGGTAGGCGGGGTGCAGGGGAATCAGGTCCACCCGGTCGTACAGGCTGTCCCCGACGGCGGCGAACGCCTCGTCGGCCAGTTCGGGCATGGTCAGCACGGTGGGCCCGGTGTCGATCCGGTACCCCGCCAGGTCGAGGCGTCCGGCCCGGCCGCCGGGCAGGTCGTCACGCTCGACCACGGTGACCCGGCGTCCGGCGCCCAGCAGGTGCAGGGCCGCCGACAGCCCGGCGAGTCCGGCGCCGACCACCACCACGTGGTCCGTGGGCCCGGCCAGGGTGCGGCTCACCGGCCGCTTCCCGTACGGCCGTGGGCCCGCGTGGCGTACGGATCGGGCACCGGCAGCAGACGTACGACGCCGTCCTCGCCCGGCCCGGCGGCATCCAGTGGATCGTCGCCCGGCCAGGCGGCGGAGTCCGGTGTGTCGTCGCCCGGCCAGGCCGCGGTGTCCCGGGTGTCTGCGCCCGGCCAGGCGCCGATGTCCCGCGCGGCGGCGTCCTGACCCGGCCGTACGGCGGCGTCCGCACCCGGCCGTGCCCCGGCCGTCGCGAGCAGCAGGGCGCGCAGCGGACCGGCGCCCTCCGGGTCGAGCGCGGCGCCGTCGAAGTGCCGCAGCCCCTGCGCGGCGAGCCGGTCGACCTTGGCCTCCACGGTGGCACGCGCACCCGTCGCGACCAGCACGTCCCGCACCTCGCGCAGTGCGCTCTCGGTCAGGGCCGGGTCGCCGAGCCGCCGGTCCAGCACAGCGAGCGCGCCGGTGTCGCCGGCGGCCTCGGCCCGCGCGCGGGCGACCGTGACCAGATAGGTGGGCTTGCCCTCCCGGATGTCGCCGCCGCGGGCCTTGCCGGTCTCCCGCGGGTCACCGAAGACGTCGTCCAGGTCGTCGCGCAACTGGAACGCCAGCCCGACGCACCGTCCGGCGTCGCACAGCCGGCGCAGCGTCACATCGTCGGCGCCCGCGACGGCGGCCCCGAGGGCGAGGGGCCGCTCGACCGAGTAGAGGGCGCTCTTCAGGCGTGCCGCACGCAGGACGCGGGCCAGCGAGGACACCCCGGTCACCTGACCCTGCACGTCCAGGAACTGGCCCGCCACCATCTCGGTGCGCATGTCGCTCCAGAGCCGCCGGACCACCACCCCCGTCCAGGCCTCCAGCGGTGTCTCCGCCACCACGTCGTCGGCCCAGGCCAGCGCCAGGTCCCCGGCGAGCACCGCCGCCGACTGTCCGAACCGCCGGGCCCGCTCGACGCCCGCGCGACCGGCGTACCTGTCGGTCAGCTCGGCATGCAGCGCCGGCCGGCCACGGCGGAGAACGGCCTGGTCCATGACGTCGTCCTGGACGAGCGCGCACGTCTGGAGCAGCTCCACGGCGGCGCCTATCCGCAGGGCCGCCGCCGCGGCAGCCGGGTCACCGCCGGCGCAGGCCCGCGCCGCCCACCACACGAGCTGCGCGCGCGTCCGCTTGCCACCCCGGAGAGTGAAGCGCGTCACCCGTTCGGCCACTTCCTCGGCGAACAGGGGATCCGCCAGCCGTGCGCGGCGCAGGCGCTCCCGCAGCACCTGGTCGAGCAGCCGGCCGACGGCACCGGGCACGTCGCCGTCGAGCCGGCGCACCTCTGCGGGACCGTCCGGCGGGGGTCCGCTCGCCGACCACGCCCCGGCCCCGTGGTGCCCCTCCCCGCCGCCGGCCACCGGCCTGCGCGCAAGCGACGCCCCGGGCACCGCCGCGATCGGCCGCGGCGGCGAGGCCGCGGGGTGGTCCTTCGCCTGGGTGGGACGCATCCCGGTTCCCTCCGTCGTGTCTGTGTCCGTGTCCGTGTCCGTGTCCGTGTCCGTGGTGCTTCCGCGCGTGCGGCCCGGACGGATGCGCGAACGCCCCACTTGATCGCGGGGACCCCGGGGATCCGCTCTCTCCACCGTGCCGTGCCCGGCGCCCGCCCGCTCGTCGCCAGGGGGTGCCCTGCATCCGCCGGGGTACACAATCCGGAAGACGGGGCCGGGGCATCCGGTGCGGGCACGTCGAAGACCCGGAACCAGGTGCGGGCACGTCGAAGACCCGGAACCGCAAGAACGCCCCGTACGACGAAGGGAGACACCGTGCCGGAGGCGGACGTGGCCATCCTCGGTGCGGGCGCGGCCGGGCTGTCGCTGGCCCACCGGCTGGCCGGCCGCGTGCCCGGCCTGCGGACGCCGTCCGTCGTCCTGGTGGACGCGCCGCCCGGCCCCCTGCGGCCGCCCCCGCGCACCTGGTGCTACTGGACGTCGGGGCCCGGACGGTTCGACGCGGCGGTGCGCGCCGAGTGGCGGCGCCTGAGGGTGCGCCCGCCGGCCGGCGCCCCGGTCGAGGGGGACATCGCCCCCCTGCGGTACCGCATGATCCGCTCTGACGACTTCGAGCGCGTCGTCTCCCTGGACCTCGCCCGCAGCCCGAATGTGCGGCGCCTCGAAGCGACGGTGGAGGCGGTCGAGGACGTGCCCGGCGGGGCGCACGTCCACCTGAGGGAACCCGACGGCCGGACGCGGGCGCTGAGTGCCGGCTGGGTGCTCGACTCCCGCCCCCTCGGCAGCCTCCCGGCCGCCCGCACGGTCCTGCTGCAGCACTTCCACGGCTGGTTCGTGCGCACCGAGCGGCCCGTCTTCGACCCGGCCGCGGTGGAGCTGATGGACTTCCGTACCCCGCAGCCCGCCGACGGCCTGTCCTTCGGCTACGTCCTGCCGACCGGGCCGTGCGAGGCGCTCGTGGAGTACACCGAGTTCTCCCCGCGCACGCTCACCCCCGACCGGTACGAGGCCGCCGTACGGCACTACGCCGACGAGGTGCTGCGGCTCGGCGAACGGCAGCTCGTGGCCGCCGAGACGGGCGTCATCCCGATGACCGACGCGCCGGTCCCGCGGCAGACCGGAGCCTCGGTCTTCCGCATCGGTGCCGCCGGCGGGGCGACCCGTCCCGCCACCGGCTACACCTTCGCCGGGCTGCAGCGCCAGACCAGGGCCGTCGCCGACGCCCTGCGCCGCGGGCGCCGCCCGATGCCGCCCGCCGCCCACCCGGCCCGCTCGCGCGCCATGGACGCCGTCCTGCTGCGCGCCCTGGCCAGTGGCCGGGTCGACGGCCCCGAGCTGTTCGGCCGCCTGTTCGCCCACGTGCCCATGGAACGGCTGCTGCGCTTCCTGGACGGGAACACCCGCCTGTACGAGGAGCTGGCCATCGGCCTGCGCACCCCCGTCGGACCGATGCTGCGCACCGTCCTGGAGCTGCCCCGCCTGCCCCGCCGCCCCTTCGATCTGCCCGCGCCCCCGCATCCGCCGGCACCGCCCGCCACCGCCTGCCGCCCCTCGACGGAGACCGCATGACACTGCTGCGCGACGAGCACCTCGCCGCCGCCTTCGACCACGCCTCCCGCACCTACGACACGCTCGTCGCCGCCAATCCCGGTTACCACGCCCACCTGCGCCGCTCCGTGCGCCGGCTCGGCCTGCCCGGACGGGGGGAAGGCCTGCGCCTGCTCGACCTCGGCTGCGGTACCGGTGCCTCCACCGCCGCGCTGCGGTCCGTCCTGCCCGCCGCGGACATCACGGCCGTGGACGCCTCGGCGGGCATGCTGCGACGGGCCGCCGCCAAGCCGTGGGCGGACGGGGTGACCTTCGTGCACGCCCCCGCCGAGCGGCTGGCCGAGGCCGGGGTGCGCGGCCCCTTCGACGCGGTGTTCGCGGCCTACCTGTTCCGCAACGTCGCCGACCCCGACGCCGTGCTGGCCGCCGTGCGCGCCCTGCTGCGGCCGGGCGGCCGGCTCGGCGTCCACGAGTACGCCCTGCGCGGGCGGCGCGCCGACCGCGCGGTGTGGACCCTGGTGTGCCGCGGTGCCGTCCAGCCCGTGGCGACGCTGCTGGGGGACGGACCGCTGTACCGGCACCTGTGGCACAGCGTGGTCGAGTTCGACACGGCCGGGCGGTTCGCGCACCGGCTCGGCGCGGCCGGTTTCGACCAGGTCCGCACCCTGCCGTTGCCGGGCTGGCAGACGGGCATCACCCACACCTTCGTCGCCCGCCGGGCGCACGACCGCGAGGAGCAGGCATGAGGACCCCCCGTCGGCACGCCGCCCGCCGTGGACGCGACCGCCGGGCCCGGATCCTGCCCGCCCGGCCCGGCGCGCCCCGGGTCCAGGGCAGTCCGCCGTCGGTGGCGGTGGTCGGCGCCGGCATCGCCGGTCTGGCCGCCGCCACCGCGCTCGCCGAGCGCGGGGTGACCGTCACCGTCCACGAGAAGCGGCCGTACCTCGGCGGGCGGGTCGGCGGATGGCCGACCGAACTGCGCGACGGCACGACGGTGACCATGAACCGCGGCTTCCACGCGTTCTTCCGCCAGTACTACAACCTGCGCGGACTCCTGCGCCGGACCGACCCCGGCCTGGAGCGCCTCACCGGCCTCCCCGACTACCCGCTGCGCCACGCCGGCGGCCTGCACGACAGCTTCCGGCACGTTCCGCGCACCCCGCCGCTCAGCGCCCTCGGCTTCGTGGCGCTCAGCCCCTCCTTCCGGCTCGCGGACCTGCGCGGCATGGATCCGGTGGCGGCCCTGCCCCTGCTCGACGTGCGCGTACCGGAGGTGTACGACCGCCTGGACGGCACCAGCGCCCATGACTTCCTGGACGCCGTCCGCTTCCCCGAGGACGCCCGTCACCTGGCCTTCGAGGTGTTCTCCCGCAGCTTCTTCGCGGACCCGCGGGAGCTGTCGGCCGCCGAGATGGCGCTGATGTTCCACATCTACTTCCTCGGCTCCGCCGAAGGACTGCTGTTCGACGTGCCCCGGGCCCCCTTCCCGGCCGCCCTGTGGGACCCGCTCGCCGGCTATCTGGCGCGGCACCGCGCGCAGGTACGCACCGGCACGTCCGTCGAGCACATCGCGCCGACCGCGGACGGCGGGTTCACGGTCGCCTGCGCACAGGAGGAGGCCCGCTACGACGGGATCGTCCTCGCCCTGGACAGCGCGGGCCTGCGCTCACTGGTCGGCGGCAGCGGACAGCTGGGCGACGCGGCCTGGCGCGAGCGGATCGGACGGCTGCGGACCGCCCCGCCCTTCCTGGTGAGCCGGCTGTGGCTGGACCGGCCCGTCGCACCGGACCGGCCCGGCTTCCTCGGCACCAGCGGGTTCGGCACCCTCGACAACATCAGCGTCCTGGAGCGCTACGAGGACGAGGCGGCCCGCTGGAGCGCGCGCACCGGAGGCTCCGTCGTCGAGCTGCACGCCTACGCCGTGCCGCCCGGATCCGCCCGGGACGTCGAACAGAAGCGCCTGCTCGACCAGCTCCACCGGGTCTACCCGGAGACCCGCACCGCCACCGTCCTCGACGCCCGCCACGAGTGGCACGAGGACTGCCCCCTGTTCCCGGTGGGCGGATACGGCGACCGTCCCACCGTCCGCACCCCGCACCCCCGCCTGGTCGTCGCCGGCGACATGGTCCGCACCGGCCTGCCCGTGGCGCTCATGGAACGGGCGGCGACGAGCGGGTTCCTCGCGGCCAACGCCCTGCTGGAGGAGTGGGGCGTGCGCGGCCAGACGCTGTGGACGGTTCCGGACCGCGGCCGGAGCGCGGCCCTGAGGGCCCTCGCCGCACGCGGGCGGCCGGGCGGAGCGACCTACGGAATCGGGCCACGGTGACGGCCGGACATCCGACTCTCCGGGGGGATCGGTGCGTGGATCGCCCTCCGGCGGGGCAGTCACCCAGTATGTCCCGTTTCTCGGGCATTCCGCTTCGTCCTGCCTGACCTCCTGGTGGTGATGGCGCCGTGACTTCCCCCGTGCCTCTTTCCACCACGGCCGGTAGCGGATACCGGCACGAGCTGTACCCGTACTCCGGCAAGGGAGAGTTCGTCGAGGGCACGGTGCGCTTCATCCGGGACGCGCTCGACGCCGGTGAGACCGTCCTCGTGGCCGTACCGCGGGACAGGGCGTCCCTGCTGCGCGCCGAGATCCCCGAGGACCACGCCGTGCGCTACGTCGACACCAGCCGGGTGGCGCACCATCCGGGCAGGCTCATCGCCGCCTGGCAGGAATGGCTCCAGGAGTACGGGCCTGAGGAGCGGTCCGTCCGCGGGATCGGCGAGTCGCCCTGGGACACGGTCCGCAGCCAGGCCGAGGCATACGAACTGCGCTACCACGAGTGGCTGCTCAACAAGGCCTTCGCCCAGGGCCCGGCCTGGTGGCTGCTGTGCCCCTACGACACGTCCGGGGACGGGGCCGCGCCGGCGGAGATGGCCCGCTGGCACCCCGAGGTACGCGAGAACGGCCGGACCGTGCGGTGCGAGGCGTACGACCCGCAGGCGCCCTATGCCTTCCCGCCGCTGACCGACCCCTGTGACCCGGACGACGAGTTGGCCTACGGCAAGGGCGACCTGTCCGCCGTACGGGAGAAGATCGCCGCCTGCGCCGGGCGGCACGGCCTGACGGGCCGGCGCCTGCACGAACTGCACCTCGCCGCCACGGAGATCGCCACCAACAGCATCCGCCACGGCGGCGGACGCGGCGTGCTGCGCACCTGGCGCGAGGACCACGGGCTCGTGTGCGAATTCCGCGACGCCGGCCACATCGAGGACCCCCTGGCCGGACGGAGGCGACCGGACCCCGGGCAGGCGGGCGGACGCGGTCTGTGGCTGGTCCAGCAGCTCTGCGACCTCGTGGAGATCAGGTCCGCACCGCACGAGGGCACCACGGTACGCCTCCACATCGCGCTGCCCGGGTAATCCTCCGGTGCCGTCCGGGCCCCGCGGGGGCCCCGATACCCTGAGGAGCGCCTGTCCGGCTGCGCGGCCGATCGTTGGGCGGCATGGCGGGTAGGTGTAGGACAGGGCCCACACAGGGCGGGACACGGCAAACGGTCAAGAGGGGAGCGCTTCACCCCATGCTCACCGTGCGGATGCAGGGCGAGAACACGACGGTCGCGCAGCTGCCGGAGGAGATCGATTACGACACCGCCGCGCTCGTCGGTGCCCAGTGCGAGGACCTGATCAGGCAGGGCTGCGCGACCCTGGTGCTGGACGCCTCCCGGCTCGTCTACCTCGACTCGTCGGGCGTCAGCATGCTCATCACGCTGTCGCGGATACTCGACGACCGCAACGGCACCCTGCGTCTCGCCGCCTTCAACGCCCACTACCGACACGTGTGGCGACTGCTCGGCCTGGACACGCTGCTCCCCGTCTACCCCACGGCGGACGCCGCCCTCAAGGCTCCCTCCGCGCAGGCCGGCAGCGGCGTCGGTCCCCTCGTCCCGGGACACCGCCTGGGTGGCTGACGGCAGAACGCCTCCAGTATCAAGATCGAGCCACTCTCCGGGAGCCGGGGCTTGGCCTGCCCCCCAAGGGGAAATCGTGCCGTCGGCCTGCAAGACCGGCCGGCCAGGCGGACACCTCCGCCGCACCGCACGGACCCCTTCCGGAGGCGAGCCGCTCATGACCACCGACAGCCGTACTCCCGTCACGGGGGCCGCGACCTTAGCCGGCCGCGCGCCGGCCCGGCCCCACCCGGGCCCTGGGACCGGGTCCGCCGCCGCGCCCCGACATCGCACCGAGGGCACCGAGCCCGTCGTGCCGATCCGCCACCGCCGGCACGACCCGGGCCGATGACCGGCCCCGACGCCACCGCACCGCCCGCGGGCGGCCCTGCGGCACTGCCCGTCTACCTCACCGCCGCCGCACTGGCCCGCACAGCCGACGAAGGAGCCCGGGTCGCGCTCGTCATGCTGGCCGCGCAGCGTGCCGGCAGCCCGGCGCTCGGCGGAGCGCTGGTGGCCGCGCTGATGGTCCCGCACGTCGCGGCGGCTCCGGTCGCCGGGGCCCTCGCCGACACCGTCAGACGGCGCCGCCTCTTCCACGGCGGCGGAGTCGCTCTGTACGGTGTCGCGCTCGCCGCGCTCGCCGCCCTGGTCGGCCGGACCGGCGACCTCGCGGTACTCGCGCTCGCCGCCGCCGCGGGGTGCGTCGCACCCCTCCTCACCGGCGGACTGACCAGCCTGCTCGGGGAACTGCTGCCCAAGGACCGGCTCACCCGGGCGTTCAGCGCCGACGCCGTCTCCTACAACCTGGCCGGCATCTGCGGACCCGCCGCCGCAGCCGCCCTGGGTACGGCGGCCGGTGCCGCCCTCGCCCTGACCGTGCTGGGCGCCGGAGCGACGGCGGGCGGCCTGCTGCTGTTCGCCCTGCGGCTGCGACCCAGGCCCGGGCCACGACCGCGCAGGTCCCGGCCCAGGCCCGCCGACCTGCTGAGCGGGGCGGCCCTACTCGTGCGTGACCGCCCGCTCCGGGCGGTCACCTGGGCCAGCGGCCTGGGACAGCTGGGCGTCGGGGCGCTGCCCGTCGTGAGCGTGCTGCTCGCCCGCCGCTACGACGCTCCGTGGGCGACGGGCGGCCTGATGACCGCGTTCGCCGCGGGTGCCCTGGCCGGTTCTCTCGGCTACGCCTGCCGCCCCGTGGGCGAGGACCGGCCGGAGCGAGTCGTCCTCTGGGGTCTGCTGGCTACGGCCCTCCCCCTCGCGGTCGTGCCCTGGTCGGGTGACGTGCTCGTGGCCACGGCCCTGTTCGCCGCCGCCGGATCCTGTACCGGCCCCCTGTTCAGCGCGCTGCTCGCCAGCCGCGAACGGTACGCGCCCGCGGCCGTGCGCACTCAGGTCTTCACCCTCGGCGCCGGACTCAAGAGCACCTTCGCCGCCGCCGGGGCAGCCGTGGCCGGCGCCCTCGGCGGTCTGGGAACCGCACCGTTGCTGCTGGGTGCCGCCGCCTGCCAGGTGGCCGCCGCGGCAGTGGGCCGCGTGCTTCTCACGGACCGTCGTACCCGGGGAGCCCGCCCCGCCCGAAGCCCGGTCGGCAACGCCCCGTCCGCCCCCGCCGGTGGTGCGGCCGTAACCCGAAACCGGCGGGAAACCGAGCACCCACCCGTCTCCGGATGCCCCGCGGAGCCGATGACGTCCAGGGAGTCCCATGCCCGCCCGACCTGAGGCCGCAGCACCCGTCACGGCGCGAGCCGCCCTCTTCGACCTCGACGGCACCCTGATCGATTCCGAACCCAGGAGCCGGGCGCTGTGGCGACGGCTCTTCGCCGGCCACGGCGTCGAGTGCGGGGAGGACATGCTCGCCGGCTTCAGCGGGCGGCGCAGCAGGGAGGTGATCGAGGAACACCTCGCGCGGTTCGGCGGCGACGTCACGTCGGACCAGGTCAGAGAGGAACTCACCGCGCTGAACGGCGACCCGGACCTGCCTCCCGTCCGCCTCGCCCCCGGCGCCGACCGGCTCCTGGAGCGCCTGCGCCGGCACGGAGTGGCGCTGGCCGTCGTCACGTCGGGCGGCCGTGCCTACGCGCACGACCACCTGACGCGGTGCGGTATCGCGGGCCACTTCGCCACGGTGGTGAGCGCGGAGGA
>NZ_BNBF01000004.1:70017-76817 GCF_014654935.1 Streptomyces capoamus
CGTCGCCCACGGCAAACCGGACCCCGAGGGCTACCTGCTCGCCTGTCGCCGGCTGGGCGTCGCACCCGGCGAAGCGGTGGTGTTCGAGGATTCCGCGGCGGGCCTCCGGGCGGGCCGCCGCGCGGGCGCCCGGTGTCTCGCCGTCGGGCAGGCCGCCCGAACGCCCGCCCTCCGCCGGCTGGCCGACCACGCGGTCGAGCACCTCGCCCAGGCACCGGTCACCGGCCCCGCCGGCCCCCCCGTCGGCGGCGCGGCCGGCTGACCGTGGCGTCACCCTGAGCGCTGCCGTTCGCTGCCGTTCGGGTGCGGACCCGGCGACCCGGCGCGCGCGGCACGGACAGCGGTGCGAGCGTGGACACCACAGGCGAGTGGACACCACCGGGGCCGAAGGGACGGAGCAGATCATGGCTCGGGCGATCTGGACGGGTGTGGTCACCTTCGGGCTCGTGACCGTCCCCGTGGGGCTGTACACGGCCGTCGAGGACCACACCCTCCACTTCCACCAGCTCCAGCGCGGCACCTCGGACCGGATCCGCAACAGGCGGGTCAACGAGCGCACGGGCAAGGAAGTCGACGCGGCCGACATCGTCAAGGGTTACGAGGTGGAAGAAGGCCGGTACGTCATCGTGGAGCCGGACGAACTGGACGAGATCGCGCCGGGCCGCTCCCAGACCATCGACATCACCGACTTCGTCGACCTCGACCGGATCGAACCGGCGTACTTCGACCGCACCTACTACATCGCCCCGCGCGGCAAGGAGTACACCAAGGTGTACGAGCTGCTGCGCGCGGCGCTCGCCGAGGCCGACAAGGTCGGCATCGCCACCTTCGTCATGCGGGGCAAGCAGTACCTGACCGCCCTGCGCGCCGAGGACAAGGTCATGATCTTGCAGACCCTGCACTGGGCGGACGAGGTCCGTGACCCTGGTCGGGAACTGCCCGAACTGCCCGCGGCCCGGGCCGGGCGCGGCAAGGAACTGCAGATGGCACTGCAGTTGGTCGACGCGCTCAGCGGCGACTGGGAGCCCGGGAAATATCACGACACCTATCAGGAGAAAGTGCGCGAATTGGTCAAGGCGAAGGTCGAGGGCCAGGAGATCGCGGCGGCGCAGGGACCGCCGCAGGCGACCAACGTCATCGACCTGATGAAGGTCCTCGAGGGCAGCATCGAGGCCGCCCGCTCCGGACGCGATGCGCGCGAGACGGTGGGAAATACGGTGGGAAATGCGGAAAAGGCCGGACGGGCTGAAAAGGCCGGTAAGGCCGGAAAGACTGGCAAGGCCGGGAAGGCGGCGACGCGGACGTCACCGCCAAAGAAGGCCGGCGCCGCATCCGCGCGGGCGCGTGACCGCGGCACCACCGGCAAGCGTGAGCTCCAGCGCCTGAGTAAGGCGGAGCTGTACCAGCAGGCGAGCGAGCAGGACGTTCCCGGCCGGTCGAGGATGAGCCGTGAGGAACTGATCGACGCCCTCGCCCACAGCGGACGCCGCCGCAGGAAGACCGCCGCCTGACCCGGCCGGTCTGGGCGTGCCGGCGGCTCGGTGCCGTACCGAGGCGCCGGAGACGATCACAGTCTGTGTGTGATCGATAACGATCTGGGCCGAGCCCTTGTGGGTGGTGTGATCCGCTTTAGCCTCCGGCCATGGGATTTCTTTCAAGCCGCCGCAAGCGGGCCCGCCTGGCCCCCGAACTCGATGACCGGGAACTCGGCAGACTGCTGAAATCCCTGCTGTCCACCAGCAGGACGGGAACGTTCGCCACCACGGACCTGTGCACGGCGCAGATCTCCCGCTTCCTGGAGGAGGACCCGGGGGACTGGGACCGCCGCACCCACCGCATCAGCGTCCTGGCGGAGTTCCTCGGCGACTCGCGTCTGCCGAGGTCCTGGGCCACGCGTGAGCCCCGCAACGCGACCGCGCTCGTCCTGTACGCCTGGTCCCAGGCGACGGGGGAAGCCCAGGACGGTCCGGGCGCATCGGACGACGCCGTGGAGAGCTGTCTGCGCGCCGCCGAACTCGCGCCGGACGACCCCACTCCCTGGGTGGCACTGCTCAAGGTGGCGCGTCGGCAACGCTGGACGCAGCCCCAGGTGTTCGGCGTGTGGAACGAGGTGCTCACACGCGACCGTTGGAACCGCGAGGCGTACATGAACATGCTGGGCTACCTCACCCCGGAGGAAGGCGGTTCGCGGCTGCAGGTCCTCGAGTTCGTCGACGGCCTGTGCGCCCGTGTGCCCGCCAACGCGCCCTGCGTGGCGACGGAACTCACCGCCCAGGTCCTGCAGTACCAGGCCATCCTCGGCCGGGGAGGGTATGAGGCCCTGGTGGCACGCACCCACTGGTCCCAGGGGATGGCGGCCCAGGCGCTCGACCGCGTGGCGCACACGTGGGGGCAGCCGGGCTTCCTCCGCCATGCCAAGGCCCTCGCGGACCTGAACCTCCTCGCCTACGCGCTGATGGCCGGCGACCGGCGTGTCGAGGCGCGAGCGGTGTTCGAGGCGATCGGCGGGACCGTCAGCGAGTGGCCCTGGCGGACGGGCGGCGATCCCCTCACCGAGTTCGAACAGGCGCAGCGCAGGGCCATGGCCGGCATGTGAGCCGAGGCCGCGGACAGGTGGCGTGCGCTCTCGGGGGTGCGACTCCCCCCGTCACCTCACCGGGGAGGAGCAGTGGGAGAGGCTGCCCGCTCGACCCGGCGTTCCCGCCACGTGGTTCTGAGTGCTTCGAGTTCGGTGCGCGGGAAGTGCTCGCCCCACTTGCCGCGGTAGGCGCTCTCGCCGTACTGCCGCGCGACCTCGTCGAAGCAGCGGATCACTGCCCGGGCGACGACGTCGATGTGCTGCTGGGTGGACCAGATCTCCGTCCCGCGGTTGTCGTGAGCACTGCCGTGGGCCAGCTGCGGCAGGCGGATCCACACGTCGGTGCCTTCACGGTGGAAGACCCACCGGAACGCGGTGGGCTCGGCCTCGAACTGGGCCCGGCATTCGGTCGCGCCGGCGGTCAGACGTGTGACTTAACGCGCCGTCCCTGCCCCTTCCTGAGCCGATCCGCGCCGGTCAGTCGGAGGCGGCCACGATCCCGTAGGTCACGAGCCCGTACATCAGATGGGGTACCGCGTCGGACACCCAGTCCTCGAAGGACCAGCTCGTCGGGTCGCTCACGCCCAGTCGCGCCATGGGCACATCCGTCGCCGCCATGGCCAGAGCGCCGGTGACCGCGCCGCCGAGCCACCAGGGCAGGCGGATGCCCACCCGCCGCAGCAGGGAGACGGCCGAACCGGTCGCGCAGCCGACGGCGATGCCCGACAGTGCGCCCAGACCGGAGAGCCGGTTGGCCCGGGTGTCGTCGGACCCCGGGACCGGGTGGCCCACGTCCTGGCTGATCTTCTCGACGACCTGGGCGGGTGCCTCGCTCGACGGCCTGCCTCGCACGGCCATGTCGGCGTACGTGACAGCGTTCAGGACGGTTGTCCCGGCGGCGCCTGCCGCGCCACCGCGCACGATGCTCTTGAACATGGGGGCCGAGTTCCCCCATCGGCTGATGCGAAGCTCGGTCACCCGGCACTCTTCTGGAACAGCGCGAGCTGGTCCTTGACCCAGGGGTCGAACACGGCGAGCCGCTGCTCGGACGACGGGTAGAAGGTCGCCAGCTGGTCCTCGATCCACGGGTCCGTGGGCTGGCGGGCGGCATGGTGGCGACCGGTGTGGTGCGGGGCGGCAGCCGGGACGACGGCGGCCGGATGGTGCACGGGCGCCGGCGCGGTGTGTGCCGACGCAGGGCCGCCGCCGATCATCGTGGCGCCTGCGGCCAGCACCGTGGACGCACCGGCGATCGCGATCCGTCGAGACATCTGCATGATCTTCTCCTTCTCGCCGGGCCGCGCCGCCCGTCCGGCAGTGGTGCGGACGCGGCCAGACGGCGCGCCTACCCGTCCTCCACGCCCTACACACCCGCCCGGCATATGTCACCCGGTGCGAGGCCGGACCACCGGAGCGTCACGAGGGGCTGGAGGCGGTGCCGTGCGGGCCCCGCCTCCAGCCCCTGCTGGTCGGCGTCACGCGGCGAGGGCGTGACCGGGGTGGAGTACGACCTTGGTGTAGCCCTCTATGCGCTTGTCGAACTTCTCGTACGCCTGGGGTGCCTGGTCCAGGGGCAGCTCATGGGAGACGACGAAGCTGGGCTTGGCGCGGCCGGCGATGATGAGATCGCGGAGTTGCCGGTTGTACCGTTTGACGTTGCACTGCCCGGTGCCCATCTGCTGGCCCTTTTCGAACATGCGGCCGATGGAGACGAGGAGCTGGCCGTGCTTGGCGTGTTCGTCCGGGCCCCCGGGGTCGGAGGGGACGTAGAGGCCGGGGATGCCGAGCTTGCCGGTGGGCCGGACGGTTTCCACGAGGGTGTTGAGGACGACGGCGGGTTCTTCGTGGCTGGCGTCGCGCGCCTGGGCCTGGTAGCCGACGGCGTCGACACCCTTGTCGGTTCCCTCGCCGTCCGTCTGTTCCTTGATCTGTTCGGAGGGGTCTCCCTGGGTGAAGTCGATGGGAATCGCTCCGATCTCCTCGGCCTTGGCGAGCCGCTCGGGGACCCGGTCGACGGAGAAGACCTTCGCCGCACCGCGCAGGAGGGCGGAGTAGGCGGCCATGAGGCCGACGGGACCGGCGCCGAACACGGCGACGCTTTCGCCGGGGGAGACCTCGGCGAGTTCGCATCCGTGGTAGCCGGTGGGGAAGATGTCGGCGAGGAGGACGAAGTCGGTCTCGTGTTCTTCGCCGGGTGGGAGTTTCAGACAGTTGAAGTCGGCGAAGGGCACGCGCAGACGCTCGGCCTGGCCGCCGACGAAGGGACCCATGGCGACGTAGCCGTAGGCGCCGCCGGCGAATCCCGGATTCACCGTGAGGCAATAGCCCGTTTTCTCTGCGAGGCAGTTCTTGCAGAATCCGCAGGCCACGTTGAACGGCATGACGACGCGGTCCCCCACGGACAGGGAGGTCACGCCGCTGCCGACCTCCTCGACGACGCCGAGGTTCTCGTGGCCGAAGACGATGCCGGGCTCGGCTGCGGTGCGTCCTTCGTACATGTGCAGGTCGGAGCCGCAGATCGCCGTGGAGGTGACCCGGACGAGTACGTCGTTGGGGTGCTGGATCTGCGGGTCGTCGACGTCCTTCACGGTGACGCTGAAGGGCCTCTCGTAGACAACGGCTTTCACCTGTGTCACCTCCGCGTCGAGTGCTGGGCGCGGCTGCGAGGACCGGCCGCCACCGGGTCCCGGGCGAAGCCCCCCGGGGCCCGTGCCGTGGCCTGTGCGCTCGCTGCGCCGCCGGTACTTCCAGCAAACGCCTGCAGGTCACGGGCTGCAACCCGCCTCGGCGACGATCGTGGCGGCCTGATGCCGGGGCGCACCGGTGCGGGGCGCCGACGATCTCCATGCCTGGCTGGGTGCGGTGCCGGCCGTGTCTGCCGGCGGGAGCCGCGGGGACCGGCCGGCCCCGTGCGACCGCCGGCGCACCGCCGCACCGCCGTACCGTCACGCGTTCGGCCCAGAGTGCATACGGTCGCCCCGCCCGACGGGAAGGGATGGAGAACCGCAGCCACGCCCAGGGAGTGTCATGAACGAGCACCAGGGGGATCCGGCCCACCGGCACCACCGTCCGGAAGGAGTCGACGACCCCACCGTCGAGGCCCTCGGCTCACTGTCGAAGGCCCTGGAGACCACGGAACGCGCCCGCGGTCACCTGTACAGCTTCCACCAGCTGACCGGCGGGGCCGACCTCGAACTGGGACGGGCGGTACGGCTGCTGCGGGAGGCCGGGCACGCCGAATGGGCGGCGAAGGCCGAGGCCGAGATCCTGGGCCGCGACGTCATCCCCGGTCACTGGACGTTCCAGATCATCGAGGCCTACAACGACACCTACTACCGCCCGTTCGTGGAGCTGGAACGCGGTGTGGTGAACGCACTCGCCGAGGGCCGGGACCACCTCTACGAGGCCGAGATGAAGAAGGCGCGCCGTACCTTCGCACACCACGATCACGCGGACCGTCCCCCCGCCGAGGACAGCTGACCGCGTCGCGGACCGCCGCGGGCGGCCTCGTAGCGCTGAATACCGCCTCGTCACCGCCTCATCCGCCCGCCCCACCGCACCCACTCCAGGACGGATCATGCAGACATTCCTGCCCGATGCCGACTTCCGGCGCTCCGCCCTGCTGCTGGACCGCCGCCGCCTGGGCAAGCAGCGGGTCGAGGCGCTCCAGGTCCTCCGCGGCCTGACCGTTCCCGGTTACGGCTGGCGCAGGCACCCGGCGGTGCGCATGTGGAGCGGGTACGAGGAGGCCCTGGTCCGCTACGGGCTGGAAGTCTGCCGGGTCTGGCGTGAGCAGGGGCACCAGGACAGCTGCGCCGCCTCGTTGATCGCCGGGTACGCCGCCGAACGTCCGGGCGCCCACGTGCGTGAGCAGTCCGTTCTCGCCGCCGCGGGGGAACTTCCGCCGTGGCTCGGTGACGAGGCCTTCCACCGCAGCCACCAGTCCGCGCTCGTCCGCAAGGACCGGGACACGTACGCGGAGGTGTTCCCCGGAGTCCCGGACGATCTGCCCTATGTGTGGCCGTCCTCCGACCGGGAAGGCGCGACCGGCTGACACCTGTCCGTTCCGCGCTCGCCCCGGGGACCCGCGTGCCGTCAGCCCGGGGCGACCCGGTGGACCGCCAGTGCGTCCAGGCGGTGCGTCCTCGCGTCGGACGGGGCGCACACCAGGCGTCCGACCGCGGGGGCGCGCCGGGGCAGCGGGTCCACGCCGCGCAGCGCG
>NZ_BNBF01000004.1:76846-78114 GCF_014654935.1 Streptomyces capoamus
GACTGGACGAACAGGCCCAGCCGTGCGGCACACCTGCGGTAGAACCGCAGTTGGGTGCGGCGGCCGAACAGACGCCAGCCGAGCCTGGTGATCCGGTCCAGGGTCGGGGCGCCCTGCGAGTGGCACGACACCAGGAACAGCACCTCTCCGGTGTCCTGCCGCTTCACCACCTCGTAGGCGACCCGGCCGCGTTCGAGGTGGCCCTCCAGCGTCTCGTAGGCCCATCCCCAGACCCGTTCGGCGCCGTCGCGGGTCTCGTCCACCACCGCGGTGACGCGCACACCGCAGTAGAAGTGCATGCCGTGGAACCGTGCCTCCAGCAGCATGTCGCGGCCGAGCAGCGGTGCCGCCGGGTCGTAGAGCGCGCGGACGATCTCCGGCGGCGAGATCTCGTAGTCGCGGACCAGGCGGCAGGCCTGCTCCCAGGAGCCGCCCGGCTCGGGCGGGCCCGGGCGTTCCGGAGGCAGCGCGGTGCGGTGCACATCGATGTTCCAGGCCGGTCGGCGTACCTCGTCGACCGAGTAGTTGACGCGCGCGCCGGCGAGGTCCCGCCACACCTGTGCGGCATCGAGCCGCCCGAAGACCCAGTCACCCAAGGTGATCACTCGGGTGTTCGAGCGAGTCGCCGATCAGCCACAGCGTCGGCGGCCACAGACCCACGAAGAGCGCGCGCCGCTCGGCGTTCCCCCGCTGCTCCTGGTCGACGGTCTTCGCGCGCACCCACAACGACACGCACAGGCCGACGGTGGCGAGCGAGGCGACGTGCAGGTGAGCGCCCCGCACGCCCGCGCGGTGCAGGAGCCGGACCACCATGGGGGCCTCCGGGATCGGTCGGTTGCCTGGGCGGCTGCTTCGTTTTGAGTACCCTTTCGCCGGGTTATATACCTTTAGTTACTTTTCGTAATCCTTGACTCCTCCCTGGTAAGGGGCTCGGGTGACGCGTCCACACTCACCTCGGATCCTCACCGTCCTTGCCCGGTGGCTCCTGGGCACCGGCTTGGTGACCTGGCGGTACCTGTGGGAGACGACGCCCCTGTACCGGGGTGGCGAGTGCCGGGGGGACGAGACGGACCTCCCGCCTCAGCTCCCTCCCGAGGCGGTCGACAGCCGGGTACAACTGGCACAGGACGGCTGGGGTCCCCTCTTCCACCGCCTCTTCCGTGTGTACATCGCCGACGCCGACATCGATCCGGCCCGGCTCGTCGCGTGGGTGTGCAGCGACTTCGGGCGCTTCGTGCCCTCCGAGGTGGTCGACATCCACACCGGTG
>NZ_BNBF01000004.1:78146-110366 GCF_014654935.1 Streptomyces capoamus
GGCTCCGCGACCACGGCCTGGACGTCGGGGACGAACTGCTGGTGGAGATGCCCGGGCCGTGGAACGGACCCGTCCGGGTCGTTCACCGCGACGCCGGCCGGCTGCACCTGGTGACCCTGCGCGGTCACATGGAGGCCGGGCAGGTGCAGTTCCGGGCGCGGGAGGACGACGGCCTGCTGGTGTTCGAGATCGAACTCTGGGCGTGCCCCGCCGGCCGCCTGGTGCACCTCCTGTACTCGCACCTGCGCCTGGCGAAGGAGATCCAGCTCAACATGTGGGTCCGGTTCTGCCTGTCCGCCGTCGCGACGTCGGGGGGCCGGCTGGCGGACGGCGTGCACATCCGCACCCGCTGGCTCGAATCCCCCGGTACGGCACCCGTACGCCCGCCGGCGGGAGGGCCCGGTGAGCCGGACGGGAGCCGGGAGCGCCGGCGCAGGGACGACAGGTGACGGCCGGTCCGCTCCGGGACCGGACCGTGGTGGTCACCGGAGCCGCCCGCGGGCTCGGAGCGGCCCTGGCCCGCGAACTGGCCCGGCGCGGGGCACGCCTGGCACTGCTCGGCCACGAGGGACCCGAGCTGGACGCCCTGGCCGCGGCCCTGCCCACGGCGGCGCTGGCGGTCGAAGTCGACGTCACCGACCCGGCGGCGCTGGACGACGCGGCAGGCGAGGTCCGCGCCCGCCTGGGCCGGCCGTCCGCCGTCGTCGCGAACGCGGGCATCGCCGAGGGCGGCCCGTTCGCCACCTCGGCTCCCGCCTCGTGGCGCCGCGTCATCGACGTGAACCTGACGGGCAGCGCCCACACGGCGCGGGCGTTCCTGCCCGATCTGACGGCGACGGCGGGCTACTTCCTGCAAGTCGCCTCGCTCGCGTCACTCGGAGCCACCCCGATGATGAGCGCCTACTGCGCCTCCAAGGCGGGTGTGGAAGCCTTCGCCCACTCCCTGGCGGCCGAGGTGGCGCACGAGGGGATCGCGGTGGGCATCGCCTATCCCGCCTGGGCGGACACCGACATGATCCGCGAGGCCGAGGAATGCACGGCCCTGCACCGACTGCGCGTGCGCATGCCCCCCGGCGTACGGAGCATCCATCCAGCCGACCTGGTCGCCACCCGGCTGGCGCGCGCCGTCGAGCGCCGTAGCACCACCGTCTACGTCCCGACGTGGCTGCGTCTGGTCCAGCCCCTGCGCTGGGCCCTGCCGCCGCTGGTGCTGCGGCTGTCCCGTCACGAGCTGCCCCGCTGGGATGCCGGACGGCCGCTGCGCGCCACGGGCAGGCTGGGCGCGGGCGGACGGGCCGACCGCACCGCCGACGCACCGGGTGACGGCGGACCCGGCTGAGCCCGCGTCCCGGCACGAACGGCACCGGAAGCGCTCCGCGTCGCCGCGCGGGCCCGGGCAAAACCGCATCCGTGTCGCCGGATCGCGCGGGAACCCGCAGGCTGGAGGAGCGGGGACGCACCGCCGACACCGGTACGAAGGAGAAGCGCATGGCGAAGAAACGCGAGACGGGCGAGGAGCTGAAGAAGGGCGATCACGTCACCTGGCGCAGCCACGGCAGCCAGGCCGAGGGCGAGGTGGAGAAGAAGATCACCGAACGGACCGAGGCCGCGGGCCGCACGGTGGACGCCTCGCCGGACGACCCGCAGTACGAGGTACGCAGTGAGAAGTCCGGCAGGACCGCGGTCCACAAGCCGTCCGCGCTCAAGAAGAAGAAATGAGCCGACGTGGACGACGACGAGCGCCAAGAGGTCGGCAAGACGTTCCATGAGCTGGTGAACATGACCCCGGCCGAACTGGAGAAGTGGCTCGCCTCCGACCAGTCGCACAGCGCCGGGCAGCACAAGGACGGCGGCGAGTCCACCGGACACGCCTCCGGCCGCCGGATCGTGGAGATCCTGCGGACCAAGAAGGGCGACCTCTCGGACGACGACTACCTCCACATGCGCAAGGTCGTCGGCTACATCCGCCGCCACCAGGCCCAGCGGCCCGACGGCGACGTACGGGACACCACGTGGCGGCACTCCCTGATGAACTGGGGCCACGACCCACTGAGCTGACGAGCGGTCCGCCTCATGGCCGGGTGAAGTGCTTGTCCAGCCAGTCGAGAAGAGCCGCGAACTCGGGGGACATGGTCGTGTCGGACTGGGTGAGGTCGGTGGTGACGCCGTCGTCCTGGACGGTGATGGTGTAGCTCATCGCGTCCCGGGCGCGCCCGGGACGGTCCGATACGGCGGGGGCGGAAGCGGTGGCTGCGGCGACCAGCCGGGTCAGTTCCGTGGCGGCGGACCGGGGGAGGGTGTCGGTGTCCACGACCTCGGGTGGCTGCTGCAACCGGATCGCTGCGGCCTGCCCGCCGTGTCGGGCCAGGCTCACCTTCATCTGCTGCTCTTGAGCGCGTTGCTGCTCTTGAGCGCGGTCACGTCCTCGGCCAGTGCCTTGACCTGGGCGGTGAGGGCCTTGATCTGCTTGCTCAGAGCCGCCACTCCGTCCTCGTGGCCCACGCCTCCGTTGTGACGGGCGGTGTGGCTGCGGGTGCGGGCGATGCCGGTGGGGATCCCGCTGATGTGGATCCCGACGTCCTGCCACGCGGCGAGGACGGCGAGTTGTTCGGCGCTGTCCGCGCCGTAGAGCTCTTCGGCCTTCTGGTAGGTGGTGTCGGCGAAGTCCTGGAACTGCGTCTGACTGGTGGAGGCCTTGAGGGACTCGTACCAGATGAGGGCGGGTGCCTGCCAGGCGTATCCGCCGATGCGCGTGGCGGTGAGGTAGAAGGCCTTGTTCGGGATGCCGGAGTTGATGTGGACTCCGCCGTAGTCGCCCCGTTCGGTGTTGGGCAGGTTGACGTACTTGTTCATGTGGGCGGGCTGGGGGTCCTTGCCGAACTCGGGGTTGTCGTACGCCTCGCCGGGAGCCTTGAGGGAACGCAGGGCGTCGGCGTCGATGCCGGGGGTGAACACTTCCGCTCCGATGAGCCAGTCCGCGGCATCGACGCTCTGGTGGGCCGACCACTGTTTGACCAAGGTGCCGAAGACATCGGAGATGGATTCGTTGAGCGCTCCGGGCTGGTCGTGGTAGGCGAGGCCCGCGGTGTACTCCGTGACCCCGTGCGTGAGTTCGTGACCGATGACGTCGACGGCCCCGGTGAAGTCGGTGAACATGCGTCCGTCGCCGTCGCCGAAGACCATCTGCTGTCCGTCCCAGAAGGCGTTGTTGTACATCCTGTCGAAGTGGATGTATCCGTTCAGCCGCATGCCCAGGCCGTCGATGGAGTCGCGTTGCAGGACGTCATGGTAGAAGTCCCGGGTGAGGCCGAGTCCGTCGAAGGCACGGTTGACGGAGGCGTCCTGGGAGGCGGTGCCCTCTTCGGTGCGGACCAGGGTGGCGGTGGGCAGGACACGGCCCTGCCGGCAGTCGAAGACCGTGCGCCGGCCGTTGCCGGGCGCGGTGGCGCCGATGAAGGACGCCCGAATCGCTCGTTCGCCCCGCAGCCGTGTCGTGGTCAGCATGGTGTCCAGGGCGGCTTTGCGCACCTCGCTGTCGTCGCTCTCCAAGAGCTTGTCGAGAAGGTGCGGGGGGATGATGCAGTGGACGCGACGGGTGGTGGTCATGGGGCACCTGCCGGGTGAGGGATACGGCGGTCGAGGACTGGTCGCCCGCTCGGGGCGGTCATGCTGTGATCTGCGGCAACTCGAGCTCGAAGATGACGGGGCAGTGGTCGGAGGCCTTGGGCTTGTCCGGTCCCACGCCGGGGAAGCGGGGGCCGGTGTATTTGACGGCGCGCAGTGGCATCCCTTTGCGGAAGATCTCCGGCAGGGCGTGGGGGGCCGCCAGGGCCAGCGAGGTGGCGGGCAGGATGTAGTCCAACTGCCGGTACTCGTCGCCGCCGTCCCAGAAATGGGTCCAGCGCTCGTCCTGGGGCAGGCGGGCGACCACGTTCTCGACCTGGTCCCAGGTGACGAGTTGGTCGATGCCCGACGCACCGTCGCCATCCGCTTCCAGGTAGTCGTTGAGATCACCCAGCACCACGAACGGGTGTTCACCCGGCGCCTCGGTTCCGAAGCGGCCGGCGACGATCTCCTTCACCTTCGCCGCCTGGCGCTGACGTCTGCCGCGGGTCTGGGCACGTCCGCCGAGCATGGACTTGAAGTGGTTGACGAAGAGCGTGACCGACGTCGTTCCGTCGTGCCCGGCGTCGGGGCCGACTTCGATGTCGACCTCGAGACAGTCACGGGAGAAAAGCGGCTCGGTGGGGCTCTCCGGGTCCATGAGGTGCTGGTAGGAGCGGATCCGTGTGATCGGCAGCTTGGAGAGCACGGCCACGTCGATCAGCCGCGGGTCGTTGCCGTCGACTCCTGCGACGTAGGGGTACTGGGCGCGTCCGCCGAGCGCTTGCGCACGGAAATGCTTGAGGGTGTCGACGTTCTCGACCTCCTCCAGGCACAGCACGTCGGCCTGGATCTCGCGTACCGCGGCTCCGGTGATGGCCTTGTCGTCCATGCCGAGTTCTTCGAAATGGGTCTGGTCGACGATCCAGCCGCGTGAGTTGGCGGTCGCGGGGTCGACACCTTCCTTGAACCGCCAGCGGGCGAAGAGGTTCTCGACGTTGAACGTGGCCAGGCGCAGCGTTGTCACGGCCCCTCCCGAGAGGATCGGGACGTCGGTTACGGCCCCGCCGCGAGAGGCAGCACGGTGTGCACGAGTGACGGCGGTAGGGGAAGCGTCGGCCCTGCCGGCCCCGTTCCGCGGTGGCAGGACCACGCTGATACGAACAGTTTCCTGCCGCCCGCCCCGCCTGGCAAACGCAGGCGGTTCCGTGCGGCCTGCGCTCCATCACCGCCGACGGTGCCCGTGGCACCTGCGTGATCTTCGGCGGCGGCGTCACCGGCGGCGCCCTTGCCGGCCCTGTACGGACTGCGGACACTCCGCGGTCTGCGGCCCGACGAACGGGAGGTCTCGCCGTACGACCGCGGCACGTGTGCGAGGGCCCCGTCGACGGAGGCCCCACGGCGAGGCCGGTGTATCAGCCCGGGAGACCGTCGGTGGCCTGCGCCGCCCCCCGTGGTGCGGCGCAGACCGGGTTCCAGGATTCCGGGCCGGTGCGATGTTGCACACCCCCCTCCCACGGGGTGAAACAGAACTTCAAGGCGCATGGGCCACCCCGGACTTGACCGAAAACGCGGCAGGTGAGCGTTGGCAGCCGTGGTGGCGTCCTTGGCCTTCAGCCCCGACGGGCACACGCTCGTCTCCGCGGGCGCGGACGGCAAGCTGCGCCTGTGGGACGTGACCACCGGTGCGAGCCGCGCCGTACTCACCGACCTGGCGTCCGCGGTGACGTTCAGCGGTGACGGCCGTACGCGCGCCGCCGGGCACGACGACGGCACGGTGCGCTTGTGGGACGTGGCGACGCGCACCGTCCGTGCCACGCTGAGCGGGCGCCGGCAGCCCGTCTCCGCCGTTGCCTTCAGTCCTGATCGGCACGGGTTCGCCGCGGGTGGCGTCGACGGCACGGTGCAGCGCTGGGAGTTGAGCCTGCCCCGGCCGGGCCAGGCGAACGACGGGATCTGCCGCGCCCTTCACCGGGACCTCACCGAGCACGAGCGCTCCCGCTATCTCCCCGGCCGGACCCGGGACCAAGTACGCACGTGCACGGGCGCATAGCCGCCGCCCAGGTCCCCGCTCGCATGGGCCCGCTCACCGACATCGCCGCCACTGCCCGCTTCACTTCGGCCGGATGTCCGGTTGGCACGATGGGACACTGCCTTCGGGGGGTAGCCGCTGCAGTGACCGGCACAAGACGGCGGACGACGTCCGCTTCGGACAAGGGAGCAACGGCACATGGCTACCGGCGCGGACGCGGCGAGAATCACGGCGAAGGTCCGGGGCAAGGACATCACGTTGGACGGCCCGCTCACCAAGGACGAGATCCGAAGCAGGATCTGGTGGTGGCTGTCGGCCGAGCCCGAGGCGTCCGAGGAAGGGGAGGACACCCGGCGCGAGCACGACGGCGCCGGAAAGGACGTCATCATGACCCTGGGCGGGTACTACGAGGTGTCGCCCGACCCTCACACGCCCGAAGCCCAGAACCTGGTCGAGATGGTCCACGACGAGCTGAACCCGGACGGGTGAGTCCGCGGCGGTTCGGCGGGAGACGGTGAACGAGACCTTCCCGTCGCACTCGTGCAGGGTGAGCGGCCCTGGGGCGCAGCGGGAACAGGGCGGCCGGAACCTCTCGCCAACCACCGGCGACGCCAGTTCCGCCAGGGTATTTCCGGCAGAATTCCGGCTCTTGCGCCGCCACCGCACCGGCTGACAGGCTTCGCGCCGTGACCGCCAACGATGCGCTCGCGGCAGCCGGACCGGCCGCCACCCCCGGGTCGTTCCGGGGTCTGGCGCCGACGCAGTCCCAGGAGCCGCGGGACCGCGATGCCGCCGCCTTCGTCGAGGCCGCCCTCGCCGGCGCGCCCGGCGACCCGGTCGCACCCGTCGGGCCGCTTCCCGGCACGGCCGGCTTCGCCGTCGTACTCGCGCCGCTCGCCGAGCTGGCCGGGCGGCGGCTGCTCGCGGCGCTCGCCCCGGACGTCGGGCGGACGAGCGAACGGGACGCGCTCATCGGGGAGTTCACCGAGACCACGGCTGCCGCTCTGGGCGGCATGGCGGCTCGCGCGCTGGTGCTGGAACTCCAGGCGGCCCGGCTGCAGGGACGCCTGGCGGGCGCGACCCCGCAGGCCAGGTTCCGTGACTTCGTCGCCGTCACCGGGACCAGGGCCGGCCTCGTCCGGCTGTTCACCGAGTACCCCCTGCTGGCCCAACTCGTCGGGCGCCACTGCGTGAACGCCGTCGCGGCCATGGCCGAGCTGCTCAACCGCTACGCCGAGGACCGCGCCGAGCTGGTCGCGCGGCTGCTGGCCGGACGCGACCCGGGCCCGCTGGTCGCCGTGGACCGCGCCGCCGGCGACGCGCACCGGCGCGGACGCCGGGTCGCCGTGCTGCGCTTCGCCGACACCCGCCGGGTGGTGTACAAGCCCCGCCCGCTCGCGGCCGACCGCCACTTCGCCGAACTGGTCGACTGGTGCAACGCCCGCGCACAGACACCCGGACTGCGCACACCGGCCCTGCTCACCCGCCCGGACCACGGCTGGTCGGAGCTGATCGAAGCCCGCCCCTGTGCCTCGCGGGCCGAACTGGACCTGTTCTACCGGCGCCTGGGCGTGCTGCTCGCGCTCGCCCACGCACTCGACCTCACCGACCTGCACCACGAGAACCTGATCGCCTGCGCCGACCACCCGGTGCTGGTCGACCTGGAGACGCTCTTCCACCCGCCGCTGCCCGAGGACCCCGCCGACGACGACCCGGCCGGCCGTGCGCTGGACGCCTCCGTGCAGCGGATCGGTCTGCTGCCCCAGCTGGTGCTCGGGGACGGGGACGCGCTGGACCTCTCCGGCCTCGGCGGCGGCGCCGACCGCCGTTCGCCGGTCGAGACGGCCGGCTGGGAGGCCGCGGGCACCGACGCCATGCGGCTGGTCCGCCGGCCCGGCGCGTTCCGCCCCGGGGCCAACCGCCCCCGGCTGGCCGGCGTGGAAGCCGAGCCCGCAGCGCACACGGAGGCGCTGGTGGCCGGCTTCCGAGCGGGCTACCGCACGCTCACGACGCACCGGCACGAACTGTCGGGCCTGCTGCGCCGCTTCGCCGACGACGAGGTCCGGGTGGTGACCCGGGCCACCCAGGTCTACGTGACCGTCCTCGCCGAGGCCACCCACCCCGACGCGTTACGGGACCCGGGCGACCGGGAGGCACTGTTGCGGCTGCTCGGCACCGACGCGGTCGACGACCAGGGCTGGCCGGGACTGCTCGACCACGAGATCGCCGAGCTGTGGGACGGCGACGTCCCGGTGTTCACCGCGCGCCCCGGTCGGACCGACCTGTGGAGCGGCACCGGTGCCCGCATCCCCGGCGCACTCGACCGGTCCGGACTGGACCGGGTGGCGGTGCGCCTCGCGTCGATGGACGAGGCCGACCTCGCCGCGCAGGAGCGCATCATCCGGACGGCGCTGGCCTGCCGGACGGCGACACCGGCACATCCCGCCGCGGTCCCCGGCCCCCGGCCGGCGGAGACGGGCGCGCCGGACGCTGGTCGGGTGAGGCCGGGGGAGTGGGCCGTCGGTCAGGGTGAGCCGCGGGAGCCGGCGGCTGGTCAGGTGCAGTCGCGGGAGCGACCCGCCGGTCAGGCCGAGTCGGGTGCGCGGGCGGCTGGTCAGGCGGAGTCGGGGGAGTGGGCCGCGGACCCGTGGGGACCGGATGCGCAGGCGACCGGTCACGCCGCCGGGCAGACCGGGTCGCCGGCCACCGGCCGGTTGCTCGGTGCCGCCCGGGAGCTCGGTGACCTGCTGGTCCGGCAGGCCCACCGGGGCCGGGGCCGGGCGAACTGGCTGGGTGTCGAACTGCTCGGTGAGCGGTACCGCAGGCTCGGGCCGTGCGGTGCCGACCTGGGGCACGGGTACTCGGGAATCGCCCTCTTCCTCGCCCAGCTGGCCTCTCTCACCGGTGCGGACCGCTACGCCGGGACGGCACGCGACGCGCTGCGCCCGCTGCCACGGCTGCTGGACCGGCTCGCCGCGCTCCCGGACGAGGATCTCGGCACGGTCGGCTCCGGCGGCTTCGCCGGGCTCGGCGGCATCCTGTACGCGCTCACCCGGGTCTCGACCGTGCTGGACGACGCCGAGCTGCGTGCCCTGGTCGAACCCGCGGCCGCGCTGACCGTCCGCGCCGCCGGGGCCGAGCGGGCGGTCGGCCTGCTCGACGGTACGGCGGGCGGCCTCGCCGCACTGCTGGCCGCACACCGGACGTACCCGTCGGCCGGCCTCCGGCATGGCGCGGCGGCCTGCGCCGACCGGCTCGCCGGTGAGCCCGTCCCGGCCGCACCGGGCTTCGCCACCGGCGCCGCCGGAGTTGGCTGGGCGCTGCTCGGCTTCGCTGCCTCCGGGGGCGGCGAGCAGTACCGCCGGGCAGGGCTGGCCGCGCTGCGGTCCGCCGTGGCCGTGTCGCCGGCCGCGGGCGCCGACCTGTCCTGGTGCAACGGCGCGTCGGGAGTGGCGCTGGCGGTCGCCGACCGCTCCGCGGCGATGGCGGATCCGGCGCTGTCGGCGGCCGTCGCCACGGCCGTGGGGCGCCTCGCGGACGCCGGACCGGTGCCGGACGGCAGCCTCTGCCACGGTGAGTGGGGCCTGCTGGAGCTGCCGCACCGGACAGCGGCCGGCGCGGTGCTCCGCGCGCGGGCCGCCGGTGCCGTGCGGCACGGCCGACTTCCCGAGGCCGGCGGCAGCACCGCCCCCGGTCCGCTCACCACCCCCGGTCTGCTCACCGGCCTGGCCGGCCACGGCCTCGGCCTGTTGCGGCTGGGCTTCCCCGGTCCGGTCCCTCCGCCGCTGCTGCTGCGGGTGCCGGATCCCGAACCCGTCCCGCCCCGGCTCCTGGCCGGAGCCGTAGCCGTACACGGCTCCGGAACCCCCGGTGCCGGACTCCGCGCCACCTGACACGTACCACCGAGAACATCAGTGGAAGGAACCCCTTGATGAACAGCACCGACCTCGTCCAGCTCCGGAAGCAGCCCACCGCCCCGCTCGGCGCCGGCACCGACCACCCGGCGGGCAGCATCCGGCTGCGCAGCGGCGGCGGGCTCGGCCGCCGCTCCCAACTGCTCGGCTCGGCAGCGACGTTCCGCGGGACCAGCACCAGCCCGTGGACCTCCGTCAGCATGGAACTCCACGACGAGCGCGGCTGAACGGCCCGCCGGTCGGCAGCGGCGGGCTGCCGCGGCGAAGCGTGATCGTCGTTCCCGAGGAGCTCTCTACTCAGCGCGAGTGCGGCACGGGTAGCCTGCGCGGGTGCACACTACTGCCCCGATCACCATCGGCCGCGCGACCGAACTCGGGCTGTTCAAAAGTGTACTGACTGACCTTCAGGAGGGGGCGGGACATGCGGTCCTGTTGGTGGGGGAGGCGGGGATCGGCAAGTCCCGGCTGGCCGGGGAGTGCGTCGGCCAGGCCGAGTCGCTCGGCCTGCCGGTGCTGCGCGGGCGCGGCAGCCCGACCAGTGCCGGGATGCCGTACCGCCCGCTCATCGAGGCGCTGAACTCCCGTTTCCGGGTCACGGGCGTGCCCGAGGAGCCGGAACTGGAGCCCTACCGGCCGGCCCTGGGCCGGATCATCCCGGAGTGGCGGCACACCGCCGTCCCCGGCTATCCCGAGAGCGCGGTGGAGCTGGCCGAGGCCGTGCTGCGGCTGCTCGCCGTGCTCGGCCGGGACCGCGGCTGCCTCCTCGTCCTGGAGGACCTGCACGAGGCCGACTCGGAGACCATCGCCGTGGTGGACTACCTGGTCGACAACCTGGCCGGGCTGCCGGTCCTGCTGGCGGCCACACTACGGCCCGAGCCGGGTGCCGCCCTGGAGCTGGCCCGGGGCGCCGAGCGGCGCCGCGTCGCCTCCCTGGCCACCCTCAAGCCGCTCGGCACGTCCCAGGTCGGCGCGCTCGCGGCCGGCTGCCTGGGCCTGCGGGCCGAGCAGGTGCCCGCCGCCGTGGTCGAGCGGCTGAGCACGCTCAGCAACGGCAACCCGTACCTCGTCGAGGAACTGCTCGCCGAGATGGTCGGTTCCGGAGCGCTGCGCCGCGACGGCGGCGGCTGGCAGGTCACCGGCGACCTGGCGGCCGCCGTTCCGGTCAGCGTGGTCAGCGGCCTGCGGCAGCGGCTGGCGCAGCTCGATCCCCAGGTGCGCGACCTGCTGCTGCTCGCCGCCACCCTGGGCACCGGGTTCTCGATCGGCACCCTGGAACTGATCACCGGACACGGCGTACGGCTGCTGCTCGACCAGCTGGCCGCCGCGGCCGACTCGGGCTTCGTCGTCCCCGACCCCACCGCGGTCGACCAGTACGCCTTCCGGCACGCGCTCACCGCCGAAGCGCTGCTCGCCGGGCTGGCGCCGGCCGAGCGGGCGGTGATCGCCCGCCGGGCGGCCGAAGCCGTCCTGGCCGCCGACCCGGCGGTCTCCGACGACCGCTGCCAGCTGGTGGCGCGGCTGCGGCTGCTGGGCGGCGACGAGGCGGGAGCGGCGCTGCTCTACGCCGAAGCCGGCCGGCGGGCGCTCGCCGGCGGTGCCTCGGCCACCGCCGTGCGCCTGCTGGAACGGGCCCGCGCACTGGCGGCACCGGCCGACCGCACCGCCGTCACCGAGTCACTGGTGCACGCGACCGCCGAGGCGGGCCAACTGGACCAGGCACTGGCGCTGGCCGAGTCGCTGCCGGACGCGGGAGCGGACGCGCTGAGCATCGAACGCCGGGTCGCCCTGCACACCAGGCTCGCCTGGGCCGCCGTGATCTCCGAACGCGCCGCCGACACCCTGGCGCAGGTGGCCGCCGCCCGCGCGCAGCTCGGCGACCCGTCGGACCCGCGGCACACCGCCGCGCTGGCCGTCATCGAGGCCCACTTGGCGCTGCTCCCCGGGCACGGCGCGGAGACGGCCGGGACCGAGCGGCTGGCCCGCGAGGCGGCCGAGGTCGCCGAGCGGGAGAAACTGCCGGTCGTGGCCTGTCAGGCCTGGCAGCTGCTCGCCCTGCTGGCTCGCGAGCGCGGCTTCGACGACGCGGACACCTGCCTGGAACGGATGCTCGCCGTCGCGGAGGAGCACAGCCTGCCGGTCTGGCGGGTGGAGGCGCTGCTGCGGCTCGGTGCCAACGCCTTCCTGCGCAGCGGTGACGCGCGTCGCATACGGGAGGCGCGGGACGCCGCACGCGACCTGGGCGCCCTCGCCCTGGTCCAGCACGCGGAGGGTCTGCTGGCGATGGACGCCGTGCAGCGCGCCGACTTCCCCGCCGCACAGGAGATCATCGACCGCTGTCTGGAGCCGAGCGCCCGGATGCGCAACCTCGGCGGCCACCGCTACCTGCTGCTGGTGGCGGCCACCCTCGCCGCCCATCAGGGCCGGCGGCGGCAGATGGAGCGGGAACTGCTCCGGTTCGACAAGGCCGACGAGTCCACCTCCTTCCTCATGCCGGTCCTGCTCGGTCTGTGCCGGGCGTTCTGCGCCCTGCTGGAGGAGAACCGCGCCCAGGCGCTGGACGAGCTGGCCGCCGCGGCCGACTGGGAGGACCGGCACCCCAACGTGTTCTACCTGAGCGGACGGTACGGCCTCGGCCCGCTGCTGGCCGTCGTCGGCGGCGCCGCCGACCGTACGGCGTACACGGCGGCCCTGGCGGCGCCGGCCGCCGCGCTGGCCTGGAACCGGCAGTTCCTGGTGCTGGCCGACGCCGTGCTGCTCGGCAGGGAGGGCCGGGGCGGGGAGGCCACCGCACGGGTGGACCGGGCGCAGCAGGAGTTCCGGGGCTTCCCGACCGGCCGTCACCTCGGGCTGCGGCTGGTCGCCGAGGCGGCCCTCGCGGACGGCTGGGGCGAGCCCGTCGCCTGGCTGCGGACCGCCGAGGAATACTTCCACCAGGCCGGTGTCCGCTCCGTCGCCGGTGCCTGCCGGTCGCTGATCCGGCAGGCGGGCGTACCGGTCGCGCAGCGGCGCACCGGGCGGGAGCTCATCCCCGAGGGGCTGCGGTCGGTCGGGGTGACACCGCGGGAGTTCGACGTGTTCGCGCTGCTCGTGGAGCGCCTCGGGAACCAGGACGTCGCCCAGCGGCTGTCCATCTCGCCCCGCACGGTGGAGAAGCACATCGCCAGCCTGCTCCACAAGACCGGCAGCGCGAACCGGGCGGAACTCTGCCGCCTCGCCCGGTCGCTGTGCGCGGACTGACCGCGCGTACCACCGCCCGTGCCGCCGGCCGCTCGGTCCGTCCTCCGCCACGGCCGAGCCGTCGCTCACCCTGCCCGGGGCGGGGGGCAGTCGAGGGCGTCGGGGCCGGGACCCTCCTCCCGCGCCCGGTGGCGGACCAGGTCGGCCACGGCCAGGTCCAGCACGCCCAGGGCGAACGGCGAGAAGACCGTGAGGGGCGCGGCGGGGCGGCCCTCGTGCCGGCCGCCGGTGAGGATGGCGCCGATCGAGTCGGCGACGAGGTCGCGCTGACCGGATCGCTCCTCGGCCGGCTGGTGCGGTGAGGTGGACCGGTGGCAGACGTGGTCACCGTCGTCGGCGATGTGGACACTGGACAGGATGGCCTCCGGGCCGAGGTCGCGCGGTGACAGGTGCGGCGGCAGCGGTGTCCCGGGCCGGTCGCGGAGCGGGTGCAGCCGTTGCCGTGGGTCCAGCTGCCGGGCGCGGGTCCAGCCGTCGCCGCGGGTCGAGCCGCTGGGCCGAGCGCCCAGCCGTAGCCGGGTATCCAACCGCCGCCGAGGATCCAGCTGCAGGCCGCGAGACCAGGGGCCGGGCCGCTGATTCGCCCGGCCACCGGCTCGCGGCCCCCCGGCGCCATACGGTCCACCGTGGCGGCGCGCGATCGGCTCACCGCCCTTGCCGGCCGACCACGGCCGCCCGCGTCCGGCACGGCCGGCTCGGCTCCCCACCTCGGTCACCTGCCGGCACCGTCCCGAACCTGCCGGTCCTGTCCCACCCTCAGGACCGGCAGGTCGCCTCCTCGGTCACCGGACCGTGCTGTTTCCACAGGTGGGCGACGTCGCCGAAGTGTGTCGCCACCCAGTGGTCGTCGTAGATCGTGTCGAGGTAGCGCTCGCCCCGGTCGGGGAGGATCACCGCGCAGGTCGCCCCGGCCGGGATCCGGTCGCCCAGCCGCTGGACGGCGGCGAGCACCGCGCCTGCCGAGCCGCCGGCCAGGATGGCCTCGCGGTGTGCCAACCGGCGGCAGTTGACCACGCAGTCGAGGTCGCTGACGTGCACCACCGTGTCCGCGAGGCCGTCCTGGTGGAGCGCCGGGCGCACGGCCGCACCGTGGCCGGGGATCAGCCGGGGCGCGGGCTCGCGCCCGAAGATGACGCTGCCCTCGGCGTCGACGGCCACGATGGTCACCGGGAGCCGTCGCTCCCGCGCGTACTCGGCGCAGCCGCGCAGCGTCCCGCACGAACTGGTCGCGCAGAACAGGTAGTCCGGGCCGCCGGGCAGGGCTTCGCAGATCTCCCGCATGGTCGCGTGGTGCGAGCGCGGGTTGAGCGGGTTCGCGTACTGGTCCGGGCAGTAGGCGTGCTCCGTGCCGGCGATGATCTCACGCACCCGGCGGATCCGTACCGGCAGGTACTCGCCGCTGACCGGGTCGACGGTGGTCACCACCTCCACCTCGGCGCCCAGCGCGCGCATGATGGCGATGTTCTGGCGGTTGGCGCGCGGGTCCACCACGCAGATGAAGCGGACCCCGAAGTACCCGCAGGCCTGCGCGAGTCCGATGCCCAGGTTGCCCGAGCTGGACTCGACCACGACCGTCCGCCCGGGAATCACCCGGCCCTCGCCGATGGCCCCGCACAGCAGCTCCAGCGCGGAGCGGTCCTTGATCGAGCCGCCGGGGTTGTGCGCCTCCAGCTTGGCGAACAGGCGGAAGGGGGCGGTCGGGTCGAACCTGGTCAACTCGACCAGTGGCGTGCGGCCCACGGTCTGCAGCACGCCGACGGGCGCGGTGTCAGAGGGTCGCACGGGTCCCGCCGGCGGCGACGCCGTCCATCCGGAGGCGCAGGCTCAGCGGCCGCATGTCGGTCCACACGGTCCCGATGTGCGCCAGGCACTCCTCCCGGCTGCCGTGGGTGCCCTCGGACCGCCAGCCGAGCGGCAGTTCGCGGTCGGCGAGCCAGATGGAGTACTGCTCCTCGTCGTTGAGCACGACCAGGTAGCTACGGGTGTCGACGGCTTCCTCGGCCATCAGGCCCTCCTGCCCTCGGGGTTCGGCACTGCGACGGGGCGAGCCTGCCGGGCGCCGGGGAAGGGCGGCAAGAGACAAACGGGCAGCAGGAACGGCACCCCGCCCTGCCCTTGTGTCCCTGGTGCCGCGCTCGCGCCCGCCAGCAGGCTTCGCTGGGGCGCGGTGCGCGTCCGTGAGGACCCGTGGAGGTGGCCGGTGGAGATCGACGACAGCCGTGGCGGCACGGACAGCACGGCCGGAGCGCCCCGCAGCGCGTCGTTCGCGCAGCAACGGCTCTGGTTCCTGGACCAGTTGCGGCCGGGCACCCCCGACTACCTGCTCCCGCTGGCGCTGCGGATCCGGGGCGATCTGGACACCGGCGCGCTGCTCGGTGCGCTCACCGCCGTCGTCGAGCGGCACGAGGTGCTGCGCACCGGCTACCGGCAGGAAGCCGGCCGGCTGCTGCAACTGATCACTCCTGAGGGCGAACTTCCCTTCCGGCAGTGCGACTTCGGCGACCTGCCGACCGCCGAACGGGAGGCTCGGCTGGTCCGGCTGATCGAGGAGGAGCTGCGGCTCCCGGTCGACCTGGCCCGGCAGCCCCCGCTGCGGGCCGTGCTGGCCCGGATGGGTCCCGCGGACCACCTGCTGCTCGTGGTGGTCCACCACATCGCCTTCGACGGTATGTCCTGGCACGTGCTCGGGGCCGAGCTGGCGGCCGGTTACCGGGAGCGCACCGGTGGCGGCCCGGCCGCCCTCGCACCGCTCGACCTGCAGTACGCCGACTTCGCCGACTGGCAGGCGGAGCGGCTCACCGGCCCGCGGCTGGCGGCCGGGCTGGACCACTGGCGCACCGCGTTGGCGGGGCTGACGCCGCTGGAGCTGCCCACCGACCGGCCCCGTCCGGCTGTGTGGGACGGAGCCGGCGACGCCGTCCGGTTCGAGCTGCCGGCCGAACTGATGGCACGGGTGGACCTGCTCGCCCGCAGCAGCCGGGCGACCCGGTTCATGGTGCTGCTCGCCGTGTTCCAGGCGGTGCTGTCCCGGTTCAGCGGACAGCGGGACATCGCGGTCGGGACTCCGGTGGCCGGCCGCGGCCTGCCCGCGGCCGAGCGGCTGATCGGTCTGTTCGTCAACACGGTGGTCGTACGCGGCGATCTGAGCGGCGAGCCGTCGTTCCGGACGTTGCTCGGCCGGGTCGCGGCGAACACGCTGGCCGCCCTCAGCCACGCCGGTACGCCGTTCGAACTGGTGGTGGACGAGCTGGCGCCGGAGCGTGACCTCGCCCGCAACCCGCTCTTCCAGGTGTCCTTCTCGCTGCGCACGGCGCCGCCGGAACCGATCGCGCTGCCCGGTCTCGACTGCGAGCTGGTCCGCACTCCGCTGACCGGCTCGCCGTTCGACCTGGTGCTGGACACCGACGTCCTGCCCGACGGGCGGCTCAACGCCCGGCTGCAGTACGCCACCGCGCTGTTCGACCGGGCGACCGCGCAGCGGCTGGCCGACGCCTTCCGGGTGCTGCTCGACGCCGTACTGGCCGACCCGGACCGTCCGTTGCACCGCGTCGGGCTGCTGACCGACCAGGACCGGCTGGCCGTCGTCGAGAAGTTCAACGAGACCGCCGTACCGCTGCCCGAGCGCTGCCTGCACGAGTTGTTCGCCGAGCAGGCCGGGCGCACCCCTGGGGCGGTCGCGCTGCGCTGGCCGGGCGGCGAGATGACGTACCGGCAGCTCGACGGCCGCGCGAACCTGCTGGCGCACCGGCTGCGGGAACACGGGGTGGGACCGGAGAGCCTGGTGGGCGTCTGCCTGCGCCGGGGACCGGAGCTGGTGGTCGCCCTGCTCGCCGTGCTCAAGGCCGGCGCCGGCTACCTGCCGCTGGCGCCCGACCACCCCCCGCTGCGGCGCTCCCGGCTGCTCGACCGGGCGGGCGCCGAACTGCTCGTCGGCGACGACGAGTCGGCGCGGGGCTGGACCGGGACGGTGCTGACCGTCGGGGACGGGGAGCGGGAGACCGGACCCGGCAGCGGCGCGGGGCCGGACAACCTCGCGTACCTCATCTACACCTCGGGCTCCACGGGGGAGCCCAAGGGCGTCATGGTGACCCACCGCAATGTGGTCAACTACGTGCGCTGGTCCGCCCGGACCTACCTCGACGAGGGCGCCGGCACCGCCCTGTACTCCTCGGTCGCCTTCGACCTGCCGGTCACCTCGCTCTACCCCGCGCTGCTCACCGGCGCCGCCGTCACCCTCACCCCGGACGACGGCACGCCCGGCCTCGACGGCCTGGTCCGGCTGCTGAGCCGGGACTCCTTCGGCCTGCTGAAACTCACCCCGACCCATCTCGGGCCGCTCGGCCGGGAACTGCCTGTGCCGGCGCTGCGCACCGCGACGGCCCACCTGGTGCTCGGCGGCGAACAGCTCACCGGCGCGATGCTGGAGCCGTGGCGGCGGCACGCCCCGAACACCGTGGTGTTCAACGAGTACGGCCCGACCGAGACCACGGTCGGCTGCGCCACCCTCGCCCTCCCGGTGTGCGAGCTCGACCAGGGCCCGATGGGCATCGGCGTGCCGATCGACAACACCACCCTGTACGTACTGGACGCCGAGCTGGAGCCGGTGCTGCCGGGCGCCGTCGGCGAGCTGTACATCGGCGGCCTCCAGGTGGCCCGCGGCTACCGGGGACGCGGCGACCTCACCGCCGAGCGCTTCGTCCCCGACCCGTACGCCAAGGTCCCCGGTGCCCGGCTCTACCGCAGCGGCGACCTGGTCCGGCACCGCTCCGACGGCCTCCTGGAGTTCGTCAGCCGCGTCGACACCCAGATCAAGGTCGCCGGGTTCCGGGTCGAGCCGGCCGAGGTCGAGGCCGCCCTGGCCGAACACCCCGAGGTGCTGGAGGCCGCGGTGGCCGCCCACGGCACGGCGGACGCGGCCCGGCTGGTCGCCTACCTGGTGCCGGCCGGCGGGCACCGGCCGCGGGTGGCCGAACTCCGCGCCCACCTGGAGCGGCTGCTCCCCGCCTACCTGGTGCCCGCGCTCTACGTGGTGCTGCCCGAGCTGCCCCACACGGCCAGCGGCAAGGTGGACCGCAAGGCGCTGCCCGACCCGGCCGGCGCCCGCCTGGACCCGGCCGGGGACCGGGTCGCGCCGCGCACCCCGCTCGAGCAGGCGATCGCCGCCCTCTGGTGCGAGCTGCTCGACCTGGACGAGGTCGGCGTGCACGACGACTTCTTCGCCCTCGGCGGCAACTCCCTGCTGGTCACCCGGCTCGCCTTCCGGCTCCGGCAGGTGCTCTCGGCCGAGGTGCCGCTGGCGCAGGTGTTCGCGGCCGGCACCGTGGCCCGGCTCGCCGAGGTCCTGGCCGCAGCCACCGCCGGCGGCCAGGCGCCGATCACCCCGGCGGGCACGGACGGGCCGTTGCCGCTCTCCTTCGCCCAGCAGCGCCTGTGGTTCCTCGACCGCCTCGCGCCCGGCGCCACCGACTACCTGGTGCCGATCGCACTGCGGCTGCGCGGCCCGCTCGACCGGCCCGCGCTGACCGGCGCACTGGCCGCCCTGGCCGAGCGCCACGCGGTGCTGCGCACCCGGTACGCGGAGCGCGACGGCGAACCGGTCCAGCTTGTCGACCCCGGCGCCCGCATCCCCCTGACCGAGCGGGCGGCGACCGAGGAGGAGGCGCTGCGGCTGATCCGCGCCGACCTGGAGGTCCCGTTCGACCTGGCGGCCGGCCCCCCGGCCCGCGCGATGCTGCTGCGCATCGGCGCCGACGACCACGTGCTGGCCCTGACCCTGCACCACATCGTCTGCGACGGCTGGTCGGTCGAGGTGCTGGCCGACGAGCTGGCGCGGCACTACGCCGGCGAAGCCGTCGAACCCCTGCCCGTCCAGTACGCGGACTTCGCCCGCTGGCAGCGCGAGCACGCCGCCACCGAGGAGTTCGCCGCCCGGCTCGGGCACTGGCGGGAACGGCTGACCGGTCTGGCCCCGTTGGAGCTGCCCACCGACCGCCGCCGTCCGCGCCTGCGGGACCCGCGCGGCGACCGGCTCGCCGTCGAGCTGCCCGCCGAACTCGCGACCGCGGTCGAGGAACTGGCGCGTCGCAATGGCGCGACCCCGTTCATGGTGCTGCTCGCCGGCTGCTACGCGCTGCTCGGCCGGTGGAGCGGCCAGCGGGACATCGCGGTCGGCACCGCCGTCTCCGGCCGCAGCCGCTCCGAGACGGCACCGCTGATCGGCTTCTTCGCCAACACCCTGGTGCTGCGCGGCGACCTGAGCGGACGGCCCACCTTCGCCGAACTCCTCGCCCGCGTCCGCGACTCGGCGCTCGACGCCTACGCCCACGCCGACGTGCCGTTCGAACGCGTCGTCGAGGAGCTGGCGCCCGAGCGCGACCTGTCCCGCAACCCCCTCTTCCAGGTGATGTTCGAGCTGCGCCCGCCCCAGGGCGAGGCGTTCACCCTGCCCGGCCTCCGGGTCGAACAGCTCGCCGTCTCCTGGCCCGCCGCCAAGTTCGACCTGACGGTGTCGGTGCAGCCGCAGGCCGACGGCACCCTGCGCTGCGGCTTCGAGTACGCCACCGCGCTGTTCGACCGCGCCACCGTACGAGGGATGGCCGAGCACTACGGCCGTCTGCTCGCCGAGGCGGTCGGCGACCCCGACCTGCCGCTCGACCGGATCGAGGCACTGGACGCCGCCGAACGCCGGGCACTGGTGCACGGCCGGCACGACACCACCGTGGAACCGCCCGCCCGCTGCCTGCCCGAGCTCTTCTCCGAGCAGGCCGCCCGCACCCCCGACGCGCCCGCCGTCGTCTTCGCCGAGCACACCCTGACCTACGCCGAACTCGACGCCCGGGCGACCAGGCTGGCTCACCGCCTGCGCGCCGTCGGAGTGGGCGCGGAGACTCCGGTCGCGGTCTGCCTGCGCCGGGACGCCGACCTGGTCACCGCCCTGCTCGGCGTGCTCCGGGCCGGTGGCACCTACGTTCCGGTCGACCCCGCGCACCCGGCGCAGCGCCGCGCCCACGTACTCGCCGACAGCGGCGCCCCCGTGCTGATCAGCCAGTCCTGGATCCGCGGGGAACTCCCCGACGGCGCCCTACGGCTCGTACTCCTCGACGAGGAGCCGAAGCCGAGCGGGCCGGCACCGGCCGGGCGGCCGGCCGCCGCACTCCCGCCGCTCGACCCCGCCGCAGCCGCCTACCTGGTGTACACCTCCGGCTCGACCGGTCGCCCCAAGGGCGTCCTGATCAGCCACGAGGCCATCCGCAACCGGGTGTCGTGGACGGTACGCGAACACGGCCTCGGCCCGGGGGACCGGGTGCTGCAGAAGACCACGGTCGGTTTCGACGCCTCCGTCTGGGAGTTCCTGGCACCCCTGGTCTGCGGCGCGACGGTGGTGGTCGCCGCCGACGGCGTGCCGCGCGACCCGGCCGCCATGGTGCGGGCGGTGGCCGAGCACCGGATCACCGTGCTGCAACTCGTGCCGTCCGTACTGCGACTGCTCGTCCAGCAGCCCGGGCTGCGCGACTGCGGCACGCTGCGGCTGGTGTTCTGCGCCGGCGAGCCGCTGCCCGTGGAACTCTGCGACCGGCTGCTCGCCCTGCTCCCGGTCACCCTGGTCAACACCTACGGCCCCACCGAGTGCGCCATCGACGTGACCTCCTGGCGCTACGACGGCCGGGAGGCCGGCGAGATCGTCGCCATCGGGCGCCCGATCGACAACACCCGGATCCTGGTCCTCGACCCGGACGGCGGCCTGGTCCCGCACGGCGTCCCGGGCGAGCTGTGCGTGGCCGGCACCGGTCTGGCGCGGGGCTACCTCGGCCGCGGCGACCTCACCGCCGAGCGCTTCGTCCCCAGTCCGCATCCGGTCGCCCCGGGCGAGCGGCTCTACCGCACCGGGGACCGGGTCCGGCGCCGCACCGACGGCACGCTGGAGTACCTCGGCCGGCTCGACCGGCAGGTCAAGCTGCGGGGCATCCGCGTCGAGCCCAGCGAGATCGAGGCCGTGCTCTGCGAACACCCCTCGGTCGCCGCGGCGGCCGTCGGCGTCTACGGTGACCAGCAACTGGTCGGCCACGTCGTCCCCGTCGAGGGCGTCGAACCCGATCCGGCCGTGCTGCGGGCCCATCTGGCGGCCCGGCTGCCGGACGCCATGGTGCCGGCCGTGCTGCGGGTCCTCGCCGTGCTGCCGCTCACCGCCAGCGGCAAGGTGGACCTCGCGGCACTGCCCGGACTGGCCGGGCTGCCCGCGGCCGGGGAGTACCTCGCACCGCGTGACCCCGCCGAGCAGACCGTCGCCGGCGTCTTCGCCGAACTGCTGGGCCGCGAGCGGATCGGCGCGCTCGACGACTTCTTCGCCCTCGGGGGCCACTCGCTGCTCGCCACCCGGCTGGTCTTCCGGCTGAGGGCGGCCTTCGGCATCGAGATCCCGGTCGCCGAGATCTTCTCCCGCCGCACCGTCGCCGCCCTGGCCGAGCTGGCCACCGCCCCGGACGCCCGGCCCGCCGACCCGGCCGGAGCGGTGCTGCCGGTGCCGCGCGACGGTGCGCTGCCGCTCTCCTCCGCCCAGCGCCGGATGTGGTTCCTCGACCAGCTCGAGCCCGGCAGCACCGAATACCTGGTGCCACTGGTCCTGCGCCTGCGCGGGCCGCTGCACACCGCCGCACTGGCCGGCGCACTCGACGACCTGGCAGCCCGGCACGAGGTGCTGCGCACCCGCTATCCGGCGCCGGGCGGCGAGCCGGTACAGGTGATCGACCCGGTGGTCGCCCTCGGCGCGGCGCCGGTGGACCTCTCGGACCTGCCGGCGGACGAGGCCGCCGCTCGGGCCGGGGAACTGGTGCGGGCCGAGACCGCCCGGCCGTTCCGCCTCGACCGGGAACCACCGCTGCGTGCCCTGCTGGTCAAGGTCGGCGAGCAGGAGCACCTCCTCGCCCTGACGGCCCACCACATCGCCGTGGACGGCTGGTCCCAGGGCCTGCTGACCCGTGACCTCGGGCAGCTCTACCGGGCCCGGCTCACCGGCGACGGCCCGCCGGCCGCCCCACCGGTGCAGTACGCCGACTTCGCGGCCTGGCAGGACCGCTGGTCGCGCGGTGAGCTCCCGGAGGCCCAACTCGCCCACTGGCGGGAGCGGCTCGCCGGACTCACCCCGCTGGAGCTGCCCACCGACCGGCCGCGCCCGGCCGTCCGCGACCCGCGCGGCGACCTCCTCACCCTCACGGTTCCCGACGAACTCGCCGAGGCCGTGGAGGACCTGGCACGCCGCCGGGCGGTCACCCCGTTCGTGGTGCTGCTCGCCGCCTTCGACGTGCTGCTCGCCCGGTACACCCGGCAGGCGGACGTCAGCGTCGGCACCCCGACCGCGGGCCGGACCCGGCCCGAGGTGGAGGACGTGGTCGGCACCTTCGTCAACACCGTGGTGCTGCGCGCCGACCTCGGCGACGACCCGGCCTTCGCGATGCTGCTGGACCGCGTCCACCAGGACGTGGTCGCCGCCTACAGCCACCAGGACCTGCCCTTCGAGCGCCTGGTCGACGAACTCCAGCCGGACCGGGACCTGTCGCGGAACCCGCTGTTCCAGGTGATGTTCGAGCTGCAGCACCTCCAGAGCACCCCGCTGCGGCTCGACGGCCTGACCGTCGAGCGGGTCCCCTCGCCCTGGCGGACCGCGAAGTTCGACCTCACCCTCTCGCTGGGCCGCCGCGCCGACGGCGGTCTCCAGGGCCTGTTCGAGTACGCCACGGCGCTGTTCGACCGCACCACCGTCGAACGGATGGCCGGGCACTACCTGACCGTGCTGCGTGCCGCCACCGCGCGGCCCGAGACACCGCTCAGCCGCCTGGAGATCCTCACCGACGACGAGCGGCAGCAGCTGCTGCACGGCTGGAACCCGGCCGGCACCGAGCTGCCCGCGGCCTGCGTACCGGACCTGTTCGAGCGCCGTGCCGCTCAGTCGCCCGACGCGGTCGCCGTCGCGTTCGGACCGGCCTCGCTCAGCTACGCCGAGCTCAACACCCGGGCCAACCAGCTGGCCCACCACCTGCGCGCGCTGGGTGTCGGCGCGGAACGCCCGGTCGCGGTCTGCATGGAGCGCGGGACCGAGGTCGTGGTGGCGCTGCTCGCGGTGCTCAAGGCGGGCGGGGTCTACGTGCCGATCGATCCCGAACACCCGGCGGAGCGGCTGGCGTTCATGCTGGACGACCTGGACGCCGGGGCCGTACTGAGCACCGGCCGGTTCGCCGAGCGGCTCTCCGCCGTCGCCCGCGGCCGGCTGGTGCTGGTCGACGCGGAGGCGGAACGGATCGCCGCGCGCCCGGACGGGAACCCGCCGCCGCAGGCCGCTCCGGACCAGCTGGCGTACATGATTTACACCTCGGGTTCCACCGGGCAGCCCAAGGGCGTGCTGATCCAGCACGGCTCCTACGCCCACCACTGCCGCGTGATCGCCGACGCCTACGGCATCGAGCCGGGTGACCGGGTGGTGCTGCTGTCGGCGCTCACCTTCGACGTGGCGATGGACCAGACGGCCGCCACCCTGCTGGCCGGCGCGACCGTCGTCGTCGCCGATCCGCTGTTCTGGAGCCCGGCCGAACTCCCCGCACGCGTCGCCGAACACGGCATCACCGTCATGGAGATCACCCCCGCCTACTACCGTGAGGTGATGCAGCACGTCCGGCCCGGCGACGAACGGCTGAGCGGCCTGAAACTGATGAACGTCGGCAGCGACGTGGTCACCGTGGACGACGCCCTCGCCTGGACCGCCACCGGCCTGCCCGGCCGGTTCCTGTGCAACTACGGCCCGACCGAGGCGACCGTCACCTGCGTCCTGCACCCCGTGCCGGCGGCCCCGCCGGGCCGTGGCGAGGCCGCGCTGCCGATCGGCCGCCCCGTCCCGGGCACCCGGGCCTACGTACTGGACAGCACCGGTGACCCCGTACCGGCCGGGGTGCCGGGCGAACTCCACCTCGCCGGTGTCCGGCTGGCCCGCGGCTACCACCGCCGCCCCGGGCTCACCGCGGAGAAGTTCGTCCCCGACCCCTTCGGCGACGTGCCCGGCGGCAGGCTCTACCGGACCGGCGACCTGGTCCGGTACCTCGCCGACGGCACCATCGAGTTCCTCGGCCGGATCGACCAGCAGGTCAAGCTCCGCGGTTTCCGCATCGAACTGGGCGAGATCGAGGCGGTGCTGGCCCAGCACCCCGGCCTGCGCCAGGTCGCCGTCGTCGCCCGTGACGTCCGGCCGGGCGACCGGCGACTGGTCGCCTACCTGGTACCGCGCGGCAGCGGTGGCCCGGACGTCGCCGAGCTGCGCGAGTGGGCCGGCGAGCGGCTGCCCTCGTACATGGTGCCCTCGCTCTGGACGACCTTGTCCGAGCTGCCGCTGACCACCAGCAAGAAGGTGGACCGCAAGGCCCTGCCGGAGCCCGCCCTCGACGGTGAGCTGCTCGAACGCGTCTACGAGGCACCCCGCAACCCGACCGAGGAGATCGTGGCCGAGGTGTGGGCGGACATCCTCGGCATCGAGCGGATCGGCGTCCACGAGGACGTCTTCGTCCTGGGCGCCCACTCGCTGCTCGCCACCCGGGTGCTCGCCAGGCTGGTCGCCGTCTTCGATGTGGAACTGCCGCTGCGCCGCCTCTTCGAGGCCACCACGGTGGCGGCCCTGAGCCAGGTCGTGCTGGAGGCACTGGAGGCGCAGATCGCCGAGCTGACGGACGAGGAGGTCGCCGCCCTGCTCGCGGAGGAGGGCGAGGACCGCTGAACCCCGGGCCCGGCACGTCCGCCCGCCACCCCCTCGGGGGCGGCGGGCGGACGTTCGCGCGTTCCCCTCTCCACGCGCGGTCGGGCGGGGGAGTGGGGGGCCGGCCGGCCCACTCCCCGAAGCTGCCGGACGGGAAACCTCAAGCCCGGCGTACGGTGCACCCGTGCACGGCAGGGAACCGGCGGTCAGCCCGCCGGTGTCGGCTCGGGCTCCTCGGAACCCGACGCGGCGCCGGCCGGCGTGGGGGCGGAGCGCACCGAAGGACTGAACGCGGCCGTCGCGGCCAGCAGGACCATCCACCCGGCGAGCACCCACACCGTGGCGTCCGCGCCGAGCCAGGCCAGCAGCTGGCCGCCGACGAGGGAACCGAGCGGGATGGCGCCGAACGCCACCAGGCCCACCGCGCCCAGCACCCGGCCCTGGATGGCGTCGGGCGTGACGGCCAGCTGGTAGGCCGAGACGACCACGTTCCACACCGGGCCGACGAAACACATCAACGCGTACACCACACCGATCACATACGGGTCGCGGACCACCAGGAGCACCGGAGTGAGCAGCGCCCAGGCCCAGTTGGCGCCGATCACCACGGTCCGCATCGACAGCCGGCGCTCCACGGCCGGCGCGAGCAGCGAACCGAGGACCCCGCCCACCGCCGCCACCCCGAACATCACGCCGATCGCGGTGGACGATCCGTGCCGCCCGCGGGCCATAACGATCACCGTCAGGAAGAGCGCCTGGAACAGCAGGTTGCTCCCGGCGACCAGGAAGGTGGTCGTACGCAGGAAGGGCTGGCGCCACAACCAGCGCACGCCCTCGGTGAGTTCGCGGTGCAGCGGGGCGGTGCGCGGGCGCCGCTCGGCCTGGAACTCGCGGCGGATCAGCAGCAGGCCGCCCAGCGACCACAGGTAGGTGGCGGCATCGAAGAGGAACGGCACCGCCCGGCCCAGGCCGAAGAGCACGCCGCCCAACGGCTGGCCGAGCATCGCGGCACCGCGCGCCCGCGCCTCGTTGCGGGAGAGGGCGGCGGCGAGCTGGGAGGGGTGCACCACATTGGGGACGGCAGCCGAGGCGGCGATCCGGAAGCACACCGTCAGCGTGCCCTCGGCGAACCCGACCGCCAGGATGTGCCACAGCGACAGCCGGTGCAGCAGCAGGGCCGCCGCCACGCTGGCGACGGCCAGACCGCGCAGCACATCACAGACGATCATCGTCCGCCGCCGGTTCCAGCGGTCGACCAGCGCTCCGGCCGGCAACTGGAACAGCAGTTGCGGCAGCAGGGCGATGAAGCCGGTGAGCCCGGCGTCGGCCGGGGAGCCGGTCAGCGCGAGGATCAGCAGCGGGTAGGCCACGCTGGAGGCGTTGGACCCGAGCCCGGAGACCGCCGCGGCCTGCCACAGCAGGACGAAGTCTCGGTTGCGTAGCAACGGCGTGACGTTCCGGGGGACTTCCTCGCGCACGGTGTGGGTCATGGCTCGATGCTGGGAGGCCCTTCGTCCCCGGCCCAGAGAAGGACCGGCAGTCACGCGCGCAGTCCGCGGCCGGAAGTTCGCCGCGCTGACCCTGCCGCCGCCCCGCCCGCCGTCGGCAGGCTGCTGCCCGGCCGGTGGACCGTCGCCGGACCGGACCCCGTCGCTCGCACAGGAAGGCGAAGGATGAGCACGAGCCCCAGCTCCCGCACGGAGCTGCTGCAGCGGCGCCTGCGCGGCTTGACGAAGAAGCGGCAGGACGGGATCGTCCCCGCTCCCCGGGACGGCGCTCTCCCGCTGTCGTTCGCGCAGCACCGGATGTGGGTGCTCGACCAGCTCCAGCCGGGCGGCACCGAGTACCTGATGCCACTGCTGCTGCGCCTGCCCGGCCCGGTCGACCAGGTGGCGCTCCGGCGGGCCCTGGACGCGCTGGTGGCCCGGCACGAGGTGCTGCGCACCCGCTACCCGGCGGTGGACGACGAGCCGGTGCTGGTGATCGACGAGCCGGGTCCGATCGCCCTGACCACCGTCGACCTGCGCGGCGTGGACGACCTGCGCGGCGTGGACGACCTGCGCGGCGTGGACGACCAGGACGGCGGGTCCGGCGCGGGCAGCGAGGCCGGAAAGCACGGCGGGCCCCGCGCGGCCGGCGGAACAGGCGCGGACGGCGGGGCAGGCGCGGACGGCGGGGTCCGCGCCGACCTCGCGCAGGCCGAGCTGCGGCTCGCCGAGCTGGTCGCCGAGGACGGCCGGCGCCCCTTCGACCTGGCCGCCGAGCACCCGGTCCGGGCGCTGCTCGCCAGGCTCGGCGAGGACGCCCACGCCCTGCTGCTGACCTTCCACCACATCGCCTCCGACGGCTGGTCCGAGGGCGTGCTGCTCGGCGAACTCGACCAGCTCTACGAGGCGTTCGCCGCCGGACGGCCCGACCCCCTGCAGCCGCCCGGCCTGCAGTACGCGGACTTCGCCGCCTGGCAGCGCGAGCACCTCTCCGGGGACCGGCTGGCGGCCCAGCTCGCCTACTGGCGCTCCACCCTGGCCGGCCTCACCCCGCTGGCGCTGCCCACCGACCGGCCGCGCGGCTCGGTCCGGGACGCCGCGGGCGCCACCGCGGCCTTCACCGTTCCGGCGGAACTGGCGCGACCCCTGACCGAGTTGGGGCGCAGCCGCGGCGCGACCCCGTTCATGGTGTTCCTGGCCGCCTTCCAACTCCTGCTCGGCCGCAGCTGCGGGCAGCGCGACGTGGTGGTCGGCACCCCGGTGGCGGGCCGGGACCGGCCCGAGACCCAGGCGATGGCCGGTCTGTTCGCCAACACGGTGGCCTTGCGCACCGATCTGTCCGGCGCCCCCACCTTCCTCGAACTCCTGGACCGCGTCCGGGAGACCGCGCTCGGCGCGTTCACCCACCAGGAGACCCCGTTCGAGCGGCTGGTGGACGAGCTGGCACCCGAACGCGACCCCTCCCGCAACCCGATCTTCCAGGTGGTCTTCCAGCTCGCCGCCCACACCCCGGCCGAGCCGGGCGCGCTGCGCGCCGAACAGCGGCCCGTGGACTGGCACACCGCCAAGTTCGACCTCGGCCTGGCCCTGGCCGGCACCGCCGGGGGCGCCGTCACCGGCCAGCTCGAATACGCCACCGCACTGTTCGACGAGGCCACGATCCACCGCACGATCGCGCACTACCTGCGGCTGCTGGCCGACATCGTCGCCGAGCCGGGCAAGCCGATCGACCGGCTCGAACTGCTGCCGGACGACGAACGCGCCCTCCTCGCCTCCTGGAGCGGATCCGGCCGCGCCTACACCGCCGACCGGACCCTGCCCGAGGTCTTCGAGCACTGGGCCGGCCGCACCCCCGACGCACCCGCCGTCAGCTACGGCGATGCCACGCTCGGCTACGGCGAACTCAACGCCCGGGCGAACCGGCTGGCCCACCGGCTGCGCGCGCTCGGCGCCGGCCCGGAGACGGTGGTCGGAGTGCGGTTCGAGCGCGGCCTCGACCTCGTGGTGGCCCTGCTCGGCGTGCTCAAGTCCGGGGCCGGCTACCTGCCGCTGGACCCCGGACAGCCCGCCGACCGGCTCGACTACATCCTGGCCGACGCCGGGGTCACCGCCCTGGTCACCGACCGGCGCACGGGCGAGGAGACCGTGCCCACCCTGCTGATCGGCGAGGACGACCAACAGTGGCCCGACACCGACCCCGCCCCGCTCGCGGGCCCCGGCAACACCGCGTACGTCATCTACACCTCCGGCTCCACCGGAGCACCCAAGGGCGTCCAGGTCACCCACGCCAACGTGCTGCGGCTGCTGGCCTCCTGCCGGCAGGACTTCGGGTTCGGCCCCGGGGACGTGTGGACGCTCTTCCACTCGTACGCCTTCGACTTCTCGGTCTGGGAGCTGTGGGGCGCCCTGCTGAACGGCGGCCAAGTCGTGGTGGTGCCGTTCGCCGTCTCGCGCTCGCCGCAGGACTTCCTCGACCTCCTGGTCACCGAGCGGGTCACCGTGCTCAACCAGACCCCCTCCGCGTTCCGCGGTCTGCAGGAGGCGGTGGCACTGGCCGGCCTGCGCCCCGGTGACCTCGCGCTGCGGACCGTGGTCTTCGGCGGCGAGGCGCTGGACGTCACCGAACTGACGCCCTGGTTCGAGCGGTTCGGGGACCAGCGGCCACTACTGGTCAACATGTACGGCATCACCGAGACCACCGTGCACGTCACCTACCGTCCGGTCCGGGCCGGCGAGGACACCGCTGCCCGGCGCAGCCCGATCGGCCGCCCGCTCGGCGACCTGCGGCTGTACCTGCTGGACCCCGACCTCAACCCGGTGCCGATCGGCGTCCCCGGCCAGCTCCACGTCTCCGGGCCCGGCCTGGCCCGCGGCTACCTGGGCCGCCCCGGCCTGACCGCCGAGCGGTTCCTGCCCGACCCGTTCGCCACGGAGCCGGGGGCCCGGATGTACCGCACCGGCGACCTGGCGCGCTACGGCGCCGACGGCGAACTGGAGTTCCTCGGCCGGGCCGACGAACAGGTGAAGATCCGCGGCCACCGGATCGAGCCCGGCGAGATCGAGGCGGCCCTCGGCGGCCAGGCCGAGGTGGAGAGCAGCCTGGTGATCGCGCACCGCCGCCCCGGCGAGCGGGAGGCCCGGCTGGTCGCCTACGTCACGCCGAAGGCCGGCCACTCGGTCGAGGTGGCGGAGCTGCGGGCCCGGCTCGGCCGGACACTGCCCGGCTACATGGTGCCCGCCGTCTTCGTCCCGCTGGACGCCTTCCCGATGACCGCCAACGGCAAGATCGACCGCCGGGCGCTGCCCGACCCCGAGGCGCACGGCGCCCGCGCGGCGGGCGAGTACGTCAACCCCAGGACCAGGACCGAGCAGATCGTCGCCGAGATCTGGGCCGAGGTGCTCGGCCTGCCGAAGGTCGGCGCCCTCGACAACTTCTTCGAGCTGGGCGGCGACTCGATCCGTGCGATCAAGGTCGTCGGCGCGCTGCGCCGGCGCGGGATCGACCTCACGGTGCAGAACCTGCTGGTGCACCAACGCGTCGAGGCGCTGGCCGCCTTCGCCGAGACGGCCGCGCCCGGAGGACGGGCCAGCGTCGAGGAGGAGCGGGTGGCACCGTTCGCGCTGCTGACGCCCGCCGACCGCGCGGCCCTGCCGGCCGGCCTGGTGGACGCCTACCCGCTCGCGATGGTCCAGGCCGCCATGGTCTACCAGATGCTCGCCGACCGGGACGAGAGCCCGTACCACAACATCACGCTCTTCCCGTTCATCGACGACGCGCCGTTCTCGCTGCCGGCGCTGCGCGAGGCGGCCGCGCAGCTCACCAGGCGGCACGAGATCCTGCGCACCAGCTTCGACATCACCGGGTTCTCCGAACCGCTGCAGCTCGTGCACGCCGACGCCGTCGCCCGGGTGGGCTACGACGACCTGCGCGGGCTCGACGAGGAGCAGGCGCGGGCGGAGCTGGAGCGGTTCACCGCCGAGACCCGCCGGACCCCCTTCGACATCGGCGAGGCGCCGATGCTGCGCTTCCATGTCCACCAGACCGCCGACGACCGCTGGACGTTCTCCTTCATCGAGTGCCACGCCATCCTCGACGGCTGGAGCCACCACTCCCTGATCGACGAGCTGATGAGCGACTACCGGGCGATCCGCGCCGGTCTGGCGCCGGCCGGCCCGGCCGGGCACACCGTCCGGTTCGCCGACCACGTCGCGCTGGAGCGCCGCTCTCTCGCCTCCGCCGAGGACCGGGAGTTCTGGCGGGCACACGTCGCCGGCTTCGACCGGGTCGCCCTGCCGGCCGCGTGGGCCGCCGATCCGCAGGCCGGCGAGCGGCCCTTCCAGGTCACCGTCGGCTTCCGGGACGTCGAACCCGGCCTGCGCCGGCTGGCCGCCACCGCTGGGGTGCCGCTCAAGAGCGTGCTGTTCGCCGCCCACCTGAAGGCGCTGGCCGTCATCAGCGGCAGCCACCGCTTCCACAGCGGCCTGGTCTGCAACGGCCGCCTGGAGACCGACGGCGGTGAACTGGTCCGCGGCATGCACCTCAACACCCTGCCGCTCGGCGTCGAGCCGACCGGCGCCACCTGGAGCGAACTGGCCCGGCAGGCCTTCACCGCCGAGGTGGAGGCCTGGCCGCACCGCCGGTTCCCGCTGCCGGAGATGCAGCGCGCCTGGGGCGAGGGCACTCCGCTCGTCGACGTCGCCTTCACCTACCTCGACTTCCACGTCCTCGACAGCCGGCAGATCGACTCCGGCAAGGTGGTCGACGTCAGCCCCAACGAGTTCGCGCTCGACGTGTGGACCTTCCCCGGCGTCTTCTTCATCTCGGGCCGGCCCGAGCGGATCAGCCGCGCCAACGGGATCCGGCTGGCCGCACTGTACCGGCGGATCCTGGAGGCGATGGCCGTCGACCCGCTGGGCGACGCCCGGGACGGCCTGCTGGCCGCCGAGGAGCACGACCGGCTGGCGGAGTTCGCCGCCGGCCCCGCCACGGCCTACCCCGACGCCTGCCTGCACCAGCTGTTCGAGGCGCAGGCCGAACGCACCCCGCGGGCCACCGCGCTGCGCTGCGCCGACGGCAGCACCCTGGACTACGCCGGACTCAACGCCCGCGCCAACCGGTTGGCCAGGGGTCTGGCCGAACTCGGGGTCGGCCAGGAGGCACGGGTCGCCGTACTGCTGCGCCGTGGCCCGGAGCTGGTGGTCGCGCTGCTCGCGGTCCTCAAGGCGGGCGCCGGCTACCTGCCGCTCGACCCGGGCCACCCGGCGGCCCGGCTGACCGGCCTCGTCGCCGAGACCGGCGCCCGGGTGGTGGTCACCGAGACCGCCCTGGCCGGCCGGCTCGACGCGAGCACCGCCGTACCGCTGCTGGTCGACCGCGACCCGGGCATCGCGGGCCAGGATCCGGGCAACCCCGGCCTCCCGGTGACGCCCGACTCGCTGGCCTACGTCATCTACACCTCCGGCTCGACCGGAACGCCGAAGGGCGTGATGATCGAGCACCGCAACCTGGTCAACTACGTGTGCTGGTGCCTGGACGGCTACCGGCCCCTGGGCGGCACCGGCGCCCCGCTGTACTCCTCGATGGCCTTCGACCTGCCGGTCACCTCGCTCTTCCCCGCACTGCTGTCCGGCCAGCCGGTCACCCTGACCGAGGACGACGGCACGCCCGGCATCGACGCCCTGATCGCGGAGCTGGAGCAAGGGGAGTTCGGACTGCTGAAGCTGACGCCCTCCCACCTGGCGCTGCTGAACCAGGCGCTGTCACCGCGGGCGCTGCGCCGTGCGGCCGGGCGCCTGATCGCCGGCGGCGAGGAACTCACCCGGGAGATGGTCTCCCGCTGGGCCGAGCACGCGCCGGACACCGTGGTGGACAACGAGTACGGCCCGACCGAGACCACCGTCGGCTGCTCCCACCTCGAAGGCAGGCCGGGCGAACTGCCCGCCGGCGTACTGCCGATCGGCCGTCCGTTCGCCAACACCACGATGCGGGTGCTGGACCGCGACCTGCGGCTCGTGCCGGTCGGGGTGGTCGGCGAACTCTGCATCGGCGGGGCCCAGGTGGCCCGCGGGTACGTCGAGCGGCCGGAACTGACCGCCGAACGCTTCGTGCCGGACCCGTACGCGACCCGACCCGGCGAGCGGCTCTACCGGTCCGGGGACCTGGCGCGCTACCGGGAGGACGGGGTGCTGGAGTTCGCCGGCCGGGTGGACCACCAG
>NZ_BNBF01000004.1:110398-128174 GCF_014654935.1 Streptomyces capoamus
GTCAAGATCCGCGGCTACCGGATCGAGCCGGGCGAGGTGGAGGCCGCGCTGCGCCGCGGGACCGACGTGCGCGAGGTCGCCGTGCACGTGGTCGGCACGCCGGGCGGGGAGAAGGAACTGGCCGCCTATCTGGTGCCGGCCGACGGCGGCACGCTCGATCCGGAGGCCCTGCGCGACCGGCTGGCCCAGGAACTGCCGGCCCACCTGGTGCCGTCCAGGTTCCTGGTGCTCGACGCACTGCCGATGACGGCGAGCGGCAAGATCGACCTGGCGCGGCTGCCCGAGGACGCCCGGCCGGTCTCCGCCCGCCCCTACCGCGCCCCCCGTACGGCCGTGGAGAACATCCTGGTCCGGGCCTGGGCCGCGGCCCTGGGGCGCGAGCAGGTCGGCATCGACGACAGCTTCACCGAGCTGGGTGGCCACTCGCTGACGGTGATGCAGGTGATCACCAAGCTCCGGGCCGAGCACGGCTACAAGCTCACCTTCCAGGACTTCTACCGGCACCGGACGGTGGCCGAGCTGGCCGCCGTGGTGACCGACGCCAAAACCGCGCGGGCGGGGGAGGACACGGGCGGCCCGGACGGCCCGGGCGGCGCGCGGGCCAGGGCGGCCGACTCGATCGTCTGGCTGCGCCGCTCCGGCAGCCGGCCACCGCTGTTCTGCGTGCACCCCGGCAGCGCCCACTGGTTCGCCGAGCTGGCCGACCACCTGGACCCGGACCAGCCGGTGGCCGCCTTCGAGTGGCCGGGCCTGAGCCGCCCGTGCCCGGCACCGGAGAGCGTCGAGCAGGTCGCCGAGCTGAACCTGGCGGAACTGCGGCGGATCGCCCCCAGCGGTCCCTACCACCTGCTCGGCTGGTGCGGCGGCAGCCAGATCACCACCGAGATGGCGCGCCGCCTGCACGCGGCGGGCGAGGAGGTCACCTTCCTGCTGCTCGACCCCGCACTGGACACCTACGAGCGGGAGAACATGCACGAGTTCGTCCGGCGGTTCGAGCGGGCCGAGGCGGCGTTCGCCGACCTCGCCGACGCCGCCCGGTCCGGAGCCCGCCCCGAGCGGGTCGACGAGTTGCGGCAGCGGGCCGGTGACCTGCTCAACGACATCCTGGACGACGGCGAGGTGGCCCCACCGGAGCCCGGCGACGACTTCTGGCCGGGGCGGATCCGGGTCTGGCGGGAACTGCTGCAGACCCGGCTGGCCTACCGCCACACACCGTACGAGGGCCGGCTGCACCTGCTCGCGGGCGACGACGTGGCGGCGGGCGAGCACGAGGTCGCGGAAGGGGTCAGCTTCGAGGACTTCACCGCGCGCTGGCGGGAGCTGGCCTCCGGCGGGCTGACGGTCCACCGGGTCGGCGGCAACCACCTGGGCGTCCTGAAGACGCCCCACGTCGCCGAGGTGGCGGCGGTGCTGACCGGCCTGCTGTCCGGCGCGCGGCAGTAGGCACCCGGCCGGGGCGGGCGGCCGGGCCCGCCCCGGTGACGGAGGAACCGGCCCGCGCGTGTACGACCGCCGGCCGGGCCCGCCTCCGGGCCCGGCCGGAACCACGTACCACCGACGAAGGAAGCGAACCGATGCCCCCCGTTCTCACAGCGGACTCGCACGACAGCGTGGTGACCCTGGACCCCAGCGCCTCCATGGCCGTCGAGAGCCTGGCCGCCGACCTCCTGTCCTGCGCGGACGGACGGATCGACGACCCCGCCTGGATCCGCCAGGCCGGCCGGCACCGCCACGAGCTGCCCGCCCCCCTGCGCAGGTCCCTGGCCGACTTCGCCCGCGACCCGGGACCGGCCGGCGCGCTGCTGGTCCGCGGCCTGCCGGTCGACGACGAGCTGATCGGGCCGACCCCCATGGTCAGCGGCTCCGTGCAGCGCGAGGCCACCATTCCCGCGGCCGCCCTGATGCTCCTCACCCACGCGCTCGGCGAGCCGATCTCCTTCCGGCCCGAGAAGTCCGGCGCGATGGTCCACGACGTGGTCCCGGTGCCGGGCAGCGAGGAGTTCCAGGGCAACGAGGGCTCGGCCCTGCTCACCTTCCACACCGAGAACGCCTTCCACCCGCACCGCCCCGACTACGTCCTGCTGCTGTGCGTGCGGGCGGACCACGACCGGGTCGCCGGGCTGCGCACCGCCTCGATCCGGCAGGTCCACCACCTCCTCGGCGACGCCCACCGCGAGGCGCTCTTCCAGCCCGAGTTCAGCACCGCGCCGCCGCCCTCCTTCGCCCTCCCGACGGCGCACTCCCGGCCGCACCCGGTGCTCAGCGGGGCACGCGAGGACCCGGACCTGCTGGTCGACTTCGCCGCCACCGAGCCGCTCACCGACCGGGCGGCGCGGGCCATGCGCGAACTCCAGCACCTCTTCGCGGCGCACGCGCTCACCCACCGCCTGCTGCCCGGTGACCTGGCGATCGTCGACAACCGGGTGACCACGCACGGCCGCACCGGTTTCACCCCGCGCTACGACGGGCGGGACCGCTGGCTGCACCGCACCTTCGCCACCCAGAACCTGCGCCGCTCACGCGTCCACCGGGCGGGCGACGGCCACGTCCTGACCGACTGACGACGAGTCGCCGCCGGGAGCGGCCGGCCGCCCGAGGCGTCCCGACCCCGACGCCCTGATGCCCGGCCGCACCCGGCAGAAGCCCGAGCGTCCCGACATCTTCGTCCGGGCACACGAGAGCGACAGTCGCCATTCGACAGCGAACGGTAGCCGCCGCCCCCGCCCGCATGGTGACGGGCCGCCCCCGTCGGTCCTCGGTGGCGGCCCGTCCCGTCGGGGTCAGTCGCCGAGGGCGACGAAGCGCAGTTCGCTGGTGTAGCGGTTGCCCTGGTCGTCGGTGAGCCAGGTCTGCTCCGGGCTCGGCAGCATCTCCGTGACGGTCAGCCGGCCCTCCGGGTCCTGCCGGGCCAGCCGGCGGACCGCCTTGGCGAACAGGTTGACGTACGCGGGACTCTCGAAGTCCACGAAGAACGGCCGGGGTTCGGTCGGCGTGGTGACGAAGACGAACCTGGGCAGCCCGCTCGCGGCCTGCCAGCGGCGTACCCACACGAAGCGGCGCGCCTCGTTCTTGTCCTGGGCGCAGTCCAGCGCGGCGCCGGCGTACCGCCAGGTCTCCCGGGCCAGCACCAGCCGGTCCACGGTGATCCGGGGCGTGTGGTCCGCCTCCGGCAGCAACCGGCAGAGATCGATCACCAGTGTCGTCAGCACGTGGGCGAACACGTCCAGCACCCCGAAGACCGCGCCGTCGGGCAGCCGCACCACCAGGCGGCCGTCCTGCCGCTCCACCACCGCCTCGGCGCTCGGCACGGTGCGCTCCCGGTACGGGTCGGACCCGTGGTCGAGCAGGGCGATCTGGTAGTCCTCGGGGCGGACCAGGGCGTGCCGGACCCGGGTGGACAACCGTGACCGGTGCTCCTTGGGCAGCAGCGGCATCAGCCGCGGCCGCGGGTGGTCCAGGCCGGTCTGCGCGAACAGCTCCGCCGGAGCCGGGTGCTGGTGGACGAAGAGCGAGGCACCGAGGGTGTTGATGGCCACGTGGAGTTCGCCGAGCACCAGCTCGAACTCGCCCCGCTCGACGGCTCGCGGGCCGTCGGCGGCGAGCATCACGTCCGGGCTGAGGTAGCGGGCCGCGGTCCAGCCTGCCGAGCGCTCGTCGAAGGCGGCCCGCACCGCCCCGGCGATGTCCGCCGCGGCGACCGTGACATTGCCCTCGCGCTCCGGCAGGCGCAGGATTGCCGACCAGCGGTGCCAGAACTCCTTCTGCAGCGCGGCCGCTTCGCCGGCCGCGTCGCCGTGCAGGACCGGCATGCAGGCGAACCAGAACGACGCCAGGTCCACCGGCCCGCCGGCGTCCGTGCTCAGCCGCTCGTGGACCTGTCCGGCCAGTGCCAGCACCCGGGACGCCAGCCGGGAGGTGAGCCAGCCGGCGCTGGTCATCAGCAGGTCCAGCGGCTCCAGCGCCCGCAGCACCTCGGCGCCGACCGTGGCGGTCGCGGCGCGGACGCTGTCCGAGTAGACGAGGGTGCGGCAGGGCGCGGTGGTGCTGCCCTTCTCCCGTGCGGCCGGCGTGTCGGTCAGCCCCCGGAATCCGGACTCCAGGGCGGCCAGCGCCGTGACCAGCTCCGGCCCGGTGGCCGCCGCGGCGACCTCGGCCCGGCCGCGTTCGAGTACCTCCAGCATGTCCAGGCCGTCCCGGCGCGCCGGCTCGTCGCCGACCCGCTCCAGCCAGGCCCGCAGGTGGCGCTCGGGGTGGGTGCCGGCCGGCACCTCCAGCCCGCGGACGATCCAGCGCCGCCGGACCAGCTGATCGAGCAGGTCCTCCACCTGCTGCGGCGTGGCCCGGCCGGCCAGCTCCCGCCGGATCTCCCGGACCGGACGCCGGCCGTCGCACAGCCGCAGGACCGCCAGTTCCAGCTCGGTGGCCGGCTGCGCGGGCCGGCCGGGCAGCAGGACGGCCGCCGTCCCGGTCCGCAGGTACGGCATGCGGCGCGGGGCGACCCACTCGCGCAGCCGCGGGTCGGTGTCGAGGATCTTGGCCAGCTCGTCGATCGACCAGCTGGAGAAGTACACCCCGGTCCGGGTCACCAGGCCCTCGCCCGTCTCGACCGTCACCCCGGTCGTGTCCGGGTCGAGGGTGCCCCAGCCCACCGGGCCGAAGAAGCCGATGGTGTCGTTCTTGACGCAGAACCGCTGCCAGTAGTGCGCCACCAGCTCCTCGCGCTGCCGGTGGCCGCTGGTACGACCGGCCGCGCTCGGCTCCCAGCGGACGAACGGTTCTACGGCGCGGCCGACCACCGCGCGGTTTTGCCAGGCCACCGCGCCCTGGAAGTCCGGGCGGGCGGCGATCCGTTGCAGCTCCCTGGCGCCGTCGACCGCGGCTTCGGCGAAGGCCGCCTCGAAGGTTTTCCACGCGGGCCCGGTCAGCGCGGCCCGTGGTCCCAGGGCGTCGGCCGCCCGGGCCAGTTCGGGCGCGGCCAGCCGCAGCACCCCGTCGGCCGGGAAGCCCGGTCCGCGCAGGGCGAACTGCCGCCACAGCTGCCACTTGTCCCCCAGCGGGACGGTTGTCCCGGCCATGGTGCCTCCTCCTAGCTCAGGCCGGCGTCGGCGATGACGACCATGGCGAGGTCCTCGGGCGACGGGTAGGTGAAGACGAGGGCGACGGGCACCTCCACACCGATGGCCTGCTGCAGCCGGGCGGTGATCTGGAAGGCGCTGAGCGAGTCGCCGCCCGCCTCGAAGAAGTCGCTGGAGGTGTCCAGCCTGTCGTCGCCCAGCGTCTCCCGGTAGTAGGAGGCGATCAGCTCGGGCAGTTCTGCCGCTGCCACCTGCGGGCTGTGTGTGCTGGTCATCCGGTACCTCCGAGTGGGTGACTGGTTGCTGTACGGGTGAGTCGGCGCACACGTCATGGAACGGTGCGGTGCTGAGCGAGGGGTGCGGTGGGTTTCGGTACGGCCGGCCCCTGCCGGCGGTGTCGCGCGGGTCAGACCGCACCGTCCGGGGGGCGGGCCGGCACGCCGGCGGACAGCGCGGCGGGCGTGTTGCCGCCCGACACGACGACGGCGACGCGCTCGCCCTGCAGCCGCCGGCCCGCCGCACCCAACGCCCCGGCCAGCGCGACGCTGCCGCTGGGCTCGGCGGGGACGCCCGCCCGGTGCAGCAGCCGCATGGCCCGCAGGATCGCCTCGTCGGCGACCTCGACCAGCGCGTCCACGCGCTCCTGGACGATCGGGAATGTGACGGCGCCCGGCCGCTGCCCGCGCAGCCCGTCGGCGACGGTGGCCGACGGCGGCACGGCGACCGGCCGTCCGGCGGCCAGCGAGCGGGCGTACCGGTCGGCCCCGGCCGGCTCCACACCGACGATCCGCACCGGGTGGCGGACCGACCGCGCGGCCAGGCAGATGCCGGCGAGCAGGCCGCCCCCGCCGGTCGGCACGAAGACGGTGTCGACCTCGGGCGCCTGCTCGAAGATCTCCAGCCCGACCGTGCCCTGGCCCGCGACCACCAACTCGTGGTCGGAGGAGGGCACGAGCAGCGCGCCCGTCCGCCTCGCGTGCGCCAGCGCCTGCCGTTCGCGTTCGGCGACGCCGCCGTCCACCCGGAGGACCCGCGCACCCAGCGAGCGGATGACCCGCTCCTTGTCCGCGCTGGCCCCGGCCGCCATCACCACGGTGACCGGGACGCCGAGGGCCCGGCCGTTGCGGGCCACCGCGATGCCGTGGTTGCCCGAGGAACCGGTGACGATCTCGCTCGCGGTGGCACCGGCCATCGCGTTGGCGGCGCCGCGGACCTTGAAGGAGCCGCTGTACTGCAGGTGTTCGGCCTTCAGCAGGATGCCGGGCAGCGCGTCGACGGCCAGCAGCGGGGTACGGCGCACCCGGGAGGCGATCCGGTCGGCCGCCGCCCGGACGTCCGCCAGCCCGAGCCGGGTCGGCAGGGCCGTCACGGTGTCCGGTCCGGGGGCGCGGAGCCCAGCGCGCGGCGGTCGGCCTTGCCGGAACTGGTGGTCGGCACCCGGTCGAGCCGGGCGAAGCGGCGCGGCATCAGGTGGAACGGCAGGGTCCGCGCCAGGTGGGCGCGGAGTCCGGCATCCGTCACCCCGTCCAGGGCCCCGGACACGTGGGCCACCAGGTAGGTGCGGCCCTGATCGTCGGTCTCCGCGGTGACCACGGCGCCGGTCACCGCGGGGTGGCCGAGCAGTTCGCCCTCGATCTCCGCAGGGTCCACCCGGTAGCCGCGAATCTTGATCTGCCGGTCCCCGCGACCCAGGTACTCCAGGTTGCCGTCGGGCCGCCGCCGGGCCAGGTCGCCGGTCCGGTACATCCGGGCGCCCGGCGGACCTGCCGGATCGGGCAGGAAGCGCTCGGCGGTCAGCGCGGGGCGTCCGCAGTAGCCGCGCGCCACGCCCGCGCCGGCGATGTGGATCTCACCGACCTCACCGTCCGCCACCGGACGGCACCCGCCGTCCAGCAGCCGGACGGCGACCCCGTCGATCGGCGTGCCGATCAGGTCGGCGGTGGTCTCCGGCCGCTCGGCCAGGTGCAGCCGGGTCGAGGTCATGGTGCACTCGGTCGGGCCGTACTGGTTGACCAGCCCGCCGCCGAGCAACCGGTGGCCGCCGGCGGCCAGGAACGGCCGCAGCGACTCCCCGCTGGAGACGACCAGCCGCAGCCCGCGCAGCTCCGCGGCGATCGTCTCGTGCCGGGTCAGGAAGGTGAGCAGCGACGGGGTGGCGCTGAGCACCGTGTCCACGCCGAAGCGGCGCACCGTCTCGGCGAATCCCTCCGCCCGGAGCAGTACCGAGCGGTCCGCCAGGACCAGCCGGGCGCCCGCGACCAGCGGGGCGAAGGTGTCCCGGATGGACGCGTCGTAGCCGAGCGGGGCCAGTTGCAGTGCGGTGGTGTGCGGGCCCAGCCCGTAGTCGCGGGCTATGAACCGCAGGTAGCGGGTGAGACCGCGGTGCTCGATCAGGACCGCGTTGGGCGTACCGGTCGAGCCGGACGTGTGCGAGACGTACGCCAGCGAGGACGCCACGACGCGGGGCAGCGCGCTCGGCGGGACCGGTTCCCCCGCGTCCTCGCGGCCCGCCCCGGTCTCCTCGTCGATCAGTACGGTCGGCCCGGGGACGGCGAGTTCGAGCTTCCCGGCCAGAGCGGCGGTGGTGAGCAGGACGCCGGCCCGGGCGCTGCCGGCCATCGCGCGCAGCCGTGCCGGCGGCGCGTCCACGTCCAGGCTGAGGAAGGCACCACCGGCCCGGGAGACGGCGGCCATCGCCACCACGGCGTGCGGGCCACGCTCCAGCGCCACCGCACAGACCCGCTCGGCACCGACTCCGCACGCGGCCAGCCGGCATGCCAGCCTGTCGATACGGGCGGCCAGTTCACCGTACGTCAGGACGCCCTCCCCGGTGACCAGGGCGGGTGCCCCGGGCCGGTCGGCGGCGTGCGCCGCGATCAGGTCGACGTAACCGGGTTCCACGGTCGGCTCTCCGGTCATCCGGCACCGCCCGGCACCTTGGAGCGGTCCACGGCGACGAACCGCAGCTCGGAGGTGTACCTGTTGCCCAGATCGTCGGTCAGCCAGGCCTGTTCGGGGGTGGGGAGCATCTCGGAGACGGTCAGCCGGGCCCACGGGTCCCGGGCGGCCAGCCGGCGGATCGCCTTGGCCAGGATGTTCACGTACACCGGACTGTCGAAGTCCACGTAGAACGGCCGGGGTTCGGCGGGCGAGACCACGAAGACGTGCCGCGGCAGCTCGGCCCCGGCCCGCCACTGACGGGCCCGCACGAACCGCTTCGCCTCGCTCTTCTCGGTGGCGAACGGCAGTTGGCCGGCGGCGAAGCGCCAGGTCTCGCGGGAGATGACCATCTTGTCCACGGTGACGCGGGGGGAGTGGTCGGCGTCCGGGCGGATCCGGAACCGGTCCATCACCCGGTTGGTCATCGCGTGGCAGAAGACGTCGAGCAGGTCGAACACGGCGCCGTCGGGCAGTTCGGCGACCAGCCGGCCCGCCCGCTCCTCGACGACCACGTCCGCACAGCGGACGGTGCGCGGGCGGCGCGGGTCGGCCGTGTGGTCCACCAGCGCCACGTAGTAGTCCTGCGGGCGGTCCAGCGCCGGCCGGCTCCGTGCGGACCAGCGGATCAGCGGGAGTTCCTTGGGCAGCATCGGCACCAGCCGTGGACCGGGGAAGTCCGCCGTGGTCTCCGCGACCAGCTCCTCGCGGTCCGGGTGCTGGGTGACGAAGAGCGAGGCGCCCAGCGTGTTCATCGCCAGGTGCAGCTCGCCGAGCACCAGGCTGAACTCGCCCCGCTCGACGGCCGGCAGGTCCTCGGCGATGAGCATCACGTCCGGGCTGGCGTAGCGGGACAGCGACCACCCGGTGCCCGGTTCGCCGAACGCCTTGTGGACCTGCTCGGCGATGTCGGCCGAGGCGCGCTCCACCCGGCGGACGCCCTCGGGTGCGGCGATGACCGCGGCCCACCGTTCGCGCATCTCCGCCTGGATGGCGTCGATGTCGGCGATCGACCGGCTGTGCGGGGCGGGCAGGCACTCGAACCAGAGGGAGCCGAGGTCCACCGTGCCGTGCCGCGCGCACAGCCGCCGGTACGCCTCGGTGATCCGCGCGCCGACGACCTCTGCGAACCGGTCGGTCATCCAGCGGGACGCGGTCAGGCACAACTCCAGCGGCGTGAGGGCCTCCAGCACCGCGCTGCCGACCCGGGCGGTCGCCGAGCGGCGGCAGTCCGCGTACACCAGCGAACGGTTGGGTGCCGTCCTCGCCCCCTTCTCGCGCTGTGCCGGGGCCTGCGTCAGGCGGGCGAAGTCGGCCTCCAGGGCGGCGAGCGCCGCGACCAGCTCCTCCGCGTCGGTCCCGGCGGCCTGCACCCGGTCCCGGCCGCGCTCCAGTACGGCGAGCCCGGCCAGGGCCGGTTCGCGGACCGCCGGGTCACCGACCCGCTCCAAGGTCTCGCGCAGGTGGCGTTCCGGATGGGCGGTGGCCGGGACCTCCAGCCGCCACACGATCCAGCGCCGCCGCACCAGCTGGTCGAGGACCTCCTCGACCTGCCGGGGCACGGCCCGGTCGGCCAGTTCCCGCTGGATGTCCCGGGCCGGCCGCACCCCGTCGCAGCGCAGCAGCACCTGGCGCTCCAGCTCCGACACCGGCTGCGGGGGCCGCCCCGGCAGCCCCACCTGCGCCTCCCCGATCCGCAGGTACGGCAGCCGGCGTGGCGCCAGCCAGGGGCGCAGACCCGGATCGCGGTCCAGCGTCCTGGCCAGCTCGTCGATCGACCAGCTCGAGAAGAACACCTCCGACCGGCTGATCAGGCCCGTGCCCGGGTCCAGCTCGACACCGCGCAGCTCCGGGTCGAGGGTGGCCCAGCCGACCGGGCCGAAGAAGCCGATGGTGTCGTTCTTGACGCAGAACCGCTGCCAGTAGTGCGCCACCAACTCCTCGCGCTGGCGGGGCATGCTGGTACGGCCGGCCGCACTGGGCGTCCAGGACAGGAACGGGGCGATGCCGGTGTGCAGCACGGCCCGGTTCTGCCAGGCCACCGCGGCCCGGAAATCGGGCCGGCCGGCGATCGTCTGCAGCTCCCTGGCGGTTTCCACGGCCGCGTCGGCGAAGGCGGACTCGAAGGACTGCCAGTCGGCTCCGGCCGGCTCCGCTCCGGCACCGAGCCGGTCGGCGGCCTCGGCCAGGCCCGGCGGCGCCAGCCGAAGCACCCCGGTCACCGGGAAGCCGGGTCCGCGCAGCGCGAAGTGCCGCCACAGCCGCCAGCCGCCGCCGGGCAGCAGCACGGGCTCAGGCATCGCCGTCTCCGGCCGGGGCTCCGCCGACGCACCACTCCAGTACCGCCCGGGCGCTGTGGTACTTGTTCTCCGCCTGCTCGAAGGCGATGGAGGCGGGGCCGTCCAGCACCTCGGCGGTCACCTCGTCGTCCCGGTGCGCGGGCAGGTCGTGCATGAACAGCGCGCCGGGACTGGTCTCCATGACGGCCTTGTCCACCCGGAACGGCTCGAAGGCGCGCCGCCAGTCCGGGTCGGCCTTGGTGGTGCCGGTGGTCTCCCAGCGAGTGGTGTAGACGACGTCCACCTCGGGCAGGTCGGCCGGGTCGTGCCGCTGCGTCACCGTCGCGCCGGCCGCCGCCGCGTACTCGGCTGCCCGGTCGAGGTAATACTGCTCGACCCCGTAGCCCTGCGGGGTGCGCAGGTGCAGCTCGGTGCCGGGGTAGCGGGACAGCGCCAGGGTCAGCGCCGAGGCGGTGTTGTTGCCCTCGCCGAGGTACAGCACCCGCAGGCCGTCGATCCGCCCGAACCGGTGCAGCAGCGTGGTGAGGTCGGCGAGCGCCTGGGTGGGGTGCTCGGCCGCGCTCATCGCGTTGATCACGGCCATCCGCCGCTGGTCGGCGAAGGCCCGTAGCTCGGCCTCGTCGCCGGCGGTCCTGGCCACCAGTACGTCGAGCATCCGGGACAGCACCGCGGCGGTGTCCTCCACCGTCTCCCCGGTGTTCTCCTGCAGGTCCCCGGGGCCGTAGGTGATCAGCCGGCCGCCCAGACGCAGGGCGCCGGCCGAGAAGGCGGTGCGGGTTCGGGTGGAGGTCTTGCGGAATAGCACGCCCACCACGGCGTCCTGCAGCGGTCGGGCGTGCTCGCGGCGGCCGGCGGCGAACTCGGCGCCCCGGCGCACGATGCCGTGCATCTCCTCGAAGCCGAGGTCGTCGATCGAGATCAGGTGTCGGCGTAGCGGACCGGACATCTGCGGTCTCCTTCCTTCCTTGACGGGCTCAACGGACGTGACGGCCTGGTCGGCCTGGACGGGCTGGTCGGCCGGGAACCACAACGCGACGGTCCCACGCGGCGTCTGACCGAGTGTCAGACAGATCGCAGGCCCTGGCGCAGCACGTCGAGCCCGCGGTCCAGCACGGCGGGATCGATGGTCAACGGCGGCAGGAGCTTGACCACCTCGCCACGGCGACCGCACAGTTCGACGATCAGCCCGCGGTCGAAGGCGTACTGCTGCAGCCGCTCGGCACGCAGCGGGCCGCTGCCGCTGCCGCTGCCGCTGCCGAGGTCGATGCCGAGCGCCATCCCGCTCCCGCGCGTCACCAGATCGCCGCCCTGCGCGTCCAGTTCGGCGCGGAACCGTTCCAGGCGGTCGATCGAGGCGGCCAGCCGGGCATGGAAGGTGTCCTGCCGCCACAGCTCGCAGGCCGCGGTGGCGGCGACGAAGGCCAGCTGGTTGCCGCGGAACGTCCCGGTGTGCTCGCCCGGCTCCCAGACATCCAGCTCCCGCTTGAACAGCACCATGGAGAGCGGGAGCCCGTAACCGCTCAGCGACTTGGAGAGGGTCACCACGTCGGGGGTGATCCCGGCGTGCTCGAAACAGAAGAACCGGCCGGAGCGGCCGCAGCCCGCCTGGATCTCGTCCAGGATCAGCAGGATCCCGTGCCGCTCGGTGAGTTCGCGCAGGGCGCGCAGCCAGTCGGCGCCGGCGGGGTAGACGCCGCCTTCCATCTGCATCGGTTCCACGATCACCGCGGCCGGCACCTCGACGCCCGAGGAGGGGTCGGTGAGCAGCCGTTCCAGGAATCCGATCGAGTCGAACCCGCCCTGCGGACCGTCCTCGTAGGGTACGAACGTGACGTCCTGCCCGGCGACCCCGCCCGCCCGGCGGGCCCGGCGGTTGCCGGTCACCGCCAGCGAACCGCGTGACATGCCGTGGTACGCGCCGGTGAACGCGACCAGACCGGACCGACCGGTCCGCTTGCGGGCGAGCTTGAGGGCGGCCTCCACGGCGTCGGTGCCGGTCGGCCCGGTGAACTGTGCCTTGTAGTCGAGTCCGCGGGGCCGCAGCACGGTCTCGGCGAAGGCGGTCAGGAAGTCCCGCTTGGCCACGGTGTACATGTCGAGGCCGTGCGCGAGGCCGTCGGCGGCGAGGTAGTCGGCCACCCGTGCCTTGATGAAGTCGTTGTTGTGCCCGTAGTTGAGCGTTCCCGCACCGCAGAAGAAGTCGATGAACGTCCGGCCGTCCTCGGCGAACAGCTCGGCGCCCTTCGCCCGCTCGAAGACGGCCGGGAACGTACGGCAGTACAGCCGGACCTCCGACTCCAGCTCCTCGAATATCTTGAAGTCCGTCTCCGGCAACGGCTCCTGGCCGGTGGTCGCGGTGTCCTCGGCGATGTCCATCGGGTCCTCTCGGCAGGGAACGAGCCCGCGGCAGCCGCTCGTGGCAGTGCCCGCAGGGGGAGGGGAGCGTCGCCATGCCCGCCGGGGCGGACATGAGCAGGAGCAGCGTGCCGCCGGACGGCGGCGCGGCACCAGGGAACGAAGGGCAGGCCGTGCGGCCCTGCCGTTGCGCGTTTGTCCCGGCCCGGTACGCCGTCCGCCCGGACGTGCGGGGCGGCCCGGCCGGTCGGGGCTCGGATCGGCGGGCTCAGATCAGCCCGGTGCGCACGGCGTGCGCCACCGCGTGGGCCCGGTTGCGGACCTGGAGCTGTCCCATCAATTCGTAGATCACGTTCTTGACGGTGTGCTTGGAGCAGCGCAGCGTAGCGGCGATCGCCTCGTTGCCGTGCCCGTCCGCCATCAGCCGCAGCACCTGCAGCTGGCGGCCGGTCAGCGACGGGCTGCCCGGACGCCGTCCGGGTCCGGCGGGCTCCGGTGATCCGTCGAGGAGGCGGGACAGCGCCAGGTGGGAGAGCCGGCCCTCGCCGCGGTGGGCCGAGTGCACGGTGGCGGCCAGTCGTTCCGGCGTCGCCTCGGCGGCCAGCACCATGGCCCGCACACCGGCCCGGAGGGCCTGCAGGGCGCCGTTGCGGGACAGCACGTCGGCCACCACCAGCAGCCGCTCCTGACCGCCCGGCAGACCGGGCCGGCAGGCCGCGATCGCGCCCTCCACCGTGCCCCCGACGGCCACCAGCACGTCCTGCGGCGACGCGTCCGGTGCCTCGGCGGGCCGCAGCCCCGCGGTGATCAGTCTGGCCTCCACCACCGCGCGCGCCGCCGCGTCGCTCGACCGCACGCGTACGCGCACGCGCACTGCCGCCCGGGGCGCGACGGCGTCCAGGGAGGCCCTGGGCGGAGTCGTCATGGGGGCCAGGGAAGAAGCGGTGGAGGGGGCCGTGGTGGGGGTGACGGAGGGGGCCGCCATCGTCGCGATCACAGCAGGCCCGCCCGGAGGGCGAAGGCCACCGCGTGGGCCCGGTTGCGCAGGTGGAAACGCCGGGTCACGTCGTGCACCACGGTGGTCACGGTGCGCGGCGAGTAGCACAGTTCACGCGCGATCTCCTCGGTTTCCCGGCCGTCCGCGACCAGCCGCAGGACTGCCCGTTCCCGCTCCGAGAGCGCCGAACCGCCGGGCGCCGGCACCCCGTCCGCTCCCGGACGGCGTGCGTCGGCACCCTGGCCGTGTTCGAGCAGCCCGTCCAGCAGGTCCGGCGGCAGCGTGCAGTCGCCCGCCGCGGCCGCCACGACCGTCGACGCCAGGCGCTCGGCGGTGCACTCGGAACGGCGCAGCAGCCCCCGGATGCCGGCCGCGAACGCCTGCACCGCGTCGCCGGCCGCGAGTTCCGTCGCGACCAGCACCACTTCCTGGCGCTGGTCCGCCTCGCGCCCGGCCCGCACGGCGTGCATCACCTGCGGTGCCACCCGGTCCACCATCATGACCGCGACCTGCGCCCGCTCCCCGGACAGCGCCACCGCGATGTCACCGTGACACTGGAGGCTGGCCCGGGTGCCGGCCTCCAGTATCGGGTCCTGCGCGACGATGCTGACTCTCACCGGCTCGCCCATCGGCTCCTCCTGAAAACGCCTCCGCCTGACAGGAGAGAGCATCGGCTGCGGGGCCTCGGGCAACATCGGGTGCGAGCACCCAGTTTTCCCGACCCGCCGGCGCTGCGGGCCGCCGGCGACCGCCGGCGCCCTTCACCGCCGTCCACGCGCCCTTCACGGCCGCGCACGGGACCTTCACGGGCCTGCGGATCCGTCGCCCGGCGTCGCCCCCCGCACCACCTCAGGGCCCGCCGTCACCGGGTCCGGGCGGCCACCGCGGGTCCGCCGCCGGACGCGAGGCGGAAACATGGGGGCGATACCCCCATGCCCGGCGAGTACCGGGCGGTGGGCGTGAGGGAGTGCGAGCCGTGGGGGTCGGCGACGGCGAGGTGAAGATCGGTCGGCACACGTGTGTGGCCCGCGGCGGTGCAGCGGGCCACACGGAAAGGGACGGCTCGGGCCGGTCAGCCGCCCACGTGCCAGCTGAAGCCGCCCGTGTTGGCGGCGACGGCGAGGAGTACGAGCCACAGGACGACGTCGACTATGCCGAGCACGATGCCGGCCTTGGCCATGCCCGCCCCGCCCTTGGCAGCCGACTGCCGCAGACCGACGGCGCCGAACACGACGGCCAGCGGGCCCAGGACGATGTTCAGCAGAAAGAGTCCGACGATGCCGCAGCACAGACCGGCGACCGCCAGGCCGTTGGTGCGCGACCGAGTGGGTGCGGTGGAGGACCCGCCGTAACTTGTCATGGTTGCTCCCGCGTTGATGACGATCGGGCTCAACGACCTTTAGCCCATTTTGGTTGTCACTTGAGCACCCGTGTGCCCGGCGCGAACCGTTCTATGTCGTGGCCAGGAAATTCACTTACCGTCAGATCAGCCCGCCCGTAAGCCAGTTGGGTACTGCTGGGTGGGGCTGCCGAGGCGTTCGACAATCGGTGTTCCTCGGTGCGGGTGACCACGCGGTGGGTAATCTCGAACGGGACCGCGCCGGACGGAATCCGGCGCAGTCGTCGCGTCCCGTCGGGGGAGGGGATGGCTCCATGCCCGGAACGAATGCACGTACGTCCCACGGGGAGTCCGGTGCGCGGGCCGTCGTCCTGCGTCTGTGGCGCAACATCGGCTGCTACGGCCTCTTCAACCTCGCGCTGCTGCTGTTCATCGCGGGGCTGGTCGCCGACGGCGGCCCGGTCGTCCTTCCGTTGCTGGTGCTTGCGCTCTTCGTCGTCGGCGTGTTCAGGATGGTGCGGCTGCTGCGCTACACACTGCGCGTCCGCGTCAAGAAGATCGGTGACGTCGTACCGGACCTGGTCGCCCCCGGCGCGCGGTTCTGCCTCATCCTGCGCCCGTTCGGGTCCGCCGGCTACATCATCGTCCGCAGCGGCAGGGGACGGCGGACCCTCACCCTGGGCGGGATGAAGGTCACCTCCACCATGGAGCAGGTCGTCTCCAGGGCCTGGTCGGACGTCTACGCCTCCGAGGCGTACGCGGTGGTCGACCCCGACCTCGCCCTGGCCCCCGGCGGTCTCGTCTACATGCGGGCCGAGCACGCCGAGTGGAAGGAACCGGTCGCCCGGCTCATCGAGGCCGCGCACTCCATCGTGCTGATCCTGCCGCCCCACCAGGAGATCCGCACGTCCACGTGGTGGGAGGTCCGCAAGATCATCGAACTCCAGCGGCTGGAGCGGCTCACCGTGGTCCTGCCCCCCTACGACGTGAAGGGGAACGGATACGCGCAGGCGAGAAGAGAACTGTGCAAGCTGCTCGCGGTGGTGGAGGACCCGCTCTGCCTCGTCCACCTGGCCCAGGGCACCGATCCCCTCATCAGCGGCGAACGTGTCGACTACTACGAGCGGGACATGCTGCCGCCCAGGACGCTGGGCGTTCACTTCTTCAGGAACCACGGCGGGATGCACCAGTACCGGGACGACGGGCCCATCATGTACAGCTTCGGCACGGGAGTCGACAGCACGTCCCTGGTCCTGCGCAGGAAGAGCAAGGTCAGCGAGTCCACCTACCGGCCGCTGCTGCTCGCGGCCTACCGGTCGGACGCGGAAGAACTCCCCTGACGGGGCGCCCGCTCGGCGGACCACCGTCGGGGCCCCGTGCGCACACCGTTGCCACGACGGAGGCGGGCGCCACCGGATAGGCGCAGCACGTCCCCGGTCGATCGGCGACTCGAAGTCCAGGGGCAACTGGCCCGCCCACCCGGTGGACAGGTCGGCGTACTGGCGGTCCTGTCCCCGAGAACGGGCCGTAGTGGGGCCACCGCACCGCGGCCAGGCGCCCCCAGCACCGCTGATCAGCGCGTGCCCTGTCCGATCTCGGCGGTGACCACCATCGCCGTATCGGCATCCGCTTCCGCCAGGAGACCGCCGCCCGGAGCCCACAGGGCGCTGCGCCCGCAGCCGGTCCACGCACCCGCCGGACCGACATGGTTGGACAGGACGACGTACAGGTTCGACTCCTTGGCGATGCCCGGATAGACCTTCGCCCGCTCCTCGACCCCGCCGCCCGTGCCGTACAGGGAGCTGGCCAGGTGGACTTGGCACCCGTCGGCAGCCCCACGGCCGGTCAGCTCGGGGAAGTGATTGTCGTAGCAGGTGGCCAGGGCGAAACGCAGCCCGCCGAGTTTGAATCGCCCGTCGCGCCGCCCCGCCGCGAACACGTTCTGCTCCTGCTCGTACAAGTGCTGCTTCCGGTAGGCGGTGAGCAACTCGCCGTCGGCCCCGTAGACCAGCGTCTCGATGGCGGGACGGTTCTCGCCATCGACGGCCACCGCACAGTTGATGACGGTGGCGGTGCCGCACTCCCGGATCGCGTCCAGACGCGGATCGTCCGGGTTCAGCCACAGCCCGGGATCGGCGCTCAGGGCGTCGAGTTCGTATCCGGTCGGCGCCAGTTCGGGAAACACCACCAGCTCGGCACCGTGCCGGCGGGCCTCGCCGGCCAGGGCGACCATCTGCCGAACGTTGGCGGGTATGTCGGCCGGGACGCAGGTGAGCTGGGCCGTTGCGATCTCCATGCGGGTCAGCATGACAGCTCAGGGAGTCTCCGCTCATCTGAGGGCGGTGAAACGCGCGGCACGGTGAGCGCCTGGACGGCCCCGGTGGCACGGCCCGGCGGAAAGCGATTGTCTTCAGCCACTTGCGTCGCCGATGTGCGCCGGTCCCCGGAGGGGGAGGCGGCCGTTACGGCCAGGTAGTCGACCGCATGCACCCTTCGTCCCGTTCATGCGGACGGGCTGATTCCCGCTCGCGTGAGGCGTGATTTCGAGGGCACACCCGCGAGCTTGTGCGAATCCTGTGTCAGGTTGTGTGGGCTCGGTGACCAACGGGGTAGCCGGGCTTCTTGGCCTCTCATGGGGGATCCATTCATGCACTCGCGTGCTTCGGGCATGCCGTCTCGGCATGCCCGCAAGAGATCGACACGTCTGTCCGCGCTGGCTGTTGCGGCCTCCGCCGCCCTTGCCGCGGCGACCCTGCCCGTCACGGCCCAGCCC
>NZ_BNBF01000004.1:128218-154580 GCF_014654935.1 Streptomyces capoamus
GCCCTCGCGGCGCCGAAGTCCGTCTCGGCCTGGGGCAAGAACAGTCCCGACTTCACGATGCCGCCGGTGAAGGTCGGCGCGAACCGTCCGGTGAAGTCGCAGCCGTCGAAGAACCCGACGGACGCGGTGTACCTGCCGTGGCTGCGCGAGCAGCGTGCCCACGTCAAGGACCCCGCTTCCGGCGCGTCGGCCGGGAAGTCGAAGCCAGAGGGTACGGCATCGGCCGCGTCCGTGCTGAACCTGGTCCCGGAGGGCCAGGGCGACGTGCCGTGGCACCGCTACACGAGCTTCGCGATCACGGACGCGCTGACGGCGAGGATCGACTTCTCGACCGGCAACCTGATGCTGACGGCGACGGACTTCGATATCGCCGGCGTGGGCCAACGCCTGCGGCTGGCCCGGACCTACAACTCGCTGGACGCCCCGTGGGGCAGGGTCTCGCAGCGCTGGTGGCAGCAGTACGAGCGCTACCTGTCGGTCTCCTCCACCGAGGTGATCCTCTACGACGCCTCGGGTGCGACGGTCCGCTTCAAGAAGAACAGCGACGGCTCCTTCACCACCCCGAAGGGTTACTCGCAGGACCTGAAGAAGAACTCCGACGGCACCTACACGCTGACGAAGTGGAAGTCGGGCGTCAAGGAGACGTACAACGCGAACGGCTGCCTGACCAAGGTCACCGATCGCAACCACGGCACGATCACCGTCGACCAGCACGACGAGAACGGTGCGAACAAGGGTTTCAAGCTCTCCGACTCGCGCTCCGGCCGCTGGATCGACCTGTACAAGACCTACCCGTCGCAGTGGCAGGCCAAGGACAACACGGGCCGTACCGCCGTCTACAACCTCGACCCGGCCGGCAACCTGTCGGCGACGACCGACACCGAGGGCAAGACGGTCGCGTTCGGCTACGACACCTCGGGCCGGATCAACAAGATCACCACCGCCGAGGGCCGGGTGACGGTCTTCACCTACGACGACACCAACCGCGTCACCTCCATGCTCCGCGCCACCGGCTTCAACGCCTCCGGCAGCACCGGCCCCACCTGGACCTACGGCTACAGCGCCGACTCCCCGACGGCGGCCGGCACCACCACCGCCACGGACCCGGAGACGCACGCCACGAAGTACGAGCACGACGGTGACGGCCAGGTCACCGATGTCACCGATGCGCTCCAGCACCACCGTTCGACGAAGTTCGACGCGAACCACAACATCGACAGCGCCAGCGACGCGATGGGCTCGGGCACCACCCCGGGCAACACCACCGACTACGGCTTCGACGACCGCAACAACCTGAAGACCGTGACGGCACCCACGGGCGGCTCCACGGTCAACCACTGGCAGACCGTCGCCGGCGGAGACGTCCCCTCGGACTCCACCAACCCCGACGGCGAGAAGACCCAGTTCACGTACGACGCGGTGGGCAACACCACCTCCGTCGCACAGACGGGCACCGGCGGCGGCAACGTCACCTACGAATACAACCCCGCAACCCCCACCTGCGGCGGCTTCGAGGGCCAGCGCTGCAAGGCGAAGACGAAGATGACCGCCTCGAAGACGGTCACCACCGACTTCCACTACGACACCAAGGGCAACCTGGACACGGTCACGCCCCCGGCGCCGCTGGACAGGACGGCCTACACCTACGACGACCTGGGCCGCACCAAGTCCGCCACCGACGCCCGCGGTGTGACCGTCACCTACACGTACGACAACCTCGACCGCATCCGCACGGTCACCTCCCCGAACACGGTGAAGGTCGAGTACTGGTACGACGGCGACGGCAACCTGGTCCAGCGCTCGGACGGCACCGGAACGGTCAAGTACCAGTTCGACCCGCTCCAGCGGGAAACGGTCCGCACCCTCCAGGACACCTCCCAGACCCTGCTGGCCTACACCCCGGCCGGCAACGTGGACTACTACCAGGACCCGGCCGGCAAGGTCGACTACGCCTGGAACGAGGTCAACAAGCTCAAGGAGCTCAAGGACCCGCAGGGCCGCGTGACGACGTACGACTACGACAAGAACGACGTCCGCACCACGACCACCTACCCGGGCGGTACGGTTCAGAAGGTCGCGGTCGACCCCTCCAGCCGCCCGAAGAACATCAAGGTGACCTCCGCCCAGGGCACCCTGGTGGACCTGGACTACACCTACAAGTACGGCTCCGCCGGCGAGAGTGACGGCAACAAGATCCGCACCAGCGCGGACAACGTGAGCGGGCTCAAGCGCACGTACTCCTACGACGGCGCCGGCCGCTTCTCCTACGCCAAGGAGGAGAAGGCCGGCAGCATCAGCGACTCCTGGCAGTACTGCTACGACCTCGCCGGCAACCTCACCTCCCAGGGAACCGACCCAGGCTGCCCGCGCGGCACCACGTACACCTACAACGACGCCCAGGAACTGACGTCCAAGTCCAGCACCAGCGGCGCCTGGTCGTACGACAAGATCGGCAACGAGACCGCCGGCGCCTCCACCGACGACTACCTGCGCACCGGCGAGCAGTGGACCGACCACTCCCAGATGTCGTCCCTCACCGTCAACGGCAAGTCGTACGCGGGGCAGTACGGTTCCACCGACCAGAGCGAGCGGATCAGGCTCGGGGACACCTACTTCCACAACGGCCCGCTCGGCCTGTCCGCCAAGACGACGGCCGGCGCGGACATGGGCTTCAACCGGGAACCCGGGGGCACCCTGAATTCCATGACGACCGGGGGCAAGACCTACTACTACCTCACCGACGCGCTCGGCTCGGTGATCGGTCTGGCCGACGTCGACGGCAACAAGGTCGACAGCTACACGTACAGCCCCCGGGGCGTCCGCATCCTGGCCCAGTCGTCCGAACCGGTCGCCCAGCCCTACCGTTTCGCCGGCAACTACCAGGACCCCACGGGCCTCTACCACCTCCAGGCCCGCTACTACGACGCCAACATAGGCCGCTTCACCCAGCCCGACCCCTCCGGCCAGGAACAGAACCCCTACCTCTACGCCGGCGGCGACCCCGTCAACCGCATCGACCCCACCGGAACCTCCTTCATGAGCTTCGCGGAGTCGGCTTCGAAGAAGGTCGGCTTCGCCTCCGACGTCATTAGCATCGGGCAATTCGCCAGCCAGGTCTCCCAGGGGCAGTGGAAGGACGCAGCCGGTACGGCGCTCTCCTTCGCCGCGGACAAGGCCTTCACGGCGGGGTGCCTCTACATCACCGGCGGTACCGCGGCCCCCGTCTGTGCCTTCGGTGGGACGGCGGCCGGAGCCGCAACCCAGGAAATCTACGACCGAGCCACTTCGTGAGGTGAAATGAACCACGTGACCATGGCCTACAAGGGATGGCCGTCCGGAACGCCGATCACGGTTCTGGTGATCGTCATCATCGCGGTCCTCGCGCTCGCGGCCGTGATAGGACGCACGAAACGCAAGTAGATCGGCCACCCCGACGCGACGACAGCGGGGCCGGACAGGATCACCCTGTCCGGCCCCGCTGCCCGTTCCCCCCGACAGCGGGCGCGGCGGGTGCCAGCGCCGGGGCGAACCTGAAGGAGACCGACTCCAAAAGGGGCCTGCGCTTGGTGTTGTGGAAGGCCGCGATGCGCCAGTGGCCGTCGCTCTCGCGGACCAGGGTGTACGTCTGGACCTTGGTGAGCTTGCGCGGGCGTGTGCCCTTGTAGGTGTCGCCACGGCCGTTGACCACGGCCGTGCCGGGTCCGTGGAAGCGGATGTCGAGGATCTCGTCCGCGAGCCTGGTGCCCTTCAGGAAGCCGCCGAAGAGCACGCGGTGACTGTCCACGATGTCCTGGCGCCCCCGGTAGAAGGTGCCGATGTAGGTGATGTAGGTGGCGTCCTCGGTGAACAGCGCGCCGTACGCGTCGGCGTCGTGGCGCTCCCAGGCGCGGACGAGGTCGGTCAGTACGGCGGTGACGGCGGCGGTGTCCGCGGTGGTGTGGGACATGGGCGGAGGTCTCCTCGCTCGCTAGACTGCACGCAGAAGCTGCTGATGCGCAGTATCTGCACCCGTGCAGATAAATTTACGAGAGGACTCCTCCGATGGCAACACCCTCGCGCGGCGGGGACGAGCACGTGATCTTCCGTCAATACCTCGACGCCGTAGGCCTCCAGGGGCTGGCCAGCGCGGAAGCGGCCGGCCTGCACACCTCGGAGTGGTATGCGCTCAGCCTGATCACGGCGGAGGGCGGGCTCACCTCGGGTGAACTCGCCACCAGAACCGGCCTGACCACCGGCGCCACCACCCGTCTGATCGATCGCCTGGAACGGGCGGGGTACGCGCGCCGCGCCTCGGACCCCCAGGACCGCCGCCGGGTGATCGTCGAGCCGGTCCCCGACACGCTCACCCGTGTGGAGGAGGTCGTGGGCCCCGCCCGTCGCCACATCGCCGAGGTCCTGTCCCGCTACACCCCCGAGCAGCGCGCGGTGCTCTTCGACTACTTCGAGCACGCCGCGCCCGCGTTCAGGGCGGCCACCGAGGAGATCCGCAAGGCGGTCGCACCCCGGCGCAGGAGGACCGCCCCGCCCGGAAGCAGCGGCTGACCTCCGCGGTACACGAATCGTCCGGGGCGGGAACCTCGTGTCAGTGCGTGAGGTGTCCCGGCAAGGACATGTGCGGCGCCAGTGCGCGAGCCCTGTCCCACACGCCGTGGAGCTGCTCGCTGGGGCGTTGCTGCTCGCCGTGCAGGGCGTTGAGGATGATCAGGCCGCCGGTCAGGGCGGGAACGGCCCACTGCATGCAGGCCAGGTGCCGCTGGGCCTTGTCGGTGTCGACGGGGTGCTTGGCGGCCTTCTCGGCGTCCTGCGGATCGGAAGAGGCCGCCCATTCCATCTTCTTGCCCAGGACACGGCTGTACGCGGTGGCTCCGAGGGCGGCGCCCGTCAGGACGGTCTTGGCGAGGGTGGAGGCGGCCACACCCTGCTGGACCGCCACCCGCGGAGCGTTCGCGGCGAGCAGACCGCCGGAGCCGAACAGGTGCGTGGCGACAGCCGCGGCGTTGACCGGGCTCCACTTCGCCCAGCCGGAGCCGGCGATCCTCGCCGTGGTCGCCCAGGTCCCGCCCTCGTCGCGGGCGGCACCGTTCAGACCGACCGCACCCATGAGGGAACCGCCGAACCAGGCGGCCAGCCCGACATCGTGCAGACTGCGCAGCACCGTGTTGCGTCTCGACATGACCGGCTCCTTTGACCCAGGCGGAATCAGCCCGGGCGAGGCGGCCGGGCGCCACTTCACTGTCACCGGGCAGCCGGCCGGCCCGCCATCGCGGTTGGTCCGAACGGAGCACCACCGACAGGAGGGGGCCCGCAGGCAGGGCCGGACTCGGGCCCGGCGCGGCCCCAGAGCATCGAAACCGCCGGCCACCCGGTCGCGACGGTGCGGACCGGGCCGCTCCCCCCAGGGATGCCTCAGTCGGTGGACATCGCCTCGAGGAGGTCGCCGACCTTCGGGTCGGGAAGGGCGCGGGCGACGTCGGCCTGAGCGACGATGCCGACCAGGCGCCGGCCGTCGATCACGGGCAGGCGGCGGACCTTGTGGGAGGTCATGGTGCGCAGGATCTCCTCGGCGTCGTCGTCGGCGCCGATGGTGACCTTGAGCTTGTCGTCGCTGCCGCAGATCGGCAGTGCGCCCACCCACACAGCGGGGCGGGTAACACCCGGTATCGGTCAACCACCCGCCGGCCGGACCGAAGGGTGGCCAACCGATCGGCGCGAAGGCCGAACACCGCATCCACGCCGACCAGTTCGCCGAGCAGACGTTCAGGACACTCCACGTCGTGGCCGGACCGCCCCGGGGGCAGGCGACGGTGTCGAGCGTCGAGTATGCGCCTCGAAGTCCACGCGGGGCCCGCTGCGCCGGACCACCCGCGCCGGCCGTGCCGGTCGCCGGCGGAATGGCCATGACGGCAGGCACGCGACAGCGACCCGGAGTCCGCCCCCGGTGGCCGCTCCGACGCGGTCCACGGGACACGTGGCCCGCCGGGCGTCAGCCCTGCTCGCGCAGGCCCCAGGGAGAGCCGTAGTCGGTCAGCAGGTCCAGGAAGGGGCGGGGCGGGAAAGCCTCGGGGCCGAGGACACCCCTGCCCGTCCAGACGCCGGTGGCGAGCAGTTCCAGGGCGACGACGGGGTTGACGGCGGTCTGCCAGACCACGGCCTGGGAGCCGTACTCGCGCATGGACCACTGGTTGTCGACCACGTGGTACAGGTACACCTCGCGCGCGGCGCCGTCCTTCGTGCCCTTCACCCAGGTGCCCGCACAGGTCTTACCCGTCATCCGCTCGCCGAGGCCGGCCGGGTCGGGCAGGCACGCGGCGACGACATCGCGCGGGGAGACCTTGACGGGTCCGTCCTCGCCGGGGACGGACAGCGCGGCGGTGGAGTCGAGGCCCAGCTCGTGCAGGGTCTTCAGCTTGGCGATGAAGTCGTCGCCCAGGCCGTACTTGAAGGTCACCCGGCGGGCGTCCACCCAGCGGGGGATCAGCAGCACCTCCTCGTGTTCCACGTTCACGCACTCGACCGGGCCGATGCCCTCCGGGAAGTCGAAGACCTCGGGTTCGCTGAACGGCGCGGTGGTGAACCAGCCACGGTCCTTCTCGTAGACCACCGGGGGATTGAGACACTCCTCGATGGTGGTCCAGATGCTGAAGGAGGGGGCGAAGTCGTAGCCCTCCACGGTGAGGTCGGCTCCGTCACGCACGCCGATCTCCTCGATCTCGTCGAAGAGTTCGTCCGCGGCGTACCGGGCGAAAACGTCGGACAGGCCGGGCTCCACTCCCATCCCGACCAGGGCCAGACGACCGGCGTCCGCCCACTGCCCGGCCAGCTCGAACTGGCTGTCCCCGAGCTTGAGTCCGCACTCCTGGTACGGGCGCTCGGCGTGCGGGGCGGACAGGGACATCGCCATGTCCAGGTAGTGCACGCCCGCCGCGAGGGCCGCGCGGAACAGGGGCATCACGTACCGGGGGTCGGTCGCGTTGAGCAGGACGTCGCAGCGCTCCTCGGTGAGCAGCCGGCGCACCGCCTCCTCGTCGGAGGCGTCCAGGCGCCGGGCGCTGAACCGGTCACCGTGCTCCTTCAGCGCGGCGACGGCCGCCTCGGCCCGGTGCGGGTCGTAGTCGGCCACGACCATGTGGGTCAGGAAGTCGCGGCGGGCCGCGATCCGGGTGACGGCCGTACCGACGCCGCCAGCGCCCACCAGGAGTACACGCATGTCAGACACCTTTCCTGTGCAGGGCTCGGGCCCTGGGATGCCCTGATGCAACGGGATGGCACGATGTAAGGTCAACCGTGTTGGCATAAGGGTCGCCGTCGTGGCGGCGGAGAGGACGGGGTCCGGATGGCCAAGCAGGTCGTGCCCGAGTCGGCGCGGCGCAGGCGCCGACCGACCCGGCAGGGCACCGTGCTGTCGGAGAAACTGATCGTCGCGACCGCGTTGCGGGTACTGCGCGAGCACGGCGCCGCCGGCCTCACCGCCCGTCGCCTCGGCACCGCACTCGGCGCCGACCCCAGCACGCTGTACCGGTACTTCTCGGGCATGGACGACCTGTCCCGGGCCATCGGCGAGGAACTGATGGGACGGGCTCGGGACAACTGGACCGCCACCGGTGACTGGCGGGCCGACCTGCGCTCCCTCGGGCTGGCCATCCACGCCTCGTACCTCGCCCACCCGCAGGCCGCCGCGCTGACCGCCAGCCGGGTCACCGGCCGGCCGCGGGAGATCGCGGTCGACGAGACGATCCTCGGCATCCTGCGCTCGGCAGGCTTCCCGGACGCCGCCGCCGTCCGCGTCTACCACGCCTTCATCGACCTCAGCCTGGCCTTCGTCGCCCTGGACGCCGGAGCACTCGTCCTGACGCACGAGGCCCGGACGAAGGACGAGGAGATGTGGACGTCCACGTACGCGCGACTGCCCGCCGAGTCCTACCCGAACATCGCCGCGACCGCCCGTCTCCTGGCCGCGCGCATGCCGCTCAGCGCCTACCCGGTCGTCCTGGACGCCCTGCTGGAGAACGCCGCCGCCCAGCTCGCAGCCGACGCGGGCCGCGAGCACTGAGGCGTGCGGGGGAGGTATCGGGCACAGCCCCGCACGGCGAGAGCCGCTGGTGCCGGCGCACCGCTTCCGACAAGCTGCGGCACATGGACTGGACGCCGCTGCTCTCCACACTGACCGGTGCCGTGATCGGTATCGCGGCCACCCTGATCGCCGACCGCAACCGGTGGCGACGGGAGGAGGCCAGGCACGCTCTGGAAGTGCGCCGCGCGGTCTACACGGAGTACGTCTCCGCCCTCAAAGCCGCGGGTGAGGAGATACGGGCCGTCGCCCTGGGCGACCACATGTCCGAGTCGGCGCGCGACGCGGCGGTGCGGGAAGCCGTGCGCGGCACCGGCATCTACACGGCGAGCGAACGCCTCTGGCTCGTGGGCCCACCGCCGGTCGTGGAGGCGGGGAACGAGGCGTTCCACTGCCTGCGCGCGATCCGCGACGCCTACGCCCGTGGGGTGGCCGTCGGCTCCGCCGACGACGCGCCCCTGATAGAGCGGCGGCGCAAGGCCATGGCGCGGATGCGTCGCCTCATGCGCGAGGACCTGGGCGTCGGCCCTCTCGGAATCGAGTGAGGTGTCGGGCTCACCGCCCCGCGGGCCGCGCCGGGGGTTCCGGCCGGGGGCCCGGCTCGGCGGCGGACTCCCACAGGTCGTCGAAGCGCCTGACCTGCACGTCGACCCGACGGGCGTCCGCGTCGAGCCTGGTCTGGAGGTAGCTCTGTTGCCGGTCCGGTTCGAACTCCAGGTACACCGCGTCATCGAAGATCACGATGTCGCGTGCCGCAGACCGGGTGTGCCGGTTCGGGGAGAGGACCGTGAAGCGCACCCTGATGCCCAGATCGAGCTGCCCGTGGCAGAGCGCCGTGAACATCTCCATGAAGTCCGGGTCACCCTCCTCGGCGGCGTTGATCATGAAGAGGCGCCGGATGCGCACCCCGGGGTCCCGCATCGCCTCGATCTGCGCGTCGAGGTAGTGTCCCGCCGGGTCGGTGTCCCAGAAGGGCCGGTCGACGGAGCTGCTCGTGGCGTCGATCGTGCGCTGCGCACATCCGGTGAGCCTGATGAGCCACTCGTTGTTGTCCCGCTGCCAATGGGCGGTCATCCCGGTCAGGTCGGTGACGACCGAGGCGAGACTCTCGATCTCGGCACGGGCGAAGGCCTTCACGATGTCCGGGCCCTGCAGTCCCACCTGACTCGCGCTCTTGATCAGGCGTCGGGCGTCACTGGTGCTCATGCCGGCCTGGTCCAGCTCGTTGAGCAGGCCGGCCGCCTCACTGAGCTGCGTGAACTGCTCCGCGAGCACCCGAGTCTGGTGACGTTGGCCGGCCTCGACCGTACCCAGGCGCTTCTCGAAGTCGACCATGTACTGCACGATCAGCGCCGACCCTCCGATGACGACGGACATGGCGAGCTTCCACAGCTCGTCCTCGGACTGGTCGATCAGGTTGGTGAGGACGAGCTTCCACAGCTCGTCCTCGGACTGGTCGATCAGGTTGGTGAGGACGTAGGCGACCGTGCCCACGACCAGGGTGATCAGTGTCTTCAGCACGACGGGCGGTACCCGCGCCCCGCCCGCCGTGCCCGGATCCGGCGTGCCCGGCTCTCCGGCCATATCCGCCCCTCCCCGCCAGGTGGTGGTAGATGGTGCTCTGTCGGTGTTCGATGACTGTTCGGTGAGTGTGTGGTCGGTGTTCGGCGAATGTACGGGCGGTGTTCGGTGAGTGTGCGGTCAGTCCCATGCCGACGGCTGATGCCGCGACCGGACGGCGCGGAGCACCAATTGGTCGCGGATGCGCTGGCCCATGACGTTCCACTGCCTGCTGTAGCCCGTGTGCTCGTCCAGCTCCTCCCAGACGGCGTGCAAGGTGCGATCGACATGCCCCCGTGGCATCCACAGGTGCAACAGGTGGTCGACTAGGGAACGCAGCACCTTGGGGAGCCCGGAGTCCTCGTGCCCGGCCGGCAGCCCGTCCAGCGCGTACGCGACCGTCGTCAGCAGCCAGTCGTGCAGGGCCAGGTCCTCGCACAGCCCGGCCACGGCAGCCGGCGCGGTTCCGTGGGGAAGCCGCAGTGCGACGGTCCGCAGACCGTCATCGGCCTTGGTGAAGAGCACAGATGTCGCCTCCCCCTCCACGGCCGGCACGGCGGTCCAGCGCAGACTGGTGTTCACGGTGGTGAGCGGGAGGTCGAAGTCGAGGATCCGGTGTCGGCAGACCCTCGCCATCAGGCTCTCGGCGATCGATCCGACGTCCAGCTCGTGCGGTCCGGGCCCCGCCAGGAACCCTTCGGCCACGGACCTCGCGGGAAGCCGGCCGACCGGTATCAGGCAGCCGGGCCGGCCCAGGTAGTGGCCCCACGGCCGGCGCCGGTCGGGGCCGGAGGCCGGAGCGGAGAAGTGCGCCGAGGACTGCAGGACCCGGCCCTCGACGAGGACCGCCCGGGCCGTCACCGTGCCCACCACACGGCTACTGGCGCCGTTGACACTCGGCGGCCGGCAGTCGACGCCGGTGAGGAGGCCGGGGGAGACGGCGTACCGGTTGGGGTGCCGGGACAGCCTGACCCGTTCGTCCGTGCGCAGCCTCAGCAACCGTTCGGCGGTCCGCTCGTCCACCGCGTCGCTGGTGGGCAGCAGACGGGTGCGTACCTCGCCGCAGGCGAGTACGGGACCCGAGGGGGTGCCGAGGCCGCCCATGTCACAGCCCTGGCGGGAAAACGTAGGAGATCCGGTCCACGACCTCCGAGGGCACGCCGAAGCCCTCCGCCGCGCACCGCATGGCGACCTGGCCGAGCACCTCGCTCTCGACATGGACCTGGTCGAGGATGACGCGGACGGCGTGCTCCACGGGCAGGAAGCGGGCCGGCAGGACACTGCAGGTGACGTACGCGGTGAAGGGCGCGGCACGCGGGTTGAGGCGCAGCACGGGGGCCAGCGCGTCCCATGCGGCCGGGAAGCCCTCGTCCTCCCAGGGGGCGGGGGCGAGTACCGCGTGTCCGTCGTCGCGCAGCAGACCGAGGCGGACCAGCTGCCAGACGGCGGAGAGGAAGGCGCAGGACCAACTGCGCTTCTCTTCCTGGCCGCTCCACAGTTCGACGTCCAGGAAGACGGAGTGGACTCGTGCGTCGGTCTCGCCGGGCGGCTGCCAGACGGTGCCGGCGGAGTTCAGCGCGGGAGAAACGCGCAGGGACGGGGAGCGCCGGCCATTGGCCAGCCAGCCGGTGCAGCTGGCCGGCGGGCGGAAGCCTGTGGTGCCGGGCGGCGGTGATTCGACCAGCCGTCGCAGGACCCAGTCGGCCGGCTCGGCCCGGCCGCGGCGGCTGGAGCCGTCGGCGAGTGGTCGGCTGCCGCCGGGGACGGGGCCGGCACAAGCCGACTCACGGGCCAGATAGTCGATGGTCAGCCCGGCTTCGGCCGCTGCCTCCAGCAGCGGCGGTATCAGTTCGGCCGGGGTGGACCGGCGGGAGAAGTAGTCGTCGATCAGGAAACAGGTGCTGACACGGGGCCGTCCGCCGGAGTTCGGCGTGCCGAGCCCGGCACGCGCGGCGTCCGCCCAGGGCCGCACGGCCGCGAAGTGCCGGCGTAGCCGGGTGGGGTCTTCCACGAGGTCGTCCATGTACACATGGCCCAGTTCCAGCGACAGATGGGAGAACGGCAGTGCCTCGGTGCGCGGTTCACCGCTTGTCTCCATGAAGCTTGTCTCTCTGAAGACGGACTCCGACCCGTTCACCAGGGCCCCCAGAACTCGTCGTCGGTCAGCCGTTGCGCGAGATCCCTCATGGCCCGCAACGTCTCATGGTGGGCGATCCCGTGGTCGTGCACGTCCTCGTCGGTGATGAGGCGTTCCTGCCACTGCAGGACGGGTTCCAGTGGAATGGACGCCAGCACTCTGGCCTTGCAGATCCCACGGGCTGCCGCGAGTTCCTCTAGTACTTGCTCGCACTGCCGCAACCATACGTACTGCGCGGGCGACACCTGTGACCACGGGGGCGACTCCAGATCGGGTGCGGCGGCCCGGACGAAACGGATCGAGCCGCTCAGCACCTCCGGCCGGTGGCCCATGGCCGCCCCCGCCCGCACGAGTCCCGCGTTCCCGTAAGCGAGTTCGGCGGCGGCCATGACGTGCTGGCGGGTCCACCGGTGGAAGACGAGCCAGCGGTTCCCTTGCCGGCCGAGACCGCCGTGCGGTGAGGTGGCGGCGAGTACGAGGTCGGCCGCGTAGCTGCGCCCGGCACTCAAGTCGACGAAAAGCAGATCGAATTCGTGGCGGAGTCGCAGGACGAGATCCACGAAACGGTGGCGGTCGGCCTCTGCGAAGGGGAACTCGCCGCCCGTGCGGTCGCCCGGCAGCAGCACGAGCCGGCCGGAGCCGCTGGGCCTGTCACGCAGAGCGGGGTGTTCGGTGCGGGCCCAGACGTCGATCCGCAGCGGCTCGCTCGTGCGGCCCTGCAGATACGAGTGCAGTCCGCGTCCATCGGCTCCGACGACCGCGTCGGGAAGGTCGAACACGGCAGACGCGGTGGGCGATCCGAAGTCGAAGTCCAGGAAGCAGACGTCGTCCCCGTCCAGCGACCGTTGGTAGGCCAGGTTGGCAGCGGTCACGGAGCGACCGGTGCCCCCCTTGTCCGAGGCTGCGAGAACCAGCACGGTCACACCCCCTGGAGTCCGTCGCCCTGGGCGCGGGCGAGGGCGTCGAGACGCGCCAGGGCGCCGAGAGCCAGGGCGTAGGCGGTACCAGGCTGCTGGTCGACCAGTTGCCGGGCGCGGCGCAGGTCCGCGTCGATCCCCCCGTACTCCACGCTCCTCGGGCTGTGGGGTGCGGGCTGCCGCATCAGTTCCCTGCCGAAGAGGTGGGCAGCCTCACTGATCACCGCCCGGGCCGACACGGAGAGCTCGTCGCTGCGGATCGGCTCCTGGCCGTGGACGGCGTGCGCGGCAACCATGCACTCGGTCACGCACCGGGTGAGGCTCCAGGACAACAGCGGCCCCCGGCGACCGGATGAAGCGGGACGGACCGCGACCACGTCGTCCCACAGGCCGACGCCTTCACCGTCGCTGATGCGCCGGTGCCAGAGATGGTCGAGGATGCGCTCGGCGAGCGTGAGCAGCCGGTCCTGTGAACCGGCGTCCCGTGACAGCCCGCACAGTTGGACGGTCCGCTTGAGCAGCTGCGCGGAGAAGTCGGCTCTCCTCAATGTCATGGCCGGCCCCCACTTCTCGCTGCCCGGCAGGGGCATGGTGACCCCGGGGTCGTGCAGGCGGACGGCCGGGTCGTCAGGCGTGGCGCCGCTGGTGATCCGGCCGCGTTCGGCGAGGCGTTCGAGGACGCCGACGATGCGGGTGAGGCGATCGTCGCTCGTGCGGTGGCGCATGAGGTCGTGGACCAGGACGGAGGCCGCGCAGAGGGAGAAGTACTCCGGCTCCGGTCGCTGGAGCGTGGCGTGCCGGGGGAGGTGCTCCAGCGGCCAGGCGTCCTCGTCGAACCGGGCGACGACGGACCAGTACTGCCGGGTGATCTCCCAGCGCAGTCTCAGAGCCTCGGCCAGCTTCTGCTGCTCGGCGTCGAGCAGACCGAGGACGAGAGTGCGCTCGGAGAAGAGGCCTTCGATCCCGTCGAGGGCTACGACGGTGAAGGAGAGGCAGGGCACGGGGCAGGCCACGCCCCGCGGCTGACTCCCGATGTGCTCGGCGGTCGTCGGCTCCAGCGCCACCTCGGGGGCGTCCTCCACCACACTCCACGCCCAGCCGCACTCGAACAGCCGCTCGTCGCTGCGCAGTTGCTCACGGACGTCGGCATCGAGCCCGAGCGTGACGCTCTCGGTGATGAGGGCACGCAGGGACGTGAAGCGCTCCCGGAAGCGTCGCAGGACCTGCCGGTCGGAGAGCCGGCCCTGTCCGAGGAACCGGATCAGGTCCTGCCCCTGGGCGGAGGAGTGGTCGACGACGCCTACCGTGAAGGAGCGCAGCAGGCCCACCATGGCGGCGGTGAGCCGGGCGCTGGTGTCGTCCCTGAGCCGGTCCACGCGGATGAGGGTGGAGGTCTGTCGGGTCCTGCCCCGGTACACCTGGAGGAAGCCGAGGACGGCGAGGCACAGGCTCACCGAGGCGGAATAGGAGTCGACGACGCCGAATCTCCTTTGCTCCTCGCTGAGTTCACGCGCGGGATCCTGCGGTGCGAAGCAGGAGCCGCCGCCGAAGGCCGGCCCGTCCTCGCCGCGGTGCTTCGCCATGAAGTCGCCGAGGACCTCCACGAGACGTCGCGGGATCTCGCCGGGGTCGCCCGCGTTCCGTAAAGCCCGTGCCACATCCGGCCCGGTGGTGTCGGGGTCGTCCAGACGGAACGCCGCGATCTCGGTGGCGGGACGCAGAAGACACAGCAGTCGCTCCGCATCGGCCACACTGCTGAGCCCGCCCCCTGCTCCCCAGGACCACTCGCCCTCGTCGAACGAGTGACGGGCCAGGGCCTGCCAGATGTCCAGGAGGAGCCGACGCGGCTCGATCAGCATTCCGTGCCCCCTCACAGATCACCTCTCGCCGCCAGACGGCTGTTTCAAGAGCTACCCGCGCGTTCGAGAGCTACCCGCGCGCCGGAAACCGCAAGCAAGGATCATGCAGGTGTAGCCCGGACGCACCTCCCCGGGCTCACCGACCCGGTAGATCACGAGGTGTTCGGCGAACTGCTCGATGCTGCCGCGGATGTCGAATTCGCTCACGTCACATGCGGGAAAGAACGTCTCACCCACCCAGCAGCCCTCCGAGTGTTCCATGAACGCCGCCGCGAAGGGCGCCCCCGGCTCCAGGGAACGCAGGAAGCACCCCACTCCCTCATGGAATTCCTCGGCGGCGGTTGAAAGGGACTCGGCGACGAAGAACATGGTCCCGAGCTGCCACTGTTCCGGCCGGTCGACCAGCGCACGCAGGTCACCCTGCTCCACCCGCGCGACCTCGCGCAACCGCTCCCAGGGCCCGCCGGGCAGGGTGGCGTAGGCGTCGTCCGGACACAACTCCCGCCAGAACGCGTCCCAACCGTGGTCGTGCGTGCCGAGCTGCTGCTGCAGATAGTGCAGATTGGGCCTCGCTCGGTCCAGCAGAGTGATCTCGTCGCACCAGGGCAGCATCATGAAGCTGGGATAGAGATTGGCTCCGGCGCCGACGTCGATACCGCGGACCCGCAGGCCGGGCAGCCTCCGGAAATGATCACTGAAGTGTGCGCGGACGATCGCCATGATCTCCGCGTCGACAGGGAGCACTGTGCGGTAGTTCTTCCGGACGTACGCCACGGGGTCGAAGGAGTCCCACCGTGCCTCTGCGTTCAACTGCGCCGGATTCCCCGGTGATCCCAAAGACATGCCCCACGGTATCAACGCGGTCGGTCCCCGGGCTTCTCGTGGCTCTCCTCGCCCTGCAACGAAGGAGGCATGAGGGGGCGCACGGCAGCATATGTCGCCCGACACCCGGTGACGGGACTTGAAGGTCCCCGGTCGCCGGGCAATTCTGGTCCGATGCCAGCACTTCGCCCGTCGGTACGGGTACGCATGGTCGCCACACAGGATCTGTCCGACCTAGCCCGTCTGGACCATGAGATCTTTCCTGACGACCCGTATCCCTATTCGGTCCTGCGCCAGTTCATGGACACGTTCGCAGGCCATCTGCTGGTCGCGGAAGGCGGCGGAGGTCTGTGCGGCTACGTACTGGCCACACCGCCGAACGCGGGGGAGAGCTGGATCTTCAGCCTGGGCGTGGCGCCCGCCTCGCGACGACAGGGGCTCGGCCGGCAGCTGATGAGCGAAACGCTGACGAGACTGCGCGGCGAGGGCACGCGCACCGTCCTGCTCTGGGTCGACCCGTGCAACGCCCAGGCCGTCACCCTGTACGAGTCCTTGCGCTTCGCGCCCGACCCCGCCGGCCCCCGCACGGACCACTTCGGCCCCGGCGAGCACCGCCTCCTCATGAGACTCGCGCTGTGACCGGGGTACTCGGTACTCATCGTTCACAGACAGAGCCCGATCCACTGGGGAGTGACATGCCACAGAAGTCCGATGGCAACGAAGGCAACCGGTTCTGCAAGGCGTGCGGCACGCCGGCCGAAGACGGGACACTCTGCGACCACTGCGGTGCCGTTCTGGACCTCCCGGATGGTGCGGGACTGGTCGAAGACGAAGGTGCAGCGGTGCGGCGTGACTTCGAGGGGCGCACCGAGCGGCAGGAGGAACAGTGAGCGGTACCGCAGCAACGGATCACCCGGACCGCTGAACATCGCGCTCCGGGGTACACGGCTGCGCATGGCACCGAAGACCGAGCGCATCATGTTCCTGCGGGCCGTGCGGCAGCTGCACCGGATCCGCTCCTTCTACGCCGGGGGCGCCCTGTTCTGGGCGTTGTGCGCCACCTGGACCAGCTGGCAGGCGCCGGGGAGCCGGCAGATGTGGGTGTCCGTCCTCCTCCTGGCCGTCTTCAGCGGGCTCCTCGTCACCGCAGTCCTGTCCCTGCGGCGGCTGGAAGTCCCCGAGACGGGCAGGCCCGCGCATCACGCGGCGTCGAAGAAGACGGCGAGTCCCCGTCACGCGCCTGCCTGAGGCCGCGCCACCGGGTGGGCCGACCTGCTCGCGCCGGACGGCACCGGTTTCCGCGCGTTCCTACGTCTGTGGTGGCGGTAGCCGGGCATACGGGCTTCACCCCTTACGGAAGGAGCTCACTTCATGCTCGGCATAGCAGCGGCGGTGCTGTTCTTCGTGTCATTTCTGATCAACGCAGCGGACCTCAGCACCAACGATGCGTTTTCTTCGACGAACGTGATGCTGCTGGGGCTGACTGCTCTGGCGCTGCACGTGGCAGGCATCGGCTCCGGCTGGGCCCGCAGACGCTGACCATATGAGGTAGGCCCGGTGACAGCCCGTCACCGGGCCTACTCGTGGACCTCTCCGTTGCCACGGCCTGCGGGGCGGCAAAGGCAATACCGGCGAGGACAGCGGCGCCGGCGGCGCTTGCGCGCAACTTCGACGATGACTTCATCATGGGTCTCTTCCTGCAGGGGTGACGGCCCTTTGAAGATGACCGAACACGCGGCCTTGGTGCGGCGCTGGGCTCGCTTCGCGCCCCTCGGCCGCGGCCTGGATCGCGGCGTCGCGGCGAAGCTCCGGGCAGCCGGGCGTGGTCAGCCCGGGCTGCGTTTCGCCACCTGGGGGCACAGCCGACTGCCCCACAGTCCACTTTCGGCCACCTCACCTGAGCCTCGATTCGCCGCCCGTCCCCCCGAGTGCTTGCGGTAACTGGAGTGGCAGGAGTGACAGCCGGTGGCAGTGAGGGGCCGCTTTCAGCCACTCTGGAATCGCCTCTTGTGCCGTCCAGTGGTCGCTTGCCTACAGTGGTCCCGCTCGCCCTCACGCATGCGGCTGACCACCGTTCGTGCAGGGGCGGCACATTTGGCACGGCAACGGGGGGAGCCGCTTGCACCACCGCGTCCTTTCTCCTGTCAAAACGGGAGGAACGCTGATGGCTGACGCGATGGTGTTGCAAGCGCAGGAATTCACAATGCGTCTCATGGCAGCCGGTCCGGCATGACCGTCAAGGAAGACGGGAAGACCGGTTGGAATACGACGTACCCCCTCACTCGCGCCTTGCAGTGGGAGCTGGGCAGCAGCCCTGTGTCCGCATACTTCGGGCCCTGAAAGCTGTCTGCCCTCCCGGCGAAACACCCGAACGGGTTTGAGAGAGGAACGTTCTGTGCGTAAGACGCTCATCACCGCAGTATGTCTGGCAGCCGCCGGCACACTCGCACTCGCGGGGCCGGCTTCGGCGGCGACGAACACCAGCGATTTCACCGTCACCTTCCCGGACAAGAGGCCTGCCACGACGTACTACGTGGCGAATGAGGCCAAGCTGGTCTCCGGGCAGATTTCCGCGAAGTCCCATGTGAGCTGGCAGATCCTCGACGACCAGGTGGTGGACCTCAGTAAGCGGTTCACCAGCTTCAAGATCACCACGCGACTCGAGTCCCGCCCGGGCAAGGACAACCCGGATGCGATCGAGGCGAGCCGGACGTGTGACCTGACCAAGCTGGTCAACGACAACTACACGTGGTTCCTCGACGAGCCGGCCAGTATCTGCACCGTGCCGTCGACGCTCTATGACGGCGACGTGTGGTGGTCCTCGGACTCGACGGTCGTCTACGACATCGAGGGCGACGGCCAGGGACCGATCACCAAGCAGCTCCTGGGTTCGCCGCTCATCCACGGCTGACGGGTAGCCGCAGGGCGCGGATCGCGCACGGGGCGGCCGGTCTCGAAGAAGGCCATGCGATCTCGCTGAAGTGGGGGCGGCCCGAGCACCTCGACTTCAGCGAGATGAGCGCGCGAACGCCGAGCGGCGAAACCAGGTCGACGTAGCTCAGTGCGGTACCCGATCATGCGTTCATGCCCCTGAGAGAGACCCTTGCCCGAGTCGATGCAGACCTGGCCGCCGGCCGGGTTCCCGTCGCGCGCCAGCGCCTGCGCGGTCTCATCTCGTCCTTCCCGCAGGATCTGACGCTCCGCCGTCGTTTGGCCGAGGTGTACCGGCTCTACGGCGACGCCGCCGAGGCTGGACGCTGGATGTATCTCGAAGAGGACCGCAACGCCGACGAGACCGCTGCCTTCGAGGCGCGATACGGGTCTCCCGGGTGGCGCATGAAGGCCCTCGCCTGGCAGGGCCCCGAGGCGAAGGCCGCCACCGCTTTCGCGGAGGGACAGCTGGTCGCCGTGCGGACCGCCTGTGCCGAGGAGTTGGAGCACCCCGTCGACTGGGACAACCCTGCCTCCTACCAGGACGACCTCGAAAGGGAGCACGAGGCGCCCGCCGAGCCGCGGACGGTCGGCGGTGTGCTGGCGGGCCTCGGCTGCCTGGTGGCGGCCCTTGTGTTCCTCGCGATCTGGGTGAACGGACTCGTTGCTCTCTTCGACTGACCCAGGTCACCCGGCTCCCAGCACGGGACGAAGGTGCGCTCGGATCCGTCCATGATCTTGCGAACCGTTCTCGCCGACGGCGCTGTGGCGGGACACGCCGCCGCTGTGGCTTCGTCGTCACAGGGCCAGGTGCTTCGTCCGCGCTCGTAACCAGGACATGGACCTGGTGCACCTGACGGGAGCTGAAAGGCGGGCGATGCCGAGCACGGCCCGGCGAACGCCGTTGCCCTTGAGCCTGCAGTCCCGCGCCCCTTCGCCCACCGTGATGCCGGCCCAAGCCTGCACTGGGCGGTATCGGAGACGGGTCTGCCGGGAAGTCGAGGTGGTGGACTGGGAGGTGCCTGTCCTGGGCGGTGAGGGTCTGGGCTTGGACGAGGTGCTGGGGGCGGCGGAGGATGCCGCGCCGGTGGAGTCGGTCGACGTCGTGGCACGCAACCTGGAGAAACGGTTCTCGGCGAGCGAGGTGTCGTTCTGGCTGGTGGACATGGTCGGGCAGGAAGCCGTCCGGTTGCCAAGAGCCGGTACGGCCGCGCAGGAGCGGGGTGCGACGGAGAGACTCGAGCTGGTGGGCAGCATCTACGACCGGGTGTTGCGTTCGCAGTGTCTGCAGCAGGAGCCAGACGAAGAGGGCGGCTGCCGGCTGGTGGCTCCGGTGACGAACCGCGGTGACTGCATCGGCGTGCTGGACCTGGTCGTACCCGAGGCGGACGACGCGGTACGGGAAGCGGTCGCGCAGGCCGCCCACGCGTTGGCGTACATCGTGGTCACCGACCGCCGTTTCACCGACCTGTACCACTGGAGCCGGCGGACCACCACCGTCAGCCTGGCCGCGGAGATCCAGCACCAGCTCCTGCCGTCTGCGTCCTGCTGTGAGGCCGCGCAGTTCACCCTCGTCGGTGGCCTGGTACCGGCCGACGACATCGGCGGTGACACGTACGACTACGCCCTCGACCAGGACGCCCTGTACCTGTCGATCACCGATGCGATGGGCCACGACACCGCATCCGCGCTGCTGGCCACCCTGACCGTGAACGCCCTGCGCGGCGCCCGCCGTGCCGGGCGGAGCCTCCTCGACCAGGCGTACGCCGCCCACCAGGCGATCACCGATCACGGCCGCGGTATGACCACCGGGCAACTCTTGCGCATCCAACTGGAATCCGGCGCCTGCGAACTGGTCAACGCCGGCCACCCCTGGCCGCTGCGCCTGCGGGACGGGAGGGTGGAGGAGCTGGCCCTCAGGGTGAACCTGCCGTTCGGCGTGCCCGCCCCCGTCACCTACCAGGTGCAGCGGCTTCGCCTGGAGCCGGGAGACCGCCTGATCCTGGTCACCGACGGCATGGGGGAACGCGCCGCCGCCGCGGTCGACCTTCCCGCCCTGGTTCGCGCCACCCGCGACGACCACCCCCGGGAAGTGGTCCGCGTGCTGACTCGGGCGGTTCACGAGGCCTGCTCCGGATCCCTTCCCGACGACGCCACCACCATGGTCCTCGACTGGCACGGCAGCCGTACGGGACAGCGCCAGACCAACGGCGGCTCCAACATATGAGTTCGCGGCGACGGGCGGCAGGACGGGCCGTCCCTATCGTCGGTCCCCGGGACAGCGGCGTGTCGTGCTCCTGCGCGGCCGGCTGATCCTGAGCCCGCCGCTTGCGGTCGTCATCGCCCGCCGGTGATGGGCACCCGGGGCAGAGCGTGGTGGACCGCCCGCCTGCCGCTGCCGGCCCGGCACTGCATCGACACCGGCCGCGACGGCAGGCGGCTGCGGCCCCGCCGCGGCTCGGCGCTGGACTCTCCCACGGTGGGAGAGTCCACCATGACGGCATGCAAGACGGACTTCTCACCATCGGCCGCTTCGCCCGGCTGTGCCGCCTCAGCGTGAAGCAGCTACGGCACTACGACGACCTGGGACTGCTGGCTCCCCGCCGCGTGGACGCCGGCTCCGGCTACCGCTACTACGCGCCGGAGCAGGCGCGCGACGCCCTCACCATCGCCCTGCTGCGGGAGATGGATCTCCCGCTGGCGGTCATCGCCCGGGCTCTGGCTGCCGGGCCCGAGGGCAGGCCGGCGATCCTGGGCGCCGAGCGGGACCGGCTGGCCGAGCGGATCCGCAGGGACCGGGCCCGGCTCGAGGTGCTGGAGCGGCTGGCGCAGGACGGTCTGCCCGGTTACGAGGTGACGCTGGGCAGGGAGCCGGAACGCCGACTGGCGGTGGTGCGCGCGGTGTGCACCCCCGCGCAGATCGGCGCCACGGTGCAGGAGTGCATGGGCCGGCTGCTGACCCGGCTCGGGGAAAGGGGAACCACGGGACAGCCGCCGCTGTGGGGGCTGTACCCACTCGACCTGGAGGAACAGATGCGGATCGGCGTCGGAGCACAGATCCCCCAGGCGGACGGCGTGGCGGGCCTGGAATGCGCGGTGCTGCCCGGCGGACCCGTCGCCGAGACCGTGCACGTCGGGTCCTACGCCCAATTGCCCCTCGCCTACCACGCCCTCTTCGCCGCCGTCCATGAGCGCGGTCTGCGTCCGCTGGCACCCGTACGCGAGGCGTACCTGGTCGGACCGGCGCAGGCACCGCCAGGAGAATGCACCACCCGGCTGATCGTCCCCGTCGAGGAGAGCGCGGCATGACCACGGTGACGGACATCGACGCACGCGGTATGCGGCACTGCGAGACGACGGCCCTGGGGGTGCTGCTCAGGCACCAGGGACTCGACCTGTCGGAGCCCATGCTGTTCGGACTCGGCTCCGGCCTGTCCTTCCTCTACTGGGACGGCAAGACCATGGCCTTCCCCTTCCTCGGCGGGCGGGTCAAGCCCTTCGACCTCACCAGGAACCTGGCCGGCAGGCTCGGACTGGACCTGCTGGTCCAGGAGACCACCTCCCCGCGCAAGGCATGGGGGCACGTGACGGCCGCCCTCGACGCCGGCCGCCCCGTAGGGCTCCAGCTCGACAGCTACCACCTGGACTACTTCCGATCGAAGGTCCACTTCGGCGGCCACGTCGTCGCCCTGTACGGCTACGACGACCACAGGGCCTACCTGGTCGACACCGACCAGCAGGGCGGGGCGGTGTCCGTCAGCCTGGACGGCCTCGCCCGGGCCAGGGCTGCGCGGGGCCCGATGACCGCCAGGCACCGCTCCTTCACCCTCACCGCGCCGCGGGACCTGCCGGACCCGCGCGGACAGATCGTGCCCGCCATCACCGCCTGCGCCGACGCGTTCCTGGACCCACCGATCGCCAACCTCGGTCACCGCGGTGTCGAGAAGGCCGGCCGGCTGGTGCCCACCTGGCTCCAGCGCACCGACCACCCGGAGCGGGACCTGCCCCAGGCCGCCGTGCTGATGGAGAAGGCCGGCACCGGCGGCGCCCTGTTCCGCAACCTCTACCGCGACTTCCTCGCCGAATGCACCGAGTTGCTCGACAGCCACCACCTGCGCACCGGCCACACGCTGTACACCGAGGCGGCCGGCCTGTGGACGTACGCGGCGACACTGATCGCGCGGGCCGGTGAGACGGGCGATCAGCAGTGCCTCACCCAGGCGGGCTCGATCCTCGGCGACATCGCCCGGATCGAACGCGAGGCCATGCGCGCGCTGAGCCGCCTGGGCGGTGAACCCCCGGCGTGAGCCGGCCCTGGCCCACCGACCCGTGCGCCGCCGACGTCGCCCTGCAGGCCACCCCTTGACCGCGCGTCCAGCCAGGCCCGCCCGGGGATCGGACATCATCCCGCTGCGACGCACACCATGACGGCATCGACGCACACCATGACGGCATCCTCGGCGCCACCGGCGGTCGCAGCTCCATGGCTCACCCGGTCGCTACCGGGCCGGCGGCCCCGGCTCAGTCGGCGGAGGCAGCGGAGGCATGGGCCAGGGAGGGCACGCCGGCGTGCCAGGTCTCGGCGGCCGGCTCCGGATGGTCCGAGGGCACCGACTCCGGTCGGGCGTCCGCAGAATCCAAGCGGAGCATGGCCTTCTCGTCCGGAGTGCCGGGGGCGGCCTGGTAGACCACCATGCGCTGGCCGCCCGTCCGGGCCAGTTGCATGACCTCATACGTCAGGGTCATCGGTCCGACCTTCGGATGCCGGAAGGACTTCTGCCCGCCGCCGCGTTCACACACGTCGTACCGCTCCCAGAGCCGAGCGAACTCCGGCGACTTCAGCACCAGTTCACCGACGAGCGCGGTCAGCTCGGGGTCGTCCGGGTCGGCCCCGGCGACCGCGCGCAGATGCGCCACCGAGAGCGCGACCGTTTCGCCCCACGGCTCGTAGAGCGTCCGGCCGACCGGGTGGAGGAAAAGGTAGCGGGTCAGGTTGCGTTGGTGCTCCGGCCACTCCCAGAGGCCGGGCATCAGTCGTCGGCCGGGCGGGTTCGCGGCCAGGACGCGGTTGTAGCGGCTCACCACATAGGCGGGCAGCGGACGCACCGACTCCAGCATGCGTAGCACCGAGTCGCGGACGGTGTGCTCCGAGGACGCCGGCAGCTCCGAGACCCGGCCGGAGGCCAGTTCCGCGAGCTCGTGCAGGCGTTCGTACGCGTCGCCGCGCAGCCGCAGGGCGCGGCCCAGGGCGTCCACGACAGCGGGGGAGGGGTTGGTCTCCCGGCCGCGCTCCAGGCGGATGTAGTAGTCGACGCTCACCCCGGCCAACGCGGCCAGCTCCTCACGGCGCAGTCCGGGAGTGCGGCGCAGTCCCCCGCCGGCCGGGAGACCGACGTCCTCCGGGCGTACCTGCGCCCTGCGAGCCTTAAGGTACCGGCCGAGCTCCGTGCCCCTCGTATCCGTTGTTGCTGCCATTCGGTCATTGTCGCAGGCGGTCAAGGGTCGTAGGGGGCCGTGTCAGGACCAGGAACGCCACACCCCGGGTACAGCGCGGTCTGCCGTGCGGACGGGCACGGGTGGAGAGTTGACCCCGGAGCGGGCGGTCCGGCCGCCGGGAGCCCAGGGGGTGCGCGACACCGGACCGCGGCCCCGGCGCGCTGCGACCGCCCGCCCGGTCAGCTGTGAAGAACCGTCACCCGTACGTCCCCAGGAGTTCACCATGCCTGTCACCCCGTTCCCGTCTCGATCCACCGACTCCCGCCAAGGGCACGACCTCGAGTCGCCGGCGCCCGGGCTCCGGCGGCAGGCAGATGTCGTCCGGGCAACCGCGCCACCCCCCGAGCCCCTCGCCGCGCCACGGCGGAGCGGCGTCGCGCTGGTCGCTTCGCTGCTCGGGTTCACAGTGATCACCATCGATGTCTCGGCCGTGAACATCGCGCTGCCCGCGATCCGGGACTCCCTCAGCGGCGGGATGGCCGGGCTGCAGTGGGTGGTGGACGCGTACACCCTGATGTTCGCGGCCCTGATGCTGTCAGCGGGCGCCCTCGCCGACCGGACCGGTGCCCGCCGCGCCTACTCCTGGGGCGTCGCCCTGTTCACCCTCGCCTCCCTCGGCTGCGCGCTCGCGCCCGGCATCGGCGTGCTGGTCGGCGCTCGCGTGGCGCAGGGCGCCGCCGCCGCAGTCGTGATGCCGGCCTCCCTCGCGCTGATCCGGCAGGCCTACGAGGACGCCCGCGCCCGTGCCCGCGCCATCGCGCTGTGGACGGTCGGCGGCTCGCTGGCGATGGCCGCGGGTCCCGTGCTGGGCGGACTGCTCACCGACTCGGCCGGCTGGCGGGCTGTCTTCCTGCTCAACCTCCCGGTGGGCGCGGTCATACTGGCCCTGCTGGTCCGGGTACCGCGCTCCCCGCGCCGGCCCGCCGCGCTGGACGGCGCCGGGCAGCTCACCGCCGTGGTGGCTCTGGCCGGGCTGGCCTTCGCGGTGATCGAGGGTGGCCACCTGGGCTGGACCAGCGGCCCCGTGCTGACAGCCGCCGCACTGGCCCTCGCGGCCGGGTACGCCTTCCTCGTGGCGGAGGCCCGGCACCGCCAACCCATGGTCCCGCTCGGCATGCTGACGAACCGCCGAGTGGCCGTACCGCTCGCGGTAGGGTTCGCCGTCAATGCCGCCTTCTACGGCGGGATCTTCCTTCTCGGGCTGTACTACCAACAGCTGCGCGGGATGTCGGGGACGGCGGCCGGACTGATGTTCGTCCCGATGTCGGCGGTGGTGACGGCGACCAACCTGGTGTCACCGCGGCTGGCGGAGCGGATCGGGCGACGGCCGGTGATCGTCGCCGGGCAACTGGTCTTCAGCGGAGCCATGCTGGCCATGCTGCCGCTCACCGCGCACACTCCCGTATGGCTGGTGCTCGTACTGCTGCTGCCGCTGAGCGTCGGTGGGGCGGTCGCGGTGCCCGCGCTGACCGCGCTGCTGATGGACGCAGTACCGCAGGAACGCGCGGGGGCCGCGTCGGGGCTGCTCAACTCCTTTCGCCAGATGGGCGGTGCGCTCGCCGTCGCCCTCTTCGGCAGCCTGCTGTCCGGCCCCGCCGGCAGCTTCTCCCTCCCGGGCATGCGCATGGGCCTCCTCGCTGTCGCCGCCCTCCTTCTCGTCACCGCCGCCCTCACCCGCCTCCTCCTGCCCCGTGGCTGACCCCACCCCGCCGCACGCGATCCGGGGGCGGCCCTCTTCCGCCGAAGCAGGCCGAACACCTCCCGGCCGATGAGGCCGGTGGCGGCTCTGCTCTCGGCGAACCGGCCGACCGGAACACGCGAACCTGCCAGGCTGGCGGCATGGGGAAGAACATGTCGGTACGTCGGCTTGATCTGGGGTACTTCATCCGGCCCGCGTCGGAGACCGGCGGGCCGCAGCCGAGGGTCGAACCTGTGCTCGCCTACCTGGTGCAGCACGATCACGGTCTGATCCTCTTCGACACCGGCATCGGCAAGGCGGACCCCGAGACCGAAGGCCATTACCGTCCTCGACGCCGGGACTTGCAGGACGCCCTCTCCGCGGCCGGAGTCACTCTTGACGACATCTCCCTCGTCGCCAACTGCCATCTTCACTTCGACCATTGCGGCGGGAACCCCCTCCTGGGCGGCAAGCCCATCCTGGTCCAGGACGTCGAGCTGGCCACCGCCCGCAGCGGCGGCTACACCTTCGACGAGTTGATCGATTTTCCTGGCGTGTCCTATGAGGAGCTCGCCGGTGAGGCCGAGGTCCGGCCAGGCGTCTGGATCATCCCGACGCCGGGACACACCCAAGGACATCAGTCACTGATCCTCCAGCAAAGAGACGGCACGGTGGTCCTCGCCGGCCAGGCGCACGACTTCGCCTCCCACTTCGCATCCGACCAGCTGGCTCGCCGAGCGGCACTTCACGGCGTCGAGCAGCCGCTTCCCGCCTACCAGCACTGGCTGGAGCGACTCGCCGAATTCGACCCGCGACGCGTTCTCTTCGCCCACGACTGCTCGGTCTGGGAACCCTCGCGGAGCACCTTCTAGGGCAGGTCGGAGATCCGCCGAG
>NZ_BNBF01000004.1:154627-163497 GCF_014654935.1 Streptomyces capoamus
GCCGAAGGGAGCGGACGGGCGCGCGGCCGGACCCTCACAGCCCGTGCGGTTGAATTTCCGGTGGCAGCGGGTAGGGCCCCGGGTTCTCTCAAGGGCCCGGGGTGGATGGTCGTCACCGGACTCGGCGTGGGCCTGGCCGCCGCGGTCCTCGGCGCCGTCTTCGCGAGCAGTGCTGCCACCACGTTGGAGGACGGTGAGCTGCCGCTCGTCGCAGATGTCGCCGACGCCCTGGCCTCGGGACAGGCGGACGAGGTGATCGCCTCCGCACCGGCCGGGCACCGCAAGGCAGTGGCCGACCTCGCCCACCAGGCCTTCGCCGCCGGGCTGGACCACGTCTTCCTCCGCTCGGCCCTGGCCGCAGCCGTCGGTGCCGTGGCGGTACTGCTCCTGGTCCGTCCGACAACCGCGTCGGGCACCGGCCCCGCCTCCGATGCCGCAGGCAAGGTGTCCAGCACAGCCCCCAGGACGGCGACTGGCGGAACTCGGACCGGGGGCGGGGAGGTCGCGTGTGGTGAACAGCCGTTCTCGGATCGCTCGGTGAGCTCGGTTCCGCGGGTGTGTTCGTCGCACCCGGCGTCAGCGGATGTCCGTTGCTTGGTGGCTCGTCGTCCTCCCGCACCCCGCTCCACCGACCCCCACCGCTTCCGTCTGACGCTTCGACACTTCCGGCTGGCACAATCGTCCACATGGGGGAATCGATCGATCTGGCCACTCGCCGCGTCTGGGACTTGCAGAGCGTGTGGTCCCAGGCCGCCGACGCCGTGAAGCAGCAACTGGGCAGAGCGCGTGCCGTCGGGCTGGCCCTGGGTATCGCAGCCGCCTCACTGTCCACCCTGGGAGCGCAGGTCATGGGCTGGCAGTCGGCCCTGGGCCGGGCGTTGGACCTGATCGCCGCCGTCTGCGCCGGGCTCGTGCCCCTGGCCGTCAGCCGCTCGGGGATGCCCGCACTGCGGGACTGGACCCGGTTGCGTTCCGTGAGCGAGGCACTCAAGAGCGAGGTCTTCATCTGTCTGGCACGCGTCGGTGGCTATCGCGGGCAGGACGCCGCGGGCCGACTGCTGGACCGGGCCGGCCGGGTGATGGCCGACGCGGGTGACCTCGCATACCGGACCAGAGGACTGGTCCCCAAGCAGCGTTCGCTGCCGGACGTCGTGGACGTGGACTCCTACGTGGCGGTACGCCTCGTCGGGCAGGTCAACGGATACTACCGGCCCCGTGCCGCCTTGATGAGTCGTCGTTGTGCCGTCGTGCGGCGCTGCGAGATGGCACTCGCCGGCCTCGCGGCCGTTCTCGGCGCAACAGCGTCCGTCTTCGGCACGGACGGCGCCGCCGTCTGGGTGGCGACCGTCACCACTGTCACGGCGACCGTCACCGCGCACGCCGCCGCGGCCCGCTACGTCTACCAGGAACTGGAGTTCTCACGGACCGCGGCCGAACTGGAGGACATGCTGGCCCGCCGGGAAGCTCTGACGGCGCCCGGCGACACGCGGGAGGACGACGACTTCGTCGAGCGCTGCGAACTGGTGATCTCCGCCCAGAACGAGGCGTGGATGGCTCGCTGGACCGCCGACTGACGCCCGTGTGACCGTTGCGGCCGACGAGAGCCGTCATCGATCAACATGCCCGGGTGTAGTGGTGGCCGGTGACCGCGCTTCGCCACTCCTGGCGCAGGAGGGGGCGCCCCGCGACGGAGCACAGGGTGTTCCGCCACGTCCGCGGGTCGATCGTCACCGACACGACGGCTCCCGGTGCCAACCGCACCGCTCGCCTCCCGTCAGCGGTCACCTCGGCAACGGTTCCGGTCCGCGTACGCGTCGGCACCGGCCCCGTACCGGCCCGGTGGAGGAGGTCCCACAGCACCACAGCACCTCCGTCGGAGCCGGCATCCAGGGTGATGACTGCCACTCCGTCGGAGTTCGAGAGCCGTACGGCACGGATGGTGGACCCGGTGTCGATGTCCGCTCCGAGCTTATGACCGGTCGCGGCCTCGAAGAGCAACAGGGACTGACGGGACGGGGAGACGGCCGCGAGTGTGCGACCGTCTCGGCTGAACGCCACGGTACGGGCGGCGCCACGGTAGGACAGGACGGATCTGCCGGTGGTGGTGTCCCACTCGCTCAGCACGTTCTGGCTGTCCACGGCCGCCAGTCGGCGGCCGTCCGGGCTCAGCGACATCGCTCTCACATAACCCAGGCCGTAAGTCCGAACGACACGATCACGGTCCACATCCCATACGGTGATGAGGCTGTCCTGGTTGACCGCCAGATAGAGTCGCCGGCCGTCGGGGGAGAGCGCCAGGCCGGTCGTCTCCTGGGGCGGAGTGTTCGGACTGTAGCTGTTGATCCGGGCGACCCTGGTCCGCGTGGGCAGGGCGAACACCTCGACGATCGTGCCCAGGACCCGTACTCCGCTCCTGGGAGTGGGCAGGGGGACCTTCTCGCTCACCGCGAGGCGAGCGCCGTTCCCGCTGTAGGCGATCCCGTTGCCGGAGCCCTTGAGCCGGATCGTCCCGCGGAGCCGTCCGGTGGAAGTGTCGAAGAACCGCACCGCGTGTCCGCTGACCCCCGCGGCCACGGAGCCGTCCGGACTGACGGCGGACCAGTGGGAAGCTGCGCCATCGCGTCCTTCGACGGGGAGTTCGGAGACGAGGCGGCCGGTGGGGCCGCGGTCCCAGGCGATCACGCCTGTTGCGGTGACGGAGGCCGCCGTGTGGCCGTCCGGGCTGAAGACGACCCGGGAGTACGGTGGTCGGGTGTCGGAGACGTCCCAGACATCGGTGTTCCGTCCCCCGCCGGTGGCCAGTCGCATGCCGTAGGTGACGGGCAGGTTCACCAGCGCGACGACCTGCTCGTCACTGTCCGGCCCGGTGATCTCCTTGAGCCGGTCAGGGCTGACGTCCCCCAGCTTCCTGCGGTGCAGCAGGTCCCACACGTCGAACCGCTTCTCGCCGGAGTCCGACAGCAGAGCGCGGCGGCCGTCGGCGGAGACGTACTGCACACTCATGCCCCGCTCGGGGGTCCACGGCCTGCCCCTGCCCGCCGCGGGCAGCACCTCCGCCTGATTGTCGCCGTCGTCGATCACGGCCTCGTCGGACACGGTCCATCCCAGGAGCCTGGCGACGCCATTGTCCTTCAGGGCGATGTGGAGGTCCTTCTGCGAGGAGCTGGTGAGGACGTCGCGGAGCAGGCCCTCCGCGCCGGACTGGCACCACAGCCATCTGCCCGACGGACTCAGGTCGCTGTACTGGCAGGACGCGTCACTTCGGGCAATGAGCCGCCGTTCCGGGACGCTCCACGTCAGCGCCCTCTGAAACGAGGTCGACACGACGAGGATCCGCCCGTCCGGGCTCAGCCCACCGCTCCATCCGAACGGCTCAGCGTCCTGCCCGGCACGGAAGGAGGCGACCGTGCGCATCGTGCCGGTGTCGGTCACGGTGACGTGTGTGCCGTTCAGCAGCGCGACCATACGACCGTCCGCGGTGAGACTTCGCCGCCCGGGCAACCCCCGGAGGGTGCCGCGCAGCCTCCATCTCTTGACATCCCATAACTGAGTGGTGCCGTCCGCGCGCGCCACCGCGAGAGTCGAGCCGTCCGCACTGAACATCGGTCGGCCCGGGCCGTCCGTGCCGGATGCCCCCGTGCTGGGACCGGACAGGAGCCTGACCGCGTGGTTGAACAGCGTCAGCCGTTCCACCATCGCCCTGCGCGCCTCGGGCGTGTCGGCCTCGTCGTAGGCGGCCGCCGCGAGCAGCGAGGAGGTGTCCAGGCGGCCACCGGCCCCGCTTCGGGAGGCGGTGGCGAGCTGACGGGACACGGACTCGCGCCGGTCCGCTTCCGCTCCGGACTGGGCGGACACCACGAGCGAGAACAAGGTCGTGATCGTGACCAGGACCGCGACGGCGCCGGCGAGGAGACGACTTCTCCGGCGGCGAAGGGCCAGGCGGCTGGCGTCCAGGAACTCGTGCTGCTCGTCCGTGAGTCCGGCCATGAAGGCGGGCGAGGCAGGCACATGGTCACGTAACCACTCCGCCGCCCACAGCTCGTCCTCCCTCAGGAGAAAGTCGTCGCTACGGCCGCTCTCCCGCCATTCGTGAGCCTGCAGCCCCAACCGGGTGTGGCCGGCCACCCATCGGTGCTCCTGCGCGGCGAAGGCGGCGATCTGCTCCACGCCCGGCCCGCCGCGGTCGGGCCGGGACATGTCCAGGCGCTGGAAGGCGGACAGTTCCTCCCAGCCGGCTTCGCGCAGGGCTGCTCCGGTGCCCGCGGCCAGCGCCGGGTCGATGACTATCGGAAGGATGCGTTTGCGCTGCTCGATGGCCTGGCGGCACTCGTCCCAACAGTACGGAGAACTCAAGGCGTTCCGGCTGAGCAGCACCACCAGTGCGTCCGAGGCGCGAATGCCGTCCGCTATGGACTGGCGCCACTTCAGGGAGGGCTTGATCGCCTGCCAGTCGACCCACACCTCTCGTACCCGGCCCTGGAGCGCGGTGGTGAGGGACCGGGCGAAGTCGGTGTCTCTGCGCGAGTAGCTGAGAAAGATCCTCCCGCCGGTCCCACCCGTCGCGTCGGCGAAGGGATTGCGCGCGGCACCTACGCGTTCCGAGGCCTGGCGCGCGGCCATGGTGACGAGCCCGCAGACGAAACCGGCCCCGGCGGGCAACAGCGGCCAGTAGGACCGCTCGAAGGAGGGACCGAACAAACTGGTGCCGATCTGTCCGTCCAGCCAGGCAAGCACCCACGTCACCGAGTGCCACGGAGGCCCAGGTGTCACATCGCCTTCGGTGACCGGCAGCACGACGAGCCGGATGATCCAAGCCGCCGCGCCCATGCCGACGGCTCCGCCCACGGCACTCAGCAGCATGAGCCGCTCCGGAGCCGCGACCTTCCGCCGCTCGCCCCCTTCCCGCCCGGGCGCGACCCTCACGCCGGAAGCGGTGAGCCAGCTCATTGCCGGCGCCACGCTGAACAGGACACACGCCCACGTCGGTACCTGCCCCATGCGCGGGATCAGCCGGGTGCCGAGCGCAGCCAGCGCGCTCAGGAGCACAGCCGGCAGCCAAGCCCCAGGGGCGGCGAGCCGTCTCCACGACCAGGCGAACGGGACGCCCTTCAGTCCGCGTCGGCGCCACATGAGGCCGTAGCCGACGGGTCCCTGGCCGAAGACGAGAACGGGTAACACAATCGCTGTCAGGGAGAGGAACGGCCCGAAGAGCGGGTAGAAGGCGGCCCACGCCGCTGTGGAAGCCGCTGTCCACGCCACACGCATGTCGCGACGGAACCCCCACGCCCGCGCCGGCCACGACCCCACACCGCGTCCCCGCCCCCGCTGCACACCGGCCTCCGATCTTCACTGGGCGACAGTGCGTGCTCCCGCCCTCAACATGCCACATGACCGACGACGAGTCTCCCAGCGTCGGTACGGCGGGCACTGCTGCCCACGAACCTGCGCGGCCCTGCGCCCGGCGCGTCGAGCCGGTCGTCTGCGACTGCGGTCAGTCGGGCCGCCGGACCTGGCGACGACGCTGGACGAGTAGCACACCGCTTCCCACCACTACCGCCCCGGCAGCCACGCCGGCGACTGGCAGCGTCGAGGAGCCGGTCTCCGCGAGGTTGCCGCCGCTCGTCGTTCCACCGCTCGTCGTCCCGCCGCTCGTCGTCCCGCCGGTGACCGTGGAGGACGATCCGCCGCCTGAGCCGCTGGTCGAGGTGCCTGTCGAGCCGTTGGTCGAGGTGCCCGTCGACCCGTCCGAGCCGGCCGTCGACCCGCCCGTGCCGCTGGTCGAGCCGCCCACGGTTCCGTCGGAGCCGCCCGACCCGACCGAGCCGCCTGCCGAGCCGGAGGAGCCGCCACCCGTGACGTCCAGGGTGATGTCGGCCCGGTCGTCGGCCTTGTCGGGATCGAACGGCCGGGCTTCGGTGCTCAGAGCTATGGACCCTTTGGCGCCGGGCACCCGCTTGTCGATGCGCAAGTCGAAGGTGTAGGTCTCCCCGCTGCCTTCGTAGAGCGACCGCATGCCGCAGACGTAGGCTCCGTCCTCGGCCCGGCAGAAGGTACCGCGCTTGACGACCGACGTTCCGGTGGGAGGAGTGATCACCACGTGGACGGCCTTGTCCCCTTCCCTGGGCCACACCCACGCGGGGCCGGCGTTGGTGAACTTCACCTTCATCCTGACCGTGTCTCCGACGCTCCCTGCGAGGGCGGCACCCGTGACCTGGTAGTCGGCCGTGTTCACGGTGGTGACGGGCACGTCGACTATGCGCGCCGACCTTTCGCCCCGGGCCTCCGTCTCAACGAGCCGCACAGGCGGTGCGGTTCCCGGCACCGGGTCACTGCCGTTGTCATCGGCTCCCGGATCGTTACTCTCGACACGCAGGCGCACTTCGTCGTTGAGCGCGCGTCCGAGAGCCGTGACGCGCAGGGGCCTGTCGGTCGTGTAGACGGCTCCGGCTTTCACCGCCTGGTCGAACGCGCACACCGCGGTCCACCGCTCGGGCATCTCGTCGTAGGGCCGCACGTGCTGCACCTGGCAGTTGGAGGGCACCTCGGCGAAGTCGAGCCCTCGGGTGACGGAGTAGGCGACCCACACCTTCTCGGCCGTCACCGTGCCCTTGTTCGCCACGGCGGCCGCAACATCGAAGCCGTCTCCCGGTCTGAGCCCGCTGACGGGCGCGAGGCCTCCGACGACCAGGTCGGGGGTGTTCTCCTCGCCGTAGGCCGCGGGTGTGGCGGCCAGTGCCATGAGACCTGCTGCGCCGAGGGCGGCGACAGAAGAGCGGAAGGTGCGACGGGCTGGTGAGGGTGTCGGCACGGCGAGATCCTTTGCTGCGGGCCCCAGCGAACGGACGGCGTGGGCCGGGGGTGTTCCGTTGTCGTGCGTGTCTGATGCGCCAGGTTCAGTCTGATGCGCCAGGTTCAGGATCGTGCAAGGAGGCCGCGTTCCAGGGCGACGACGACGGCGCGAGTGCGGTCGCTGACGTCGAGTTTCGCGAACACCCGCAGGAGGTGTGTTTTCACCGTGGCCTCGCCGATGACCAGCCGACGCCCGATCTCGGCGTTGGACAGGCCGTCGGCGACCGCGTTCAGTACGTCCCGTTCGCGGGCGGTGAGTACGACCGGCTGGGGACGGCGTATCCGGGCCACGAGGCGTTCCGCGACCTTGGGTGCGAGGACCGTCTCGCCGCGCGCCGCGGAGTGGATGGCGTCGGCGAGTTGTTCGCGGGTGGTGTCCTTGAGGAGGTAGCCGACGGCGCCGGCCTCCACGGCTCGTTCGATCTCGGCGTCCGTGTCGTACGTGGTGAGGATCAGTACCCGGGTGGCTGTCGGCAGGGCGCCGATCTCGGTGGTGGCGGCGACGCCGTCGAGGACCGGCATACGCAGGTCGAGGAGGGCCACATCGGGGGCGAGCCGCTCGACGAGGTCGACGCCTTCGCGGCCGTTTCTCGCCTCACCGACGATCTCTATGGTGGGCTCGTCGGCCAGCAGGGCGATGACTCCGGCGCGCATCACGGCGTGGTCGTCGACCACGACCACCCGGATCCGGTCGTTCGTGGTGTCGGTCATGCTCGGTCCTGACTGTGCGTGGGAAGGCTGGCGAGGACGCGGGTGCCGTCTCCCAGGGAGCTGATGACGGAAAGTTCGCCGTCGAGTTCGGCCAGCCGTCGGCGCATGCCGTCGAGGCCATAGCCGCGGGAGTCCTCGACGACGAAGCCGCATCCGTCGTCGGTGATCTCCAGCTCGACACCGCCCGCGAGTTCGGTGAGGACGACGCCGACGGTGGAGGCGCCCGAGTGTTTGCGTACGTTGGCGAGGGATTCCTGCGTGCAGCGCAGCAGGGCCACGCGGGTGCGCTGGTCCAGGTCCACGTCGGGCAGTTCGGCGGTGACGGTGAGGCCGGTGTCCTGGGCGAAACGGTCCAGGGTTCTGCGCAGGGTGATGGCCAGCGAGCCTGCCGCGACACCGCTCTCGGGGGCGGAGCCGACGAGCACCCGGGCCTCGGCCAGGTTCTCGCGCGCGGTCTGCTCGATGGAGGTGAGCTGCTCTGCGCAGCGGACGGGGTCGTTGACGGCGGCGGCTCGGGCCGCCTCCGCGAGCACCACGATGGAGGCGAAGCCCTGGGCGAGGGTGTCGTGGATCTCCCGGGCGAGCCGTTCGCGCTCCTGGGCCGCTCCCTGCTGCTGATAGGCGGCTGCCAATTCCTTCTGGGTGAGGGCAAGCGCCGCGGTCAGCTGCTCCTGCCGCTCGTTGCTCCGGACGACGAAGTGGTGCACCCACAGCCCCAGTCCCGCCCCGGCGACACAGGCGACGACGGTGGATATCACGTTGCCCGTGAGGAATTGCGGGCTCCAGCCCTGGTGGAGTGTGCCGCCGAACACGGTGAGGGCCGCGGCGGCGCCACTGAGGGTGATCGCGTCCCGCGGGGCACGGGTGAAAAGCCAGAACTGCGGCAGGGACACCACGTAGAAAGCGGCCCCGCCGTCCATGAGGTAGGCCGTCGAGCCCAGGACGAGCGCCAGGAGGTGGAGATAGGTACCGTGGCGCAGGAGGGGGTTGTCCGGCCGGTTGACAACGACCGTGTGACACAGCGCGATCAGGACGAGCAGGCCGAGCAGCCAGTATCTCCGGGCCGGCGACGCGTCGAGCACGGCGACGGCCTGCGGCAGCAGACCGAACAGGATCCAGCCCGCCAGGTTCCAGCGAAGGACCCGGCCCCGGGTGCGCCGATCACCCGGCTGCTGCCACTGACTCACGCTGATGCACCCCGTTCGTGAGGAGTTCGGTTTGCGGTTCCGGCGTCGGTCTCGTCAGCCTACCGATTGCGCGGTGCGGGGGGTCTGTTCGGTGCTGCGGCGGGCACCGCGTACTCCGCGGGA
>NZ_BNBF01000004.1:163521-174441 GCF_014654935.1 Streptomyces capoamus
GGGCCACCAGTTGGCCTCGCCGAGCAGGAGCATCAGGGACGGCAGGACCAGCATCCGGATGACGAAGGCGTCCAGGAGGACGGCGACTGCGAGGCTGAAGCCGATCTGCTTCATCTCGATCAGGTGCAGCGCCGCGAAGCTGGCGAACACCGTGACCATGACGACGGCGGCGCTGGTCACCACGCCCGCCGAGCTGCCGATGCCCTCGACCACGGCCCTGCGGGTCGGCACTCCGCGCAAGGCGGCCTCACGGATCCGGCTGATCACGAAGACCTGGTAGTCCATCGACAGGCCGAACAGGATCACGAAGAGGAACAGCGGGACACGGGAGCCGATCGATCCGGTGGAGTGGAAGTCGACCAGGCCTTCGGCCCAGGTGTGCTGGAAGACCATGACGAGGATGCCGAGCGACGCGGCGGCGGAGAGGAGGTTGAGGACGATGCCGACCAGGCCGAGGACGACGGAGCGGAACGCGTACACGGTCATGGCGAAGGTGACCAGGAGCAGCGCCGCGATGATGAGGGGCAGCTTCTGTTCCTGGTGGGTCGGGTAGTCGGTGTAGCGGGCCACGTCACCGGTCACCGCGGCCTCGGCGCCCGGGACCCGGCCGACGGTCTGCGGGACGTACGTGTCGCGGATGTCCTTGAGCGAGGACTGGGCCGCGTCGCTGCTGACGTAGTGCGGGACCTGCAGCTGGAGCATGCTGATCCGCTTGTCGGGCGACGTGGTCAGCTTGGAGGTCCCGCTCAGGCGCGGATCGTCCCTGACGTCGGAAGCGAGTGCGCGCAGCGCGGCCGTCACCTCGGGCGAGCGGTCGGCGTCGGCGCGGACGACGACCTGGTGCATGGACTTCAGCTCCGGGTAGGCGGCGTTGAGCCGGTCGTAGACCTGCATGGCGGCGATGGAGCGGGAGTGTGTCTCGCGGCCCATGTCGGTGAGCTTGAGGCCTAGGACCGGGGCGGTGAGGGCGAGCAGCCCGACGACGGTGACGGTGAGGGTGGCGACGGGGTGCTTGGCGACGGGGCGCAGCACGGCGGCGGTCAGCCGGCCGGGGCCGGTCCTGTGCCCCTTCTGCTTCTTCGGCGCGACTCCGCGGGCCGCCCGGCGCTCGCCCCGGCGCTCGGCACGCATGCCCAGCTCGGCGAGCACGGCGGGCAGCACGGTCAGGGAGCTGACGATGGCGACGAGCGTGACGACGATCGCGCCGGTGGCGATGGACGAGAAGATGACGTCGTCGGCGAGGTAGAGGGTGGCGCTGGAGACGGCGACGGCGAGACCGGAGAGGACGACAGCCCGTCCGGACGTGGCGGCGGCGAGCTCGACGACGGCCTGCGGGCTCAGTCTGCCGCCGGCGCGCGCCCGTTCCTCGCGTTCACGCTTGAGGTAGAAGAGCGTGTAGTCGACGCCGACCGCGAGGCCGATGAGCAGGATGACGTTGGTGCCGACACCCGCGTCGGGGAAGACGTGCGAGGCCACCATCGACAGACCGACGGCCGCGACGATCGAGGACAGGGCCAGCAGCAGCGGTACGAGGGCCATCGCCACGGAGCCGAAGACCAGTAGCAGGGTGATGAGGGTGACCGGCAGGGCTATCACCTCGGTGCGGGAGAGGTCGTCGCCGCGTAGTTCGTCGACGCCCTTGCTGATGGACGGCGACCCGGTTTCCTCGACGCGCAGCCCGGGATGAACCTTCTGCACGGCCGCGGTCTGTTCGATCAGCGGGTCGACGTGCTTCTTGCCCGCCAGTTCCGGGCCTCTCATGGTGACGGTGACCCGCACCGCCGTACCGGCTGCGCTGCGCACCGGGTCGGCGACCGAGAGGACCTCTGGCAGCTTGCTCATCCGGGCGGTGACGTCGGCGGCGGCCGAGTCGGCCGCGGCGATGTCGAGTTCTCCGGTGCCCGGCTTCGTGGTGATCAGCACGTGTTCGACGGGGCGCTGCTGCAACCCGCCCTCCGCGGCGATCGCTTCGCCGCGTCCAGCCTCACCGATGCGGAAGTCCTCGGTGGTCGCCGCGGTCGTGCCCACCGAGATGCCGACTCCTAAGCACAGGACGACGAACACGAACCAGCCGACGATGCCCCGCCACGGGTGGGCGGCGCTCCAACGAGCCATGCGTACGGGAAGATTCCTCATGGCATCCATGCTCTTCCCCAGGGTCGGGGTGCCGACAGCAGCGACCGGTTGAACGTGGGGTCCACCGACTGGTGGACCCCCGTCCGGCCCAGGGGAGGCTGAGCGCGTGCAAGACCGTCACGTTCGTCGGCCGTCCGTCAGTCCTGCCCGGAGGCTCCGGGCAGGAGGACGACAGTCCGGCTGACGATCCACTGAACGGTGGTGCGCTACCGCGTGGGCCCGGCGGAGTGCTGTTCCCATCGGTCCCAGTGCAGGACGTGCTCGCGGGGGATCCGGCGGGCCGGCTTGAAGTCGGTGCCGATGGTGTAAGCCAGCGGAATGAAGGCGGCCAGCATGATGTCGTCGTACGGCACGCCGAGCGTCTCGGCCAGTTCCCGCTCCAGTGGTCCTTGCGCTGTCGTCCAGGTGGTGCCCAGGCCGCGTGCCCGGGCGGCCAGCATGAAGCTCCAGACCGCCGGCAGGATCGAGCCCCATGCCCCCGCCTGCACGGTCACCGGCGCGTGATCGGTGCGTCCTTCCACCCCGGGAATGACGAAGGCGGGCACGCGGTGGATGTTCGCGGCCAGGTGGCGTAGGCCGTCGAAGACACGCTCGGTGGAGCCGGGATGGTAGTTCATGCGCCATGCGTCGCGTTCGGTCAGGAGGTGTCCGCCGGCCAGTGGCAGGGCGCGCAGGAAGATGTCTGCCACGGCTCGCCGTTGGGTGTCTTCGGTGATGACGATGAAGTGCCAGCGCTGCCGGTTGCGGCCGGTCGGGGCCTGGGTGGCCAGGTCCACGCATTCCTCGATCAGGGAGCGCGGGACCGGGCGGTCCAAGTCGAGGCGTTTGCGTACGGCGCGGGTGGTCGACAGGAGTTGGTCGGGGGTCAGGTTCAGCGTCACGGCCGCTTCCTTCGGTTTCGGTTTCGATTTCGGAGCCGGGGTCGGTGGCGTCGTGGGGCGGTCGGTCAGGCGGGGGCCGGCGTCTCGGCGTCCTCGGCGTGCGCGCGCAGGCCGAAATGAGCCAGGGCGGCGCCGATGAGGGAGAAGCAGCCCGCCGTGAGGAAGGCGACCCGGTAGCCGTCGATGCCGGGCGCGGCGGCGGTCATGAGCGAGGCGAGCACGGCGACGCCGATGCCTGCCCCGATCTGGACGGCGGAGGTGATCAGTCCGGACGCCAGGCCCTGCTGGTCGTCGGGGAGAGCGCTGACGGCCGCGATGTTGAGACTGGGGAAGGACAGGCCGTTGCCCACGCCGTGCACCACCAGCGCCGGTAGCAGCACACCGGCGTAGCCGGCATCCGTGCCGGCCCGGAGGAACAGCAGGATCCCGGCGGCCTGGACCAGCATCCCCACGACCGCGGTACGGCCCAGCCCCCACCGGCCGATCAGCCGTCCGACGAGCTTGGCGGTCACCATGATGGCCGCGCCCATGGGGACGATGCCCAGACCGGTCGCCAGTGCGCCGTATCCGCGGACCTGCTGGAGGTAGAGGACCGCGGCGAACTGCCAACCGATGGTCGCGCAGGCCCAGGCGAGCGCGGCGAGGTTGGCGCCGGAAACGGCGCGTGACCGGAACACTTGCAGCGGAACGAGCGGAAACCGCTGCCGCCGCTCGACCAGTACGAAACCGGCCAGGAGGACCGCGGCGGCCCCGCCGGCGGGCCAGCTGGTCTCGGTCAGCGCGTACACCAGCGACAGCACTCCCGCCGTGACCGCGACCGCGCCGGCGGCGTCGAATCTACGGCCCGCTCGGTCGGGTCGGCCGCCTTGCGGCAGCGCCCTCGGAGCGGCCAGCAGCACCAGCAGGGCGATAGGCACCGGGAGGAAGAACACCAGCCGCCAGCTGACTTCGGTGAGCAGCCCGGAAGCAATGAGGCCGCCGCTGTAGCCGGTGGCGCCGGCCAGGGCGTAGACGCCCAGGGCCCGATGGCGCTGTGAGCCCTCGGTGAACGTCGTGGTGATCAGGGACAGGGCGGCCGGGGCGGTCAGCGCCGCGGCCAGTCCCTTGACCACCCGCGTGATGACCAGCAGCCATCCCTCCGAGAGCAGCCCGCCGACCAGGCTGGCCGCGGCGAAGACGGCGAGCGAGACCAGGAACATGCGGCGGCGGCCTAACAGATCGGCCAGACGGCCGCCCAGCAGCAGGAAGCCGCCGTAGGCGACCGCGTAACCGGACACGAGCCACTGAAGCGTGCCCTCCGACAGCGACAGGTCCCGTCCGATGGCGGGGAGGGCGACCCCCATGAGCGACAGATCCATCGAGTCCAGGAACACCGCGGTGCAGAGCAGTACCAGGGCCAATTGCCTCCGGCCCTCGGGCTTGACCATCGCCGGACCTCCATCTTCACGCAGATTATCTTGCTCCAGATGATTGGGGAGCATACAAATCCGATGAGTGGTGCGCAAACAATCTGGGAGCAGATGAATCTTGGTAGGGTGCAGGAGTGACCGCCGCACACGTGAAGGAGGTGGGCATGCCGCCCAAGACCGCGAAGCGCGAGACCGGCTACTTTCCGACGCTTGCCGCAGAACGCCTGGACATCGCGCTGTGCCGGGCCTCGACCGTCGTCGCCCGCGCCGCAGAGGCCCGGGCGAACGAGTCCGGGATCGGGGTCGGGCAGCATCTGGTGCTCAAGATGCTCGCCGAGGTCGGCCCCAGCTCGCAGCGGGCCCTGAGTGACCAACTGCGCATCGACCGCAGCGTCATGGTCGGCATCTGCGACGGCCTGGAGCAGGCAGGGCACGTACGGCGCGAACGCGACGCGGGCGATCGCCGCGCCTACGCCGTCACGATCACCGACTCAGGCCGCCGACTTCTCGCCCGGGCCGAGGACGCGGTACCCGGATTCCTCGACGACACCTTCACGGACCTCACCCCGGCCGAACGCGAGCAACTCTCCGCACTGCTCGTCAAACTCCTGGGGCTCCACTCCTGACGTGCTTGCCCTGGGCAGCTCACACGGTCAGGCCGTCACGGTACGGAAGGCGCTGGGGCTCAGGCCGCGGTGGCGTTTGAATGCGGCGCTGAAGCCGAAGGCATCGGCGTAGCCGACGGATCTGGCGATCTGGGCGATGGCGAGGTCGGTCTCGGACAGCAGCGCCTCGGCCTCGTCCATGCGGCATTCGGTCATGTAGGCGAGCGGAGGACGGCCGATGATCTCGGTGAAGCGTTTGGCGAACAGCGCCCGTGACACACCGGACTCGGCGGCGAGCGCGCCCACCGTCCACCTCCGGGAGGGCTGGGCGTGGAAGGCGTGGAGCGCCGGGGCGAGGATCGGGTCGGCCAGGCCGCGGTACCAGTGCGGTGCGTCCGAGCGTGCCTGCTCGAACCAGGCGCGCAGCGTGCAGACCAGTGCCCAGTCCAGGAGCCGGTCCATCAGCGCTTGCGAGCCGGCTGAGCGCAGGGCGGCATCGACGGCGGCCCGCTCCAGCCAGTCGCAGACGTCGGCGTCCTCGCTGACCACCAGCACCGGCGGCAGGCCGAGCAGCAGCCGCTCGTGGCGACGGCCCGAGGCGCGGTAGGCGCCCACGATCAGTGCGGTCGCCGCGTCCGGATCGTTGCCCCAGTGGATACCGCCGAGGTCCTGGGCGGTGCACTCGGGGGAGTCGGTGAAGCAGGCGATCTCGTACTCGGCGTGGGGGCGGTCGAAGGAGGCCGGCCCGTCCGCGAGGTGGAACGTCCCCGGGCCGCGCACGACCGCCGTGTCACCGGCGCGGACCGCTCGCTCGGTTCCGTCGGGCAGACGCAGGGTTCCGCCGCCGCGCAACACGCTGACCATGGTGAGCGGGGCACCGTCGGCGAAGCGGATGGTCCAGGGCGCTTCCAGCACGGCGTGGCTGACCACCGAGCCCTCGGCCCGGATGCCGCTGAGCAGAGAACTCAAGGGATCCACGGCGGCCATCGTAGACGAACTCCTATGCCCTGGAGCGTTTCTGCCATGGATCATCCAGTCGATCAGTCGTGTACTGGACGGGCAGCACCGACGGAACCCAGTCAGGAGAAACGATGCCGCCCCTCGACAACGCAGCCGGAACCGCCCTGGTGGTCATGGCTCATCACCGCGCCGACTCCCTCACCGCACACACGGCCCGCCGTACCGCCGCGCAACTGGAAGGCGCCGGGTACCGCGTCGACCTGCTCGACCTGCACGCCGAACAGTTCGACCCGCGGATGAACGTGGCGGACCAGCCCGACTGGGGTGATCGGGACAAGCCGTACTCGGACGAGGTACGGGCCCACATGCAGCGCATCCTCGACGCCGATCTCGTCATCGCCGTCTTCCCCGTGTACTGGCAGAGTGTGCCTGCCCTCCTCAAGGGCTGGATCGACCGGGTGTGGAACTACGGCTTCGCCTACGGCCGCAGCAAGCCCCGCCTGGCCGGCAAGCGCATGTTGTGGCTGGGCCTGGCCGGTGTCACCTCCGGCGATCCCGTCACGGAGGGGATGCGGGCCGTGCTGGAGACCAACCTCAGTGAAGGCATCGCCTACTACTGCGGGTTCTCCCACTCCACCGTCGCTCTCCTCCCCGACGCCGAGGAGCGCCCGCAACGACTCGACGCCGAGGGAAACCTTCTGGTCGGCGACGCGGTCGCCGGAACCGAACGCGAGGCGCGGTACGCCGAGTTCGACCGCCGGGCGACGAAGGCCGTGGAAGGGTTCCTGGCTGCCGAGCCGGTGCCGTCTTGAGCAAGGCCGTGTCCATCGTGGCGGTGACGCGCGGGGCGTTCTGGTGTTGAGCAACTGGTATTCAGCCGGAGTACACGCTGCTTCCACGTCCTTTCTCCAGAGTTCCGCCTCGTGCCTACTTCATACTCACGCTTCGGCGTCGCCCCCCTATGCGCCGCAGCTCTGACGTTCTCAGGTCTGGTTGCCACAGGCTTGTCCGCCGCTCAGCCTGCGGCTGCCGCTGATCCGGCCGGCTACCAGAACGTTCGCATCAATGAGGTCACCTCTTCGAACAGCGACACGGTGGAGCTGTACAACACCGGCTCCACCGCGGTGAGCATCAGCGGCTGGAAGATGTCCGACGACAGCTTCTCACCGCAGTCGTTCACCCCGTCCGCCCCCACGATCGCCGCCGGCGGCTTCGTCACCTTCAACTCGCCGAAGGGGCTCGGTGACTCCGACAAGCTGGTGATCTACACGGCCGACGGCACGGTTGTCGACCGCGTGGAGTGGGCCACCGACGGAGCGAAGCCTGCGATGGCCCGCTGCGGGGGCGACGGCACCGGCGCGTGGGTGACCACGACCACGGCGACCACGTTCGGCGCCGCGAACGGCTCCGGCTGCCCGTCGTCGATCCCGTCGGCGAGCCAGGTGCGCATCAACGAGGTCACCTCCGACGGCGCGGACACCGTCGAGCTGTACAACGGCGGCACGAGCGCAGTCAGCATCGGATCGTGGAAGTACGTCGACAACGACACGAGCCACACCCCGGTCTCGGTCGCTTCGTCCTCGCCGAACGCGACGAAGATCCCCGCGGGCGGTTACGTCACCTTCAACTCCGCTCCGGGCCTGGGCGACAACGACTCGCTCTTCCTCACCGACAGCAGCGGCAACTCCGTCGACTCGGTGACCTGGGCCACTGACGGTGCCAGGCCGTCCGACGAACGCTGCGCCAACGGCACCGGATGGTTCCGGACCTCCACGACGGCGACGCTCGCAACTGCCAACTCCTGCTCCGGCGCTGGAGGTGGTGGCGGTGGCGGCCAGACCGGTCGTCTGCTGGGCGGCGGGGGCTCGCTGACCAGTGGCTGCACTCCTGAGGCGCCCTCCGGTACGGGCACGGCCCCGGCGGGTACGTCGGCCTGGCCGGGCGGGCTGGACGTCACGATCACCGATGACGTCTGCGCGTTCACCACGTCCACGGGACCTGAGGGCCGTGACGTGAGCGGGCTGGCGTTCGACCCGGCGAACCCGTCGGTGCTGTGGGCCGCGAAGAACAAGAACTGGCTGTACAAGCTGGTCAAGAGCAACGGCAAGTGGGTCCCGGACCCAGCGTGGAGCGCGACCGGCAAGCAGATCCGCTTCGCGGGCGGCTCGGGTCAGCCGGACTCCGAGGGAGTGACCGTCGGGGGCAACGGCCACATCTACCTACCTCGGAACGCGACAACGCCAACAACACCGTCCCGAAGGACACGATCATGGAGTTCGACCCGGCCGCGAGCGGAACGACACTGACGCCGGTCCACCAGTGGGACATGACCTCGCAGTTCCCTCAGCTCGACACCGGCAGCAAGGACGACGCCAACCTGGGCTTCGAGGGCGTCGGCTGCGTGCCTGACAGCTGGCTGACGGCGAACGGCTGGATCGACCCGCTCACCCACGCCGCGTACAACCCGGCCAACTACCCGCTGCACGGCGCGGGCCTGTTCTTCGCCGGTCTGGAATGGGACGGCACGCTGCACGTCTACGGGCTGAACTCCGACGGTTCGTTCACCACGTTCGGCACGGTCTCGACCGGCAAGGCGTCCGTGATGGACGTGATGTTCGACGCCGGGACCCAGCGCATCGTCGCGACCTGTGACAACACCTGCGGCGAGACGCACACGTTCATGAAGGTCGACGCCGCCGGCGCGATCGTGCCGGATGCGACCTACACGAACCCGGCCGTCATACCGGTGGACAACCTGGAGGGCTTCGCCATCGCGCCGAAGTCGACCTGCGTCAGCGGCTTCCGCGAGGCGGTCTGGAGCGATGACGGCATCTACGGCTTCGGCTCCGGAAGCTCCTCCTACGGACACGCCCTCTACAGCGGCACGTTCCCCTGCTGATTCCGAGCCTTTCCGGCCCTGGCCGGCATCGCCTCGACGGGGAGCATGGGCGGGGCATACGAGTGTGCGAGGCTGTGCCGTCGCTTCGGTGAAAGCGGGACCGGGAAGGCTGGGATGCTGAGGCTGGGTCGGGCGGTGGTCATGCTGACGGCCACCACGCTGCGGGTGTACCTCGTGCTGCCCCAAGAGCCACTGGGCGGGTCGATCGTGAATTCCAACTGCCCGCGCCCCACGAGCGGCGTACACGTGCACCCCGCCCGACCGGCCCACACCAAGTCGCTGGGGCAGTCGTGAACCTCGGCATCATCGGTCAGGCAGCCGGCCTGTACGCCGTCACCAACATCGACGACATCCTGGTCCTGGCCCTGTTCTTCGCCCAGGGCGCCGGTCACAAGAACTCCACCCGCAACATCGCCCTCGGGCAGTTCCTGGGCTTCGCCGCCATCCTCGCCGTTGCCGTGGCCGCCGCATACGGCGCGACCTTCCTGCCCGGGTCCGCCGTTCCCTACCTCGGCCTGCTGCCGCTCGCCCTGGGCACCAAGGCCGCCGTGCAGGGCTGGCGGCACCGCGGCACTGCCGAGGAGGAGAAGCAGTCGCCAACGGCGGCGACAACATCGGCGTCTACGTCCCCGTCTTCGCCACCGCCGGTGTCGGCGGCATGAGCGCCTACGTGATCGTCTTCCTGGTTCTGCTCGCGGTGTGGATCGCGGCCGGCCGCTACTTCGCCACCCGGCCAGCCATCGCGAAGACCCTCAGCCGCTGGGGCCACATCCTGCTGCCGCTGGTCCTGATCGGCCTCGGCGTGCTCATCCTCATCGAGGGCGGCGCCTTCGGCCTGTGAAGGCCGGCCCACCCGCCTCTCCCTGCCCCGCACGCGGGCGGCCCGGTGCAGCGGGTACTCGGCGCGGACGCACTGCGAGGTCCACACAGATCAGCCGGCCGGCGCACCGCTCCTGAACGTCAGCCGAGGCCGGCTCCCCGGGCGGGGAAGAAGTCGGCGCTTTGGACGTACTCCATGGCCTTGGTGAACTCCGGGTCGGCGAGGCGGCGTTCCATCTCCTGCGGGCTCAGGTCCTCCACATGGGTCTGGATCCAGTACAGGTTGCCCAGCGGATCGCGGACCCGCCCGATCCGATCTCCGAAGAACAGGTGGGTGACCTCGGTGACCGAGGTACCGCCGGCCGCACGACTTGACGGTGCACGGCGTCGGCGTCCTCGACGTAAAGGCGCAGGAAGCCAGGAGTCGGCGGCCACTCCGGCCGCGCGTCGAACATCATCACCACTGAATCGCCGATCCGTACCTCCGCATGCTCGATGGCCCCGTCCTTGCCCGCGAGGCACGCGAGCTCCTCCGCGCCGAAGGCCCTCTTCATGTAGTCGATGAGCTGCACTGTGTCGCGCGAGATGATCCACGGCGTCACTGTGCTGTAGCCCTGGGGAACAGGCTTGACGGACATACGACTGCCTCCTGGGGGCGAGTGCCTCAACGCGCTGACGAAGGTAGACGCCTCTTAGGACGCAACCTGTCCTAGAAGCTCCGGCCCGGGAGGTGCCGCGATCACTGTCGGCTGGGGAACGGCTCGCTGAAGGACTGTCTCGGTGACGGACGCCGCGGCCTCATGCGTCGTCTTCGGCTGATCGGCTCCGTCCCCGACGCGCCCCGGCTCAGGTGCCCCGCTCCTGCTGGCGCGCCGAGCGCTCCCGAGCCCTCCCGGCGTACGCGGTCATGAGGGCCAAGGCGGCGCCGAGCAGCGTCACCGCGCCGAGGACCAGGAACGTCACCTTGGCGAAGGCGTCGTCGACGGCCGCGTGCACCCGGTCCCTCCACGGACGTGAAGAGCAGGTCGGTCAGCGCGAGCCCGAGGGTGGCCCCGATCTGCCGGGCCTCGACCGTCAGTCCCGCGCCGACACCGCGCGCCGAGCCCGAAACGGTGCCCGTGACCATGGCCGTCGCCGAGGGGACCAGCTCCGTGTCCCCGCTCGGTCAGCTGTCCCACGAGCGGCGAGAGCGTCCCTGGTGAGGAGGAGCA
>NZ_BNBF01000004.1:174479-176957 GCF_014654935.1 Streptomyces capoamus
GCAGGCCCGTGTGGAGGGTGCGCGAGCGACGTGCACTGCACGATGGCCAGGGCGGCCAGCGGCACGGACGTCCTGGCGCAGCGCAGGTGGCGGAGGTCCAACAACGGTTCCGCAGTGCGCAGTTCCACCAGCACGAGCACGACGAGCAGTAGGACGCCGGCGAGGAAGGGGACGAGCGAACCGACAGCCCCAGTCCGAGGACCGCTCGCAGGCGAACACCAGCAGCGCCAGACCGCAGGCGATGAGGGCGCAGCCGGTCAGGTCCAGCGCCCGGCCGGGCAGCCCCTCCAGATGCCAGCGCGGCGACGGCCAGCGGGGTGAGGACCCCGGCGGCTGGTCAGATTGGTGAACAGCAGAGCACTCGCGGTCACCGTGGCGACCACGGCGGTCCGACGTTGGCTTCCCGCGGGACTATGCATGGGGTCGGCCTACGTACGCGTTTCGTACGCTCCACTGACGCAATCCGTACGCGACATCAGGGTGCACCCCCCAGGCATGGGTGAGGCCTGGCAGGGCATCCGGGGTGATGAGCCGGGGTGCCGCCCGTCGATGTCATGGCCTAGAAGGAGTGAAGGTGAAGGGCTTCCGCAGCTTCATATTGCGCGGCAATGTGGTCGACTTGGCAGTCGGCATCGTGATCGGAGCGGCGTTCACCGCCGTCGTCAACGGCTTCGTCGGCGCATTCTTGACTCCGCTCGTGGGACTGGCCACCGGTGCCACCGGCGACATGGGCCGCAAGACCTTCACAGTAGGCGCCACCAAGTTCCCCTATGGAGCCTTCCTCAACGCGGCGATCAGTTTCCTCCTCATCGCCAGCGCCCTGTACTTCCTCGTCGTACTCCCGATCAACAAGCTGCACGAGCGTCTCGCTCCCCACCACGACGTCCAAGCCCCCAAGCGGGACTGCCCCGAGTGCCTCAGCCCCGTCCCGGCCCAGGCCCGACGCTGCGCCTCCTGCACCGTCCCCCTGCCCGCGGTACCCGCCCAGACCGGGGAGACAACCCAGCGCGCCGGGTGACCGGACCCTCAACGCGCGCTCTCAGCTCATGCCCGCTCCCGCGTACCCGCCTCAGTGGCGGCCGCTAAGCGGGCGTGCGTCTTGCAGGGCGCTGTCATGGCTGTCGCGTTCCCGTTGCGGCTCCGCTCGATCCGCGAGTGCGGCGGGCGATCTACGACCCGCTGTCCGGGAGGCCCTTAGCCGCGGGACGTGAGGCGGATGGCGAATCCGCCGCCGCCGACGAGGCGTGGGCGGCTCGGCCGTGCGGCCACGCTGCCGACCCGCCGTCCGACGCCAAGGGCTACCTGCGCCGCGACGGGCGTAGGGCGGGTGCCGGGCAGTTCGTTCCCCACAGGGCGGCGGAGGCGCGAGCGGCGGCCGGGCGCGTCACCGCGTGAAGATCAGGTACAGGATCGCAGTCGCGATCACGCTGATGAGCAGGGAACCGAGGCAGCCGATCCGATTGCTGAAGAAGAACATGACGGCCGTGTACCCCGGAAGTGCCCTCTGTCGGCATGCCTGACGATGGCCCGGCGGCGACCGAGACCGCCGCCACCGCGACTGCCGTGATCACCGCGCGAAACCGGGCGTGCGGCCCAGCCATCTGTAACGACATTGCCTAGCGGACCGCACAAGTGTTTGGTCCGGGTGCAGGAGGTCAGACCTACCTGGCAGCCGTCGTCGCGGCCGGTACGACGTCGACGGGATCGTGTGCGATCGATGACAAGGGGTGGTCGTGATGACCGTGGCGCGGCAGGGCGGTGGCGGTGGCGGTTCCAGTGGCCTCTACGACGTTCTGGAACTCATCCTCGACCGGGGGCTGGTGATCGACGCCTTCATCCGGGTGTCCCTCGTGGGTATCGAGATACTCAAGATCGACATTCGTATCGTGGTCGCCAGCGTCGACACGTACCTGCGGTTCGCCGAGGCGTGCAACCGTCTGGACCTGGAATCGGGACCGCGGAAGCCGGCCGGGCTCACCGAGCTTCCGGAGAAGATGAAGGGGTCCGGCTCCCAAGGTGCGGCCAAGGGCGTCCTCTCCGGAGCCGCGGAGGCGGTGTCGGAGGCGTTCCAGCAGGCGCGGGAAGAGGGCCAGGCTCAGCGACGGTCCTGACGTCGGCGGCGCGCCGGTCCGGTCCGGCCGGGCGTGGGTCCCCCCGAACGCTTCCGTGTGTCTGCGCCGCCGGCTTCCTTCACTGTCTGCGCCACCACCGCGGGCACCGCGAGTATCAGCAGCAGCGAAAGCGCGTTCCTCACCGCAGGTCCCTCCTCGTTCCGGCCCGCCGGGAGCCCCGGGCCATCAGCACCATCAGGACGGCGCCGCACCCTACGGCCGTGATGCCCAGCACCAGGGGGAAGGCCGGCGCGTGACCGCCGTCCCCTGTCAGGGACAGGAGGATCGCGGCGGCGCCGACGAGGAGCATCAGCGCCACGGCAATTCTCAACGCCAGCATGTTTCCTCCACCTGCGAACGAGACGGC
>NZ_BNBF01000004.1:177016-187946 GCF_014654935.1 Streptomyces capoamus
TCATGCGCCCGTGAGCGGCACGCGCGTCCGCCTCTGGTCGTCATGGGGTTGAGGGTGCCCCCGGCTTCCCGGGTGAAGCCATTGAGGTGCCTCTTGAGGTACGCGTGCGGCGAGCAGGACGGCGCCGGCGGTCGGCGGGCGAACCCGTCTCTTCGCTGGCAGCGTGCTTTCCGCTCACTGCCCAACGTGCCCACTTGGCCGGCGATGCGCCGGTGGCCTCCCGGCGGTGTGCCGGCCGACATCGTCGTGCACGGGCCGACCGACCGTGGGACAACTCCCGGTCGGATCGGGTCAGGGGATGCCCGCTCCGGTGCGGCCCTCGTCCTCGTCCGCGAGGGCGTCGCCCGACTGGGTCGGCGGGGCGCTGAGGGTGTCGGCGCAGGCGCCGGGCAGGTTCCGCGGTCACCGGCAGCCGGGTGTCGTGACGTGGCCGTCAGCGTGGTCAGCTGAACGTGTTGCAGCTGGCGACACTGCCCGAGCGGTAGCCGGTGGAGAACCACTGCTGGCGCTGGCTCGCGGAGCCGTGGGTCCAGGTGTCGGGTGTGACCTTGCCCTGGTAGCGCTGCTGGATACGGTCGTCACCGACGGCGGCGGCCGCGTCCAGCCCGCGGTTGATGTCGTCCTTCGTCAAGTCGGTGATCAGTGGCCTACCGCTCTTGGGGTCGGGGGTCGTGGTGGCGTGGTGAGCCCACACTCCGGCGTAGCAGTCCGCCTGCAACTCGAGTTTCACCGAGCCGCTGCTCTGGCCCTTTCCGCTGCCACGGGAGATCGTTCCGCTGAGGTCCTGGAAGTGGTGGCCGTATTCGTGCGCGATGACGTAGGCCTCGGCGAACGGGCCGCCCTTGGCGCCGAACTTGCTGCTCAGGTCGTTGAAGAAGCCGAGATCGAGATAGACTTTGTCGTCGGCCGAGCAGTAGAAGGGGCCGACATCGGATGTGGCGTTTCCGCAGCCGGTGTTCACACTGCCGGTGAACAGGTACGTCGGGGCCTGCTGGTAGGGCTTGCCGGCGGCTGTCTCCGTCTGCTTCCAGAACGCCTGCACGCTGTCGACCACGGCGACGATCCGGCACTCCTCCTTGCGGTTGGCGTCGGCACCGGTCCGGCAGTCCGCCGCGAGGTCCGCGGCTGATGTACCGGACGAGGACGTGTCGCTGCTGTCCGAGCCGAACATGCCGGGATCGACACCGAAGAGCACGGACGCGACCAGCACCACGAGCCCGACCAGTCCTCCGCCGATGGTCTTCCCGCCGCCCGGGATCCCGCCCAGCGCACCTCCCCGCCCGTCCTCGACCTCGGACGTGTCCAGAGCAGCATCGTCGTCGAATTGCATCCGTGGACCTCCCTCAAGCAGCACGCCGGACCGCCCCGCGTCGTTCCGCTCGCCTACCCCGTACGAGGACATCCCCATCCCGTCCTCTTCCTGCTCCGCCTCTGGGAGGAGCCGACGGGCGCCGCGACGCCCCGTGGGCGAACGGCGGACCGCCATGCGCGGTAACGGCCCTCCATGCCACCGACCGCGGTCACGCAGGGGTGCGCCGTGCTGGACTACTCGGCAACTTGCCACCACCGGGCTGCCTCAGCGCGAGCCACCTCGGCGTCGTACTGGCTGGCGTCAAAGTGAAGCTCCGCCGGGGAGGCGGAGGCGTGCGGAACCTCCCAGTCCGACCACTGCACGATGTCCTCGAACCGTCGAACGACGACGGACAGGAAACCGCAGCAGCCGCCGGTGCAGTCTGGTTCTCCCAGCTCCAGACGACGTGCCTCGCCGGTCGCCCGTAGGAGACTGGGCCGGCCGGCAGGCAGCACGTCCGCGGCGAAAGGCCCACGGCCGCCCTTGGCGACCGCCCGTTCGATCACGTCCTCGCCGTTGACCCAGAACCGCAACTGGGCAGCGAACCGGGGTTCCGGCGGCAACACGCGGATCTCCAAATGATCGAACATCGGACCACCCTACGAGGCGTGCCGAAGTCGGCGTACGGGCTGGTCGGTACCCGGATCTACCTGGCGGGGAGCGACGACGAGGTGCCTCCCGTTCTCGTGACACCTGCCGTGCCGCATGTGCTCCAGGCCGGCGAGCGGGCGGCGGTGCTGTGCTCGGCGATGCTCCGCGTGGTCACCCGGGCGATGTCCGGGTCGGCCTCAGCGCTCGGGGACCTCTCGGCGCAGGCCCCGCTCGACGTCGGCGCTCGGCTCGTCCGCGTCGGCGTTCGACGGAACGCCGCCGGTCGCCGGAACGGGCCAGGCTAGGGCAGTCGGGGTGACCCGGGCAGTGGCGGGGTCAGGCGGCAGCGGGCAGGCTTCGCAGCGCCTCCCCGATGAGGGCGATGCCCTCCTCGATCTCGTGGGCGGCGCCCGCCGCGTAGCCGAGGACCAGGCCGGGCGGGCCGGGGGTCAGACGGTGCCAGGACAGGGGGTGGGCCTTCACGCCCCGGGCGAGCGCGGCCGCGGCGAGGTCGGTGTCGCGGACGCGGCTGCCGGGCCCGTCGGCGAAGGTGACCATGAGGTGCAGTCCGGCAGCCGCCCCGTGGACGCGGGCGCCGGGCAGGTGGGCCTCGACGGCCCGCACCATCACGTCCCGGCGCCTGCGGTGGCGGCGCCGGACGTGGCGCAGGTGCCGTTCCAGCTCGCCCGAGTCCATGAGCCGGGCCAGGACCAGTTGGGTGAGGATGCCGTTGCCGAGGTCGGCGTACCGCTTGGCGGTGACCAGGGCGTCGAGAAGGTGCGGCGGGACCAGGAGCCAGCCGACCCGCAGTGCGGGAGCGAGCAGCTTGGAGACGCTGCCCGCGTAGCAGACCCCGTCGGGCAGGAGCGAGCGAAGTGCCGGTACGGGGGGCCGGTCGTAGCGGTGCTCGGCGTCGTAGTCGTCCTCGATCACGACGCCGCCCTCGGCCGCCCAGCGCAGCAGCTCGCGCCGGCGTTCCCCGTCGAGGACCACGCCGGTGGGGAACTGGTGCGCCGGGGTCATCAGCACGGCCCGGGCCCCGGAGACCCGCAGCGCGTCGATGTCGAGGCCACCGGCGTCCACAGGGACGGGGACGGTCGTGTGCCCGCCGTACTCCAGCTGCTGGCGCGCGCCGAGCGAGCCGGGGTCCTCGACGGCGACGCGGTCGACGCCGTCGGCACGCAGCAGTTGCCCCAGCAGCCCCAGGGCCTGCGCCACACCGGCGACCACCACGACCTCCTCCGGGTCGGCGCGGATGCCGCGGTTGCGGGCCAGCCAGCCGACAACGGCCCGCCGCAGGGCGGGCGCGCCCTGCGGGCTGCCGTAGCCGAAATCGCGCGGGGTGACGGCGGCGAGGACGGCGCGTTCGGCGCGCAGCCAGGCGGCCCGGGGAAAGGCGGCGAGGTCGGGCACGCCCGGGGAGAGGTCGATCCGGCAGGGCAGGCCGCGCAAGGCGTCGACGAGACCGTCGCGGTGGGGGGAGGCGAAGAAGGCATCGGGGACGGGGGCGGAGGTGCGAGGGTGGGAGGCCCGATGCCGGGCGGCCGGGGGTGACGACGATGAAGAGGGGCCGGATGCCGAGGGGGCTGTGGGCGGTGCTGAGGGAGACGGGGGCGCCGGGGCGGCGACGACCACGGTGCCGCCTCTGCCCCGGCCGGCGATCTGGCCTGATTCCGACAGCCGACGGTAGGCCTCGGTGACCACGCCCCGGGTGACGCGGAGCTCCTCGGCGAGGACGCGGCTGGCGGGGAGTCGCGTCCCGACCGGCAGCCGGCCGTCGGCGATGGCCGACCGCAGCCGGTCGACGAGCCAGGCGGTCCGCCCGCCCGGGGGCGCGTCGGCGATGTCGAGCTGGAGGAAGTCGGAGCCGAGGGAGGCGCCGGGCCGAGACGGACGGCCGTCGGCCGTGCCACCGGCCACGGAAGCCGTACCGGCCGATTTCACCGTCCCGTTCGTCCCGTCGGCCGCGTCCGTCGCGTCCGACGCGGCGGTTTTGGACCCCTCGACCGACGGCTCTTTGGACCTGCCCATGGCATCCATTGTGCGGCCAAGGTGGACCCATGGATACCCCTTCCGCCTCCTTCGCGCCCCTGGTTCCCGGCATGGTCGGGATGGTGCTGGTCGGCAGCAGTGTCAGCGTGTCGCACGCGCTCGTCGACGCGCCGCTGTTCACCGCCCAGGCCGTGCGCTACGCGGCCGCGACCGCGATCCTGCTGCTCCTCGCCCGACTCACCGGCACCCGCCCGGTCCGGCCGCGCGGCCGGGAGTGGCTGTGGCTGGCGGGGCTCGCGGTGACGGGGCTGGTGCTGTTCAACGTGGCCGTGGTGCGGGGGGTCGCGCACGCGGAGCCCGCGGTGATCGCGGTCGCGATGGCGTCGGTGCCGGTGGTCCTCGGGGTCCTGGGCCCGCTGCTGGAACGGCGCGCTCCCAGCCGGCAGGTGCTGCTGGCGGCGCCCGTGGTGGTGGCGGGCGCGGTCCTGGTGGAGGGCACAGGGCGCACGGATGCGGCCGGGGTGGCCTGGGCGGCCCTGGCCCTGGGCTGCGAGGCGGCGTTCACGCTGCTGGCGGTACCGGTGCTCGGCCGGCACACGCCGTGGGGGGTGTCGGTGCACGCGTCGTGGCTGGGCGCGGTGCTGTTCGCGGTCCTCGGCGTGACACGTGAAGGTCCCACGGCGGCAGCGGAGTTGACGGGAGAGCAGTGGGCGGCCGTGGGCTACCTGGCGCTGCTGGTCACGGCGGTGGCCTTCGTGCTCTGGTACTCGACCGTTCGCACCGTCGGCGCCGGCCGCGCGGGCCTCCTCACGGGCATCGCCCCGCTCGCGGCTGCGGCGGCCGGCACGGCGACGGGCACGGGGGTGCCGGGACCCTCGGTATGGCTGGGCATCGCGGTGGTGATCGGGGGATTGGTCGGAGGGTTGCGGGCGTCTCGGGCTCACGGCGCAGCCGTCGCCGATGACGCCGCGCCCCGGACAGCACCCTCGCCCACGTCGGCGCGCTCCAGGTAGCACAGGTCCGACGGCCGGCTGGAACTCTCGTGCCGCGGTGCCCGCTTCAGATGAGGGCGCGTCGACAGGCGCGTGTTCTGCTGTACGACTCCTGATGTGCACCTTCGCGAGAAAAGCGCGACCGGAGTGCCCCTTCACCACGGTCACTCTTCGCATCCATTCAAACGCACAGGGTAGTGATCGAGGGTCACAAGCCACCCTCTAGAAAGGCCCTCAATCATGCGTCACCTGGCCACCACCGCTGCCGGGATCATGTCGGCTCTTCTCATGGCGGGAGCCGGGGCGGTCACGCCGGCTTTCGCGGCCGACGCTCCTTCCGTACGCGCCACGGGCAGCGGACAGGGCATCGACGACTGCCCACGCAACTATTACTGTCTCTACGACTACCGCGGTTTCAATATCCGCCACCCTGAGGGGCAGATCTGGTTCTTCAAGAACTCGGTCAACGACCTCGGTACCGCCGGAGCCGGCGACAGGGCGAGCTCCGTGGTCAACAACCTCGACGTTCCCATCTACCTGCACCGCCACTTCCCGACCTGGGCCGACTCCGGCACCTGCCTGGAAGTGCGTCCGCACACCTACGTCTACGACCTCGGCCTCTACACGCTCGACAACGAAGTGTCCTCCGTGACGCTCGACGAGTACCCCTGCTATTGACGCCACGGGCACGGCGCCCGGCATGATGATCATGACCGGCGTCCTGGGGAGCGCCGGTCAGCCAGCGGTGCCCCCGCCGGCCCCGGGGTCGTCCTCGGAGACGTCCGAAGCGAGCTTGACGGTGCCGGTGTTCCTGACGTAGCGGGCTGCGACCCATCCAGGCGTCTGCTGGTCCGGCATTGCGTCGCCCGGCTGCGCGCCGTCGTCGGCACCGTCCCTGACGCTCCTGACCTGACCAACCTCGTCGGCGAGCTCCTTCACCGCGCCCGTAGCCGCGCCCCGTCCCTTCAGCTCACCAGGTTCATCCAGGTGCTCGCGCCGATCACCCCGTCGGGTGTCAGCTTCCTGGACTTCTGGAAGGCGAGCACCGCCTTCCGGGTACCGTCCCCGAACCGGCCGTCCACCGTGACAGCGGCGCCGTGGGCCTTCAGCTCGTCCTGCGCGGCCCGCACGGCGGCGCCGGAGTCGCCCTGCCGTACGGTGACGACCAAGTGCTTCCAGGTGTTCGGCCCCACCATGCCGTCAGGGGTGAGCCCCTGGCTGTTCTGGAAGGAGACGACGGCGTTCCGGGTGGTCGTCCCGAACCGGCTGTCCACCGTGAGGGCCGCCCCGTGCGCGTTGAGCAGGTACTGCACGGTGGTCACCTGCCGTCCTGCCTGACCCTGCACCACGAGGGGCCAATTGGGGGCCGGCGGCGGAGGAGTGTAGTCGTGCAGGGCGAACGTCCTGAGGTCTTGCAGGCTGCCGTTGAAGACGTCCTGGTCCCCGGGGAAGGCCCCTGATTCCGCGGTCTGCCAGATGGTGTACGTGCTCCATCCGGCGGGCAAAGGGGTCGGCGTGCCGGACTGGTTGACGATCCACAGCGGGGCCGTCGTGCCGAAGCCCCGGTAGTTCCCCGTGCAGTTCGCCCACCAGCCGGCAGGGGTGTAGATGGCCGGGTGGCGTCCCGTACGGGCGTGGTATTCGTTCACGAACGCGGCTATCCAGCTGGTCATCGCACCGGGGCTGAGTCCCCAGCAGGGGTCGCCGTGCGCGTTGGCCTCCATGTCCAGCGCGCCGGGGAGCGTCTTGCCGTCACGGGTCCACTTGCCGCCGTGGGCCAGGAAGTAGTCGGCCTGCGCGCGTCCGCCGGAGGCGTCGGGGCGGGCGAAGTGGTAGGCGCCGCGGATCAGGCCCGCGTCGGCCGCCCCGTTGTACTGCTGTGTGAAGTAGCTGCTGGTGTAGGTGACTCCTTCGGTCGCCTTGACGTAGGCGAAGGAGGCGCCCTTGGCGGCCGTCGCCTGCCAGTCGACGTGGGGGTTGTGGCCGCTCACGTCGAGCCCCCGCACCGGGGCCGTGGACCGGGCCGTGCCGGCGACCGCGGTGGTGTCGGCGTGGGCCACCTCGTGGGCGTCGAGGCACAGGACCGCGAGTGCCGCGGCGAGCATCGCCGCGCCGCGGGTTCGCCAACCGGCTCTGCTCGGCCGGCCGCTGGGGTGGTGAAGACGGGTCATCGCTCTCTCCGTTGTGGTTCCGTGGTCGGTCGGTCGGTGGTGGTGGTCGGCATCGTCGTTCTGGGGCCGCGAGACCGTTCCACGGGCCCTTGGCGGCGCCTGAGGCACCGTGCAAGGGCCCGTGGAACGGTCGGGCGTGGCCGCGTTACGGGCGGACCAGGCCGTAGAAGACGGATGCGGACAGTGAGTAGGTCTTGTCGTAGACGCCGTGCTTGCCGGAGCCGGCGGGGTCGGTGGTGTTGCCGGAGACGACGCGCACGGTCCTGCCGCTGACCTGGTCGACGACGCCGATGTGGTAGCGGTTGTGGGCGCTGCCGAAGATGATCAGGTCTCCGGGTGCGGCGGTGGCGAGGCCGCTGGTGCCGACCCACTTGTGGTGGGCGACGGCCCAGTCGTAGACGCTGGGGACGAACTTGATGAAGGGGATGTCGACACCGGACTCCCGCCAGACCCAGGTGGCGAAGGCCGCGCACCACTGGTCGCACACGCTGTACGGCTTGCCGGGGACGCAGTCGTGGGAGTCGGCCGTGACCCCGATCTGGCTCTTGGCGGTGTTGACGATCTTGGCCCGCAGGGCGCTCGTGGTGTGGCAGCTCTTGACGAGCCGCTCGATGCCCATGGCCTTCATCGTCCGCTCGCCGGCGATGCCGTCCGCCGTCAGATGGTGGGCGGACTGGAACTGCTTCACCGCGTTCGTGGTGGCCGCGCCGTAGTCGCCGTTGGCCGGGGCTCCGGCCTTGCTCTGGACCTGCTTGGTCACGGAGGTGAGTCCCGCGAGCGTCTGCGGGCCGATGACGCCGTCGATGTCCAGGCACCGGTCGCCCTGGAAGGCCTGCGTGGCCGCCTTGGTCCTGGGGCCGCCGACACCGTCCACCCGGCCGGCGTCGTAGGCCAGGCCGTTCAAGTCGCGTTGGGCCACCTTGATCTGCGTCGAGGTGGCCGCAGGCCTGGCCGTCGCCGCGGTGTGTGCCGAGGCCTGACCCGGCATGACCGCCAGGGCGCCGACCGCCGCAGCCGCCGTCAGCAGGCCGATGGCTGCCCGCCGGGAACGCCGTACCGGGTGATGCGTCGCGTGCTTGTTCGTCAACATGTCCGAGGACTCCTCACGTTCGGGGAGAGGCGGTGAACCGGAAGGGGCGTCCACGCGGCGTTCGATGTCGCCGGTGCGCCCGCCGGGGCAGGTGGCCGGACGGCGGCTCCCCCTCGTCCGCCGTCGCCGCAACCAGTTCTACGGCTCCTCGCGTTGTCCGGTGTCGCGGAAGAGCCTCCGGACAACCGGCTCCGGACAATAAGCTCGCCCGCGTCACGTCACGAGCCTTGGGGGAGTACCGAGTGCCGAGGAAGGAAAAGCCGTTAGAGGACGACGGCAGCCCGCTGACCGAATTCGCCGCGCGACTGCGTCTGTTGCGGGACAAGGCGGGTAAGCCCACCTACCGCCAGCTCGCCGTCAAGGCGCACTACTCGTCGACGACACTCGCCGACGCGGCCGCCGGCCGAAGACTCCCCAGTCTGGAAGTCACCCTCGCCTTCGTCCGGGCCTGCGGGGGCGACGAGGAGGAATGGAAGGCGCGCTGGCACGCGGTCGCGGCAAGCGTCGGTCCGGCCTCGCCGGACGACCGGGACGACGCGGGGCCGGATCAGGACCGACCGTGTCCCTATGTGGGCCTCGCGGCGTTCCAGCCGGAGGACGCCTCCTTGTTCTTCGGGCGGGAACGGCTCACGGCCGACCTCGTCGCCCGGGTCCGGGCCGGCCGCTTCGTGGCGGTGTTCGGCGCCTCCGGCTCCGGCAAGTCCTCACTGCTGCGGGCCGGGATGGTCCCCCGGCTGAACGGGCACGATACGAACGGCTGCCCCGGGTGGCCGACGCTGCTGTTCACCCCAGGAGCACACCCCCTGGAGGAGTGCGCGGCCCGGCTCGCGGCCTTCACCTCCGGTACGGCCACGGTGCTGCACAGGGAGCTGAGCGGCGACCCTAGGTCCTTGCACCAGACCGTGCTGCAGGCGCTGGCGGCCTCGGACGCACCCGACGGCACGGATCTGGTACTGGTCGTGGACCAGTTCGAAGAGGTCTTCACCCTCTGCCAGGACAGGACCGAACGCGACCGCTTCATCGACGCGTTACTCACGGCGGCCCGGGCCGCCAACAGCCGCACGCGCGTCGTCATCGGTGTCCGGGCCGACTTCTACGCGAACTGCTCGCAACACCCCGAACTTGTCGCGGCCCTCCAGGACGCCCAGGTCCTCGTCGGCCCCATGACGACGGAAGAACTGCGCCGTGCCATCAGCCGGCCGGCCGTCCGGTCCGAATGCGCGGTGGAGACGGCCCTCCTGGCCCGCGTCGTCGCGGAGGCCACCGGACAGGCCGGCGTCCTCCCGCTCGTCTCCCACGCCATGCGCGAGACCTGGCTCCGCCGCCGTGGCAACACGCTCACGCTGAGCGGCTACGAGACGGCAGGCGGCATCACCCACGCCCTGGCCAACACCGCGGAAGCCCTCTACCAGCAGCTGACCACCGAGCAACAACGACTCACCCGTTCCGTCCTGCTGCAGATGGTGGCCCTCGGCGACGGAACCGACGACACCAAACGTCCCCTGCCACGCGAGGACCTCGGTCCCGACACCGACGCCGTGCTGGACCTTCTCGCCCGGGCCCGCCTGGTCACCCTGGACCGGGACAGCGCCGAACTCACCCATGAGGCGCTGCTGCACGCCTGGCCCAGGCTGCGCCGCTGGATCGACGAAGACCGGGCGGGTCTGCTCATGCACCAGCAGGTCTCCGAAGCAGCCGCCTTCTGGCACCGGCAGGGACGTGATCCGGGCGCCCTCTACCGGGGCGGCGTCCTGGCAGCGGCGCGCCAGTGGGCCGCCACGCGTGGCGACACGCCGGACCTCGGCCCCCGCGTCGACGAGTTCCTGGCCGCGTCCGCCCGCCACGCGGGCCGTGCGGCCCGACTGCGCCGCGCCGGCATCGCCGCCGTGTGCGCCCTGGCCCTCATCGCCTCGGTGGCCGCCGGCGTGGCGTTCAAGAAGAGCGCGACCGCCCAGATCCAGCGCAACAACGCCATCGCGGGGGAGGTGCAGGTGCAGGCCGGCCAATTGCGCGACGCCGACCCCTCACTCGCCGCCCAGCTGGAGATCGCCGCCTATCGTCTCCGCCCCCGGCCGCAGCTGCGCACCGATCTGATCAGCGCCGCGGACGCCCCGGTCGCCAGGCGCCTGACCGTCGGCAACGGTGTCGTGTACGCGGTGGCCTACAGCCCCGATCGCCGTACTCTGGCCGCGGGGGGAGGGGACGGAATGATCCGGCTGTGGAACGTCGCCGACCCGGCCGCCCCGGTACCGCTCGGCAGTCCCGTGGCCAGCCACAGCCAGCGGGTCTACTGGCTCGCGTTCAGCCCCGACGGCCGCACCCTGGCCTCCGCCGGACGCGACCACACGGTGCGGCTGTGGAACGTGACCCACCCCGCACACCCCGCGCCCTGGGGGCAGCCGCTGACCGGACACGGGAGCTACGTCTTCTCCGTCTCCTTCAGCCGGGACGGACGCACCCTCGCCAGCGCGAGCGACGACGGGACGGTCCGGCTGTGGAACGTCGCCGATCCGGCCCACCCCCAGCGGCTCGGACAACCGCTGCGCGGCCACGACCACGGTGCGGTGGCCTCGGCCGCGTTCAGCCCCGACGGCCGCACCCTCGCCAGCGCGGGGCACGATCACACCATCCGGCTGTGGAACGTCGCCGATCCCTCCCACCCGCAGCGTCTGAAGCGGCTCACCGGCTTCAAGGACACCGTGTACGCCATCGCGTTCAGCCCGGACAGCCACCTCCTGGCAGG
>NZ_BNBF01000004.1:187983-189008 GCF_014654935.1 Streptomyces capoamus
CGTGGGCAACGACCGCACCCTACGGCTGTGGAACGTCGCGAACCCGGCCGACCCCGTGCCGCTGGCGGCGCCCCTGTCCGATCACCACGACACCGTGTACGCGGTCGCCTTCAGCCCCGACGGGCAGGTCATGGCCACCGCCGGAGCGGACCACACCGTCCGCCTGTGGAACGTGACGGACCCCTCCGCCCCGGTACCGATGGGGCAGCCCCTCACCGGCCACACCGAATACGTCTACTGGCTGGCGTTCAGCCCCGACGGGCACTACCTGGCCTCGGTAGGCGCCGACCACTCCGTGAGGCTCTGGCACCTCCCCGGCACCACTCTCCCGGATCCGAGCTACGTCAACACCGTGGCCTTCGGTCCCGCACGGCACATCCTGGCCAGCGGCAGCACCGACGGCACCGTCCGGCTGTGGAACGTCGCCGACCCGTCCCGGCCCTCCCCGCTCGGCCACCCCCTGACCGGCCACCGCAACGCCGTACGGAAAGTGGCCTTCAGCCCTGACGGCAGGCTCCTGGCCAGCGCCAGCCGGGACGGCACCGTCCGGCTGTGGGACGTCCGCAACCCGGCGCGGGCGTCCCTGGTCGGACAGCCGCTCACCGGCCACAGCGGTGCGGTCTACTCCGTCGCCTTCAGCCCGGACGGCCGGACACTCGCCAGCGCGGGCTATCAGGACCACCAGGTGCGCCTGTGGGACGTCTCGCGGCCGGCGAGCGCCACCCGCCTGGGCGAACCGCTCGCGCTGCACACCGGACCGGTCACCGCCGTGGCGTTCAGCCCACGTGGGCATGTTCTGGCCACGGCCTCCGCGGACGACACCACCCAGCTCTGGGACGTGACCCGACCCGCAGCGCCGGTCCCACTGGGCAGGTCCCTCGCCGCCAGCAGCGGCGGTGTGTACGGAGTCGCGTTCAGCCCCGACGGCCGCACTCTGGCGACGGCCAACGTGGACCACACCGTACGGCTGTGGAACGTCACCGACCCGGCGCGGCCGCTGCCCACGGCCGAGCCTCTGATCGGCC
>NZ_BNBF01000004.1:189051-194728 GCF_014654935.1 Streptomyces capoamus
ATACCAGCTTCGTCTACGGGCTCGCCTTCAGCCCCGACGGCCGCACCCTCGTCAGCAGCAGCGACGACCACACCCTGGACCTGTGGAACGTCGCTGACCCGCGACACCCCGCCCAGCCGGGTACCCCTTTGGTCGGGCACACCGGACCGATCGACGACGTGGCCTTCAGCCCTGACGGCCGCACCCTCGCGAGCGCGAGCGACGACCACACGGTGCGGCTGTGGACCCTCGACCCCGAGCAGGCGATCCGGCGGCTGTGCGCCGCGACCGGCGGTGTCACCGCGCAGCAGTGGCGCCGCTCCGCGCCGGAACCCGCCCTGAAGCAACCCTGCTCCTGACGCGGCCGGCAAGGGCGGACACCCCGCCCACACCGGTCTGACCTGTGTCGTTCCGCCGCTGTTGTCCGGCTGCTGTTGTCCGGTGTCCGTCTGCCGACACCGGACAACGACATCGGCCTAGAAAGGGTCCGGTGGCCGGCGCGGAACCCGGCCCGCGAAGCCGCGGGGTTCCGCTGCCACAGGCCACCGTTCCCATCGGACGAGCGAACGGAAGAGCAGATGTCCACTCGGAAAACGGCCGCGAGGGTCGGCCTCCTCGCCGCTGCCCTGACTGTCGTCACCAGCGGCCTGTCCATGACGGCGAACGCCTCCCCGGCGGCGGCCACCCTCCAGTACGGAAGCCACGGCTGGGGAGTCAAGTGCGTGCAGCAGGGCGTCAACGACTGGGCGGCGCGGACCGGGCACGGTCGGCCGCTGACGCGAGACGGCAGCTTCGGTTCTGGGACCCGCACCTGGGTCAAGAAGTTCCAGACCGCCTCGGGTCTCGGCGCCGACGGCGTCGTGGGCAAGCAGACCGGCAACAGCGTGCTCGCCAACCTGCAGGGAGACAGCACCTGGCGGCACGACTGCTACTACTACGTGCCCAGCACCCACGGCTGACCCGCCCCTTCCGCCCGCGGGGCGAAGGACGACCCGCTCCGTCGGAGCACGGAGCACGGAGCACGATCCCCACTACGCGGCCACCACTTCCGGGGGAGGCGGTGGCCGCCCGGCGGCCGGCCGCCGGCATCCGCACCCTCACCACCCAGCCGCACCCATCCTTGAGGAGCACCGTACTCATGCGCACCCTGGCTCAAAGGCTTCGTCGAAGCCGTGGCATGTCCGTGGCCCTTCTCGCCACGGCTCTGGCGTCCGGCATCACCGCGGCCGACGCCACCACCGCCGCGGCGACCGCCCTCCCCACGGCCGTGCAGGCAGGCACACCTGCCGGCGCCACCGTGCAGGCGTCCTGGCCGACGGTCGGGCCCGGCCAGCGCGGCGTGGACGTCACCACCGTCCAACTGCTGCTCACCGCCCGCGGTTACCCGACCACCGCCGACGGAGCCTTCGGTCCGGCCACCGCCGCGAAGGTGAAGGCCTTCCAGACGGCGAAGCACCTCACCGCCGACGGCATCGTCGGCCCCCGTACCTGGGGCGAGCTGGTCGTGACGCTCAGGTCCGGCTCCACGGGGGCGGGCGTCAGGGCCCTGCAGGACCAGCTCACCGACAACGGCTACACCGTCACCGTGGACGGAGTCTTCGGCTCGGGTACCGCCGCGAAGGTGAAGGCCTTCCAGACGGCGAAGCACCTCACCGCGGACGGCACCGTCGATGTCGAGACCTGGGCCGCCCTGGTCGAGGGCGGCGGGGCCACCGGCGGCGGCAAGCTCACCGACGCCCAGGCCATGGCCCGGCTGACGGCGGCCGGCATCACCCGGTACTCCTCGGGCAACTGCAGCGACCGCAACCGCAAGAACTGCACCAGTCTGCAGGACATCCGGGCACGCACCGTCGAGGGGGTCATCGCCCTCAAGAGGCAGAGCGGCTGCCGTATCGTCATCACCGGTGGTACGGAGGTCGGCCACGCGGGAGGCACGTACAGCCACTGGAACGGCTACAAGGTCGACGTGGCCCGCACCTCCTGCGTCACCGAGTACATCGAGGCGCACTCCAGGAAGCAGTACAAGCGCGGGGACGGCGCCTGGGTGTGGCGTGTCACCTCCGCCGGCAAGACGGTCATCGACTACGCCGACGAGTACTGGGCCAACCACTGGGACATTACGTACTACTAGGGCCTGCCGTCGCACGATCTCGACTGGTGGACCCTGATCGGCTGGTACGTCGCCATGAACTGGGCGATGTCGAGGGGAAGTCCGGCCGGCCGTCGCCGCCCGTGTCGTCGCGTGGGCGCAGGCGGCCGGACGACCGCAGGGTCCTCGACGGGACCGCGTGGACCGGGCGGCCGCCGCCGGGACATCGACCGGCCTGGTGTCGGACGACTCCACCGTCGTCCGCGCCCACCCGCATGCCGCGAAGCAGTGGCGCGGCGTCGCCACCCGGTACGACCGGACCACCGAGCCCTACAAGCTGCAGTCACCCTCCCAGCCCTGCCGAGACGGCCACCAGCTCCGGTGGCTCCCGCCCCGCAGCGCCGACCGCGGCCGGCCGGCTTCTGGTCGGTGCCGGAGCCGCGCGTCGGTCAGTCGGTGAGGGCTTGGCGCAGGGTTTCGTGGCAGTCGATGACGGCGTCGACGCCGACGAGGCGGATGGTGCGCATGACGGACTCGCCAATAGCGGCCAGGCGCAGCCAGCCGCCGGCCTCGCTCAGGGCGCGGTGGGCGGCGAGGAAGATGTTGATGCCGCTGGAGTCCATGAAGGTGACCTGACGCATGTCGACCACGACGCGGGGACGGGGGACGTCGGAGGCGTCCAGTGCCTGGCGGAGCGTGTCGCCGGTGTGGTGGTCGATCTCTCCGGCGAGGGAGAGTACGCGGATGCCGTCGGTGGCGGTGGTCACGACCGACAGCTGACCGGTCAGCCCAGCCTGTTCGGTGCCGGTCATTTTTCCCGTGGACATACGGTGATCCTGGCACACCCACCGCCTGGCGCGCAGTACCGCACGGCAGGGGACGAGCGGCACCGATGTGTGACCGATCCGAAACATGAGGCAGCGCGTGATCCGCGACGGCGGGGGTAACCGCGCGGGGACAGGCGGACGGAGAGCAGATGGCGGTCGTGATGGAAGCAGACCCGGTGCAGGCACGCGGCGCGGCGCTGGACAGGCCGGTCATACAGGCCGGCGTCGCCCTGGCCGGGGACGGCGAGGAGATCGCCCGGGCTCGCCGCATCGCCGCCGCTTTTCTCGCCCGCGTCCAGGGCGAACACGGCATTCCGGTCTCTCAGCGTGCTCTCGACCTCACCCAGCTGGTGGTCAGCGAGTTGGTCACCAACGCCTGCAAGTACGCCCCGGGTCCGGTGCTGCTGGACCTGCGTGTCACCGGAGGCGTGGTGGAGGTCATGGTGTGGGACTCCGACCCGGTGCTGCCCGTGGCCCGGGCTGCGGACGCCGGCCGGGTCGGACAGCACGGCCTGGAGATCGTGATGGCCGTCTCCCAGGGCTTCGAGGCGCAGCGCGAGCCGGTCGGCAAGCGCATCACCGCCCGTCTCGCCCTGGCCGACGACCCCGGCGGCGCCCTGTCCGGGCGCCAGCCCCTGTAACCCGGCCCGAGAGCCCCGTCTTCGGGCGGGGCGTGCGCGGCGGACGGGCGAGGGCTGCTTGCAGCTCTCCCCGTGCGGCGCCGGGCAGGGGGAGCGCCCGGGGTGACTGTTACAGCTGGGGAACACGGTTCCCCACGCCTGCCCGGGACGCCGCACTTCCGTGCGCCACCAGCCGGGCGAGCCAGTGGCCGAGCACGCGGTCGTCCGGAAGCCCCGGCCGGTCCGGAGGCAACCGAGGCGACACCGCCGCGAGGCGCTTCGACGCCGGGGCGAGCGGCGTGCCGAGCGGCGTGTCGACGCAGCCGGGTCGATCCGGCGCGCAGACATTCGCCGTGGCGTTCAACCACCCCGTCGGCCGAGGCCGGGGGCCCGACGCCGTCGTGCGCATGCGACCAATCCTCGGCTCGCGTGGTCCCGGATTACACGGGGCTGTTCCGCCTCGCCGCGCCTATAGGAGAGCCATCGTGAAGGAACCCGTGTATATCGGCAGAAATCCTGCTGCCAAACCGGATCTGCAACAGCTGATCCACGCGGTGGGGCTGGGTGATCAGGAGGCTTTCGCCGCGGTCTACGACGCCGTGGCCGGCTCCGTCCTCGGCGTCGCCCGGGCCGTTCTGCGGGATCAGGCGCAGTCGGAGGAGGTGGCGCAGGAGGTGTTGGTGGAGGTGTGGCGCACGGCCCCCCGCTACCGGCCCGAGCGTGGCACGGCCATCAACTGGATCCTCACTCTGGCCCACCGGCGGGCCGTGGACCGGGTCCGCTCTGCGGAGGCCGCGGCCGCCCGTGACGCCAAAGCCGCGCTGCTCGAGCATCAGCCCGCCTACGACGAGGTGACCGAGCAGGTCGAGAACCGGCTGGAGCAGGAGCAGGTACGGCGCTGTCTGCGCACCCTGACCGAGCTGCAGCGCCAGTCGGTCACGCTCGCCTACTACCGCGGGCTGACCTACCGGGAGGTCGCCGAAGCATTGGCGCTGCCGCTGGGCACGGTGAAGACCCGCCTGCGCGACGGACTGATCCGGCTCCGCGACTGCCTGGGGGTGACCGCATGACCACGACCGATCTGCACGCGCTGACCGGCGCGTACGCCGTGCACGCACTGCACAGTGAGGAACGTGCCGCCTTCGAGCGTCACCTGGTCGACTGTGACGCCTGCCGGCAGGAGGTCGCGGAATTCACGGCCACTGCCGGGCGCCTGGCCCTGGCTTCCACCGTGCGCACGCGTCCCGTCATGCGGGAGAAGGTCCTGCAGCGCATCACGACCGTGCGGCAGGTACCGCCCGGGGCCGCGCCACCGGAACGGGTGCGCCACGGCGCTCAGCGGGGCCGGGGCCTGGCCCGGTGGGCGCTGGCCGCGAGTGTGGCCGCCGCGGCCGCGTTCGGCGGCACCGCCGTGTGGCAGTACGAGCGCGCCCAGGACGCTGCGCACAAGGCCGTCCAGGCGCAGCGGCACGTCGAAGACCTGGCCGGGGTGCTGGCGGCGCCTGATGCCAAGTCACGCACGGCGAAGGTGGCGGGCGGCGCGGGCACCCTGGTGGTCTCCGCCGGCCGGGACCGGGCCGTGTTCATCGCCTCGGGGATGACTGCACCTCCGCGGGGCAAGGTGTACCAGCTGTGGTTCGCCGACGGCGGGAGGATGCGCTCGGCCGGCCTGATGGACCCCGGCCGTGGCAGCCAGGCGGTCCTGATGCAGGGGGCGGTCGATGGCGCCTCCGGGGTCGGCATCACCGTGGAGCCCGCGGGTGGATCGAAGCGGCCGACGTCGACACCGGTCGCCCTGCTCGGCGTGCCGGCGTGAGGATGCGCGTGGGGAGCCCCGCCGGGCGGCGCTTCCCACGCGGACCGGTCTCGGTGTGGAAGCCCGGCACCTCGGCCGGTATGCGCGGGTATGGCGCAGCCGGTCTGCAGACCTCGTAGTTCCTGAAGTCTGCGGACCGGCCCTTTGGCGAGGGGCACCCGCCAGACCCTGCCGGTGGGGTGGCTGGCGGATGCCCCGGTAGGAGGACGCGCGCCGCCCGGGTCGCTCCCGTCAAGGCGACCGGGCAGGCGTGCGTCCTCGGCTCGTGGTGGTGTCAGCTCTTGGGCATCAGGACGGTGTCGATGATGTAGACGTTGGCGTTGGCGGTCTTGACGTTGCCGCAGAC
>NZ_BNBF01000004.1:194783-197800 GCF_014654935.1 Streptomyces capoamus
CCGACCGTGTACGAATCGCCCGAGCCGGAGGTCGTGACCTTCGACTTCTCCAGTGTGTCGAAGGAGCCGTTCTCCAGGTCCTTGGGGGTGAGCTTCTGGCCTACGACGTGGTAGGTGAGGATCTTCGTCAGCTGGGCCTTGTCGTTCAGGACCTTGTCCAGGGTGGCCTTCGGGATCTTGCCGAAGGCGTCGTTGGTCGGCGCGAACACGGTGATGTTCTGCGCGTTGTTGAGGGTGTCGACCAGACCGGCCTTCTTCACCGCGGTCACCAGGGTGGACAGGGCCGGGTTGTGGGAGGCGGCCGTGGCGACCGGGTCCTTGGCCATGCCGTCGAAGGAGCCCGCGCCGTTCTTCGGCACGGCGGAACAGGCCGGGCCGAACGGCTGGTCCATGGTGCTCGCGTTGCTGCCGGAGTCGCTGCCCGTCTCGTCGCTGCTCGTGGTGGCCGACGCCGACGCCTTGTCCGAGGAGTCGGCCGCGCCCGAGTCACTGCTGTCGCTGGAGCAGGCGGTCAGGGCCAGGGGCAGCACCGCAGTGGCGGCGAAGAGTCCGGCGGTGCGGCGGATACGGGTGTTCATCATGATCTCCTGTGGGAAAGTGCAGCGTGATGCCGCTGCGTCCGGGGTGTTGCAGACAGGTGGCTCAGGGGGAGGGGCACAAGTCCCTTGTGGTGGTCAGTCGACGGTCACGACGACGGAGTGCCATCCGCTGGCGCCGTCGGGGATCGTGCGGGTGCGTTTGTCGGTCTGCACCGCGCCGGTGCGATCGGTGGCGCGGACGGTGAGGGTGTGGCCGCCCTTGGTGGCCGGCCAGGCGAGCGACCACTGGCGCCAGGTGTCCCGCGTGTCCTCGGCGGCCAGATCGGCCTCCAGCCAGGGGCCGTCGTCGACGCGGATCTCGACCTTGTCGACGCCCCGGTGCTGGGCCCAGGCGACCCCCGCGACCATCACCGTGCCGGCCTTGGGGCGGGCGAACGGTTTGGGGGTGTCGATCCGCGAGGCGGTCTTCACAGGAGCCCTGCGGGCCCAGCCGCGCTTGACCCAGTAAGGGTCGTAGGAATCGAACGTGGTGAGTTCGATGTCCTCGATCCACTTGCAGGCCGACGCGAACCCGTACAGGCCCGGGACGACCATCCGGACCGGGAAGCCGTGATCGAAGGGCAGCGGCTCGCCGTTCATGCCGAGGGCCAGCATCGCGTCGCGGCCGTCCATGACGTCCTCGACGGGGCTGCCGATCGTCATGCCGTCCACGGACCGAGACACCAGCTGATCCGCCGCACCCCCCTGTGAGGGAGGCTTGACCCCGCACTCGGCGAGCAGGTCGGCCAGCCGTACGCCGATCCAGCGGGCATTGCCGGCGTAGGGGCCACCGACCTCGTTGGAGACGCAGGTCAGGGTGATGTCCCGTTCGATCAGCTCACGGCGCAGCAGGTCGTCGAACGAGTAGACGCCCGGACGGAGTACGCCCTTGCCGTGGATCCGCAGCCGCCATGCGGTGGCATCCACCTTGGGCACCACCAGCGCCGTGTCCACCCGGTAGAAATGTGAGTGGGGCGTGACGAAGGAACTGATCCCTGGGACACGGAGCACGGCCCTCTTGGGGACCGGTTGCGCCGGTGACCCGGGAGAAGGCAGCACGACCCTTTGACGGGAGGCCATCGCGTCCCGGCCGCGTGAGGCGTTCAGGGACCGGCCGACCGCGCCCACAGCGGCGGAGGCCGCTGCCGCGGATGCGGTCGCGAGGACGAATCCACGCCGGTCCCAGCCCTCGGACGCGGGCAGGCCGTCTCCCGCTTCCTCGGTCGCGGAGTCGGATGTCGACGCGGATGACCGCCTCACCGCAGCCAGGCGGCCCACCAGCTTGTACAGGAGCAGCGCCCCGGCCACGGCCCCGACGACGGACGGGAGTGCGTCGGTGAGGCTGCTGGAGTCGGGCCGGCTCACCGCGGCAGCCGCTCCGACGGCTCCGAGGAGGACGACCCCGGCGGCTCCGACCCGCTGAAACCGCACCGCCAGCGCACCCAGCACCAGAGCCAGCACGGCCAGCACGACGAGGATGCCGAGTTGCAGCACCAGCTTGTCATCGGTGCCGAAGCGGCTGATCGCCCAGTCCTTGACCGCGGCGGGCGTCGCGTCGATGGACGCCTCGCCCACCGCGACGACCGGACTGGACTGCGGACGCACCGCTGCCGCGACCAGTTCGGCCACCGCCAGTGATGCGAAGCCGGCCAGCACCCCGCTCAGCGCACCCAGCGCCAGGCGCGGCCACCCTGGTCGTACTCGCTGATCCTTCTCCTCGTCCCTCACGGGGGGAATCCGGTTCTGCCCGCGCGGTGGATTGGTCGCAGCCCTGATCAGGTGAAAAAAGATCGGAGACCAATCCACCGTGCACTCCGGAACGGATTACCCGATTGAGCACCGGCCGATATCGCCGGACGGTGAAGCGGCCTCGGACCGGACGGCTCGACGAACGCCGTCGGTGACGGCATCGAGGCAGCCGCCGCCACGATCTACGGGATCGGCATGGTGCGGGCCCAGTCGAGCAGTTCGGGGGAGTGCAGGCCCGGTAACCACAGGTCGGCCAGGTGGGCGCCGTCACCTTGCGGCCGGGGGCCGACTCCCAGTACTCGCAATCCGGCGCGGCGGGCCGCTTCCACCCCGGTCAGGGAGTCCTCGACGGCCAGCCCGCCGCACGGGTCGACACCACAGAGCCGGGCCGCCACGGTGTAGACGTCCGGGTACGGTTTGGGGCGGACGCCGTCCCCGTGGTCCGGGACGACGATGTGCTGGAAGTAGCGGCGCAGTCCGGCCCGTTCCAGACTGCCTTCGACGACCACCCGCGGGCAGTTGCTGGCCACGGCCAGCGGCAGCCGGGTGGAGAGCAGCCGAACGAGTGGGACCGCGCCCGGCATGGTCACCGGGTCCTCGGCGACGAGGGCCACGAAGTGGTCGAGGAGTGCGCCCGTCAAGGCCTCCGCCAGTTCGGGCTTGTCCACCAGACGTGCCATCAGCCGGGCG
>NZ_BNBF01000004.1:197869-199181 GCF_014654935.1 Streptomyces capoamus
CAGTCCTCGTAGTGCAGGCCCGCAGCCTGTTCCCGGAAGCCGGACGGTGGTTGGAGACCGTATTCCCGGAACGCCTGGTCACGGGCTTCCTGCCAGTGGCGTTCGCTGTCCATCAGGGTGCCGTCACAGTCGAAGACGACGGCTTCGGGTGACCATTCGAACAGGTCGCGAGCTGTGGTGGTCACAGGTCCTCCTCGTGTCCGCGAATCAGGGCGTGCACATGCTGCTACCGAGGATGGAAAAAATAATGACGACTACGTTATTCACCTGGTGGCACATCAGGCAATAACCCTATTCAGCGACTCGACGGCGTCGGGGCTCAGGAGTATGACCGTGCGGCATCGCTAAGCGGCCACGAGCAAAGGGCGTGGACAACACCGCTTCTTCACGCGGGAGTTGCGAGGAGCGCTCGAACTGACCGACGACCGGCCCAACGCACTCAATACCACTCGACTGCGTGTCCTGTCGAAAAAACTCTGCAATTACCGCACGAGTGTGACCCCATTTTGCTCCGGGCGTACGCTGGCGCATTGAATTCATGGTCGGCGGAACCATCGAGCAGGGGCGGACGGAACGTTGCAGGAACGGGCGAAGGCAACCCGCAGGTCATTGCTGGAAGCGGCTGCCCGCCTCTTCGCCGAACGGGGCTACGCGGCCACCAGCGTGAACGACATAAGCGCCGGTTCGGGCCGCACCAGCGGCGCCGTCTATTTCCACTACGCGAGCAAGGAGGGCCTCGCCGTCGCCGTGGTCGAGGACCGGTTCGCCACATGGCCGCAGCTCGCCCAGCGCTACGCCGACGAGACGGTGCCCCCCATCGAGCGCCTCGTCGCCCTCAGTTACGACATCGCCCGCGCCCTCGTGGAGGACCCGGTGACGCGCGCCGGTGCCCGTCTGTGGACCGAGCGCGCCACCATCAACGCCCCCCTTCCCCATCCCTTCGCGCTGTGGACCGCCGCCGCGACGAGACTGCTCGCACAGGCCCGCCTCGCCGGCCAATTGCGTACACAGGTCCGTCCCGCCTGCGCAGCCAGAACCCTGGTGTGTGCGTTCTACGGTCTCTGCTCCTTCACCGAGGCGCTCGACGGCGCGGCCACGGTCATCGACCGCCTGTCCGACTGGTGGCAGCTGACCCTGCCCTCCCTACGGCCGCCCGGGCACGAGGATGCGGGCTCGCCCGTCCCTGGGTGAGCCGTGCGAAGCGCCCGGGTCGAACTGCGCTGTGATACAGCGGTTGGGAGGGATGTTCAAGGGGCAGGCGGTTTGTCACAGGTGCGGCCCGCGCGCCGTGGCCAAGGGCGGGAGGGTATCT
>NZ_BNBF01000004.1:199366-200393 GCF_014654935.1 Streptomyces capoamus
CTGACTGCGCCCATGTTTCGCACCGAGTTCCTGAGCTGCATCGATTCGGGCGAGCGATGGATCGTACTGGACCTCGCCGGAGTTCCGTTTTGCGACTCGGCAGGACTCAACGCCCTTCTTGCGGCCCGTCGGCGTGCGCTGGAGACCGGCGTGACACTGGTTCTGGCCGGCCTGCAACCGCAACTGCGGCAGCTGCTGAAGCTCACCGGCGTCGAGACGATTCTCGATGTCTACGACACCGCGGAAAATGCCGCCGACATCCTTGCCGACACCACCGTCGGCAGCCGGAGCGACAAAGATTAGAAGCCTTCCCGCTCAGGGTCAGGGCGCCTGATCGGTCAGCGGGCCGACGTCCTCGGTAACCGGTGGCTGCGGGAAAAGGCGCTCCTCGAAGGCTGTCACCCCGAAGAGCAGGAGCATCATCGCCACGGGCATGAGCAGGGCAAACAGGATCACAGGACCTCCCGGAAGGTCGGTCTGTGGCACCTGGTGGGGCCGAGTCCAGGATGCGGCCATTCAGGGGATGGCGCACGCCGGCCTTCGGGCGGCCTACTGAGCCGGCCACTGGCCGGTGATTTCGCCGTCGGGCGTCAGCGTAAGCCGGGTTCCGTCCATCACCGTGGTGGCACTGACGCGCGTGCCGTACGCCTTCATGGTGAAGTCCTCCGCTTTGCCCATGTGTACGCGCGCCTCAGCGGCATTGCTCCAGGAGTTGACCCGCACCTGCACTCCCCAGTGGTTCACCTGCGCCTTCTCCCGCCAGGGCCCCCAGCTGCCCGGCGGCAGCAGCCCTGTGCCCCGGCCCGAAAAGACGTACCAACCAGCAAGGCCAAGCATGATCGCAGCGGCGACGAGCTTCAACGCAGGCGACCGGCGACGGATGCGGGAGGAGTGAGCCATTGATGGGTTCCTTCATGGTGGGGAAGGGCTTCGCCACAGTCCAAGACGGTCCCTGGCCCGGCCGCGTTCCTGCTTGCCCGTTCCAGCGCAGCCTGCACTCTCCCCGGAGGGAGTTGCGCAGCTCGGC
>NZ_BNBF01000004.1:200434-203436 GCF_014654935.1 Streptomyces capoamus
CGCACATAAGGCGTACATTCCGCGTACGCATTCGTATCCGAGGCGAAGCTGGAGGTGAAAGGACGCTGAAGCGGTCGGGTGACGAAACCCGAGATCGGGGAACCGGAAGTAATGCCCTGACCCACAAGGGGAGGGCCGGGTGCCCGGACGCCCGGCTCCCTCGCCGGAAGAAGGACCATGATGGCGCACGAAGACGACGGTGGGCAGGCTGTGCCGAACACCCCGGACATGCGCTCCGACGGCGACGGCGTCACACGCCGCCGTCCGCTGCGCGAGCGGCACGTCGAGGAGACGGTCGAGGTCGCGGTGCCGGTCCGCACGGCCTACAACCAGTGGACGCAGTTCAAGACGTTCCCGCGTTTCTCGACCGTGGTGCGCGACGTCGAACAGATCAGGCCCACCGTCACCGCGTGGACCATCGGCTACGGCCCCCTGCGTCACCGTTTCGCGGTCGAGATCGTGGAACAGGACCCTGACGCCTACCTGGCCTGGCGTGGCCTGGAGCAGCACCCCACCCACCAGGGCGAGGTGGAGTTCAGGCCGACGGAGTCCGGTGGCACCGCGATCACGGTCCGGATGCTTCTCCAACCAGCGGGGGCCGCCAAGATCCTCACCCGCTCGTCCAGGGTCGTGGGACTGACCACGCGACTGGTGCGCGCGGAACTGGTGAGCTTCAAGCACTTCATCGAAGGGCTCGGGCAGGAGGGCGGTGCCTGGCGCGGCACCATCCGCAACGGCCGGGTCCAGCACGACACCCCGGAACCGCCCAGGAGCCGTGTCGCCCAGTGGCCCGTCGGCTGACCCGCATACCGCACACGGCAAGAGAAAGGCCAAGCGATGCAGAACCCGCCCGGTGAGGAGCCGGAGACCTCCCTCTCCGTGACACCGCCGAAGAAGTGGGCGGCCGGGGTCCCCGCCGTCGTGCACGCGCTGGAGTACTCCCTGGAGCAGACCTCCCCGCGCAAGACCGGGGTCGACCTGCTCACCATGAACCAGGTGGGCGGGATCGACTGCCCCGGCTGCGCATGGGCGGACCCCGCCCCGGGCCGGCGCCACCGCAACGAGTACTGCGAGAATGGCGCCAAGCACATCAACGACGAGGCCACCACGCGCCGGATCACCGCCGACTTCTTCCGCGAACACAGCGTGTCCGATCTGGCCGCCCGCTCCGACATGTGGCTCAACCAGCAGGGCCGGCTCACCGAGCCGATGATCAAACGACCTGGGTCGAACCACTACGAGCCCATCGGCTGGAACGACGCCCTGGGCGTTCTGGCGCAGGAACTCAAGGAGCTGGACTCGCCCGACGAGGCGGTCTTCTACACCTCCGGCCGGGCCAGCAACGAGGCCGCCTTCGTTTTCCAGCTCTTCGCGCGCGCCTACGGCACCAACAACCTGCCCGACTGCAGCAACATGTGCCACGAGTCCAGCGGCTTCGCCCTGAACGAGACGCTGGGCGTCGGCAAGGGCACCGTGAGCCTCGACGACCTCCACCACGCGGACCTGATCTTCCTGGTGGGGCAGAACCCGGGCAGCAACCACCCGCGGCAGCTGTCGGCCCTGGAGGAGGCCAAGCGCAACGGCGGCCGCATCGTGGCGGTGAACCCGCTGCCGGAGGCGGGCCTGCGACGCTTCAAGAACCCGCAGAAGCCGCGCGGGGTCGTGGGGCGCGGCACCCAGATCGCCGACCGCTTCCTGCACATCAAGCCGGGCGGGGACCTTGCCCTGTTCCAGGCCCTGAACCGGCTGCTGCTGGAGGCGGAGGACGCACGTCCCGGCACCGTCCTGGACCACGACTTCATCGACGCCCACACCTCCGGCTTCGAGGAGTTCGCCCGGCACGCCCGCACCGTCGACTGGGACGACGTGCGCGCGGCAACGGGACTGACCCGTGAGGAGATCGAGAAGGTCCGCGACGAGGTCCTGCGGAGCGAACGCGTCATCGTGTGCTGGGCGATGGGCATCACCCAGCACAAGCACGGCGTACCCACCATCCGGGAGATCGTCAATTTCCTGATGCTGCGCGGCAATCTGGGGCGCGCCGGCACGGGCGCCTGCCCGGTGCGCGGCCACAGCAATGTCCAGGGCGACCGCACCATGGGCATCTGGGAGCAGATGCCGGACACCTTCCTGGACGCGCTGCAGAAGGAGTTCGGCTTCGACCCGCCGCGCCCGCACGGCCTGGACTCGGTGAACTCGATCAAGGCGATGCTAGAGGGCCGCGTCAAGGTCTTCCTCGCCCTGGCGGGGAACTTCGTGCGCGCGGCACCCGACAGCGAGGTCACCGAGAAGGCGATGCGTTCGTGCCGGCTGACCGCCCACATCTCCACCAAGCTCAACCGCTCGCACACCGTCTGCGGCGACACCGCCCTGATCCTGCCGACGCTCGGGCGCACCGAGCGTGATGTCCAGGCCGACGGCGAGCAGTTCGTCACCGTCGAGAACTCCATGAGCCAGGTGCACACCTCCCAGGGACGACTCGAACCGGCCTCACGCATGCTGCTGAGCGAGGTCGCCATCCTGTGCCGGCTCGCCCGGCTGAGCGTCGACGGCGAGAAGGACATCCCCTGGGCGAAGTTCGAGGGCGACTACAACACCATCCGCGACAGCATCTCCCGGATCGTGCCGGGCTTCCACGACTTCAACGCCCGGGTGACCCGTCCGGGAGGCTTCCAGCTGCCCAACCCGGTCAACGAGGGCGTGTTCCGGACCGAGACCGGCAAGGCCCGGTTCACCTGCAACGAGCGGGTGGTCCCCGTGGCCCCCGAGGGGCACCTGCTGCTGCAGACCCTGCGGTCGCACGACCAGTGGAACACCGTCCCGTACACCAACAACGACCGCTACCGCGGCATCCACGGCAGCCGCCACGTCGTCCTCGTCAACCCGGCCGACCTGTCCGGACTCGGCCTCGCCCAGGGCGATCGGGTTGACCTGGTGAGCGTCTGGGAGGACGGCACCGAGCGCCGGGCCGAGAACTTCGAGGTCGTGTCCTACCCCGCGGC
>NZ_BNBF01000004.1:203477-205498 GCF_014654935.1 Streptomyces capoamus
CAAGGGTTCGGCCGCCGCCTACTATCCGGAGACGAACGTCCTGGTGCCGCTCGACAGCGTCGCCGACATGAGCAACCAGCCCACATCGAAGGGCATCGTCGTCCGCCTCGAACCCACGGGCGACCGATCCCGGCCGGCCCCCGTGTGACCGCTGCCGCTTCGTGCCGGCCCGACGTCAGGCAGGCACGGCAGGCAGCCGCGACCGAGCGGAGGGCTCAGCGCAGCCGTCGCGCACGCAGCACCAGGTCGTCGGCATGGTGCGCGCCGGCGCCGCCATCGGGTACCAGGCGTGGTCGCTGCTCGTTCACCTCCACCTTCCAGTCGTCGGTGAGCAGGGCGGCGACCATCGAGGGCCAGACGTAGTCAGCCGGGTCGAATCCGCTGTCGTGCGCCTGCTGGGTCTCCATCCCCGCGTGGTGTACGAGCAACAGCACGCCGCCGGGCGCGACGGCGGCGAGCAGCGCTCGCTCGGCCGCGGCGTCGGGGGTGCGCAGCAGGGCTGGATACTGCGCGGAGACCAGGTCGAAGGAGGCCGGCGGGAGCGCTGCTTCCGTCAGCGCGGCGTGCACCCAGCGAACGGCGACGCCTGCGTCCCGCGCGTGCCCGGCCGCCCGCTCCAGCGCCACACCCGAGACCTCTAGCGCGGTCACGTCCCAGCCGCCGCGCGCGAGCCAGACGGCGTCCGCGCCCTCGCCGCAGCCGACGTCGAGCACCCGCCCGGGCGTGAGCCCGGCGACCTCGGCCACGAGCGCACCGTTGGGCCGGCCGCTCCACAGCTGCTGGCGGTCGGCGTATCGGTTGTCCCACTCCGCCCGCACCGCGGGGTCTCCGACGTATCCGTCGCCAGGGAAGAAGGTGTCAGACGCGGTCGATCCCGCTGTGATGTCGTCGGTCATGGGCCCAACGTCATCCATCGTGGCCCGGTCACGCCACTGTTGTTGCCGCTCCGGCAAAACGACGTCCAAGGCGCGAGGAACAGCGGCTGCGCGCACTTTTCACCACAGCTGTGTGCCCGGCGCCCCCTTGAACGGCCCCCGCACCTCCGAGGTGATCCAGCCGCCGTAGAAGTCGCCCTCCTGCGCCGCGACCACCTCCCCGCCGACCGTGCAGCGGTCCACGCGGCCCGGGTAGAAGGCGAAGAAGTCGGCGAGGGCCGTGTACGCGGGCTCGGGACGGGGGTACGTCCAGGCGGCGCGGGCGCGCACGTCGTCGCCCACGACGACGTCCCAGTACCGGGCCGCCCCCTTCCACTCGCACCAGGTCCGCCCCGCGGCCGCCGGGAACAGGAGCTCCGTACGGACGTCCTGCGGGGGGACGTAGAACACAGGGGGATGGCTGGTCTCCAGCACCCGGATCGTCCCGCGGCTCTCGGCCACCACCTGGCCGGCGCACTCGACCACCACGACGCGGTCGTCCTTGCTCATGGTGGGCGGCCGCGGGTAGTCCCAGACGGACTCGGGCCCGCGCGGAGAGGAGCGCGGCGCGGGCTCGTCCAGCGGATCCAGGTACACCTCGTCCTCGTAGCACCAGGCCCAGCCGCCGCCGGGTGCCAGGCTGCGGACCACCGGGTGCCCGTCGGCCTCGAAGTGGGCCGTGGCGTGGGCTCCGGGCGTGCTGTCGTTGCAGCCCACGTGGCCGCAGGTCAGGCAGAGCAGCAGGTCGGCCGGCACCCGTCCGCGGGCCGCGCAGGCCGGGCACGTCACGCTCAGCGACGTCGGGTCGGCCGTCCAGGTGTGGGAACAAGGTTTCCCGGACGGCCGTCCGCCGTCGGGCCGGGGCGTCCATCTCGTCATCGGTGATCACCGGCCGGTCGAGGCGGCATCATGCGCGTGCGCCGCCTCTGCTCCCCGCAGGCCTCCGTGTCGATCACGGTCCCTCCTCTGCCGTCATCGGTCCTACACCTGCTTCGCTCCGACACCGCGCTGAGGATGCAGACCGCTGATCCGGATGCGCCAGGCGTCGGGGGAGGGCTGGCAGGGCACGGACCTGTGCCGACGCCGGACGGCGCAGCCCCTCGCGGC
>NZ_BNBF01000004.1:205551-217484 GCF_014654935.1 Streptomyces capoamus
CTCCTCCGACGAGGCGGAGACCGGCTTACCCGAAGCGTCCGCCGGCGCAGCACGGCGCCGGACCACGCACGCACGCGGGAGCAGCGGCCCCCCGCGAGCGGTCCGCCGTCCGTTCAGCTCGACTCGCGGACCACGAGGTCGTTCGGCATGATCACCGGCTTTCTCGGCCCGCCCTTGATGAGCGCCAGCAGCAGACGCACCGTCGCGGTGGCCTGGTCGGCCATGGAGCTGCGCACCGAGGTGAGCGCGGGTGTGGTGTAGGCGGCGGCCTCGATGTCGTCGAACCCGACGACGGCCACGTCGTCGGGGACCCGGCGGCCCGCCTGGTGCAGGGTGCGCAGCGCCCCGATGGCCATGAGGTCGTTGGCCGCGAACACCGCGTCGAGGTCCGGGTCGTCCTCGAGCAGCTGCCGCATGGCCTCCGCGCCCGACATCCGGGTGAAGTCGCCCAGCGCGACGATCGAGCGGCGCCCGGTGTCCCGCAGGGTCGCCCGGTACCCCTCCAGCCGTTCACGGGACTCGTACAGGTCCAGCGGCCCGGTGATGGTGGCGATGCGGCGTCTGCCCCGGTCGAGCAGGTGCCGTACGGCCAGCTCCGCGCCGCCCGCGTTGTCCAGCGCCACGTACGGGACGTCCGTCGCGGCGGTGCGGTTGAAGGACGCGACGGGCAGGCCCATGCGGGCGAGCGCGGCCGGCAGGGGATCGGCTCCGTGCAGTGCCACGAGCATCACGCCGTCCACGTGGCCCCCCGCCACGTAGCGCTCCACCCGGGCCCGGCTCTCGTCGGACTCGGCGAGCATCAGCACCACGCGTCTGCCGACGGCCTCCAGCTCCCGGCTGACGGTGCGCACCACGGTCGAGAACAGCGGGTCGTCGGACACCACGCCCTTGGGCGGGTCGGAGACGACCACGGCCACGGCGTCCGTGCGGCGGGTGACCAGGTTGCGGGCGGCGGCGTTCGGCACGTACCCGAGTTCCCGCACCGCCTGCATGACGACGTCCCGGATCTCCGGCGCGACGGTGGTCTCCCCGTTGATGACCCGGGAGACGCTCGACTTGGACACGCCGGCCCGGGCGGCGACCACCGCGAGCGTGGGTCGTTTCATCGCCTTCCGATCACCGGTGCCCGGCCCTCGAATCCAGGGAGCGTTTTCCCCTCAGGATGACCTCGGCCCGATCCGGCTGTCAACGGCCTCTTGTCCGCGTCGTCATGGGGAAGATCGCCGTCAACTTACTTTTTCCGAGCCCCTGTTCACCGGTTCCGTGCGCACCGCCGGAGTGGATCTCAGAAACCGTTCCCCGACACGGACCGTGTGCGTCAGGGGTGTTACGGGCCTGTTGCTCAAAGCCTTGACAGTCCATGGGGACCGGCCCATTCTCACCCCTCAGGGAGCGCTCCCTCACCCTTCCCCCACTGAGGAGTCGCCCGTGCATCCCCTTCTCCGCCGCATCGGCTTACCCGCCGTCCTCGCGGCCGTCCTGCTCATCCTCGTCAGCCTGCCCGCGCCCCGGGCCCACGCCGCCGAGACCCTGCTGTCGCAGGGCCGGCCCGTCGTCGCGTCGAGCACCGAGGACCCGTTCGGCGCGCCCGGAGCCGTCGACGGCAACCCGGCGACGCGCTGGTCCAGCGCCTTCTCCGACCCGCAGTGGATCAGGGTCGACCTCGGGGCCCCGGCCCGCATCAGCCACGTGACCCTCCAGTGGGAGGCCGCCTACGGCAAGGCCTTCCGCATCCAGGTGTCGGACGACGCCGAGACCTGGTCCACCGTCCACGAGACGACGGACGGGACCGGCGGCACCCAGAACCTGACGGTCTCGGCCACCGGCCGCTACGTCCGCATGTACGGCACCCAGCGCGGCACCGGATACGGCTTCTCGCTCTGGGAGTTCCAGGTGTTCGGCACCAGCGGCACCGGCGGCGACCCGGGCGGCGGGGGAGGGGACACACTGCTGTCGTACGGGAAGACGGGCGCGGCCTCGTCCTCCCAGAGCGACCAGAACTGCTGGGAGTGCACGCCCGCCCGGGCCTTCGACCGCGACCCCGCCTCACGGTGGGCCACCAGCCCCACCAGCGGCTGGACCGACCCCGGCTGGATCTCCGTCGACCTCGGCGCGACCGCGCAGATCAGCAAAGTCGTCCTGCAGTGGGACCCGGCCTACGCCAAGTCCTTCCAGATCCAGGTCTCGCCCGACGGCACCGACTGGACGCCAATCTACTCGACCACGTCCGGCACCGGCTTCAAACAGACTCTGGCGGTCTCCGGCACGGGACGCTACGTACGGATGTACGGCACCGAACGCGCCACCCCCTACGGCTACTCCCTGTGGGAGTTCCAGGTGTACGGCACCGGAGGCGCCCCCGTCCCGGCGCCGCCACTGCCACCGGACCCGGCGCAGCCGCCGCGGCTGGTGTGGAGCGACGAGTTCGACGGAGCCGCCGGCAGCAAGCCCGACCCGGCGAAGTGGCGGGCCGACCCCGGCACCGGGCAGAACGGCGAACTGCAGTACTACACCGACCACCGGAACGCCGCGCTCGACGGCGGCGGCCACCTCGTCATGGAGGCCCGCAAGGAGGCCAGCCCCGGCCGGGCCTGTCCGCCGGACCCGCTGACCGGCAGCACCACCTGCCAGTACACCTCGGCCCGCATGAACACCGGTGCCACCTTCCAGTTCACCTACGGGCGTGTCGAGGCGCGCATCAAGGTCCCGAAGGGCAACGGACTGTGGCCCGCGTTCTGGATGATGGGCGCCGACTTCCTCACCGGCCGTCCGTGGCCGTACAACGGCGAGGTCGACATCATGGAGGTCCTCGGCAAGGACGTGAAGACGGCCTACTCGACCGTGCACGCCCCGGCCTACAACGGCGGCAACGGGATCGGCTCGCCGTACCGGCTGCCCTCGGGCGCCGACTTCTCGGACGACTTCCACACCTGGGCCGCCGACTGGAACAGCAAGGGCATCGTCTTCAGCCTCGACGGGCGCACCGTGCTGACCCTGGACAAGGACCAGGTGGAGCGCACCCGCGGCCCCTGGATCTTCGACCACCCGCACTACATGATCCTCAACCTCGCGGTCGGCGGCGACTGGCCCGGCCCGACCGACGCGTCGACGCCGTTCCCGTCCCGGATGCTCGTCGCCTACGTACGCGTGTACCAGTAGCGCGGCCGGCACCGGCCCCCTTGTCAGTCCGGCCCGGACCCCTCGGTCGCGGGCCGGACCGCAGCCGCACCACGCCCCACCCCCTCCCCTGAGGAACTGACATGCGCAGATACTCCTTACACCTGTATCCCGTCTGGGTCGGTGCCCTGGCGATCGCCCTGGCCGCCGCCCTCGGCATCACCCTCGGCGCCCCCGCCGCGCGGGCCGCCACGGTCACCGTCCAGGCCGAGTCCTACGCGGCACAGTCCGGCGTCGCCCTGGAGACGACCGCCGACATGGGCGGCGGGCAGAACGCCGCCTACCTCGCCGACGGCGACTGGATGCGGTTCGACCAGGTCGACCTCGGGGCCGCCGGCCGTCTGACGGTGTCGGCGCGCGTGGCCTCCGCCACGGGCACCGGTTCCGTCGAGCTGCGCACCGGTTCCCTGACCGGACCCCTGCTCGCCGTCATCCAGGTCAGCCCCACCGGGGGCTGGCAGACCTGGGCGACCCGCAGCGCCGACGTCACCACCCACCCGACCGGGCCCCAGACCGTGTTCGCGGTGCTGCGCAGCACCACGCCCGGCGACTTCGTCAACATCAACTGGTTCTCGTTCGTCAGCGGCGGCGACGAGCCCGCGCCGGGCTGGGTCGACGTCGACCAGGCCAAGTGGCAGGCCCAGCTGACCCAGTTCCGGGCCATGACCCCGGCGCCCGTGCCCGCCAACGCGGTGCGCGTCCCCGAGTTCAACGCCACCTGCACCTACAGCCACTCCAAGCCGGACGACCCGATCGTCGCCCCCGGTCTGCCGGGCGCGTCCCACATGCACAGCTTCTTCGGCAACAGGAGCACCGACGCCTTCACCACGACCCAGAGCCTGCTGGGCAACACGAGCACGAGCTGCACACCCGCCAAGGACCTCTCCGCCTACTGGATCCCCACGCTCTACGAGCGCGGCAAGGCGGTCGAACCCGACGGGATGATCGTCTACTACGGCTCGCGGCTGCCCGACCCCACGGCGACCGTGCCGTTCCCGCAGGGCTTCCGCATGATCGCCGGCAACGCCAAGCTGCAGGTGGCCACCCCGGCCGGCTCGCCCAACCAGTTCTGGTGCGCCGGACCGGGCGGCGAGACCGGCCGCAGCACCGACGGCAACTGGCCGCTGTGCGCGCCGACCGCCAAGCTGGTGTACCAGCTGGTGTTCCCGGACTGCTGGGACGGCAAGCACCTCGACAGCCCGGACCACAAGTCGCACGTCGCCTTCACCTACGACGGCAGGTGCAGCGGCGCCTACCCGGTCGCCATCCCGTCGGTCTCGTTCGTCATCAGCTACCCGACCAGCGGGAGCGCCGACGGGTTCTCCCTGGCATCGGGCATGGCCTCGTCCATCCACGGGGACTTCTTCAACGCCTGGGACACCGCGGCCCTCGGGCAGCGCGTGAAGGACTGCATCGTGCAGAGCGCCAAGTGCAACTCGGCCGGAACGTTCTGACCCGGCGGACGGCGGCCGCCCTGCTCCTGGGCCTGGTGGCCGCCGGCTGCACCCCGCAGCCGGCGACCACCAGGCCCGCGCCCGCCGCCTTCAACGACACCGACACCGCGTGGATCCAGCTGATGATCCCCATGGACGAGCGGGCCGAGCTGCTCACCGACTTGGCGCCCGCACGCGCCGGCCGCCCGGCCCTGGCCGGGTGGGTGAAGGATGCGGAAAGGAGACTCAAGGACGAACTCGTCGACCTGCGGGCGCTGTTGCGGCTCTCAGGCGTGCCCGACACCCGCCCCCATGAGGGCCACACCATGCCCGGCATGGTCAGCCTCGACACGGTGCGGAGGGCGAAGACCGTGTCCGGGGAGAACTTCGACCGCCTCCTCACCGAGAGCATGCGGGCCCACCTCGTGCAGGTCCGCATGCTGTGTGCGAGCGAACGCACGTCGGGCAGCGCCGAGCAGGCGAAGGACCTCGCCGCCGCGATCGAAAGGACGGTGGCCGAGCAGATCACCCGCCTCGACGCGGTCACGTGAGGTCGCCGGCGCCCGGGAGGCGACCGAGTACCGCTCCCGCCCGGCTGGCCCCCGCCGACGTCGCTGTGGCGGGCTTCGACGACCTGGCCGTCGCCCGGATCGCCGATCCACCGCTGTGGCCACCGTGCATCAGCCCTTACGACCCCCCCATGCGACCCATGCGACCCATGCGACCCATAGAGCAGTGTCTTCTGTGTCTTCTGTCCGAATCCGAATGGCGATGCCATGCGCGGGTTCGAGTGCGGCCCTTGGGTGCGAATGCGGCCACATCGCTGGAATTGGCCATTCCGGTGGGTGTGCAGCGCGGAGCTGCTTCGGTTAAGGGAGGGTTAAACGCTCCTTAAGCGATCTTGAGTCTCGGCTCACTCGCCAAGTAACCGCAGTTCAGGCGGTGTTGAGGGCACCGCGGACAAGTTGGCCGAGGTAGTCGCCGTGCGTACTATCGGGGTCCACCCGCGGCTCACCGCAGTGGAGGGAGCGCTCTCAAGTGGAACGCTCCGCCTCCTCGTCCGCGGCCCGCCGTACGGGCGGAACCATCTGAATCCCCCACAAGACAAGGTGTCATCCCAGCCATGGCAGCTCATCGCGCTCGGCGGTGGACGCTCGGCGGACTGGTCTCACTGGTCGCCGCCGCTCTCGTCACCGCCGTGCTCATCACAACGACCGGTTCCGGTGCGAACCGGGCCAGCGCCGCACCCACCGCGGTGACCTGGTCCGACGACTTCGACGGCAGCGCCGGAAGCGCCCCCGACCCCGCCAAGTGGACGCTGGAGACCGGTGGTTCGGGCAACGGCAACCACGAGTTGCAGTACTACACGCCGGGCAACCGGAACGCCGCCCTGGACGGCGAAGGCCACCTGGTGATCACGGCGCGCAAGAACACCGACTCCGGACTGCAGTGCTGGAACGGGACGTGCCAGTACTCGTCGGCCCGGCTCAACACGGCCCGCACCTTCAGCCAGGCGTACGGCCACTTCGAGTCCCGCATCAAGATCCCGCGCGGCCGGGGTGTCTGGCCGGCCTTCTGGATGCTCGGCAACGACCTCGGTAGCGCGGGCTGGCCCAACAACGGCGAGATCGACATCATGGAGAACGTCGGTCACGAGCCCGGCGTGGTCCACGGCACCATCCACGGCCCCGGCTATTCCGGCTCCGGCGGCCTCGGCGCCGCCTACACCCTGCCCGACGGCAAGGCGTTCGCCGACGACTTCCACGTCTTCGCCGTCGACTGGAGCCCGACCGCGATCACCTGGTCGGTGGACGGCCACGTCTACGAGACCCGCACGCCGGCCGACCTCGGCGGCAAGAAGTGGGTCTACGACCACCCGTTCTTCCTCATTCTCAACCTCGCCGTCGGCGGCGACTGGCCCGGCAGCCCCGACTCGGCCACCTCCTTCCCGCAGACGATGACCATCGACTACGTCCGAGTCTCGACCTCCGACACGGGCGGCTCGACCGGGTCGACGGGCAAGAGCGGTGCCATCAAGGGCATCGGCGGTATGTGCGTCGACGTCGCCGGCGCCTCCACCGCGGACGGGACGCCGATCCAACTGCACGACTGCACCGGTACCGACGCCCAGAAGTGGACGCTGGGCAGCGACGGCACCGTCCGCGCGCTGGGCAAGTGCCGCGACGTACGCGGCGGTTCCACCGGGGACGGCACCCCCGTCCAGCTCTCCACCTGCAACGGCAGCAAGGCCCAGCGGTGGGCCTACACCGCCGCCCACGACCTCACCAACGTCGGCGCGGACAAATGCCTCGACGCCACGGGCGGTTCGGCCGCCGACGGCACTCGGCTGCAGATCTGGACCTGCGGCGGCACCGCCAACCAGAAGTGGACCGTGGGCTGACCCGCAGGGGCGGACGGCCCACTCCACCCCACGAACCCCACCCACCCCCCACCCACCCCCCCACTCGCCTCCCAGAGGCACATGTACCAACGAAAGGCACGGCACATGGCAGCACGTCACCAGCGCAGTCTCACCCGCCGCAAGCTGTTTGTCGCCCTGGGCGGAGCGGCGGTGGCCGCCCCCGCCGTCGCGGTCCTCGGCCCCTACGCCCTCGCTGGTACGGCGGACAAGGGCACGAAGGCCGCCGCGGCGGGCGCGCTGCCGCTGACGATCGTCAACCAGAGCGGCTCGTTCGACAACGCCTCGGTGCACGTCTACATCGTCGGCAACCAGGACGGGAAGCAGGTGCGGGTCACCCCTGACGGCACCTTGGCCCCGATAGCCCTGTCCGACAACGGCGCGGACGGCTTCACCGACTACGCCCTCTCCCTGCCCGCGAGCGGAGAGGCCGCCCTCAAGCTCCCCCACATGTCCGGCCGCATATACGTGTCGCTCGGGCAGAAGCTGAAGTTCAAGGTCGTCAAGGACGGCAACGGAAACCCGGCACTGCAGTACCCCGCCGGCTGGGGGACCTCCGACCCCAACTACCGCGTCCTGCACGACTGCGCCGAGTTCACCTACAACGCCGCGGGCATGTTCTGCAACACGACCATGGTCGACATGTTCAGCGTGCCGATGAGCATCCGGCTGACCGGAGCCAAGGACCAGACCACGGGCACCCTGCGCGACGGCGGCCGGGCTTCGGTATTCAGCGCGGTCAAGCGGGTCGCGGAGTTCGCCCCGCTGGTCGTCGACGACCTGCGCGTCATCGCTCCCGGACACGGCCTGGACACGGGCCTGTTCGCCAAGGACTACTTCGCCCCGTACATCGACCAGGTGTGGAGCACCTACACCGGCAGGGACCTCAAGGTCACCACCAACGCGGGCACCTTCACGGGCCGGGTGCGCGCCGACAGGTTCACGTTCGACGGTCCGGCCCCCGTCTCCTTCGGCAAGCCGTCCACCCGCGACGTCCTCTTCTGCGACGGCAACCTCGCAGCGCCGAACGACGGCACCACCGGTCCTGTCGCCGCCGTCCTGGGCGCCGGCTTCAACCGCTCCACCCTCCTCAGCCACCCCGACCAGCCCGTCACCAAGCCTTCCGCCTTCTACCGGACCGCCCTCACCAACCACTACGCGAAAGCCATCCACGCGGCGACCCGGGACGGCAAGGCCTACGGCTTCGCCTTCGACGACGTCGCCGACTTCGCCTCCTACATCCAGGACACCGCGCCCACCGGACTCCGGCTGACCCTGACACGGTTCTGACGCGCGCCTTGTCGCGAACCGGATCGCGCCGCTGACACCGGCCGGTCCGGTCGCGCCGGCCGAGGGCCCCCATCGACGGCACCCGGACGGCACTTTCGCATCGTCGCCAAGGTCAAGCCCGCGGCCGACCGGGGCAGGCGGGCGGGAGGGAGCGGCATGCGGATCGGGCAGCCGGCCATGGCCACCGGGGTCAGCACCCGCTCGCTGCGCCAACGGCTACCGGGAGCACGACGAGCAGGCGGTCCGCCCTGGCCGCGGGCGGTTTCACGCTGAACACCGCCGAGCAGGGCCGGGGCGACCTCGCGGGTGCGCCGGCCCGCACAGGCGTACATCTGCGCGCCGCGGGCCGCGCAGCCGAGGCAGCGCCGCTGCTCGCCCGGGCGGACTTCCTCGAACCGGGCGCCGTACCGGCCCCTTGGATCGCCCTTGGAGGCCCTGCACCGTGCGGACGTGTCGGTCGACCTGGCCGACGTCGCCCTGTCCGGCAACGGGTCGGCCAGGACCCGGTTCCGCCCTTGCTCGCGCCTGCGTCTCACCTTCATGTGCGCAGAGCCTCGAACGCCTGCCGCGCGGCGATCCCGATCGCCAGGTCGATGTCCGGCGCCTGTGCCGCCCGCCGGTCCGCCCGGGTCAGCGCGGCCATGGCCACCCGGGTTCCGGAGTCCGCCTCGATCACGCCGATCTCGTGCCGCAGGTGCAAGAACGTGCCCGTTTTCCCACTCAGCCGCAGGCTGTCGGCGCGGAGTTCACTTGCCAGCCGCTGGGTGAAGACCTGATGGCCCATCAGCCGTCTCAGCTCGGCCGTGGCCCGTGGCTGCGCCACCTCATCGCGCCACACCCGCTGCAGCAGTGCAACCAGCGCCGAGGCGGTGCCGGTGTTGGCGTGCGCGGGATCCAGCGTCCTGATGGTGTGACGCTGCGCCCGCTCGTCGCGGACAGCCAGTTCCAGGGCGAGGGAGAAGTCGTTGCCTGCGACGCCGGCGGCACACTCGTACATGTGGTTCATCCGGTGCCGTACGTGGAGGCCGGCGCAGTCCCAGGCGCGCAACCGGGCGTCGACGTCGGCCACCGGCACCAGGTCGAACAGCGCGTCGGCCGCGGCGTTGTCGCTCACTGAGAGCATGAGCAGGAGCAGGTCCCCGACGGCGACCGTGGCCGGATGCCGGAACGCCGCGATGCCGGTGGGGCCGACACTGCTGGTGGCCGGGTCGACCGTCACCGGCTGGGCCGGGTCGAGGCCGCCGTTCGCGATCAGGTCCAGCACGGCGAGGGCGAGCGGCACCTTCACCACGGACGCGAGGGGAACCGGCTCCTCGATGCCGAAGCCGAGCTGCTCGCCCGTGTCGATGTCGCGGGCGAGGAACGAACCGCGGACGCCGAGCGCCGACCAGTCCCGGACGATCGCCTCGGCGACTTCCAGCAGACGGCCCTCGCCGCAAATCCGTTCCGGACGGTGCGCCGTGTCCCCGGTCATCCCCGCGCCGCCAGTCGGGTCCCGGCGTCCACCGGCTCGGGACGCCTGTCGGCGCGTGCGCCGGTGCCGGCACCGGCCGCCGCCGCCAGGACCGTGGACAGCCACTGCGGTACGTCATCGTTTCGCTGACGCGAGCTCGCGCACACGTCGTACCCGCGGTGCAGCGAGACGTCAGCCAGCGGCGCCCAGCCGGCCCCGTGCCGCCGCGCGAACGACTCGCCGCACAGCAACACCGCGCGGCCCGCCAGTGTCTCGGCGAGCGCGGTGGCCGCCGGCCCGGCTTCCCGTACCGATCGCTCCGGCAGCCCGCAGCGGGCCGCCGCGCGCGCCAGCCTGTCGCGCGCGTAGGGCACGTCGTCCTCCGTCAGGGTCAGGATCGGCAGTGGCACGGTCCGGGCGCCGGTGGCGGCGACGCGGTGCGGCCGCAGGTCCTCGAGATGGACCGGGCGCCCCTGCCGGGCGCCCGCCGGCGGACGTGCATCACGGGGCGGCGCGGTGGCCAGGCCGAGCGGCACCCGGTGTGCTGCCCTCTCCGGTGGAACGCGCAGCACGGCGTAGGCGAGCGTGCCGTCCGCCAGCCGGGCGTCCCGCTCGGCGGGCGGCAGTTCGCGCACACCGAGGGTGATGCCGTGTTCCGTCCCGGCGCGGATGACCCGGGCCAGCTGCGCCGGCGCACAGTCGACGGGCACTCCCACGGCCCGGGCTCGGGACCGCTGGGCCGAGCGGGCGGCCTGGTCGAGGCGCTGGGCCTGGTCCAGGACGTCCTGCGCGTAGGGAAGCAGCAGCATGCCCAGTTCCGTCGTCGCGACCTGCCGCCGGGAGCGGTCGAAGAGCAGACCGCCGAAGTGCCTCTCCAGCGTCTTGATGCGGCGGCTCAGGAGCGGCTGGGCGATGCCGAGCCGGTCGGCCGCCCGCGAGAAGCTCGCTTCGTCGACGGTGGCGACGTAGGCCTCGAGGTGTGCCAGCAGGTCCATCCAGCAGTCATATCACTTAGGTATGAGCCCTTCACATTTCACTCTTGGACATGAGCGGAGTCCTGCTGTTTCGCTGTCCACGTCGAAGAGCCCTCAAGCCGACGCCCGACCACCGACAACCCGGGAGAACTACGCACATGACCAGCGCCGACCCGATGCCGCGCCGCCGCCTGTTCACAACCGGTCTTGCTCTCAGCGCCGCGGTGGTGGCCCCCGCTGCGGTCGCCGCCCCCGCCGTGGCCGACGAACCCGCCGGTCTCAGCGAGGAGTTCCGCACTCTTGAACACAGGTACGGCGCGCGGCTCGGTGTCTACGCCCGCAACGTGCGCACCGGCCGGACCGTGGCCTACCGCGCCGGGGAACGGTTCGCGATGTGCTCGACGTTCAAGGCGTTCGCCGCAGCGGCCGTGCTGCGCGACCACGGCGACTGCGCTCCCTTGGACAAGGTGATCCACTATCCGCCCAGGGACATCCTCGACAACTCGCAGCACTCCGAGGACCACCTGGCCACGGGCATGACGGTGGGCCAAGCATGCGCCGCGGCCATCCAGTACAGCGACAACACCGCGGGCAACCTGCTGCTGCGTCAGGTCGGCGGACCCCAGGGCCTCACCCGGTTCTTCCGCTCACTCGGAGACCAGGTGAGCCGGCTCGACCGCTGGGAGACCGACCTGAACACCGCCATCCCCGGCGACCAGCGGGACACCAGCACGCCACAAGCCCTCGGCACGAGCTTCGAACGGCTGACCCTCGGACGGGCCCTGGCCCGCACCGGCCGCGAGCAGCTCGTCACCTGGCTGAAAGGCAACACCACCAGCGACAAGCGGTTCGGCGCCGGGCTCCCGCGAGACTGGGCCCTCGCAGACAAAACCGGCACCGGCAGCTACGCCACCGCCAACGACATCGGCATCGCCTGGACGACGCGACACACCCCCCTGCTGCTCACCGTGCTGTCCACGAAGGACGCCAGAGACGCGCCCGTCGACAACGATCTGATCCGCGACGCGGCCGCCCTCCTGGCCGCCACCCTCGCCCCCGGCGAGTAGTGAGCGGACGGCGTCCCGATCCTCCACGGCACCGACCACATGCCTCCCCGGCGCGCCCCCTCGTCCGGTCACGAATCACCCGCCTCCAGCCGGTCCAGGCGGGCCGGGCGCGCGACGCCG
>NZ_BNBF01000004.1:217526-223211 GCF_014654935.1 Streptomyces capoamus
GGCAAGCCTTGTGACACCCCGGGCGGCACCACGGTCCGGGCCGCCCTGCTCGACCTCGTCGTCCAGCTGGGCCTCCAGCTGCGCCATCGCACAGGCCACCCGAGCGATCACGCGGTCGGTGGTGCGAACAGTGCCTGGACGGCTTCGGCGGCCAGGTCTCGCAGCCAGGTGTGGGCGCGGTCGTCGTCGTAGCGCTGGTGCCACAGCAGGTACAGGGGGACCTCGGGCAGCGGGAGTGGTGACGGCAGTGTGGCGAGGCCGAGTTGTTCCCGGGCTGCACGGGTGACCGCGTCCGGAACGGTGACGACCAGGTCGGTGTCGCGGGCGATTTGCAGCGCGACGGCGGCCGTGGGCCCGGCGGCGACGACGCGCCGCTCGAGGCCACGGGCGGTCAGGGCGTCGTCGATCGGGTCACGCAGGCTTCCGCGTCGCGAAACGGTGAGATGTTCGGCGGCTGCGTAGCGCTCGACGCTCAGCGGGCCTTCGGTGAGGGGATGGCCCGGTCGGACGGCGACGACCAGTCGGTCGCTGCCGACGAGGCGGTGGCGGATGTCTGGGAGCGCTGGGGCGCCGGAGCTCGATTCGAGGTCGACCTCACCCCGGCGCAGCTCGGCGTCGTCCCTCCCGGGCTCAGCGGACAGGCGCAGCCGGACGCCGGGGGCCTGGCGGTGGACGGCGGTGATCAGGGAGGTGCCGCAGGCGGCGGTCAGGGCGTCGTGCCAGCGCACGGTGAACACCCGGTCCAGAGCTGCCAGGTCGAGTTCTCGCTGTGCGGAGAGAAGGTGGTGAGCCTGTTGTACGAGGGCGTGGACCTGGGCGCGCATGGCCAGTGCGCGGGTGGTGGGGACCATGCTGCGGCCGGTGCGGACCAGGATCTGGTCACCGGTGGCCTTGCGAATGCGGCCCAGGGAGCGGCTCATCGCCGGAGCGGTGACGTGGAGGCGTGCTGCGGCGCCGGCGACGCTGCCCTCTTCCAGCAGTGCGTCCAGGGCCGTGAGCAGATTCAGATCCAATTGCATGAGAGTAACTCTACAAGTGAATAGCATGCACTTGTTGTTAATGATTGGGGGGCCTACCTTCGGAAGGGCAGGCGCGACACGAGCCGCCCGCACACACCGAGCCCAGGGAGCCCCTCATGAGCACAGCCATGCCTTTTGCCGCCGACACGACGCTGCTGTCCGAGGTGACCGCCGCGGTGAAGACCGCAGGCCTCACCCTGCGCGCCCGCCACACTCCGCACGCCCGGGGCGTGAGTCTGGAAGAGGTCGTCGCAGAGATCCACGCCAACGACGACGCTGTGCTGGACGTGCTGCGGGAGCCGCTGCTGCGGGCCCGGCGGGGATCGCAGTGGACCGAGGACGAACTGGCCGGCGGTGCGCTCCCGTCGGGGGAGTGGTGGGTCGTCGACCCCGCCGAGGGCAACATCAACCACGTTCACGGCATGGAGGACTGGGCCGTGACCGCCACCCTGGTCCGCGACAACCAGCCGGTGCTCACCGTCGTCCACCTGCCACTGACCGGCGACACCTACACCGCTGTCGCCGGCGGCGGTACCCGCCTCAACGACCGGCCCCTGAAGGTGTCCTCCAAGACCGATCTGGGCGCCGCACTCACCGGCACCGGCCAGGCCAGGCCCGGCGAGGACGAGCGCACCTTCCGGCGGATCGGTGACTCGGTCACCGCCATGCTCATCAACGGCCTGGTCGTGCGCGTGTCCGTTCCCGCCACGATGCAGCTCATCCACGTCGCCGCCGGACGCACGGACGCCTTCTGGCAGTTCTCCGACGTCCGCTCCGGTCTGGTCGCCGGTGCACTGCTGGTCTCCGAGGCCGGAGGCACCGTCACCGACCTGACGGGTGAGCCCTGGAACACGGGCAGCCGCGACTTCCTGGCCGCCGCCCCCGGCATCCACACCGCCGCCCTCGAAGTCCTGTCACCGATCGCCTGACCGGACACCTCCGCTCCACCCACTCACACCGCAAGGAGCATCACCTCATGACCAGCATCGGCATCCTGGGCGCCGGCCGCGTCGGCACCAACCTCGCCGGTAAGCTCTCCGCAGCGGGACACCGTGTCACCCTCGGTGTCCGTAACTCGGAAGAGACCCCGGCCCTTGCCGCCGACATCGCCCCGCGGATTGCCTTCGCCGACCAACGCACCACCGCCCGCACCGCGAGCATCGTGATCAACGCGACGCCCGGCGACACATCCCTGGACCGCCTGGCCGGTCTGCGCACCGAGCTCTCCGGGAAACTCCTCGTCGATGTCTCCAACGCCACCCGCGACGCCGATGACGGCCTGCCCGGCGACCTGTGCTATCCCGGCAGCAGTCTCGCCGAGCAACTCCAGGCCGCCCTCCCCGACACCCGCGTGGTCAAGACCCTCAACACCATGCTGTTCATGGTCATGACCGCTCCCGAAACCCTGGCCACCCCACCGACCGCCTATCTCTCCGGCGACGACCAGAACGCGAAGAAGACCGTCGCCGGCCTGCTCGGCGACCTGGGCTGGCAGCCCGCATGGATCCAGGACCTCGGCGGCATCACCACGGCCCGCGCCACCGAGGCCATGATCCTCGTGGTTCCCCACATCCTGCGCCGGCACGGCTTCGAACCCTTCGCCGTCTCTCTCGCCCGATGAGCCTCAGTGCCTGCCGACAGCCTCAGAGGTGGTTGACCGCGGCTGAGTTGTCCCGCCAGAGCCAGTTCACTGGGGCGTACTGCTTCTTCAGTGCGGTGCGCTCGCGGCCGTAGACCTTCAGCGCGGCCTCCACCGCCACCGCCAGGCCGTCGAGGTCTTGCGGCACCGGCACGCGCAGCAGCAGGTGCTGCTTGCGGTGGGCGAGGAGCAACTCCCCCGCGGGGGTGCACTCCAGCAGCTCGAAGTGGACGAGGGGCTTGAACGGCTTCTGCCCAGTGGACATCCGGGCCCGCAGCACGCCGTCGCTGCTCCATGCGTACAGGCCATAGCGGTTGAGGTGGAAGGCGCAGCCGCGATGCGGGTCGGCGACCACGGTGAAGTCGAAGCCGGTGAACGGGCTGTCCTCGCGCAGGTGCAAGCCGCCCAGGCGGCCCCGCACCGCTCCACGGTCGTCGACCAGGGCGAAGCTGAACTCCTGGCCCCGGTTGCTCGACCGGTAAGTCCTCCCGAAGACCGGGACGACGAACAGGTCGTCACCGAGCGCCGCCGGGCGGGTCATCGTGGAATCGACGTAGCCGTGCAGACTTCCGCTGGTTCCGGTGAGCTCCGACAGGGCCTTTGTCAACGAGAGCGCGGGGCGGTTGCCTCCCACCACCGGTGCGTCGCCGTACCGCACGTGCGGGTGATGGTCGGACTCGCTCTGGCGGTCGGTGCGCGCGTCCAGGGTCGCGATGGCGCGCAGCACGGGCTTGCGGCCCGGGCCGAGGGTGGCGCCGGGTTCGGAGATGGCGACGATGTTGGGGCGGGCGCCGGCCCAGTTGCTGATTCCGTACTCAGAGGTCATGCACAGCAGCCGGCCCGCGGGGGTGACAGCGATCGACGCGGCGAACGGGTCTTCCCTGCAGCCCTCCTTCTTCTCCCAGCCTGAGGACATCGGCCAGGAGGCGAGGACCTCGTCGAGGTCCGGAGACAGGAGGTGGGTGCTGCCGGGCTGGGAGCTGACGGCGATGGCGCCGTCCGGGAGGACGGCCAGGGTCGCGCTGTCGCCCTCCGGTATGGCCGAAGGGGCACCGCCCGGCACCGCCTGCCCGAACACGGCGCTGGCGGTGGGTGTCCCGTCCACGCCGTAGCGAGTGATCAGCTGGTAGCCGAAGTTCTGCTCGGCGGGGTCGGCCGAGCCGGCCGCGTGCCCGCGGTAGCGGCGCAGGCCGCTCAGCACGTACGTCTCGCCGGCTGCCGTCGCCACGGCGTGGTCGACCCGGAGACCCCACTCTCCGCTTTCTGGGTCGAGGCGGTGGACGCTCAGCAGGGACGCGGGGACAGTGACCGGCAGCAGTGTCATCCGGACATCTTCTCCCCTGCCACCGACAACTCTCGCTGAGCCTGCCGCACAGCGTCCACGCTGCTCGGGTCCGTACAGGGGAGTCCGAAGCGACGGCATCGTCCGCACCGTCACCGCCGTCCCGGCCGGGGGTCTGGCCGCTCTGAGCAGGGGCGGCGGTGGTCGGAAGGCCACGTGATCCGCCGGAGTGACCTGGCCGCCGGGCCCCGTCCCGACGCACAGAACCCCGTCGACGCCGGGCGCGGGCGCTGCTTCCAGGGAGCGGACTGATGCGAGGCGGGCGCGGACCCGCAGGGAAGGCGGCGTCCCAGCCGGTACCCCTGACAGGCCTTCGCGCATCCCGGTTCACGAAAGCCCGCGACGAAGTCTCGGCCGTCGTCGGGGCGCGTTTCGTTCAGATCAGCGGAGTGATCTGGTCTTCGATACCTAGCAGGGCCCGGCCGTACATCTCGGTCGCGATGGCAGGGTTGACCATGGCATGCCGCGTACCCGTCTCCAGATCCCGCCAGATGCGCTGCAGCGGACTGTCCTCGGCGAAACTCCGCGCCCCGTGGACATTCAGCAGCAGGTCCAGTGCCTCTCGTGCGCAGCGGGCGACTGTGCCGATGTCCATGCGCGCCCGGGTCCGGTTGACCAGGGGCATGCACTGGCCGCTCGCCGCCCAGTTGTCGACATCGTCCGCGGCACGCAACAGGTGCAGGGTGGCGGTGTCGATCAACGATGCCGCCTCGGCGAGTTGCATCTGCGTGGAGGGTGCCTCGCGCGCCAAATGCGTATGCGAAATGCCCCGGCCGGTGGCGAGGGACGCCAGCACCAGTTCCATCGCGCCGCGGGCCAGGCCCAGCAGCGGGCCGGCGAGTGACAGGGCGAGCGTCGGAACGAATGCCGCACGGTACAGGGCCTCGTCCTTGAACTCGGTCGGGTAAGTGCCCTGGAGCGCGTGGGTCACCGACAGGATGCGGTGGGCCGGGACGACGACGCCGTCGGCGACGAGGGTGTTGCTGCCGGTACCGCGCATCCCGGCAACGTGCCAGGTGTCCTCGATCGTCAACTGGTGCATTGGGACCAGGGCCAGCGCTTGGTCTCGGCGCTCGCCGTGCTCACCCGTGAGCGTCATGCCGAGCAGCGCCCATCGGGCGTGCAGGCAACCGGAGGCAAAGCCCCACCGTCCGCTGACGATGGTGCCCGCGTCGGATGTCCTGCCGGTCCCATGGGGTGGCAGGACTGCACAGGCCCGGGTGCCGGGGTCCTGCGCGTAGACCTCACGCTGCGTGCGTTGGGGGTAGAGGCCGATGAGCCACCCCGAAATGTTGATCAGGCTGGTGGTCCAGGCAGTCGATCCGCAGCCGCGGCCGAGTTCCGAACCCACTTGGACCAGCGTGCGGATGCATGCCTGATGGCCCCCGAGCCGCTGGGGAACGGTCAGGCTGAACAGGCCGGCCGCATCGAGTGCCGCGATGTTCTCCGGAGCAACGCAGCGGTCCTGATCGGTGCGGGTTGCGTTGCGCCGGAGTAACTCGACCAAGGCTGCGGCTCGTTCGGGCAGCGTTGCCTGCTCGCTGTCGTGGGCGGGTTCCGCGGCGCCCGTCGTCATGGGAGGTCCCTCCGTCACCTGTGAAAGAGTCAGGCCAGCGGCCAGCGGCCAGCGGCCAGCGGCCAGCGGCCAGCGGCCAGCGGCCAGCGGCCAGCGGCCAGCGGCCAGC
>NZ_BNBF01000004.1:223272-229746 GCF_014654935.1 Streptomyces capoamus
TACCGGCACCGTACCCGTATGCCTGCCCGTGCCCCCCTGGCGCGGGCCCGAGGCGCAGCTGCACGCGCTGGACCGCGCCCTGGTCGTCGTCTCCGCCGACCCCCCAAGCGTTCCTCAAACTCGCCTGCTGCCTCACTCAGCCAGGACGGCGTGTGGCAGGAAGCGAGGGGTCGGGCAGGTACGCCTTCCGTTCCTCTGAGGTGAGGGGAACAGCTCGGCCGGCTGGTCGACCGACGGGAGGAGAGCTCGTCGCGTCGAGCAGCAGGTCCAGCGGTTTCCCTGAAGGTTTCCCGGTTCCTACTGGAGTGGGCAACAGGAGGGTCCTCGACAGCCGACGGTGGCACGGCTCAGTCTCGAAGAGTCGGCGGCTGCGTCGGAGGTCCCGGGAGACGAGCGGTGTTCGTGAACCGGGGTCGGCGCAGCGCCCGTGCCGCACAGCTGTGCTCTGGACGGCACGGGCGCACAGCAGTGGTGGGCCCACACGCACCAGTGGTGGACCTACAGGCTCTCTCTCCGCCGGCTTTCCTTCGGTCGTTCCAGGCAGTGCTTTTGAGGAGGACTCATGATCGAACGCAGGAAGCTTTCCGTCGCCCTGGCCACCGTCGCGTTGGCCACAGGGCTGCTCACCGCCGCTGGGCCGGCATCGGCGAAGCCCACCGGTCCCGCCCGCCAGGCCGCGGCCGAGTGCGGGGTCCGCTCCGACGGCAAGTTGTGGTGCGGCAACCGCGTGGGTGCCAAGGGCTATGAGCACCGCTCGTACGGCTCGGCTGTGCGAGGGCCGTTGAACTCGTCGTTCAGCTGGTTCGCGTGCTGGGGTCCCGGTGACCCCCATGGCGGCGGCAACAACATCTGGTACTGGACGAAGCTCGACAACGGGCAGTGGGGCAACGTACCGGCCGTGGACGTGTACACGTCTGTCGACCCGGCTCCGGGCCTGCGTCAGTGCTGAGCCGTCTCCCGAGCGCGTGAACGAGGCTCGCCTCCTGAATGGGGCGGGCCTCGCGGCGCGTCTTCGACCAGCCGGGCACGGGCACCCGGTTCGCGGCGGCCGCCTGGCTGGCATACGCCCGGTACCGGCGGCGTCGTACGTGACGCACGAACCAGTAAAGTGCCGCCCTCGGCCTGGCCCACTTCGTGGGTGGTGGTCAGGTTGCCGATGCGGCCAGCGCGTCGAAGGGGGCGGGGGTGCCCGGCGGTGGCAGGCAGACGAAAAGCCGGTGGCCCGGTGTCGGGAGCGTCAGCAGGGTGAAGGGGAGCGTGTCCGTGGCGAGGAGGGGGTGTGCCACACGCAGCTCGCCCTCGCCCGGCCCGCCCGCGCGATGCATGTCCCACAGCGCGGCGAAGTCCGGGCTCGCCGCCGACAGCCGGGCCACCAGGCGTCCCAGGCCGGGGTCCGCGGGCCGTCCGGCGTGCTCGGCGCGCAGGGCCGCCACCAGCTGCGCGCCGATCGAGTCGTCGGGCTCGCGGTTGGCCGGTGTGGCGGCGCCGTGTGGGCAGCAGAAGACCTGCCACAGCAGGTTGCGCTGGTGCGGTGGGCGTTCGGCCAGGCCCGCCATGAGCGCGCTACCCAGCCGGTTCCAGGCCAGCAGGTCGAACCGTGGGCCAATGACGAAGGCGGGCGTACCGGTGAGCGCGTCGAGCATCGCCCGGGCAGCCGGGGTGAGGGGTTCGGGTGCCCCGGCCAGGCGGGGCCGACGGGGGACAGCGATCGTGTGCAGGTACGCGCGCTCGGCATCGCCGAGCAGCAGGGCGTGCGCGAGGGCGTCCAGCACCCCCGGGGTCGGGACGCGGGGGCGGCCTTGCTCCAGCCGCGTGTAGTAGTCGGGCGAGATGCCCGCCCTCGCCGCCACCTCCTCGCGGCGCAACCCTGGCGTCCTGCGCCGCCCGCCCGCATCCAGCCCTACGTCGGCGGGGGTGAGGCGGGCCCGACGGGAGATATCTCGATGGTTCGCGTGCTTTTGGTGAAAGGTGGTCGCATCATGCGTCCCGTATCTTCAACTCCGTTGGGACACCGTGTCTGATGGCGTGATCGCTCGTTGAGCCGTGCATGACGGATCTGGTGGAGCGGTTGGTACCGGACTGCCCCGACGTCTCCGTGCCGCGGTGACGTGGTGGCGCCACCACTCGCCGACTCCTGAGAGCCCCGTGTTCTCTCGAGCACTCCGTCAGTCGATCTGCGTGCAGACGCTCGCCCCGTAGCGCTCGCTTGACCACCCACCCCGTGGTGCCCTCGCGCAGTCCTGACGACTTACGGGTGCCGGACGCGCTGCCGGAGTCGTAGGCCAGGCGGACCCGGTACCAGCCGCCCCGGGCCTGGGAGGCATAGACCGCGACGCCGCGGTGGAGCAGGCCGAGGGCGGTGTAGCGGGTGCCGAGTCCGGTCCTCAGCCGTATGGCGTCGGTGACCTCGTAGCCACAGCTGTTGAAGTCCGCCTGCACCGACACGGTCGGGGGCTGCTCGGGTGTGCCGGCCGAGGCCTGCGGGACGGCCACGGCGCTGGACAGGACGGCGGCGACGGCCGCTGTGAAGGTCAATCGGGTCATGCCGCTGAAGGGAGGCGCCGCCGGCACGGCCGACGCCTCACCGGCCCCGGCCGCGGTGCGCTCATCGCCCGCTGGGGCAGCGGGTGGGCGGCCCGGCACCGGCAGGGGCCATGCGGCGGCGACCCCGACGAGGCTGATGGTGCGCATCACGGAATCGCCGATAGCGGCCAGGCGTAGCCAGCCGCCGGCCTCGCTCAGGGCGCGGTGGGCGACGAGGAGGATATTGATGCCGCTGGAGTCCATGAAGGTGACCTGGCGCATGTCGACCACGATGCGGGGGCGGGAAGTGTCGGAGGCGTCCAGGGCGTGGCGGAGGGTGTCGCCCGTGTGATGGTCGATCTCGCCGACCAGGGTCAGCACGCGGATGCCGTCGGTGGCGGTGGTCACGACCGACAGCTGAACGGTCGGCCCAGCCTGTTCAGTGTCGGTCAGCTCTGCCTCAGACATGCCGGTGATCCTGGCACACTCGGTGCCTCGCGCACAGTGCCGCCCCGGCAGGGCACGAGCGGCTGTGAGCTGTGGCCGATCCGAAACCAAAGACATGGCGTCATCCGCAGCTGCGCGGGTAGCCGGGCGGAGACTTTGCGAAACGGAGAGCGAATGGCCATCGTGATGGAACCAGACCCGGCGTCGGCAGGCGGCGCAGCGCCGGGCAGGCCGGTCCTTCAGGCCAGCGCTGCTCTGGTCGGCGACGGTGAGGACATCGCCCGCGCCCGCCACATCGCCGCCGGTTTCCTCACCCGCGTCCAAGCCGAGCACGGCATTCCGGTCTCCCAACGTGCCCTCGACCTCACCCAGCTGGTGGTCAGCGAACTGGTCACCAACGCCCGCAAGTACGCCCCCGGACCGGTACTGCTGGACCTACAGGTCACCGGGGGCGTGGTGGAGGTCGCCGTGTGGGACTCCGACCCAGTCCTTCCGATCGCCCGGGCCGCGGACGCCGGCCGGGTCGGACAGCACGGCCTGGAGATCGTGATGGCCGTCTCCCAGGCCTTCGCAGCGCAGCGCGAACCGGTCGGCAAACGCATCACATCCCGTCTCGCCCTGGCCGACGACCCCGACGGCGCCCCGCACGGGCGCCAGCCCCTGTAACGCGGCCCACGGATCCTCTTCAAGCGGGGTGCGTGGCGGGCCAGGGCGGCAAGACCGGTAGCGGGCTGTGCCGCAACGCCTTGACACCCTCGCTCTGCTCTACTGATAGGACATTCTGAACCGGTATGACGGTTTTGTGGTCGCCTCATCGCGTCGGTTTGGGCGGTTTGGGCCGGTCGGGCTCCTTGGTTCTGTTGGGCTGTCTGGGTGAGTGACCGCAAGCCCTACAAGAGCGACCTGTCCGATGAGCGGTGGACGCTGATCGAGCCGGTGATCACGGCATGGAAGGCCGACCACCCATCCCCGACGGGACATCAGGGCCGTTACGAAATGCGAGAGATCGTGAACGCGATCCTGTACCAGGGTCGGACCGGCTGCCAGTGGGACTACCTCCCGCACGACCTGCCGCCGAAGTCGGCCGTGTACTACTACTACTTCGCGGCCTGGCGTGACGACGGCACGGATGAGATCAACGACCTGCTGCGCTGGCAGGTCCGCGAGAAGGCCGGGCGGGTCGGAGGATCCGAGCCTGGTCGTGATCGAGACGCAGAGCGGCCACACGGCGGTGAACGTGCCCGCCACCTCGACCGGGAAGGACGCGGCCAAGAAGGTGCCCGGACGCAACGCGGGCTGGCGGTGGACGTCCTCGGCCTGGTCATCGCCGTCACCGTGCTGGCCGCCAGCGCCCACGACAACGCGTTCGACATCGCGCTGCTTGGCCAGGTCGCCCCCATCGGCACCATCAAGAAGGCTCTGGTGGACCAGGGCTTCGAGAAGACCGTCGTCGAGCACGGCACCACGGTCGGCATCGACGTCGAGATCGTCGAGCGCAACCAAACCGACAAGGGCGTCGGCTTCGTCCCGCAGGCCAAGAGTTGGATCGTGGAACAGACGCTCGGCATCCTCATGCTGTTTCGGCGGCTCGTGAGGGACTACGAGAGCAGGCAAGTCCTCAAAGTCCAGGGTGCGCTGGGCCGTGATCGACGTGATAGCGCGCCGCCTCACCGGCCAGACCACAGCCACCTGGCGCGGGTGACCGCATGGATGACCAGGTCGCGCCGGCCTCGCTGAGGGCGCAGGGCGCGACGAAGAAGATGTCGATGCCGCTAGAGTCGATGAAGGTGACGTGGCGCCAGCCACGGTCCGGTGCCGCCCCACCAGCCCGGTGTCAGGCGAGGGCGTTGCGGAGGTAGGCGGGCAGCGCCTGGCACACGTCCGGGTCTGCTTCCCAGCCGGGGTCGGTGAGTTGGTCGGCCGTAATGACGATGTGGTTGCCGTGGTCGGTGCGGACGACGACGCGCAACGTTTCGCCCCGGCTGTCCCGGCCGGCGAGGTAGGCGGCCAGGACGGCCCGGCCCAGCTCGGCGGGGTCCGCACCCGTGGTAGCTCGGCCCAGGTCTTTACAGATCCACACGCCGCTGAACCGTTCGTGCATAAGGATCTCCCACCGCACACAAGTGGGCATGTCGTCGCGTAACACAACCGCGATCATCCCCCCGTCAGCCGGCCTCCCGTACCGCTACCTGCGAGTACTGGCCCAAAAGCGCGCCCTGCGGGACGACGGCGGCTGGCACCGGCCCAGCTCACCCCCCGGCGCGCCGGGACCGGGGGCATGGAGACGGTTACCGCGCGCGGCCCTTGCGTTCTACCGTTGCCGGGCGTGAGCACGCAGGCCTTCCAGGGCGCCTACCTTCTGCCGCTGTTCCACGCGATCGAGCAGGCCCGCGGTGAGCACGCCTACCGGCAGCTGCCCCCACCCGCACCGGCCAGCAGCCTGGCCTCCGACGACGCCCCGCTGGGCCTGTACTCCGCCGCGCACCTGATTCAGAACTCCTACACCGCGGGCCTGGCCCGCCGACGCGCTGCGCCGTCTGACAGCCGCCGGCGAGATCACTCGTGGGCGCCGCAGCAGCGAGAACGACGGCGAACCTGCCGGGAGCATCGTGCGGCGGCGTCACGTCGTGTCCCTCCCACGCCGAGATCTGGAGAGCTCTGCCACTGCCCGGCCCAGTCTCGGTATGCGATGTGTCACCACAGCCGGGTTCCGGGATGTGGGTTAGCGAGTGGTGAGCATGCCTTCGCGTAGTCGGGCGACAGTGCGGGAGAGCAGTCGGGAGACGTGCATCTGGGACACGCCGAGACGTTTGCCGATCTGGCCCTGGGTGAGTTCCTCGACGAACCGCATATGGATGATCTGACGGTCCCGTTCAGGGAGTTCGGCGATCATAGGGGCCAGGGCGTGGAAGTCTTCCACCAGCTCCAGTGCCGCATCATCGGTGCCGATGAAGTCCGCGAGCGCGCTCTCGCCGTCGTCGCTGGTACCGAGCGCGGCGTCCAGGGAGGTGGAGTTGTAGCCGTTGGAGGCGAGCCGGGCTTCCATGACCTCCTCTTCGGGCAGGCGCATCAGCTCCGACAGTTCCTTGGCAGTCGGCGTCCGGCCAAGCCGGCTGCGGAGTTCCTCGGTGGCGCGGGCCAGATGGACCCGGGCTTCCTGCAGCCGGCGCGGAACATGGACAGCCCAGGAGGTGTCGCGGAAGAACCGCTTGATCTCGCCGACGATGTAGGGGATGGCGAAGGAGGTGAACTCCACCTCGCGCATGAGGTCGAACCGGTCGATCGCCTTGATCAAGCCGATCATGCCGACCTGCACGATGTCCTGCATCTCCTGCGGCCCGCGGCTGCGGAACCGGCCGGCCGCAAAGCGGACCAGGGACATGTTCATCTCGATCAGCGTATTCCGAGCGTACTGGTACTCGGGCGTGCCCTCCTCCAGCACAACCAGCTGGTCGAAGAACAGCTTCGTCAACGCCCGGGCGTCCTTCGGGGCGACCCTGGAGG
>NZ_BNBF01000004.1:229796-233154 GCF_014654935.1 Streptomyces capoamus
GGTCAGTGACCTCCGGCAGCTCCGTTATGCGCACATCTGTCTTTGCCGTCGTCACTGCCGTCATGATGCTTCCCTCCCGGGGTTGGGCCGATGGCCTCTCCGCCGAGACGAGCCTCCCGACCTCAGGCCCCTACCCGCGCACCCGCTGCACACGCCTGCCCGCCGCAACACGTCAGCCATACGGTGAGGTGAAGGGACCTCGGTGTAGCGGCCGTCTGGTGCGATGCTGCCGCAGTGCGCGCAGCGCCACTGCCTCCGACGGTGTTGGCTCCGCGTGCCGCACGGGCCCGACGCCGCCCAGGGGATCCACCGGGAAGACAGGGATACCCGGCGGACGGTTGCTGACGGTCGCGTACCAGGGCGGCCGGCAGCAGCGCATGGCCGTTCCCGCTGGAGGAACCGTTATGAACGGCGAAGGTGCCACCCCCGCCTGTCAGAGCTTTCGGAACGACTCGCCCAACGCTGGGGCGTCACCCCACGCCCCTCCGGTAAAACGGTCTGGGCCGAACTCAGCCTCGCCCCCTAAAGCCGACCCATCCGCAGAGTCTCGGGGCGCGGGCCACGACTCGCGTCGTCGGCCGAGGGCCGTTGTCTGACTTGTCGCCCTGGTCAGAGTGAAGCGTTCGCAGTGACCGGCGTGCATCGCATGCTGCCCGGGCACGATGTGAGGCTCAGGCCGGTGTGGAGAAGCGAGCGGGGAGCAGCGCCCGGGGTGAACGCTGTGTCTTACTGGTAATGCAGGAACTGGTCGCACAGCTCGGTCATATCCAGGATGGTGGCGGTGCGGGCGAGAACCACAGCAACTCTCGGTGCCCTGATCTCGAATGCCGACACCGCCTGCCTCGATCGCCGCGCGGGACCGCACCGGTGAAAACCCGGCTCCTCGTCGGCCAGCACCTGTACGACGTCCTCAGCATGCCGAGTGCGGCGCGGTGACCGGAGCCTGCCCTTTGCCGCAGCTCCCGGCACAGGGCAGCAGAACGCCGTGTTCCGCGCGGAAGGGCCGGGCTGCCAGGCCAAGGAGCCCGCTCGGATTGTTCGGCTGGCAGCCCAGGACCGAAGCGCCGATGGGCGTCTGGGGGCAACGTCGAGCCGGTCCGGTTTACGCCGCGGGGCGGAATCCGTCTGTAACCGGGAGCGAGCACCAGCCACCACCCGCCGGAGAGCTGAGCACGCCACGGCGTCGGAGTGTCCATGCGGTGCTCTGGGCCAGCCGGGCCATGATGAGGCATGACGTGCGACGGTCAGCAGTGGCAGGAGACCACGATCGCCGGCCTGCAGGTCCGCAACGACGGGGTTGCTGGCGACATCGAGGGCATGCGGTTGCTGGGCTGGCCGGGTGTTGTCCCCCTGTCAGTGATCCGGGCCGTGGGGCTCACGCCCGCCGACGAACCGACACCCGGAGGGAGGAATCGGGCCGCTTGCGACCTGAGCGTTCCCGAGGTGAAGCTGAACTTCTCCGTGTAGCGTCAGCATCAGCTGTCGTGGTTCCGAGGTACCGGTCGCCCGTGAGCGTGTACACGGGCGATCTTGCTGTTTACGACCCTGAGGGCCAGGCGATCACCTCCGGTTTCCGCACGGTGCGGTAGCCGACTTCGAGTCCCCTTGGAGGACCAAATGGCCAGTGGAACCGTCAAGTGGTTCAACGCGGAAAAGGGCTTCGGCTTCATCGAGCAGGACGGCGGCGGCCCGGATGTCTTCGCTCACTACTCCAACATCGCCAGCTCCGGCTTCCGTGAGCTCCAGGAAGGGCAGAGGGTGAACTTCGACGTCACCCAGGGCCAGAAGGGCCCTCAGGCGGAGAACATCACCCCCGCCTGAGCTTGCACCTCCACGGCACCCGCCCGGCGACGCTGGTCGGGTGCCTCAACCCGCGATCACCGGGACGCGGGCCAGGAGAGGCTTCAATGCTGCGGGCCTTGGCGATAGCGACCAGTGTGCCGCGCCGGCGGTGGCGCCTTTCGTGGTCCAGTACCTGCCGGGCTGCGGCGGGCGCGGCAGTCTGCAGCCGGGCGGTGATCTGGTCGGGGATCATGGCGTCGTACCCGGGCCACGGTTCGTTGCCGCGTAGCCGCTCGATGGCGTTCAGGATGTGCGGCCGGCTGGCGTGTTTGCGCTCGTAGCTGTCGAGGGTGGTCAGCTCCGCCCGGGAGAGCGTAGGCAGGCGCTGGATGATGTTGGCGGTGCTGAGGTGGTCGCACCAGAGAACCTGATATCGAAGCTGACCCGCACCTGAGGTGTGGGAGACGAACTCCATCGCGCCGTAGTGCGTGGTGATGCCGGGGATAAAGCCGAGCACGCCCACCAGCAGGAAGACAGCGCCGACCAGCAGCGCGGCCTGTTGGATGGACCACTGCAGGTCATTCCCGCTGGCAGCGAGCCAGCGCCGCTTCTGGCAGCAGCTTTGGGCAGCCTCCGAGTCGCCGGAGGGGTCCGCCCTGGCAGCTATTAGATGTTCCCGCCCCCGTTCGCCCCGCAGCCGCGAGGCCGGCAGTGAACGGGTCAGCGTCTGGGCTGGCTCGTGGGCAGGCGTGCGGCGAGGACGGCGACGTCGTTGGCGGGGTCGGAGGCCAGGCCGGTGAGGAGTTCGTCGCAGAAGGTGTCCAGCGGCTCGCGGGCGAGGGCGGTGGCGTACTGGCGCAGCCGGGTCATGCCCGCGTCCAGACCTTCGCCGCGGCGTTCGATCAGTCCGTCGGTGTAGAGCAGCACGGTGGAGCGGGCCGGCAGCAGCTCGGTGGCGTGCGAGCGCGTCGTGTGCGGATCGACACCGGGAAGGAGCCTGTGGCCGTCGGTGAGGAGGCGGGTGTCACCGTCGTGCGTCACCAGCAGCGGCGGCGGGTGCCCGGCGCTGGAGAATTCCAGCGTCCATGTGCCGTCCTCACGCGCCGAAGTGCCGAGCGGCGCGAGGTCTCGGCCGTACGCGTCGAGGACGGGAAGAAGCCGCCTGCAGGGGCAATGAGCGGTTACCGAGCGTGGGTGTGGGCCACCTTGCGCTGGACCGCACCGGACGGCTCGACGCACACGAACGAGGCCAAAAGTGCCGCCCACGACTCCGGCCGGGGCCACCGTCACCGTGTGGACGGACCAAAACGGCCGCATCACCGCCGAACCCCCGACCAAGGAAGCGGCTCGCCTGCACGCCGCCCTGGGCGGCGTGCTGACGGCGTCCGGGACGGGTGGGGCCGTGCTCGGTGCTGCCCGGGTGGTGCGCCTGGGGCTGGATCGGCAGCGTACGGCGCAGTGGGCTGCCGAGTGGGAGCACATCGACACCCGGAAGCGGTGGAAGAGCAGCTGATACTCAGGGTCGATGTGACAGCGCCTCCGGACCAAGGCCGTCAGACAGCCTCCGCTATCGCGG
>NZ_BNBF01000004.1:233198-239580 GCF_014654935.1 Streptomyces capoamus
CCAGCGGAGTCGGTGCACCGTTCGCAGCGGAGGTCGGGATGCGTCGGGCCATGGCGGCTGCGACCGTAGGAGTGAAAACGGCACCGAGGTTCCGAGGAGGGGGGAGAACGGGGGTCGCCGCCGTGCTGATGGCAGATCCTTCGGTGGTCCGGGAGCTGGTTGAACGGTGCGAGACGCTCCGCCGGCGCATGGCGTCCGGTGGCAGCGCTGAGACCGCCCGCCAGCTTGAAGACGCCACCTACACGCTGTGTGTGATCACGGGCACACGCCATCTGGACGCTGCGCTGGACCTTGCTCGCCGCCAGCTGCGCCGAACCCCGGTACGGCAGCCGATGCGCCGCTGAGACCCGGATACCTGCTCACCGGCGCGCGGAGCCAGGCGTCGGCTGTGCCGAATCCCTCTCGCCTCGGTGGACTGTCCTCGTTTCCGCCGCTGGCGGTGGCCGTCTCTAGGCGGCTTCGGCTGTGAGGCTTGCTGCTGGGTGGGCCGGACTTGCGACGGCGTCGAGCGGGAGCAGGCTGCTGTCAAGCCGCGGGCGGCTTGCGCCCGGCTCGGGACCGCTGGGCTCCAGCCTGCGTCCGCCCCATGGGCTGCGACCTGCCGGAGCGGCCAAGGCAACCGTGCCATTGCCGCCCGCCCTGCGGGGCAGCGCACCGCACCCGCGCCCGGCCACGCTGCTCGGCAAGAGGTGTCACCTTCATCTGCCCCGGTCCATGCCGCACAGTCAGCCCTCACAGGGAGGCTGCGTCCACGGCTCACTGCCGGGATGGTGGTCCGTTCGCCGGTGCTCGAGGTGCGGCCTGTGTGGTGGCGGGTGACAGTGGGCGCAGTGCCGATGTGTTGCCGGCTGTTCACCGAAAGGGAATCACGGGATGTCACAACGCAATACCTTCTTGCGCAGCCTGCACGACCTGGGACTGGCCGCATGGTTCGGCGGCTCTTTGATGGGCGCGGTCGGCCTCAACGGCGCGGCACGAGCTGAAGGCGCAACGCAGGCGAGCGCCGCACGGCTCGCCAGCTCCGGCTGGGCGATGTGGGCGCCGGTGAACGCTGCGGCCGTCGGCACCCATCTGGTCGGCAGCAGTGGCCTGCTCGCGGCGAACGCGGCACGGGTTGCCACCCAGCAGGGAGTAGGAGCCTCCACGCTGGCCAAGACGGTTCTGACCGGAGCCGCTCTGGCGGCCACCGCTTATAGCCGGGTGCTGGGCAAGAAGATCGAGCTGGCGTCCTCCGGCGACCCGGAAGATGCCGAGAAGGCTGCGAGGCACCCCGTCGACACGGACAAGGCGCAGCGGCAACTCACGGTCCTGCAGTGGGCGGTGCCGGCGCTGACGGGCGGCCTGCTCATCCTGAACGCGCTGCACGGAGAACAGCAGCGCCCCGAGGAGCAGGAGCGGGGGATGTGGCAGCGGGCCATGAGCAAGACGCCGCACATGCCACCCATGCCTCATATGTCAATGCCGTCCGTGCCGGACTGGCGCTGGATGCAGCACTGACCCATCCCGGTTCTCCTCGCCAGCGGACCGGGGATGAGGGATCACATGGTGCCGCCAGTCTGCCGGCGGGCTTCGTCGGTGACCTGCTGCCCGGACTCGCCGGCCTGCTCAGCCACTCGACCCGCTTGGTCGCGGGCTTCCTCCCCGGTGGTCTTCGCGGCCTCGGTAGCGGTGTTCTTCACCTCCTGGGCCGCCTGCCGTGCGGCCTCGGTGGCGTCTTCCTTCAGTTGCTGCGCGGATTCGACGGCTGCCTGCTTGACCGGCTCGAGTGTTTCGCCGGCCTGCTCGGTGATCCGGGAGGCTGCCTGCTCCTCGGCCTGCGAGGTCGGAAGGAGGGAGGCGGTCAGCAGTCCGGCGCCGAAGGCGATCAGCCCTGCAGCCAGCGGGTTGCCCTGGGTCTGCTGCATTGCCTGCTGCGGGGCCTGCCGCACCGCTTCGCCAGCCTGCCCGGCCACCCCACGGGCGGTTTCTGTGGCCTGCCCGGCCACCTCGCCCACTTTGTCCGTCGCCTGACCGGCACTCTCCCGCACCGACTGCGCCACCTGCTGCGGGCGGCCTTTGGCCTGGCCGGCCGTATCCGAGGCGGTGCCCATGACCCGGGTCTGAAGCCCCGACACCGCGCCGCGGACACGATCGGTGCGGCGGCGTACCGCTCGGCGGGGACTGGCCCGGTCGGCCAGCTGGTCCACGTCCGCAGACAGCTTCTCCCGGGTCGCTTCGATGTCGGCCCTTACTTGGTCGGGTGACGTGCCCATTGGGCATCCTCCTTCAGCGTCTCCACTGTCTGCTCCGGCTTGGGCGAGACCTCCCGCATCCGCGAGCGGCCCATCACGTACAGAACGGCACCGATCCCCGCCCACAGCCCGGCGATGATCAGCGCGGACCAGCCGGCATTCATCACGTTGGCCAGACCGAACATGGCCGCCAGCGACAGGAACAGGGCCACCATGTAGCCGGCGAACCCGGCCCCGCCGTACATCCCGGCGGCCTTGCCGGCCTTGGTGGCCTCCTGGCGGATCTCGGCTTTGGCCAGCTCGATCTCCTGCCGGAACAACTCCTGCACATCCGAGGTCACCGTCGACAGCAACTCACCGACCGAGGGGTCCGCTCCGTGCGGCTGCGGTGACTGCGGCGAGACCGACGGCATCTCACACCCCCGGATGACTCGGAACGTCAGGCCGTACAGCGTCACCCGGTGAACCGGTTGAGCTGTCCTCGGCGGCCGTAACCGGCTGCTGCGGGGACCGGGGCTGCGGGGACTTGCCCGCCGTACCGGCCTTGGCCAGCCGACCCGCCACGAACCCCGCCAGCGCCGCTGCGCCCAGGAAAACACCCGGCCGACGGCGTGCGAACCCCTGCAGGTCCTCCACCAGGCCGCCCACGCCGTTTTCTTCCAGGTAGTCCGCCGTGCGATGACCGCCGTCGGCGGCCTGGGACAGCAGAGAACGGGCCGGGGAATCGCCGGACGCCTTCTGCGTCAGAGCGGCCAGATCGTCAGACCACTGCCGCAGCGTCCCCGCAGCCCGCCGGGCCTGCCCCTCTACCTCGTCCGTCACCCGGCCTCGCAGATCACGTACCACCGTGCCGGCCTGCTCCCGGGCCTCCCCGACCACCGTGCGGGCCTGCTCCGTCGCGGTACCGCTCACCTCACCGGCCGCCTGCTTGGCCTGATCGGCCGTGGCCGACGCCTGCTCCTTTGCCGTCTGCCCGGTTTGCTGGATACGGCCCGCATCGCCCTGCACTGCATGACTCATAGGCTCGCACCTTTCTACGCCATGGGATGCCGCCCCGACCCTGCGACGCCCGGGATGCGGACACCCGGGCACATGGCCGCGGGCAGCACAAAACACCTTGCTTCCAGGATCACCCGACCGGACGAACGCCGCATGTTCATAACCATGCGCCCAGTCCTCGAAGCGGCTTGCGGCGACCGACCAGTGCACATCGGTACGCGCCCCTGTCAGGCCAAGCCTTACCGGTTGCGAGCGGGCGCAGCGCTTGCGGCCGTCCCATGGTCACGTACCCAGCGACATCGACGTGCTCGGTCGCTTGCTCGGGACGGTCAGGCCGGTTTCAGCCGCACCGCCACCTGCAGCCCAGGGGGATGCTCGGCACGGCAGCCGGCGTGACGCGGTGGGTCTCACGGGGAGCAGTGCGCACGGCACTGCTGCCGGTGACGCTCGGGTCGAGAGCCGTCAGGCAGGTGCTGACGAACACCGAGGGTGACTACGCGGTGGCGGCGCGGGCGCTGGCAGCCTGCCGGGCCGGGGAGGTCGCGTCTGGTCCACAGCACGAGTAGGCCGCGTAATTCGACTGATCACTCACCGCGCTACCGCGACGTGGCCTGAACACGTCGGTACGACAGCTGACCCTGCTGCTACCCGCCCGCGTGCGGGGTTCGGAAGCAAGCCCCGCCGAGCTCCCCGAGTTCATGCTCGGGGAGCTCAGCACTTGCCAGTCGTTTGCTGCGACGTGCGGCACGGTACAGGGATGCGGAACAGCAAGCCGGGCAGGCGGACGTGCCTCCCCGCTCCGCTGACACCTCCGGTGATACCCATGGCCCACCCGCGCTCCCTGGCCCAGCACCCGACACTGGTCCCCGCGTCGACGACCTCGTGCAGGAGGTCGAGCGGCTGCGTGCGGAGAACGCGCAACTGCAGCGTGCTCGTAATGATGGCGAGGATCAGTCCCGAGGACGGATTCACGGTGCTGCGTGAGGTCTCACAGCACACCAACACCAAACTGTCCTCGATCGCCGAGCAGATCATCAAGCACGCGCAGAGCGCCGCCTCGCCCGAGACGGTCCAGGCCGAACTTCACGCTGCCCTCGCCCGCACGAGGTGATCGAGACGGCTGGGCTGGAGGGTCAGGATCGGTGGGGGCCGGTCGTGCTGCCTGCGGGGTCGTCGAGGAGCGCGATGCGGGCGGTAATGCGTTTGCCGACTGGCTCCCGCTGTGCCTCAAAGCCGCCATCACGATCTTCAACCCGTGCTGGCCCACCCGGCCGGAATCGGCGGCCCGGGCCACCGCAGCACCGGGTCCCTGTCCCAGACCACCACTTCTACCACCGTGCCGGTGACGCGCAGATCAAGCAGCACGTACTTGCGGGCGTTGGTGACCCCCGGACCCGGAGCGGCGTCAGCGTCATCACTGTGGGTGGGGAGATCGACCACCACACGGGCGGACCTCTCCGCGAGGCCCTCAGCCTGCCCGAGCCGCCCCGTCCGAGTCCGTGCTGCGCAGGATGCTCGGCATCGACGAGATCATCGACTGCTGTCCCACCCTCCGCCACGCAGTGAACGGCTGACGCTCGTTGCGCACGCAGCGCGCGTCCACTGGTGCGTAGGCGGGCCCAGGAGGGTTACTTGGGGAGTATGACAAAGCTGCATCTTCCAGGGCACAAGGCGCACCACGGCAGCGACGAGGCCCAGGCACACGATCGGCCCACGCCCGAGGAAGTCGGACCGGGGCCCGAGGTGGAGCGCCGTGCACCGGACGCGCCGACGAAGCTGCCTAAGGGCGCCTGGGGTGCCGTGTTCAAGGGCGCCGTGCGGGAATTCAAGGACGATGAGCTGACCGATCGTGCGGCGGCCCTGACGTACTACGGGGTGCTTTCGCTTTTCCCGGCGCTGCTGGTTCTCGTGTCGCTGCTAGGTATCACCGGCAAGTCGACGACCGACTCGCTGCTGGCCAACATCAAGAAGTTCGCCCCCGGCTCGGCCCGGGACATCATCACTCGGGCTGTGGAGCAGTTGCAGAGCAACGCCGGCGTCGGCTCCGTCATGGCGATCGTCGGCATCGCCCTCGCGGTGTGGTCCGCCTCCGGCTATGTGGCCGCGTTCATCCGCGCGGCGAACGCCGTCTACGACATGCCGGAGGGCCGCCCGGTGTGGAAGATCCTCCCGATGCGGATCGGGGTGACGGTCGTGCTGATGGTGCTGGCCGTGATCAGTGCCCTGATCGTGGTGTTCACCGGCAACCTGGCCCGCCAGGCCGGCACCGCGCTGGGCATCGGCAACACGGCGATCATGGTGTGGTCGATCGCCAAGTGGCCCGTTCTGGTCGTCCTGGTCACCGTCATGATTGCGATCCTGTACTGGGCCAGCCCGAACGCCAAGGTCAAGGGCTTCCGGTGGATCACCCCGGGCAGCTTCCTCGCCCTGGTGATCTGGATGATCGCCTCCGGCGCCTTCGCGTTCTACGTGGCGAACTTCGCCTCCTACAACAAGACCTACGGCACCATGGCCGGCGTCATCGTCTTCCTCCTGTGGCTGTGGATCACCAACCTGGCCGTCCTGCTGGGTCTGGAGTTTGACGCCGAGGCTGTACGCCAGCGGGCGATCGCGGGCGGTCTGCCGCGCGAGACTGAGCCGTACACCCAGCCTCGCGACACCCGGAAGTGGGACGAGGAGGACCGGCGCCGCCTGGACGACGTGTGACCCGCGCCCCGATGACCTTGGGTGTAGGTCGGTGACCTCGGGCTACTGTCCCGCCCGGCGTCGGCAAGGCGCTCTCAGGGGTGGAAGAGATGGCCGAGAGCTCGAAGTTGTGGTGTGGTGCCGCCGCCGCAATGGCCTGGCTGGGCGGGTGGCGCAGCCGTAAGGCGGCGGTGGCCGGACTGGGCGCCCTGGCGATGGCGCAGCTGATTTCGAACGGCGTGTGCAAGCAGTTGGCCGACCGGCCCCGGCCGCCGAAGGAGTGGTTCGACCACGACGAGGTCGACGACCGCCCCGACTCCTCCTCCTTCCCCTCCGGGCACACCGCCGCCGCGGTGGCCTTCACCGCCGCAGTGGCGCCCACGTGGCCGGCCGCCGGCGCTACCTGCGCGGTGCCTGCCGCCATGGTGGCGCTCGAGCGGGTGCAAAGCGGCGCCCACTACCCAAGC
>NZ_BNBF01000004.1:239621-240972 GCF_014654935.1 Streptomyces capoamus
GACGTAGCCGCCGGCGCCGCCATCGGTCTGGCCAGCGCCTGGCTCGCTCACCGCGCACCGCGCGTTGTCCGCCGCCACAGGTTCTACAAGGCTGAGGGGACCGGTCGCATCTCTAGGCCGAGCATCCGGAAGCGGGCCAGCAGGCCCGAACAGATGCGCCTCGTCGAAATCTCGCCGCACAACACCGTCTGGTTTCCGATCACCACAGCCTTCAGCTCGGGGAACGCCTCTGCGACGGCCTCCGGGACGGGACCGACGACACGGAACTCGTATCCGAGCGCCACGCAGGCATAGCCTCAGGCTGCACCGGACCGGTTCGACAAACATCACCCGCAACAGGTGGGTTCGTTGTTCGCGTCTCCTTAGCAGTCGGGCTGGGCTGCCGCGGCTCCGAACTTGCGCGGTGCCGCCTTCGGCCTGCTGGGACGAGGGGGTGTCGACGAAGCTGCAGGGCGGCAGAGGGCCGTTGACCCGCAGCTGGAGATGCGGGTGCTCCTGGCGGCGCTCGTCGACCGCCGCCAGGAATTGCTCCGCTGCACCGCGTCCCACCAGGAAGGAGAGGTTGGCCAGCCAGCCGGTGCTCTGCGGCCCGGCGCTGACCGCCTTGGCCAACGGCTGAAGCGCCTGCTGCAGCCACATCGTCAGCCACTTCTGCGCCACGTGCACATAGTCGGTAGCCCGGCACACCAGCCACGGCGGAGCTACCCCGCCCTCGAACAGCCACTCCAGCCGTGCACGCCGCGCGGCATACGGCTCCGCCAGCAGCACCTCACCGCCGGCCTGGAGGACGTCGAAGGCGACGAAGCTCGCCGGCATCTCGGCGGCCAGCCGCACGGCGGTAGCCCGCGCGAGGCGGCCCGGTGCTGCAAGACCTCGAAGGCCAGCCACCCGCCGTCCACTGCGACGACCAGCTCGCCGTCGCGGACCAGGCCGCCGGGCGTGGCCCGCGCGCTCCTTGTATGGAAGGGCGCACACCCTCCATCGCAGACGCCGGGCGTGGCGCCAAGGTTGCCGCCGAAGGCTGGGGGAGTGGAACGCGGCGTGCTTTCCAGCCGCCGGTCGGCTGTTCCTTCGGAGGGGGCTTGTCAGCGTCAGGTGCGGTCACTGTTCCGGTGGTGGCGGATCGGTTGTGGCGGTTTCGTCGGGTCGGTGGCGTGCTGTCGGCCAGGTGATCGCTGCCTAGCGCAGGAGTGGTTCCGGTGCCTCGCCCTTCCGGCTGGGGATGGGGCTCGGTCGGGGGGCACGGATGCGGGGGAGGGGTTGGTGGGGCGCGTGGGGGGGGGCACGACGCGGCGCAATGAGCCTGGTTTGAACGGCAGTTGCGTGTCACAGGATGTCAGATGCACTCTCC
>NZ_BNBF01000004.1:241018-251119 GCF_014654935.1 Streptomyces capoamus
TGGGCGGGATCCTCGGATACCGGGTGATCTGGACCGCCGGCCGGGTCGGCGGTGCGCAGCGCCGCTTCGACCCGGCGGTTACTGGTCATGGATGCTGTGACGGCCGTCATCGCCAGGAGGAGGACAGCGGCGGCGTAGAGCGGGGTGCGGATGTCGTAGGCGGTGGCCAGCCAGCCGCCGAGGAAGGCCCCGAATGGAGCGGCACACATGGCGAGCATGCGGGAGGTGGAGGCGACCCGGCCCATGAGGTGGGCGGGGACGACCGCCTGCCGAAGGGATGGCCCGAGCACCATCGTGGCGCCCATGCCGGCCCCGCAGACGGCGAGCGCCAGCCCGGCCACGTAGGGGTTCGGGGCAGCGGCCAGGCCCAGGATGGCAAGCCCTTCCACTGCGGCAGTGCAGGTCAGTGCGGTGCCGGTGCCGAGCCGTCGGCCAAGGTAGGAGGCGATCCCTGCACCGAGCAGGCCGCCGGTGGCTTCCGCCGTGAGGAGCAGACCGAAGCCGTAGGTGTCGATGCCCAGACGGTCGTGTGCGAAGAGGGCGAGTACGGTCTCCACTGCGAGGAAGGCGACGTTGCCGACCGCAGGGCGGAGCGCCAGCCCGAGCAGCAACCGGTCCCGGAAGACGTAGGAGGCCCCGGCCTGCGCCTGCCGAAGCAGTGACTCGCGGGCCTCCGGCACGGGGCGGGGCATGGCGGGGAGCGTACGGACGAGCAGTGCGGAGACCAGGAACGACACCGCGTCGGTGAGCAGCGGTACCGCCCGCCCGAGCGCGAGCAGCGCACTGCCCGCAGGCGGACCGGCGAAGCCGGACATGGCGGTCTGGGCGCCGCGCAGGCGGGAGTTGGCGCGCTCCAGGAGCGCGGGGTCGCGGCGGAGCAGATCCGGCAGGTAGGCCGTGGCGGCCGTGTCGAAGAAGAGTCCGCCGAGGCCGAGCAGGAAGGCGACGGCTGCGAGCAGCGGAATGCTTAAGCCATCGAGTGCGGCCGCTGCCGCGGGTATCGCGAGCAGCACCGCACGTGCCGTGTCCGCGACCCACATAGTGCGCCGGCGTTCCCAGCGGTCCACCAGCGCACCGCCGAGCACCCCGAAGAGCAGCCACGGCAGCGTCCCCGTGGCCGTGACGACGGCGAGCGCCATCGGGTCCCTCGTCAACGTCAACGCGAGCAGCGGCAGCGCGGCATGCGTTACCCCGTCACCGAGCGAGGAGATCGTCTGCGCGGCCCACAACCGTCCGAACCCGGCCGGCAACTTCTCTATGCCTGAGGTCACTTGGCGCCCCCCTCGGCCTGCTCGCGCGGTGCCGGCCGGAACAGTGCGAAGACGAGTGACGCGTCCGGCAGCGACGGATCGGACAGCTCCCGGAACTCGTCCGCCAGTGCCTGCAGCCGCGCCCCAAGCTGTGCGAACTGCTCCTCGTTGAGCCGCAGATGCGCCATCCGTACGTGCCGCTCGCCATCGACCGGCGACGCCTCCAGGTCCGCCACCGCATGCCGCATCAGCACATCCGGTCCTCCCTCGCTCGGATCCGGCAGCACGATCGCCCGCGCGGCCATCGCGTAGTACCGCTCGGTAACACCTCGCACCTTCCGCGTCCGTACCACCTTCACCAAGCCTGCCCGCTCCAGCAGCCGCACGTGATAGCTGGAACTCCCCTTCGCAAGGCCCACCCGCTCGGCGATCTGTGTGATCGTCGCCGGCTCGAAGCGGAGCACGGCCATGATCCGGTGGCGCGTGAGATTGGAGACGGCGCGCAACTGCTCGTCCGTGGTGACGTGAAACGTCTCGGGAAGATCATCGGTAGGCATGCGAGCAATGGTCAACGATCCTTGACCATTTAGCAAGGGAAATTTCGCGCGCGCACCAGGGGTGCCTACGGGGTCAGGTTGCGCAGTTCGTTGTCGTACAGCTCGGCCGGGTCGATGCCCATGCCGGTGAAGTGGCCTGCCAGCTCCAGGGAGAGGATGCCGTGGAGGTGGGTCCAGAAGTGCAGGGCGCGACACAGCACGGCCGGCTCCGCGGGGTGGTCGGCGGCCCATTGCCGGTGCCCGGCGAGGTGGGCCTCCAGGCGGGTGTCGGGGTGGCTGTCGTCCGGGCTTTCCGCGGCTGCGCCGGCTGGCCGGGCGGCGTCAAGGAGGGCGTCCATGATCTCTGACGCGATCATGGTGACGTCGTCGGGTGCGTGTGACAAATCCGCTAAGGATCACTGCATGATCGATGCGCTGAGCTGTTGGCCTAGTGATCGTTGCAGGATTTCTGGTTGTTGTGACGTGTCGACCTGAGCTGGGGTTTCGGCAGAGGTTGAGGAGCCAGAGAGGCTCCTGAAGTGCGAGTTCAGTGATTGTTTCGGAATGTGGTGATCGTCGCAGGATTTCCTACTGCCGGGCACCGGTAGGGTGCGGGCAGTCCTGGGGCATCGCCGGTCCGGTGGTTTTCGTGCGGCCCGAACCGGGCTGTACGGCTGCCTGGTGGAGGCGGAGGCCGGGAGCGGGGGAGGGGTCGTGTCCCGAAGCGCGGATCGTCCCGGACATCGATGACTTGGTGCGCCGTTTCCCCCGCATCGGGAAGACGTGGCCGCAGTTCGAGGAGGAGCTTGCCGCGTTCCTTGGGGCCAAACTGGTGTTTCTCACGGAAGGTGGGGAGCCGGTGGTGCTGGACGGGCGAGTTCCTATCACGTCCCTGAGTGACGGTTCCATCTGGCGGGCATCGGCCTCGGCCAGCGTCAACTCCCCAGATGACGCCGCATCCTGCACTGCGGTGGTGGACTTCCTGTACGCCGCACTGGATGGGAGCAGCCCCCTCTTCGGCCACCTTCTGACGTGCGGAGCCGGTGCGGGCGTCAGGTGCCGTTCGTGGTGCCGAAGGTCACGCGGTAGTAGCACTGGTGTCTGCAGGACATGGTGGCCGAGTCGTCGAAAGCGTACGAGTAGGCGTAAGGGGCGGCCAGTTTGAAGACCCGGGTGTAGTCGACCGGCCACTTGGCGGGGAGGCAGTTCTCGCGGCCCGCCCAGGCGCCCCGGCAGCAGTAGGTGTCGCCGCCGAACGCCGCGCACGGGGGCTTGCAGCCGATCTCCCGGCCGTTCAGGAGGGCCCGCATCGCCTTGGGGCATGTGACCTCTGCGGTGCAACGGCCCCGGTAGCAGCCGGAGGAGCTGACCGGGTCGACGGTGGTGGTGTGGGAGACGTTGATGTACATGGGCAGGTTCGAGCCGTCGACCATGCTGACGTCGTAGAAGTCCATGTCGTCGAACGCGGCGAAGGCGAACTCGCCGAGGGTGGTGGGCGGGTTGCCGCCGGAGCAGACGCTGGTGCAGTCGCCGGAGGCGCACGTGCCTGCGGCCGTGGTGGCGCAGCCGGTGCGGCCCCAAATGCGGCCACCCCAGTTGTTCGCCACGGTCACCGACATGCTCTGGCCGGGGGCCAGCTTGCGGCCGGCCGGGTAGACGGCGGTGTTGGTGACGACGGCCCAGACCGTCTTGTGGGTCTTGTTGACGATGGTGATCAGGCGTTTGCCGGCGGGGGCGGCGGTCGGCTGCTGCCGGGCCCGGCCCGAGGTGCCCGAGCCGGTGGCCGGGCCCCTGGTGGCCTTCGCCGACGTCTCTGCCGATGCCTTCGGCTCAGTCTTCGCCGACGGTGATGCCGGCGGCTTGGCGCTGTGACTCGGTGAGGCCGGCGGGGTGGGCGGGGCGGCCCGTGATCCGGACGGCAGCGCCTCGGTGGTCCGTTCGCGGTTCGCGGTGCCGACGCTGTCGCTGCCGGACGGCGTCCAGGCGTTGTGGACGATCAGTACGGCTGCGACCGCGACGAGGGCTGCCACTGCGGCGTGCCACCAGCGACGGCCTCGCGGTGGGTGCATGCCGTGTCTCCTGCGTCCTCGTGCCATCCTTGTGCCTTCCTCGACTCGTGCCAGCTGTGTGCCCTTGACGCCGATCCACCGTTTTTCTGTTGCCCCGGTGGGCCTCGGGCGGTCTCCGTTACGACAGCTGATCCCTGCGTGGAGGAACACAGCCACATGATCGAGAACCATCGGAGCCGGCCTGATCCCGGCTTGGTCACGGCCGCCCGCGCGGGTGACGGCCGGGCCCTGGAGGAGCTGGTGGGCCGTTGCCTGCCGCTGGTCTACAACATCGTCGGCCGCGCCCTGAACGGTCATGCCGACGTCGACGACGTCGTACAGGAGACGCTGTTGCGCATGGTGCGCGGGCTGCCGAAGCTGCGGGATTCGTCCGCGTTCCGGTCCTGGCTGGTGGTGATCACGATCCGGCAGGTACGGAACCGGGAGCAGTCGCGGGCCACGGACCGGGACCGCAGGGCGCACCTGGGCGAGGCGGAGACGATCACCGATCCCGCCCTCGACTTCGCCGGGCTGACCATCCTGCGGCTGGGGCTGACCGAGCAGCGCCGTGAGGTCGCCGAGGCGACACGCTGGCTCGATGCGGAGGACCAGGAGCTGCTGTCCCTGTGGTGGCTGGAGGAGACCGGCGAGCTGGAGCGCGCGGACCTCGCCGGTGCGCTGGGGCTGTCCGACCGGCACACGGCGGTACGGGTGCAGCGGATGAAGAAGCAGATGGAGATATCGCGGGGCGTGGTGCGGGCGCTGGGCGCCGAGCCGCGCTGTGCGGAGCTGGACCAGATCGCCGCGCCGTGGGACGGCACGCCGAGTTCGCTGTGGCGCAAGCGGTTCGCCCGTCATCTGCGCGGCTGTGAGGTGTGCGAAGGTCTGGAGCAGGGGCTGCTGCCGATGGAACGGCTGCTGGGCGGGCTGCCGCTGGTGGCCGTGCCGGCCAGTCTCGATCCGGCGCGGGTGCTCGCCCATGTCCGGGCGGCGACGCCCCCGCCGTCCTCGGGGTCCGGGGGGTCTTCCGGCTCGGGGAGCGGTGGAGGCCGGGCGGCTGGGCGACGGCACCGGCGGCTTGCGCGGACGGGCAGGCGGGTGGCGGGCAAGCGGGCCGTCGTCGGCGGCTCGGCGGCGGTCGCGGCCGTCGCGGTGGCCGCGCTGGTCGCCGCCCGGCTGACGGCGGGGCCGTCCGCGCCAACCGCGGCGACGGTTCCGCCGCCCACCCCGATGGCGGTCACCTCGTCCAGCGCCCCGCCGAGCCCGAGCCCCAGTCCCCGTCCCCGTTCCAGTGCCAGTCCTAGTCCCAGTGAATCCTTTTCACCGTCGGCAAAGGCGCCGGTGAAGGGGGGTCCTGCGCAGCACTCCGCGCCCCCCGTGCCGAGCGCGTCCGGCGTGAAGAAGGGTGTCGGAGTGTGGACGTTCAACGGGGTGAGCCGGGCGCTCGCCGCGAGCGGGGCGAGCTGGTACTACACCTGGAACACCCAGCACCAGGGCGTGACGACTCCGAAGTCGGCTTCGTTCGTGCCGATGATCTGGGGCGCCGCGTCCGTCACCGACGCGGCGCTGGCGCAGGCCCGGGCCGCGGGGCCGTACTTGCTGGCCCTCAACGAACCGGACTTCGCGCAGCAGTCGAACATGTCGGTCGACCAGGCGCTCCAGCTGTGGCCGAAGCTGATGGCGGCTGGGAAGATCCTGGGCAGCCCCGCGGTCGCGACGGGCGCGGGCACGCCCGGCGGCTGGCTTGACCGGTTCATGGCCGGGGCGGCGGAGAAGGGGTACCGGGTCGACTTCATCACGCTGCACTGGTACGGCGGTGACTTCCGCACCCCGCAAGCGGTCGAGCAGCTGAAGTCGTACCTGACGTCGGTGTACGCGCGGTATCACAAGCCGATCTGGCTGACCGAGTACGCGCTGATCGACTTCTCGCAGGGGACGCGGTTCCCCTCCGCCGCGCAGCAGGCCGCGTTCGTCACGGCGTCCACGAAGATGCTGGACAGCCTGCCCTACGTGCATCGTTACGCGTGGTTCGGGCTAGGTGCGGACCCGTCGAAGCCGAGCAGTGGGCTGTTCACAGACGGTACGACGGCCACGGCGGCGGGCCGGGCCTTCCAGGCGGCGCGCTGAACCGAGGGGGCCGGTGCGGCGGCACCGGACCCTCGGGCTGGGCAGGCACTGGGGGCGGGCCGCGCAGGTGCCGGTGCGGCAGGTCTGGTCGGTGGTGAACGCCGGACAGGCGCTCAGGCAGGCGACGACCTGGCCGCCCCGGGCGCGTTGCAAGTCCTTCGGGCAGGTCATGACGGGGTGTGGCGTGCTTAGTTCATATCTTGATTTAACTCGTGAGTCTCAAGTCCCGGCAAGTCCTCGGACGTTGGAATCTTTCTGGTCCGGCCCGTGCCGCATCCCTTGACACCTCACCGGAAAGCCCCCAACACTCCTCGACGGGAGAGCGCTCTCCCACGCCTCGCTCGGCCATCCATGACGCGGGCTCAGTCGACGCCATGCCGCCTCGGGCGCGGCCTCCCACGCTCCCACCGTTCAGGAGGAGGTCTCCATGTCACGGAGATCGAAAGGCCTGTCAGCCACGCTGATCACCGGCGCGCTCCTGCTGACGTCGCTCGGACTGGGCGGCGTCGCCGTCAGTGCCGGCCCGCCCGCACCGCACAGCGCCGCGGCGCGGTCGTTCGCGGCCACGCACTCCGGTCACGCGTTGGCGGCGTCCGTCGCCGGCTCACCGGAGGACCCGGACGGCGACGGCTACATCCCGGCGAACCCGCCGGTCACCGGCGTGACGCCGGCCACGCAGGACCCGCCCCACCGCTACTTCCACGAGTTCCAGGCCAACTGTTCGGTCACCCACACCAGGCCCGACGATCCCATCGTCTACCCGCAGCAGCCCGGCAAGTCCCACGACCACACGTTCATGGGTAACACCGCCACCGACGCCTACAGCACGACGGCCTCGCTGGAGTCCGGCCGCACCACCTGCAAGGCTCCCGGCGACCTGTCCGGCTACTGGATGCCCACCCTCTACAACGGTGACCAGCAGGTCCTTCCCGTGGGACCGCAGGTCATCTACTACAAGGCGGGCGTCACCGACTACACCGGCGTCCGGCCCTTCCCCAAGGGGCTGCGGTTCGTCGTCGGCAGCCCGACGCAGAGCGCCGACGAGTTCCGCCACCACCCCGGCTTCGTCGAGGGCTGGGAGTGCGGCGACAGCTACTTCAACACCGAGTTCCCCGCCACCTGCCCCCACCGCGCCGACGTCCAGCTCAACATCCGTTTCCAGGCACCCAGTTGCTGGGACGGCAAGTACCTCGACACCCCCGACCACAAGAGCCACATGGCCTATCCCGTGGTCAAGCCCGGTACGAACGACAACGTCTGCCCCGCCGACCACCCGGTCGCCGTGCCGATGATCGAGTTCAAGATGGCCTTCCCGGTCAACGGCGACATGTCCAAGGTGCGCCTGGCCAGCGGAACGGGCCACACCTTCCACTACGACTTCTTCAACGCCTGGGACACCCCCACCCTCAAGGCGCTGGTCGACCACTGCGTCGTCGGCGGCCTGCAGTGCGATGCGCGTGGCTACGACGAGACCCACCCGCAGGCGGGCGCGGCACTGAACGAGCACTACGAACTGCCCTGAGGAGCAAAAGCGATGACCCCACGACCCCGCACGTGCTTCCGAACCCGCCGTGCCGCGGCACCCCTCACCGCCGGCGCCCTGGCCGCCGGCTTCCTCATCGCGCTACCGGCTGCCCCGGCCCACGCCGCCGGCAGCGTCGTCAAGGTCACCGGCAGCCAGGGCTCCTGGCAGCTGACGGTGGACGGAAGGCCGTACCAGATCAAGGGCCTGACCTGGGGCCCGAGCGTCGCCGACGCCGTCAAGTACCTGCCCGACCTGCGGTCCATGGGCGTCAACACCATCCGCACCTGGGGCACCGACGCCACCAGCAAACCCCTGCTCGACTCCGCCGCCGCCCACGGCATCAAGGTCGTCGCCGGTTTCTGGCTGCAGCCCGGCGGCGGGCCCGGCAGCGGCGGCTGCGTCAACTACGTCACCGACACCGCATACAAGAACCACATGCTCGACGAGTTCCCCAAGTGGGTCCAGACGTACAAGGACAACCCCGGCGTCCTCATGTGGGACGTCGGCAACGAGTCCGTCCTCGGCCTGCAGAACTGCTTCAGCGGCGACGAACTGGAGAAACAGCGCAACGCCTACACCACGCTCGTCGACGACATCACCAAGAAGATCCACGCCGTGGATCCCAACCACCCGGTCACCTCCACCGACGCCTGGGTGGGAGCCTGGCCGTACTACAAGAGGAACGCCCCAGACCTGGATCTGTACGCCGTGAACTCCTACAACACGGTCTGCGACATCAAGTCCGCCTGGGAGCAGGGCGGTTACACCAAGCCCTACATCGTCACCGAGACCGGGCCGGCGGGCGAGTGGGAGGTGCCCGACGACGCCCACGGCGTTCCGCTCGAACCTTCCGACCGGGCCAAGGCCGACGCCTACACGCGTGCCTGGGACTGCGTCACCGGGCACAGAGGCGTCGCACTGGGCGCCACCATGTTCCACTACGGCACCGAGTACGACTTCGGCGGCATCTGGTTCAACCTGCTGCCCGCCGGCCAGAGGCGCCTGTCGTACTACGCCGTGAAGAAGGCCTACGGCGGCGACACCACGCACGACAACACTCCGCCCGTCATCTCCGACCTGAGCGTGGAGGGCGACGCGGGCAAGGTGCAGGCCGGGCACGACCTCGTCCTGGACGTCAGGGCCACCGACCCCGACGGCGACCCGATCTCCTACGAGGTCCTCGACAACAGCATGTACATCGACCAGAGCAAGAACCTCACCCCGCTGCCCTTCACCGACCTCGGCGGCGGCCGGCTGAAGGTGACCGCGCCCGACCGTCCCGGCGCCTGGAAGATGTACGTCAAGGCGACCGACGGCCGGGGCAACATCGGCGTCGAGACCCGCTCGATCCGCGTCGTCCCACCCTCGCCGTCCGGAACCGACCTGGCGCGGGGGAAACCGGCCACCGCCTCGTCCTACCAGGCAAGTTACGGCGACTGCCCGTGCACCGCCGCCAACGCGGTCGACGGGAACCCCGCCACCCGCTGGGCCGGCGACTGGAGCGACCCCCAGTGGCTCCAGGTCGATCTCGGCACCCGCACCACGTTCCGGCACATCCAGCTGTACTGGGAGGCCTCGTACGCGAAGGCGTACACGATCTAGACCTCCGACGACGGCCGGAGCTGGCAGACCGTGCACACCGTCTCCGACGGGAACGGCGGTGTCGACGATGTCGACGTCACCGGTTCGGGCCGGTACGTACGGATCTACGGCACGGCACGGGGGACGGGCTGGGGATACTCGCTGTACGAATTCGGTGTCTACTCCTGACGGCCGGCCGGCCCTCGGAGAGCGCTCTATTCCGTCGCCCTGCCCGGTCCGTTAGTGTGCCTGCATGCGCAGACGGGCCCCGACCCTGGAGGACGTCGCCCGGGAGGCCGGTGTCTCCCGGGCCACCGTGTCCCGGGTCGTCAACGGCATCCGCAACGTGGATCCGGAGATCCGGGAAGTGGTCCGTCGGGCCGTCGAGCGGACGGGTTACGCGCCCAACCGGGCCGCCCGTTCCCTGGTGACCCGGCGGGCCGAGACGGTCGCCCTGGTGGTGTCCGGGGCGGGGGACACCTCGGACGCCGGCCAGAACGCCTTCGCCGCACGGGTGTTCACGGACCCCTTCTTCGGACGTGTGGTCGGCGGTGTCGTCGGTTTCCTGCGCCCCCGCTCCATGCATCCGGTGCTGATGTTTGCCGAGTCCCCCGACGCCCGGGAAGAGGTGCTGACCTATCTGCGGCAGGGGCGCGCCGACGGCGCCCTCGTGGTCTCCACCCACGCCGACGATCCCTTGCCCGCCCTCCTCGCCGACGCCCGGCTGCCCGCCGTGCTGTTCGCCCGCCCCACGCGACCGGTTCCGCTCAGCTACGTCGACCTGGCGCACCGGGACGGGGCGCGCCTGGCCGCCGAGCACCTCCTCGCACGCGGCTGCCGCCGGCTCGCCACGATCAGCGGCCCCTTGGACGTCCCGGCGAGCCAGGAGCGCCTGGCCGGGTTCCGCGACACGCTCGCCCGGCACGGCCACGCGTACGTCCCCCTCGCCGAGGGCGGCTTCACGCTGGACAGCGGCATCGCGGCCATGTCGGATCTGCTCGACCGCCACCCCGACACGGACGGCGTGTTCGCGG
>NZ_BNBF01000004.1:251160-268191 GCF_014654935.1 Streptomyces capoamus
CCAACGACCTTATGGCGCAGGGCGCCTGCCAGGTGCTGCGCGAGCGCGGCCGCCGGGTGCCCGAGGACACCGCGGTCGTCGGCTTCGACGACTCCGGTGTCGCGCTCGCCTGCCGCCCCCGGCTGACCACCGTCCGCCAGCCGGTCGAGGAGATGGCGGCGGAGATGGCCCGCCTGCTCGACGAGCACATCCACGGCGCACGCACCGGGGCGACGGCGGTCGTCTTCGAGCCCGAACTCGTGGTGCGCGAGTCGGCGTGACGGCCCGGTCAGGCCCGCACCGGTTGCCTCAAGGAGTGCAGGAACGGGCCGACCTCGGGCCCCTCGGGCGGTCGGAAGCCGAATGCGGCATGGTCATCGGGCACAATCCCGGCCTCCACGCCCTCGCCGAGGCTCTTGCCGGTGAGGCGGATGGCGACCGGGACGCCTACGTCTACCACCTCTACGGCGCCGGCGACGGGCACGAGCGGGGGCGCTGGGGGCGGTGTGTACAGTGCTCGCCGTGCCGGAGCGGGCCCGGTCGGACGGGTCGGCTACTTGGTGTAGCGGGTGGCGAGGGCGGGGGACTGGCCGCCGAACGCGGCGAGGTGGCGGTGAAGACGTCGTGCAAGGGTGGTCGTCCTCGACGCCGGGGGCGATGACGGTCTCGCCGAGTTCCAGGCCGCGCAGGGCGCCGGTGGACGAGGTCCTCCGCGCTCATGCGGGGGACGGCGCTGAGGTCCGTCCCGGCTGGACATGGCGACAGTACGCAGCCTCCGGCACGACAAGCCGGAGGCTGGAGTTGCCCAGGTGCGGCGGGGACCCGGTCAGCGGACTTCCGTGAGCCGGCCCGTGGCCACGTCGAAGACGAAACCGCGGACGCGGTCCTTGTGGACGACGAACGGGTCGGCCTTGATGCGCGCGACGGACTGCCGTACGTCCTCCTCCAGGTCGGGGAAGGCTTCCGCCGCCCAGGGCGGACGGATACCGGTGTCCTTCTGGACCGCGTCCTTGAACCCGTCGTCGGTGAAGGTCAGCATGCCGCAGTCGGTGTGGTGGATGAGGATGATCTCCTCGGTGCCGAGAAGGCGTTGGCTGATGGCGAGCGAGCGGATCTCGTCCTGGGTCACCACCCCGCCGGCGTTGCGGATGACGTGCGCCTCGCCGTCGTTCAGGCCGAGGATCGCGTAGACGTTCAGCCGGGCGTCCATGCAGGCCACGACGGCCAGTTTGCGGGAGGGCGGCAGCGGGAGCGGACCGGAGAAGGTCTCGGCGTAGCGGGCGTTGTTGGCGAGCAGTTCATCGGTGACGGACATGACAGACCTCGGTTCTCTCGTACGGGGACGGGCACGGACGGGGTGATGGCGCGGAGCGGGATCACGAGGCCCGGCTACAGAAACCGTCGAAGAGATACACACGACGCGAGGGCCAGAAGCCAGTCAACGTCGCGCCCAAGGTCAGCATCACACCAGTGAACTCCTGAACGTCGGGCCGGGCAAGAGAATGAATGTTCGGCGCCGGAGCTGCGACGGGCGACATGCCGCCCTCAGCCGGGTGGTGCCGGAGGTGGGGGAGTGGCTTCCGGACACGGCCAGGATGGCAGCCATGAGAGACCTTCCGGGGGACGGGGCGGTCAGCAGGGCGTCCGGTACGGCGTCGTCGAGCGCGCCCGGCCGCACCTGGGGTCGACGACCGCGCGTTCGCCGCCGTCGGCGCCGCTTCCGGCTTCAGCTCCGCACTGGTCGGCTCGGTCGGCCCGATGGTCGCCCCGAGGTCGGCCGGCTGAAGAAGTGACCCGCCGTACGGGTGATGGACATCTGGACATCCACTGACGCTGCTGACGTGCTCGCAGAGGCAGGCCCCGCGCTCGGGGGCGAGCGGCGGGGCCTGCTGGCCGGGTGTTCCGGACGGAATCAGCCGAACTCGGTTACGGAACGAGCTTGAGGAGCTTGTTGGGCGAGCCGGTGCCGATGCCCGTGAGGACGTCGCTGGTCGCTCCGTTCACCAGTGCGGCGGCCACGGTCGCCGGGGAGGCGCCCGGGTGGGCGGTCAGGTAGAGCGCCGCCGCACCGGAGACATGCGGAGCGGCGAAGGACGTGCCACTGCCGGTGTAGGTGGCCGTGTCGGAGGTGTTCCAGCCGGCGGTGATGCCGCTGCCGGGGGCGAAGATGTCCACGGTCGAACCGTAGTTTGAGTAACTGGCCCGTGCGTCGGTGCTGGTGGTGGCGCCTACCGTGATGGCGGCGGCGACACGGGCCGGCGAGTAGTTGGCCGCGTTGGCGCCCGAGTTCCCGGCCGCGATGGAGTAGGTGACGCCCGCAGCGATCGAGTTGTTCACCGCGGTGTCGAGTGAGGTGCTGGCGCTGCCGCCGAGGGAGACGTTGGCGACGGAGTTGGTGACGTGGTGGGAGGTGATCCAGTCCACGCCCGCGATGACGCCCGCGGTCGTACCGGAGCCGTCGTTGCCCAGCACACGCACCGCGACGATCTTCGCCTGCTTGGCCACGCCGTAGGTGCTCCCGGCGACGTTCGTGGCGACGAAGGTGCCGTGGCCGTAGCCGTCCTGCGCTGTGGCGTCGTTGTCGACGAAGTCGTAGCCGTAGGAGGCCCGGCCGCCGAACTCCTGGTGTGTGATGCGTACACCGGTGTCCAGGACGTAGACCGTCGCGCCGTTGCCGCCGGTGTCCGGATAGGTGTACGTGCCGCTCAGCGGAAGGCGGGACTGGTCGATACGGTCCAGACCCCACGGCGCGTTGGTCTGCGTCCCGAGTGCGTGCACCACCTGGTCCTGCTCCACCGAGGCGACTTCGGGGTCGGCCGCCAGACGCCTGGCCTCGGTGGTGGTCAGCGTCGCGGAGTAGCCGTTCAGCGCCGAGGTGTAGGTCCGCTTGACCGTGCCGCCGTATTCGGAGACAAGATTCCTGCCCTGTCGGGCAGTGGCCTTGAATCCGACGCTGTCCTTCAGCGTGATGATGTAGCTGCCGGACACGGCGTGGGAACTGTCGGCGTTCAGTACCGTGCCTAAGGCCGGTGCGGCCTCGGCGGGGAGTGCCGTGACGCTGGCGAAGAGCGCCGCCAGGCCGGCCGTGGTGGCGCTCGCCGCGGCGATCCGCCTCTTGATGATGTGCCTCGATGCCATGAGGGAGTGTCCTTACGGGTCGGCACGCGACGGCGGGGGTGCGACCGCGTGCTCGGGCGGACGCGGCACACGGAGCCTGTGCCGCACAATGACGGTGCGGCTACTCGCTGTAGCAGAGCAAGGGTTGGGTTAGATCTGTCATGTGCAAGTCATGGTCGGGAAAGGATTCCCATCGTTTGCAACGCGCCGGCAATATGACGCACAGAAAGGTCCCGGCCCCGGCCGAACATCCCGCGCCGGGCGCGTCAACTCGATCAGCGACGTCACCGCGAGCGCGGCACCGCGTCGGTCGGCTCGGCGACGGCCGCCTCCGCTCAGCCTCCCCCCGCTCTTCATTCGTGATCCGGCGGTCGATGAGCGAACGTCGCGAACGTCCCACAACTCACGCAACTCCACAGGCTCCTATCGGCGGGCGGATCGCCGCTGCGCCGCCTCAACCGGATAGTCGATCCGTATGTGTGCTACCGTCCCGGACTAAGTGGATGGTCTATCCGTTTGGCTGTCGGGGTGGAGGAGCGCATGAAGAAGACAGCAGTGGTCACGGCCGGAACAGGGGGCATCGGCCTGGAGACGGCGCTGGGGCTGGCGGTCGCCGGGTTCGCGGTCACGGTGATCGGGCGTGATGCCGAACGGGGAGCCAAGGCCGTCGAGCGGATCAACGCGACGGGTCCGGTGCACCCGGCGCGCTTCTTGTCCGCGGACCTCGCCTCGCTCGACCAGGTGCGTGCGCTCGCCCGTAGGATCGCGGCCGACCACGCCGCCTCGGGGGAACCGCTGACGGTGCTGGTCAACAACGTCGGGGCGATGTTCGCCGAGCGGCAGAGCCGGGGAGGTGTCGAGGCGTCGTTCGTCGTCAACCACCTCTCGCCCTACCTGCTGACCGAACTGCTGCTGCCCACACTCACGGCCGGTGCGCCGAGCAGGATCGTGAACGTGACGTCGGGCGCAGTCGTCGTGGCCAAGCGCGTGTTCGACGCCGTCGAACCGCCGGGCGGCTACTACGGCTTCCACTGGTACGGTCGCGCCAAGCTCGCCAACCTGGCCTACACCCTGGACCTGGCAGCCCGGCTGGACGGCACGGGCGTCTCGGTCTTCGCCGCCGATCCCGGAGGGGCGGCGACCGACATGACCAACGGCACCATGACGGACCCGAAGATCGTCTCGCCCGCCCTGCGGCTGCTGTGGCCCCTGGTGCGCCGCACATTCGAACGCTCGACCTCCGGTCCGGCATCCGGGGCAGCCAGGCCCTCCGTCATGGCCGCCACCGACGACACACTGACGGGCCGAACCGGCATCGTCATCGGCGCCCAGGCACACCCGGTCGCCCCGCACCGCGCGGCGACCAACCCCCGCGTCGCCGAAGCCGTACGCCGACTCAGCGAACGGCACGCACCGCTCGCTCTCACTTGAGCGTCATAGGCGCGGCGAGGCGGCCACCGGGCGGGCGGCGGAACTATCCGGATGAAGCATCCGATTAGCATGGCCTCATGACGACGCCTCTACGCAAGGACGCGGCCCGCAACTGGCAGCGGATCGTCTCCGTCGCCCGCGACCTGGTCGACGAGGGCGCACCCCTGCAGCTCAACGACGTCGCACGCCGGGCAGGACTCGGGGTCGGCACCGTCTACCGGCACTTCGCCACGCCCGAGGCGCTGCTGGAGACCGTCGCCGCCCCATGCCTGGAGGCTCTCGCCGCCCACGGCCGGCAGGCGCTGACCGACGCCGACCCCTGGCGCAGCCTGACGGGCTTCCTCTTCCGCACCGTCGAGGCACAGGTCACCGACTCGGCCCTGCCCCCCGTCGCCGCCGCGGCCACGGACGCCATGCCGCGCACCACGGAACTCAAGAAGTCGCTCGGGTCAGTCGGTGCCACCCTCCTCGCCAGGGCCCGCGATGCCGGAGTGGTCCGCCCCGACCTCACCGCCGCCGACCTCGTCCCGCTCATGTGCGGCATCGCCCACGCCGTGAGCGTCCACGGGGGCACCCGTGCCGACCGGGTCGACACCGCGCACCGCTACCTCGCCGCCCTCCTCGAAGGCTTGCGCGCGACGTCACCGAGCCCGTGAGTGACCCGCCCCGCGGCGCACCGGCGACTTTCAGGCGCACCTGCTCAGCGACTCGAGATCGTCCCGGTCCGCCGTCCGAACGGCACATCCCGTGAGCTCCTGCCGCATCGGCGACATGACCGGGCCGGCCTCGTACTCAACGACCGCTGGAAGTGATCTCCGCCGAGACGACCTCACTGAGCGCCTTATCCAGTTGTGCGAAGAGCTGCTCGGCTTGAGTGTCGGACATCCCGTCCGCGCGTCTGCTCACCACCAGCTCCCAGGCACCGTCGGGCTGCGGCACAGCCTCGATCAGCAACTCGAAGCCGGTGCGAGGGGGACGGATGCGCAGCGCTTCCACGGTCACCCCTTCGCGGAGGCGCAACCGCGGGGGCTGGCGCTGCAGGATCACCCAGGCCTGGAACCAGGGGTGTCGGTCCCTGCCGGGCTGCAAGGAGCGCACCAGCTCGTCGAACGGCGTGCGGGCGTGCTCGAACGCCGACGCGACCGTCCGGGCACAGTTGGCCAGGAGTTCCGTGGTGTGCTGTGCGGGTACGGATGTCAGCGGAATCGGCAGGGAGTTGATGAAGCAGCCGACTATCGGTTCCAGCTCGGGATTGTGCCGTCCGGTCGACACAGTGCCCAGGCACAGGTCCTCCACACCGAACACGTCGGACAAGGCCCTGCCGGCCACGGCCAGCAGGGCGGCCACCGGTGGGCCGCCGAAGGTGTCGGCGGCGCTCGTCAGTCGGGCGACCGTCGCAGGGGGGACCGTCAGGACGGATTCGACACGGCGGGCCTGTGTGCCTTCGGTCGGGCGCGGCAGGAAGGGGCGCGGTGCGTCCTTGAGCGTCTCCTGCCAGTACGGCAGGTCGTGGGCGCGCCAGGAGGGGAAGCGGTCCCGCTCCCAGGTGCTGTACCCCGCGTAGGTGACGCGGGGCGGCTCGGCGGGTGAGGCGTCCGGATCCATGGCGGCGGCAAGATCGTCCATGAACAGGGACTCCGACCAGCCGTCGAAGACCAGGTGGTGCACGCGCAGGCAGAACAGGTGCGTCCGCTCGTCGACGCGGCACAGCCGCAGCCGCAGCGAAGGCTCCTTCTCCAGATCGATGGGATCTCCCCACCAGTCCGCGGTGATCGCTTCGGCGAGTTCCCGCAGGTCGTCGCCGGGCGTGTGATCGGGGGCGCTCGTCCGCTCCAGGACCACGTCGGCGTCGGCCGGGGACAGGACGCGCTGAACCGCCTCGGCGCCGTCGTAGGGATACACGGTCCGCAGGGCCGGATGCCGTGCGACCACCTGGCTCAGGGCCGCCTCGAACCGCCGGGTGTCCAGGGGGCCCTCAAGGGCGTAGGCGAGCACGACCACGTTGTCGGCATCCCCGGGAGCGAACTCCTCCGCCAGCCAGAACCGTTGCTGGGCCCGCGACAGGGGCGCGTCGCCGTGCTCCGCGCCCAGCGATCCGGGGCCGGAGTCGGCCGACTGCTCCCGATCGCCGCTGAGCGCGAGGAGTCCGTCGAGGGTCCGCTGCCGGTACACGTCGGCTGCCGTGATGTGAGCCCCCGTGCGGAGGGTGATCCTGGAGGCCAGCCGTACCGCGTCCAGAGAGGTGAGTCCCGCCTGGAAGAGGTCCTCCTGCGCCGTGGTCCCCCGGCGGCCGAGAAGGCGCCCGACCTCGGCGAGCAGCTGCCCGGCGACCGAGTCGGACGGCGTGTCCGGAGCGTCGGCGGCGGGATCGGGGGCCGGGGCGGCGTCCTGTTCGACCAGGGCGCGGACCGCGGCGTAATCGGCCTTGCCCGTGGAGGTCAGCGGCAGTTGCCCCAGGTGCAGGAGCCGGGTCGGCACCATGGCGCCGAGCAGCGTACGGGCCGCGAAATCGCGGAGTCCGCCCGGGTCCAGCGGGGCGTTGTCGAGCGTGGTGTAGGCGCAGGCCAGTTCGGGCCGCCCGGGCATAACCTCGATGCGCACCACGCAGCACGTGGCGACCTCGGGGTGTGCCTCCAGCGCCTTCTCGACCTCTCCGGGGGCGATGCGCACACCGCGGACCTTGAACTCGCGGTCGGCGCGGCCGCGGTAGCGATAGGTTCCGTCCTCGTCGAGGACCGCCAGGTCTCCGGTGCGATAGTGCCGGACGCCGTCCAGGTCGAAGAAGGCGCGCGCCGTGGCCTCCGGGTCGGCCAGATAGCGCAGGGCCAGGCCGTCGCCCGAGATGGCGATCTCGCCGATGTCGCCGGGCTTCGTACGGTTTCCGGAGGCGTCCACCAGGGCCAGGCCGGTCCGGGGCACCGGCCGGCCGATGGGGATCTCGGTGGCCGGCTCGACGACGTCCGCGGCACGCACGACGTGCGTCGTGGCGAAGATGGTGCTCTCCGCCGGCCCGTAACCGTTCACGACGTGCAGGTCGGGAAAGGCCGTCAGGGCACGGCGGACATGCGCCGGCGACACGCGCTCGCCGCCGACGAGCAACAGGCGGATGCCGCGGAAGACCTCGACGTCCTCCTCGATGAGGACGTTGAACAGCGAGCTGGTGAGCCACAGGCTGTTCACGCCTCCTCGCACGGCTTCCCGCAGCGTCGCCGCGTCCAGGGCGGGAAGGCCTCGGTCGAGCAGCACGCAGCAGCCGCCGTTCAGCAAGGGCGCCCACAGCTCCAAGGACAGGCCGTCCCAGGGCAGGGGGGCCGACTGCAGGAAGACGCTGTCGGAGTCCAGGGGAATGGAGGGGCAGTCGACGAGGGTGCGGATGGTGCCGCGGTGCGGTGACATCACGCCCTTGGGCAGGCCGGTCGAGCCGGAGGTGAAGAAGACGCACGCCGCCTCGGTGCCGTCCTCGAAAGGGGCCAACGGGACCGGACCGGCCGCGCCGGCTGCGAAGTGCGCGAAGTTGTCCTCCGACACCACCACGGTCGCCCCGGAACGCTGGATGATCGAGTCGATACGAGCCGCCGGCCAGGCGGTGTCGACGGCGATGTAGGCGGCCCCCGTCTCCAGGACGGCCAGTAGTGCCACGACCAGCTCCGGTGAGCGTTCCATGCGCACGGGGACACAGTCTCCGCGCCGTACGCCCGCGGCGTACAGCCCCGCTGCCATGGAGGCGGCCCGCTGCCGCAGTTCCGCGTAGGTGAACGCACGGTCCCCCTGACGGAGGGCGATCGCGTCGGGCGTGCGCTCGGCGTGGTGCGCGATCACGCGCTCGATGCGTTCACCACGTGTGTAGGGGCTGTGCAGGTCCATGGATCATCGGTCTTTCGACTAGGTCGTGTCTTTCGGATCGGACCGGATCAGGCCCGATCAGGCCGCGGCGTCCGGTCCGTCACACTCGCGTGTCGTCGAAGTAGGTGCGGCGTGAGGCGATGAGGACGGTGTCGGCCTCCTCGATCAGGTCGAAGAAGTCGCTGAAGGTGAGATCGGCGGCGGATCCGTCGCGCAGGACGCCGGTGAAGCGTCCCTCGACCGCCACCTTCGCGCCCGAGTGGAAGAGCGCGTCGACGACGTGCCGGCCCTCCACGATCACGCGGCGGGCGGCGTAGAACTCCCGGAATTCGGCCATCCCCTTGATCACGGGGTAACCCGGGCGCTTGTAGCGGATCGAGCTGTGGAACAGGTCGAACATCGCCGGGTCCTGGCGGTCGACGCACTCGTAGTAGCGGCGGATCAGTCTTTCCGCCAGGTGAGGGGCCGTCATATCAGGATGTCTCCGTCCTTGGTTCCGCCTAAGAGGCAGCCGGTCGGTCGGGGCGGCTGTGCGGCAGAAGATGGCGCGGTACTCCAGCGCGGCGTGCCGAAATGATCCATGGCCCCCGCACATGCATCGCGAAGGCTAACAGGGATCACCGTTCAGTTCGAAGGAGTTGCCTTCGCTGATCGGTGGGTCGATTCCACTCATGACCGTTGAGCCTTAAGTGGCCAATTCTGGCCGAAAATCGATGCAACCGCAGCTGAGCTGGTAGTCCTCGTCGCACCGATACGTCGTGAACTGATGGTATGTCACCAACCTTAGAGCTTGGGCGGCTTACGTCCGTTTCGACGGCAAAGGACCCTGAAAATCAGGGTGGCCAGGGGTAGCGTGCCGGGGTACGCTCGGTTGATCTTGGGCGACCATCGAGGTAATCGTGAATAGCCGGAGGATGACGCGCACTTGGGGTGTAGGTTTGCGCAGTCGTCGGACCGACCGGCTTTTCGCAAGGCTCGGCAGTCGCGTCGAGTAGGACATCCGGAATGGATGCAAAACGGGGTTCGTTCGGCGCTTGACGCCGGCAGCTGTTCTTGTGTGACGGGGGAGTAGGAATCGGTGCAGCCTGCGGAAGATCTGATCAAACCAGTCAGTATGTCCGAATCGGGCGTTCCCGGGGAACTCGGGGAAGTCGCGGGTAAAAGAACGGGGCCGGCCCGGACGCGTATTGCCATTGTCGGCGGCGGCCCGTACTGCACCTATGCCATGGAGCGCCTCGCCGCTTCCGTGGCCTCCCGTGCCGGCTCCGTCGAGCTCGACATCCATGTCTTCGACCGCACCGGTCATTTCGGCGCCGGCGGTGTGCACAGCGATACCCAGGCCCCCACGAGTTTCCTCAACCGCATCGCCAAGGAAGTGTCGTTCGCCGCCGACGAGAGCCTCGAGGATGCGGGTCCGCTGCTTCCCGAGGAGCTTCGCCCGAGCTTGTACGACTGGTGCAGGCGGAAGTTCGACGAGACCGGGGATCCTCGCTTCGACATCGATCCGGACAGCTGGCCCAAGCGTTATCTGCACGGCCTCGCACTGCGTGATTCCTTTTCCGAGTACGTGAGAATTCTGCGCTCCCACCCCTCGGTCACGGTGACCCTGCACCACAGCGAGGTCACCGACATCGAGGACCTCACCGAGAAGGGTGCAGCGGGTCCGCTCGTCGTCACGTCGGCTCCCGTGGCTGATGCGCAAAACGGTGCACAGGAGCGGACGCCCGTCGATCAGGTCCTCCTCCTGACCGGGCACTCCTACAACGAACCCACCCGCTCGGAACGCACCCGCCGCTGGGTCGAGGCCGCCGCGCGCGTACCGGGCGCCACGTTCGTGCCCAGCGCTTATCCGCTGCGTGAACGGCTCACTCCGGAAAACACGGGGCCCGGCCAGGTGGTCGGCTGTGCCGGAACGATGCTCACGGGTATCGACGTCGTGCTGCACCTCACGGAGGGCCGCGGCGGTGTCTTCCGGCGGGCCGAGACCGGTGAGCTGCGTTATGTGCCGTCCGGACGGGAACCGCGTTCCATCGTCGTCTTCAGCGAGTCCGGACTTTTCGCCTTCGCCCGGCCGTACCAACGGGCTTCGTCCGGTGCGAAGAAGAACGGTGCGAAGAAGAAGCGGACAGGAATATTCCTCACCGTGGAGTCCGTCGACCGGCTGCGCGAGAACTTCGGCGGTGGCCCGGTCGAGGTGGGCCGCACGGTGTCCCGCCAGATCGACTACGAGCGCCACCTGTTCCCGCTCATCGTCGCCGAGATGTGGCTGCTGTACTACGAGACCCTGTTCGGTGCCGACTTCGGCGCCCACCTCGTGGACGTCACGACCGCCGCCCGGCAGGACTTCCTCGACCGGACCGCCGGGACCGCGTCCACCGAGGAATCGGTCCGCAAGCTGACGGTGCCGATGGAGCGCGCGGTCGCGGAGGCCGTCGACGCCCTGGAGTCGCTCCTCCTCGGCCGTTCCTCGTACACCGCGCTCCGCGCCGAGGCCCGCCCCTGGTGCTTCGACACCCTGCTGTGGCGCTACGTGGACGTGGTTCTCGGCGAAAGCGCCAGGAACCGGCTGGAAGCCGCACTGGGCGATCCGGCGGAGCTCGCTTCGATCGTCGCCGGCCTGGAGTCGCCGAGCCGGCACGCCGTCCTCCCCTCCGGCAACCTGTTCTCGTGGGAACGCACCCTCGATCCGATCGCGCCGAGTGACCAGACCTCGCCCGAGCAGTACCGCAAAGCGATGATCGAGTTCATGACGACCGATCACGTCTGGGCGCGGCAGGGGACGTCCGTCAATCCCGCCAAGACCGCGGCGGACGGCGTCTGGCGGGGACTGCGCCCCGTCGTCGTGTACGCCGTCAATTACGGCGGCCTGCACGCCGACGCCCACCGCACCTTCCTCGGCAGCTGGCTGCGCCAGCACAACCGACTGGCATACGGTCCGGTGCCGGAGGTCATGGAACGGATCCAGGCGCTCGTCGAGCACGGCATCCTCGACGTGTCCGCGGGACCGCGGGCCCAGGTGGAAACGGACGGCGACACCCTGGTCGTCAGGGGCCCGCGCACCGGCGCGGTCCGCCCGATCGACGTGCTCGTCGACGGCCGGGTCCCCTCGTTCGACGCCTCGGCCGACATCGCGCCGCTCTATCCGAACCTGCTGCGCCGTGGTCTCGTACGCCTCTGGCGCAACCCGCACACCGGTGGCGGCGAGGACTTCGTCCCGGGCGGGCTCGACCTCACCGAGGACTTCCGGGTGATCCGCCCGGACGGCTCCGTCGACGACCGGATCTCGGTGCTCGGTCCCGCCATCGAGGGGCAGCGCTTCTTCCAGGGCGGCGCGATGAAGCCCCACGCGAACCACCACGCCATGCGCAACATCCTGTGCTGGTTGCGCACCTTCTGGAAGCAGACCACGGCAAGCTGACGTGGCCCACGCGCCGGACCTTCACCCGTATTCGACCTCTCAAGAGACGTCTCTCGTCATGGACACCCAGAACGCGCACTCCGGGGCCGACAGCGTGGCCGGAGTGCACCACCCCATCGGACGGCACGCGCAGCACCACCCCGACGCGCTCGCCGTGCACGAGGCCGCCACCGGACGCCGCCTCGCCTACCGCGAGCTGTGGAACCTGTCCGGTTCCGTGGCCGAGCGGCTGACCGCCGCAGGCGTCCGCCCCGGCGACGCGTGCGGGATAGCCCTGGACCGCGGCGCGGACCTGGTGGTGGCGATGCTCGCCGTGGCCCGTACGGGAGCACGCTACGTACCGCTGGACAACGCGGCACCGTCGCGGCGCTCCGCCGCGCAGCTGGCCGACACCGCGGCGCGCGCCCTCGTCGTCGCGCCGGGCGACGTCGCCCGCGCGCACGCGCTGGCCCCGGAGCTGCCCGCGATCGAGGCGGTCCGCGCGTGCGCGGACGATCCCCTGGTGACGAGTCACCCCAGCGGCCCCGACGACGCGCTGTACGTGAACTTCACCTCCGGCACCAGCGGCCTGCCGAAGGCGGTCGTCGTGCCCCACCGCGCCGTGCGCCGGCTCGTCGACGCCCCGACGTACTGTGCCCTGGGGCCTGGCACCCGGGTGGGCAGCGCCGCCAACCCGAGCTTCGACGCCACCACCTTCGAGATCTGGGCGACCCTGTCCGCGCGCGGCACCGTCGTGGTGCTGCCGCCGGTGGTCGCCGCCGGCCTCGACGACTGGCTGGAGCTGCTGCGCACCGAACAGGTCGACGCGCTGTTCCTGACCACGGCGCTGTTCCACATGATCGCCCATGAGCGTCCCGCCGCCCTGGCCGTTCTGGACACCCTGCTCGTGGGCGGCGAGGCCCTCGCCCCCGAGGCCGCCCGCCGTGTCCTCGCGGCCGGACCGCCGAAGCGCCTGGTGAACGTGTACGGACCCACGGAGACCACCACCTTCGCCACGTACTACGACCTCACGCCCGAGCGCCTCGACGGCGTGGACCGGGTGCCGATCGGGCACGCCATCCAGCACACCACGCTCCATGTGCTCGGACCCGACCTGTCCCCCGTCCCGGACGGGGAACGCGGTGAACTGTGCATCGGCGGCCCGGGCGTCGCACTCGGCTATCACGGCCGCCCCGACCTCACCGCCGAGCGCTTCGTGACCGTCCCCGGGGCCGAGCACCTGGGCAGGCTGTACCGCACGGGCGACGTGGTGCGCACCGACCGCGAGGGCCGACTGGAGATCTTCGGGCGCCTCGACCGGCAGGTGAAGATGCGGGGCTTCCGCATCGAGCTGGAGGAGATCGAGCGGGCGGCTCTCGCCACCGGACTCGTCGAGGCCGCGGTGGTCGAGAAGACCGGCGAAGGGGCCTCGGCCGCGCTCGTCGGCTTCGTGGCCCCGGCGGGGGAGGACGGCCCGGAGGGCGACGCCCTGGTCGCCGGTCTGCGCGCCGCCCTCGCCGAGGTGCTGCCCGACTACATGCTTCCGGCCCGGTGGATCGTGCTCGACCGGCTGCCGCTCGGGCCCACGGGCAAGGTCGACCGCGTCGCCCTGCTGGACGGTGCCGTAGCCGCGGAAACAATGCAGCCGGCGTCCACCGGTCCCGTAGGGGACGGACCGCCCGAGGAGGACCCCCTGCCCCGTGACGTGCTCCGTCTGTGGTGCGAGGTCCTGGACATGCCCGAGGCCTCCGGCGCGGACAACTTCATCGCGTCCGGCGGCAACTCCATCCTCGCGATCCAGCTGTCGTCGCGCATCAGCGAGGCCGCCTCCGTCGACCTGGGCCCGGCCGACGTCCTGCTGGCGGCCGACCTGACCGAACTGATCGACGTGGTACGGCGCTCGACCGCCGGTCGCGGCTGACGGCGGAGGCGAAGATGAGTGAACAGAGCAACCCGGTCCTCGGCCGGCGCCATGCCGCCGAGGCGCCCCTGTCGGCGGCCCAGCAGAGCCTGTGGTTCATCGAGCAGGCCCATCCCGGCACCACCGCCTACCACGTGCCGCTGCTGCTCCGCTGGAACGAGCAGGCGGACCTGCCCGCGCTTCGCCAGGCCCTGCGGTCCCTGACCGAGCGGCACGAGGCGCTGCGGACCACGTACGCGTCCCGCGACGGCCGGCCCGTGCAGGTCGTCGGTCCGCCCCGCCCCGTCGACGTCACGGTGCGGCGGCTCGACGTCCGCCCGGGCCGGGACGAGCTCGACGCCGTCGTGCGCGTCCCCTTCGACCTGGAGAACGGCCCCCTGCTGCGCTGCGACCTGTGGCAGGGGGCGCCCGAGGGCGACACCCTGCTCATCACGGTGCACCACATCGCCTTCGACGGCTGGTCGCTGGCGACGTTCTTCGACGACCTGCGCGAGGCCTACGACGCGGCCCTGTCCGGGGGCCGCGTCGAGTCACCCGAGCCGGCGCTCCAGTACGCCGACTTCGCGGCATGGGAGTCCGACTCCCGGCAGCAACGCGACGTGGAGGGACGGGCCGCGCGCCGGGCGGACGAACTGGCGGAGGCCGCCGACTCGCCGCTCTTCCCCGGCCGCGGACCGCGCACCGACGAGGTCCGCCCCGGCGGTCATCTGGCCTTCCCCGTGCCCGCGGAGCTCTGGGAGGGGACCGGCCAGGTGGCCACCCGCCTGCGGGCGACGCCTTTCGTCGTACTCTTCGCCGCCTTCCAGGAGGTGCTGCGCCGTTGGTCCGGGGCGGAGGACTTCCTCGTCGGCACCGTCATGGCGAACCGTCCCAAGCCGGTTCTGGAGGGTGTCGTCGGCTGCTTCGTCAACACCGTTCCGCTGCGCTGCAGCCCCGCTCCCGGCATCACGTTCGAAGAGCTGTGCCTGCGGTCGCGCACGGAGGCCTTCCGCTCCCTGGCGCACCAGGACATTCCCTTCGACCGGCTCACGGCCGCCACCGCCGCGAAGCGGGGATCCGGCCGAGGCCCGCTGGTCGAGGTCGCCTTCGGCCTGCAGAACATGCCGGCCCCCCGTGACCGGGGCCTTCGCCGCTGGGAGCAGCCGGAACTCCTGCCGACCGGAACCGCCAGGTACGACCTGCTGCTCCTGATCGAGCAGCGTGCCGACGGTGTCGTCGGCACCATCGAGTACGACCTCGCGCTGTGTTCCGACGAGACGGCCGAGCGCTTCCGGGACGCCTACCTCGCCCTCCTCGCCGCGGCGGTACGCGCCCCGGAGACCGCGCTCGCCGCGCTCCCGCTGTCCAGCAGGGCACCCGGTGCCCCGATCCCCGGCGTCCTCACCGGACCCCGCAGGGACCTCAGCGCCAACGTGCCGCCGGCCGACCGGACGCTGCTGGACGTGATCGCGTCCCGGCTGGCGGACGACCCGCAGGCCACCGCCGTCCGCGTGGGCGACGTCCGGCTCAGCCGAGGCGAGCTCGACGACTGGTCCTGGTCGGTCGCCGCGAGCCTCCGCGCCGCCGGCGTGGGCGGCGCCGGCGGCGTCGTCCCGGTTCTCGCGGCGCGCGGCCCGGCGCTCGTGGCGGGCTGGCTCGGCACCCTGCGGGCGGGCAGCGCCTACGTCCCGCTCAACCTCGACACCCCCGTCGAGCGACTGGAGTACGTACTCGGGAACCTGGACGTGCGGGTCGTCCTCGCCGACGCGGCAGGGGCGGCGGCGCTCCGGCAGGCGCACACGGACGTACGCGTGATCGACCTCGCGGCGCTCCGGCACGGCGACGGGGGCGAACGACGCACTCCCGCTCTCACCGGGGACGACACCGCCGTGGTCATCCACACCTCCGGCACCACGGGCCGGCCCAAGAGCGTCCCCGTGCCGCACCGAGGGCTCGCCAACACCGTGCTGTGGTGGGCCGAGGACGCCGGGCTCGGACCGGACGACCGGCTGCTGTGCGTCGTCGGCACCTCGTTCGACCCGGCGACCTTCGAGACCTTCCGCGCGCTGGCCTCGGGCGCGGAACTGGTCTACGCCGACGACGTGGACCGCAAGGACGGCCGGGCCCTGCTGCGCCTGCTCCGCACCAGCACCGTGGTGTCCATGACCCCCGGTCTGCTGCGCGCCGCGCTGGACGCGGAGGACGCCTCGGACGGCGCGGACGCCGTGGTCGCCGGGCGGACGGAGACCTCACTGCGACTGATCCACCTCGGCGGTGAGCGGCTCACCCGTGCCCTCGCCGCCGAGTGCGCCCGGCGCTGGCGGGTGTCCGTGCGCAACGTCTACGGGCCCACCGAGGTCTCGTGCACCAGCCTGTCGGCGCCGGTGGACCCGGACGACCCGCAGGCACCGCCGATCGGCACACCCGTGTGGAACACCCGGGCCTATGTGCTCGGGCCCGCCGGAGAGGAGCTGCCGCCCGGCGTGCCCGGTGAGCTCTACCTGGCGGGGGCCGGCGTGTCTCGTGGCTACCTCGGCCGCCCCGACCTCACCGCAGCCGCCTTCCTCGCCGACCCCTTCGCCCCGGCGGACGAGCCGGACGCCCGGATGTACCGGACGGGGGACCGCGTCGTCGTGCGCCCCGACGGTCTGATCGAGTACCTCGGCCGCGCCGACGACCAGGTCAAGATCCTCGGCAACCGGATCGAACCGGCCGAGGTCGCCGCACTCCTGGAGGAGCAGCACGACGCGGTGCTGTCCGCCGCGGTCACCGTCGACGAGGACGACCCCGAGCGCTTGATCGCGTACGTCGTGCTCGCCGAGCCCGGTACGGCGCTCACCCATGACGAACTGGTCGCGCCGCTGCTGCGCTGGCTGCCCGCCGCGGTCCTGCCCGGCGCGGTCCACGCGGTGGACGCCCTGCCCATGACCCCCAACGACAAGATCGACTTCCGGGCCCTGCGCGCGCTCCGGGACGCCCCGCGGCCCCGTGCCGAGCGCCGGGCGGCCGACCTGACCCCGGCCCAGCGGTGGGCGAGCGAGCAGTTCCTGGCTGCGCTGGGCGCCGATGGCCGGCTCGGTCCCTCCGCGGAGGCGCTCCGGGCGGGTTCGCTCGCTCCCGACGACGACTTCTTCGCCCTGGGCGGGCACTCACTGCTCGCCGTGCGCATGCTCGCCGCCATCGAGCGCGAGGACGGCGCCGGGCCGTCCCTCGGGACCTTCCTCGCCCAGCCGACCGTGGACGGTCTCGCGCGGCTGCGGCGGCCCACCACGCCCGGGCCACGGCAGGGCACGGCACCGGCCCGCCCCGACGGCCGCCATCCGGCGACCCCGATCCAGCAGCGCATGGTGTTCCTGGACCGGCT
>NZ_BNBF01000004.1:268236-287414 GCF_014654935.1 Streptomyces capoamus
GGCCGGCCAGCGCACCGCCTACCTGGCGCCCACCGTCGTGGAGTTCACCGGACCGGTCGACTCCCAGGCCCTGTCCCGGGCCCTGAGCCTCGTCCTCGGACACCACCCGGCACTGCGCTCCCGGTTCACCCTGGACCGCGCCCGCAGGCAGGTCTTCTACACGACGGACGGTCCCGCGCCCGAGGTCCGGGTGAGTGACTGGACCGAGCGCGGCGACCAGCGGTTCGCGAGACACGTCGAGAACTTCTGCTGGACGCCGTTCGACCTCGCCGCGGACGCTCCGGCCCGGGCCGAGATCGCGACGATCGGCGAGCGCACCGTGCTGCTCCTGGTGTGCCACCACATCGTCGCCGACGGCTGGTCCCAGCAGCTGCTGATGCGGCAGCTGGGCGAGGCGTACCGGGCGGTCGTCGCCGGCCGCCGGCCGGACCTGCCGGCGGCAGTCCACCCGGGCGCGCTCGGCGACGACTGGGCGGCGCTCGACGAGGCCGAACGCGCCGCCCGTACGGAGACGTTGCTGGCACGGCTGCGCGGAGCGCCCACCGACATCGCGCTGCCGCGTGACCGCGAGCGCCCGTCCGTGCAGGACACGTCGGGGGACAGCTGTACCGTCCGGCTGCCCGCCGCCACCAGCGCCCGGCTGCGCGCGGTCCTCGCCGGAGCGGGCGTCACCACCTCGATGGCGGCGCCGGCCCTGCTGGCCGCGACGCTCGCCCGGACCGGTGGTCAGCGGGACTTCCTCTTCGCCTTCCCCTGGGCCGGCCGCGACAGCGTCGCCGCCACCGAGGCCGTGGCCGTACTGATCCGGACACTGGTGCTGCGGATCGACCTGCGAGACGATCCCGCCTGGCGCCCGTTCCTCTCCTCCGTGCGCAAGGAGAGCCTCGCCAGCTACCGGTACGCCGACGTCCCCTTCGAGGAGCTCGTCGCCGGCCTCGACCCCGGCCGCGGCCTCGGCCGCCCGCCCGTCACCCCGGTCCTCGTGACCGCCGCGTCCGATCCACCCGCCGTGCCCGACCTCGGGCCCGGGATACGGGGTCGCCAGGTGCCGCCACCCGGGCTGCGTATCAAGTACGAACTGGAACTGACACTGCGGGACACCGACGACCGCATCGAGCTCGAACTGGCTTATGCGACAGCGCTGTTCGACCGCGCCACCGTGGAAGCCCTGCTGGCCGAGCTGGCGCGGACCGCTGACCAGCTGGCCACGCATCCGGACTCCCGAGTCCTGAACGAACTGCCCCCGGCGCCCCAGGGCGCACACGCCGACCGGCCCGACCGCGGCCCGGAGACTGGAGAGACACAGCCGTGACGGACCCGACGGAGGACATACGACGGATCTGGAGCACGGTGCTGGGCACCGAGGTCCAGGACATCGACGTCAACTTCTTCGACGCGGGTGGCCATTCGCTGCTCGTCATGGTGCTTCAGGAGCACCTGGAGGAACTCGCCGTGCGCGAGATCGCCCTCGAAGACCTCTTCGAGCATCCCACCATCCGCGCACAGGCCGGCCTGCTCGCCGGCGGGCCCGCCACCGGCGCCGTGCCCGACGCGGGCCTGGGCGCGCGCGACCGGTCGCAGCTGCTCGGCCGCAACCGCTCCGAGACCGTGGAGGACCGGGCATGAGCCGTGCGACGGACATCGCGGTGATCGGCCTGGGCTGCCGCTTCCCCGACGGCCCCGACATCCGGGCCTTCTGGGACAACCTGATGTCGGGGGTCGTGTCCACACGAGCGCAGTCCGACGAGCGGCTGCGGGCCACCGGCCTGTCCGAGGCGGAGCTGAACGACCCCAATTTCGTCCGGGTCGCCGCCACCGTCCCTGACGTGGAACTCTTCGCCGCCGAGTTCTTCGGCTACTCCCCGGCGGAAGCCGAAAGCATCGACCCCGCCCAGCGGCTCTTCCTGGAGGTCTGCTGGGAGGCGCTGGAGTCGGCCGGCCACGCGCCCGCCGGGAACGGCACGGGACCGGTGGTCGGCGTCTTCGCCAGCGGCGGTCCGAGCCCCTACACCGTCGCCCTTCAGGCGGCCCGGCTCCGTGAGGGCGGCCTCGCCGCCGCGGTCGACGACCTGGACCTCACCCTCGGCGGGGCCCCGGACTTCCTGGCCTCGCGCGTCGCGTACAAGCTGGGCCTGCGCGGTCCCTCCGTCGGCGTCCAGACGGCGTGCTCCTCCTCCCTGACCGGAATCCACTACGCCGCTCTGAGCCTGCTGTCCGGCGAATGCGACCTGGCCGTCGTCGGCGGCGCGGCCGTCAGCGACCCGCTGGTCGGCTACACCTACCAGCCCGGCGGGGTGATGTCCGAGGACGGGCAGTGCCGTCCGTTCGACGCCCGCTCCACCGGCACCGCCGCCGGCGCCGGCGCCGGCGCCGTGGTGCTCCGGCGTCTCGGCGACGCGCTCGCCGACGGTGATCCCGTGCTCGCCGTGGTCCGCGGCAGCGCGGTCGGCAACGACGGCTCCCAGCGTTCCGGCTTCACCGCGCCCAGCTCCACGGGGCTCGCCGGGGTCGTCGCCGGGGCGCTCGCCGTCGCGGACGCGGCCCCGCACACCGTGCGGTACGTCGAGGCGCACGGCTCCGGCACGCAGCTGGGTGACAGCCTGGAACTCCGCGGTCTCACCGAGGGGCTCCGTACCGCCGCCGACAGTGCGGGCACGCCGCGGCCGAGCGCGGGCGGATGCGCCCTCGGCTCGGTGAAGGCCAACATCGGGCACGCCGGCTGGGCCGCGGGCATCGCCGGATTCATCAAGGCCGTGCAGGTCGCGCACACCGGTGTCGTGCCGCCGCACCCGTCCTTCGAGCACCCCCGCGACCCGGGCGTCCTCGCCGACAGCCCCTTCCGGATCCCGAAGGAACCGTCACCCGTCGACCGCAGCGACGGTGGTGACGCGGACGGCGACGGCTGGCACGTGCTGGTCAACTCGATGGGCCTCGGGGGCACCAACGCCACCGTGGTGCTCGCCCCGCCGCCCGCTCCCACCCGCCCCGCGGCCGAGCCCGCCGACCGGGTCCGCCTCGTGCTCTCCGCGCGCACACGCACCGAACTGGACGCCCTGTCCCGCCTGGTCGCCGACAGCCTGGACGCCGGTGCCCCCGTGGGCGACGTCGCCCACACCCTGCGGGTCGGCCGCCGCTCCTTCGCCGAGCGCCGGGTCGTGACGGCGCCCCCGGAGCGGCTCGCCGCCGCGCTGCGGCTGCCTCGTCCGCCGCACGCGCGGACCGTGCGGGCCACGCCCGGGGCGGTCGTCCTGGTCGTGCCGGAGCACGGCGAGGCCCGACCGGCCAAACCGCTCCTCGACCACCTGGTGAAGGCGTTCAACGGCCGCGCCGACGTGGTGGCGGAGGCCCCCGCCACTCCCGCGCCGCACCACCAGGTCCTCTGGCTGTCGGCCGGTCCCGTCCCGGCCGGCGCCCACCACCTGGTGCTCGGACCGCGCGGTGTGCCGGAGCCGGACGCTCTCGACGAGGCGGTCACCACGGCCTGGCTGCACGGCGCCGACGTCGACTGGGCGTATCTCGCGCGGGGCACGCGTGGACGGCGACTCGCCTTGCCCACCTATCCCTACGAGCGGCGCCGGCACTGGGCCCTCGACCGCATCGACGTCCGGACCCTCGCGGCCCCCGCAGCGTCGGCCGCCACCGGGGGAGGGGCGTCCAGCGGGCGTCCGGCCGGCTCCGACACGACGGAGGAGGCGCTCCTCGGGATCTGGGCCGAGCTGTTCGGCAACCCGGAGATCGGTCTCGACGACGAGTTCGGCGCGCTCGGCGGCACCTCCCTGCTGTCGGTGAAAATGGGTCTCGAGGTCCACGCACGGCTCGGCGTTCTGGTGAATCTGCACCGCGTCGGAGGGAGCCGGGCCACCGTGCGCAAGCTCGCGGCCACGGTGCGCGCCGGGCTGAAGGCCCAGGACGCGACGTCCGCCGACGGACCGAGCACCGACGGCGAGATCGCTCACGGCGAGATCGCCGACGGCGAGGGCGCCCTCGTCGACGCCGATCTCGGGCTGTCGCTCGGAGAGGCGTCGTCCGTCACCGCCCCGGGCACCGATGTCTTCCTCACCGGGGCCACGGGGTTCCTCGGCGCGTTCCTGCTGCACCAGCACCTCGCCGCGACACAGCGCCGGGTGTACTGCCTGGTCCGCGCGGACAGCGAAGCCGAGGGCCGGCGGCGGCTGCGGGAAGCCGCGGCCTCGTACGGGCTGCCCGAACCCGATCCCGAGCGGGTGCGGGTGGTGACCGGCGACCTGCGCGAGGTCGAGAAGGTCTGCGACGCGTACCGCGACGGCGAACTGATGCGCCGGGTGGGGCACATCATGCACTGCGCCGCCCGGGTGGTGTTCACCGAGCCCTACAGCGAACTGCGCGACGACAACGTCGTTCCCACCCTCGGGCTGCTGCGCTGGGCCCGACGGCACGGCGTCCGGGAGTTCAGCTTCATCTCCTCCCTGGCCGCCACGGGACCCGCGCTGGGCGCCGACGGCCGGACCCTGGAGAGCAGGGAGCAGCCGCTCGATCCGGCCCAGGGCGGCTACGGCGTCGGCAAGTGGGTCTGCGAGCGGCTCCTCGAGCGCGTGGAGACGGACGGCATGCGCGTACGCGTGTTCCGGCCCGGCCTCATCCTGGGATCGACCGTCAGCGGCGCCTGCAACCCGAAGGACATGCTCTGGCGCATGCTGGCCGCCGGCGTCGCCACGGGCGTCCATCCGCTGGACGACCGGCCGATGCCGATGGCACCCGTCGACCTCGTGTCACGGGCCGTCGTCGACCTCGCGTTCACGCCCGGTGCGGCGGGGCGGGCCTTCCACCTCGTGGCCCCCGAAGGGGTCAGCGCACAGCGCCTGTTCGCGCTGCTCGGCGAGAGCGGACTGCCCACCGAGCCGCTGAGCCCCGCCGACTGGCTGTCCGCGGTGGCCGATCGGGCCCGCGCCTCGGACAACGAGGTGCTGAGCAGCATGGCGCTCTACGACCTCGTGGGACACGAGAGCGCCGAGAGTGCGGTGGAAGCCGAGGCATGGCGCCCCTGGCTGGCCGAGAGCGGCCACAGCCCGGAGCCCACCGGCGAGCTGCTGCGCTCCGCGCTGCGGCACCTCGCCGGCAAGGACCCGGCCTATCTGGAACTACTCGGGAGCCGAGGCGCACCCGGATCCGACCGACATGAGTGAGGAAGACGTGACGGAACGACAGCAGACCGAGCTGCTCGCTGTGCTGGGCGCAGGAGTGATGGGTGTGGGCATCGCCGCGTTGGCCCTCGGCCACGGCGTTCCGGTGGTCCTCGTCGACGTGGACCCCGACGCGCTCACGCGGGCCGCCGAGGCGGTGCCGCTGCGCATCCGCCAAGGGCAGCTCCTCGGCAAGCTGCCCCGCGAGGCGACCGTCCCCCAGCTGGTGACCACCACCTCCCTCGACGAGGTGAGGCAGGCCACGGTCGTCGTGGAGGCCGTGGTGGAGGTGCCCGCGGTGAAGGCCAAGGTCCTCGGCGAGGTGTCCGAACTGGTGGCTCCCGGCACGCCGGTGGTGACCAACACCTCCGGCATCCCGGTCGACGAGCTCGCGGGGCACACCGCCCGGCCGGCCGACGTCCTCGGGGCGCACTTCATGAACCCGCCGTACCTGATCCGTACCGTCGAGGTGATCAGGGGCCCGCGCACGTCGGAAGCCGCACTGGCCCGGGCCCTGGAGCTGCTCACCGTCCTCGACAGGGAGTCGATCGTGGTGGGAGACGGTCCTGGCTTCGTGATCAACCGGATCCTGCAGCGGATGATCAACGAGTCCGCCCGGATCGTGCAGGAGGGCATCGCCTCCCACGAGGACGTCGACTCCCTGTTCCAGGGGTGCCTCGGCCATACGACGGGCCCGCTCGCCACCGCGGACCTGATCGGCCTGGACAACGTCGTCGACAGCCTGCGGGTACTCCACGAGCGCACCGGCGACGCCGGCTACGCGCCGTGCGACCTGCTGCTCAACAAGGTCGCCGCGGGTGACTTCGGACGCAAGTCGGGGCGTGGCTTCTATGCGTACGCACCCTGACCCGACCCGTCCGGACCCCGACCCGACCACCACCGTCCCTTCGGGACCCACGACCGAGAGGCCCCTGATCACCGTGTCCACCACCTCTTCCGCCGAGCCGAGCGCCACCGAGATCGAGGCCGCGCTGCTGTCCTTCCTGGAGGGCCGCGTGAAGGCGCCGGTGGCCGCCGACACCGACCTGTTCGCATCCGGGCTCGTCACCTCCCTGTTCTCCCTCGAACTGGTCGTCCACGTCGAGACGACGTACGGCGTGGCGGTCCAGGGGGACGAGCTTCGGATGGACAACTTCCGCAGCGTGCGGGCCATGGTGGGGCTCATCGAGCGACTGCGGTCCGGACGAGGGGACGGGGCCCGCTCGTGAACCAGGTGACGGAGCAGGCGGCCGCCCTCGCCACTGCTCTCGCCGAGGGCAAGGCCGAGGAATGGGACCGTCGCGCCGAACTGCCGCGCGAGGTGATCCGAGAGCTCGGCACCAAGGGCGTGCTCTGCGCCGACGTGCCCGAGCGCTTCGGCGGCCTCGGCCTGAGCAGTCTCGACAACGGGCAGCTGATCGCGGCCACGGGCGAGGTGTGCAGCTCGCTGCGTAGCATCATGACGTCGCAGGGGATCGCCGCCTGGACCGTGCGCCGGTTCGGATCGGCCGAGCAGCAGGAGGACTTCCTGCCGCGCCTCACGTCCGGCGAGAGCGCGGGAGTGGCGTTCAGCGAGCCCGGGGCCGGGAGCGACCTGGCCGCCATGCAGACCACGATCACCCGGGACGGCGACTCGATCGTGGTCGACGGTGTGAAGGTCTGGGTGACGGGCGCCCACTACGCGTCCCTGCTCGTGGTCTTCGGCCGGTACGGCACAGGGGCCGCCATGGCCGTAGTACCGACCGACGCTGCCGGAGTCGACATCGAGCGCGTCCCGGACCCGCTCGGCTGCCGCGCGGCGGGGCACGCCACGGTGCGCCTGCGTGGCGTTCGGCTGCCCGCGGAACATCTGCTGGGCGGCGCGGGGATGCCGGTGACCATGCTGGCGACGTCGCCGCTCACCCACGGCAGGATCTCCGTGGCCTGGGGCTGCGTCGGCATGCTGCGGGCCTGCCTGCGCGCGGTCGTGCGACACAGTGCCAAGCGGGAGACCTTCGGCAGCCCGCTCTCCGAGCACCAGCTGATCCGGCGCCATGTCGCCGAGCTGTACGCGGGCGAGCGCACCGCGACCCACGCGTGTGAGCGCGCCAGCGCGGACTGGGACGCCAAGCGGCCGCAGCACATATCGGCGGCCGTGCTCGCCAAGCATGTCGCCGCCGGCCAGGCGGCGCGCGGCGCGGCCGGTGCCGTGCAGGTGCTCGCGTCGGCGGGAGCTGTGAACTCGCACGTGGTGGCCCGCGCGTACCGCGACGCCAAGCTGATGGAAATCATCGAGGGAAGCAACGAGATCAGCCAGCTGCTGCTGGCCGACGAGGCAATGACGGTGTGGGCATGACGAGGCGCGACGGGTCCGGCTCCGAGATCGGCGTGGGTGCCATCCACTGCCTGGTGCCGGACGAACGGACGAAGGTGACCGAGCTGCCCGAGATGGGTCTGCTCGGCCATGAGGAGGCCGAGTTCGCTCGCAACTCCGGCGTGGAGACCGTCGGAGTGTTCGACGGGCGTGCCACCGCCGGCCTCGCGGCCGAGGCCGTGCGCGGGCTCGGACCGGCGGACACCGGCCGACCGGATCTGCTGATCCTGGTGAGCCCCCGCTCCCCGGACGTGCTGCTCGGTTCGGACGTCGGCCAGGTGCAGGCCGAGGCCGGACTGACCGGGACCTTCGCCTTCACCGTGGACGGCCTCGGCTGCACCGGGTCCAGCGCGGCATGGGCCCTGGCGCGGGACCTGATCGTCGCGGACCCGGGCCGCGACAGCGTGGTGATCGCCCATGCCAGCCGCCCCACGGGGGCCGACCGGGTGCGCTACCCGGTCACCGTGATCGGTGACGGCGCGTATGCCATGACCATGGTGCGCGGAGGCCGGCCGGTGCTGCGAGCCCACCGGATGGAGAGCGACGGCACTTTCCACGACCTCTTCCGTGTCGACTACAAGTCCGCCCCCTGGTACGAGTGGCGGGAGGAGTGCCAGTCGGCGGACCGCTACCGGTTCGACCTGGCCATGCACAGCAGGCAGCGCCTGGGCCGCCTGGTCGACGAGGTGCTCGCCGACGCGGGAATCGGCAAGCAGGACGTCGCCGCGACGCTGATGCAGAACGTCACCGCGGGAGCCTTCGACTTCTACGAGACCCTGCTCGGTCTCCCCATCCACCCCGTCTGCCGGCGCCACCTCGAAGAGTTCGGCCATCTGGGGGCGATGGACGTCGTGCTCAACCTCCAGCTGCTGCTCGACGAGGGCGGACTGCGGCGCGGCGATCACGTGCTCGTCCTGAACAACAGCCCGGTCGCCGCCTGGGCTGCCACACTCTGGGAGATCTGACCATGTCGCAATCCGCAGCCGGGCCGACCCCGGACGAAGCCGGCCGGCCTCTGATCAAGTGTCTGGTCTGGGACCTGGACAACACCCTGTGGCGCGGGACGCTCCTCGAGGACGAGGAGGTCGAGCTGCCCGAGGAGATCCGGCGCACCGTGAAGGAGCTGGACGCGCGGGGCATCCTGCAGTCCGTCGCCAGCCGCAACGACCACGACCTCGCCCAGGAGCGGCTGGAGAAGCTCGGGGTGGCCGAGTACTTCGTCGTTCCGCAGATCGGCTGGGGCCGCAAGTCGGACTCCGTACGCGCCATCGCGAGCCGGCTCCAGTTCGCCGAGTCGGTCGTCGCCTTCATCGACGACCAGCCCGCCGAGCGGGCCGAGGTGAACCATGAACTGCCCGCCGTGCGGACCTACGAGGCCGAGCGCGCCACGGAGCTGACCTCGCTGCCCGAGTTCAGTCCCGCCCACGTCACCGAGGACGCGGCGAACCGCCGGGCGATGTACCAGGCGGGCTTCCAGCGCGAGCAGGCCGAGCAGGAACACGTCGGATCGAGCGAGGAGTTCCTCAGGTCCCTCGACCTGCGCCTGCTCATCGAGCACGCCGGCGAGGAGCACCTGGCGCGGGTCGAGGAGCTGACGCTCCGCACCAGCCAGATGAACGCGACCGGCGTGCACTACTCGGACGCCGACCTGCGGGCCCTGCTCGCCGACCCCGACCACGACGTCCTCGTCATGAGCCTGACCGACCGCTTCGGCAGCCACGGTGCCGTCGGCGTGATGCTCCTGGAGCGCGGTGAGAAGACCTGGCGCCTCAAGCTCCTGGCCACCTCCTGCCGCGTGGTCTCCTTCGGCACCGGTGCCACGATCCTGCGCTGGCTCATCGCCCAGGCGCACCGTGCCGGAGTGCACCTGACCGCCGACTTCCGGGCCACCGACCGCAACCGGATCATGGAAGTGGCCTACCGGTTCGCCGGGTTCGGCCAGGAGCAGTGCGCGCACTGCGGGCCCGCCGCCGAGGCGGAAGCGGCCGACGCCGGGGAGACCGGTGTCCAGCGGCTCCACCTCGTCCCCAGCGCACAGGACGTCTCGACCACCATGCGCGTCACCGCGCCGACGCTGGGCGCCGACCGGCTCCACTCCGTGCACGAGTGCTACGGCTACCGCGTGGAATGCTCCTACGACGTCGCCACCCGGGGCGTCGTACGGGACTTCTTCGGCCCGGCCGTGGCCGAGGACGCGCTGACCGGGGCCCACAGCCGCACCGTCCGGCTCGCCCTGTCGGTGCAGGACGGCCCGGCCTTCGAGCCCGTGAACCCGCCGCACAACCTGGCCGTGATGACGGGCGACCCCATCCTGATCGACACCGTCAGCTCCCGCTGCGTGTTCGACCCGACGAGCGGCTCGGGCGAACTCACCCTGGCCCGTGCCGACCTGGAGAACTCCGCCGTCTGGGGCCGGTGGATCCTCGAACGGCTCTTCCTCTACCTCATCTGCCGCTCCCCGCGCAGCTATCCGCTGCACGCGGGTGCGGTCGAGGTCGACGGGCGCGTCGCCGTCCTGACGGCCGCCGCGGGCGTGGGCAAGTCGACGTTCACGTACTGGGCACTGCACCGCGGCGCGCGCCTGGTGGGCGAGGACATCCTGGCCCGGAACATGGACGAGCCCGGCGGCGCGCTGTGGGGCTACCCGCGCGCCCTGTACCTGACCCCTGAGATGATCGCCCGCGGTACGGGCCTCCAGGACGCGACCGCCGCGCCGATCGAGAACGGCACCAAGTGCCGGGTCACCGTTCCGGAGACGCTGGAGGACCGGCTCCTTCCGAGGGCCCGCCCCTCCTGTCTGGTCTTCCTGGTCCGGGGCGAGGGCGCCGCGCCGCGCGAGCTGGACATCGACGAGGCCCTCGACCGCTGCCGCGAGGACTACGCCACGGCGAAGGACGCCGAGGGCGTCGCCGCGGTGGAGGAGGACCTGAGGGCGCTCCTGGCGGGGCTGCCCCTCTGGGAGTTCGAGGTCTCCGAGGACCTGGACGAGAGTTACGACAGGCTGCACGCCGCCCTCGTCGCGCTGCCGGCGAGGGCCGCCGAGTGACCAGGAGAACCGTGCACGAGCTCAAGCAGGCCACCTCCCTCTACGAGGTGTTCGCCGGGCAGGCCGCCCGGCGCCCGGACGCCGTGGCGATCACGGACGGCCCGGTCGAGGTTACGTACGGCGCACTGGAGACCGCGGCGCGGGAGTACCGCGCCGCCCTCGTGCGGCACGGGGTCCGGCCCGGGGACCTGGTGGGCATCAGCCTGGAACGAGGCTGGGAGGTCGTCGCGGCGATCCTCGGCGTGCTCGGACACGGCTGCGGGTACGTGCCGCTGGATCCCTCGTACCCGGCGGACCGGCTCGCCTTCATGGCACGCAACAGCGGCGTGCGCTCGGTGATCTCGGCACCGGACAACGCCGCTCTGCCCGCCGGTTTCGACCCGGTGGCCCGCTCGGCCGGCGACGCGGCCGACGCCGAGCCCCTGCCGAGGCCCGCGGGCACACCGGCCTACGTGATCTACACGTCGGGTTCGACAGGGCGCCCCAAGGGCGTGGCCGTCCCGGAGAGCGCGGTACTCGAACTGTTCCGGTCCTGCGCCGACGGACCGTTCGAGTTCGGCCTCGACGACGTGTGGACCCAGTACTTCAGCTACAGCTTCGACTTCTCCGTGTGGGAGATCTGGGGCAGCCTGCTGTTCGGCGGACGTCTCGTGATCGTGCCGCCGGAGACCACGCGTCGTCCCGGGGCCCTCCTGGAGCTTCTCGCCGAGCAACGGGTCACGGTGCTCAATGCCGTCCCGAGCTTCTTCAAGTACATGCCGAAGGCGTACGAGCGCGCTCCCGTGCCCCTCGCGCTGCGCTACGTGGTCTTCGGCGGCGAACAGCTGGACCCCCTGTCGGTCCGCCGGTGGATGGACCTGCGCCCGGGCGCGGAGACCCTGGTGAACATGTACGGGATCACCGAGACGACCGTGCACACCACGTTCGGCGCGCTCACCGCGGACCGGGTGGCGTCCGACGGGTCCGGCACCTGGATCGGGGAGCCGCTCGCGCACCACCGGATGGCCCTGCTGACCACGGAGGGGCAGCCGGTGCCCGAGGGCGAGCCGGGCGAGGTGTACATCGCCGGCCCGGGGCTCGCCGACGGATACTTCGGACAGCCGGACCTGACGGCGGAGCGGTTCCTCCGGCTGAAGCTGGCCGGTGACGACGAGACGCGCATCTGGTACCGAACGGGTGACGTCGCCCGGCGGTTGTCCGACGGGACCTACGTGTACCTGGGCCGTAACGACCGGCAGATCAGCCTGCGCGGTTTCCGCGTCGAACTGGGCGAAGTCGAGGCGGCCCTGCGTGCCGAGCCCGACGTCCTCGACACGGTCGCACTGACCGAGGAAACGGCCGGCGGCGAGTCGCTGCTCGTCGCGTACGTGGTCCTCGCCGAGGACCGGGCGGCGACGGAGCTCACGGCGAGGCTGCGGGAGGCGTGCCGTACCCGGCTGCCCGCGCACATGCTGCCCAACCGGATCGTGGTGGTCTCCGAGATGCCGCTCGCTCCGTCGGGCAAGCTCGACAAGGCACGGCTTTCCACGGACAGCGGGCTGCGGGTGGCCGTGGGATGAGTCTGGAGATCGAGCGCAAGTTCATGGTGGCGGAGGGCTGGCAGGTGCCCCCGGGCACCACCGGCGAGCAGCTGCGCCAGGCCTATCTGTCGCCACCGGGCGCCGCCGTGGAGTTCCGCGTCAGGGCCCGGCGGGACGTCCACGTGATGACGGTGAAGACCTTCGACGCCGCCTCGGGGGCCATGGTGCGCCAGGAGGTCGAGTTCGAGATCGACGAGGCGGTCTTCACGCAGCTCTGGGAGCTGGCCGGCGGCGACTGCCTCAGCAAGTACCGCTGGAACGTTCCTCTGGAGCGCCACGTGGCCACCGTGGACGTGTACGACGGGCACCTGGCCGGGCGGCGCGTGGTCGAGGTCGAGTTCGACAGCGTCGAGGAGGCTGAGAGCTTCCGGCCGCCCGACTGGTTCGGCGAGGAAGTGACCGGCAGCCCGGCCTGGAGCAACCGCGACCTCGCGGCTTCGGCCCGCGCGCTGCCCGAACGACAAGGAGAGACCCGATGAACCGGCACGTCGCCTTCGAGCGGCTGCACAACTTCCGTGACCTGGGCGGCTACCGTGCGTCCGACGGCCGGACCGTCGCCTGGCGCACGCTGTACCGGTCCGACTCGCTCGGCAAGCTGCAGGGGGCGGACTGGGACAAGTTCCTCGCGCTCGGCGTGCGGACGGTCATCGACCTGCGCTACCCCTGGGAGATCGAGGCCAAGGGCCGCGTGCCCGAGGCCGAGCGCTTCCACTACGTCAACCTGAGCATCGAGCACCGGCCGTACGACCAGGCGGAGATCTCTCCCGACGTCGACCCGTGGCGCTACCTCGCCGACCGGTTCGCCGAGGTCACGGAGGACGGGGCCGAGGAGATCCGCCAGGTCCTCGAGCAGATCGCCGAGGGCCCCGGCCCCGTCGTCTTCCACTGCACCTCGGGCAAGGACCGCACCGGGCTCGTCGGAGCGTTCGTGCTCACCCTGCTCGGCGTGGACCGAGACGACGTCCTCGCGGACTTCGCGCTGACGGAGCTGGCCACGGAACGCCTGCTCGCGGACTGGCAGGCAGCCAACCCGGACCGGGTCATGAAGTGGCCCGGCTACGGACGCGCTCCCGCGCGGATCATGGAGCTGGTCCTGGCGGACCTGGAGAACCGCTACGGGTCGGTGCACGGCTACCTCAAGGACCGGGTCGGACTCACGGACGACACGGCCGACCGGCTGCGGTCGCGGCTCCTCACCGGCGGGGAAGCCTGAGCATGCCCGGAACGAACCTGACGGCCCAGGAGGCCGCACACCGCTCGCACGTGGTCACCGTGGACACGTACGACATCGCGCTGGACCTGCGCGCCGCCGCCGACTCCGCCACCTTCCCGTCGGTGACCGAGATCGGCTTCGACTGCGCCGACCCCGATGCGCCGCTCTTCCTCGACCTGCGGGCGCCCGAGGTCCGGGAGGTCGTGGTCAACGGGCATTTCCTGGACCCGGACCAGGTGTTCCAGGACTCCCGGATCGCACTCGCGCACCTCGTGGCCGGCCGCAACGAGGTGCGGGTGGTGGCGGCCTGCGCCTACACGAACACCGGCGAGGGGCTGCACCGCTTCACCGATCCGCTCGACGGCGGCACCTACCTCTACTCGCAGTTCGAGGTGGCGGACGCCCGGCGGGTCTTCGCCTGTTTCGACCAGCCGGACCTGAAGGCGCAGTTCCGGTTCACCGTGACCGCGCCCGCCGACTGGACGGTGCTCTCGAATTCCGGCACCGTCACCGTCACCGGCCCGCGGTCCCTCGGGGACGACCGGGACGGGGACGGCACCGGGGGCCGGGCGGGTGCCACCGTCTGGTCCTTCGACCCCACGCCGAGGCTCTCCACCTACGTCGTGTCCCTCGTCGCCGGGCCGTACCACGCCGTGCGCGCGGAGCACCGGCGCGGAGACCGCACCATCCCGCTCGGCCTGTACTGCAGGAAGAGTCTGGCCCCGCACCTCGACCCCGACGAGATCCTCGCGGTGACCCGGCAGGGCTTCGACTGGTTCGAGGAGCGATTCGGCCACCCGTACCCCTTCGAGAAGTACGACCAGATCTTCGTCCCGGGCTTCAACGCGGGCGCCATGGAGAACGCGGCCGCCGTCACCTTCCACGAGAAGTACGTGTTCCGCTCGCGGGCGACCGAGGCGGCCCGCCGCAAGCGTGCCGCGACGATCCTGCACGAGCTCAGCCACATGTGGTTCGGCGACCTGGTCACCATGGCGTGGTGGAACGACCTGTGGCTCAACGAGTCCTTCGCCACCTACAGCTCGTTCGCCTGCCAGGCGCTCGGACCCGACCCGCGGTGGGCCGACGCGTGGACGACCTTCGCCAACCACCAGAAGGCCAAGGCGTACCGGCAGGACCAGCTGCCCTCCACCCATCCCGTGGTGGCGGAGATCCGCGACCTCGACGACGTGCTCGTCAACTTCGACGGCATCACGTACGCCAAGGGCGCCTCCGTGCTCAAGCAGCTGGTGGCGTACGTCGGCACGGACGCCTTCTTCGCGGGCGTACGTGCCTACTTCGCCGCCCATGCCTACGGCAACACCCGGCTGGAGGACCTGCTGGCGGCACTGGAGGAGGCCTCTGGACGTGACCTGGGGTCCTGGTCGAAGCAGTGGCTGGAGACCCCGGGGATCAACGTGCTGCGCCCCGAGATCGAGACGGACCCGAACGGGATCGTCACCGCCTTCCGCGTCCACCAGGAGGCACCGGCCCTGCCGCCCGGCGTCCACGGCACGGCGACGCTGCGCCCGCACCGCATCGCGGTGGGCTGCTACACGCTCGAGGGCGCCGACCAGGTGCTGCGGCGCACGTACCGCACGGAACTGGACGTCGCGGCCGCCGCGTACACGGACGTGCCCGACATGGTGGGACGCCGCCGCCCCGACGTGGTGCTGGTGAACGACGACGACCTCAGCTATGCCAAGCTGCGCTTCGACGAGGCGTCCCTGCGCACCCTGACGCGGCGCCTCGGCTCCATCGCCGACCCGCTGCCCCGCGCCCTGTGCTGGGCGGCGGCGTGGGACATGACGCGGGACGGCGAGTTGGCCGCCCGGGACTACGTGGGTCTGGTGCTCTCCGCCATCGGCTCGGAGAGCGACATCGGCGTGGTGGAGACCCTGCACCGTCAGGTCCGGCAGGCGCTCGCGGACTTCACCGACCCCGCCGCCCGCGATCGCCTCACCGTCGCATGGGCCGACGCCGCCCTCGCGCGCTCGCGTACCGCCGCACCCGGCAGCGACCACCAACTCGCCTGGGCCCGCGCCTTCGTGGCGGCCGCCCGCACCGGCGAGCACCTCGACCTGCTCACCACGCTCCTCGCCGGCGGGACACCGGTGCCCGGACTCACCCTGGACACCGAACTGCGCTGGGACGTCGTGGTGCGCCTGGCCGCCACCGGTCGCCTCGGCGAGGACGGCATCACGGCCGAACAGCGCCGCGACCCCACACCCGCGGGCGAGTGCCGCGCGGCGACCGCCCGGGCCGCCCGGCCCGACGCGACGGCCAAGGCCGCCGCCTGGGCCTCCGTGGTGGAGCGGGGCGACCTGCCCAACCAGCTCCAGCGGGCGGTCATCGCGGGTTTCGCCGAGACCCCCGACCTCGCCCTCCTCGCGCCGTACACGGACCGGTACTTCGCGGCGGTTCTCGACGTGTGGCGGACCAGGAGCCACGAGATGGCCAAGCAGATCGTGCTCGGCCTGTTCCCCGCGGCGGCGCACGGCCGCGCCGCGCTCGACGGGGCCGAGGCCTGGCTCGAGCGCCACTCCGTGGCTCCGCCCGCGCTGCGCCGCCTGATCCTCGAGCAGTACGACGACGCCGCGCGCGCCCTGCGCGCACAGGCCACCGACCGGGCCCGGAGGGGATAGCCGTGCGAGAAGACCTTTACGAGTTCTACGGGTACCGGGTCGCCTGCACGGTCCCCGCGGAGGCCGAAGCCGTGGTGGGCAGGCTCTTCGGCGCACCGCTGCGGGACGGTGACGCCTCCCGCGCGGCCTGGACGCCGCAGACCGTCCACCTGTCCGTCGAGCTGACCGACACCGACAGCGACCCCGTGCCGCCGCCGTACTTCCCGGAGCACTGGGACACCTCGGACGTCGTCGTCCTCGACACCGCAAGCTCCCGGGCGGAGGTCACCCCCGCGCGCTGGACGGTACGGGTGACACTGGCCCGCTCCGACCTCGGCAACCCCGTCGTGTGGGGACGCTGGCTCGTCGAGAAGGCCTTCCTCGTCCTCACACTCCGTTCCGGTCGGCACTACGGGCTGCACGCCGGCGCGCTCTCCGTGGACGGCCGCGCGGCCCTGGTCACCGCGGACAGCGGTGTCGGCAAGTCGACCTTCACGGCCTGGGGCCTGTTCAAGGGCGCCGACTTCGCCGGCGAGGACGCGATGATGCGGCACATCGACGACCCGGAGGGCCGCTTCTGGGGCTACCCCCGTTGCGCCTACCTCGACCCGGCTCTGATCAAGGGCAGGCCCGAGCTCGCCGACGCACCGGCCGCGCCGGTTCCCGCGCGCGAGAAGAGCCGCGTCGAGTGGCCCGCCCGTTACGAGAGCCGGCTGCTGCCCGCCGTGCGCCCGCGGGCGCTGCTCGTGCTGACCCGCGAGCACGAGACGGTCCGGCCGCTGGACATCGACGCGGTGCTCGGCCTGTGCCGCGACGACTTCGCCGCGGGCAAGGCCGACCCCGCGGTACTGGAGCGGGTGGAGGGCGATCTGCGCGAGCTCCTCTCCGGCATGAGCCTCCTCCAGTTCGGCCTCTCCACCGACCTCGACAGCAACTTCGCACGTCTGGCAGCAGTGCTGCACGGCTGACACGGACCCGCACCACCATGAACGAGAGAGTGATAGGCGACATGGGCCCCACGAACTGGAGCACCCTCACGCGTATGCCCGTCAAGGCGTACCACTACGAGCTCGACACCTGCTTCCGCGAAGGGCTGAGCGAGTGCCAGGAGGCCTTCGGTGACCAGCGGGAGGAGGTCCTGCACCGCTCCGCGCTGATGCTCGTCAAGCCCGACGGCATGGCCACCGGGAAGCTCAGGGTGATCCTGGACTTCCTGAACGACCACGGGTTCGACGTCGTCGGCGCGGAGATGTTCCACTTCAACCGGCACACGGGCCGTGAGCTGTGGCGCCACCAGCACACGCTCGCCACGCTGGACCGCCTCGCCGTCAACGACATCGTGCTCCAGGCCGGCCCCAGCCTCATGCTGCTGCTGCGCAGCCACGGCGGCCACGCGGTCCCGGCGACCGTGCACCTCAGCTCGCTCAAGGGCAAGGCGGACATCTCGCAGCAGGCCGCGGACAGCCTGCGCAGCCTCCTGAAGCGTCCCAACCGGCTGTGCAGCATGATTCACTGTGCCGACGAGCCGGCCGACCTGGTCCGTGAGCTGAACCTGCTGATGGATCCCGCACCGCGTCGCCGGTTGCTCGGCCGGCTGGCCGCGGGCGTCCCGTCCCAGGCGGACACGGACCTGCTCGACCGGGTGCTGCACTCCGGCGAGTTCGGCGGGGTGACCCTCGACCGCGCGGCCGCCGCTCGTCGCATCGACGAGCTGGTGAGGGAGCGCGCCGCCGAGCGCCCCGACCTCGCGAAGCCCGCGGGGCGGATCCTGGCGTGGCTGGACGCCGCGGAGCGCGGTGAACTGCTGCCGTGGCGGGAGTTCGCCCAGGTCCTCGCCGTGCTCGAACTCAAGCTGGACGTCTGGGACCTCGCCATGCTGGGCGCCAGTCACATCCAGGAGGACGAGCCCGGCGCCATCAAGGTGATCGGCAACCCGGCCCCCGACTCCTGGCTGACGTGATCACGCCCGTCGTACGGCTCGCCGGGCCCAGACGCCCCTGAGCACAGCCGCCACCCGGAGCCCCGACCGTCGCCGTCCGCCGCCACCCCTCTGATCAAGAAAGGCCCCCACCGTGTCCGTTCGAACCACCGCCCAGCCACCCTGGTGGTCGCAGCTGCCACCGGGCGGGGAGCCGGGCCCCGTACCGCGCGCCCGGCTCCTCGTCGTGCCGCACTCCGGCGGTGGCCCGAACCGCTACCTGCGGCTGCTGGGTGGCCTCGCGGACGATATCGAGGTGCTGGGGCTCACGCTCCCGGGCCGGGAGCGCCGCAGGACGGAGCGGCCCGGTGCCACTCTGGACGAGGTGCTCGCCAGCCTCTCCGCGATCCGCCGGCCCGAGCTGCCCACGCTGGTACTCGGGCACAGCCTGGGCGCGACGCTCGGTCTGCACCTCGCGCACGCGCTCGGTGAGCACTGCGTCGGTCTGATCGCGTCGGGGCAGGAACCGCGCGACGGCGCCGGCCGGCTCTCCGAGCAAGCCGGCGACGAGGACGTCCTCCGGCTGCTCGAACGCGGTGGGGACATGCCGTCCGCGGTTCTGGAGCACGAGGGATTGCGCGCGTACCTCCTGGAACTCCTGCGCACGGACCTGCGGCTCGGCAGGGAGAGCGCCGAGCGGAGCAGGGGCCTGCGCATCGACGCGCCCATCACGGTGCTGTGCGGACGGGAAGACCGACTGGTCGACCAGGACAAGCTGGCGGGGTGGCGCGCACACACGTCCGCCGACTGCGAGGTGCGGGTCTTTCCCGGCGGGCATTTCGCCCTCTTCGATCCGAACAACCTGCGGCACTACATCGAGGCGGTGGAGCGTCACTTCGCCGCGGTCGCAGAACTCGCGAGCTGATGTCCGAGGCAACCGCCGGAGCCTTTCGACCGCGCCTGGTGTCATGGGCGCAGAAAACGGGTCCCGACGCGCGCAATGACCCCGCACAAAGGCGTGCCCGTGGGGTGAGCGACTCTACTTTCACACGGAATCCATCGCCGTGGCGCGATCGGATCCACCTATGATCCTCTGCAATCCGAAGTCAGGCAAAAAGCAATCTCTGGGGGAAATTGTGCCGGAAGTCAACGACCTGGCGCGTCCGACGACGAAGCCCGAGGCATCGGCGGACACGCTGCACACGTGGTTCGCCCGCCAGGCCGCCCGGAGCCCCCGGGCCACCGCGCTCGTCGCCGGTGGCAGCTCCCTGTCGTACGCCGAACTGCA
>NZ_BNBF01000004.1:287457-311432 GCF_014654935.1 Streptomyces capoamus
CGACCTCGCCGGGCGCATAGCGGGGCGTCTGATCGCGTCGGGCGTGTGCCCCGGTGACCTCGTCCCGGTGCTGGTCCCCCGCCGCCTGGTCATCCCCGCGATCCTCGGCGTGCTGATGGCGGGCGCCGCCTACGTGCCGCTCGACCCCCGGTACCCGGACACCCGCCTCGCGAGCCTGGCCGAGCGGGTCGAGGCCGGTGTGATCGTGACCGACGACGACCTCGTCGTGCGGGCGAAGGCCTGGCACACCGGATCCTTCGTGCTCGTCGGCGACGCCGGGGACGCGGACCTGCCGGCGACGGGCGTGGAGGTCGGACCGGACGATCTCGCCTACGTGATGTTCACGTCCGGCTCGACCGGCACCCCCAAGGGCGTGAAGATCACGCACCGCAACGTCACCCGGCTGATGGCCGAGACGTCGGCGATCTACGACATCGGCGCCGAGGACGTGTGGACGATGCTGCACTCCTACGCCTTCGACTTCTCCGTGTGGGAGATGTGGGGCGCGCTGCTGTTCGGCGGACGCCTGGTCGTCGTCGAGGACGACGCGGCCCGTGCCCCCGACGAGCTGCTCGACCTCCTGGACCGTGAGGGTGTCACGGTACTGAGCCAGACACCCTCGGCCCTGGCGGCCCTGGCCGGTGCCGACGAGGTGCGGCCGGCCCGCCTGGACCGCCTGCGGCTGATCGTCCTCGGCGGCGAACGCCTCGACCCGGCCTCACTGAGCGGATGGTTCGCCCGCCGGGGCGACGAGCAGCCGCGCGTGGTGAACATGTACGGGATCACCGAGACGACCGTCCACGTCACGTACTGCCCCATCACGGCGCGGGACGCGGCCGCCGGCCCGGGCAGCCCCATCGGTGTGCCGCTGCCGGATCTGGAGGTGTCGCTGCGGAACGAGGACGGCGCACCGACCGCGGTGGGCGAGGTCGGCGAGATCTGGGTCTCCGGACCCGGCCTCGCGCGCGGCTACTTCGGCGACGACGAGGCCACCGCTCGCAGTTTTCGCATGGCGGCCTGGGGCGACGACGACCACCGGCGGACCTACCTCAGCGGTGACCTCGCGCGCAGGGACGCCGACGGTCGGCTCTTCTACGTCGGGCGGCGCGACGATCAGGTGAAGGTCCGCGGCTACCGCATCGAACTGGGTGAGGTCGGTGCGGCGCTGAAGGCCCACCCGGACGTCATCGACGCCTGTGTCGCGACCGACACCGGTACCTCCGTGGGATCCCGGCTGCTGGCCTGGGCGACCGTCCGCCCCGGCGGACCGGGCGTGGACGGTCTGCGGGCATTCCTGGCCGACCGGCTGCCCGGCCACATGGTTCCGAGCGAGACGCACATCGTGGACGCCATGCCGATGACGCCCAACGGCAAGGTCGACCGCAAGGCCCTGCTGGACCAGGCCCGCGCCTCCCGGTCCGCGTCCGCCACCGCGCAGGACGCCCCTCGGAGCGATTCCCTGCAGGCGGCCGTGGCGGGCATCTGGGCCGAAGAGCTCGGCGTCGCCGAGGTCGCCCTCGACGACGACTTCTTCGATCTCGGCGGGCATTCCCTCATGGTGGCGAAGGTCATCCGCCGTACCCGCACGGAGCTCGGTGCGCAGATCGGCGCGCGCGCCCTGTTCGAGGCGCCGCGGCTCGCGGACTTCGTGGAGCGTGTGCGCGCCCAGGCCGCGGCCCCGGCGGGTGCGGCCACCGACCGCTGAACCGCCGGCCGTCACACGGCCTCCAGGAATTCCAGCCGCCGCGGGCGGCGGCGTCGCGATGCTCGACGAGCTCCATCCGGTATCTCCGTAGAGTCGAGCCTGTCCCATTTCGAGATCGGTCGTGCCTGCGGATTGCCGGCGACGCCACGTCAGGAACCCTTCATTCCGCACTACTTGACGGAGTATGCAGTGATCAAAACGATTGATGCCGGGGACGAAACTCTGATAGTTTCACGCGCCGATGTCTTTTCGCGTGCCGTGCCGCACGCCACCGCCGAATGAGTCGCCGCGAGGCCACGCTGATCCCAGGAGCCGTACAGATGCAGCAGAAGCCGACTTATGCACCCGCAATTGCGGTGATAGGTATGGCGGCCCGTTTCGCAGGCGCGGAAAATGTCGAGCAGTACTGGACGAACCTCGTCGACGGAGTCGAGTGCTCCAACCGGTCGGACGCCGACGGAACCGGGCCGGACCGCGCCGGCCGCAACGGCACCTTCGTCCGGGGGGTCGCGCAGGTCGCCGGCATCGAGTCGTTCGACGCCGACCACTTCCGCATACAGCCGACCGAAGCCGTCATCATGGATCCGCAGCAGCGCGTGCTGCTGGAGGTGGCGGCCGAGGCGCTGGAGGACGCCGGCTACGCCGGTCAGCACGACGCGGTGGTCGGGGTGTTCGTCGGTTCGGGGGAAAACCACTACTTCCGTGAGTACGTGGCCCCGACGGAGGCCCGCGCGGGCCGTTCCGGCGACGTACGTGTCACGCTGGCCAACGAGAAGGACTTCCTCGCACCGCGGCTCGCCTTCAAGCTGGGCCTCAACGGTCCCGCCATCACCGTGCAGACCGGGTGCGCCACGGCGCTCAGCGCGGTGGCGCTCGCCTGCTCGGCCCTGGCCGCGGGCGACTGCGACATCGCCCTGGCGGGCGGCGTGAGCCTGCTGATGCCGGACGTCGAGGGCTACACGTACACCGAGAGCGGCATCCTGTCGGCCGACGGGCGGTGCCGCGCCTTCGACGCGGAGGCTTCCGGCACGATTCCCGGATCGGGAGCCGGTGTCGTCGTGCTGCGGCGCGAAACCGACGCGCAGGCCGCCCGGGACCGCCGCAGGGCGGTCATCCGCGGCTGGGCGGTCAACAACGACGGTGGGTCACGCGGGGGATTCACCGTCCCGAACATCAACGGCCAGGAAGCAGTCATCCGTGCCGCGCTCGCGCGTGCCGACATCAAGCCCGACGACGTGGGCTACGTGGAGACGCACGGCACCGGCACCGCGATCGGCGACCCCGTCGAGTTCGAGGCACTGCGGCGCGTCTTCGCGACCCCCGGCCGGCCGGCCGGAAAGCCCCTCGTGCTCGGCGCCGTCAAACCCAGCATCGGGCACACCGACGCGGCGGCGGGTGTCGCCGGACTGATCAAGGCGGCACTGACCGTCGAGCGGGCCGTCGTGCCGGGGACGCTGCACTTCCGCACGCCGAACCCGGAGATCGATCTCGACTCCACGCCCTTCGTGCTCACCTCCGAGACCCGGGCCTGGGGCGCCGAGGGCCCGCGCATCGCAGGTGTCAGCTCGTTCGGCCTCGGCGGGTCCAACGCCCACGTCGTACTGGAGGCCGCGCCTGCCATGCCCGCCGCGGACTCACGGCGGTCGCGTCAGGTTCTCGCGCTCTCCGCACGCAGCGACGAGGAGCTGGACCGGATGCGGGAGCGGCTCGCCGACCGGCTCGCCGGGGCGGCCCCGGTCGGGGACGCGGAACTGGCCGACATCGCGTACACGCTCGGCGTCGGCCGTGCCAGGTACGCCCGGCGCTGGGCGGCCGTGGTCACCGGACCGGAGGACGCCGTCGCGCAGCTGCGTGCGCCCGGCGAGGCGACCCGTCCCACCGCACGGTGGTCACTGGCGCTGCACGGGACCCCCGCCGAGCTCGCGGCGATGGGCGAACGGCTCGTGTCCACCCAGCCGTTGCTGCGCTCCGCGCTCGTCGAACTCAGGGGACAAGCCGACCTGCGGGGCCTCGCCCCGGAACAGGCCGGAGCGCTCGCCGCGCTCGGTGTCGCCCGGGTCCTGCTCCGTCTCGGTCTGACCTTCGCACGGGTGGACGCGCCGTCATGGGCGCGCTCCGCCGCGCAGTGGCTGGCCGGCGGTGGCGACCCCGCCACGCTGGAGGCGGCCCTCGCCGCCTGCACCGCCGACTCCGACTCCGGCTCCGTCCGCGAAGGCGCCGGCCGGATCGTCGTCGGCCCGTCCTTCGACCTGACCGACGTGGTGGCCGCGGCGTGGCGCGCGGGTGTCGCCGTCGACTGGGCCGCCTACTACGGAGACGAGCCGCGCGGCCGGGTCCCCCTGCCCACGTACCCGTTCACGCGGCGGCGGTTCTGGCTCGAACGCCCCGAGACGACCGCGGCCGACCGTGCCCCGCAGACCGCCCCGTCCCGCGTCGACACCACGGACATCCCCGCGTTCGTCGAGAAGGTCTGGCGCGGCGTCCTCGGCGTCGATCGCGTCCAGCACGACGCGCACTTCCTGGACGTACTCGGCGGCGACTCGCTGCACGCGGTCGAGATCGGAGCCCGGCTGAACGAGGAGCTCGGGCTCGACCTGCCGATCGACCTGCCTTTCATCGCGCCCACGATCGAGGCCACTTCGACCTACATCGAAAAGGCCCTGGCTACGGAGAAAACCTCATGAGCACCATCGACATCAACGACATCCTCATCCGCCGACTGGACGTCACGGCCCGCGTGACCGACCAGGTGGTCGAACTCAGCGAGCGCCACCAGGGCGGTCTGCTGATCGAGAGGCTGATCGGCCGCTACGTGATCGACGCCGACGCGCGCAAGGTCTGGCGGCTCATCGACGGACGGCGCAGCATCGCCCGTGTCGTCGAGGATCTCGCCACGGAGACCGCCCTGCCGGCCGCCGAGTTGGAGGAACCCGTGCTCGGCCTGTGCCGCCGCCTCGTCGAGCTCGACATCCTCCAGGTCGTCACGCCCACCGACGCCGCGCTGCTCGACCTGGTGGCAGTCGCCGGATGAGCCGCCCCGCCATCACCAAGGTCGGCCTGCAGATCCCCGGCTACTCCTTCCCCGGGACCATGGACCACCAGCTCTTCGACCGTGTCGTCGAGATGGCACGGACTGCCGAGGCCAACGGGTTCGACAGCATCTGGACCATGGACCACGTGCACCAGATCGCCTCGGTCGGCGAGCCGGACGAGCCGATCCTCGAGGCGTACACGACGATCGCGGCGCTGGCCGCCGTCACGTCGACCGCTCGGCTCGGAGTGCTCGTCTCGTGCAACGGCTTCCGCAACCCCGCGCTGCTCGCCAAGATGGTGACGACCATTGACGTCATCAGCAAGGGGCGCGCCATGCTCGGCATCGGCGCCGGCTGGCACGAGGAGGAGTGCCGCGCCTACGGCATGGAGTTCCAGACCACCGGCGAGCGCCTGAAGGCACTGGCCGAGGCGGTGCAGATCTGCCGGGCGATGTTCACCGAGGACGCACCGCGGTTCTCCGGCACGTACCACCGGATCGACGAGCCGATCAACGTGCCGGGACCGATCAACCCCGAAGGCCCGCCGATCCTCATCGGCGGTGGCGGTGAGCGGGTGCTGATCCCGATGGTCGCCAAGTACGGGGACGCCTGCAACTTCTTCGGTGCGCCGGCCACCGTGCGTCACAAGATCGACGTGCTGGAGAAGGCGTGCGCCGCCGTGGGCCGCGACTCCGGCCAGATCACCAAGACGTGGCTGGGACATGCGATCATCACCGACTCCGAAGCGGAGGCCCAGGAAGGGCTGGAGCGGCTCGGGACCCTCTTGGGCCGCGCGCCGAACGCCGTCCGGGGGTTCGCCCTCTGCGGCACCCGCGAGGAAGTGCGGCGCCAGATCGCGGAGTACCGCGAGGCCGGTGCCGAGGGACTGATCGTCACCGTGCTCGACCCGGGCGATCTGGAACACCTGAGGCTGGTCGGCACGACGCTGCGGGAGGCCATGGATGACTGAGCTGCCAAGCACCGAGCTGCCAAGCACCACCGCGACCGGCACCGATCTGGACGGCGACCCCGTCGAGGTCGTCGAGGCGGTCTGGGCCCGGGCACTCGATATGGAGACCATCGACCCGGACGACGGCTTCTTCGATCTGGGCGCGACGTCCACGATGATCGTCGACGTGGTCCGGGTCCTGCGCGGGCGTTGGCCGGACCTCAGGATCGTCGACGTCTTCGCCCACGCGACCGTCAGGCAGCTCGCGGCCTTCCTCGGCGATGGTTAGGCCGACCGCGAGTTCCGGACGCCTACCTCAGCGCGGCACGGATCTCCTCCGCGAGCTCCCGCCACGCGGCACCGCCGAAGAGGTGGTCGGCGCCGGCGACCTCGCGGAACTCGCTGCGAACCGCGGTCTCATGGCGCCAGCCGTCGACCTCCGACCGGCTGAGCAGGTCGTCGCTCCCGCCGTAGAGCACGGTGATCGGCACGTCCAGGGGCGCCTCCGGCGTGTGGACGTACGCGGACACCAGCCGCATGTCGGCGGCGAGGACCGGCAGCAGCACCTCGAGGAGTTCAGGCTCTTCACGAAGGTGCTCGGGTACGTAACGCGTGAGGTCCCCCTCCGGCTCGTCGTCACCGTCCGCCAGGAGGCGCGGCGGAAGCTGCGACGCGACGAGCAGGTGGGCGACCTCGGGGCCGTCGCCGGACCGGTGCAGTCGCTGCGCCGTCCGGTGGGCCAGCAGGGCTCCGGAGCACAGTCCGAAGAGCGCGACGCGCGGGACGTCCAGCCTGACCAGCTCCGCCACCAACTCCTCGACGACGTCGTCGAGCGAGGTCGGCAGCGGTTCGGTCTGCCGGCTCTCGCGGCCCGCCAGCCGTACGCCGTACACGTCGGCCGCGTCGCCGATCACCGCACCCCAGGGGCGGAACGGAGTCGCTCCGGCGCCGGCCCACGGAATGCAAACGAGAGCGGTGCCATTCCTCGTTTCCGTGCCCGTGCTCCACGGAACGAGAATCGACGATTTCTTCGACACGGTCGCACAATTTGATATGTCCATGAGCGTGAAGTCTAGCACGCTGCACAGCTGATCCGCAGCGTACTCGAAGCGCCGTAAATGCATTGCCTCTGCGAATGCGGAGGTCATTTACGGCACGCCGATCCGTACCATCCGAGAGGATTCCGATGTTCAATCCGACTGTCGAGGTCATTGTCGAGCAGCCGTCTGTTCTCGCCCGTCCCGACCTTTCCTTCGAAGGCGTGCTCAAGCGCTTTCCGGGGCTTGCCGAGGCCGAAGCCGTCTGCATGACGGGATCGACCGCCGCCGGCTGGGGCAACACGTTCAGCGACATCGACCTGTACGCGTTCGCCGACGAGGACCTCGACCTTCCCGTCGACGAGACGATGGAGACCTGGCAGAGCTCCGACCCGAGCACCGGCCTGCGCTGGACCATCTGGATGGGTGCCTACGGCGACCAGCGGGTCGACCTGAGGGTGTGGCCGACCAATACGCTCGCCACGGTGCTGGCGCCCTATCTGGAGAAGGAGGTCGAGTTCTGCAACACCGGCGACTTCCTCCAGGACTTCATCTACCGGCTTTCCATCGGCGTTCCGCTGAAGAACGAAGCCTTCTTCAAGGAAATGCGCGAACTCCTCTACGGCTCGTCCTACAGCCGGTCGCTCGCCCGATTCCTCAAGGCCGACGCGGAGAACTGCCTCACCGATGTCATGGGCCAGCTCGACACCGGTGACTACAAGACGGCCCGTGTCTCCGCCGGCCTGGCCGCGGGATTCCTGACGGACGCCGCCCTCGCCCTTTCCGGAGAGCTCTGCCGCCGTAAGAAGTGGCTGCTCCGCCGACTGGAGAGCACTCCGCAGTGCGGAATCGGCGTGGACGAATACCGCACCATGGTTCTCGACGGCCTGCGCCCCGGGGAGTCCGACGCCGACTGCGCGTTGCGCGTCGCCCGCTGGACCCAGGCGCACATCATCCGGCTCGAGGACGCCTTCCTGTCCGCCCCCTGATCAGCGTCGCCGAACCGGCACAGCGACGCCTGCCCATCACCCCCCCCATAAGCCGCAGTTGAGAAGGAGACAGAGTGATCATCGCCATACGGGCGGCCGCCGCGAGCAGCCCGTTCGCTGCCGAGACCGGCGTGAGCCCGACCGAGGTGGCCTCGTGAGCGCGACGACCCCGTTGGCGAAACTCCGTGCCGCGGTGCGCGGCCCGGAGGATCCCCACCAGCAGTTGCTGGCGCTGTCGACCATCGTTAACACCATCGGCATGGGCATGTTCCTGTCCGCAGGCACGATCTTTCTCATCAGATCCGCCGGACTGAGCCCGACCGCCGCGGGAATCGGCCTCACCGTCGGGTCGCTGGCCGGCTTCGGCGCCGGAGTGGTGATCGGCGACCTGGCGGACCGCCGCGGCTCGAAGAAGGTCCTGATCGGCTCCATGCTGCTCGAGGCCGTGGCGAGCGTCAGCCTGCTGCTGGTGCACAGCCTGTGGCCGCTGCTCGTGGTGGCCGCAGCCGCCGCGGTGGGCCGTGCGGGGACGGTCAGCGCGCGCGGTGCGATGATCGGCGTGCTCGCGGAGGAGGGCAAGGGCGCGCGACTGCGCACCTATCTGCGTGCCGTGACCAACGTCGGGATCGCGGTGGGCACGATCGGGGCCGCGTTCGTCCTGGCCATCGACACGCGCGCAGCGTACGTGACGATGATCCTCACCGACACCTCCACCTTCCTGATCGCCGCCGCGATCCTGACGCGGCTGCCGAACTTCCCCCCGACCCGGACGCCGGACGCCGAGGACTCCGCGGGGGAGAAGACACCCCGGTGGCTGGCCCTTCGCGACCGGACGTACCTGAGCCTCACCGCCGCCTCGTCGGTCGCGAGCCTGCAGTACTTCGTACTGGTCCAGGCCCTGCCGGTGTGGATCGTCCTGCGCACGAACGCGCCGCGGTGGATGGCCGCGATCGTCCTGTTCCTCGGAGCGGTCATCGTCGCCGCCACGCAGGTTCCGGCGACGCGGTTCATCACCGACCCACGTTCGGCTGCCCGGCTGCTCGCGCTGTCCGGCCCGCTGTTCCTGGTGGCGTGGATCCTGATGGCGGTGGCGGCGGGGCCCGCCGCGTGGATCGCCGTCTCTCTGCTGCTCGTCGGCATCGTCGTGCATTCACTGGCAGAGGTGTGGCAGGCAGCCGGTACGTTCGAGCTTTCCTTCGCGCTCGCCAAACCCGAGGCCCAAGGCCAGTACCAGGGGGTGATGGGCCTCGGGCACGGCCTCTCCGAGGCCGTCGCGCCCATCATCGTCATCTCGATGTGCGTCAACTGGGGCAAGCCGGGCTGGATCGTCCTCGCCGTGATCGTCACCGTGGCGGGCCTCGTCTGCGCACTGATCGAGCGCAGTTGGTCCCGCTCGAACCCGCCCGCCAGGGCCGCGGCGGTTGCCGGTGAGTGAGCCGAGCGAGCCGGCCGTGTGAGGAAGTGTGCGGGGTGGTTGCAGATCTGCTCCAGGCCGGTGAGGAGTTCGAGCACCGGGCCGCTGCGGGCGATGCCGTCGGCGGACCGGATCTGCGCCACCCTCTCGCGTGAGGGCGACCGGGTGGTCCGTCTCGGTCTTCGGCGGGAGTCCGGGGGCGATGCCCGGGTCGGACTTCCCGCGGCGCAGCAGGAAGCGACGGACCAGCTCGGCCGGCCGCTGTGCGCTCGGCGAGCCGTGTGGGGTGCTTCGGACACATGGTCGACGGGCTCGTTCAGCGCTGCCGCACGGCGGCCGCGGCGATCCGGGCCCGGGTGGACCCGCATGTCAATGCCGTACTCGCCGCCGCCGCCGCCGCCGACGTCGCCGCCGTCGTCCAGACCGTGTGCGGCCCAGGCGCGCCAAGCCGGCTCCAGCTGCCGGAACTTCGGGTTCGTGTGAGGCGCCAAGTAAACAACCCACCATTTTTCCGGTGAGACCTTTGTGTGGCTGTTGTGCTCACGCCAAGATCCCCTCTGCGTCGGGACACCCCCATGCTCCCGTCGCAGGGAGGAGAGGGCATGTTGCCCCCGAAGCACCAGCGACGGTTCATCACCTGCACCGTCGTAGCGGCCGCGTTCGGACTGGTGAGCACCCAGTCGTTCGCGGCGCCGAACACCGCCAGACCCCGGCCCTGGCAGGCCCGCCACCAGGCCGCCGTGGGCCGCGAGCACATCAAGGCGGTGCGCGCGGGCCACGGGCTGTCCGCGTTCGCCGCGGAGGGCGGCGATGACGACGGCGCCGATGAGGCGGAGAACTCCGCCGAGGCGACGGCCCAGTTCACGGAAGCCCGCACCGCGCCCGGCGTGGTCGCGCCCGGCGCCTATGGTGCCGCCTGGCAGCAGCTGCAGTCCATGAAGCACACGAGCGGCAGCTGGGAGCACGTCACCAGGAAGGTGTACAACGCCGACGACCCGCGCTACCGCGATGTGAACTCCAACTCCAGCGGAGGCGCGGGCGATGTGACCGGCCGGATCACCGGCATCGCCGCCGACGACCACGGCTACGTGTACGCGGGCGGCGCCAACGGCGGTGTCTTCCGCTCCACCACCGGCGGCGGCCACTGGAAGCCGATCTCCGACAAGCTCCCGTCCCTGTCGACGGGCACCCTCGCCCTGGACGGCCGGAAGCGGCTCTGGTACGCCACCGGCGAGTCCAACACCGGCGCGACGTCCTTCGTCGGCACAGGCGTGTACGTCCTGAAGGACCCACGGCACGGTCGATTCCAGCCGGGCGACCGCGTGGGCGGCGCCGAACTGGAGTCCACCGTCATCCACGCACTGCGCTTCGCCGGCACCAAGGTGTGGGCGGCCACCAGCACCGGCGTGTGGTCGCACTCCACGACCACCCTGTCCGGCCCGTGGAAGCATGAGTTCGCGCCCAATCCGGACTACCTGCCGGGCGGTTCGAAGGCGGATGACCCGAGCGCGCCGTACAAGAACATCGCCAACGACATCGCCGTCGACCCCAAGGACCCGGGCAAGGTCCTGCTCGCGGTCGGCTGGCGCGGCGGCGACACCTACAACGGGCTGTACGCGAAGGCGGCCGACGGCAGCTGGAAGCCGGTCAGCGGTCTCGGTGACCTGCCCACCAGCAGTGACGACGTCGGCAACATGACGTTCGCCGCGGCGGCGGACGGCTCGCGCCTGTATGCCATCGACCAGTCGCCGGCGCAGATGGCCGCCAACCCGGACAGCGGTCTGAAGGGCGTGTACGTGTCGAAGAACGGCTCGCCGTTCGGGCCGTGGACGCAGATCGCGGACTACACCAAGCTGAAGGCGTCCGGATCCGCCCTGCAGGACGCGGGCTACATGCCCGGCATCCAGTCCTGGTACAACCAGTTCCTCCAGGTCGACCCGGCCGACGCCGACCATGTCTACCTGGGCCTGGAAGAGGTCTTCGAGACCAAGAACGGCGGCCAGAGCTGGACCGTGCCGGGTCCGTACTGGAACTTCCCCTTCCCCTGCTGGAGCATCGACCCGGCCAAGCAGACCGGTGACTGCTCGCCGACCACGCACTCCGACCAGCACGCGGTGGCGATCGGCAGCCACCGGGGCAAGACCTGGGCGTACGTCGGCAACGACGGCGGCATCTACCGGCGTCCGCTGAACGGGGCGGTCGACTCCGGTGGCCACGCCAAGGACTGGCAGTCCCTGAGCGACGGCACCCTCGACACCCTCCAGTACTACTCCGTGGGCGTCGGCAAGGACCTCACCAACGGCGGCGTCTCGGTCACCGGCGGCCTGCAGGACAACGGCCAGTCCATCCTGCGCGGCCACGACAAGGTCATGGGCTCCGACTTCGGCGGCGACGGCGGCGACACCATCACCGACCCCGCCAACGGCTGCAACATCGCCCAGGAATACGTCTACCTCGACATGTGGGTCACCCAGAACTGCGGGGTGAACGACGGCTCCTGGACGACCGACCCGTCCAAGGCCACCGAGTACGAGGTCGCACCGCCGGACAAGGACCAGGGCGGCGCCGGCGCCCGCTTCATCGCCCCGATCACCGCCGACGCCAAGAACACCAGCACCTGGATCGCCGGTGGCCGGCACGTGTGGGTCAACACCAAGGGCTTCGCGATCCGCTCCGGCAAGGAGTGGACCAACGCCTACGATCTCGGCGAAGGCCACACGGCTACGGCCGTGGCGTCCTCCGGCGGCACGGTCTACGTCGGCTGGTGCGGCCCCTGCAACAACCAGGGCTTCACCCGCGGCATCGCGGCCGGCAACGCCGACGGCACCGGCTGGCACCAGCTCAACCTGCCGGTCGACGGTACGATCCCCAACCGCTACGTCTCCGGCTTCGAGATCGACCCGGCCGACGCCCAGCACGTGTACGTGGCGATCAACGGCTTCTCCCGCCGGTTCACCGAGGGCCCGGGAGCGGGCGTCGGTCACGTCTTCGAGTCCAAGGACGGCGGCGCGAGCTGGGCGGACATCTCCGCGAACCTGCCCGACGTCCCCGCCGACACGGTCAAGGTCCTCCCGAACGGCGGCCTCGCCCTCGGCACCGATCTGGCCACCTTCTACCGACCCGCCGGCGCCACCAAGTGGCTGGTCCTGGGCCGCGACCTGCCCACCACGGCCGTGATGCAGTTGCGCCTCGGCCCCGACGGCAAGCTGTACGCCGCAACCCACGGACGCGGCATCTGGTCCTTCGACGTACGGCGCCTCAAGGGCCGTAAGGACTGATCACCACCCCCACCCGGCGTAACACGACGACGGCCGGTGCGGCCCCGCTTCCGGGACGCACCGGCCGTCTGACGTTCGGTCCACTGCACCGGATACCTACGGCGCACGGGACTCCTGCCTCCCGACGGCGGCGAGCACCGCATACTTCATGGCGCTGGGAAAGGACCGGGTCGTGCCGTGACGGTCCAGGAACAGACCGGCGCACCTGCTCAGACGGCGCTCAGCCCGCCGTCCACGACCAGGCTCTGACCCGTGACGTAGGAGGCACGGTCGGACAGCAGGAATGTGACCGCTTCGGCGACCTCCCAGGCGGTTCCCTGGCGGCCGAGGGGTATGCGGGTGAACGAGGTGGAACGCGACGGCCGGCCTGCCGAGGCCTCGCGGCCCATCGGGGTGTCGATCAGGCCCGGAACGACCAGGTTGGCGCGGATCCCGCGCGCCGCACCCTCCTTGGCGACATGGCGGGTGAGTCCGAAGAGACCCGCCTTGGAACTGTCGTACGCGGGCGAGTCGGTGGCGGCGCGCAGGCCCGCCACGGAACCGACGAAGACGATCGATCCTCCGTCGGCGATCGCGGGCAGTCCGTACTTGGCCGCGAGGAAGGGGGCGCTCAGATTGACCGAGAGCACGCGCTCCCACTGCTGTGGTGAGGTGTCCGCCAGGCCGGTACCGAGTCCGATGCCGACGTTGACCACCAGCGCGTCGAGCCCGCCCAGTTCGTGGCGGGCCTCGGCGACCATGGCCGAGGACCGGCCGGGATCCGTGGCGTCACCGACCACGGGCAGGCCCCGGCCGCCCTCCTCACCGACGAGGGCGGCCGTGGCCGCCGCTGCGGCGGGGGAGACGTCGGCGCAGGCCACGGCCGCCCCTTCGCGGGCGGCGAGCACGGCAACAGCCCGTCCGTTGCCCACTGGTGCCTCCGGATCGTCACTGGGGCGGGTGCCCGCGCCCAGGACCAGTACGTTCCGCCCTGCCAGGAGACCGACCGGGCGGGTGGTCGCGGGGTGCCGGGCCTCAGCCATGGCCGTGTCCCCTCTCCGCCGTGTTGCCGTCGGCTCCCGCGGGCGCGGGCAGGACCTCCGTGGCGAAACCGGGTTCGAGCGGGGTGCCCGCGGAGTTCAGGAAGAAGGCGACCATGTGGTACTGGCCGACGAGCATGGTGATTTCGATCAGCTGTGCCTCGTCGTGGTCGGCCGCGAGCGCGGACCACGTGGCCGCCGACAGGCCTGCGTCCCGGTGCAGTTCGTCGGCGGCACGCAGCAGACGGGCGTCGGCAGGCGTCCACCCCTGGGCGCCCGGACCCGCGCCGACCCGCCGGATCTCCTCCTCGGTGACCCCGGCGGCCCTGGCCAGCGGCACGTGCCGCCCCCATTCGTACGCTGCCCGGGTGTTGCAGGCGGTACGCAGGATCAGCAGTTCCCGACTCCGGTCCGGCAGACGGCCGGCACGCAGCAGATGGGTGCCGAACGGCAGGAAGTGCCGGAAGAGGCCGGGGTGCCGCACCAAGGTGGTGAAGACGTTGGGGAGCCGGCCGTCGGCGTCGCGGGGGATCGGTGCGAGCAGCTCCCGGGTGGAGGGGTCCCAGTGGTCCTCGGGCAGCGGCGCGAGGCGCGGACCGGTGTCCGCGGTGGCGCCGTGGGACAGGTGATGGTGTTCGTCTGACATGGCGTTCTCCGCACTGTGCGTAGGGTGGCGGCGGTGGCGCGAGGGCGTTCCGGCACGGTCGGCGACGCCTTGCTGGTGGCCGCCGGTGAGTCCTTACGCCCGCCGTGCCACTGTGCTTTCGGAGGCGGAGGCTTGTCGACGGACCGCAGGCCAAGGGCGCGGTCGGCATATTGTTCGGTCGAACAACGGCCGGTACCGGAGCAGCAGAGGTGAGGTCCATGCCCGGACTCGTGAGCACCGCGGCGCCCCTCGAACGGGTCATTGCCGCGATGGCCGCACAGCAGAGCCACATGGGCGGGCGGTTGCACGCGGACCTGACGGACCGCATCCCGTCCTACCGCTCGGTGCCGCGGGAACTCCTGGACCAGATCTGGCACCGGCACTTCCAGCGCGCTCTCGCGGTCGTGCGAGAAGGGACGGTGCCGGCACCGGAGGACTTCGGCGAAGCGGACGTGGCCCGCGACCGGGTCGCCCGAGGCGTGCCGCTCGCCGACGGGCTCCGCGCCTTCCGCCGCGCACTGAGCGCGATACGGGACCTGTTCCTCGCCGAGGCGACCGAGCGAGGACTGGAACCCGGCCTGATCGTCGACCGCACCAGGTGCCTGTGGGAGCTCGCGGACGTCGCGAGCCTGCGGATCGCCGTGGTCCACCGGGAGGCGGAGGTCGACTCCGCCCTGTCCGACGCCCGCCGCCGCGCCGACTTCCTGCGCGGACTGCTCTACGGGACGCTGAGCGCGGCAGAGGTCCACGGCGGTGCCGCGATCTACGGACTGGACCCGTCGCGGCCGTACCGGGCCGTCAGAGCGGTGCCGAACGGCGACGTCCGTCCGGACGCGCTGGAACGTTCCCTGGAGTCCGACGGCCGCAGGAACGGCCGGTGCGGGCTGCTCACCGTGCTGGACGAGGCCGTCGTAGGAGTTGTCGAGGCGAAGCCGGAGGCCGGGGACCTGGAGGTGACGGCGGGGCTCGGGCCGCCGACGGACCTGGCCGCGGTGCACCGCTCCTTCCACGCCGCCGGCAGGCTGCTGGAGGCCGCCCGTGCGTACGGTCTGCGCGGCGTGTACGACCTGGGCGACCTGTCCTGGCGGGTGGCGGTCGTCTCCGAACCGGAACTCGCCACGCTGCTGCTCGACCGCTATCTGCGCCCACTCGAGGCGGAGGGGGAGTTCGGTGCGCTGATCGAGGAGTCGGTGCGGGAATACCTGAGGAGGGGACGGCGCATCCGCGAAGTCGCCCGCAGCGCACATGTCCATGTCAACACCGTGCGCTACCGTCTGCGCCGTTTCGAGGAGCTCACCGGCACCAGCCTGGACGCTCCGGACACCGCGGTGGAGCTCAACTGGGCCATGGCGGCACGCGAACTGGCCGCGCGTCCGCGGGTCCGGGCCGCCACCGGGTGACACCACAGCTGACCGTGCCCGCAGCGCCGTGGCTGCCGTCCTGTCCTGCGGGTGCCGCCCGCGGGCATCCGGTGGGCAAGGCCGTGCGGCGATGTCCGCCGACCGGGCCGGACACGTCGGCGTGGTCATTCGGCTGCGGCGAGCAGCCGTGCCTCGCTCTCCTCGTACAGCCGACGCACACAGGGAGGTGCAGGGACGCCCTTTCCATGGCCCGGTCGCCCGTTCGGTGCCCGCACGCGGGGCGGATGACGAGGAGCGCAGTCCAGCCCTGTGCCGTCGCCAGGTTTCACCGGGCAGCACCGCGCGTCGACATCGGTGGTGATCTTGTGAGGTGTCACCCGATGGCCGTTCGCACAGCCGTTCCGCATAAGCTTGCCGCTGGTCCGAGTCGCGCCCAGTGGCTGCGGGAGGTCAAGGAGGGGGAACGCCGATGCTCGAGCAGGCTTCGGCATCCGAGGACGGCGCTACTGACAAGCGCCTGCATCTGGTGCCCGACGAGGTCGTCGAGGTCGGCCGGATGGAGGCGGTGCGCCGCTACGACATCCTCGACACCCCGCCCGACGGCGCGTTCGACCGGGTGGCTGGGCTGGCGGCTCGGCTGTTCGACGTCCCCGTGGCGACGGTGACGATCGTGGACGAGGACCGGATCTGGTTCAAGGCCGCGCACGGCCTGGACGGGGTCAGCGAGATCGGCCGGGACCCGGGCCTGTGCGGCTCCGCGGTGCTGCGCGACGATGCGCTGGTGATCCCCGACACTCTGCTCGACGACGTCGCCTGCGGCAACCCGCTGGTCACCGGTCCGCTGGGGGTTCGGTTCTACGCCGCCGCGCCGATCACCACCACGGACGGGCACAAGCTGGGCACGGTCAACGTCCTGGACACCAAGCCCCGCTCCATCAGCTCCGAACAGACTGCCACCCTGACCGATCTGGCGGCGATCGTGATGGACGAGATGGAGCTGCGCCTGTCCGCGCTGCGCACCGTGCGCCAGGAGCAGCGGGCCGCCGAGGCAGAGCGGGCGGCCCGGGAGCAGGCGGAAAGGGACAAGGCGGCGATCGCGTCCTTCGCCTCCACCTTGCAGCGCACTCTGTTGCCGCCGGCACTGCCGGCCGTGCCCGGTCTGGAGCTGGCCTGTCACTATCACACCGCCTCCGTGCACGACGTGGGCGGCGACTTCTACGACGTCTTCCCCCTGCCCGCCGGGAAGTGGGGACTGTTCCTGGGGGACGTGTGCGGCAAGGGCGCCGAGGCGGCCACCATCACCTCCCTGGCCCGCTACACCCTGCGGGCCTCCGCCCAGCACACGGACGATCCCGTCGCGGTACTTGAGGCTCTGAACAGCGCCCTGCTGGCCGATGTATGGGCGGGCAGCCGGTTCTGCACGGCTTTCTTCGCCACCCTCACCCCTGACGCGGCCGGGGGCTTCACCGTAGAGCTGGCCACCGGTGGGCACCCCCCGGCCTACCACCTCACCCCCGCCCCGCCCGAAACCGGGTCCGCCACCCACACGCGGGTGGAAGCGGTCCATCCCAAGGGCGGCATGCTCATCGGCGCCTTCCCCGGCGCCCGCTTCGCCTCCACCACCCTCCACCTCGCCCCCGGCCAAGCCCTGCTCCTCTACACCGACGGCCTGACCGAGGCCCACACCAGCACCGGCACCATGCTCGGTGACGAGGGCCTGACGGCATTCCTCGCCGCTCGTCCCGCCTCGTGCGGGGCGACGCAGTTGATCGAGGACACCGTCGGTCTGCTGCACGCCCTGCCCGAGGGCGCGAGTGACGACGTCGCCCTGCTGGCTCTGTCGGTTCCCACTCCCGACCAGGCCGCCGCCGCGACGGGGGCCGGATCCACCGCACACACTGCCGCCGCGCCCGCCGGCGAGGAGCACTGACCACCATGACCGACGACATCGAGCTGACCCTGACCGCCACCCACGGCCCGGCAGCGGTCGGCAAGGTCACCGGCGAGATCGACCTGCACACCGCACCCGGCTTGCGTACCCGCGCGCTGGAACTGATCGACCAGGGCCACCACTACTTGATCCTGGACCTGTCCGGTGTGGGCTATTGCGACTCCGCCGGCCTCAGCGCACTGATCGGCATCTGGCACGGCGCCCAGGACGCCGGCGGCTCCCTGGCCCTGGCGGCGATCCCCGACCGGCTGATGCGCATGCTCACCCTCACCGGAGTGGACAACCTCCTGCCTCACTACCCGAGCACTGCCGACGCACTCAGCGCCCACCAGGGCGCCCCCGACGCCGTCTGAGCCGCTTTTTCACCAGCCTCGCCGTTGCGGGCGGTGGCGCGATTCGCCAGGTGGTCGACACCATCCTGCACCGGGTCCGAAGCTTCGCCGGGAAGGCTTTTTCGCGCCCGGACGGCCCAGCCGTCCGCCACCGGCCCGCAGATTCCGCCGGCCTGGCCGTGGCCGCAGCAGCACCTGCCGGGGTTCGGACCACTCCGGCGGCACGTTTCTGATGAGACACGACGACCGCCCCTCTAGTAACGGTGGTTGGGCCAGTGCGGGTCCCTCCAGCGAGCGGGGCCGGTGAGTCCTATCAGCCGAATACGGTGCAGCAGACTGTCGGTGGCGTCTTGAGCCAGCAGCCGCGCCGGGGCGTAGCGGACGAGCCAGGACCCGAGCTCGCTGACCAGGTCATCGGCGTTATTGAGTGTTTCCCAGGGAAGTTCGTCACCGAGAAGGTCGTACTCCCAGTGGGCTGCCGCTGTGGCCAGGTGTTGGTTGGCAACGCGATGGTCGGCTGTCTCCCAAACGCTGAGCCACGGGCTGAGCGTGCTGGTTGCCTCGGCACACAGAGCGAGAACTTCGTGCACGGGGACAGCGGGAGACGGATCGCTCAGAGTGTGAGCCCACCAGGCGTGCAAAAACTGCTGTATCGCCGCGCTCTGGAGCGCGGGCCATTGTTGCCAGCCGCCTCGAGCGAATGAGTGTCCGACCTCCTCCATCCCGGAGAGCGGCTCCACGGCGCCGCTGACCAAAGCTCTGGAGAGTTCGGGAAGGATGCGGCGCAGCACCGCGCCGTGGTCGCTCCAGTCGCAGGCACTCCAGGTGCGGTACAGAAGGTCCAGACCGAGCTGAGCGTCCGCAAGCTTCAGTAGCGCGAGCTCTTCCTCGCTGCCCCAGTGGCAGTCGCACTGCGTTTCGTCCCCGCGGGCGGTCATTCCGCGGAACGTGGAGGCCAAGCAGTCCACTGCGCTGTCAAGTCGGAGTCGTGCCGGAGTGTTGTCGCTGTTCATGGTCGTCGGTCAACCCAAGAAGGACTCCGGAGGCTTCGCCGCCCGAAGATCGCGACACTACCAGCCACGCACACCCGTGTCACCGGAGTCGCAGAGGCTGACCAGCCCGGCACACGACGCCTTGCAGGAACTGGCCGCAGGGCCGCAGGCCGAAGGCGCTCAAGCGGAGCGCCGCGCCCCCGGCCCCTGTGCGGGTGCGCGTCCGTACCGCGTACGGGCGTCAGACGGGCTGTGTCACGGCGGTGCGGGCGGGCTTTGCGTTCGGCGGTCGGGAACTGCTCGGGCTGCAGGTTCTCCCCGGCGTCGAGTGCGGCGCCGGCGTCCCCGAGTGCCCAGTGCACGCCGACCGCGTACAGGTCGACGGCGACTGGGCTGATGGCGAACAGCCGGCCGGCGGGAGCGTTCTGAGGCAGGCGGTGGGCGGCAGGCGGCAGGCGGCGCGGCGGGCTCCCTCGGCCATCGCCAAGGCCTCGGCGCGCTGTCCGGCCCGGGGCGGCGGTGTAGGCCAGGGTCCACGACATCTGAGCGTAGGCGACCGTTGTGGGGTCGGTGCTCAGCCCGCTCACCTCGAGGGAGGCTGCGGCCCCCTGCCTCGCTTCCAGCACCGCCCGCGTCGACGGCATCCGCCACCCCCACGACGTCCCGCCCGGCAACGGGCCCGGACTTCCGAGTCCACAGTCGCTTCATGCCTGACCAGCGGATACGTCACACAAGGTGCGGAAAGAGAACGGCCTCTCAGCGAGACAAGGTGACGAGCCCCAGCTCATAGGCGGTGATGACGAGCTGGACCCGGTCCCGGGCGTCCAGTTTGGTGAGCAGCCGCGACACGTGTGACTTGGCGGTGGCCACCGTGATGAAGAGCTCCTCGGCGATCTCCGTGTTCGACCTGCCGCGTCCAACTAGGGTCAGTACTTCCCGTTCCCGCTCGGTGATGCCCTCGACCGTCCGTGGGGAGCGCTCGGGGGCAGCCGCGGGGCGCCCGATGAAGTCCGCGATCAGACGGCGCGTCACGCTCGGCGCGATCAGTGCGTCACCAGAGGCGACCACGCGGATCGCCGCGAGGATGTCGTCCAGCGCCATGTCCTTGACCACGAAGCCGCTCGCGCCTGCCCGGAGCGCACCGTAGACGTGGTCGTCCTCGTCGAAGGTGGTCAGGACGAGGACGCGTGCGGTTCCCGAACCGGCGGTGATCAGGCGGGTGGCCTCGATCCCGTCCATACGCGGCATCCGGATGTCCATCACCACGACGTCGGGGCTGACATCCCCGACCAGTTGGACGGCCTCAGCGCCAGTGGCGGCTTCACCGACCACCTCCAGATCGGGGTGATCGGCCATGATCACGCGTAGACCGGACCGAACCAACGGCTGGTCGTCGGCCAGCACCACACGGACGGTCATCGGCCCTCCACCGGAACGCCGACGGACGCGGGCAGCGGCAGCCGGGCCGCCACTCGGAAGCCGCCCTCAGTGCGCGGCCCGGCGCTGAGGTGGCCGCCCAGCAGACCGACTCGCTCCCGCATCCCGATGAGGCCGAAGCCGTGGCCCGAGCCGTCCCCGGAGGCCCCGCGCCCGTCGTCGACGACCTCCACGGACAGCTCCTCTTCTCCGTAGTCGATGGCCACCCGGCATCGCTCGGTGCCCGCGTGTCGGACCACGTTGGTCAGCGCCTCCTGCACGATACGGTAGGCGGACAGGTCGATGTCGGCCGGCACGGGACGCTGTTCGCCGGTGCGGCTCACGTCGACGCGTAGCTCTGCGCCCGCGGTCGCCGCCGCAAGCCGTTCGATGTCCGCCAGCCCCGGCGAAGGCGCGAGCGGTGACTGCTCCGAGGCGGTCGCGCCTCGATCGGCCTGACGGAGCGACACCAGCGTGCGCCGAAGTCCCGACAGAGTCTCTCTGCTGGTGGCCTCGATGGCGCGCAGGGCCTCGCGCGCCTCGGCCGGCTGAGTCTGCATGACCCGGCTCCCCACACCGGCCTGGATCGCGATGATGCCGATGCTGTGCGCGACCATGTCGTGCAACTCCCGTGCGATCCGCAGCCGTTCGGCGGTCACCGCCTCGGCCACCTCCTGTGCCCGCAGCGCTACCGCGTGCTCCCGGCGCTCGCGGCTCAGCAGACCGGCCATGCAGGACGCGGCCAACGCCAGGAGGGCGATCACCCCGTTGACGGCCAGGCCGTCCCCGTGCGCGAAGCCGCCGATCACCAGGAATTGCACCGTGAAAGACACTGCCACGGCAGCAACCGAAGCGCGCCGCGCACAAGTGGCGACGATGAAGCCCACGACGAGGTCCACCGCCAGGTAAGACAGGAACTGACCCTGGTACGAAGCCGCCGGGCTCTCATGGGCGGATCTCGGGGGGACCACCACCACGGCAGTGGATCCGAGGAGAGCCATGGCCAGAGTCGGCAGCGGCATCCGCCGCACCACACCGACGAGCAGGCTCACCGCCAGCAGCGCCCCGACACCGTGGACCGTGCCCGACGCCCGCGGTGCGGCCCCCACGAGCAGACCCACCATGAGGAGGTAGCAGGCACCCCCTGCCCAGGCTGCGGCCTTGGTTCTCGTCATCGGCGGTGTTCCTTGCCGAGAACAAGGACGAGGTGCGCGACGCGTGCAGGCAACGAAATGGTCGTCATGGGGTTCACGCCGCGACACTAACCGGATCACCAGCAGCGCGGCATCAGCCCGGGGACGTACGCCCACGGTTCAATCAGGCCACACGATTGCAGCCCACGGCCCCATGCCCGGACGGAGCTCCTCTCGGCAGTGTGGGCGCCGTGATCGAAGTCAGCGAACTCAGTAAGCGCTACGGCAGCAAGATGGCCGTCGACCATCTGTCCTTCACCGTGCGGCCGGGACAGGTCACCGGATTCCTCGGCCCCAACGGAGCCGGCAAGTCCACCACCCTGCGGATGATCCTGGGCCTGGACGCGCCCACCACCGGCTCCGCCACCGTCAGCGGCGTCCCCTTCCACCGCCACCCACGCGGACTGCGGCACGTCGGTGCCCTCCTCGACGCCGGACAGGTTCACGGCGGACGCAGCGCTGCGGCTCACCTGTCCGCTCTGGCCCGGAGCAACGGCATCCCGCGGCGCCGGGTGGGCGAGGTGCTTCATGAAGTGGGGCTGGCCGAGGCGGCAAACCGCCGCATCGGCGGATTCTCCCTCGGCATGAAGCAGCGCCTCGGCATCGCCACCGCCTTGCTCGGCGATCCGCCCGTGCTCATGTTCGACGAGCCGATCAACGGCATGGACCCGGAGGGCGTGCTCTGGGTACGCCGGCTCTTCCGGCGCCTCGCCGCCGAGGGGCGCACGGTCTTCCTCTCCAGCCACCTGATGTCGGAGATGGAGAACACCGCCGATCAGCTGGTCGTCATCGGGCGGGGCCGCCTCATCGCCGCCGAGTCGGTACGGGACTTCGCGGCCCGTGGCACTCGTAGCAGCGTTGTGGTGGGGACACCGCAGGTCGCCGAGCTGGCAGCCGTGCTGACCGCGGCGGGTGCCTCGGTCGAGCCGGAGGGCTCGGCCGGCGTGGAGAGACTCGCCGTGGCCGGGCTCCCGGCCGACCTGATCGGGGCGCTCGCCTTCGACAACGGTATCCAGCTCAGCGAGCTGACCACCCGCACCGCCTCACTGGAAACGGCCTTCATGGAACTGACCGCCGAAAGCACCGAATACCAGGCAGGACAACCCCGATGACCACGCTCACCTCCGCCCCCCGGACCATCTCCGTCACCGCGCCGCCCGCCCGCTTCCGCGACCTGCTCTCCGCCGAGTGGATCAAGACACGGTCCCTGCGGTCCACACCCTGGACGATCGCACTCACCCTCCTGTTCGTCATCGGGTCCTCCGCCGTGGCCACGCTGGCGGACAAAGCCGCGCCCTCCGGACCCGCTGACTTCCGGCCCTATGACGCCTATCCACCGGCCGGCTACTGGACGCTGATCCTCGTCGCCGGCAGCATGGGCGCCCTCGCCGTCGTGAGCGAATACAGCAGTGGGCTGATCCGCACCACGACCGTGGCCGTCCCGGCCCGCGGCTCGATCGTGCTGGCCAAGGCAGTCGTCACCGCGACGCTGTGGACCGTGGTCGGCGCGACCGCCTCCACCGGTTCTTTCCTCGTCTCCCAGGCCGTCCTGGGCGGGCACCATGCCGGCTTTCCGATCACCCACCCCGGTGTGTTCCGGGCGCTGGTGGCCTCCGCGTTGCTCGCTCCGGTCTGCGCCCTGGTCGGTCTGGGTCTCGGTGTTCTGCTCCGGCATGCCGCCGGGACCATGGTCACCAGTGTCTTTGCCCTGGTGATGCTGCCCCCCATGTTCTCGGAGACCAGCCGCTGGTCGGCGGACATCAAACACGCGCTGGTGTCGGCCGCCTGGAACCGCCTGATCCAAACTTGGGAGCCGGAGCCCGGATCCTTGGCCCATACCGCCACGGTCCCTGGGTCCTGGACCGTGTACACGCTCTGGCCGCTGATCACGGTCGCACTCGCCGTGCTCGTCGTAAAACACCGCGACGTGTGAGTGTGCACTCAGGAGCGAGGTCCCAGTAGCTCGTCGCAGCCTTGATGACGGACTCTCATACACTGATCGTTCCCCCATGGCCTTGTGTACGCGTCCTGATCAGCAGAAGCAGAAGCAGAAGCAGAAGCAGATCCGGACCGGACGGACGGAGGAGTGGACGGATGGGCGGGGACGCGGAGCGGGAGTGCTGGGAGCTGCGGTCAGGAGCCGGTGTGGGTCCGCTCCGGTTCGGGATGTCTCCAGCCGAGGTCGCCAAGGCACTCTTGTCCCCGAACCGCAGGGGCGGGTTGGCGGCGCGTATGCGCAGGAGGACTTCCCGGATGGGGTGAAAGCGTTCTACGACACGGGCGAGCTCGCCTGCGTTGCGCTGGATGCGGTCACCGGTCCGCAGGTCTTCCTGTCTGGCTTCCCGCTGGCGGGAAGCGATCCTGAGCAGGGCCAGCAGTTCCTGTTGGACCACGCTGCGGAGCATGGGCACTGCGTGCTCTACACGCCTGATGACTCGCTGTCCCTGACTGACCTAGGAGTTCTTCTGCGCTCGCAGCAGGTCGGGGCAGCGCGCCTGACACGTCCGCTCTTCGTGAAGGAGGAGTGGTTGGAGTCGCAGTACTTCCGGGACCACCTTCCGCTGGAGGGCGGCTCGGACTGAGCGCTCGATCTGGCGAACGACGCCAGGGTCTCGGTCGGCAAGGTGTCCGGGGTGCGTGCTGATCTTGTTCCGGACGCCC
>NZ_BNBF01000004.1:311477-332053 GCF_014654935.1 Streptomyces capoamus
TGTGTGAGCGGGTGGCCCCGTTGCTGCCACCCGCTTCCGAACGATGCCACCGGCATCCCGGGCGGTTGCACGCTGGGCTCTCAACGGGGGACCACATTGGACCCTCACCCGTCGACAGCGCCCGCCTTGGCTCCAAGCACCACCTGATCGTCGACCGGCATGGAACCCCGCTCGCCGTCACGCTCACCGACGGCACCGCCACGTGCGGCAGCTGCACGGCCCCGGCCACGCCCTTCAGAAACGTCGGCCGGTAGGCTGCGGCGATGCGCACGGTCGAGCTCCTCTTGGACGAGGCGGCAGAGCTGGCGGTCCGGGAGGCCTGGCGGCGGCTGGCGGAGGCGGGACTGCCCAGTCAGGCACGGCACCGCTCGCCGACCAACAGCCCGCACCTCACTCTGGCCGCCTGCCCGGAGCTGACCGCCCCGATCCGCTGGGAGCTCGCCGAGGTGGCCGCCGCCCTGCCGCTGCCGGTGCGGTTCACCGGTGTGGTCCGCTTCGAACGGCCCACTTCGGTCCTGGCCTGGGCGCTGGAGCTCGACTTCGCACTGGCCGGCGTGCACCGCCGGGTGTGGGAGGCGGTGCTCTCCGACAGCCCACCCGCGACCCTCAATCCCCTCCATGAACCCGGGCGCTGGAGCCCGCACATCACCCTCGGCCGGACCCGGCGGGCCGGTGCCTTCGCCGACCGGCGGCTTACTGAACTGCTGCCGACGCCCCCGCTGTCAGCCCGGCTCATCACCCTGCGCAGTTACGACACCGAAACCGGTGCTCTGGAAATACTGGAGCCTCGCCCCTGAGGAACCCACCGGCCCCTCCGAGTGCTGGCCCGAGCCCGGTCGCCTCCCCTGCCCCGAACAGCGAACGCAGTATGCGCACACGCAACACGCAAGCGCTGCGGACGTCGCGGCGCGGCGGCGAGCTAGGGTGGCCCGACCAGGCGCTCGATCTCCAGATAGGGCCCTTGAAGTGGATCAGGCCTAACGCGGCCGGGCAGCCGACAACTTCCCTCGGGTACCGAAGGGGCCGCGACCTCACGGCAGTCGACGTCCGCTACACCGCCTCGCGTCTGTTCAAGTTCGCGTTGCTGTTTGCAGGGCAGACGGGACAAGCAGGTGCTCGGGCTGGAGGAAACAAGTGGCGCATGACCCATCACCAACCGTCCACGACCGCCCAGCCGTCCTGAGCCACTGTGACGAAACCCCCCTCTTGGCCTTTTGACAACGCCCGGGAAGTAAGTACTGATGACCAGAAAACCGACAGCGGCGTCCATGAAAAAATCCCGCCGAACCGACGTCGGCGATGCGCCGACTCCACCGCTGCGGCCCGGCGGCTACGACCCGGCCGACTACGCCGCCATCGTGGTGCGTAGCGCCGGAGAGGCCGGATTGTCGCCCCTGCTGGTCATGACGGTGCTCCACAACGAGGCATACAAGCCCCACCACCCGCTGCTGGAGCGGCTGTGGCAGTGGTGGAAGCCCGCTGCGTCCTTCGGCGTGGCCAACATGCACCGTGCCACATTCGAGCAGGTCCGGCAGGCGCACGGCCTGACGGGTCGGTGGCAGGACCTCCGCGACGACCCCGCCTTCGCCATCCACGTCGCCGCCCTGTACCTGAAGGATCTCGACCAGAGCCTCCCGCGGCAGCACGTACGCCGCTACACCCGCGACGAACTCCTCGCCCTGGGGTACAACACAGGCGAACGCAACATGAGAGCCTTTGCCCGAGGCGTCCCCCCGGGCCCCATGGCACGGTCCTACCTCCGCCGGTTCCGAGCCCACAGGACCTGCGCAGCCAAGGCCCTCGCGGCCTGCGTGTGATGGGGCGACATGGCCACGCGGGCCCGCCGTCGCGTGGGCTTGCGTGCGCTAACTCGTGACGAGGGGACTCCGCGAGCACACGGGAGCTTGAGGACGCGCCGCGGCAACGATCAGTGCCCGGCGGGTCGATTACGGAGTTGGTTCGGAGGAAGACTCCAATGCCAGGGCCATGCGGCCGGACCGCGGACCAGACAGCTGAATCCGCTCAGGCCGGGAAGCGGGCCCGAGGGTCTGTCAGTGGGCGGCCGGCAGACGCACGGACTCGTGCCGAAGGTCACGAGGCACCGCATGGAGTGTCGTTGTTGCGCAGGCTCTGAGTGGTGTCGTTGAGCTGGTATGACCGCAGGTGATTTGGCCGGCGTCGCCGCCGAACCTCGACGGGACTGCGGCCGGCCCCGAGGGGCACGTGGCTGCGATCGTGCCATGAAGCCGCGTCCCGGCGCCGGGCAGCGGCGCCAGTGGTGCTGCCACTCGCGGTACGGCTGCCGGACTGGGCCGACGACTGCGTGCGGCTCCAGGCCGCGCATCTCTTCCGTCATCCATTGCAGCAGGTCACAGCGCACGGAGCGCGTAGGAAGTCTCCGGCTGGGCATGTGGGTGTGGGGTGGCAGGGAGCGACGCGGCGGCATGGCACCGATGACCGTGCCACCTCTGACATATCACCCTGCTGGCTGGACCCCATCACCGGTCAAGTACGGGCAAAAATGGCGGCACACTCCGGGGAAGAGGACGGCATCGGGTGATCGCGGATGACGAATGGGGCGCCTACGCGGCATGCCGCAGCAGCGCCCCGGATGAACTGTTCGTCGAAGGGGCGGCCCAGAACGATGCGAAAGCCGTATGCAGCGGTTGCCCGGTACGCACGGAATGTCTGGCATTTGCCCTTGACCGTCGCATTGAGCATGGCATCTGGGGAGGAATGACGGAGCGAGAACGTCGTGCCCTGCTGCGCCGGCGGCCTACCGTGACGTCCTGGCGCAGCCTGCTCGAAGCGGCCCGTTCCGAGCATGCGCGCCGCGCTTGGTCGGCTGACCGGGCTGAAAGAGCGGCTCATTGACCGAGGTGGCGCTGTTCGTGACGGGCACGTGGTCCAAACCCGGGCAGGGGCGGCGCACAGGCGGACATCGTCAACGGTTAACGGTGGACCGGTCGACGCCGAACAACTGACGGGCGCCGGTACCTTCGGCCAGCTTAGGGACCCCGCCTGGCCCAGCATGACGACGCCCCAACTCGTTGGGGACCACGTCGGGCGACGGCGTCCCGGCTCCTGATGACGCGGCTGTGAGGGCACTGGTTGACGGGGGCGTGACCGTTGGCGGGGGCATTCGTTGGCTGCGTGATACGCGGGCACCGATGTCTGCAGACTCCTTACGGCTTGACCCGCCGCGATCGAGCCGCTGGACCGTAGACGTCAGCCGGTGCCCTGTCATGGCAGGTAGCCCTGTTCTTATCCCTCCCGCCTTGCCCCAGACCAAGGACTACCGACTCGCACGGTCGGCGGCCGTGCTGAAGGCCGGCGCTCTCAGCCCGCCACGGGAAGGAAGCCGTAGTGGACGAGGACAAACTGCTCATGTCGAGTGGTGAGTGCGGCGGGAGGGGTTGTGCGCGGCGTGCAACGCGGCCAAGACCGTTGACGAACGTCAGTCGATCCTCGAACAGCTGCTGGGCTCGGTCGGCGAACTCGTGCGGATCCGGGCGTCCTTTCACTGTGACTACGGGTACAACATCCGCCTTGGCAACGATACGTTCGTCGATTTCGGGGCCGTGTTCCTGGACGTCGCCCCCATCACCATCGGGGCGCATGTTCGGATCGGGCCGAATGTGCAGTTGCTGACTCCGGTCCCTGAACTGGATGCGGAGCGGCGACGGGCCGGGTGGTCGAAGGCGCTGCCGATCACGATCGGCGACAACGTGTGGCTGGGCGGAGGGGTGATCGTCTGCCCTGGCGTGAACATCGGTGAGAACACGGTGGTCGGCGCGGGAGCGGTGGTGACGAAGGACCTGCCGCCCGGCGTCCTGGGCCTGGGCAGTCCGGCCCGGGTGATCCGCAAGCTCAGCTAGGAAAGCCTGATCGTCGTTTTCCGGACGCATCCGTGCTGTTCCACGAGCCGCTTGGCTCCCCTCATGTCCCGGAGCGGACGGGAGCGGAAGCAGAAAGGATTTTCCCACGTGGCAGCGGGGGAAGTGCTCTCTTGTCGACACAGTGACGTCGACGCTCTGGCGGGCCGGCAGCGCTGCCGCTGTGCATTTCGCGGGGCAGCCGTCGGTAGTGACGACCTGCGTCTTCTCCTACGTGCGCGGCCCTAGCCGGATAGCCGGATATCGCCAGCCTCGCTACTCATAGTGACAGAATGGTCACTGTGAAGAATGAGAGCGGGGCGTCGGTCGTCGGGAAGGAAGCGGCGAAGGCCGGCGAGGCACTTTCCCGGATGTCGGACAGATCGGTGCCAGTGACCGTGGGGGTGGAAGAGGAGTACCTGCTGACGGACCCGGTCACCCGCCAGGTGAGCCCGGAAGCCGAGAAAGTCGTCGCCCTGGCCGCGGCAGAACTCGGCGAGCGTGTCACCACTGAATTCACCCGCTATCAGGTCGAGGTCCGTACCGACCCCCATACCAGCCTGGCACGCCTGGGCGAACAGCTCCGCTCCACCCGCGCCTCCGTCTCACGAGCTGCCGCTCGCCTGGGACTGGCCGTCATCTCCAGCGGCACGCCCGTGCTCGGACAGCAGACTCCTCCGCCCGTCACCCCGGGCGACCGCTACGGGCGAAGCGTTGTCACCTACGGCGCTTTGAACCACGAGCAGACTGTGTGCGCCGCTCACGTCCACGTCGGTGTCCCCGACGAAGCCACCGCCGTGCAGCTGAGCAATCACCTGCGTCCCTGGCTGCCTGCGCTCATCGCCATGACCGCCAACTCGCCTTATTGGGAGGGTCAGGACACCGGATACGTCAGTTGGCGCTCTACGACGTGGGGGCGGTGGCCCGCGGCCGGCCCGCCCCCCTACTTCACCTCGCACGGTCATTTCCGGGAGCTGGTCGACACCCTCGTCACCTCAGGCACCGTGATGGACCGCGGCAGCCTGTACTGGGATATCCGGCCCTCCCACCACGTGCCCACCCTGGAAGTCCGGATCGCCGACGCCTTGCCCACTGTCACGGACACCGTGCTACTGGCCGGTGTCATCAAGGGCCTGGCCGCAACCGCCTTCACCGCCATGCACCGCTCTCAGCCCGCGCCCGAGGTAGGGCCGGAAATCCTCAGAGCCGCGTGCTGGCGCGCCGCGCACGACGGTCTGGCCGGTGACACCATCGATCCGCACACCGGACGACTCGAACCTGGCACCGTGCTCCTCGAGCGTCTCGTGGACACCGCGAGCGCTGCTCTCGACACCGCTGACCTAGCCTCCCTGCATGCCGCCCAGAAGCATGTGCTCATTCACGGAAACGGCGCCGACCGCCAACGAGCGGCCTACCGCCGGCAGGGCCACCTCCCCGATGTCGTCGACCACCTCATCCGCTCCATGACGGCCGTGGACCGCGGCTCGGACCGGCAGGACGCGTCCGGCGCGCCATGACGCCGGCTGCACCACTTGCATCACCCGCATGGCCCGACGTGACGGTGTCGCCGATGTGCCGTGCGCGCAGTCCGCGATTAGGCTCGTCAGCGGAGCGCTGTGACACATCCGGCGCTCCGTCCCGCTTCCGAGCGCCTGGAGTCGGGGGCCGGCAGACGGGACCTGACGGCCGCCGAGAAACAACAAGACACCCGGGCCAGGTTCCATGCCTTCGTATGCCTTCCTATGCCTCCGTATCCAAGCCGGACGCGACCGCATCGCAAGACACCGGGATCTGCGAGCCCGCCGGGGCACAGCCCATCGCGCTGGCTGCATTCCGGGTCCCGGCCCGTATCCCCATCACAGGAGGTGCTGTTGAGGGGGAGGGGAGCGAGCCACGAACCGCGTTGGTCACCGGGCGACCCACGGCGGCATGTACAGGGCTGCTTTCCAAGCAGGACAGACGGTGATCGGCTCCATCACGGCGGGGAGACAACCGCGTGGGCCGGCACAGCCGTCAAGGCAGGGCCGGCAACGCGGCTGACGGACTCTGGCACACCGTACGTACATGAGGAGGATTGATGTCAGCAGATCCTGCGATCGACCGGCTGGTGGAGGCCGCGCGCTGCGTCCCAGCAGCCCTGATCGCCCGGCTCACCACGAGTGACGACGTCCGCGAGGCACGGCTGGGCCAGGCGATCCAGGACGTCCGGACTCCTCCGCCGACGGACGCCGATGAGGCAGGGCGGGTCATCGATCCTGTAACCCACGACCCGGGCTGGTGAAGCCTCCTGCCTGCTCCGGCACGGGAGGGAGCGGGCATCCCGCGTCCCTCAGCGCCGGCGCCGTGACCGTGAAGGAAGCGTCCGTGCGCGACAGATCCGGCTTGACCAGGGTCCTCGTGACCGACTTGGACGGCACATTGTTGGAAGGCGACGCAAGCGATCGCCGGCGCCTGCGCGACGAGCTCAAGCAGAACCCGGACATCACGCTCGTCTTCGCGACCGGACGCGGCCTGACTTCCGTACAACAGCTGCTGCAGGAGGACCCACTGGTGCCCCCGCCGCGCTGGATCATCGCCGATGTGGGAGCGAGCGTCATCGACGCCGTCCGCACGGTCCATCTACAAGCCCTCGAAGCGCGGCTGCGCACCGGATGGCCCGGCGCCCACCGCGTCCGGGCGGCGCTGAGACGGTTCCCGCAGCTGGTGTACCAGGAAGGCGTTTCCCAGGAGGGCCGCTGCTCCTACTATCTGCACCCCGAAAACCTCTCGGACGACCTCACGGCCGCGGTGAAGGAGCTGGGATGCTCCTTCTCGTACGCCTCGGGGCGCTACTTCGACGTCCTGCCAGCCGGCGCCAGCAAAGGACGTGCCCTGCACCTGCTCGCCCACAGGCTGGGATGGGCCCCTCAGGCCATGCTCGTGGCCGGGGACTCCCTCAACGACCTTTCCCTGTTCTGCCTGGGAACGCACGGGGTCGTGGTCGCCAACGCAGAGCCCGCGCTCGCCACCCGTGCTCCCGCCAGTGCGCGGATCCACCTCAGCAGCCTCGACGGAGCCGCCGCCGTCCTCGAAGGCATGCAACGCCTCGGCTGGCTGCCACGCCGGTCGTCGGTGGTCATCGGTTACCACCGCCCGCCCGTGCGCTGGGTGGACGGTGCCTGGCAGACACCGTCCAGCCCGAACGGCATCCTGCCGACGCTGCGCTCCGCCCTCGCCGACGAGGAGATGGACGCGGTGTGGGCAGCCGCCCACCCCGGCGAAGCGTCACCGACCGTCCTCCACGAGCCGGTCACCGACGGCCTGTCTCTGTCCCTGCTGCCACTGCGCCCCCAACAGTGGCAGGGCTACTTCCACCGTGTCTGCAAGGAGACGCTCTGGCCGGCCCTGATGTCCCAGCCTCACCTCATCCAGGACCGGCCCGCCCACTGGGCCGACTATGAACAGGTCAACGTCCGCTTCGCCCATCACATCAGCTCCCTGGCCGCACAGAACGGTACCGTCTGGCTGCACGACTACAACCTGTGGCTCGTACCGGCCGCCCTCAGGGCCCAGCGGCCCGACCTGGCCATCGGGCTTTTCCATCACACACCGTTCCCTCGCCCGGACGTCTTCCGCCGCATCCCGGCCGCCACACAGCTCCTCGACTCGCTCAGACACCTGCACTGGGCCGGATTCCACACCCCCGACTGCGCCGACAACTTCCGTCGCCTCCTCGCCGACACCCGCGGACCGATGCCGCGCACTGGTGTCCATCCGCTCGGCATCGACCGCGCAGCCGTGGCAGACCTCGCCAGAGCACGGGTCCAGCCCCACCCCGGACATGACGGCGGCCAACTAGTGCTGTCCGTGGAACGACTCGACTACGCCAAGGCACCCGTTCACAAGATCCGCGCGCTGGACGACCTCCTGCACCAGACTCCCCGGCTACGGGGACAGATTCGCTTCCGCCTGGTCTGCCCACCACCGGAAGACGGCATCCACGCCTACGACTCCACCCGCCGGGAACTCGAGATCGCGATCACCCGCCTCAACGGCCGGTGGGGCAGCCGACGATGGCAGCCAGTCGACTACATCCCCCATAACCTGACCTTCCCCGAGGTCGTCGACCACTACCTGGAAGCCGATGTGTTCTGGGTGACCTCACTCGCCGACGGGATGAACCTCACAGCCCAGGAGTACATCACCACGCACCACGCCACCAACCGCCCCGGCGTACTCATCCTGTCCCGTCACGCCGGCATCGCACAGCACCTGGCAACCGCCGCGCTGCTCACCGACCCACTGCACCCCCACGACCTGGTCGACGTCCTGCGCTCCGCACTGAACATGAGCACAGCCGAACGCCTCGCGCACATGACACGCCTGGCAGACCTGCTCGGCACCCCACCCCCGGCAGAATGGGCCCGCACCATCATCACCGCCATCCGCAACGCCAACTCCCCGCACACCCCCTGAGCAGCACGGTCATAAAGCCGACTCACTGAGTCCCTCACCTTCACAGGTCCGGGCTCCACGCTCGTGGAATGCCGCCCGCACTCCCGGCCATGGCCAGTGTTCGCTAGCGGAGCCGATCCCAACGAGGTCATCGGCTCGCATACGTTCCTCACCCACGCGCTCGACGGTCAACGGAAGACCCCTGCACAGCCGCCAGCCGTTCCGCGTGCGCATCCACTGCGATCCCCCCTCGGGTTCGGCACCTACCCCCAGGTGCGCGATTCGCCTCTCGCAGGCCGGGGCCTGCGGCGCAGTTGGCTGCACCAGCTCATCCCCAGAGGCGCCGGGGAGAGCGCCCTGGTTCAGAACGAACGCGATCCCCGCCAGTACGCGGCCGCGCCTCCCGCAGACCATGCGCAGCGCTGCCGAGGGCGCTCCAGCAGCGCCCGGCTCCTCGTCTCAGCTTCCGGGCTCGGCGCGCCGCCGAGGACGAAGGCGAGCTCGGCGCGGGCCAACTCGGCTCGCTCGGCGCATTCCGCCCGCGTCGAAGTGCCGCTTCGGTGACTACTGGTACGGGGTGCCGCTGCCTTCAGGCATAGCGCCCGTCTACCGCGATGCCACGCCTTGACTGGCCCGTGATGGCCGGCGAGCGAACCCCGTAGTGGTCCTCGCTGAGCGCCAGGGGCAGTGCCGGGTTGCTTCGCACACCCACGAGCCCTTATCGTTTCTCGATACCATCGATAATCGATATGCGAGGCGGGGACACTCCATGACCGAAGACCGGAAGATGCTCGAGCCCATGGCTACGGTCGTGTCCGTGGTCCTGCGCATCCTGCTGGCCGTTGCGATAACAGGAGTCGTCGTCTCGGTCGTACATGGCAGCTGGGGAGGCTTCAGCGTCTGCATAGCCGACGAGTTGAGCAGCAGTTCCGCCACGCCCGGCGGCTTCGCCGCCGAGAGTGGGGCGCAGGTCGACTCGATCCCGCGTTACTGCGCGGGGGAGCCCGACGCACACTTGCGTATCCTGGACGCGCTCAGCAGTCTGCCGTCGAGCTTGCTCCTGATCAGCGGCCTGTACCTGCTGCACCGGTTCTTCCGGGGAGCGACGCGGGAGGGTGTTTACACCGCGCCTACGGCGTCTCGGCTTCGCCTGGTCGGCTGGTGGCTGCTCGTCGGCAGCCTGGTCGTCGCGTTCGCGGAAGCGAATGCCAGGGCGGCCCTGCTCGCGGCGCTGGCCAGCAATGTGGACTTCTCGGCCGGAACCGTGCTGAGCATGTGGCACTTTCCGTACCTGGCTGTGCTGACCGGTCTCGGTGTTGTGACCTTCGCACGGATCACTCGCCAAGGTGTGGCCATGCGTGAAGACCTCGAAGGGCTTGTCTGATGGCTGCCGCGGACGACCACGAAGGTCATGACATCGAAGTGCACCTCGACAGGCTGCTCAACGAGCGCAGCATGACCCTCACCGAACTCGCTCACCGCGTCGGCGTGACCAACGTCAATCTGTCCGTGCTCAAGAACGGACGCGCCAAGGCGATCCGGTTCACCACCCTCACCCGGATCTGTGAAGTCCTGCAGTGCCAGCCAGGAGACCTGCTCAGTTATCGCCCGAGGTCCTCGGACGGACACCCGCGCAAGCCTTGACCCGACGGACCGCGGACTACCGGCGCCCCACCAGGGGGCGTCGCAAACCGCGGTCGACCACGACCTGGCGCGGCTTGCCGACGGGTGCTGGCCCAGCGCCTCCGGCTGGTGTTGCCCCGTTGAGCCCGGCCACCATGGACAGCTCGTGCGGTGAAGGGGGTCCTACTTCGGCAGGGCCACACCCGCTCGGCTCAGCAGCGCGCTGCCCGCCACTGGAAGACCTCCTGTTCCCGCACTGCCAGCGAATCCGGAACAAGCCGGACCGGAGTAACCCTTCGGCTGCTACAGGACCAGGGGCACGGGGCCTCCTCGAAAAAGGGGCAGGTCTGGCCGGGCGAGGCGAGCGGCTGGTCCCGCGGTGGGCTGACCACGAAGATCCACCTGCCCTGCGACGGCCAAGGGCGGCCTCTGGCCTTCACCCTCACGGCCGGCAACGTCAACGACTGCACGCAGTTCGAGGCCGTGATGGCCGCATCCGCATCGAGCGGTGCGGGCCGGGACGACCCCGCCCCGTACTCGTCATGGCGGACAAGGGCTACTCGTCGACGAAGATCCGCGCCTACTTGCGTCGGCGCGGCATCGAAGCGGCAATCCCGGAACGTATCGATTAGACCAACGGCCGTATCCGCAGAGGTGAGAGCCGCTGCCTCCTCGACCGGGCGGCCTACCGGCGCCGCAACGTCGCCGGACGCTGCTTCAACCGGCTTCAACACAACAAGACCCTGGCCGGCCCTGTGGCGTGTCCGATGGGTCAGATGACTGGGTGGCCTCCCTGTCGTTCCGCTTGCCCCTATTGAGGGAACTTCCGGCGCACGCGCTACCGCTCCATGCGAAACGCCGTTCTGCTGGCGCAGGCGGATTCTCGGCGAGGGGAAGGTCGTACGCTCCCCGCCGTCCTTCCACTGACCGCCTGTGGGAAGTGCTGACTCAGCGAGAGGGAAGTGGCCGTGAATTTGTTGCCTGCTGGCGGCCAGCAAGTGGCTGTGCCACTGTTGGGTGCATGGCCCTGTGGATGTCGTGGACGCTGGACGGTGTAGGAAGCGCCGGTCAGACAGTCGATGACTTCGCGGCAGTCCTCAAGGCCTTCGATGGCTCTCTGGAACGGTCACAACGTGCCTTCACATCCGATGCCCTGGCATGGGAGAGGCTGAAGAATTCGGCCGCCCACGTGCGCGCTCGGCTGCTCCATGAGGGGTGGGACGTCTTGGAACGGGGTGAGCCATGGTCGCTGGCCTGGGGTGGTGTGCAGATCCAGATAATGCCGCGTGATTGACGACTCACATGTCGTGTCCAGGCAGGTTGGCGCTGGAATTTTGGTCGGTAGTGAGCGGTCGGTGGAGCGGCTTCGGGCTGGAGCCGCTTCGGTGCGAGTGATCATGGACTCGTAAGCTTTCGGTGCGTCGGGCAGTCTGTGGACCTGCCCGGTAAAGCACGGCCTGGGGCCATGCTCTTCCGAAGGCTGCTGAGCGGCGGACCGGCACCGTCACTCAGGTCGACGTCCGCGGTGGGGGTGCGCTCCAGGCGGAACTCCGCAGCGAAGTTGAGTAGCTCTGGGGGCTTGGCCCGAGTCAAATGGGTCCGTAGACGGCGGCGGGAGCACCGGTGACGAGCGCCCAGTAGCGGTCCCCGTATGACCAGTGCCACCACTCGCTCGGATAGTTGACGAAACCCTCCTCGCGCAGGCACTGGGCCAGCAGCCTGCGATTGTCTTGCGCGGCCGGCGACAGGCCCGGAGCGTCGAAGGGACACCACCTCTCATCGCCCGTGCGGTGTCCATTCACCGCGCCGCCCATATCCAGTTCCACGCCATCCGGGTCGATGAGTGTCAGGTCCACGGCTGCGCCGGCGCAGTGCGGGGCCACCTCGACGGGGGAGACGAAAGCGCTGACCTGCCGCCGAAGCTCTGCCGGGTCACTGATGCCCGAACGGCGAAGGCGATTCTCATGCAGTGCGAAGCGACGGGCCTGCTCGGCCGGGCTGCGATGGCCCTCGATCACAAGGAGTTTGATGCCGGCGGGGAGCCTCTTGGATGCTGAGCGCAAGCGTTCGAGCACGCCGGTCCTGACTCGTCCGTATGCTCCGTGCTCGTCCCGTTCTCGCGGATCCAGTGTTATGGCCGGAGCGGTGGCGATGTCCGCAAGGGGTTCGCCGCAGTCTGCCACCGGGGTGTCGATCACACGCGGATCGCTCAGCGAGATCATGCTGAGCGAGCCTAGCGCCTCGGACCACAGATGCTCGGACGGCCGTCCCGTCATGCCCGCCTGGTGGAACAGCCGGCCGATCGCCCTCGGTAAGGTCACCGCCCGAGTTCCGCTGCCCTCCCAGACAACGCCTTTGCTCCGCAACGAAAGTGGTTTGCGACGCCCCCATGATGCTGGCATCCGCACGGGAAGTACCAGACAGGGCGGGTGCCCTCGATCACCGGCAGTGGCCCGTCATTGTCCAGCCGGGCCGCGCGGCGGGGCAACCGTGGGTGGAGCCGGTCCCAGGCCCGGGCGACGGCGGTACCGTAGCGGCGGGTGGCCGTTACGCCCACAGCCTGCTCCTCTCCCCATGTGCCAGGGTCGCCGAAGACCAACTCGCCGCCGTGCTGGGGCGGCCGACCACCAGCCGGGTTCGCCGCGGCGAACTCGCGCGGCTCGGCGCCGGTCGACGCATCACCCGGTCCGTAGCTCAGTATGCGGAGGTAGGCCGTTGCCGTTGCCGTTGCCGTTGCCGTTGGCGCTCTAGGCGTTGGAGCTCAGTCTCGCTGGCCCCAGTCCAGGCGGTCGGCCAGACCGGCGGCGGTGAAGGCGGTGAGCAACGCGTCGCGGCCTTCGGTGAAGTGGGCCCAGCTGTCGTAGTGGACGGGGACGACGCGGCGGGCGCCGAGGAGTTGGGCGGCCTCGGCAGCTTGGGCGCTGTTCAGGACGATCGGCTGGTTGTCGAAGAGTTCGGGAAAGCGGGGGGCGCCGGCGAAGAGGAGGGCGGTGTCAATGGGGGCGAAGCGGTCGGCGATCTCCTTGACCACGTCGAGGGAAGCGTTGTCGCCGCTGACGTAGACGCTCGGCAGATCCTCTGCGGTGAGAACGAAGCCGACGACCTGTCCGGTCACCGGCTCGACCTTCTCACGCGGGCCTGGGCCGTGGATGGCAGGGACGCCGGTCACGGTGATCGTGCCGCCGTCGGGGCGGTTCAGCTCAATGGATTCCCAGTCGGCCAGGCCCTTGGTCCTGCCCTCGAGGCGCTGTCCGCCGCCGGGGGTGGTGAGGGTGAGCGGGACGTCGGCAAGCAGGGCCCGGCCGGAGATGTCGAGGTTGTCCGGATGTTCGTCGTGCGAGAGCAGAACCACGTCGATGGTGCCGAGATCGGCGGGGGCTCCGCTGGAGGGGGCGGTCTTGGTCAGGAAGCGGCCGTCGGGACGGGCGTAGTCGCCGGGGGCGTCGAAGGTCGGGTCGGTCAGGAAGCGCAGGCCGCCGTACTCGAAGAGGGCGGTCGGGCCGCCGAAGAGCCGGACGGGAAGCGGGTGGGTCGTTGCGGGAAGAGAAGACATGCAGCACCTCACGGATGAACGTCTTTTAACCGTGATGTGACGGTAGTCGCCTCTCACGGATGCATGCAAGTCGTACCATGAGGAATATGAAGGAGCCCTTGATCGACCAGTCCGGCCCGCCACCCGCTCAGGGCGAGGAAGAGCACCTCTCTCTCGCCCTTGCCAACAGCGCAATCGCGCTGACGGGCGGCCACACGATCGATTTTCTGGGCACTCCCGCACAGGCGAATCACTGGCTGACACAACGCGGACTCGCGCCGGTCGACGCCGGCATGCGGGAGATGTGCGCGACACAACTGCGCTCACTGCGCGAACAGATCAGGTCGCTGTTCGCCGCCCGCGCCGAAGGTCTGCCCGCCCTCCCCGCCGCGGTCCGGGCCATCAATGACGCGATGACCCGAGTCCCCACCGCCCCCTTGCTGCAGTGGGACGACAAAACCGGCCCCTACCGCGCCACCCCCCACCCCACGACCGCAATCCTGGACCACGCTCTGGCCACCCTCGCCGCTGACGCTGCCGACCTGCTCACAGGCCCCGACGCAGACCGCCTCACCGCCTGCGGCTCTGCCCCCTGCAACCGATACCTGCTGCGCTACGGCCGCCGCCACTGGTGTTCCACCCGCTGCGGCGACCGCGCGCGCGCCGCCCGCGCCTACGCCCGCCGCACCGCCTCCCCATGACGCGCACCCGGCGACCACCGGTGCTGAAGCGAACAACGCCCAGACCCGCCGCCGCTCGGACCGCTGCTCGAAGGTGCACCTGATCCCGGTTGTCCGCCTGGAGGACGCGACAGCGGGCCGTGGCCTTCGACCAGCGAGGACATGGACGGCGCAAGGTGAACGGAAACCGCGTGCGGCGCGACCGGCTCGACGTGCCCGGCTCGTTCGGCGCGGGCGTAATCATGCCCCACCGGACCGGGAAGCGGCTGACTCCGGACGCGTCTCGACGCCGCGTTACGCGAAGGGTGACCCAGACGTGCGGCGGAAGGCGGTCCGGTAGGCGCTGGGGCGGTGGCCGGTGTGGCGGACGAAGAGGGCAGCGAACGTGCCGGGGTCCCGGTAGCCCACGGTCGCGGCGATCGCGGCGACGGTGCGGTCGGTGGTCTCCAGGAGATGGCGGGCGCGACGGACCCGGGAGGCCTGCAGGTGGGCCAGCGGGCTGCGTCCGGTCTCTGCGGCGAAGCGGCGCAGCAGTGTGCGGGTGCTGATCTGGAAGGCGTCCGCGAGCGCGGCGAGGTCGTAGGGCTCGGCGAGGTTCTGGTCAAGCCGGCGCATGACCTGCTGGGAGAATCCCCGGCCCGGTTGGGGGAGGAGCTGTGGGTCGACGTACGGGGTCTGTGAGGTACGTGCATCGTCGAGGAGCGCCAACCGCGCGGTGATACGAGCCACCCGGGCGCCGTTGTTTCGGCGGATCAGGTCCAGCGCAAAGTCGTACATGGCACTGAAGGCGGCCGTGGTCGTCACACCCCTGTCGGTGACGACCAGATGCTCGGGCCGCACGTCGGCGTCCGGACAGCGCCGGGCCAGTTCGCCGGCGTGCAGCCAGGACGTGGTCGCCTGGCGCCCGTCGAGGAGCCCGGCCTCGGCAAGCAGGAACGCACCGACGCACAGGGAGACGACGGCGGTGCCGGCACTCGCCTGTGCGCGGATCGCGGCGATCTCTGGGGCGAGCGGCGCGAGCCGCGCGTCCAGGTCCGTGTCCGGGCGCACCTCGAAGCCGGGGACGACGAGAACGTCGACCTCCGGCACGGGATGCACCTCCAGGCTCGCGCCTCCCGAGGCGGTGACCCGGCGGCGCGGCGAGACGACCGACACCCGATAACCGGACGCATCCGGCCCGGCGACATGCCCGGCCATCGTCAACAGGTCGGGCACACCGAACACTTCCGACGCGAAGCAGCCCGGATACGCCAGAACCCCGACCCGCAGCGCATGCCGTCCGGCATCCGGTTCCCTGCCATCTCGCGACGCACCCCGTCCGGCGCCCGGTCCGGTGCTGTTGCGCAGGGCGCCCCGCCCGGCGCCCGGTCTCTTACCGTTCCGTGGCGCACTCTGCCCGGTGACTGGATCCGCGCCGCCTTCCGCCTGTCGCGCGGTCTCCGCCTCCGCCATGGCCCGGCTCCCCCCCGTCTGCTCCGGCCCGGGGCACCTACCGCGTGCCGCTCGCCACCCCGGCGTATGGCGAGATTACCCCTGGCCTTGGCGATCCCGCCCCCTCACTCGGCGGCCGGCCCTGGGTCAGGCTGATCCCATGAACTACGACGATCCGATCACCGACTTCACCCCCCGCAGCGTGACCGTGGAGGGGGTGGCGAAGACGGTGTACGTGGCCGGGGCGGGGCCCGCGGTCGTGGTGCTGCCTGAGATGCCCGGTATCAGCCCCGACGTTCTGCGGCTCGCGCGCTGGGTGCGTGACGCGGGCTTCACCGTCCATGTGCCCTCCCTGTTCGGGACGGACGGCGCCTTCCCCACGGTCGAGGCCGGCCGAGAGGTCGTCCGCAGGGCTTGTGTCAGCGCGGAGTTCCGCGCCTTCGCCTCGGGCGGCACCAGCCCGGTGACGGTCTGGCTGCGCGGTCTGGCACGCCAGGCCCACACCGCGTGCGGTGGGCCGGGGGTGGGCGCCATCGGCCTGTGCTTCACCGGTAACTTCGCCCTCACCATGGCCCTGGAGCCGGCCGTGATTGCCCCGGTGGTCAACCACCCGTCACTGCCGCTCGACGACCCCGGCGGACTCGAACTCGACGCGGCGGACGCGCGCGCGGTGCGCGACCGGCTCCACCGCGACGGACTCACCGTTCTCGCCTACCGCTTCGAGGGCGACCGCTGGTGCACGGGGCAGCGCTTCGCCGCCTACCGTGCGCTACTGGGCGACGCCTTCGACGGGCGCGTTCTGCCGGACACTGCCGCCAACCCTGCCCCGCCACCCTTCTTCGCCGACCTGGTCGGTACCCCGCACAGCGTCGTCACCGCCCATCTCGTGGACGAGGCCGGCCACCCCACGGTCCGGGCCCGCGACGAGATCCTCTCCTTCCTCACCGAGCGCCTGCACCCGCAGGCGCACCGGCCGTTGCCCGCCACCTGACCGGGCCCTGGCTCGCCGCAACAGCCGAACGGTCATCGCACCTTCCCCGCAGTGGCAAGGACTGTGATCAGCGGCGCCCGGCCACCACCCGCGACCGCTCAGGGTGTGGTCCGCCCTCGAGCCGACCGTCCAGCTCCCGTAGGGTCATCAGGTCGCCTCAGACGCTTCTCCAGGCTCGGTCAGGCCGCGGATGTCCGCGTCAGATGGCTGACGGGGGCGTCCTCTCTCGTGCTGATCTGGGAGTGGCTCCTGCGTGGACGAAAGCCTCCGATGAACGTCCGACCACGACTCGGTGACGGTGTCTCCCGGAGCGCGCTCCAGGAGGCAGGACACAGCCTGCGTCCGGTGCAGCGGCAGCTTGGCATGGCCTCGACCAGGACGGTGCCGTAGTGGCGGCCCTTGCGGGTGGCGCACTCGTCGACGCCGACCACCCGCGGCGCGGCCACACATCGGGATCGGCAAGCGCGTCGACCAGCCCAAGCACTGTGCTGCGGCTGTCGGACGCCCGAGAACGCGGGCGATGCGGACCCGGCCTGCCACCCGAGTGCCAGACCGACCGCAGCGCCCACGGGACGAATCAACGAGGAGGCATCGTGCGGCGACCGCCTTCCCCAGAAAAGGTGCCGCAGGGTGGCCCGGCGGCAGGCTTGGCCGGGCCACCGAGCTGTCAGCGAGCGTCGGTACGTTCTTCGAGGCGGGTGCCGTGGCGAAGGGTGATCGACATCAGGTCGCTGGGGGCATCCAGCTCCAGGCGATGCCAGCGGCCACGGGGGACGATCACGGCGGTGCCTGGCTGCAATGTCACCATGTCCTCGGTGTCGTCGGGCCTGACGGGACGCAAGTAGAGGCGAACACCGCCGGTCAGGCAGCACACCGCCTCGTCGGCCTGTGGGTGCATCTCCCAGTGGTCGGCGTGAACATCGACGTCGGTCTCCACGTGGAACGTCGCGAGCTGCCAGCCCCCGGAGTCGCTGCTCGTCATCCGCCGTTCGCCGGCTCGGACATCGCCGTCGGGGTGGATGTGCAGCGCCGAGGCGAACAGGTCGATGGGTGAGAGGGGTGTCGTCGTCATGACGGCGTTCCTTCCAGTCGATTTTCTGCAGTGGTGGCAGGTAGCGGGGCAGGTGTTTCGGCCTGGCGGCGGGGCAGCACGCCGATCGCCACGATGGCCGCGAGCAGGAAAAGGCCGGCGGCGATGGCAAGGCCCAGGGCATAGCCGGCGTTGAGCGCGGCAGGGCTGGTGGCCGTGCCGGTGCGGTGTGCGGCGATGGTGGCCAGGGCGGCCAGGCCGATGCAGCCGCCGAGTTGGCGGGAGCTGTTCATGAGGCCGGAGGCCATGCCGGCTTCGCGGGCGTCGACGCCGGTGGTCGCGGCGGCGACGATCGGGGCAATGACCAGGCCGACGCCGACACCGGTGATGATGCATGGGCCGAGCACGTCGGTGAGGAAGTCGCCGTCGGGGCTGATGAAGGCGAACCAGGCCAGGCCCGCGGCTGCGAGCAGGCCGCCGGGCACCAGGGACGTGCGGGGGGTGCGTGCCGCGGTGACGCGGGTGGCGACGATGCTGCCTGCGACCAGGCTCGCGGAAAAGGGCAGGAATGCGGCGCCGGTTGCTGCGGCACCCATGCCGAGGACCTGCTGCATGTACAGGGACACGAAGTAGAACGCCGCGAACTGCCCGGCCGTGGAGAAGAAGACCAGCACGTTGGCGCCGGCGACCCAGCGGCTGCGCAGCAGGCCGAGACGCAACAGCGGTGCGGGCGCCTTGGATTCAGTGACGACGAAGGCGGCCAAGAGCATGGACGCGGCGGCGAGCATCGTCCATGTGGCCGAGGAACCCCATCCTTGGGCGTCGGTGCGCACGACACCGGTCACCAGCAGTCCGACTCCACCGGTGCCCAGGACGGCACCGAGCACATCCAGCCTCTCGCGCCGGGCGGGGCGTGTTTCGCCGGGCACGCCCCCGCGGACCAGCGCGAGAGCCACCGCGACGATGGGCAGATTGATCAGCATCGTCCAGCGCCAGCCCGCGTACTGAGTCAGCAACCCACTCGCCAGCACACCCAGCGCTCCGCCTACGGCGTTCACCCCGCTCCACACTCCGAGCGCGCGCACGCGCTGCGGCCCCTCGGGGAAGGTGGTGGTGAGCATCGCCAGCGTGGCCGGCATGGCCGCGGCGGCCCCCAGGCCCTGGCCGGCGCGCGCGGCGATCAGTTGCCAGGGCGCCTGGGCGAGCCCGCCCGCCAGCGAGCACAGTCCGAAGACGACCAAGCCGAGCACGAACAGCCGTCGGCGGCCGTAGAGGTCACATGCGCGGCCTCCCAGCAGCAGAAATCCGCCGAGCGTGAGCGCGTAGGCATGCACGACCCACGACAGGTCGAGGGGTGCGAACCCCAGCGCGGTGCGGATCGCGGGCAGGGCGACGTTGACCACGGATAAGTCGAGGGCGACGGCGAACTGGGCGACGGCCACGGCTGCCAGCACCACTCCGGGTCGCCCTTGCAAGTTTTTGTACATGTAAGGAAAGTAGCGTCAGGGGTCGACGTTGTCGACACCTGGGGGATGATGAGGGCATGCCGCAACCGTCCGCACCGCGTAAGACCCTCGGCCGGCCCCCCCGCATCTCCCGCGAGGAGGTCGTCACAACAGCCCGTCGGATCGTGGACGCGGAAGGCGTGGACCGGCTGACCATGCGGCGGCTGGCCACGGAGATCGGCAGCACGCCTATGGCGCTCTACCACCACGTCCGCAACAAGGAAGAACTGCTCGTCCTGTTGCTGGACGACTACGCCACGCGGACGCTGCACCGACCCGAACTGCCCGCTCAGCCTCGCGAGCGGGTCGTCGTCGCCGCCGCCACGATCCACGAGGCGCTCGCAGCCTGCCCGTGGATCGTCGAGGTGCTGACCGCCGACGACCTGATGGCCACATCCGCTCTCTGGTTCGTCGAGCAGATCGTCGACGGCCTCGTCGCATGCGGCCTGTCCCCCGAGCGGGCAGTACACGGCTACCGCGCGATCTGGTACTACACCGCCGGGGAGATCGTGGTCCGTGTGACAGCGGCCCGGCGACGCACAGACGACGACCGCCCCACCTACCGGGAGCGAGTCTTCGCCGAGCTCGACCCGAGCGAGCTACCCCGCTTGGCACAGGTCGCGGACCAGTGGTCACCACTCACCGCCGAGGACACCTACCTGGACGGGCTCCGAGCCCTGGTAGACGGCCTCCTGGCTCCCCGTTGACCTCGGGCCGCCGCGCGGTTCCGCTGCCCTGCGGCGTCCTGCCGGAGGGCGGGCTGTATCCGGAGTGGCCGATGCGATGTCCGGGCCCGGCGTGCGCCCCGGTATCGGCTCTGCGCGTAGCGAGAGGACCCATCGATGAGCCAGCACCGTTGCGCCCGCGCCGCGGTGTTCGGCGGGATCCTGGGGCACCGCCGTCGCCAAGACCCTTCCGGATGCCGGCACCGACGTCATTGTGTACGCCCGGCGCGGTGAGATCGCCGACTCGATCAACTCGACTCACCGCAACCCCGGCTACTTCCCGGACATCGAGCTGCCCACCTCTGTGACGGCCACGACCGACCCGGCCGCCGTGCTCGCGGGCGCGGACTTCCACGTGCAGTCCATCCCCGCGCAGCGCCTGCGGGCCAGCCGGCAGCAGCGCGGACTCGGCTGCGGTGTCGGCGCCGCCGTCGTGCTCCTGGTGCGCGCCGTCGCTCTCGCCGCCGGCGCCCTTCACCGGGCACGGAGCCGGCCGACGGCCAGCCGGGTTAGTGACGTCTGTGACCGTCCGAGTGTCTCGGCCAGAGTGCCTCGGCCCGGTGGCGGGCCGGAACCAGGCTGAGGCCCAGCAACCTGTCTCTATGCCCCGTGCCCCGCGGAAGTAACTCACGTTTTGTGGGCTTGTCTGCGGAAGGTAAGGGCATCAGTTGGCCAGGAGGTTGATAACGATGGTTCCCCTGCTTCTGGTTCTTCTGCTGGCTCTGATCCTCTTCGGTGCGGGTTTCGCGC
>NZ_BNBF01000004.1:332098-339416 GCF_014654935.1 Streptomyces capoamus
CTGTGGTGGATCGCGGTGATCGTGCTCGTCGTGTGGCTGCTGGGCTTCGTCGTCCGCACCGCGGACAGCGGCGGTCGCAAGGGCCGCTGGTACCGCTGGTAGACGAGGGACACCCGGCGCAACAAGCGTGCCACGCTGCGCGAGGTGATGGGGCCCGGCCGTACACGGCCGGGCCCCACCCGCGTAACGAGACTTTTTGTGCGGGTGATTGGGAGGGATCGGCCGTATCGGGCGCATCGCGGCCGACATCTTGTTCAGCCCTGACCGGGTACAGCTCGAATGTGAGGCGTGGGCGCGACGGCCGTTATCTGGAGGAGCACCACCGAGCCGGTGCCTCCCCGCTGACGACCGCGCCCGGCCTGTCACGCCGACCGCCACGGGCCCCCGGCAGAGGCTGCTCGGGCGGGACCGCTCAGGTAGCCTGCCGTCTCCCGGCCGCGGAGCACGAGGACGATGAGGTGATGGGGCATGCGCTCGGAGTCGTGGGGTGCCGAGCTGCTGAGCGGGCTCAGGCCGTTGTCCCGGGTGGTGCTGTCGGTCTTCCTGTGCGGTCTCGCAGTGCTGTTGTGGTTCGCCGCGCAGAACACGTACCGGTTCGTCGAGGGCCACCGCACGAAGACGGAAGGGTACGTGCACTGCGAGTCGGGCGGCCCGTGCTACGGCGCGTGGCACCTGCCCGGCGGCCAGCGCGGGAACGGTGAGATCCGCGGTCTCCCCTTCGCCGCCGACGAGGAACTCCTGACGGACGTACCGCTGTACGCGGGCCGGGACTGGGCCGTCGCCGACCGCTCCTCTCTGCTGGCAGACGCGGCCTGGGAATACGCCGGTACGGGAATCGGCGCGGCCCTCACCTTGTCGATCGCCTGGAACCGGTCCTACAGCAGCGGCTCGCGCGATGACGTGTGTCGCCAGCGCCGTCGCCGCGGCCACGCCTCCACCGCCGCAGCCGGTCACGAGCGTGGCAGGGGGAGAACCTGAGCCGACCACTGCTGTTCCTCGATGCCGAGCCAGCGGGCTGCGGCACCGCGGCGTCCTCCTGCTCGGCTCCCATGTTCTCGAAGTCGGGGTAGAGCTTGCCGAGCTCGCCTCCCGCTCCGGCGGCCGCGGCTCGGTGTCTGGCCCACGCCGACGCGCTACGCCGTCTGACAGCCGCCGGCGAAAGCGACCCGAACCAGCCCCTGGACGCTGCTGCGCGGCGCCCTGGCCGCCTCCCATCCGATGGCGGCATGACCGGTGCGCAGCGAATCGGTCGTCCAGCGCCCTCCACCCGCCCGCGCAAGCGCCTGCAGTGGCGCAGTGAGCCACGGCCTGCGCGACTCGGGCTGCAGCAAGACCCTGCTGCCCGCGCCCTTGCCCGTCGAGCATGCCCCCCGTCGCTGACGAGGGGCCGTTCGAGTACGCGGCGGAGCTCGGCCGCCGGCTGGGCGAGCCGGTCCCGCGCGGCGGTACTCACCTTTGATGCTTCGTCTCGTGTGCTGCCAAATGAGTGGCGGTCTCAGGCGTCCTGCAGCGCGCACGCGCTTTGGCTGCGGCGTCGCTCGGGAGCGCGGGCGGGGAGGCTTGCCGCCGGAGAGAACAGGCCGGCGCCGGTGCCCCCGTCGGTCCGATTCCTGGTCTGCGGGGGCATGCCGCCGCACGACCAGGAGCGGTGGCCGTCTTCCTCCGGTCACGCAGGTGCCGGCAGCCTCGCATCGAGGAGCTGTTCCGCCAGCTGGATCATGTGGTCGCCCGGTGTGTCGGTCGCCATCGCGGCTGCGAGGACTTGGGCACCATCGAGGATCACCAGGAGCTTGCCGGCGGTGTCGTCAGGGTTCGCGTCGCCTGCTTCGCGGAGTTGTTCGCTCAGCCAGGTCTGCACCTCTGTCTTATGGGCAACGGCCGCGGCGTGGGCGGGATGGCCCTCGTCGGGGAACTCGCTGGTGACGTTCAGGGTGGCGCAGCCGCGGTAGCCGGGGGTCGCCATGTCCTGCCGGGTGAGGGCGAACAGGGCTTCTATGCGGGCGCGGGGGCCGGGAGCTGCCGCCGTCGCCTCGCGCAGGCGCCGCCACCAGTCCTCGTTACGGGTGACGAGGTAGGCGGTGACCAACTCGTCCTTGGTGGCGAACTGGCGGTACAGCGTCGCGTTGGCGACGCCTGCCGTGCCGATCACCAGGTCCATGCCGACGGCGCGTACGCCACGGGAGTAGAACAGGTCACCGGCCACGTCCAGGATGTGCCGTCGCGTCTCCTCGGCAGATCGTCGCACCTGGAGCCTCCTGTTCGTCCGGCTGGGGGAGATGGAACCGATCCATTATGAGACGGATCGTTCTCTCCATCAAGCTTGACAAGAGAGAACGTTCCGTCTCATTCTGAGAAAGAACGATCCGTCTCATCGGATGGCTCTCAGGGCGGCACCTGTTGACGGGCGCGCCGCGCTTACCCAAGGGATCTCACTCATGCACATCGACTTCACCGGCCGTACAGCCCTGGTCACCGGTTCCACGCTCGGCATCGGCCTGGCCACTGCGGAAGCCTTCGCCCGAGCGGGCGCCCGTACCGTCCTCAACGGACGCGACGAGGCCCGTCTCAAGTCGGCTGCCGACGGAATCCGCGCCCGGGTGCCCGGCGCAGACGTCGTCACCGTCGCCGCCGACGTATCCACCGCCGAGGGCGCACGGGCACTGCTGGAGGCGGTGCCCGAGATCGACGTCCTGGTCAACAACACCGGGATCTTCGCTTCCACCCCGGTCCTGGAGATCCAGGACGAGGAATGGCGTCGTTTCTTCGAGGTCAACGTCCTCAGCGGCGTCCGGCTCGCGCGCCAGTACATGCCCGGGATGATGGAGCGCGGGTTCGGCCGCATCGTGTTCGTCTCGAGCGAGACGGCCATCGACACACCGCTCGACATGGTCCATTACGGCATGACCAAGACAGCCCTGCTGGCGGTGGCCAGCGGTCTGGCCAAGGCCGCCGCCGGTACCGGGGTCACCGTCAACTCCGTGCTGCCGGGCCCCACCCACACGGAAGGCATCGAGGAGTACATCACCGCCCTCATCCCCGAGGCCGAGACGTTCGACGCCGCGCAGCGCGAGTTCATCGCCCGGTTCCGGCCGACATCACTGATCCAGCGGCTCATCCGACCGTCCGAGGTGGCCGATCTGATCGTGTTCACCAGTTCCGACCGCGCGTCGGCGACCACCGGCGCGGCGCTGAAGGTCGAAGGAGGCACCCTCACCTCCCTCACGCCGTGACGCAGGCCACGCCGCCGCATCCGGTCGGAGTCCGCGCCGCATCCTGGACGGCCTCCGCGACGCCTTGGGCTCCGCGGAGGCGGAGCCGGCTCTGCATGGATCCCTGTCATCGGATCAGACCCGGCGCGCGGGTTCCAACGTCTTCCTGCGGTCCCGCTCGAACCCGAGGGCATCCACGCAGATCAGCCCGTCCGCGTACCGGTCAGACAGACCGCTATGCGCCAGCGATCCCAACACGAACTGCGCGCGAGGGGCGCGGTGGTCACGTCCCACAGGCGCGCGTCCAGTCGTCACCGGCAGTGGCCACCAGGCGCCCGTCCGGACTGAACTCCACCGCCCGCACCGGCCCCCTGTGCCCGGTGAGACGGGCGCGGACGGCGCCCGTCGCCGTGTCCGACACCCGCACCGAGGCAGGAGAAACTCCGGGACACGGCCGACCGCCAGACGGAGCGCCGTGGCGGAGACGCCCACGCCGGTGACATACACCGCCAGGGCGCGGGCCAGCAACAGACCGGCACCGCCCGTCCCACAGGCGAGGTCTACCAGCCGCTGCCCCGGCTGCATCCCCAGGTTGGCGGCCATCGCGCCGACGAGCGACTGCAGCACGGCCTGAAAGCGGTCGACTCCCAGGTAGCTCCAGAGAGGGTCGCCCTCTCCATCCAAGACGAGCTGAACGCCGCTACCTCTGAATCGAGGAGCGCGGCCCGGTCCCGGGCTCCCAGCCGTTCTCGTACCGTACTGGGTTACGACGCGCTCTCCTTGCTGCGGTCCGGCCCGAGGCCCTCCAAGGTGCCCTTGCCGTCAGTGCGACGATCGTGGCCGGAGCCACCGGCCTGTGGCCGACCATCCAGGCGTTCGCCGACACCAACTCCGTCAGCGCCCGAGACGAGGTGCACCGCTCGCCTTCGAAGACCCGAGGTACCGCGTGGGAGTCGAGCACGTTGCGGATTGCTGCCGCGGAGACGTGGAGTTGCTGTTCGTGCCGGATGGTGACGAGGGGGCCGGCGCGAGAGGGTAGGCGGACTGTGCCTGAGATCGGCGTTGACCGGCTCGTCGGGATTCAGCTCGGGCGAGTACGGCGGCAGAAAGTGCAGTCCGGCATCGTCGGGGTGGGCCGCGAGCCAGTCACGGATCTTCTTGGAACGGCGGGCGGAGAACGCTGGCTGAGAGGTGACCGGGGAAGGCGAAACGGGGAGGGTCGACGTACGGAGGACGGCCGTCACTGAGCTCACTGGATCGGGGAGTCGGGTGGGGGGAGCCGGACGGTGCGTTCCCGATCGACGGATTCGACGCCGTCGACCACCTCCAGGGCCGGTATACGGTCCTCCGCGACGGTGCCGGAGAGCGTACCGAGGACCGGCTGCTCGCCGGTGACCGTGAGCCCGGCCCGCCGCAGGGCCTCGACCACCTCCGCGAACCGGTCGGGGTCGACCGCGAGGATGACCCCGACCAGCGCGGGCTGGGTGGGCTCACTCACGGGGCCTGCAGCAGGCCCGCGCCGACGTCCCGGACGGGCTGTGCCAGTGGGAACGCGCCTGACTTCAGGCCCGCCACGAGATCGGCCGCGGAAGCGTTGGGGTTGGCCTCGGCGAGCAGGGCGAGGACACCCGCCACGTGCGGCGTGGCCATGCTCGTGCCGCTCATGGTCTGGTACCCGCCGCCAGGAGCGGCCGAGCGCACGTCCCTGCCGGGCGCGGCAATGTTGATCTCACCGCCCTGGCCGTTGATTCCGCCGTTGGAGAAGAACGACGGCGTGATCGACTTGTCGAGCGCGGCCACCGCGAGGATGGAGGGACAGTTGGCGGGTCGGCTGACCGGCAGAATGCTCGGAGGCCGGTTGCTGTCGTTGCCCGCGGCGGCGACGATCACCGTCCCACGCTCAAGCGCGCGCTGGGCCAGAATCTCGTACGTTTGCGGAAACAGCTCACCTGGTCGGACCGGAGCGCCGAGCGACATGGAAATCACCCGGGCGCCCTGGGCGACGGCCCAGCCCAAGCCCGCAATGATCTGACCGTCGGAGCCCCTGCCCTGCTTGCTGAGCACCTTCCCAACGAGGATCCGGGCATCACAGGCCACGCCGTAGCGGGGTGCCTGCTGAGGGTTCTTCGGTCCGGCGACAGTACCGATGCAGTGGGTGCCATGGCCATGACCGTCCTCGACCGCCTCGCCGACGACGAAGGACATCGTGTCCTCGACACACCGGACCAGGTCCGGGTGGGTGGTGTCCACGCCGGTGTCGAGGACGGCGACCTTCACACCGCGTCCGGTCAGGTGGGACAGGTTGGCCCGGATCGCCTGCAGTCCCCAGGTGAAGCTCTGCTCGTCCAGGGCCGGGCCCTGGGCAGCGGCGACTTCGGCCCTGGTGTGACGGGCGACCACGTCCTCGTCGCTGCGGTAGGCCGGGAAGAACTCGGTCGGTGCCTGCTGCGGGGCGGTGATCGGCGTGGCGTACGCCATGCGCTCCGGCTCCGCCGCGATGATCGACGGCTCCGCCTCGGCCGTCGTCACCAGCGTGTGGCGCTGATCGGGCCGTACCTCGACGACGGCGACTCCGAGTTCCTCGAGGTGCACCGAGACGTCAGGACGTTCCAGGAGTTCGGCGACGTTCGCGGCCTCGGTGCCCCGGATGCGTTCGACAGGCGCGATGTCGGCGGCGGAACGCAGGGCGTTCAGGCCGCTCTCCTGGTTGCTCTGGTCGAGCAGGACTACGTACCGACCGGTGTACTCCGTACCCTGGCCGGTGACGGGGCCATTGGGCCGATCGGGTCGCCCATTGAAGACACGCCTGTCCATGGGTCCGTTCACCATTGAAGTTCCCACTTTCTGTGTGCTTCCCGGTTTGCAGAGGCGCGACGATTCACGGATTGACAGCGCCACGGGTGGGGAGCCACGGTTCATTCGTGTCTCGACGCCTGGTGCCGTGGCCTGCAATGCTGTCCAATGCCAGGTCGTCGGCGTCCCCCTGTTTAGACCGTGACATTGGGCATGGAGGCCCGCAACTCAGCGTCGCCACCCACGGCGGGAGGCGGCGCCCCGCGCTGTCCGGGTCGCGATGACTTGCACGTTCCCTCCGTGGTGCTGGTGCTTGCCGGACCGCCACGAGCCCGTGCCCTTGGGGGTTGGTGACGGCACAAGGTGAAAGGGTGTGTACGGCGATCTCCGGTGTAACTCCCGATCAAGGAAGAACACCTGATGAGCGACGTGGCTGTCTCCGGTCGGCCGGTTGCAGAGGTCCGGCTGGTCGAGTTGTCAGCGGACGTGCGCCGACAGCGGCAACTCCCGTAACGCTGCGCGCTGCTTCTGGTACGCCTCCATGTCGCTGTCCCGGGCGATGCACCAGCGGAGGTGGCGGGCCCGGCTGGCGACCATCTCACCGCTGCGGATCCACAGGTGGATTGCAGCGTCATGGACGCCGAGGATCCGGGCGGTCTCGAACGCGGTGATCCTGGACCCGGTGGGGTCGTTGCGCTTGGAGTCGATCGCGTGCTGGGCTTGGATGTGACGGACCGAGTGAACCGTGAACGAACGTCAGTTCCCGGTGGTGCTGAGGCCGAAGCTGTTGAGGCAGTCCGCTATCTCGGCGTCGCTGCGGCTGTCCAGCAGGTCGCGCACGATGTCGACGGCCTGGGTGGCGTTGCGGTAGGTGCGACGGTTGCAGGTGATCCCGTCGGGGGAGCAGCGACCGTTATCGACGTGCAGCACGGTCACGTCCTCGATCAACGTTCACAGCAGGCGCCTGCAGTCCTTGGCCATGGTCGTCGGTGATCGCCACAGAGCCGGCCCGGCTGCGGCCTGCGCCGAGTTCGTACCGTCCGCGTGGCTTGGTGCCAGTGCGAGGTCATCACCGCGTAGGCGCGCTCTTCCCTGCTCAACGATCTCCCGCTCGTGGCGGTGCAACGCCTTGTCGTTGCACTCGTAGCCCTAACCCTTGGTGACCAGGTTCCAGCACAAGGTGGTCATCTTCCAGGCGGTGGCGACGATGGCGACCTGGATGCCGCGCCGCGACTGGATGCACTTGATAGAATGCACACAAAGGCCCCAGATTGCCCTGGTTTGCAGCGCTCATCGGTAGCAGCCGGTATGAAGGC
>NZ_BNBF01000004.1:339466-362232 GCF_014654935.1 Streptomyces capoamus
GAACAAACTCGACAGGGCCAGGTAGGGCAGTCGCAACAGCACAATCCATCCGAGAACGAGCGGGGTCGTACGGGTGGACCCTCAATTCCGCTTCAGCAGACTCATCTTGGCAGGGCACGCCGCCGCGCATCCCTTGCCAGAGAGGGGAGGTCTGAGATGGCAACGACGACCACCAACATAAGGCAGGCATTGCCGCCGCGCGTTGAGGCAACGATGGCGTTTGGAGACGACCACGCCATCCAGCTCATCGAGTTTTCCGACGGCACGAAGGCGATCGTGGAGAGCGGTCGCGCGGTCGACCAGCTTCCCGCCACTCCGGTCGAGGTGGAGGGACCGCCCGACGCCGGTGAGCAGGTGAGTGGCGAACGGGCCGGCCACCACGAGCCGACGGTGCTCACCACGGACGAGCGAATCTGGTTCCGGGACACGTTCTGCAACGGCGCCCAGGCGTGTGTACAAGGTTGGGACTGGGCGACCTGCGGGACGAGTCGCGCTGTGGGTTTCGGAACAGGGATCGCGATGGTAGGTCGCGAAGGGTCGCGCAACGCCACCTTCTTCGTCGACGTATGGCAGTGCAGCGGCCAGGAGTGCTTCTGGGTCCAGAACTGGCAGGGCGTAGTTGTTCCGGGACACTGGCTCTCCGTGAACACGAACGCGCCCGACCGCAAGTGGCTGCGGTGGCGGCTCGAAGGCGCCGGAGGCGACACTCAGGTCAGTCTGGCCGCCAAGTACTGACCGAACGGCCCGGCGACGGCGTCCCACCCTGCCGACGACACTGTCTGCGCCACGCTCAACTCGTACTCGCGCGTAGCCGGCGAACGTGGCCGGCAGCGTCGGCTCGCCTTCGTCCAGTGGCGCTACGCGCCTGAACGCGCGACCGCGGAGCCTCGTACTGGTCGGCGCGACCGTCATGTACGCGGAGACCGGAAGCGCGGGGATCGTGGCACCGTCGCCGCGTGGCCGTGGACGGCCCTTTGCCATCTCGTCCCGCCAGCTCCCTACCGCGGACAAACACGAGCAGTCGGGGCGGCCCCTCGTGAAAAGGAGCCGAGGTTGCGGCGGTGGGGGAGCGGGATGCCGAGGATGGCGTCGGCGGAGGTGCGGGCGATGTCCCGGGCCGCCTAGCCGTGTGTGGGGGTACGGAGAACGCGGCGGACCAGGGTCACGGACAGGCCGGCCCGGTCGGCGGTGTCCTGCGCCGACATGCCCTGCCCGCGCAGCCGGACCGCCCACCGAGCGGCGGCATGCGGTGGGACACGGGCGGACAGACCGCGCGCCCGGTCCCGGTCGCGCTGGCGGCGGGCACGCAGTGCTGCCTGACGGCACTCAGCGCGCAGCGCGGGTACAGCCGTAGTCGGCGCACGACGCCTGGTCGTGACGGACGAACGACGTTCCTGCTGCGAGTCCGGTGTGCCGGATCACGCTACGCGCCCCACCGACAGAGCAGGCCCCGCGGCGCACCGCGTTCGGTGTCCATCGGTCCGGACAGCGGGCGAAGACCTCGTTGTCAGTGGTGGCTGTAACGCTGGTTGTATGAACGGTGATGAGCAGTTGCTGCGTGGCCGGGTCTACGGCTGCGACCACGACGACCCCCACCCCGGCCCACTCCCCGCACGGATCTACGCGACGCTCGTAGGCGGGCCCCTGGACGGTCTACTGCTGGATATCACCGGCCGGACGGCTGAGGAACACGACGGCGGCGTCGCCCTGGCCACCGAGCTGTCGCGGTGGCCCGGCGGCCGCGCCCTGTACGACCCCAGAGCCGACGAGCCACGCCCACCGGGCCCGGGGATCGCCTGCCGCTTGCACTATTCCGGCGACACGCCCTGACAGGGGCCCGTAGGTCAGCTCCCGGGCCAGCGGAACGGTCCGTGGCGCGCCCCTGCAGTCACAACTCCGCCTGCGATGCCCTTTCCTGCTTCCTGTCCTGTCTGGCCTCGGCTACAGCTCGAATTCGCGGTCTATCAGGTCGGTGAGTTCGACTCCGAGGCCGTGGGCGCGGCGGCCTTTGTCGCGGAAGTAGACCTCGCCCAGGGCCTCGGCGGCGATCCGGCGGAGCTGGTCGTCGGTGAGGCCGGCTTCCTGGGCCTGGAAGAGACGGGCGGCGTGCTCGGGCGGCAGGGCGAGCGTGAGGTTGCGTACGCGGGGCGTCGTCGGTGCTGCCGGGCGCGCCGGTGTAGCCGAACCGGGCCTGTACGTGGATCATGACGCCGCCGGTGGTGGCTGCGGCCTGCTTCACCCTGGCCCTGATCTGCGGCTCTGGTTTGTCGCCGGTGTCCTTGGTGGTGACCTCCCCGGTCTTGATGGAGTGGGCGAGGTTGGCGACGTGGCCGTCACCGGCGAGCCGTTCGAGGACGTTCGCGCCCCACAGCACGCTCTGGGTGCCCTCGTGCTTGACCATCCCCCGGGGAGACGCCGAGCCGGAAGGAGCCGGGCACGATCTTGCCGCCCGAGTCGTAGGGCAGAACGTCAGCGGGCTCGGCCCGTCGGCGGCATGGACGGCGCAGTCGGACAGGACCACGACCGGATACCGGCCGGTGGCTGCGGCGAGGGCGGCCATCGTGCGGTGCATGTTGAGCCGGGCCCGGGAAATGACGGTGGCCCGGATGCCGGGGCGCCGCGTCGGCCGGGCGAAGCGGGCCAGGCCTGTCCCGGCTTCCAGCCACCGCCGCGCGCGTTCTCCTGCAGCCTGCCGATGCCGCCCTGACGGTCATCTTGATGGCGTCCACGACGACGCCCGCCTCCGGGCTACGGTTCTTGTAGCCGTCCATCGAGGTCAGGAACTCGTGCGGGGCAGCTTCTCGGCGACTCTCGGATCCGTCATGGTGGCGACGTAGGCGTCGCGCAGCCGCCTGTACCAGCCGTCCAGGAAGCGGGGAGAAGACCTGCTCGGGACATGGGCGGCCTGCGTAGCCGGGCCAGCCTCCTTCTGTGCACCTCATCCGAACGGGTGGCACCGGTGGATACCGCTCCGCCACGAGATCGGAGCACCGGACCATGGAGTGAGTGTGACCTTAGGTGCTCAGAGCTTTGGAGGGGCGGTTCTATGTCCGACCGGTTGAGCGTCGACAGCAGCGTCTGCATCGGCAGTGGGCAGTGTGCGTTGACTGCCCCGACGGTGTTCGACCAGGACGACGATGGATACGGGATGGTGCGCCCAGGACGAGAGGACGGGGCGGGAGACCCCCTGGTGAGAGAGGCCGTAAGAGCCTGCCCTGTGCAGGCCATCAGCTTCCAGGAGGGCTGAGCAGACCGGTTCCCGGCGACCAGCCAGCCCCTCAAGGCCGGCGATGAGCCCGGCGCTGGGGGTGCTCACGGGGCTGCAGGCCGAAGGCCGACCCGCGGCACGTCCGGCAGGAGACGACAGAGGTCGAAGACGGTGGAATTCACGTGGGCCGCCACGTGGAGGGAAACCCGTTCGAGGGGCGTCGATGCGACAGGTGGACCGGGCGTGACCGAGCCGGATGGCGCCCGTTGAGCTACGCAGCACCTGCCTGAATGCTCGAGTCCTTTGATGGCCGGGCTGGGGCAGGGGCCCCTTAGGCGTCTGGTCGCCGGCCGACTGGACGGTCATGGCAGACAGCCCTCTGGCCCCTCCCCTCGAACCGGCGGCCAGGGGGCCGTCACCCGCAGCACCACCGTGCCCACCCCCCGCTCTGGCAGCCTGCGCTGCTGAATGAGCGGCCCGGTCCATTTCCCCCAGAAGGGGGAGCGCTCGTTCATGCCGCAGCGCAACGGGCATACGGGGAGGCATGCGTTCAGTCGGCCGGCAGGCGCGGCAGCATGTGGAGGCGCCTGCGGCCCTACGGCTCGGAGGTTGATCATGCATCTGGCTGAGCTGCTCGCGGATGCGATGCGCCGGCATCACCTGAGTGCCGAGGCGCTTGCCTACGCCACCGGAATCCGCACCCCACGGATCCGAGCGTTCATCGAAGACGGGACCGACGGCCCTGTTCGCCCGACACGACAAGAAGTCACAGAACTGGCTACGGCATTGGCCCTGCCGCTGCACGAGGTACTGCAGGTAAGCCAGGAACGCAGTGCCGTAACCACCGCGGGCCGCTGAGCCGACACATCAGTCAGCGGACTGGGACGCGGCAGCCCGGCTGGCGGATCAGTGCGTGAGGTGCTCGGGCGAGGGCACCGTCAAGCCAGTGCCAAGACATTTGACATAGATGTTCCAGGTCAAGGCGCACAGTGGGGGCATGGACAGCTTCGCCACTCAGATGCAGTTGCTGAAAGGTGAGACGGACCGGTTGTGGGCCGGGCTGGAGACGCTGCCGCCCGCGCGCCGGCTGCAGACGATCGCCGACGGCGAGTTGCGGCAGGTCCTGGAGGAAGCAACAGGCAAGGCGCTGGACGCGCCGATGGCCGGGCCCGGGACGAGGCCTGGGGGCTTCGCGGATCGGAAACGCGGTCGGCTTGTCGCACGAGACGGTGCGCGGTCGGCTGGCCGACGGCAGACGGCAGCCATGAACGCCCCCACGAAGTTTTGCGTAGTCACCCGGAACTCCGGTGGCTGGGCGGTGACGGGCGAAGCCGATCTCACCACCCTGCTCGAAAAAGCCACAGGACAATGTCCGCCGCGCCGGCTCCCTGGAAGAGGTCAGGTTCACGGACATCGAGCACTTGAATTCGACCTGTAGCAGTCGCGCCCCGAATGCCAGCGAGCCCCGGTGTGGTGGGGTAGCCAAGGGGCCACGCATCCTCCGCGCTCCGTCCTCGACCGGGCCGCGGTCCGTACTGCTCGATCAGGTCCCGCTCGAAGAGGGCGCCCAGGCGCACGCCGACCTGGAGGCCCACCGTAACCGCGGCAAGCCTATAGGCGTGCGACAGCAGCGAGGGCCAGCCAGCTGAAGGAATTGGGGGAGCGTCGAGAGCGGGCCGGGGACCCCACGGCGCGCAACAGCAACCGTGGCATGGCCGTGGTGAAAGCGCGTCGCTGGCTCTTCTCGGGGGTACCGGAACCCGCATGACACTGTCGGTGGAACTGCTGCCCGAGTCGACCGTGCGCGATGTGATCGGTGTGCTGGTGAGGCTGATCGAGTCTGCAGGCGCGCTGATCATCTTCATCGGCGCTGTGTGGGCGTTCGTGCAGTTCGTAACGGCGGGTGTGCGCGGCCGCGGCAAGGTGGCGGGATTCAACCGGATCAGGCTGAGCCTGGGGCGTTTCCTTGTCCTGGGCCTGGAGTTCCAGCTCGCCGGTGATGTGCTGCGCACGGCGGTCGCGCCGAGCTTCGCCGAGATCGGCCAGCTGGCCGCCATCGCGGCCATCCGGACGGTGCTGAACTACTTCCTCGGCCGGGAGATTGCCGAGGAGCGGGCCGAGATTGAACGAGGCGAGACGGCATCCGCGCATGACTCCAAGGGCCTGCCGACGTGAACGCATGGCTGCAGACGGCGGCTGTGCTGATCACCGGGCTAGGGATCGTCGCCGCGTCAGCGGCCTGCCGTGTGACGCACACCGCGCGAGGGGGCTTGGTCGTTCTGCTGGACTTTTTGACCGCCGCCGGCCTGGTCAGACTGGCCGGCGAGCCGTCATGGGACAGCATCGTCCTGGCAGCAGCAGTGATCACGCTGCGCAAAGTCCTCGGTGCCTCTCTCCACCTGTCCCGGCCGAACCAGATCGTCCGCGGTGCAGCGCGGCCCGTCAGCCGGGACCGCTGAGGGTCTTGGTGCCGCCCCGACCGCTTCGGCGCCCGTCGACCAGGTACTGGGTGAAGGGACACCGGCTCGAAGGGCCCTCGCCCGATCGGCCGGCGTGCACCGGCGGCGCTAGGGTCCTACGTCCGGGGAATCGAGCCGCTGGGGCGGCGGACGCGAGTGGTGGTCCGAGCGTAGAGACGGGTGCCGACCGTGCGCCAGAGCAGGCGGGCGGGGGCGGGCATCTGCGCGAGAAACTGGTGGCGTTCCTGTGCGGTCGCGTCTTCGAGGATCGCGCCGAGGAAGATCAGGAGCTTGGACTTGGGGACGCTGCGGCGTCCGCGTTCGCCGACCTCGAACCACTCGCGTGGGGTGATGTGGTCGCTCATCAGGGGCAGGAGGAGTTCTTCTTCGTCATCCATATGGGCGGCGGCATGCCGGTCGAGCTCGCGCAGGGCGTCGGCGAGGCGGAGAGCGGAGTCGCGGTCGGCTTCGGTACGCCATTGGTACGACAGGTTGGCGGCCGTCGCGAGCGCGCCGGCGATGGCTTCGTGCTGTCCGGCCATGCGGGCGACGACGTCGGCACCAAGGACGGTACGTTCCTGCAGTTTGGGCCACAGCAGGTCGTCCTCGCCCTCGTGGTGTTCGCCCAGAGCGTCGAGGATCAGGTCCAGGTGGTCGGCGATAGTCGAGAGGCGTTGTCTGTCGCCGGGAGCGGTGCCTTCGATCAGATCGGCCAGAAGCGGGATTTCGCGGCGGAAGACACGGTGGAGGACCACCATCTCCTGAGGGTTCAGGCGACCGGGGGCAGCAGGAGGCGGGGTAGCGGTGGGCATCTGAGTCCAGTCCGAATCAGGGAGCGGTGATCGCCCCGAGAACCCGCAGATTAGGCCCTGTCTATAAAATGATCAACGTCATCGACGAGGCGGCCGTATCCCTCCCTCCGGGTGCCGTTCCGTCTCACGGCGCTCTGGCCTCGCCAGCACTGAGAACTCTTAACAGAATGATCTTCGAGGTGGTTGGATCGCTCTGGAAGTGGCGATCCGGGGGGTGTGGGGTGGCCCGGCCGAAGCCGTGGCAGGTTGACGACGAGCTGTGGGCAATGATCGAACCGCTGTCGCCGAAGGTAGAATGCCGCACTCGCTATCCCGGGCGCGAGCGGCATCCGGACCGTCTGGTGTTCCAGGGCATGCTTTTCGTGCTGCATACCGGGATCGCCTGGGAACACCTCCCGCAGGAACGGGTTTCCACGTCCACGGCGGCGCCCCGATGTCGTCCTTGCTGACCGCGGGTACGACCACGACAAGTACCGCCGCCTGGTCTGGCGGCTGGTGTGAAACCGCTGGTCGGTCGCCAGGGCACCGAGCACGGCTCCGGACTAGGCACTCAACACTGGGTGATAGAGCGCGTATTCGCCCACCTGCACCGGTTCCGCCGCCGCCTGCGGATCCGCTGGGAGATCCGCGACGACATCCACCAACCTTCCTGACACTGGCCTGCGCGGTCATCTGCTGGCGCCGACTGCTCACAGTTCAGGGCCGCCACTCGTAAGTGCCCAGAGCCGTCTGGAGGACCTCGCTCGGCCACTCCCGCCGCACCAGTTGGAGCAGTTTCCGCTGGTCGTCGATCCATCCATCCTCAAGGCACAAGGGAAGGAAAACAGAGATGCTGGAGCGCGCCACGTCGTCAACGTGGACCGCGGGCGTCTCGTGTTCCTTGTTGAGAGCCTGGACCCGGATCTCCGGACTGCGGTTGTCATCTATCCAGCAGACGTCACCACCCGCGGCAAGCACATCCAGGGCGTGTGACCAGCCATCCAGGTCGTCCGGCGACAAGCCAAGGTCCAGCCGTCCGGTCACGAAACCACTCTCGATGAGCACCTCAGTGTCGAGCAGGTCGTGCAGTGGCAGCACTCCCGGCATCCGGCGGCCCAGCACACGTACTCGGAAGCTGTTGTCCCCATCCGAGAGATGGATCAGATCCACCACGCACCCATGCCCCTCGCCCGTCAATGCTCACGGCCCATCCTGTCGGCCGATCCCTGTCACCGCCACCGAGCTGCGCACTCGCACAGGCTCGGCCATCGCACCCCCAGCGATCGGAACAGACGTCACCACTCATCCAACCGCTTCGACCGCCAACCCGGCGAACCTATGCGGTCACGGCACCAGGCCGTGTATCGAAAGTGGATCTTAAGCTGTGAATGATCTCGGTTCATGGGTCGGGGAGAGTTCACGGACGAACAGTGGGCGGTGGTGGAGCCGTTGTTGCGGAAGGGTACGAGGGTCGGGCGGCCACCCATCTGGCCTCAGCGGCAGTTGATCGACGGCATACGGTTCGATTCCGAGCCGGTGTTCCGTCGTGGAGACCGGTCGACCGGCCGTCATGGAACCGGACCCGGCGCCAGCCGAGCCCGTCCTGCCGCGCAAGGTCACTGCGGGAATCCGGGCCGCGCGGTCGAGCAGCTGGACGCCCCGCTCCGACGGCTCGCCGTCCGAGCTGCGCCTTTCCGCCTCCGGCTGACCGGGACGGAGCGCCGGAGGATCCAAGAAATGGTTTGCCGACCCAGTGGCTGTGTGTCACCGTTCGGCCTGGACCGGCAGTTGATCATCGGCGGCCGGTCGATGTCGACATGTCGGCGGCCTCTCGGGGATCCACCGGAGAGGTGACGAAACGATGGGAACCGGTGCCGTGGGGAACAATTACGAGGACGAGTGTCGCCGGTCGTTGGCCGAGGAGCAGGCGAAGAGCCTTGCTGGGACCAACAACTGGGAACATGTGGACAGGGAGCGGGTCCACCAGGACTGGGACGTCCTGTACCGGGAGATCACAACTTTCCTGGACGGCGGCTCCCTGCCAGGGGACCAGGAGATCCAGGAGCTCGTCCGAAGGCACTTCGACATCGCCTGCCGGTTCTACACCCCCTCCAGGGAGGCTTACGTCGGCATGTCGCTCTTCTACGCCGAGGACGAGGCCATGAGGGCGTTCCACGATTCCTACCACCCTGGGATGGTGAATTTCCTGGGCGCCGCGATCAGGGTGTTCGCCGAGCAGGGGAGCGGGTTCGCCCCCAGCGCAGGGGCCGAGGCTTCGGCGTAGCCGGGCGGCACGGGCCAGGACATGCATGGACGGGGTAGGCCCCAGGGCTGCCGCAGCCCCTGGGCGGACGAAGCAGAGACCGGGTCTCGGGCTGGTGCCGAGACAACATCGTGCGCGAGGACGACTTCGTCTGCGTCTTCTGCGGGAGCGCTCTGCCCGCGGCGTGGAACGTGGATCCCGCTGCGTGAGACCGCGGGTCACAGCCACTCGTTAATGGTCGTGACGAGGACGGTCGCCTCGTAGCGGACGGCGAGCGTGTCGTATCGCGTGGCGACAGCGCGATGTCTCCTTAGGCGGTTGATCCCGCACTCGACCGCGTGACGCTCGCGGTAGTCGGCCGGGTCGAATCGCGGCGGCCGGCCGCCGCGGGAGCCGAGCTTTTGGCGGTTGCGCGCCTGGCCGACCTTGTCTGGGATGGTGCAGCGGATCCCGCGTCGGCGCATGTAGGCGCGGTTCTTGCGGGAGGCGTACGCCTTATCGGCCCGCACCCGGTCGGGACGGAGGCGTGACCGGCCCGGCCCGATGCGAGGCACGCGGATCTTCCCCAGCACGGGCTCGAACTGAGGCGAGTCGCCGCGCTGACCGGCTGTGAGATGGGCATCGGCGCGCGGCGCGAGGTTTTCCGGGCGCGGCGGGACCGGAGGGAACAGCATGACGGTGGCGCAGCGGATCGCCACGTCCCGCAGGGTCATGGGGCTCACCTCTTCGCCCGGCGGCAGCAGGACATCGAGCGCGTCAAGCGCGCGGTCCCCGACCAGAGCGTCGGCGATCGCGTCTTCGTGCAGCTCACTGGGCGAGCAATTCGCCCAGCCGGCCCGTGGCCTGGTAGGCCTCAACCAGGGTTGACCACAGCCCCAGGGAGCGACATGTCCTCGTAGTCCAGCTGGCCGCGCAGGTGCTCGTGCACGTTCAGCCGGCGCAGCGACTCCTCCGGCCGTTCCGGCTTCTTGGCGCCGACCACGACCCGGGCCAGCACCTGTGGCGGGCGCGGTCGGCTCTGGCCCCCTCGGCGGGACCCTTGCGAAAGCGGGCATCACCCTTGCTCAGATCCCGCCCGGCGACAGCGACACCGCTTTCGAATCCTGCCAGGACCTCGCCGAGCTGGGTCGTTAGCCTGACCCGATGAGCAACGCCCTCCTCCCTCTCGGTATGGCGCCCATGCCCTTCCTCAACCCGCCGCTCCTTTCTCAGGTCGCGCTTGGGGAGCTGCAGTGTCAGGCCCGCAAGGACCTGGCCGTCGGTGCGGTGCCGGTGCCCCCAGTCGCGCAGCGCTGCCAGCAGCGCGTGCTCACTCGTGTTTGTGATCAGCTGTGGCAGGAAGCCGAGGACGGCGCGCGGTTGTACGTCCTGGATTTCGCCGGGCCCGCTCCTCGCGTAAAGATCGGCCGAGCCTGCAGCACTGCACACCTGATCAGACGCATCCGAGGCCACCTGCGGGAGAAGAACAAGCACGGCTACGGGCTTATCGACGCCCACATCACCCTGCCTGCCACCGATGCCATCCGCGCTGAGAAGCAGGCCCTGCAGTGGATGAGCTACGGCTACCAGCGCGCTCCCCACACGCAGGAGGAATTTCTCGGCGCCGACTTCGTCATCGCGGAGGCCTGCGCGGACATGGGCGTGTTCCGGTACAACCCTCAGGAGGAGGACGACTGATCACTCGGTCCGTCCGGCCCAGGGGGAACCGAGCCGAGCGGTAGCGGGCGCCGGTCTACGGCACCGGCCTGCCGGGCGGCACCTGCTGATGCGGATGGGGCGGTGGGCGGACGGTGGCCGACCGACCCGTCCTCGACCGCTGCCCCTCGATGTAGCCGAGCAGGCGGGGCCGCTCGGCGTCACCGGCCGTCAGCGACAGCACCGGCGCATACAGATCACCGAGCCCGCCGGAGGCCTGGACGTAGAACGCGGCGACCGCCTCGTTGAACGGATCCTTCGGATCGAACAGCGCCGCAGCGGTCGTGTGGTCCAGGACGACCGCGATCGCTGCCACTACGCGGCTGCACCGTGCGAGGCGGCGCCCAGGCGCTCCAGCAGAGCCCGGGCCTTCGCATCCGCCCTCGCACTCGGTGCGCTGCCGAGGGAGGAGGAGAGCTCGGCGCGCTCGGCGTACACGGCCTGCTCTGCGCGAGGTCTTCGACGAGGCTACCGATCGCGGTGCCGCGCTCGGCCGCCAGCTGCGAGAGCCAGCCGGTCCCGAGCGGCTGTGCTCGTCTTCGGCGGCTACCTCAGCGACCTCCGGATGCTCGACGCCGCCGAGTGGTCGTTCGCCATGGAGGGCGCCCACCCTGAGGTGATCCGCCGGCCCCCCTGCCCTGCTTGCCCGACGCGGGAATGATTCCGGCCGGGCGAGCCATGAGGAGGGGAGGGGACGGTGGGAGGGAAGGAGCTCGGGTTGTTGCAGGCGTCGGTGGGCATGGCGGTACTGGCCTACAAGGGATTCGGGGGTGCCCCGACCTGGCTGGCGGGCGTGATCGCCATCCTCGGCTTCGTCGTTTTCGGGATCGCACAAATCCTCCGCAGGAGGAAGTAGGGCACCTCGGGCCGCCGCCCGCGCCGAGGGGTTGCGAGCGGCCGGTTCGGGTTTGACGGTTGCCTCCCGTTCAGTGCCGTCGCTGAGTTCGGGCAGCAGGCCCAGCGGTGGCGGCGAGGAGCCCGGACGCTGTCCCGTCCTCCGCCCCGGTGAGCCGGGCGAGTTCGGACGCGCCGAGCCGGCCACCGACGGTCGCCCCAGGATGAGCCCCCGCGCCGGGTCTGCTCGACCCAGGCCGCGGGCACCTCTTGCGGACGCCGCACGTCGTGACCGGCCGCCCAGGGCGGCCCCTAGCCCGTCGTACGTGCACCCGGCCGAGGGCATACCGCATGTACGCCTCATGCACGCGCTTGATACGCCAAACGCGGGGCACGGGGGCCCTTTGCCCGGTCGGGGGCGCGGCCACCCAGGCTGCTGTGGCTTAGCTGTCCTGCGTGCTTATTGATCTTGTCTGTGGCCTGCGGTTGCTCAGCTGCACTGAGCAGCATGCCTGTTCTGTGAGGCAGCCGGCAGGTCCGCCGTTGGGAGGGAGTCTCGCCGAAGACCGGGCTGGACGCCGAGTTTCCCGAGGGTGACAACACCTTGCTGCGGATCCTTGGTGCGAAGGGCGGCATCCCGGTGCCGCGACGTTCGGGACGCTGCCGCCGATGCCGCTGTCGGGCGCCATCATGCAGCCGTAGAGGGTGAAGCCTCGTCCGGCCCGTGCAGCCGGTGCGCCGTCAGCGGGTTGGGGGCGGGTCTGATGCAGGTTCGGGTGACAGGTTCGGTTAAGCGGCCCGAAAGGTCAACGGGGTCATGACAGTCGCGAATCCGACGTGAGTCAGTCGACTAGGAGTTCGATCCGAGCCCGCTCCGGAGGTCGTCGTCCATGGGTGGACAATTCTTGGATGGCCACACAGCCCCTACGCACCGAGTGCAGCGGTCCGCAGACCATTTCCGTCGTGACCGACCTGCCGTTCAAGCCTCAGCTCGTCAAAGCGGTGTTCAGGGACGTGACCTCGTTGCACGTCTCCCGGCCGGCCGCCTGGACCGCCGCGTCGGTTACGCGGACCGTGCTGACGGAGATCATCGACGGCGCGAGAAGCGCGGCGGCCGAGGAGGCCAGGAAGAGGCTGATTCCCAAGGACCTCATCACGGCGATCGACCGGAACGTCGAGGTGGAGGTGGGATCGGCGTGGTACCTGCACAGCCCGACTTTCCATGGCCTGTTGGGCGAGGTGCGCAACGCCGATGGTGCGCTCGTGTCTCTTCGTGAGCGCCGCGGGGCGCGTACACCGAGTGGTGTGGCCGGCGCCCACCGGTTCGAGGCAGGGGTGAAAAGGCTGCTGGGGAACAGGGGGGTGACGGCGGTCCCGGCGATGGTCCGCGACCTGGACGGAATCGCGAGTGTGTTCCTGACGGCCCTGGCCCGGGACGCGGCCAAGGTCGTCCGTGAGGGCGGGGTCAAGCGGTTCGGGACGGTCGGTCTGGCTGTGCCGGGCGAGCCGGCCCCGGCCCCGCTGCTCAAGGACCCCCTCTTCGGCCTGTCCACCCGCCGCGGGGACGGGCGGACTGTTGGCGGGAACGATGTCCTGGCCGCCGTCACGATGCAACTGTTCGGCGATCTGAGGCAACGCGCCATCACAGAGGCAGCCGAGATGACACGGAACACGTCGGCCAACTGATCGGGCCCGCCCCTGCGCTCACCCCACGGTTCCCCATGTGCGCGGCTCCCTGGATCTGCCGCCCGTATCCGGCTCCGGTCGGCTCGCTAGAAGGGGCTCGCTGTATGGGCGCGGACCGCCCCGCCGCAGGCACCTCACGGGAAGGCCTCCCTCTGCGCTGTGTGTCAGCGGTGCGTGAGGTGCGAGGCAGGGGGAACCGTCCTGGGCGCGGGGGAGCTCGCCGCCGAATGCGCCGGCGCTAAGCAGCGGCCACGTGTCAGTTCGGCAGGCGAGAATGCCAATGGCCAGCATGGGGGCGTTACCGGTTGGTGCCGTCACCGATCGTGCGGACGATACCGCCGGCCTCGTCGACGACCAAGAGCAGATCGGAGCTGTTGCCGCTCCACATGGGGCAGCCCTTGCGGCGAACCATGATGGTCTCGTGCGGGGTGGACGCGCAGTGGACGGTGCCGGTGTACCGGTGTTTGACGACGTTCTTCTTGCTGACGTTGCTGTCTGCGGGGCGTCCGGCCTCGTTGATCATCCAGGTGGCACGGCGTCGCTGGAAGATCTTGCCCTGCGGGCCAGTGCCTTCGCTGCCCTCTGCGTGCATGATGCGCAGCTTGCGGGCGCGGCCGACCTTGCACAGTACTTCATGTAGGTCATCGGCGAGCTGACGGCTGGAGGTGATGTAGCGGCGGCTGTCGGCGTGAGTGTGCTGCGCGCCGTCGCCCTTGCCGAAGGCGTCGAGGAAGGCCTCGATCATCTCGGGGGTGGCTTCGCGGATGCTGTGGGGAATGCGCTTGTTCTCGGAGCCGACGCCGCAGTGCTCGCGGAGCCAGGCGGCTATCGGTGCAGAGAAGAAGATGAGGCTCTTGGCGTGCCGACTGTAGGGCAGTCCCAGGCGGTCCAGGAGTGCGGCTATCTCCTAGTACTTTTCAGCGGGGTTCTGAGCGATGCCTATGCGGTTGTTGCGGCCGTCTCCGGTGGTCCAGCCCTCGGCGACGAACCAGCCGAGGAAGGCTGCCCAGTCTTTGAAGGCGAAGGTACGCGCGACTTGGTGGTGGGGTTTCTGATTCCGGGCGGGCGCGGGAGCGTCGAAGGTGACGGTGTCCGGGCTGTGGCCGCGCCAGGTGTTGGTGCGGCGGATGAAGAACTCTTGGGGGAGGTCTTGGTATTCGGCTAGGTGCCAACGACGTACCGGTTCGCCAGCGGGTTGCCGCTGGGGGCGGATCATCTCGTCGCCGCGGCGTTGGTGAGTTCCTTCGTGGCGTGCGATGCCCTTGGCGCCTACGGACCGGTCGCAGTAGCGGCACAGGGTCTGGTCGGGCTTGCGGTAGTGCATCGGCGAAGCAAGCAGCCGATGATTGTGGGTGATGCAGAAGTTCACCCGATCCCCGTCGTGGAGGTTCAAGTCCCCATCGAAGGGGGCGCGGATCACCTTGGTGATCGATCCCCACTCGGCCGTGTCGCCGTTGAGAGTGAGGACTTGCTCGTCGCCGCGGACCTCGGGGAAAGGTTTCCACCCTTCACTGGTGAGGAGTTCGGTTTCATCATCGAAGCAAATACCCTGCATCGCCGCCTCGTCGCTTGCCGATGTGGTGAAACCATAGGTCACGACTACCTCACTGCCTCACAGGCCAGGCACTTTGTACTGGGTGATGTCACACTCGCCGGGGACCGTGGCGCAGTAGATCCTGTCGCCTGCCTGCCTCCTCGCAGCCCTTGCTGAGCGGCGCTGGCAGCTTGTTCCCGCCGAACGAGCCGGGGTTGCCAGGAGATAAATCGGCATGATCGTTGGTGACCTGCGGCTTCTGGTACTGATCCAGGTCTGGGGTCGGCGCATTTTTGCTGCCACGACTCGGACCTCGGGCTTGTGGCAGCCTGCCGTCATGCCAGCCGAGCTGCGAGAACACGCAGGACGTCACTACGCCATCCAGTTCCACTACGCCTTGCCCGACGACGCCTGGGCTGTGGAGCTGAGCGAGGCCGTGCCTGCGCCGACCGCGTAGGCCGAGAACCCCAGCACGGAGAGGCACCTGCCCGGGGCCGCCTTCTTGGTGGCGTTTGTCCCCGACGAGGATCCGGATCTGGAACCGACCGTCCACATCCACAGCCATGATGAGCACGTCATCCCCTACGAGATCATGTGCTGGTTCATGGAGCAGGTGGCCGATCAGGTCGAACGCTGTCGCATCGCGTTCGAGCAGGACGGGCGCGAAGCAGTGGGATGATCTCGCCGTGGCTGGTGTGATCACGGCATCGAAGCCGTCCTGGATAGCCCCGTTCACCGGGCTGAGCCCGTGTGTGTCCTGGAAGCTGGTGACGGTTCTGCGGTGCGAGGGCGCGGATGCGGTCCGCTGAGGCCGGCCGTGGAGCCTTCCGTTGGAGGCTCGGGTACTGCTGGTGGCCGCGTGCTGGCGCACGAATTTGACGATGCGACAGCTAGCGCCGCTGTTCGGGGTCTCGAAGTCGGCGGCGGAGCGCATCATCGACCACCTCGGGCCGATGCTCGCGCTCCAGCCCCGCAAGTGGTTCGCCAAGGACATCGTGCTCATCGTCGACGGCACGCTGGTTCCCACCCGCGACCACTCCGTGGCGGAGCAGTCGAAGAACTACCGGGACTCCACCGCCCACCACGTCGTCATCGACGCGGACACCCGTCTCGTCGTCGTGGTCGGCCGGTCGTTGCCGGGCAACCGGCACGACGCCCGCGGCTGGGCGGAGTCCGGCGCCAAGGCCGCCGTTGGCAACACCACCACGATCGCCGACGGCGGCTACCAGGGCACCGGACTGGTCATGTCACACCGAAAGGCGAAGGGACAGGCCAAACCCCCGAACTGGAAGGAGCAACACAACCGGTCCCACAAGCAGGTCCGAGCACGCGTCGAGCACGTCTTCGCCCGAATGAGGACCTGGAAGGACCTCCGTGACTGCCGTCTCAAGGGCGTCGGCGTCCACCACGCCATGTTAGGCATCGCTGGGATGCGCAACCTCGCTCTCGCCGGATAGGCAAGCGGGCCGCACCACGGTTCGCCATGCAAAGGCGACGAGCAGATCATTACGGTACAGCGCTTAACCGATGCTGCGCCCCGACCGATCGTCCACTGGGGTCCGGTGCCGACCGTCGGCCGCGGTTGTTGGTATCAGCCGCTGGTGCCAGGGCAGCCGGGGCCCTGTTGACGCATTCAGCTCAGCCCGCGAGGCGCACCACCTTGCCCGGCGGTGCCGTCCCAGCGGTGCATCGCCAGTTCCTCGCCCGCTGGCGGCCAGCGCTCCGCCAAGAAGCAGATGGCCAGGGTCGCCGACCCACCCGTCACCACTGGCAAGGGCGGCGCATCCCGAGGGCGGCTGCCACTCCTGCGACCGCTGCATCCCGATCGTGGCCATGGTGCAAAAGCTGCGCGAGCACGGCCCGGTTGGGCCCGCCTTCTGGCGCTTCGGCCGTGACCACCGTCAGCCTCAGCCGCTGCTCGACGCGATCGGCGACGCCTACCTCGCCCGCCGTCAGGTCGCCCGGGAAGAACAGCGGCGCCGCGCAGAGCGGGAAGCCGCACAGCGGGAGGCGCGGCGGCCGGCGTGCGCGGACTGCGGGAAGAAGCTCACCGATGCCAGGTGAGAGGCGATCGGCTTCACCCGGGAATGGAGCATGCGTCAGTCGCACTCGTACCTTTGCGGGGACTGCCAGGGTTGGGCCGTCGCAGCCGAGGCGCAGGCCGTAGCCGGCGAACGCGAACGCCAGGAGCAGGAGCGCCTGCGCCAGAAGGTAGAGGAACAGGCCACCGCGCAGAAGGCTGCCGGCTGGCTCTTCCGCTTCCGCAGCCGACCCGGGCAATCCGCGGTGACCGACCACGCGGGCAAGATCAAGGTGTCCCCGGGCAAGCCCGCGTTGTCGGTGGCGGCTGCAACGCTGATCAGATGTACGGCGACGAGCAGCTGCTGAACGGCCGGATCCACGGCGCGGATCATGACGACCCCCACCCCGGCCCGCTCCCATACCGAACGTACGCCGCGCTGGTCGGCGGGCCGCTGGACGGCCTGCTGGTGGACGTCTACGAGTGGCGGACCGAGGAGTCGACGACGGTGTGGCCCTGTCCACCGAGCTGTCACGGTGGCCTGGCGGCCGTGCTCTGTAGGACCCGCGCCCCGGCGAACCCTGCACGCCCGGCCCGGGTGTGAGCTGGCGTTTCTACTACTCCGGCGACACACCCTGACCAGAGGCCTGACCAGAGGCCCGACCAGGGCCCCGATCACGGCGGGTCAGGAGTCGGGGATGTGGTCGAGCCTGCTCAGCATCGGCGTCAGCTCCTGAGCGCACCCGCACAGCGTGCACAGCCGCGTCCGCCGGGTTCCCGTTTGCGACCGGCGGGGGAGCAGTAGAGCGCGGAGACCGGGCGATGGACACCGACCGTCCACACCGCCCCGCACTGTGGACACGAGGCCGTCACGCCGGCCTTCACCGCTTCGGTCCGAGCCGTCGTCCGCGGCATTCGCCGCCAGTGCCGCGAACGGCACGCGTCCTCGCAGAACACCGCCGTCGACTTCGCCGACGGCATCAGCCAATCTGCGCACCCTCGGCACAACCGCGGCCCGGAAACGTCATCCGTGACCACGGTCAGCGTCAGTCGGGGCACCCCGTCCTGCCCATGCGGCCACCGCACGAAAGGGCGGAGGCCGCCGGGAGTCCCGGCGGCCTCTCAGCATGCTGACGTACACCGTCGTCAGCCCCGTCGCATCGGTGAGGTCGGCCAACACCGTGTCCCGCACGCCACACCACCCCTGAACCGTCCGCGGAGGCACGCGACTGGGGCACGAACCGGTGGCCTGCAGCGGAAAGTGCCTTCCACCTGGAGGGACAGGGCCTTCGGAAAGTCTCATCGCCCCAGGTCAGAAGGCACTCTCGCGCTCACGGGCCGGCATCCGGACCGACCTCGACCGAGGAACTTGGGGTCAGCAGGGTTTGACGTACCCGACCCCGCGCCACTGGCCGTACTTGGTGCCATAAGGGGCCGGAGGCGTGGAGCCCAGCCACCTCTTGTTGGCGTCGTACCAGTTCCCCACCCGACCGGGGGTCTGGTTGTTGTACCAGGATCCCCCACTGGTCCAGTCACTTGGCTTCTTGTGGAAGGCGCACGAGAACCACTCGCGCTCCGCGCCTGTGTACTGGGAGCCCGAGTAGCCACACAAGGCCCCCGGGGTGCAGGTGTGGGCCGCGGCCGGTGCGTCACCGCTCAAGCCGAGCTCGCGCGCGTACTTCTCACCGGGCAGCGGCAGCAGCAGCCGGCCATCCGTGTAGCGGATCTCATTTGCGGCGGTTTGCCTACCGCCGTCCCTGGCGAGGATCGCGTCGACTCCGTTCTGAAGTGCTGTGGCCTCCTTTGCTGTCAATCCAGCCGCCACCGCCTGGGCGCGGAAGGCGGACGGGCTTGTGTGAGCAGAGGCGACGCCGCCGGTGAATAGTCCTGCGGCCAGGGCGCCTGCGGCAAGAGCCGTGCTGATCCTGCGAGTGCGCATGGTTCTCCTTCGTCCTGTGGCTGTTTGGTGGTTTCTGCTGCGGATGCGAACGGTGTCCCCGTGGACTGCAAGTCCAGGCTGGAGCGCCGGCCGTGCGGGCTGAACGGCAGCCCGCGCGGCGTCCCCGCTTGGAGCAGTCCCCTCGCCGCTCGCATCACCGATTTCAGCGGCTGCCGCATTGTTCGGGAGGGCTTTTGTGACGGCCAAACAATGGCCGGGGGCGATCTTTGCGGGGGCGCTGGGATGCATAGGTTGGCCGTCCGGCCTGGTAAGAGGCGGCCTCAGGGGGTGGCGGTGTGCCGGGGCGTCGTGAAGTGCCGGTGGATTCGGGCGCGGGGCCTGTGCAGCGGTTCGCGGGCGAGTCGCGCAAGCTGCGCACCGAGGCAGGCGGGTTGACCTACCGGGTGCTGGCGCAGCGGACGGGATATGGGGTGACGACGCGCTCGCAGGCGGCCGCTGGCGAGCAGTTGCCGACGCTGCCGGTGGTTCTCGCGTATGTGACGGCGTGCGGGGGCGATGCTGCGGAGTGGGAGGCTCGGTGGAAGCAAGCGGTGGACGAGGCCGCTGCCCTGGGTTCGGAAGATGAGGGAGAGGGCGGGGCTCCTCCGTACCGAGGGCTGGCCAGGTTCGAGCCCGGCAACAGCGGCCGGTTCTCCGGCCGCGACTAGCTCACCTCCGATGTGCTGGAACTGGTGGGCCGGCGACGGTTCGCCGCGGTGTTCGGGGCGTCCGGCAGCGGTAGTCCTCCCTGCTGCGCGCTGGCCTCATCCCCGCCCTCCAGCACGCCCAGGGCGCTGCGCAGCGCCCTGCCGCCATCCGGATCCTGACTCCTGGCCAACACCCGGCACACACGTACGCTCAGGTACTCGACACCCCTCCCGGCGCGGACAGCGGGCCAGCGGATGTGTTCGTTATCGTTGATCAGTTCGAGGTACCTCCACTCTCTGCCACGACCCGGCTGAACGGGCCGCCTTCATCGACCTCCTCCTCACCGCACGACATGTGGAGAGCCGACTGCGGGTCCTCTTGGCGGTGCGGGCCGACTTCTACGGCCGCTGCGCCGAACATGCGGGCCCGGCCTCGGCGTTGCGCGACGCCAACGCGCTGGTAGGCCCCATGAGCCCCACGGAACTACGCGCGGCCATCGTCCAACCGGCCGCAAGCGATGGGCTGAGTGTGGAGCGGGCTCTGACGTCTCGTCCCGTCGACGAGGTCGCCGACGCCCCGGGCGGGCTGCCGCTGCTGTCGCATGTGCTGTTGGAGACCTGGCGCCGCCGCCGTGGCAAGACCATGACGCTGGCCGGATACGAGGCGGCCGGTGGCCTGTAGGGCGCGGTCGCCAAGACCGGATGCTCAGATGCTCAGTTCTCCGACGGCTCCCCCCGTGCTACGAGACGCCACCGCTTACGGTCCCGAGACCACCGTCGGCCACCAGGGAGACCTAACCTCGATGCGACGACGCGCTGCCACGCCTTTCCCGCCTCGGTGGTCGGGTCCTCGTACCGGCCCCCGATGGGGCCCACGGACGCGTTGGCCCAGGTGACGGACCCGGACGGCACACGGTTCGCACTGCTCCAGTGCCCTCGCTGACGTCCGGGTCTCCGGGTGGTGACCAGCCGTTGAAGTGGCCGGTGGCACGCGGGCGACCGCGGATGCCGGACCCACGGACGTACGCCGTGGCCTCAGGAGCCGGTCCGCTTCTCGATCCGCTCCAGGGCCTGCCCCAGGTATTGGGCGAAGCACGGGTGGTTCTCGCTCATCGGGAAGTGGCCGATCTCCTTCTTCTCGATGAACTGCGCTCCGCGGACGGCGCCAGCGCCGCGAGACGGAACGGCTGACCGTTCCCCGAACGGTGGTGGGCGAGTGGGACGACCACCACCACCCCTTCGTCGCTTATGCCGGGCATGTGGTGTGTGGTGGCCGGTCAGGTAGATACGTTGAGCGTTCGTGTGCGGTGAGGTCGCGGCCGAGGGCTCGGCAGATCCTGCTGATGGCTGTCGAGGGGGGAGGCACAGCGATGTTCCACAGGCGTACGGTCTGGTCGGCGCCGGCGGTGAGCAGGGTGTGGCCGTCTGAGCTGAATGCCAGCGCGAGCACGGTATTCGTGTGCCCGGTGAGCGTGGCCAGTGCGCTGCCGGTGGCGGCGTCCCACAGGCGCACCGTGCCGTCTGTGGCGCCGATGGCCAGGACGCGGCTGTCTGGGGTGAACGCCACGGACCCCGCCTCGCCACTGTACCCGGCCAGGCTCGCGCGGCTGTAGCCGCTGGCAGTGTCCCACAGCTGTACGGTGCGGTCTTTGACGCCACCGGTGGCCAGAGTGCGGCCGTCGGGACTGAATGTCACCGTGGTCACTGCGCTGGAGTTCCCGGGCAGGGTTTTGAGATGGCGGTGGGTGCCCGGATCCCAAAGCTGCACCGTGCCGTCTTCGCTGCCGGTGGCCAGCATGCGCCCGTCCGCGCTGAACGCCACTGAGGTGACTGCGGCGGTGTCGCCTTCCACGTTCCGTCGAAGACCGCCGGTGGCGGCGTTCCACAGTTGCACTCCGATAGCGGTGGTGGCGGTGGCCATGGTGCGCCCATCGGGGCTGAACGCGACCGAGTTGACCGCGGGGGCGGCGCCCACGTCCAAGCGCACGCGGAGGCGGCCGGTGCGCGTGTCCCACAGGTACGCGCCGAGTCCGGAGATGCTCGCGGTGGCCAGAGCGCCGGCGTCCGGGCTGAAGGCCATCGAGCCTGCTTCCGAGGTGGGTACGGCAAGACTCGCGCGCAGGCGGCGTGCGGCTATATCCCACACCTGTACGGGATGGCCACGGTGATTCGCGGTGGCCAGGGTGCGCCCGTCCGGGCTGAAGGCCATCAAGTCCGCCTGCATGCGAGGATCGGCGAGGACGGACTCGGACGCACCGAGTGTCATGTCCCACAGCCGCACGCTGCCGTCGTCATCACCGGATGCCAGGGTGCGCCCGTCCGGGCTGAACGCTAGGGAGCGCACGCCGTGGGCGTGTCCGGCCAGGCTTCTTCGGAGGCGGCCTGTGTCGGTGTCCCACAGCCGCACGGTGCGGTCTTCGCTGCCCGCGGCCAGGGTGTGTCCGTCTGGGCTGAAGGCGATCGAGGTTACCCGTACGGTGGCTTCGGAGTCCGCGGCGTGGGCGCCTTGGGCCAGCGTCTTTCGGACGCGGCCGGTGCGCGTGTCCCACAGTTGCAGGGTGCCGTCCTCGCCTCCCACCGCCAGGATGCGCCCATCCGGGGTGAACGCCATCGAGGCCACAGTGACCGGGTCGCCGGTGAGGGTGGCCCGGACGCGGCCGGTGCGCGTGTCCCACAGTTGCAGCGTGCCTTTTTCTTCTCCCCCCGCCAGGGTGTCTCCGTCTGAGCTGAAGGCGATCGAGGTTACGCGTACGGTGGCTTCGGAGTCCGCGGCGTGGGCGCCTTGGGCCAGCGTCTTCCGGACGCGGCCGGTGCGCGTGTCCCACAGTCGCAGGGTGCCGTCCTCGCCTCCCACCGCCAGGATGCGCCCGTCCCGGGTGAACGCCTCCGTGGCTGCCCCCTGATCCTCCCGGTCAGCGGCTTCTGGATACGCCAGCGCATTGATGCGGGTGTGTCCGGTGGTCACATTCCACAAATCCACCGCGTGTCCGAAGTTGCCGGCGGTGGTCAGGGTCTGCCCGTTGGGGCTGAACGCCACCAACGCGGCCGCTTCGCCCTGCCCGTTGAAGGTTCTGCCCAGGCGGCCGGTGCGCGTGTCCCACAGCCACAGCTGGTCGTCGCTGGTGCTGCCGGTGGCAAGGGTGCGCCCGTCGGGGCTGAAGGCCACCGAGGAGACAGCGCCGCGCTGGCCGGTAAGCCTGTGCTTGAGAGGCACAGCGGCGGCCGCATAAAGGCTCTCTATCGCCTGGGAGGTCGGACGGGTCCGGTAGGCCTGGACGGCCAGCAGCGAGGCCAGGTCGGAGTTGGTGCCGATGAGAGCGGAGGATTGCGCGGCGAGCTGACGGGAGAGAGCCACCTTCCGGGCCACATCGGCGTCGTGTTTCTGCTGGTCGCTGAGCTGGCTCTGCTGCCACGCGACGAGCCCTGCGATGACCGCCAGGACCAACAGGACGGACAGAGACATGGTGAGAGCGCGCAGACGGCGGTTGGTGCGGGCAGCGGCCTGTTCTTCCTGTTCGCGTGCGGTGAAGCTGGCGGTGAGGAATGCGCATTCCAGCCTGGTGAGGTCCGCAGCCGGCCCGGACCCGAAGTGTTCCCGGGCGGTGGCGAGGCGGGCGCCGCGGTACAGAGCCCCCGGGTCGCGGCCCAGTTCCTCCCAACCGCGTGCCGCCTCTGTCAGTTTGCGGTGAA
>NZ_BNBF01000004.1:362285-368610 GCF_014654935.1 Streptomyces capoamus
CGCGCAGGCGTTCGCGGTCGGCGTCGATCCAGCTGCGTAGCCGGGGCCAGGCGGTCAGCAGGGCCTCGTGGGCCAGGTTGACGGTGCCGTCATCCAGGGTGAGCAGTCGCGCGCGGGCGAGGGCCTCCAGAACCTGAGCGGTTTCTTGTCCGCCGACGTTCTGCAGCTCCACATGCTGGGCGGGTCTTCGGGTGTCGGGAGTGCCGTCGCCAGGGGTGACCAGGCGCAGCAGCACGCGGCGTGCCGCGCGTGCCTGGTCTTCGGTAAAGCGGCCGTAGACCTCTTCGGCGGTCTTGGTGATGGCGCCTGCGAGGCCGCCGGCGGCCTCGCAGCCGGTGGCGGTGAGAGTCTTGCCGCGGCGGCGGCGCCAGGTCTCCAGCAGCACGTGAGACAGCAGAGGCAGCCCGCCCGGCGCATTGGCGACCTCCTCGACGAGTTGGGAGGTCAAAGCGCGTTCCACGGTCAACCCGGCTGTGGTGGCGGGCTTGACGATGGCCTCGCGCAGTTCTTCCGGATTCATGGGGCCGACGAGCAGGTTCGCGTCGCGCAGGGCGTCAGCGAGGCCGTGGTGTTCGGCGCAGCGGCCGTAGAAGTCGGCCCGCGCGGCGACGAGGACCCGTAACCGGCTCTCGGGCTGGCGGGCACCCAGCAGCAGGTCGATGAACCGGGAACGCTCGGCGGGGTCCTGGCAGAGAGTGAAGACTTCCTCGAACTGGTCGACGATCACGAACGTGTCCGCGCCTGCGCCGCCACGATCCGGTCCGGCGTCCGCTGGGCGCTCCAGGAGCCTGCCGTGTGTTCGCGCCGGGTGGCCCCCAGGAGTCAGGATGCGGATCCCGGCCGGCCGCAGATCCCCTTCCTTCGCGTGCTGGAGGGTGGGGATGAGGCCGGCGCGCAGCAGCGAGGACTTGCCGCTGCCGGAGGGGCCGAACACGGCGGCGAACCGCTGGCGGCGCAGCAGGCTCAGCAGGTCGGCGGTGAGCCGGTCGCGTCCGAAGAAGAGGCTGTGGTCCCCGGTCTCGAACCGTGCCAACCCCTTGTACGGCGGCTGCGCTTCCTCGCCGTCATTCTCCGGGTCCGAGGCAGCGGCCTCGTCCACAGCCTGTTTCCATCGGGCCTCCCACTCCGCGGGATCGCCCCCGCACGCCACGGCGTAGGCCAGGGCCACTGGCAGCGTCGGCAACATCGCACCGCCCGCCGCCTGTGACAGCGTCGTGATCGAGTATCCGGCCCGCTGCGCCAGCACCCGGTAGGTGACCCCGCCCGCTTCGGAGCGCAGCTTGCGCAGCTCGAAAGCGAACCGCTGAATCGGACCGGCTTTCGGATCCACCGGCATCTCATGCCGCCCCGCCACGCTTTCACCCCTGTCAGCCGCCCGCACCAGACCGCCGCCACGCTACGGGCCCCGCCATAAGCCCGGAAAGATCGCGTCCGGCCATTGTTCGGCTGCCTGACCTGCGCTGCCGGCAATGCGCCGACCGCTGAACTCGATGTTGCGAGCCGGCGAGGAACTCATCCGGAGTACCAGCTCCGGAGCAGCCTTTCGCGCGACGGCGTCGTCGGACCCAATACCTGGTACTGGTTGATGACGATCAACTAGGCCCTCTCGCTGCAACAGCGGCGTTCACCAACGAACGGAGCCAGCACATGAATATCCATCGCATAGTGTGGGCCCTGGCCGTCACTGCGGCCGCCGTGGTGTGTGCCGTGGCAACAGCCGTCAGCTTTCACGGCCTCGTTCCCGACCGCTGGCTGGAACGTGAGCTTCGGTGGGCCCATCGTGGCCGGGCGGTTCCCGACGCACTCTTCGAAGTGAGCCTGCAGGGGGACGAGGTCCCGGGAGGAGTCGAGGTACGCGGTATCCAGCCCTACCAGTCGGACCGGTAGCCGTCATATCGCACGCCGAGCAGCCGGACAGGCAGCAGGAAGAGCTCCGTTGTCCCAGCGCGGGTGCTCATTCCGATTCGGCTCTGATTGGCGTCGTATCGGGTTCGGCGGATGCTCCACAGGTGCTTCCCACCGATCAGGCGATGCCGGTGAAACAAGAAGTCATCGATCTGACACCCGGTGGCGTCCACCGAGGTCTTCCGGTTCGCGGCCCGTGCGGACCGGAGCGCGGACGACCTGCTGCATTCCCGGCCACAGCACTAGCCGAGCGCCCGCTCCTGCGGAGTGCCGGGCAGTCGTCGAAAGATCCAGGCCATCGCGCCCCGAGAGCGATCAGTACGACAGCCCCCCGCGGTCCCACGCCGCCCACCAGGAACTGTCGCGCCCGCGGCTGCGCGGCCAGTGTTCGCAGGCGGGTGCCAGCCCGTCAGTGAGGGGCAGGTGTCAAATCGTCGGTCTCGAAATACTCCTCGGAACTGACGTCTATCTCGACCGGTACGTTCCGGCCGTCGACCACGGCGACGGCGGCCACCTTCTCGGTTTCCTTCAGCTTCGCGCCGGGCTCATTGGAGCGACCGGTCACGGTGACCTCGACTCCGTGGCGCAACTGGCCGTCCGACATCTGTGGGCCCTGGAGGTCGACCGCCAGGAGATGGTCGAACTCCTGACGGTTCGTGGGTTTGAAGGGACGGTGATCCGATGCGCCAGGAACCGCTCTTGTCCCTGACCGAAGAGTATGTACGTCAGTTCTTCGGGCTGTCGGGCGTCCGGGGTGAATCTGTTGTGGACGATCACGTCGACGACGTCCACTGTGACGTCGGAGGAGATCTCGAAGGGTGTCTCGGGGTGAGCGGGAGGCTGCTCGAAATGATTGCGGAACAGGCTTCCGGTGAACGACCTGCGGGCAGGTTCGCCGGTCTCGCCGGGAAACAGGTCGGGGAGCACGAACGGTTCGGGTGCGAACGTGTAGAGCCTGGCTTCCGGGTGCGCCTTCCGATCGTCGAGATAGGCGCTGTCGAGGGAACCGAGGGACACGTTAAGGATCACCTGGTAGTTGTGCGGGCGATGAATCATCGGCAGATGGGACATGAAGACAGTGCCGTTCCCCACCACCGCCATGCCATGCGAAGCAGGGGGATCGGACTCTGTCGGTCCGTGGGTGTGATGCGTGTGGTCACCGTTCATATCCATGACACTCCACCTGTTCTCTCGGTCTCTCGCGGTAGCCCCGCGCAGTGGGCTCTCGATGTCGGCAGCCGACGGCCTGGTGGAACCTGCTGGTGTGGTTGGAACAGGTAGGGCGGCGGACCGGTCGGTGATGCCACGGACCACTGTCCACATGAGGTCGTCGGGGTCGGCGTGCATCGCACGCAAGACGGGCGTCGTCCCGGGGGCTGACGAGGACCGCCCAGCCTTGCCGCCCACTGGTCCGGGCGAGGGTGGAGGCTGTGCCGCCGTGCTTCCCGGTCAGCCCCCGGAGATTTGTTCCCATGCGGCGGCACGGGAACAACACCGTTGACCAAAGGTCATGTAGTGACGTGTCTGCATGCAGCGTTCACAGTCGCCTCTCAAATTCACTTGAGATCGCCGCCCTGGACGCGAAATTATCCATTTCTACGTTCCCTCACGCGCTCCAGTGCCGCAAGCCGCGAACACCGGCAGCTGCGTAGTCACTCATTCGGCGGTGCGGGGGAGTCGCGCGCGAAGGCCGCTCGCGAACGCGATGCGCGCATGTGGCCCCATCGTCGGATGCGCCGGCCTGCACACCCGAACTGCCGGGGTCAACGGCTGCTCTCCTGCAGCGAGCGAGCGAGCGAGGGTGACGGTGATGGGCTGTTGCCTGACCTGGCCGGCCAGTACGTTGCGCTCGGTGGCGTCGATGCTCAGGGCCCAGCGAATCTTGTCGGCGATCCAGTCGGTGACGTACTGGCAGCGGTAGCCGGGAGCCGGGGGAGCCAGGTGGCGGGGTCCCGGTTCGACGCCCTCGACAACGCGATCAGCGCCGCGCGTCGCCAAGGTCGTTGGCGTAGGCCTCACGCTCGGCGGAAGTCCAGCCGGAGGCGCCGGAATCGCAGGCCTCGGCTGTCCAGGCCGCTGGCGCCGTCGTTGTAGCGGTCATCGTAGGGCGAGTACCCCTCGCCACCGCCCAGGACCAGGTCGGCCGGACCTGCCTCGCCACACACCCCGCGCCGCCCTGGGCGACGGCAGTGTGCCCATCGCCTACGTGCTGGTCCCGCCCGGCTCCACCGCCAAGACACTGGCCGGCGAGTTCGCCCGTTACCTCAGCATCCCCATAACCACCCGCATGACCACCGCACAGATCACGGCTGCCGTCTGCCACACCTACACCGCGGCCGGCGCGAACTCGCGCTGAGGTCCACCGGGTCAACCCCCCCCGCACCTGCAACGGCGCGGAGGCCGCCGACTGGCTCAAAGACCTCACCGAACGCGTCGCCGCGACGTTCGTCTACGCGGGCATCGACGTCACCGCCAGCACGGTTTTCCGCCGAAGCGGCAAACGTGCTCTGCGCCGCCGAGGCGGGTGTGCTGCTCCACGGCGCGGCGGGCCAAGCGCAGCATGTCGAGCCGCGAGCTCGGCTGGTCAGCTGCTGGTGGGGTAGGCGGTGAGGCCGGAGTCGCCGAGTCCGTTGCCAGTTGATTCGTTGACGAGGAGGGGCGCGGCGCCGGGGCTTGGCAGGTCCTTGCCGGTGCGGGCGTCGAGGGCGATCGCACCGTTGGTGGTTTCGCCGTAGACGCGTCCGTGCCACGCCGTGGTGACCTTGGGGGCGATACGGTCGGCTTGCTTGTCCGGCAGGTGCCACAGCACCTTGCCGTCAGTGGCGTCCAAGCCGTAGGCGACTCGCGAACCCCCCATGCCGTAGGCGCAGACCATCACGCCGAGGCCGTCATAGGTGCAGTCGGTGTCCGAGTCGCCGAGGTCGGCCGGAAGAGTATGTAGGGTGCGGCCGGTTCGAGCATCGACGAGCCGATGGTAAGGGCTGCGTTGTCGGGGTTCTCGCCGCGTACGTGGAGGCGCGGGCCCACTGTGCTGACACCCACCCCTGTGCCGACCGACCCCTGCCAGAGCCGTTTGCCGGTGGCCAGGTCGAACCCGGCGGGCCGCTGCTCATCGTCCTCCAGTAGCGCTCCCGCCACGGTCTGGCCGGTAACTGCGTCTGCCTCGAACTCGTCGACGCTCCAGAGCTGGCGGGGCCTGTCCAGGTCGACGCCGTAGGCGGCGGAGGAGTCGTCGTCGCTGGTGGAGACACGGATCACGGCCACGCCGTGATCAGCGCCGACCGCAGTTGCCTGCAGATCGCCCGCGCTGTCCCACTCGGGCGGACGGAGCGTGACCCGCCACAGAACCCTGCCGGTGTCCGCGTCGGTGGCGATGACTTCGACGGCAACGTGGCTCGCCTGAGTCCCCGTAACGGACAGTTTGACGACGAACGGGGCGATGACGACCCGAGCCCCGGCGGAGGTGGCGAGCAAGGGCGCAGATGCCTGACCGGGACTGGCCCACTCGCTGTCGGATGCCAGCGTGCTGTGAGGACTGATCGTGGCTGTGACCTTGCCGGACACGGTGTCCATGACCCGCATACGGCTAGCTGTCGTGATGAAAGCCGTCGTCTTGTAGAGGGCGATGGGAAGCGGCGAGTTCAACGTGCCACCCACGGTCAGACGGCCCTCGACGGTGTCCCCCGGCAACGGCACGGAGCGGCCAGTCGCAAACGTCGCCGGTGGATCGTGCACCGGACGTGATGCCGCCTTCGACTGTGCCGGCGCATGCGCCGGCACCGGCGTCCCATGGCCGCCGCCACTGCCACAACCCGCCAGCGCGCTAACGACGACAACCGCCGCGCCCGCCCGCAGCGCCGACCTTTGGATTGCGCGACTCCTGCGCACTGGTCCCCCGTACCTGACGATCCAGCAGTCCCTCAAGTGATCACCCTAAGGGCACTCCGTGCAACCCGAGGAACCGAGCGACGGCTTCAAGTCGCCCTAGAACGGCACCCGTTCGGTCCCCGGCAGCCGCCCTCCCACTCATCGGGCGCACGCGGCGGTGCCGCCGGCAGCGCGTGCGGGCTGTACTTCACGGCCGTCAACGCCTACCAGGGCCCGCGCTCAGCCCCGGTGCAGGGTGAAGTCCGACCAGGTGAAGCCGGGTGCGACCACGCAGGTCAGCAGGGCGGGCAGCGGGCCCTCGGCCTCGGCGGACTGCCACCGGCCCGCGGGCACGGCGGCCCACAGGCTCTGGCCCGCCGCGTGGTCCGGGCCCAGGACGCCGCGCACGCCGTCGGCGTCGTCGGGCTGTGCGGCGTGGACGAGCGTCAGGGGACTGCCGCTGTGCCACAGCCACAACTCGTCACTGGCCACCCGGTGCCACCGCGACCGCTCACCCGGAGCCAGCAGGTAGTGGATCGCGGTGGCGGCGGCG
>NZ_BNBF01000004.1:368657-371105 GCF_014654935.1 Streptomyces capoamus
CGCGGGCCCCGCTCCGTGGCCACCTGCTCGCTCGCCGTCCACAGACGGCGGTACCAGCCGCCCTCCGGGTGCGGTTCCAGACCGAGCGCCGCCGCCTCAGCCGGCCCGTCCGTCTCACGCGCCTTCTCGTCACCCACCGGCGTCTCCCTCTCGTGCACCGGCGGGGCATCCCCTGCCGCAGGGCCAGTGTGCACCCGCGTCGGCCGCGGCTGATGCCGCGGCCGACAAACTCGATGTCCCACAGCCGCACGGCGCCGTCGGCATCGAAGTCGGCCGGGACCGCCGGGACGGGCGTCCCTGCGCGCGTGCCAGCACTGTCGGACTGGCCTGGGGCGGGCCGCACCCTGCGGGTCCCGGTCGCCTTCCACGCCCCGGACCCCGGGACGGTGCTCCCCCGTGTCCCGCCCCAAGCCGGTACCGGTATTGCCGCGGTTGTTTGTTCGGCGTCGCGCGGACGACGCCGAACAAACAACCGCCGTACAAAACCGGTGCCCGCGGGCCGCCATCCGTGGGGTGGACCCTGCGGGCGCCATGCCGCCGTCCTCGTCGGATACACCCGCCCCGAGCAGATCGCCGAGAATCTCTCCTCCGTCGGCGCCCCGCTCACCGACGACGACCTGACCTCGTCGTCAGAGACCGCCCCCACCCAACAGGCTGGCATGTACAGTTCCGATCCGGAGTGTGGTGGGTATGCAGGGCACGCCCACCGGACTCCGGAGGCGCGGAGGCCAAAGGGGGAGGTTGTGTCATGTTCGCTGTGATCTACCGGTGGCGTTTGCACGAAGGCAAGGAGCAGCAGTTCGCAGCTGGTTGGCACCGCGTGACACAAGCGATGCACAAGCATTGCGGCAGCTACGGATCACGTCTGCATCAGGCCGATGACGGCACCTGGGTGGCGTACGCACGGTGGCCGGATGCCGCCACTCGCGAGGGGTGCCCAGACGTGGACGCCGAAGGGGAAGCCATGATGAGTGAGGCGATCGCTGAGCACCTCCCCACCATTCGATGTCATGTGGTGGACGACCTTCTCGCCGAACCCCGTGACTTGTCATAGCGGGTAGCCACAGCCCGGGACTGCCTGAGCCTGTTGATCGCCCGCTCCACGGTGTTCCGCTTCTTGTACCGCTCTTCGTCGAAGCCGGGCGGCCTGACTGTCGACCTTCTCCAGGATGACGTGCCGGATGCCCCGGCGCCGCAGGTAGATGCGGCACGGAGTGTTGCTGTATCCCTTGTCGGCCGCGAGACTGTCGGGTTTCGTGCGTGGCCGGCCCGGCCCGGCCCGGCCCAATGCGCGGAACGCGGATCTTTTCGAGCACGACCTTGAACTGGGTACCGTCCGCTCGTCGTCCGCGCGGTGACGACCAAGGACAGCGGGCGGCAGCGGCCATCCGCGCTCAGGTGGAGCTTGCTGGTGTTTGCTGGTGAATTTGCCCGCGAGCGGCCCAGACCCTCACCTCCTGCACCACCTCCACCAGCCGGGCGAGCAGGCTCCGCCACGAAGGCCCGTGGGCCATACCGCTCGTACATGCAAGATCAATTCACGGGTCGCAGCCTGATCCGGTGTGTGCCTCAGGAACTCCGGACCGCCGTCAGCGGTGGCGGGCGGGCCTGCGGCGCTGCTCCGAGTCGGTCAGCGCCGGTCGTCTGTAGTCGATGTCCGCGGGGTTGAGCGTGACGCCGGGGGCGACGATCTCGTCGATGCGGTCGAGGATCTCGTCGTCGAGCTGGACCTCGGAGGCGGCGAGCTGGTCGGTGAGTTGCTCGACCGTGCGGGCACCGAGGATCACAGAGGTGACGCCCGGGTGTGTCGACGCGAAGGCGAGCGCCAGGTGCGTCAGGGAGATTCCCGCCTCGTCCGCCAAGGCCGACAGCCGCTCGACAGCGTCGAGTTTGCGCTGGTTGCCCGGCAGGTCAAGGTTGAACTTGTGGGCGACCGCCTGTCGGAACAAGTTCATCTCGATCGGCTCGCCGCGGCGGAACCGCCCGGTCAGCCAGCCGCTGTTGAGTGGACTCCAGGTCAGCACGCCGAGTCCGTACTTCTGCGCGGTAGGCAGCACGTCCGCCTCGATCCCGCGCACGAAGACGGAGTACGGCGGCTGCTCGGTGCGGAAGGGGATGTGGCTCCGGCGGTCGGCGGTCCACTGGGCCTCGACAAGCTGTTCGGCGGGGAAGTCCGAGGTCCCGATGGCCATGAGCTTGCCCGCGCGCACCAGGTCGGACAGGACCGAGAGCGTCTCATCGATGTCCGTGCTCGGGTCCGGGCGGTGCACCTGGTAGAGGTCGATGCGGTCGGTACCCAGGCGACGCAGGCTGTCGTCGACGGCCTTGGTGAGCCAACGGCGTGAGTTGCCCTGCCGGTTGGGGTCCTCGTCCTTGAAACGGACTGGGAAGTGCCCCTTCGTCGCGAGCACGACATCGTCGCGGCGGTCTCGGACGGCCTTGCCCACG
>NZ_BNBF01000004.1:371151-372185 GCF_014654935.1 Streptomyces capoamus
ATCTCCTCGGCCTCGCCGCCCGAGTACTGGTCGGCGGTGTCGATGAGGTTGATCCCGGCGTCCAGAGCCGTGTGGATCAGCCGGGCAGCATCGTCGTGATCCGTGTTCCCCCACGCGCCCAGTCGCAGGGTACCCAGCGCAAACTTGCTGACCGATACGCCGGTGCGGCCCAGCTTCCTCTGCTGCATCACTCACTGCTCCTTGGTGTCATCTCTCCCCGCGGACGGGGCGCGAAGTTGCTACCTCTCCGACGCCATGAACCTAAGACATGCAACATCAATGTTGCAAGTAGAAGCTCTTATGGGTTTCGGATGTAGCATGTCGATGTGACGACGCACAAGCAACAAAGGGAACAGCAGGCGAAGCGGCCTCTCCGGGCCGACACCGAACGGACCGTGCAGACGATTCTGGAAGCGGCCGAACGCGTCCTGACCACTAACCCGGCGGCGACCATGGAGCAACTCGCCCGGGCCGCCGACGTCGCCCGAACCACGGTCCATCGCCGGTTCGCCACCCGTGAAGCGCTTCTGGACGAGCTAACCGGCTGGGCCGCCCGCCAGTTCGCGGACGCCGTCGACACCGCCCGCCCGGACGCCGCCCCGCCACTCGTCGCCCTCTACCAGGTCACTGCCAACGTCCTTAGTGTGAAGACCCACTGGTCGTTCGCCATGAACCGCGCGGCTGAGGACGCCCACCCCGAGGCGGCCCGCATCCACGCCGAGGTCCGGGCCACCTGCGCCCGGCTCTTCCGCCGCGCCCAAGAGGCGGGCGTGCTCCGTCCCGACATCGACCTCGACTGGACCCGGCGCGTCTACTACGCCCTCATCCACGAGGCAGCCAAGGAAGGCGCGGGAGGCGGCGACACGGATGCGCTCGCCACCCGTGTCGTGGACACGCTGCTTCGGGGCGCCGGGGCTCCGGCCGGACTCGCGGGGCAGACGGGAGTTTGAAGACCGGGCCCTAGTAGTGCTTCGTTAGGTTCTGGGCTGTCTGCGGCGGCTTCGCGGGTTGGGTAGAGGTCGTCCGCAGGTGGT
>NZ_BNBF01000005.1:0-12409 GCF_014654935.1 Streptomyces capoamus
GAGCTGGTCGCGCACAAGACGTTCCAGGGCAACCGGCCGACGACCACGATCCTCGCCCGGCAGCTGACCCCGTCCGTACTCGGCCAGCTGATCGCCCTCTACGAGCACAAGGTGTTCGTGCAGGGCGCGGTATGGAACATCGACTCCTTCGACCAGTGGGGCGTGGAACTGGGCAAGGTCCTCGCCAAACGCGTCGAACCGGCCCTCACCGAAGGCGCGGACGTGCCCGGTCTGGACCCGTCCACCAAGGCCCTCGTCGCCGCCTACCGCACCCTCAAGAACGCAACGGAGAACTGATCATGCAGCTCGGTCTCATCGGTCTCGGCAAGATGGGCGGCAACATGCGCGAGCGGATCCGCCGCGCCGGCCACACCGTCATCGGCTACGACCGCAACCCGGAGGTCTCGGACGTCAAGAGCCTGGCCGAACTGGTCGAGAAGCTCGACGCGCCCCGCCAGGTGTGGGTGATGGTCCCGGCCGGCACCGCCACCCAGACCGTCATCGACGAACTCGGTGACCTGCTCTCCCCCGGAGACACGGTCATCGACGGCGGCAACTCCCGCTGGACGGACGACGAGAAGCACGCCGCCGCCCTCGGCATCAAGGGCATCGGCTTCGTCGACGCCGGTGTCTCCGGCGGTGTGTGGGGCCTGGAGAACGGCTACGCGCTCATGGTCGGCGGCGACAAGGAGAACGTGGACCGGCTGCAGCCGATCTTCGACGCGCTCAAGCCGGAGGGCCCGTACGGTTACGTCCACGCCGGGCGGGTCGGCGCCGGGCACTTCTCCAAGATGGTCCACAACGGCATCGAGTACGCCATGATGCAGGCCTACGCCGAGGGCTGGGAGCTGCTGGAGAAGGTGCACTCGGTGGAGAACGTCCGCGAGGTGTTCCGCTCCTGGCAGGAGGGCACGGTCATCCGCTCCTGGCTGCTGGACCTCGCGGTCAACGCCCTGGACGAGGACGAGCACCTGGAGAAGCTGCGCGGCTACGCGGAGGACTCCGGCGAGGGCCGCTGGACCGTGGAGGCGGCCATCGACAACGCCGTACCACTGCCCGCGATCACCGCGTCCCTGTTCGCCCGGTTCGCCTCCCGGCAGGACGACTCCCCGCAGATGAAGATGGTCGCCGCCCTGCGCAACCAGTTCGGCGGCCACGCGGTCGAGAAGAAGGACTGACCCGCCGTGGGGGACCTCCTGCTGGTCCGCCACGGTGAGACGGAGTGGAGCCGGTCGGGACAGCACACCAGCTGGACCGACCTGCCCCTCACGCGGCACGGCGAGGAACAGGCCAAGTCCCTCGCCCCGCTCCTCACCGGCCGGACCTACGCCCGTGCGCTGGCCAGCCCGTTCGACCGCGCGCGGCGCACCGCCGAACTGGCGGGCATCGCCGGGGTCGAGCCCGAGCCCGACCTGCACGAGTGGGACTACGGCGGCTACGAGGGCGTCACCACCGCCGAGATCCACCGCTCCCGGCCCGGCTGGGACCTGTGGACCGACGGCGTGCCGGCCGGCCCCGAGGGGCATCCGGGCGAGTCGCCGGCGCAGATCGGCGCCCGCGCCGACCGGGTCCTGGCCCGGCTGTCCCCGGCCCTGGCCGAGGGGGACGTGGTGCTGGTGGCGCACGCGCACTTCCTGCGCGTGCTCACCGCCCGCCGCCTGGGCCTGCCGCCCGTCGAGGGCCGGCTGTTCCAGCTGGCGACCGGCACGGTCAGCCGGCTGTCGACGGAGCACGACCGCCCGGTGATCGCCGAGTGGAACGTCCGGCCCTGACCGCGGCCCCCGTGTGCCCCCGGTCCGCGCCTCCCGCGGGCCGGGGGCACACGGCGTCCGGGGCACCGGGCACACAGTCCCGCTGCTGCGGGGCTGCTGAGGGAATCTCCTCGCGCGGCGACCGCCCGCGGCGGCCAGCTCCTACAATCACCGGCACGCGAACGAGCGCGCCGCCCCGGCGCCTCACGGTCCGGAGGACAGCGATGACCAGCGTGGATGAACCGGTGCGCCCCGGCGGGCGGCCCCGCGACGCGGCCCGTACCAGGGCCGAGATCCTCGACGTGGCCACGCAGGAGTTCGCCCGGGCCGGTTACGACGGCGCCCGGGTCGACGAGATCGCCGCCCGCACCCGCACCACCAAGCGGATGATCTACTACTACTTCGGCGGCAAGGAGCAGTTGTTCGCCGCCGTGCTGGAGCGGGCCCACGGGGTGTTACGGCACGCCGAGCAGCAGCTCGACGTGGAGCACCTGGACCCGGTGGCCGCGATCCGGCGGGTGGCGGAGCTGGCCTTCGACCACCTCGAGCGCCACCCCGACCTCATCCGGCTGGTCAGCCTGGAGAACGTCCACGGCGCCGAGCACCTCGCGGCCTCCGGCAGGCTCGGCCTGATCGGCTCCCCGGCGCTGGAGGTGATCCGCCGCATCCTCGCCGCCGGTCGGGCGTCCGGGCTGTTCCGGGCGGGCGTCGACGCGGTCGACGTGCACGCGGTGATCACCTCGTTCTGCTTCTTCCGGGTCGCCAACCGGGACACGTACGGCGCCCTGTTCGGCCGGGACCTGGCGGACCCGGCGCGGCGCGATCACTACCGGAGGATGCTCGGGGACATGGTGATCGCCTACCTCACGGCCGAGTGGGCGACGGGCTGACGGGTTCCGCGCGCGGGGCGGGGTGTCAGGGGCCCGCGGCGGCGTCGAGCAGGGGGCCGAGTTCCGCCACGACCGTGGTGAGGGGGCGTACGTCCCGCTCGGCGCGGGCCATCAGGATCGCGCCCTCCAGGGTGCTGATCATGAGGGTCGCCAGTGCGTCCGCGCGCGACGCGGGGACGCCCATGTCCGCCAGCGCCTCGGCGACCGGGCGCCGCCAGGTGGCGAACGCGGTCGCCGCCGCCTCCCGGGTCGACTCGCCGGAGGCGGCGCAGTCGACCGTGGCGGCGGCGACCGGGCATCCGGCCGCGAAGCCGTCCGCCGCGTACTCCTCGGTCCACTGGGCAGCCATCGCCGCGAACAGGCCACGGGGAGTGGGGTGTTCGAGTCCCGCGAGGAAGCGGGCGACACGTTTGCCGGCGTACCGGCCGGCCCATTCGACGGCCTCGTTGACCAGCTGTTCCTTGCCGCCCGGGAAGTAGTGCTGGAGGGAGCCGCGCGGTGCGTCCGCGTGCGCGGCGACCTCGCGCATGCCGGCCGCGGCGACGCCGCCGCGCCGGATGAGCTGGGCCGCGCTGAACACCATCCGCTCCCGCGGTCCGCGCCGCGCCTCTGCCATCGCGCATCCTCCGTTCCCGCGCCCCACTCTATGACCGGCGTCATAGCGGCGGCTACTATGACCACTGTCATAGTCGGCCCGCGGCAGCGGAGGGCGGCCCCATGCAGGTCGGATTCATCGGTCTCGGAGTGATGGGCCGCCCCATGGCCCTGCGCCTGGCGTCCGCCGGCACCCCTCTCGTGGTGTGGAACCGCACCCCGGACCGCGCCGAGCCGCTGCGCGCGGCCGGTGCCGAGGTCGCCGCGAGTCCCGCCGAGGTGTTCGCGCGGGCCGAGGTGGTGCTGCTGATGCTCGCCGACGAGACGGCGCTCGACGCGGTCCTCGGCCGGGACACGCCCCACCTGGCCGCACGGGTCGCCGGCCGGACCGTCGTGCACATGGGCACGACCTCCCCCGAGTACTCCCGCGCCCTGGAGGCCGACGTCCGCGCGGCCGGCGGACGGTACGTCGAGGCGCCCGTCTCCGGCTCCCGGGTGCCGGCGGAACAGGGACAGCTGGTGGCCATGCTCGCCGGCCAGGAGACCGCCGTGGAGGCCGTGCGGCCGCTGCTGGCGCCGGTGTGCCGGGAGACGTTCGCGTGCGGGCCGGTGCCGGGCGCGCTGCTGATGAAGCTGGCGGTGAACATCTTCCTGATCACCCAGGTGACCGGGCTGACCGAGGCCTTCCACTTCGCCGAACGGCAGGGCCTGGACCGCCGGCTGTTCCTCGACGTGCTGGACGCGGGCCCGATGGCCAGCGCGGTCTCCCGGATGAAGGCCCCCAAGCTGCGCGAGCGGGACTTCGCGGTGCAGGCGGCGGCGCTGGACGTGCTCAAGAACAACCAGCTGATCGCCGAGGCGGCCCGCGGGGCCGGCCTCGCCTCGCCGCTCCTCGACGTCTGCCACACCCTGTTCGAGGAGACGGTGGCGCGGGGCCACGGCGGCGAGGACATGGTCGCCGTCCTGCGGGCGATCGAGGCGCGGACCGCCGGGGCGCCCTGAGCGGCACCCCGGCCGCGGCTCAGCCCTTCGGGATGCCGTACGCCCGCTCGACGCGCAGCCGCACCACCAGGCGGCGGTCGCGGACCATCGCGGCCCGGTAGTCGTCCCAGTCGGGGTGCTCGCCGAGGACGTCCCGGTAGAGCCGGATCAGCTCCTCCACGGTGTCGTCGTGCGGGTCGGCGGCGACCGGGCTCAGTTCGGCGGTTCCCTCGGCCACGGTGTACGCCCAGCGGTCGTCGCTGGTGACGTGGTAGGAGGCGCGCGGGTCCCGGCGCAGGTTGCGGGTCTTCGCGCGGTCGTCGGTGACCGAGATCCGGATGGTGCGCTCGTCGGGATCGTAGGCGTGACTGACGTTGGACAACTGGGGGCGGCCGTCGCGCCGGAGGGTGACGAGCACGCCGGCGTGGCCCGCGGAGAGCAGGCCGAGCAGCGCGTCCTGTGCGGAGTCCTGACTCATGACCGCCTCAACTCGCGCGGCGCCCCGCACATTCCCTCCCGCGCCCTCCCGGGAGGAACCTGCCCCGGCGGGCGTCCTGCGCGACGATGAGGTGCGGGCCGGACGGGCGGCCGTGGCGCGCGGGACGCGACCGGAGGAGAGCGATGGCACAGCTGCGGCAGGACGTCGAGCCGGAACGGGCGGGACTGGACGCCGGGGCGCTGGAGCGTCTGGACCGGCACTTCGCCGGGCACGTCGACGCGGGCCGGCTGCCCGGATTCCTGGTGTCCGTGGCCCGCGGCGGCCGGGTCGCGCACCTGACCACGTACGGGCTGCGGGACGTGGCGGCCGGACTGCCGGTCGAGGCGGACACGCTGTGGCGGATCTACTCGATGACGAAACCCGTCACCGCGGTCGCCGTGCTGCTGCTGGCCGAGGAGGGCCGGCTGTCGCTGGACGACCCGCTGGAGCGTCATCTGCCCGCCTTCGCCGACCCCCGTGTCCACGTCGGCGGCTCGGGCCCCGGCGTCCGCACCCGCCCGGCCGCCGGACCGATCCTCGTCCGGCACCTGCTGACCCACACCGCCGGCCTGACCTTCGGCTTCTACCACCGCCACCCCGTGGACGCGCTGTACCGCGAGGCGGGCCTGGAGTACTCCGTGCCGCCGGACAAGGACCTTGCGGAGACCGTCGGGCTGTACGCCCGGCTGCCGCTGCAGTTCGACCCGGGCACCCAGTGGAACTACTCGGTCGCCTCGAACGTGCTGGGCCGGGTCGTCGAGGTGGTGTCCGGGCAGCCCCTGGACAGGTTCTTCGCCGAGCGGATCCTGGGTCCGCTCGGCATGGCCGACACCGGTTTCCACCTCGGCCCCGGACAGGCGCCCCGGCTGGCCGAGCTGTACGGCGAGACGGACACGGGCGGGATCGAGCCGGTGCCGGGGCTGCCGGTGCACGGCCGGCCGCGCTTCCTGTCCGGCAGCGGCGGACTGGTCTCCTCCGCCCACGACTTCCACCGCTTCATGGAGCTGCTCCGCCGTGGCGGCGAGCTGGACGGCGTACGGCTGCTCGCGCCGCGCACGCTCGCCCTGATGACCCGCAACCAGCTGCCGGGCGGCGCCACCATCGCCTCCTTCGGCGCCCCGGTCCACCGGGAACCGGGCAACGACGGCCTCGGCTTCGGCTTCAACGTCTCCGTCGTCACCGACCCGGCGCGCACCCTCGCCCCCTCCCACCTCGGCACCTACGGCTGGACCGGCGTGGCCACCACCGCGTTCTGGGTCGACCCGGTCCACGACCTGACCGTGCAGTTCATGACCCAGGTACGGCCGAAGAGGCTGAAGGTCTTCCCCGAGCTGCGCCGGCTGGTGCACGAGGCGGTGACGGACTGAACCGCCGGCCGGCTACTGACCCAGCACCAGGCTGAACTCCAGCCCCTCCCCGGCGAGTTCCGTCAGCCAGCGGTCCGCGCGCCGGCCGGTTCCCGCCGCCCGGTGCAGACCGGCCGGCAGGCTGCCGTCCAGGATGTGCCGGACACCGAGGGCCAACGGGCGGGAGACCGAGCGGGCCATCGCGGACTCCTCGGCGTCACCGGTCGTGTCGAGGAGGTAGGCGCCGGTCCACGGCCGTCCCCCGCCCGTGTCGACCTCCAGGGAGACGGAGAGCACCACCCGGTCGCGGTCCGCCTCCGTGGCCGGGTGGGCCGCCGCCAGCTCCCGGGCCAGCGCGGCGATCCGCTCGTCGTCGCCCGCCGTCAGCTCCCGGAAGACCGGCTGCCACGCCCGCAGCCAGCCGTCCGGCCGCAGGGTGCCCCGCACGAAGGTCCGCGGGGTCCAGGCGGCGGGCAGGCCGTACTGGGCGAGGAACGGGACGCTGTCGCGGTTGGGGTACGCCTCGAAGGTCTCCCCGCCCAGGCGGAGCGGCCGGGTCGCCTCCCAGGGCCGCCCGGCCGTGACCTCGGCGCCGTCCTCCAGGTACCGCGCGGGCGTGCGCAGGGCGTTCAGGACCCCGAGCGGGGCCCAGCTGAAGCGGTAGCGGAAGTCGTCCGGCACGGCCGGGACGCCGCCGCAGTAGGAGTGGAGCCGGTAGGCGGCCGGGGTGTGCTCGCCGATCCGCGCCCGGGCCCGGGCGATCAGGCTGTGCGCGAAGAGGTGGTCGATGCCCGGATCCAGTCCGGTCTCGGTGAGCACGACGACGCCCGCCGCCTGCGCCGCTTCCGCGTGCGCCAGCAGTTCCGGCGACGCATAGCTGGAGCAGGCGAAGTGCGCCCCGGCGCGCACACAGGCGGCGAGCAGCCCGGCGTGCTCCGGTGCCGGCAGCATCGACACCACGGCGTCCCCGGGTTCCAGCGCGGCGCCGAGGGCGCCGGGTGCGAGGGCACGGGGCTCGGCGAGCCCGGTCAGGCCGAGACCGGCCAGCGCCTCGGCCGCGCGGTCCTCGGTGCGGTGCCACAGCAGGACACGGCCGGCGGTACGGCACAGGCCGGCCAGTCCGCTGCCGGTGGACAGCCCGGCGCCGATCCAGTGGACGGTGCCGCTCGCCGGGACCCGGCCGGTCATGACGAACCCTCCCCTTCGGCGACGCCGAGTTCACGGCAGGCCTGGTGGAACCGGTCGAGACAGCGGCCCCAGGCGCCGCCCGGGCCGAAGGCGAGCAGCTGCGGCAGCAGGGCCGCCGAGAAGTCGGTGCTGGACTCGCGGGGCAGCAGGGACGGCAGGTTGTCGATGGCGATCAGGTCCAGCGGCGGCTCCTCGCGCAGCCGGCGCGCCGGCTCCGTCCAGTCCGTGGTGCGGTCGTAGACCGGCAGCACGTTGAACGGGGAGCCGACGTCGCAGGTGACGTCGCACACGGTGCGCAGCCGGCGGGCCGCGTCGTCCAGGTCCTCCTCGCGCAGGAACGGCGGGACCGGGCTCGTGGCGAGCACCGCGTTCACCAGCACGTCGTGCCCGAGCAGGGCCCGCCGGTCCAGGTCGCGGGTCTCCGCCAGGTCCCAGCGGGTCGCCTCGACGCCCGCCGTACGGAAGGCCGTCCAGGCGCCCCGTCCGCTGCGTCCGAGGGCGCCGATCACCAGCGCCGTGAAGTCCGCGTCCCCGGCCCGCGGGCGCAGCACGGCGTCCAGGTCGTCCTTGGCGGTGGGCGTGAGCGGTGCCGCCAGCCGGCCCCGGTGCCGGAGCACCGCGAGCGCGGCGCCCAGGTAGCCCGCCCAGAAGCCGAAGGCGGCCAGCCGGCGGCCCTCGTCGTCCACCAGGTACTCCAGGTCCAGCAGGGCCCCGCCGCCGGCCGTGAACCGGCCGAGCAGTTCGGCGGCGCCCGGCTGCCGCTTGTAGGCGTGCCCGAAGAAGATGTGCCGGTGCGTCAGCTCGGCGGGTTCGTCGGGGAGTTCCTTCAGGCCGAGGATCACGGCGTCCCGGGGTGCCGTCACCCAGGAGCCCGCCGGGGCGCGGCGGCAGCCGGCCGCCTCGTACTCCTCGATGGGGAAGATCCGCTGCGGGGACTCCTCGACGGTCAGGGTCACCCCGCTCTCGGTCAGCCGGCGGGCGTCGGCGGGGACGACGGGGGTGCGCCGCTCGGTGGTACGGGGCTCGTGGCGCAGCCACAGATGGAGCTGTGTCATACCAGGTTGGCCTCCGGGCGCGAGGCGCCGGCCGCGAACCGGCCGGCGCTCAGGGGGCTGATGTCCAGGAAGGGTACGCGGCCCAGGTACAGGTCGCGGATCACCTCGCCGACGGCCGGTCCCTGGAGGAAGCCGTGCCCGGAGAAGCCGGTCGCGTACAGGAACCGGGACACCGTGGGCGCCTCGCCGATCAGGGCGTTGTGGTCGGGTGTGTTCTCGTACAGGCCCGCCCAGCCGCCGGCGCGGGGCAGGTCCAGCAGGGCCGGCGCGCGCTGCCGCATCGCCTCGGCGAGCCGCGGAATCCAGCGGTCGTGGGTGTCGGTGGCGAACCCCGGCTCCTCGTCCGGGTCGGACATGCCGAGCAGCAGGCCGGGGCCCTCGCGGTGGAAGTAGAGGCTGGTGGTGAAGTCGATGGTCATGGGCAGCGCGGCCGGCAGGCCGGGCACCGGTCCGGTGACGGCGATCTGCCGGCGCAGCGGCCGTACCGGCAGCTCCACGCCCGCCATGGCGCCGACCGCCCGCGACCAGGCGCCGGCCGCGCAGATCACCGTGCCGGTCTCGATCCGGCCCGCGGTCGTGGCGACCGCGGTGAGGGTGTCGCCGTGCCGTTCGATGCCGGTGACCTCGGTGTGGCGCAGGATGCGGGCGCCGTGGGCACGGGCGGCACGCGCGTAGCCGTGGACGACGGCCTCGGGCGTGCAGTGGCCGTCGTCCGGGGAGTACGCGGCGGCCAGCAGTCCGTCGGTGCGGATCAGCGGGCAGAGCCGGCGGGCCTCCTCGGGGGCGAGCAGGCGGCTGGGCACCCCGAGGGAGTTCTGCAGCCGCACGCCCGCCTCGAAGGAGGCCACCTGCGCGGGTGTGGAGAGCAGGAACAGGTAGCCGACCCGGTGCAGCCCGATGTCCTGGCCGACCTCCTCCTGGAAGCGGCCGAACGCCTCCAGGCTGCGCGCGCCGAGCCGGATGTTCAGCTCGTCGGAGAACTGCGCCCGTACGCCGCCGGCGGCCCGGGAGGTGGAGCCGGCGGCGAGTTCGTCCCGTTCGACGAGGACGACGTCCGGTACGCCGGCGCGTGCCAGGTGCCAGGCGATGCTCGTGCCCATCACCCCGCCGCCGACGACGACCACTTCGGCCCTCAGGTCCACCCGCCGCCTCCTCACCGCCGCACACCCGTCGATGCAGTCCTTTCCGGGCGGCGGCCCGCCGAACCGGCGGCCGGGCGTCAGGAGCCGTGGGCGACGGCGTCGAGGTGCGGCAGGTGGTGGTCCATCCGCTCCCGCTTGGTCCGCAGGTAGGTGATGTTGCTCTCGCACGGCTCGATCAGCAGCGGCACCTGTTCGGCGACCTGGACGCCGTGCCGGACCAGCGCCTCGCGCTTGCGCGGGTTGTTGGACAGCAGCCGTACCGAACGCACCCCGAGGTCGCGCAGGATCTCGGCGGCCACCCGGTAGTCGCGGGCGTCGACCGGCAGGCCCAGGGCGAGGTTCGCCTCCACCGTGTCCAGGCCCTCCGCCTGCAGCGCCATCGCGCGCAGCTTGGCGAGCAGGCCGATGCCGCGGCCCTCGTGCCCTCTCAAGTAGACGACGACGCCGCTGCCTTCGGCCACCACGGCGCGCATCGCGGCCTCCAGCTGGTCCCCGCACTCGCAGTGCCGGGAGCCGAACGCGTCCCCGGTCAGGCACTCGGAGTGCAGCCGGACCAGCACGTCGTCGGGACCGATCTCGCCGTACACCAGGGCCACTTGCTCGTCACCGCGGTCGTGGTCCAGGTAACCGACCGCCTGGAATTTGCCGTACACGGTGGGCAGCGGTGCATTCACCACACGTTCGGCACCCGAACGCCGCGGGGACTTCGTGCCGAGTACGCCGATGTTGACGCCGGTGTTTTCTGTCATGATCTGATTCCTAAAGCAGAGACGAAAGGCCGTGAAAAGATGAGTGGTTCGGGCGCGCGGGCGGCGTACGGGGCGGTGGGCGGCGTGCTGCCGACGGACACCACGCTGGACGTACGGAACCGGGGGGCGGGCGTGTCAGCACAGGTCGCCGTCCTTCCCGTGGGGAGCTTCGAACAGCACGGTCCGTTCCTTCCGCTGGCCACCGACACGCTCGTCGCCTGCGCCGTGGCGCGGGAGATCGCCGCCGCGTACCCGGTGCACCTCCTTCCCCCGGTGACGGTCTCCTGCTCGCACGAGCACGCGGACTGGCCGGGAACCGTCAGCATCTCCGCCGTGACGTTGCACGCGGTCGTCTCGGACATCGCGGCGTCGCTGCGCCGTTCGGGCGTGGACGCGCTGGTCGTGGTGAACGGGCACGGCGGCAACTACGTGCTGGGCAATGTCGTCCAGGAGGCCTCCGCGCGCGGTGAGCGGATGGCGCTGTTCCCGGCCGCCGAGGACTGGGAGGCGGCGCGGGAGCGGGCCGGGGTGGTCACCTCGCTGCTCACCGACATGCACGCCGGAGAAATCGAGACCTCGATTCTGCTGCACGCTCACCCCGAATTCGTCCGACCTGGTCACGAGTCCGCCGATTTCACCGCCGACGACCGCCGTCATCTGCTCACCGTGGGAATGTCCGCCTATACCGAATCGGGCGTCATCGGCCGTCCTTCCCTCGGATCGGCGGAAAAGGGAAAGGAACTCCTGGCGAGCCTCACGGACGCCTTCGAGCCGTACCTCGGGCTGCTCACCTCGCTGACGGGACGGAAGTAGCGCCGGGCGGCCCCGCGGCCGGGACCCATGGGGGCGGTCCCGGTCGGCAGACCGTCCCCGAGCGCGCCGCCGTCGGCATGGGCGGGGACCGGGGTTCGGGCGCGTACGCCGTCGTACCAGCGCCAGACCAGGACGGCGGCGCCGGGCAGGCTCGCCAGGAGGCTCAGCACGCCGTAGACGACGGCGACCGCGACGCCGGTGTCCGCGCCGAGCCCCGCCGCGCCGAACGCCCAGGCGGTGACCCCCTCGCGGGGGCCGAAACCGCCGACGTTCAGCGGCAGGCCCATGGCCAGCAGGGCGAGCACCGCGAGCGGCAGCAGCGCCTCGACCGGGGCGGCCGAGCCGGCGACCCGGGCCGCCACGACGAACATGAGCAGGTGCCCGGCCAGGACGAGCGCGGAGGAGAGGGCCACACCCGGCCCGCTGTGCCGTGACGCCAGGCCCCGGCGGGCCTCGCCGAGCGTCCGGCGCAGGGCGCCGCCGCCCCGGCCGGCCGGCGGGCGGTTCATCCGGAGCGCGAGGACGACGGCGAGCGCGCCGACGACGGCCAGCGCCGCCAGGGGGGCGAAGCCGCGGACCTGCGCGCGCACCGGGGACGGCAGGGTCAGCAGCACCACCGTGCCGGCCACGGTCAGCGCGATCTGCCCGGCGACGCGTTCGAGCACGACCGCCTTCACCCCGCGCCGCACATCGCCGGCGCTCTGCCCGTGCCGGACGGCCCGGTGCACGTCGCCCAGGATCCCGCCGGGCAGGGCCGCGTTGAGGAACAGCGCCCGGTAGTAGTCGGCGACGGCCGGGCCCAGCGGCAGTCGCAGCCGCAGCCCCCGCGCCACCAGCTGCCACCGCCAGGCGCTGAACACGGTGGTGACCGCGCCGATCGCCAGCGACGCCGCCACCGTCCCCGTGTCGATCCGCCGCACCCCGTCGACCAGCGCACCGGTGCCGAGCCGCCACAGCAGGAACCCGAGGATGGCGAGTCCGGCGAAGGTGCCCAGCCGGGTGCGCAGCGCCCTGGAGACGCCGCCTCGGGGAGCGGGCGCCGCCGGGATCCCGGCCGCCTCACCGTCCCCGGCGTCCCCGGCGTCCCCGCGGACCGAGTCCGCCGTCGGCACCGTCGTTCCCGCCGTCCCGGCCGGGCCGGTCATGGTGTGCCGCCCGTCGGGCGGGGCAGGGCCAGCAGGTCGGTGTGGTGGAGGGTGACCCGCAGGCTGCCGGAGGCGCAGGCGGCGAGCCGGTCGCGCAGATAGCGCTCGGCGCGGTCGGCCAGTTCCGGGCGTTCCTCGACGGCCGCGCCGACCCAGCCGCGCAGCCACTGCTCGGTGAGCGCCCGCTGCTGCGGGCCGAGCCGCCACGGGCTCGGGTGCAGCCGGACCGTCGCCCCGCGCTCGGCGAACGCCTCACAGGTCACGGTGACGGCCTCCG
>NZ_BNBF01000005.1:12447-20210 GCF_014654935.1 Streptomyces capoamus
GACCGAGCAGCCCGTCGCGCCGCTGGTGGGCGTTGAACGCCTCGGCGATCTCGGCGTCGAGCGGGTCGGCGGGGGTGAGGTCGACGCGCCCGGCGACGGAGAGGGTGAGCAGGGCCGGGCAGCCGGCGCCCGAACAGGCGTCCGCCAGTGTCTCGACGTCCTCCCGGGTGAGGACGTCCAGCAGCGCGGACGCGGTCACCAGCGAGGCCCCGGCCAGCACGTCCGGGGTGAGCCGGGCGACGTCGCCGCGCCGGGTCTCCACCGTGACGCGGCTGCCGTCGGCGGCGGAGCGCGGGGAGGCGACCGCGGCGAAGTGCAGCAGGTAGGGGTCGCGGTCGTGCAGGATCCAGTGCTGGGCGCCGTCCAGGCGGGGGGCCAGCCAGCGGCCCATGGAGCCGGTGCCGCACCCCAGGTCGTGCACGACCAGCCCGCCGGCCCGGCCCGGCAGGTTGGCCAGCCGGATGCGCAACGGGTCGAGCAGTTCCGGCGCGCGGGCCGCCGCGTCGGCGCTCTCGCGCAGCTGGAGCCACTCGGGCGCGTACCGCGGCGGCTCCTGCGCGTCCTCGTCCCGCAGCCGTACGGTGGCCCGCTCGCCGGGGCGGCCCACGGGCCCGGCACCGGGGATGACGGAGGCGGTGCCCGCGCCGGGCTCCCCGCCGTCCGCCGCCGGGTCGTGCCCGCCCGCCTTCGAGGTCTCCGGCACGGACTCCCCCTCCCCCGGCCCGGGCTGAGCCGGGACCAAGCCCTGCGCGCCGGACACGACCGGCACCGTTTCCTCTTCGGGCACCGTGCTCATGCCACCCTCCTCGGGGGTTCGGGGAGCCGCCCGAGGACTCCTGCCAGGCTGCGGGCGGTGGTCGCCCAGCCGTCGAGCGCGGCGCGCCGCGCGCGGGCCGCGGCCTTCAGGCGGCGGCGTACGTCGGGTTCGCCGAACCAGCCGCGCAGTTCGGCGGCGAGCGCGGCCGGGTCCTCCGGCGGGACGAGGATGCCGGGCACCCCGCCGTCCGGTGCACGCCCGACCGCCTCGGGCAGGCCGCCGACGTCGGTGGCGAGGACCGGGATGCCCCGGGCGAGGGCCTCGGTGACCGCCATGCCGTAGGTCTCGGCGTAGGAGGCGAGGACCATCAGGTCGGCCGCGGCGTACGAGGCGTCGAGGTCGGCGCCGGAACGCGGGCCGGTCAGGTGCAGGCGGTCGGCGAGGCCGTGCCGGGCGATCAGTTCCCGCAGGTGGTCGACGTACGCGGGGTCCTGCCCGAGGCCGCCGACGCACTCGCAGGTCCACGGCAGCTCCCGGACCGCCGCGAGCGCCTCGACCAGCCGGTGCTGGCCCTTGCGCGGGGTCACGGCGGCCACGCACAGCAGCCGCGAGACGCCGTCGGTGCCGGGCGCGAGGGGCGCGATGTCGGCGCCCGGCGCGGCCGTGTGCACCCGGTCGGGGGCGAGCCCGTGGTGGGCGACGAGCCGGCGGACCGCCCACTCGCTGGTCGCGATCACCGCGCCCGCCGCCCGCAGCACCGCCCGTTCACGGGCGTCCAGGTCGGCGGCGACGGCCGGGTCCAGCCCGGTCTCGTCGCCGAGCGGCAGGTGCACGAGGACGGCGAGCCGCAGCCGTGCGGCCTCGGGGACGACGATCTCCGGGACGCCGCAGGCGACGAGGCCGTCCAGGAGCACGACCGTGTCGTCCGGCAGGTCCCGCAGGGTGCGGGCCAGCCGCTCGCGGGCGGCACCGTCCGGGCGCGGCCAGCCGCCGGGCACGGCGTGCCGGACGGCCTGCCAGCCGAAGCCGGGCAGGTCCAGACAGACCCGGCGGTCGTAGGCGTTGCCGCCGCTGGGCGCGGCCGGGTCGTCGACGCCGCCCGGCATCACGAAGTGCACGGTGCGCAGGGACATGGGGATGATTCCGGCGTTCTCGGCGGCGGGCTGCGCGGGCACGTAGGCCAGACGGGCCCGCTGCACGGTCAGGTCGGTCACAGGTCACGCTCGTAACTCGCCCAGGCGATGTGCGACTCGTGCAGGGTGACGGTGATCCCCGCCAGGCCCTTGGCGCCCTCGCCGAGGGCACCCTTCGCGATCCGCTCGGCCAGCCGGTCGGCGATGACCTTCGCGAGGAACTCGGTGGACGTGTTGACGCCCTTGAGATCCGGTTCCTCGTCGAGGTTGCGGTAGTTCAGTTCGGCGGTGACGGCGGCCAGTTCCCGGGTGGCCAGGCCGATGTCGACCACGATGTTGTCCTCGTCCAGTTCCCGGCGGCGGAACGTGGCGTCCACGAGGAACGTGGCGCCGTGCAGTCGCTGCGCGGGCCCGAAGACCTCGCCGCGGAAGCTGTGGGCGATCATGATGTGATCGCGGACGGTGATGCTGAACAACGGACGACCCTCCAGGTGCGGCGCGTCTGGTCCTCCGGCCTTGCCCGCCGGTGGATGCCGTGTAGTACGGCTCTTCGCTTCCCCGTGTTCAGCCGTTCCTCACTCTTTTCTCAGGTCAGACCGGTGTCCGGGTACCGCACCCGGTGGCACAGGGCGGGGATCTCACCGGACGCCAGTCGCGGCATGACGGAGGGGAGTTCCTCGAAAGCGCTCTCCCCGGTGATGAGCGCGTCCAGCGCCGGGTCGGCGAGCAGGTCCAGCGCGAGCGCCATCCGGTCGGCGTAGGTACGGCCGGCCCGGGCGGCCGGGGAGACGGTGCCGACCTGACTGCTGCGCACGGTGAGCCGGCGGGAGTGGAAGGCCTCGCCCAGCGGCAGGGCCACGCTCCGGTCGCCGTACCAGCTCAGCTCGACGACGGTGCCCTCCGGGGCGAGGAGTTGCAGCGCGCGGGTGAGGCCGGCCTCGGTGGCACTGGCGTGCACGACGAGGTCGCAGTCGCCGAGGGCGTCGCTGGGCGCGGCGAAGTCCACGCCGAGCGCCTCCGCGGTCCTGGCGCGGGCCGGGTCGGCGTCGACCAGCTGGAGGCGGACGCCGGGGAAGCGGGCGAGCAGCGCGGTCACCGCGCAGCCGATCATGCCGCCGCCGACCACCGCGATCCGGTCGCCGATCAGCGGGCGCGCGTCCCACAGGGCGTTCACGGCGGTCTCCACGGTGCCGGCGAGCACGGCCCGGGCGGCGGGCACCCGCTCGGGCACCACGGTGACGGCGCTCACCGGAACGACGTAACGGCTCTGGTGCGGATACAGGCAGAAGACCGTACGGCCGGTCAGCTCGGCCGGGCCCTGCTCGACCACGCCGACGCTGAGGTAGCCGTACTTCACCGGGCCCGGGAAGTCGCCCTCCTGGAACGGCGCCCGCATCACGGCGTGTTGGCTGTGCGGCACCCCGCCACGGAAGACGAGCGTCTCGGTGCCCCGGCTCACCCCGGAGTACAGCGCACGCACCAGCACCTCGTCGGCGGCGGGCTCCGCGAGGGGCACGTCACGCAGCTCCCCGTGGCCGGGCGAGCGGAGCCAGAACGCGCGGGCCGACCTGTTCATCGGCATCCTCCTGAACGATCGGGAAGTTGTTCACGTACCGAGTTGTGCACAGGCCGCGCACAGTACGCGGCCTTGATCGACTCTGTCACTCGGCCGGAGGATGTGCGGTGGCCCTGAACAACACGTACGACGCGAGGCTCCAGCAGGAGACCGCTGTGGGAGCGGGTGTGCAGATCCTGCTGCTGGCCCTGCTCGGCTCGGCGATCGGCATGGGGCCGGTCGGCTGGCTGACGGGACTCGTGTTCGCGTTCGCCACCTGGGCGGTCCTCTCCCGGGCCGTGCACCGCTCCCGGCTGCGTTCCTTCGGCCCCGCGAACCGGGTCACGCTCGGCCGGTCCATCCTGGTCGGCGGGGTGACCGCGCTGGTCGCCGACTCCTTCGAGAGCGCGCCGCCGGTGACGCTGCTGGTCGCGCTGACCGCGGTGGCGCTGCTGCTGGACGGCGTGGACGGCAAGGTCGCCCGCCGCACCGGCACCTCCTCCGCGCTCGGCGCGCGCTTCGACATGGAGGTCGACGCATTCCTGATCCTGGTGCTGAGCGTGTACGTGGCGACGCAGCTCGGACCGTGGGTGCTGCTGATCGGCGGCATGCGGTACGCGTTCGTCGCCGCGGCCCGGTTCGCGCCGTGGCTGACCGCACCGCTGCCGCCGTCGTTCGCCCGCAAGACCGTCGCCGCGGTGCAGGGTGTGTGCCTGCTCGTGGCGGGCGCGCGGCTGCTGCCCGCCCCGGTGAACCTGACGGTCGTCCTGCTGGCGCTCGGCTCGCTGGTGTGGTCCTTCGGCCGGGACGTCGCCTGGCTGTGGCGGACCGCGCGGACGCCGGCGAGGGTACCGGCCGAACAGCCGCAGCAACTGCTGGAACTGGAGCTGGCGGCGCGCTGAACACCGGCGAGGAAGAGACAAGGGCCCGGACCGGCCACCGGTCCGGGCCCTTGCGCATGCGCTCGGGGGGCGGGGGGGGACGGCCCGGTGGGTGGGGCCGGCGGGGTCGCGGGTCGCGGGCTCGCGCACCACGAGCCCGCGGGCCGGGCGCGACGGCCGTGTGGGTGGGGCTGTTACGGGGTGCGTGGGTTGTGGGTTGTGGGTTACGGGCGCATGGGTCGCGCGGCACGAGCCCGTGGATCGCCGACACGGCCGCGTGGCGCTGGTACGAGCGCGTGGGTCGCACACCACGAGCCTGCGGATCGCGCGCCCCGGCCCCGTGGGTGGTGCCGTGGAGGTCGCGCGGGTCGTGTCGCTACGGCCGCGTGGGCCGCGCCGCCACTGACCGCGGGTTATACGCCGTTACGGCCCCGCGGGCCTGGCCGCTTCGGCAACGCGCAGCCCGCGCCCCCCACGGCCCCGCGGGTCGTATCACTACAGCCCCGCGGGTCGAATCACTACGGTTTCGCGGGTCGTATCACTACAGCCCCACGGGTCGAATCACTACGGCCCCGCGGGTCCTGTCGCTACGGCCGCGCCGCCCGGCTGCGGAGCGCGACGGCGGCCGCGCCCAGCCCGAGCACACCGGCGACCAGCCCGGCGACGCCGAGTCCGCGGGCGGTGGAGTCGCTGGTGTCCGCCGCGCCGGTGGTGGCGCGGGCCGGCGTGGTGGTGGGGGCCGTCGTCGCGGCGGCCGTCAGCTTCAGCGTCGGCGCCGGGTTCTCCGGTTCCTCACCGCCGGCCTCCGGCTGTTCGATCCAGCGGGCGACCTTGCCGTCGGAATAGGTCTGCAGCGTCTTGAACACCAACTGACCGCCGTCGTCGGGGAGCTGACCGAAGGCCACGGTGAAGTCCTCGTACTGCCCGGCGCCGATACGGCCTCCGGTGAAGGTGATCTCGGAGGCCGCCTCGGTGATCGTGCCGTCGTCGGTCTTCACCGGTGCCTTCAGCTTGCTGGTGGTGACCTTGGCCGTCCAGCCGTCCTGCGGGTGGACCAGGACGCCGAGCACGGGGTGGTCGGTGGGCAGCAACACCTGGACCTTGGTGGTGGCGGCCGCGTCCTCCTCGTTCGGAACGCGGAAGGTCAGGACGCCGTCGGTGGCACCCTTGGGGTAGCTCTCGGGGTGGACGGTGACGTGCGCCGAGGCGGCCGTGGCGGCGAGCAGGACGGCGGCGGCGGCGAGCGCGGTGCCGGCGCCGGCGCGGCGCAGGGCGGTACGTGTCGTGGACATGAGCGAGTGGATCTCCGTACGGGTGACGTGTGCCGGTGGTCGGTTGCGGTACGGGACGGGGGGCGGGGGTCCGCGCCGCCGCACCGCGTGCCGCAGCGGGGCCCCGCGGGGCGGCCCGGTCGCCGCCGGCACGAGCGGCGCGGGCCGCCCGGCGGACAGGGGCGGCGGGACCCGCCGATACCAGGCGGGCAGGACCGGCACGAGCGTGGCGGCCCGGCGCAGCATCGACCACACCGCGGCCTCACCCCGCCGCAGCCACCAGGAGACGGCCAGAGCGGCGCACAGGTGGGCACCCGTGGCGTGAGCGGCGAGCAGGTGAGGGCTGCTGGCGTGAACGGCGAGCGCGTGGACGCCCGTGGCGTGCGCGCCGAGCAGGTCAGGCCCCGTCGCATGGGCGGCGAGGTGCGGGGGCAACCCGTGGACGGCACGCGGTCGCGCGTGAGGACGCGCCGCACGGTCCACGGCACGCGCCGCCCCGTCGAACCCCAGGTGCAGGGCCGCCTGCGTGCACAGCACGACCGCGCCGATGCCGGGCAGCGACCGCTCGCGCCCGCCGAGGGCGCACCCGAGCGCGAACACGCCGCCGAACCCGGCCGCGTCGGCCCACAACGGCGGCATGTCCCCTGTCGCGGCCCCGTGCCCGGCGGCGGCGAGCAGCACGCACACGGCCGCGAACACCCCGGCCCGCACACCTCGCACCACCCCGGACACACCCATGGCGAGCGATCCTCCCACGGCCGCGTGGTGCGCACCGGAGGGCACCGGTCGGGACGGCACGCCCGTCCGCGTTCCGTTCAGGGGCGATTGTCAGTCACAGACGATATTCTCAAAGTGCTTGTGACACATGTGTCTTCAGACCACGGGGGGTGTCCATGCACGGTCGTGACCACGCATTGCCTCAGGACTGCCCGGGCGATCACCCGGGCATGTCGACCGAGGCCGGGATCGACGTCCAGCGGCAGCTGGAGTCACTGATCCAGGACTTCAGGACGAGCGATTCCCCGATACCGGTCATCGTGCTGCACGCCGAGAACCCCGCCGATGACGACCGCGTCACCGAACTCGTCGACGAGCTGTGCGAAGGCCAGCAGCGCCACGGGACGCGCCTGGCCGTGGCCCCGACCGAGCCGCAGCCGGGGGACGTCGACCCCCTGGCGAGGGCCACACGGCTGCTGTGGGACCTCGGCGACTCCCGGAAGTGGGGCGGCCGGTCCGGCGCCTACCGGCCCTACGCCTTCCCGCGCCTCAACCTCGTCCGCGCCCTCCAGGAGGCCACCGACGACCCGGAGATGCGTGAGCACTGGCCGACCGTTCCCGTCGGCACACCGGACGGCAACGCCCAGCGGGAGCAGGCCCAGGCGCACCTGCTGCGCATCCTGGCCCGGCAGCGGTGGCGGCCCCGCAGACCCGCGCGCCGGCCCCGGCAGCTGCTCCTCAACGACGTGCAGGAGTTCCTGCCCATGGGCGTCCTGGGCGCGTTCACCGCGCTGCTCACCCGCCCCGAGTGGTACGTCGCCGTGCTGGCCGGCATCGGACTGATGATCCTTCTCGCCGGCCTCAACCACGTCCCCGGGCGCGCTCCGCTCTTCCTGTGGCTGCGCAGGGAGAGCCGGTGGTTCCTGACCACGACGTTCCTGCAGTCCGCCGCCCGCCGCCGGCCGACCAGCGTGCGGCTGCTGCGGCCCGTCCGTTCCTGGCGGGCCATAGCGGCGCGCACCTACGACGTGGCCGAGGCGATGCGGGAGGGCGGGCCGTTCCCGCTCCAGCTGTACGTGCTGGCGCTGTTCGAGGACCTGCGGGACAACCACCGGCGCGCCAGCTGGGACCTGCGCGGGTTCAAGCGGACGCGTCCGCCGGTGCTGTTCCTGCGCCGGATCAGCCGGGAGAACGGCGGCGTCGAACTGGTCAGGGCGGTCAGCGACGTCCGCAGCCGGCGCAGTGAGCTCGACCCGCTGCTCATCGTGGCGGGGGTGGCGGCCGGTGACACCGCGCTGCTGGACCGCGGCACGGCCGCGGGGCCGCCCGCCGGCCGGCCGGTGCCGCCGCCCTGGGGCCTCCAGCAGCGGTTGCGCCACTGGTACGACGAGTGGGCCGGGAACCTGCGGGCCGACCAGTCGCCGAGCCGGACGAACGCCCTGCCCTGGG
>NZ_BNBF01000005.1:20239-36549 GCF_014654935.1 Streptomyces capoamus
TGCTCAGGGTGCCGCTGCCCCGCGCGGAGCTGGTGCCGCTGCGGCAGGCGGACTGGCGGTGCGTGCGGGCCAGGCACCGGCCGCCCCTGGCGCGCGTGGTGTGGTCGGCGTACACCCTGTTCCTCGTCCTCGTCCTCGCCGGGACCGCGGGGATCGTCCACTTCCTGGAACTGCACCGCACGTACTGCTCGGCGGGGATGCTCAGCGCCGACCGCGACACCGTACGGCGCCCCGCGCCCGGCGGTGGCACGGAATGCGTCGGCATAGCCACCGGGGACACCCGGTTCGCCGCCTACCTGCCGGGCGGGGCCGACGAGGAGGGCCGCAGGCTGCGCGAGCTGGAGGACCTGGTGCGCGCCGAGAACGCCGACGTGCTGCGCCACCACCGCGGCACGTACGTCACCGTGGTGTACGCGGGGCCGCTCAGCTCCTCCACGACGGACTCCTCCCTGGTCAAGGGCGCCGAGGAGCTGGCCGGCGTGTACCTCGCCCAGCGTGTGGTCAACGAGAACTACACGGTGAAACTCCGGGTGCTGCTCGCCAACGGGGGCGTGGACATGGGGCAGCAGCGGGTGACGGCGGACGCGATCGCGGCGTACGCCGACCGGGACCCGACCGTCGTCGGCGTGGTCGGCTTCGGCCGGGACCTGCAGAGCAGCCTGGACGTCACGCGGCGCCTCCAGGCGGCCGGGCTGCCCATCGTCTCCGGCACCAACTCGGCGACCTACCTGCCGAAGGAGTTCTCCAACTGGTTCAGCCTCGCGGCGCCCGACGAGCACCAGGCCCAAGCGCTCGGCCTCGTCGCCCGGCAGCTGCGCGCCCGGGAGAAGGACCCGTACGCGCTGGTGCTCGCCCGCGACACCAAGGACTCGCAGGACCGCTACACCAGCGAACAGGCGCTCTACGGCGGGAGGATGCTCCGCCGGGAGCACTTCCGGATGCTGCCCGAGCGAACCTACCGGGTGGCGAACGGCAAGCCGGAGCTGCGCCTGCACGCGCAGGAGATCTGCCGGGGCCGTACGGTCCCCTCGGTGATCTACTTCGCCGGGCGGGTCGAGGACATCGGTCCGCTGATGACCCAGCTGGGCACCGAACCGGGCTGCGCGAGCCGGGAGATCTCCATCCTCACCGGCGACGACCTGAGCAAGGCCAGGTTCTCCGGCACGGGCGGCCGTGACGGCGTGGCCCCGCGGATCACCCTGTACCACGCCGCCCTGGCCGAACTGAAGGAGGCCGCGTCCTCGACCGCCTTCTACGAGGACGCCGCCACGTACCTCCCCTGGCTCAAGGGCAAGCACGTCACCTACGACGCGCCCGGTTTCGCCAGCGGCCAGACGGCCCTGGCCCACGACGCCACGCGTGCGCTGTACTGGGCGGCCAGCCTCGGCGACGTGCGCCAGAGCCGCGCGGCGACCTGGGTCAACCTCAGGGGCGTGAAGCTCGACGGGATGGCCACCGGAACGATCGACTTCACCGACGCGCCCCTGTACGGCGAACGGCACGGCCACAGCATCGTCCTCAAACGGGTACGCAGGACCCCGCAGGGCGTCTCGGAGTCGGAAGTGCTGTGCAGCCGGCCGGCCGGCAGCACGAAGCCGCTCAGCGTGAAGGAGTGCTCCATCGGATGACGGAACCGCCACCCCGCGGGGTTGTTACGCTCGCCGGATGCACATTCCGGGACCCGACGAGATCCGCGCGCTGCACGAGAAGTACGCGCCCACCGCCGAGGCGTTCGCCCTCGTCCACACCCACTGCGAGATCGTCTGGAGCATCGCCGAGCAGCTCCTGTCCGCCCCGCACCTGGCCCACCTCGACGCCGACCTGGTCCGCGCCGGCTGCCTCCTGCACGACATCGGCGTCTACCGCCTCTACGACGCCGACGGACGGCTGGACCACGCGCAGTACATCCGGCACGGGCTGCTCGGCGACGAGCTCCTGGCACAGGAGGGCCACCCCGAGCCGCTGCGCCGGTTCTGCTCCCACCACACCGGGGTCGGCCTCACCCGGCACGACATCCTGACCCAGAACCTCCCGCTGCCCCCCGCCGACTACCTGGCGGTGACGGAGGAGGAGCGACTGGTGATGTACGCCGACAAGTTCCACAGCAAGTCCCGCCCGTCGACGTACCTCACCCCGGACGAGTACGCCACCTACATCCGCCGCTTCGGCGAGGACAAGGTCACCGCGTTCCACGCCCTACGCACGGAATTCGGCGACCCGGACCTGTCCGGACCGGTGCCGGGCAATGGCACACCGCTCCTCCACGGCCGGTAGCGCGCCCCGTCCCCCTGCGCGAACTGCTTTCCCGGGGGGGCATCCCGCCGGTGCCGGACGCCATGCAGCACGAGACGGTCAACCGAGCTAGTCGTCCTCGAAGTAGAGGCTGTGTTCGATCCTCACGGCCTCGCCGCCGCCGTACACCTTGCAGGTACCGGGTGCCTTCCTCGTGTACGGCTCCGCCCGGGTCGAAGACACCCCATTCAGGACGCCGCCCGCTTGCACGGTTGCTGCTTCTTCAGCGAAGCCGTGTATCCCTGAATCAACTCCTTCATGGCAGCTTCATCCGGTCGGGCGGGCTTCAGCACTTTGACAAGGGTGCTGATGTCCTCCTCGACATAGGCACCACGGCACTTGATCAGCGACACGGCGGCTTGGTCGGCGTAAGCGACAGCGTTGCCCTGCGCAGACTTCTGTTCTTGGATCCGGAGTCGGCTGCGCAGGATGTGCCGCGCCGAATCGCCGGCGTCGATACGTTCTCCGCTCACTTGCAGCACCATGTTGTCGTCGACCCTGACATCGCACAGCGCGGAGCCGTCGTCGAGACTTCCATCCCGCTCCACGGTGAGTCGTTCACCGGACGTGGGCAGGAGCTGCGAGAGCGCATCGGTCGGGACGGTCACCCCGCAGAGGGACTTAGGAACTGCGAACTGCTGCTCGGGGGCCTCCGAAGAGCAGCCGACCATCGTGACCGTGGCGATGAGAAACAGGCTACCGAGCAGGATGCGCGAGGGGAATCTCAATGCTTGCTACTCTCCGATTTCCACTGGGCGCCGTCGGAGTGGCTGTGGCCGGCTGATGTGCGCGCGGCTCTCCTGAGATCGTCGGCAGTATCGGGGTCGATGCCGTTGTTGTTCACCAGAGCGTGATCGACGGCGGCTCTGGCGGAATCCACAGCCGTCTTACGGCCGTTTCCGTACTCCTCTCCCGCTTCCGTCTCCGCCTCGTCCGAGGTGTCCTGCTCGATGCTCTTCATGATGGATTCCTGGATGTCTTCCGAGGCCCATTCGAGAGGAGCCCCGGCGATGGGCACGCGCTCACCGACCTTTTCCAGACCCATACCCAGAATACGATTCACCCACTTCTGCTTCTCGGCTGCGGCCTCGTTGAACTCCGTGTCGGAAGCAGTGTGGTACTGGTAGATCGCATGGGCCCGGGCATCGCTCATGATGCCGGCGATCGCCGAACCGGGGGCGACGGCTGCGCCCACCCGCCCGTCCAGCGACGCCGTCGAATGGGACGGGCCGTTGATGACGTGGTCCACGACATCGGCCGTGTAGGCCTGCTGCGCCGTGGTGATCGAGGAATAGGCGTCAGGGTCCTGCCCCACCTCGCCGAGGAAGCGCGCAACGTTGTTCGCTTCGAGGTCGGCCGGGGCGCCGAACGTCGGGAACAGGTCACTGCTGGGCTCTTCGTCGTACATGGTCCGCTGGAAGTCCCCCATGTATTCCGCGGTGATGTCACCGAGGCTTCCACGCAGACCGTACAGGGGACCACTCTCCTCGCCGTCCAGATCTCCGTTCTCGTTGTGCCGGATGAGTTCCGGGGCGCCTCCGAACTTGTTGACGATGTCACTGACCAACTGCGACTGCGCCTCGGTGTGCTTGACCGCGTCGGCGGAGGCATCGCTGTCGTACGGGCGGCCGGTGGTCGCCGCCTCCAAGGCGTGCCCGAGGGCCTGCGGACCGAAGGTCAGGGCCGCCTTGCTCTTGTCCTCGTCGGCCAGGACGTTGGTCGCGTTCGTATCGACAGTCCACTCGAAGTCCTTGTCGGTGAACAGGTCGAGGTACGAGGTGAAGCCGGGGTCAACACCCTTCTTCACCGTGCCGTCCTCGTTGTACGCCGTCGGCGTTCCGGTGAAGAACTTCGTCGCGGCCTCCGGACTGTGGCCCAACGACTCCAGGACGCTGTTCAACGGGTCGTTACCCGAGCCCAGCTTGCCCGAGGGATTGAAGCCGTACGTGTCCGGATTCCCCGCCGGCTTGTTCGACAGGAAGAAGTACGGGTCCTTCTTGTGGAGCTGGGTGATGTGTTCCGCGATGGGGTTGATGAACCGGGGGTCGTAGGTGCCGTAGCGCAGTAAGCCGCCGAGGACCTGGTAGCCGTACGGCTTGTTCCACTGGCCCCGCTCCCAGCCGATCTGCTGGGTGCCCAGGCGCCGGAACTGCGCGCCCCAGTCGTCGGGCAGGTGGTGCGCGTGGTCCGGGTCCGTGGCGTTGGCGAGCGTGTAGCCCATGTACTTCTGCAGGTCCTGTACCGCGTCGAGCCGGGTCCTGCTCGCATCGCCGCTGGTGCCGTCGATCGACATAGCGGCGTAGAACTGGAGCGTCTTCTCCGGGTCGCCGAGTCCCTGGTAGAACTCGGTGGCGAACTCGCCGTCCTGTTCGCCCGCGTTGAAGCGCAGGAGTTCGTTGAGCTCGCGCAGCTCCGCGTCGGACATCTTGTCGCCCTTGCGTGCCAGTTCGACGGCGTGCTCGGCCTCGGCGTCGTTGAGGGATGCGTACCTGCTGTGGCCCGCGTCGTGGGGATCGCTGCCATGGCTTCTGGCGAGTGCGCGAGCGACCGAGGCATCGATCTCGGCGGCATGGGCGAGGATCCGGTTGATCCGGTCCTCCAGTTCCTGCCTCTGGTCCAGCTGGTCCTGCGTGCGCTCGTCGCTGTCCCCGCGCACGTGGGGGAAGAAGCAGCGGGCCCTGCCGCCGCCGATGTCCTCGACACGGATACCGAGTTCCGCGGCATCGCCGTGGACCGCGGTCTTCATCTGCTTCTGCAGCGACTCGAGCTGAGTGTGTCCGTCTTCGAGGACCTGATAGATGCTGTCGGCCTCGGTGTGGAGGTCGGAGATCTCCTTGGCCGTCTTCGCCACGAACTCCCTCGTCACCGTGGCGTTCACGCCCGCCCACCGCGCGGAGTCCGATTTCCTCTGCAGGCCCGAACGAGCACTCTCCGCCGACTTCTTCAGGCCGCCGACGGCCTTCTTCCAGTCCGACACGGCGTTCGCGAGCTTGCCGAGGTCCACCTCGACGAGGTCCGTGAAAGTGAGAGCCATCAGCGGGTCACCTACTTGAAGTACTCGTCGAGCTGCGACACGGACGTGGCCGAGCCGTCACGGCCACGGAGCACGGCACCGATCTTGGCGTCGTCCTCCGCGTGCCGCTTCCGGGTGAAGTCCAGGTGATCGGAGATGTGGGCACATGCCTGCAGGACGGCCTCGACCTGCGAGGTCCACATCGCGACCGTCGTCTCCAGGGCGCTGCCGGTCTGGAACCCGTGCGACTTCAAAGCGGCGGCGGCCTGCATGGTCGAGCCGGTCGAGCCATTACCCGACCCCGCAGCGGCGATGTCCGCCTGACCCTTGACGTCGTCATAGAGGACGTTGGCCTCGCGGCCCACCTCGCCCAGGTCGTCCTGGCGCACCACCAGGTCCGCGCCACCTCCGCCACCCCCGCCATCCGGCGGCACGTGATCGATGCGCGTGCGGGTCTCCCGCTGCCCGGCCGCCCGGGCCTTGAGCTGCTCCCACTCGTCCCATGCCATGGCAGGAGATCTCCTTCCCCCTTGCGGACGATCCGGTGCCTGGCAACTTAGCAACGACGGCCGGGGCACATCTGCGTCACGTCCGGTGTGCACCACTTGTCGTACATGAAGATTTCGGCGATCACGCGGTCAATTGGTGGGAAGAGCAGTGAAGTTGACGCGCCCCGGAGGAGCCGCGGCTCACCAGCCCGGGTAGCGGTCCCACCAGTACGGGTCCCAGCCCTTGATGTACTCGCTGCCGCTCGGCGAGTCCTCGAGCTGGGCGGTCAGGTCGCGGGCCAGGGTGTCGAGCACCCAGGCCAGCTCGTGCCGGCTCAGCAGGGGGGTGGGAAGGGCCTCCGCGCCGTGCACCGCGCCGAGCAGCGCGCCGGTCACACAGGCCACGGAGTCGCCGTCGGGCGCGTTCGCGGCGAAGCGGAGCGCGGCTTCGAGTTGGCCGCGGGCGGGGAAGGAGGCGGCCGCGTAGAGGCCGCCCAGGAGCGCCGCGGGTGCGGTCGCGTCCGGGGCGAGGAGCGCCAGCACGGCGAGCTCGGCGGGCCGGTCGACGGCGTACCGCAGTGCCGTCGACAGCCGCTCGTGCTCCTCGCCGGAGCCCCGGCCGCGTCCGTCGGGGAGCGCGGCGATCCCAGCCGACAGGGCCTGCCGGGTGATGCGGTCGGCGGGGTCGCCGGGCGTGTCCGGCAGGGGCGCGGTCAGGCAGTGGTGCAGCAGAACGGCCGCCTGGACGGCCGCTGACTGCGCGGCCTCGTCGCCGTGGGTGAGCGCCGCGAACTCCCCGGCCTGGCGGGACCAGCCGGGTCCGGCGACGGCCACCGGGAGGGTGCGGGTCAGCGCGTGGCAGCCCCGGCTCGGCGTGGCGATCACGCTGTGCGGGTTCTCGATCCGGGACAGGGCCTGCACCGTGGCCGGGGCGCTGCCGCGCCGCTCGGCCAGCGCGGGCACGCCGGCGAGCCAGCCGTCCGGCCAGACCCGGTCGGCCTGGTGGGAGGCCCAGCGGCGCCGCATCCGGCCGGCCTCGATGCCCTGGAGGGCCGCCCACCGGCAGTAGGCGTGCAGGACGACACCGGGTGGATGGCAGATGCCCTTGTGCTGGCCGCGCACCATCGCGCGGATGACGCCCTCGGCGGTGAAGCAGGCCAGCTGGGTGCTGACGCCGGCCCGCAGCGGCCCGGCCTCCGGCGGCGCGCCCCGGGCCGCGCCGAGCGTTTCGCCGAGGGCCAGGCCGAGGAGCAGTCCGCGGATCCGGGACTGTATGCGCGCGCCCCGGCGCTGCCGTTCCTGCTGCGGGTCCTTCTGCGCGGCCACAGCCGCTCACCTCCCTGATGCTCCGGTTCACCGTAGCGTCCGGTCCCGGCCGGTGATCAGGAGGGCGTGGGTGACGGCGCGCGCCCGGGTCAGCCCTTCTGTTCCACCCTCACCCAGTCGATCTCGGCCTGTACTCCCCCTGCGGCGATGTTGTCGACGCTGGGCTGGGGCAGGCCCCAGTAGGGGGTGGTGGCCTTGTTCCAGCCGGCGGGGTACGCGCCGCCCAGGGCGAGGTTGAGGATGAGGTACTGGTTGCGGTCGTAGACCCATTGGCCGCGGGTGGACTCCAGCTTGTTGCGGGTCGTCTCCTGGACCGGGCGGTCGTCGACGAGGAAGCGCATCGCCGTCGGGGTCCATTCGACCGCGTAGGTGTGCCACTGGCCGGCGGTGCCGCCGCCCGGGTACGGGCCGCCCGGTCGGTGTCCCAGGCGGCGGCAGCGGGGGCCGCGGAGGCGGGGGCGGGGGCGGCCAGGAGCGGGCCCGAGGACCACAGGGCCGTGGCGGTGAGGGTGGCGAGCAGGGTGCGGCGGATGCGGGTGGGCATGCGGCTCTCCTAGTGGGGGGGCGGTGCGCTTGCTCCGTTTTTGTCATGTACATGACAGGTGATTGAGGTGTGCCGGCCGGTGGACACGGACTCCCCGTACGTGTCCACCGGCCCTCCGGGCCGGGCTCAGGCGGCCCGGCGGCTCTGGCCGCGGTGGACGCGGACGATGTCCGCGTACCGGTGGCCGCTGCCCTTGATGGTGCGGACCTGGGTGCGGTAGTCGACGTGGACCAGGCCGAAGCGCTTGTCGTAGCCGTACGCCCACTCGAAGTTGTCCAGCAGGGACCAGGCGAAGTAGCCGGCCAGCGGGGCCCCCTTGCGGGCGGCGGACGCGCAGGCGGCGAGGTGGCGTTCCAGGTAGTCCCGCCGCTCCGGGTCGTCGACGCTGCCGTCGGGGCGGACCACGTCCGGGAAGGCGGAGCCGTTCTCGGTGACGTAGATCCGCCGGGCGCCGTACTCCTCGGTGAGCCGGAGCAGCAGCGTCTCGATGCCGGACGCGTCGATCTCCCAGTCCATGCCGGTGCGCGGGACGCCCGCGCGGCGGACGGAACGGGCGTACGGCGCGGGCCCGTCGGGGTCGTCGGCGACGTACGCCGGGAAGTAGTAGTTCAGGCCCAGCCAGTCGAGCGGGGCGGCGATGGTCGCCAAGTCCGCCTCGTCGAGGGGAAGGTCGACGCCGTACGTCTCCACCATGTCGGCGGGGAAGCCGCGGCCGTGCACCGGGTCGAGCCACCAGCGGTTGACATGGCCGTCGTGCCGGCGGGCCGCCGCCCGGTCCTCGGGGCGGTCGGAGGCGGGGTGCACGGTGGACAGGTTGTTGACGATGCCGATCTGCGCGCCCGGTGCGGCGGCCCGGACGGCCTGGGTGGCGAGGCCGTGGCCGAGGAGCAGGTGGCAGGAGGCGCGGACGGCGGCGGTGAGGTCGCTCCAGCCGGGGGCCATCGTGCCCTCCAGGTGGCCGATCCAGGCCGAGCACGAGGGTTCGTTGAGGGTGGCCCAGAGGGTGACGCGGTCACCGAGGCGTCCGGCGACGACGGAGGCGTACTCGGCGAACGCGAGGGCGGTGTCCCGTTGCGGCCAGCCGCCGCGGTCCTGGAGCGCCTGCGGCAGGTCCCAGTGGTAGAGGGTGACGGACGGCGTGATGCCCGCCTCCAGCAGCGCGTCGACCAACTCGTCGTAGAAGGCCAGGCCCTTGGGATTGACCGGGCCGGTCCCGTCGGGGATCACGCGGGGCCAGGCGACGGACATCCGGTAGGCGTCGACGCCGAGTTGCCGCATCAGCCCGATGTCCTCGCGCCAGCGGTGGTAGTGGTCGCAGGCGACGTCGCCGTGGTCGCCGTTCGCGGTCTTCCCCGGGGTGTGGGAGAAGGTGTCCCAGATCGAGGGCGCGCGGCCGTCCTCGGCGACGGCTCCCTCGATCTGGTACGCCGCTGTGGCCGTGCCCCACAGGAAGTCGTGCGGGAGGGCGGCGAGGTCGATGGGTTCGGACACGGGAGTCCCTTCGGGATCAGGGGTGCGGTTCACTTGACGGCGCCTGCCGTCAGACCCGCGACGAGATAGCGCTGCAGCAACAGGAAGCCGGCCACCACGGGCACGCTGACGACCAGCGAGGCGGCCATGATCTGGTTCCAGTAGACGTCGTTGAGGGTGGAGTAGCCCTGGAGGCCGACGGCGAGGGTGCGAGTGGTGTCGTTGGTCATGACCGACGCGAACAGCACCTCGCCCCAGGCCGTCATGAACGCGTAGACGGCGACCGCGACGATGCCGGGGACCGCGGCCGGCACGACGACCCGGAACAGGGCACCGAGCGGGCCGCAGCCGTCCACCAGTGCCGCCTCGTCCAGGTCGCGCGGCACCGAGTCGAAGTAGCCGATCAGCATCCAGATCGAGAACGGCAGGGAGAACGTGAGGTACGTCAGGATCAGCCCGCCACGGGAGCCGAACAGGGCGATGCCGGTGGCGTTGCCGATGTTGACGTACATCAGGAACAGCGGGAGCAGGAACAGGATGCCCGGCAGCATCTGCGTCGACAGCACGGTCACCGTGAAGACGCGCTTGCCACGGAACTCGTGGCGGCTGACGGCGTACGCCGCGAACACCGCGACGACCACCGAGCACACGGTCGCCGCGCCCGCCACGATCAGCGAGTTCACGAAGTAGTCGGCGAGCGGCACCGTGGACCAGATGTCGATGTACGGGCGGATCGTCAGCTCGCTGGGCAGCCAGCGGAACCGGCCGGTGACGTCGGCGAGCGGCTTCAGCGAGCTGGACACCATCACGTACACCGGGGTGAGCACGAAGGCGGCGAGCAGGGCCAGGAACACGCGCCGCGACCAAAGGAAGGAACGCGGCGGCGCCATCGGGGAGTCAGGCATCGGAGGTCCTCCGTCCGCGCGAGGTTAGCAGCAGGTAGCCGCCGGTCACGACCAGCAGGAAGAGCAGCAGCAGCACGGACATGGCCGAACCGGTGCCGAAGTTCCAGGTGACGAAGGAGGCTTGGTAGATGTGCACGGAGATGAGGTCGGCGGCCTCGGGAGCGGCCCTGCCGAACAGCACGAACGGGGTGTTGAAGTCGTTGAAGGTCCACAGGAACAGCACCAGGACCAGCACCTGGTTGACCGGGCGCAGCGACGGCAGGGTGATGCGGCGGATCTGCTGCCACGTCCCGGCGCCGTCCAGCGCGGCGGCCTCGTACAGTTCCCGGGGGATGTTCTGCAGCCCGGCCGTCACGATGAGGAACGCGAACGGCCAGCCCTTCCACACCGACACGGTCAGCAGGGCGTAGAAGCTGTTGTCGCCGATGAGCCAGAACGACGGCTCGCCGGTGAGGTGCAGCTGGTCGTGCAGCACGTGGTTCACCAGGCCGTTGTCGTGCTGGAACATGAACACCCAGGTGATGACGGCCGTGTAGACGGGCAGCGCGTACGGCACCAGGAACAGTGCGCGCAGCAGGCCGCGCCCGCGGAAGGTGTCCTGCATGAAGACCGCGGCGGCCGTGCCGATCAGCCAGCACAGGGCGACCGACAGCAGGGTGAAGCCGACGGTGACGCCGAAGGACTGCAGCAGCGCCTTGCCGACGGGGGCGTCGAAGTCCACCGACACCCGGTAGTTGTCGAGGCCGCTCCAGGGGGCGGTGCCCCAGTCGCGGATGTAGAACTGGGTGAGTTCCTTGAAGCTCATCACGATGCCGATCGCCATCGGCACCAGATGCACCAGCAGTTCGAGGAGCAGCGCGGGCAGGAGCAGCAGGTACGGCAGGGAGAGGCGGCGGATCCGCCCGGGGCGGCGGCGTGGTGCGCGCGCCGCGCCGGGGGAGGTCTCGCGCACCGGTTCCTTCAGTGCGGTGGTCGTCATGGTGGTCAGGCCGCCGGCATCTGCTGCTGGGCCTTCTCCAGCTTCGCCTTGACCGAGTCGGTGGTCACGGCGCGTCCGGCGGCGGCGTCGGCGAACAGTTCCTTGACCGCCGTACCGACCGTCGTCTCGAACTGGGACTCGGACGGCACCTGCGGCAGCGCGGCGGCGCTCGTGGCGAGGGTGTTCTTCAGCACCGCGGTGTCGGGGGCGCCGAACGCCGGGTCCTGCTGGGCGGACGCGACCGGCGGGACGGTGCTGTAGGCCGTGTTGAGGATCTTCTGTTCGGCGTCGGAGGTCATGAACTTCACGAACTTCCGCGCGCCGTCGAGGTTGTGGGTGTTCTTGAAGACGGCGATGTTGATGCCGGCGACCATGGAGTTGACCTGGCTGCCCTGGCCGGGGGTGCCGGAGCGGACCGGTACGGGGGCGATGCCGTACGCGTCCTCGCTCATGCCCTGGGACTTGAGGTTGGCGGCGGCGGACTGCCACAGCAGCATCGCCTGCTTGCCCTTGGCGAAGTCGCTGACGGACTGGTTCTGCGCGTACTCGGCGTCACCGGGCGGGATCACCTTGTCCTTGGCCATCAGATCGACGTAACTCTTCACCGCCTCCACGACCTTGGGGCTGGTGAAGTCGGGCTTGCCGTCGGCGGCGAAGAAGTCGGCGCCGTGCTGCTTGGCGAAGACGAAGACGTGGTGGATGTTCTCCGAGAGGTTCGCCCCCTCGGCGCCGAGCACGGACTTGCCCCGGGCCTTGATCTTCCTGCCGTCGGCGATCAGCTCGTCCCAGGTGGCGGGCGGCTTGCTGATCCCGGCGTCGGCGAAGATCTTCTTGTTGTAGTACAGGGCGTACGCCATCGAGTAGAGCGGCACCGCCGCCGGGTCCTTGCCCTGCACGCCCGTCGAGCCGAGCGCGGCTTCCACGAAGCGGTCCCGGCCGCCTATCTTCGCGAAGTTCTGCTGGTCCCACGGCAGCAGCGCGCCGGTCGCCTGCAGCGAGGCGCTCCAGGTGTTGCCGATGTTCAGCACGTCCGGGCCCTGGCCCGAGGTGGTCGCGGTCAGGATCCGGTTGAGCAGGTCCGACCAGGGAACGACCTCCAGTTTCACCTTGATGCCGGTCTGCTTCTCGAACTTGTCGAGCTCCGGCTGGAGGACCTTCTTGTCCACGGCGACACTGGCACCCTGGTTGGAGGCCCAGTACGTCAGTGTCTTCGGCGAGTCGTCGGACCCGCCGGTGGACGTTCCGCCTCCGCAGGCCGTGGCCGCGAGGGCGAGAGACAGGGTGACGGCGCCTACGGCCGCGGCTCGGATGCTGCGCATGCTCCCGGTGTCCCTTCGGGGATTGCACTCATGACTTAATTTAGGACGTGAGTTAACCCGTCGCGAGGGCGATCGTCAAGGGATTCGGCAGGGGAGGACCGATCTTTGAGATCTTCAGCGTGTTCGGCAGGGGGGCCGCCCGGGGCGCGGCGCCGGCCGCGCCGGGTCCGTGCCGGCCACGGATCGGCGGTGCGAGCCCGGGCAAGGCGGTGCCGGCCGGTACCACTCACCGTGTCGGCCCCGGTTCGCGGTGCCGTCCGGTGGCACTCGCCGTGCCGCCCCGCGGCTCGCGGCGCCGGCCCGCACCCTGTGCGGTGCGGGCCGGCGCCGGGGACCGGGGCCTGTCCCCTACCGGACCGGTGCCCGTGTCGGCGCCGGCATCGGTGCCGGCGTCGGTGCCGGGGCCGGGGCGTAGCCTGCGGGCCGGGTGGTGAAGGCGCCCCGGCCCTGGGTGCGGCTGCGCAACCGGGTGGCGTACCCGAACAGTTCGGCCAGCGGCACGGTCGCGGTCACCACGGCCGCACCGCCGCGGGTCCGCGTGCCGCCGACCCGCCCACGGCGGGCGGCCAGGTCCCCGAGCACCCCGCCGACCGCGTCCTCCGGTACGGTCACCGTGACCTCGGCGACGGGTTCGAGCAGCGCCGTGGTGCACGCCCGCAGGGCCTCCCGGAGCCCGAGCCGGCCGGCGGTGCGGAAGGCCGCGTCCGAGGAGTCCCGCACATGGGTGGAGCCGTCGGTGAGCGTGACGCGCAACCCGGTCACCGGGTGCCCGCCGAGCGGCCCCTCGGCGAGCGCGTCCCGGCAGCCGGCCTCCACCGCGCGCACGTACTCCTGCGGCACCCGCCCGCCGACCACGGCGGACCGGAACGCGAAGCCGGTGTCCCCGACTTCGGGGCCGAGCGGCTCCACGTCTAGGACGACATGCGCGAACTGCCCCGCGCCGCCGTCCTGTTTGACGTGCCGGAACACGAACCCGCCGACGCCGCCGACGACGGTCTCCCGGAACGCCACCCTCGGGCGCCCCACGGTGACCTCCGGCCCGCCGTCGCGGCGGATCTTCTCCACTGCGACCTCCAGGTGGAGCTCGCCCATGCCCGACAGGACGGTCTGCCCGGTCTCGGCGTCGGTGCGCACCACCAGCGAGGGATCCTCCTCGGCGAGCCGGGCGAGCGCCGCCGCGAGCCGCCCGGTGTCCGTGCCGCGCCGCGCCTCGACCGCGACGGACACCACGGGTTCCGCGGCCACCGGCGGTTCCAGCAGCAAGGGGGCGCCGGGGTCGCACAGCGTGGCACCGGCCCGGGCCGCCTTCACGCCGGCGAGCGCGACGATGTCGCCGGCGACCGCCCGGTCCAGTTGGACGTGCCGGTCCGCCATGACCCGCAGGATCCGCGCCACCCGCTCGGTGCGCCCGCTGCCCGGGTCCCGCACGGTGTCCCCCTTCGCCAGGGTGCCGGAGTAGACGCGGACGTGGGCCAGCCGTCCGGTGGCACTCGCGTTCACCTTGAACACCAGCGCCGCGAACGGCGCGTCGGGATCGGCGGCGCGCCGTTGCCCGGCATCGTCGCCGGCTCCTCGCACGGCGGGTACGTCCAGCGGCGACGGCAGATAGGCCACCACCGCGTCCAGCAGCGGTTCGATGCCGCGGTTGCGGTAGGCGGAGCCGCACAGCACGACCACGCCGTCACCGGTGCGGGTGAGGTCTCGCAGGGCGGCGGCGAGGGCGGGGGCGGAGAGGGCCCCGCGGTCGCAGAACTCCTCCAGGGCGGCCGGATGCCGCTCCGCGACCGCCTCCTCCAGCACGCGCCGCCGTCGTACCGCCTGCTCCCGGAGCGCCTCGGGCACCGCGCCTTCCGCCGCCGGGCCCTCGCCGTCGCCCCACACCAGGGACCGCATCCGCACCAGGTCCACGACACCGGTGAAGCCGTCCTCGGCACCGATCGGCAACTGGACGACCAGCGGCGCCGGGTGCAGCCGCTCCCGGATGGACGCGACGGCCCGGTCCAGGTCGGCGCCCGCGCGGTCCAACTTGTTGACGAACGCGATCCGCGGGACCCCGTGCCGGTCGGCCTGCCGCCACACCGACTCGCTCTGCGGTTCCACGCCGGCGACGGCGTCGAACACGGCGACCGCGCCGTCCAGGACCCGCAGCGACCGCTCGACCTCGTCCGCGAAGTCGACGTGGCCGGGGGTGTCGATCAGGGTGATGCGGTGGCCGGCCCAGGCGCAGCTGACGGCGGCGGCGAAGATGGTGATGCCACGGTCGCGTTCCTGCGGGTCGAAGTCGGTGACGGTGGTGCCGTCGTGCACCTCACCCCGCTTGTGGGTGGTGCCCGTCGCGTACAGGATCCGCTCGGTGACGGTGGTCTTGCCGGCGTCGACGTGGGCGAGGATGCCGAGGTTGCGGACGGCGGCGAGGGTGTCGATGTGAGTGCGCACGGCCCGGTGCCTTTCGGGAAGTGGTCCTGGAAGAGGGCGGCGCGATTCCCCGTGTGCCCGGCGGCGGACGGTACGGCGGCGGCCGGGCGGGTGCCGGGCGGCCGGGGTGTCAGCGGGGCGTCACGGGCATCCGGTGCCGGCCGCGCAGCGGGCACCGGACGGGCGAGGACACCAGGATCACCTCGGTCCGCGCGGGGGGAACGACGACGGCGGTACGGTCACGCACGGCCCGGCTCCCCTCGATCGTCACGGCTCATGGAGCGCGCCGCCGTGGTGCGGTGTGCGGCGCGCGGTACGTGGCGAGTCTAGGGAGACGGCCAGCCGTCGGGGTACCGGTTTTCACCCGGGCACCCAACTCCGCCCGCGTCAACCCCTGCACGGGAGGGCAACCGCAACTTTCCTACGTACAGCGGAGGTTGCTCGCCGCGCTCCTGCGCCGAGCCCGCCACACCGGCCTGTACAGCGCCCGACCGGACACCCGGGCCCGCGTGTTCCGTCGTGACACCGGTCACGTGACGACACGCTAAGGTTGCGCCGCAAGGCGAGGACGGAGCGGCTCAGCCGGCCGCGGAAGAGCCTGGGGGAACGCGCCATGACAGACGCGCCGACGCACGCCACCGACACCGACACCGGCACCGGCACCGGCACCGGCACCGGCACCGGCACCGGCACCGGCACCGACGAAGCCGATGACGCCGTCGACCGGAAGGTCGTCGAGCAGGAACAGGCCGAGATCAAGGACTTCGTCAAGGGCCTGAGCGCGGACGACATCAAGTCGGGCAACTGGTTCACCAAGCTCGCCGCCCATGCCATGAACTCGTACACCGAGAAGGTGGACTGGCAGTACTTCCAGGACCGGTACGCGGGTGTGCCCGCGGACGCCGTCGTGGATCAGCGGATCAAGATGGCGGCCCGGTACGCCGCGCTCGAAGGAGGGCTCTCCGCCGGGGCCTACACGGCGACCGTCGCCGCCACCATCGGGAGCCTCGGCGGTGCCTCACCGGCCACCGTCCCCGCCGCCGTGGCGACCATGATGGTCGACGTCGCGTTCCTCACCCAGCTCCAGCTTCGCCTGGCCTACGACGTCTCCGTCCTCTACCGGGTCCCGCTCGACGTGCACGACCCCGAGGACCTGTGGAAGCTCATCCGCGTGGCCTTCACCATCAAGAGCGGGGAAGCTGCCCGCGAAGGCGTCGCCAAGGCGGTCCCGGCCCTCGTGCGGCCATTGGTCAAGCGCTTCTACTCAGGATCGGTACTCACCGTTGGGAAGGCACTCCCCGTCGTCGGGAAGAGCCTCCTGCAGCGCAACGTCATCAAGATCGGCATCCCCCTGGTCGGCGTCCCCCTGGCCGTCCTGCTGAACCGCTACACCACGCTCCTCGCCGGCCGGCACGCACGGGCCGTGTTCCGGAACGAGGCGCGCGTGATCGAGATCGCCCGGGGACTGAGCGAGCGCAGTCGGCACCCGCAGTTGATGCTGTGGGTCGCCTGGCTCGTCATCAGGGCGACGCCAGGATCGCCGACGATGAGGCGCTGCT
>NZ_BNBF01000005.1:36591-76582 GCF_014654935.1 Streptomyces capoamus
GATGCGGCATCTGGTGAGGCTGGTGCGGGAACGGCACGAGGTGGTCGACGAGCAGCTCGCGCAGGTCGTCGACATCGACGCCGCCGAGGTCTGGAAGCGCGTGGACGCCGAGCCGGGCGATCTCGGCGACGTCCTCGACGCGGCGGAGCGTGTCGCCACGGTGGACGGTGACGTCAACTCTCGTGAGAAGGCGATCCTCACGGAGCTTCGGGAGCGGTGCCGCCGGGGCTGACGTCGCGTACGCCACCGCCCGCACGACACTCCTCCACGGTGACCACCTGGCGCCGTGCACGGCCCGCGCCGTCCCGGGGCGGGCAAGCCGGGGTCAGCCCCGCGCCTGCCTCCCGCGGTCGTAGTACTCCTTGCCGCCCACCAGCACCGAGGTGACGTACCTCGGAAGGCCGTCGGCGTCCCGCTCGACCTCCTGGGAGGTATGCCGGGTGAAGCCCAGGGACACGCCTGGGACCACCGGGTACTCGGGCTGCGACACGTCGACCGTCCAGCCCCGCTCGGTCGCCCGCCGGAAGAGGGTCCCGGCGGGGGTGGTGAACACGTCGTCCCCGTCGAGCAGGACGCGGGTGCCGGAGGTGCGCCCCTCGCCGGGCCACCACAACTCGATCGCGGTGACCTGGGTGCCGCGCTCGGTCAAGGCCTGCACACCGACGTGGTCGAGGGTCCAGGACGCCTTCGCGGAGTTCCGGCCCGGGCGGCGCAGCACGCGGGGCTCGCCCCAGTCGGACGTCGCCGCGAGCGCCTCGTCGAGCGTCATGCCCAGCAGGACCGGCGCGACTCCGCGCGGCGGGTCGAGCACCAGCTCCATTGCCTGCCCCTGTCGGTCGTGCCCCTCACGGCGACGGGCGACAGCTCCGCAGCGCAACGAAAGAGGACCCCGACCACAAGGTCGAGGCCCTCCACTCCGTACCGCCACGACGAGTGTCCGAGGGGTGAGTTGACCGTTGACGATACGGTCGTAGGGGCGCAAGGGCGGCTTGATCTGCGGAACTGAACGCGATTCCGCAATAGCCCGATGCCCCGCACGGGTCGGCCGGTGTCGTTCCCTCAGGCCTGAGTGAGCGGTTCGGTCGGTGACACGGTACAGAGCGCGGCACGCCAGGTTCTTGTGCCGGATTGGGCCCGCACTGGGTTACGGGCCCAAGCCCTCGTATCCGTACGCCCCCGGCACGGATCCAGCGCTCGCCGCCGGGCCGGCGATCCAATTGTGTGAACAAGCAACCGCACCGTAGGAACTTGAGACGACGCACTCAGGGTGAGTCGCTCCTGGCGCACCCGCAAATTAGCCACCAGTGCTTGGAGGCTGGTCAAAGTCCCCTCGTCACCACGCCCTGCGGCTCGCCGTTGACCGTTATGGCCGGATCGGCCTCCACCGTCCGCACAGACATGTCGATCGGTGCGGGGCGGGCGTTGGCTGATTCGGCTGCCGAGAAGTGTCGGACGTTGGAGGAGCCGTCGGCGAACGGGCGGACGGTGTGGGCCAAGAGGCGGGTCAGTTCGTCGTCGAGGCCGTGCTGCAGAGGGGTGCCGTCGGGGCCGAAAGAATCGATCTCGCGCTCGGCGAGCTGCTTGCCGGTAGCCGCGTGGGTGGCGGTGAAGCGCAGGATGCCGCTTTCGTTGTAGCGGAACTTGATCTCGATCTTGTTCCGGCGGATGTCCTGTTCGCGGGTCGGGAGATCCACCTCGATGTTGGCCAGCGGGAAGGCACGGTCGCTGTCGGCCGGGTAGCCGACCTCCCCCTCGATCACCGGCACGCGCACGAAGGAGGCGCCCGGCGTGTCCGGGTAGAAGTTGGCCGAACCCTCCGCAGGCAGCGTCGCGTTGCGCCGGATGATGGCGCGGAAGCCCTTCTGTTCCCCCGCGCTCACAGCCGTGCCCAGGTCGTAGCTGGTCACCAGGGAGAAATCGCTGTCGTCGCCGAGTTCACCGTCGAGGGAGGCCGCGTAGATGGCTGCACCTCGGGCGACGGCGGTCATGGGCCGGCACAGGCCGCTGTCGACGATGCGGTCATGACCGAGGAGCTCCCCCAAGGCGTGCCGCACCTGGGGGATCTGCGAGGTGCCGCCGATCATCAGGACGGAGTCGATGTCCTCCGGTGTGATGGCAAGGTCTGCCAGGGCCTGCTGGACCGGCTCCAGGGCGCGGGTGACGAGCGGGGTGATCGCCTCGGTGTACTCGGCCGCGGTGATCCTGACCTCACGCCTCGAGATCGAGGGTGCGAGGCCGACCGGGAGGTCGAAGAAGAGCGCGCCGTCCATCGGCACGGACGACAGGGCGATCTTCGTCAGCTCGACCGACCGGCGCCACCGGCGTCGTTCGGCCTTGGTGAGCCGGTTGGCGGTCAGGCCGATCTTCTGCTGGATCAGCTGGGCCAGCGCGTTGTCGAACTCCAGACCTCCGAGAGCGGTGATGCCGCGGGAGGTCTGCTCCTCGAAGAGGCCGTCGTCGTATTCGAGCACGGTGACGTCGATGGTGCCACCGCCCCAGTCGAAGACGAGGAAACGGCCCGGGATCGGGACGTCGTGGGCGTACGAGATAGCAGCCGCGGTGGGCTCGTTGAGCAGGGCCCGGACCTTCACTCCGCCGAGCGCCGCTGCGGCGCGGGTGCGGTAGCGGGCGCCGCCCGTGGCGTTGGCGGGGACGGTGACGACCGCGTCGGAGAGGTCGAGCAGCTGGGCGGAGACGCCTTCCTTCATCCGGCTGAAGAGGGAGGCGGCCGCGACCGTACTGTGGAACTTCTCCGAGCCCACCCAGACGTGGTGTTCCTCCAGCTGGGCTGCGACCTCGAGGCCGTCGACGTCGCCGTCCTTCTCGGCACCGGAGCGGGTGCCGAGCATGCGCTTCACGGCGTCGAGCGGTTCACTGGTGCCGGTCTTCGCCTCCCAGCCGAAGCAGAGGGTGCGCTGGAGATCGCGGACGGACAGCACGGAGGGGAAGAGCTGCTCGAACTCCGACATCTGCCACTGGGCGGGCACGTTGTCGCCGTCGACCGGCAGCACTTCGGTGGTGTGCCCGTTCCAGTGGGCCACCACCGAGTTGCTGGTGCCGAAGTCGATACCGAAAGTCATCGCGTTCCCCTTTGCTTCGTTCGGCGGTCCCCGTTTCCTCCGGTGCGGGGACGTGGCCCGTCGTTCCGCCGCCCGTTGCCCCTCTGCTGCTGCTTCTGGGGCTCCTGACCCCGGTGGTGCTTCTTCCTCTCCTGCTGTGCAGGATCCTCCTTCTCCGGCTGCTTCTTCTCAGCTTCGCCGTGGGTTGCTCTGCGCCTCTGCCGACGCGTCATTTCCTCGGCTGGGACCTTGGCAACGGCTCGCAGCCAGCCACGTTCGACAAGCTTCCCGGACTCCTTGTCGATGTAGGCCGGCGCGACGAGTTCGAAGGCGACCGGGCCTTTCTGCGTCACACCTGGCTGGTCCTCCACGACGTTGAACAGCGACTGATCGCCGGTGTCACCGACGATCTCCAGGCCGGCCTTCGCCGCCTCGTGGTCGAGGCGGGTCAGCATCGCCCTCAAGGTCTTCGCGTCCAGCGCCTGCCGGTGCAGGACGGCCAGCTGGGCCAGGTGCATCTGACGCGTGCGGATGCTCTCCAGCACGCCCTTGCGTACCGCTTCGGTGAACTGAGGAAGCACTCGCCGCATCAGCTCGGCTCGGAACGCGGAGACCAGATCGGTCTGAGTCTCCTTGTCAGCCAGCGCAGCGCCCAGTTTTTCCGTCGCTTCCTCCAGCTCCCTTTCCACCACGGGCAGGAGCGTGTCGTTGACCGACTTCAGGATCGCGGCGGCGTCCAGGGTCCCCGGCGTGAACTCGGGCAAGTGACTCTCGGTGAATCGCCAGGGAGCAGTCTCGGCCGCCCTGCGCTCACCACGACTCCGCACGCTTCCGCTGTTCGGCCCACGCCCCCGGTTCTGCCGGGATCCGTCACGGGGGCCGGAACCACTGTCGCCTTTACCGGCGCTGTTGCTCACGATGTGCTGCTCTCTGGGTTTTCAAGGGCTGCGGTGTCTTCAGCAGCCGACGAGAGGCGTTCTGCCGCCTTGGTGATTATTTCTCGGGCCGCCTCGCTGCGGGACCACGCACGGTCACTGTACGAAGCCGGCTCCGTGAGCCTCCGCAGAGGCTCGGGCGGGAGTTCCAGCCGGTGGCTCGTGCCGGTGGGATCCTTCCAGCGGTGCTGGGCGAGCGGGACGGCGAACGAGGGTACTTCCTGCTGCTCCCGCTCAGCCTTCTCGATCACGTCCTTGGCTCGGTTGATCCGGACGCGGCCGGTGTCGTCGAGTTCCTTCCTCAGGGCTCGCCAGGCCTTCTTCCAGTCGGCCGCCTCGTCGGGCACACCAAGCACCAGATAGGGGTTGAGCGGCTGGTCGCGTTCTCCGAGAGCCCGGTCTTCCAGGAAGTCCCGATTCTTCCGCAGTGTGGTTATGGCACTTCCGCCGAGCTGGTCCCGCACCGGGGGACGGCCTTCGGCGTCCTGCTCCAGGAGTTTGAGGGACTCCGCCATTTCCCGGCCGGCGCGCAGGTAGGCCTGAACGTTCTGAGCCTCCCAGCGCACCGACTGCGAGTGGTACCGGAGCTTCGCGGCCATGGTGAGCGCCGCCTTCCTCCGCTGCTCCGCTGTCTCGTCGTCCCCATGGAGGAGGGCACGGTGCATCTGCCGCACGGCCCTGATCAGGGTCCGCACGCCGATCCAGCCGTTGAACCTCTTGTTGTTCGCACTGTGCACGCGAGGGTGAATCCGCTCCAGGAGAACCCACAGCCGCTCGTCGGCGACGAGGTCGTCCGGGGCCTCTGCGGTCCGCCGCACCTCACGCAGCGCGTCCAGGAGCTTCTGCGTCGGCGGCAGGAGATCGGTCCACTCCTCGGCGATGGCCTTGGCATCGTTGGCCTGCAGCCTCACCAGCAGACGCCAGTCCTGCGGCCAGTCACGGCCGGGTTCGGTTCCCGGGCCGGCCTCCCGGCGCTCCCGTTCCAGGGGCCAGGCCAACAGGTCCATCTCCTCGTCGGTGAGGGACGCCGGGTCCAGGCGGGCGCGGAAGTAGGCGGCACGGGAGGTGCCGTCGCGTTCGGGGACCGCGCCGATCCACTCCTCGTCGATGTAGTCGTCGAGAAGCGGCCGAGGAAGCTTCGCCAGAAGCGCCCTCTGCCTTGGGGCCGGCAGGTTGGTCTCCATCAGGCGACGATCGTCCTGGTAGATCTCCCACATGCTGCCCGGCTCCCCCAGGAGTGGCAGCGGCTTGTCCGCCAGCAGAGCGCGGGCGCGGTCATGGAGCCGACCGTCGAAGACGTCCAGCCCGTGGTCCTGTGCCATGACGAGCAGGGAGACACCCTTGACCGGGTCGTCCTGCCGGGACGCCGCATCGGCCGCGGCCCGCGCCAGCTTCCGCGCGGAGAGCGTCCCAGTCTCCTCCTTCAGCGCGTCGGGCAGCGCCAGTTCGGCGAACGTGCGGGCGCGCTCCCAGGCATGCCGGTCGGTGAAGCCCTCCGGGAACGGCTGGGGCATGGCCGGTTCCGGCTCCGGCTGCTTCTGCGCCGGAACGACCGGAGCGGGGCCGCCGGTGGCTTCCGCGCCCTGCGGGGCCTTCCCGCCGATCCGGCCCTGGGCGCGGGCCTGGCGGAGCGCGAGGCGGCGGGCGATCTCGCGCTGCCGCAGCTCCTCCAGGCGCCCCTGCTCGTCCTGGCCCGCGCCCAGCGGGATTCCTGCCGTCACTAAAGTTCCTCCGCAAAGATGTGCACCTGCTCGATCACCGCGGCAGGGGTCCGGTCCAGGCTGTAGGAGTCGGCGAAGGCGATCCTGGGGGCGAGCCCACCGGCACGGACCTCGTCACGCAGGGCCTGGAGCCGTTCGTTCGCGCACGCGTCGATGGCGGACTCCAGCGGATGCTTGACGGCGACCGCGACGGGCTCGCCGGTGAAGTCCGAGGTGAAGAGCGCCACCGGTCCGGCAGCGGTCTCCTTGAGGCTGACGGTGGGTTCCTCATCCGCCCAACCCCTGAGCAGGACGGCGTGCTCGTCCGGATCGATCCGTAGTTTCCGGCCGCGCAGGGCCTCGACCAGGTCGCGGGCGAGCCGCCAGTCGTAGAGGGGGTGCAGGCGCATGTTGGAGTAGTCCCGCAGGCAGGCGTAGCAGGAGCTACGGCAGTTGTGCGCATGCTGGTCGGCCTCTAGGTCGCGCACGTACCGGTCGACCGCCTGGAGGAATTCCTCGATGTGTTCCTCCGAACCGAGGTGGGTGCTGAAGCCTGCGCCGTTGTCGAGGCTGTCGGCAAGGTAGGCCATGACGGGAGCGGCCACCGGCGCGTCCGAGCCGTGGATGCCGCTGAGGAGTTCCTCGGGTTGCACGTCCAAGTGCGGGGCGGCGGCGCGGCGCAGCAGGGCCGCCAGTGAGTACCAGGCGGCGCGCCGGCCGTGGTAGGCCTCTGGAAAGCCGTCGATCTGCTGGGACTTCGAGATGTCGAAGCGGAGGCCCCGGTGCGTGTCGAGGGCGCCCTTGGCCCCGATGAAGAGCATGTCGGTGTGCTGGGTGGCACCCAGGGCGATCTCCAGGTCGGATTCCGCCTTGGGATGGTCCAGAGCGACGTATCCGCCCCACGGGCCGGTGTTCTTGACGAAGCGGAAGAGCTTTCCGGCATTGGTGTTGACGATGTAGCGGTCGCCGCTGCCGGTGTGGACGACCATCCAGTCGTCGGCGGCGCGGTGGATGCGCGGAGCGGTCTTTTCCAGGTCGGTGGCGGTCCGTGCGCTGGTGGCGTTGGAGCCGAGCTCCCGGTAGCCGTCGTAGTCCCGTGCCTCGCGAGCGGCCCGAAAACCTGCGGGCTCCCGGAAGGGGACGGCCCTGTAGTACTTACTCTCCGCGCCGCAGGCGGGGCAGGTGCCGGCGCTCCCGGTTTCCGGGTCGACGACAGCCTGCGGGTCCACGTGGGAGCAGATCCGGCACATGGCGACCAGCTGTTCCGGTCCGAACGGGTCCTCGGTGGTCTGCACTCCGCGACCACTCGGGACGAGGGAGACCACTCCCATGGAGCGGAGCAGACGGCCGTCCTGCGGGGTTTCGCTGCCCGGGGCGAACTTGCTGAGGGCGACGGCCAGGTCGCGGTTGACGGAGTCGGCCGGCGGCCAGGGGAAGGTCTTCTGCGGGATGCTGCGGTAGAGAAGGCGGGAGCGCGTCGGAAAGCCGAACATGGGCAGGAGACCCGCCTCTGCCAGACGCTGGCTGAGATCGGAGTGGCCGACCGTCCGGGCTGCCACCTCGTCGACCTGGCCCAGGAGTTCGTCGATGGCGGCCACCGGGTCGATGGCGGCGATGCTCTGCGGTGTTCCGGCCCGGAGGGCGGCGGCAGCGGCTCTGATGCGGTCCGGGTGCTCGGCGGTCCAGCGGCGGACGGCACCGCGATGCGTCGGCCAGTCGGCGGCGAGGCCGAACGGTCCGTGCACGTTGGTCGTCATGTCCGGCCCCTTCCGGCGGTCCTCCGGCTGCAGGGGCTCGAAAGCCTGGCGCAGCACCTCTCCCAGCAGGACCCGCCGGAAGACGGAGGCCATGCCGAGGACCAGGTAGGGCGGCGGAGTGGGATCGTTGGTGATGGCTTCCGGGCGGGCGAAGTAGTGCTCGTCGTGGCTGCGGCCGCGGCAGACGGTGAGAGCCACGGCGACCGGGCTGTTGCGCCGGCCCGCACGCCCCACGCGCTGCTGGTAGTTGAAGCGGGTGGGCGGCATGTTGGCCATGATCACGGTGTTGAGGGGGCCGATGTCGACACCGGCCTCCATGGTCGTGGTGACGGAGAGCAGCTCCAGGCCGTCCGCCTGCGGGACGTCGTTGTCGCCGAGGAAGACGTCCTGGAAGAGGCTCTGCCGACGCTGGGCCTCCAGCCGGTCCGTCTGGCCGGTCAGCTCGGCGGTGCGCAGGGGAAAGTCACCGGTGCGGTGGGCGGCCTTCCACGCGTAGTAGTCGTCCTCGAGGACTCCGCTGTACTGCTGGGGCACCGCGGGTAGCGGGGTCAGGCACTTGGTGCACAGCCCCGCGCCCGGGTGAAGGTGGGGCCGATGGCAGGAGCGGCACGTCCAGGTCTTGTGCACGCCGGGGCGGAGCGCCACCTTCTCCGGCTTGATGACGTAGTCGACCACGGCGTCCTTCCAGACGCCGAGCACCCGGTCCTCGATCGTCTGCACATCGGTGCCCTGACGTTCGGCGACCTGCTTCCAGAAACGCTTCAGAGGCGCAGGCGGCCTCTGCAGAGAGGCGCGTATCCGGGTGAAGCGCCGCATCAGGCCGAGAATCCGCAGGCTGGCACGCGCCACGGCCTGATCGCTGTCCGGGCCGATCTCCAGCGGCGAGCGGTCGTCGCGCAGGCAGAGCCAGCCGAGTCCCAGCGATTCGAAGTCACGGCCGCCGCCGGAAAAGAGGCTTCCGATGGTCTCGAGGCGGAGACGGGAACGGATGCGGTTGAGGAGTTCCTCCTGCGCCTGGGTCTCCACCACCGCTTCCCGGTCACGCTCCCAGTTGTAGAGGGCGGTCCAGGGCTGTCCGGCCGATGTCTGCTGGAGCGAGGCCGCGGGACCGGCGGGGTTGGTGCCGTACTTCAGCAGCATGCCCTCCAGGTCGGAGGCGAGGTCGTCCAGGGAGGGCAGTTCGGAGAACTTCCGCTCCAGGTCGGGCAGGAGTTGCGGTTCCGCGTCGAGGTCGTCGGCGAGGATCGCCTTCAGGCGCCCCCAGTCCGCCGGGTTGCGGTCCCGCAGCCGTTCCATGGCGGAACGGGCACCGGCACGGTCGACGGCTTCCCCGGCGTAGTGGGCCTTCACCAGCTGAAGGTCTGCGAACGGATCTCCCTGGTTCTCGACTGCCCGGGCACTGAGCAGGCGCAGAAGGTCCTGGTAGTGGCGCAGGGCGAGACCGCTGGCGAGCTCGGAGGCGTCGTCACGGCTGTCGGAGAAGGCGATCGCCTTGCGCCGGCCGTCGGGGAGGTGGCCGAGGGCTTCGGTCACCAGCACCTGGTTGATCTTGTAGAAACCGGTGCGCATCCGCCGGACCGGCGCGTTGCGCAGCCGGTCGGGAGATTCCAGCGGGATGAAACGGCCGTCCCGGTCGTACTTGATCTCCCAGTCGTCACCGCAGGCGGGGCAGCGGGTGGGGAAGGCCTGCAGTCGGGCCGGGTCGTAGGCCGGCTTGCTGCCCTCCTTGTCCAGGGGCACGGAGATGTGGAACGACCATCCGGTGTGCTGGACGTCCCGGTTCTCCAGTCGTCCGGTGGCGGGCTGGTAGGCGCTGCGGCGGAACTCGAACTCGACCTGGGGGCCGCCGTCGGACAGGCCCGCGTGCCAGCCGGGGTCGTCGAGGCCGAGGCTCTTGGTGCGCGGCCAGTACACGACGTAGTTCGCCGCCGTAGGGGCGCCACTGGCCTCGTCGGGGAGCAGGTCCAGGTCCGGGAAGTCGGTGTGGAGGGCACCGGTGAACTTGCGACGCCGGGTGTCCTTGGGGCTCGCGTACCCGCCGAGCATGAGGTCACCACAGGCCTGGCAGGACAGAAGCTCCAGTACGCGGGCGCCGCAGGTGCAGCGGGAGGTGGGCTCGGCGAAGAGCCGGCCGACCCGCCGTTCGGAACCGTGCTCCACGGGGATGTCGGGACAGTTCGGGTCGGAGCAGGCCCAGATGCCCTCGATGTTGCGGAAGAAGAAGTGGGCGCGGAGCTGGGGAAGTTCGGGGTCCTGTGCCGAGCCGAGTATGCGCAGAGCACCGTGGAGCGCGTCCTTGCGCTGTTCCTCGGGGACGTCCGGGAAGAGGTTCTTCGCCAGGTCGGGGACGGGCAGGGCGCGGGGCTTGCCGCCCGGAGTGAGTGCGCGCTGGAGTGCCGGGCCGAGGCCGGTCTCCCGGGCCAGGGCGACGGCTTCGTCCTGGGTGACGGGGCCCTCGGCGGCCTGCGCGAGGCGTTCGGCGTCTGCGGCCAGGTCGCCCTCGCCGTGGATCTCCTTGGTCTTTCCGGGAATGATCACGCGCCGGGAGCCGGGCAGGGCGAAGAACCCGTCGAGGAACTCGTCGTCCCGGCCGGCCTCCAGGGAGGCGGAGGCGGCGAGCACACGCAGCTTCTCGGGGCTCTTGTCGAGGCCGAGGCGGTGGCGGAGGTTGCGCAACAGGTAGGCCACCTCGGTGCCGGCCGTGCCGCGGTACATGTGGAGCTCGTCGAGGATCAGGGTGAAGCGGGCGTCCGGGGTCTCCTCCAGCCACTTCCTCGTGGCGCGGAAGATGTGCTCCTCCTGCTTGCGGAGCAGCATGATGTTCAGCATCGAGTAGTTGGTGACCATGATGTCCGGCGGCGCGGCCTGCATGTCCCAGCGGACATGCATCTCCGCTCCGCCAAGGCGCGGGATGAAGGGCCGCAGCTCCTCGTTGAGCTTCTCGTCGGCCTTGCGCTGTTGTTCCTGGACCTCCCGCAGGTACCGCCGGAGACGGAAGTTGGCCGGCTCGGAATCGGGGCTGCCGGAGACGGGGGTGGCTCCGGTGTAACGGCCGAAGTAGAAGCGGTGTCCGTTGCGCTTGCGGTCCAGCCATGCGTGGGCCTCGCGACTGTCCAGCGACTTCCGGAGCCGGACCAGTTGGTCGTCGGCGAGGGCGTTGGTGGGATAGAGAATCAGCACCCGCATGGCGGCGGGATGCCCGTGCTCGTTCTGTCGGCTGGGCACGTATGCCCCGTCTCCCTGCCACCATTCCCGCTGCACCGCACGGGTGCCCGGCCAGTGGGCGGACTCGGCGACCAGGTCGGCGAGGACGGGCAGCAGGAAGGACTCGGTCTTGCCGGAACCGGTGCCTGCGGTGACCACGAAGTCCTTGCCCTCGCAGGCGGCGACCAAAGCGTCGTGCTGATGCTGGTAGAGGCTGGTCACGCCGTCGGGGAGCGTGAACCGGGCGAACTCGGCCGCATCGGGGTGCGCCCCTGCTTCGGCGAAGGAGTCCGCGACGCCGACGCCCCGGGAGGCGTACTGCGGGCGCAGCTCGATCAGCGGGTCACGCCAGGCCCCGTTGTCACGGTCCAGGAGGTTGCGCCGTTCCTCCATGACGGAACGATCATCGACGCCGAACGGGGTGTCGTAGTACCGGAAGAGGGCGCTGCGCAGGTCGTCGAACGTACCGATGACGTCCTGGACGTCAGCGTTGGTCATCGCCGCTGTCTGCTGGTCGACGCTCACTTGGTCCTCCCGCCGGTGGCCGCCACCGATCGCGGCGCGATCTCCAGGTTCTGATGCAGCGAGGCCGCGAGCGCCTCGGCGAGCGCCCTGGGCACGTTGTCGTATGCACGGGTCCGCGTCTGCTTGCCCACCGAGGGCGGGAAGCCGCTGCACAGGACGGCCGCGCGCTCGTGCAGTGCGGGCAGGGGTGCGTAGCGGTCGACGAAGAGCCAGCCGATGCGGGTACGGCCCTTGCCGGATTCCGGCAGCCATCGCATCACGCCGATACGGTGGCGGGCGAGTTCGAGGTAGATGCTCGTCTCGCGTTCCACCGCATGGAAGACGCCGTTGCGGCGGACGCGGGTCAGGCGTGCGTAGTCGGCTCCGCGCCACCGGTACAGGCCGTCCTCGTCATCCCTGTCCACGGGGACGAACCGCTGGAGGCGCAGGTCGTACTTCTCCAGCGTGTTGGTGGTGCTCCCACCGGGCGGTGCGGCCTCGGGGCCCAGCTCCGCCCGCGGGATCAGCTCCGTCAGCTGCTGGGCGGCACACGGCACGTAACGCGCCCCGAGGAACTGCGCGGTCACCTGGAGGGTCCGCGGGTCCTCGTACTGAACGAGAAGGGTGTCGGGCAGCGGTCCCTCACCGGCCTCCGGCCGGTGAGGGACGGTGATCAGCTCCATCCACTCCTGCGCCGCTTCCTCGACGCGCGTGCTGATCTGCGCGGTGCGCGCACCGGTCAGCAGAGCGAGGCCGTCGGCGTGCGGCAGCCGGGTCAGCACCGGCGGGGCCACCGACCAGCGGTCGGCGCGCAGGTCCACGTCGATGAAGCCGAGGGCGGCAGCCTTGCGCATCCAGTCCCAGTCGGCGTACTCCTTCAGCTTCAGGCCCCATGCCTGGGCCTGGCTGCGGACCCCGTCACGCAGTGCGGACGCCTTGCCGCTGCGGCTCTCGCTCAGCCAGCGCAGGAGGATCCCACCGAACTCGGTGCTGCTCGTCGGTCCCGTCATCGGTCCAGCTCCTTCGCGGCCTGCACGTACTCGGCCCACGAGGGCTCGACGGACGCCTGGTGGGCGTTGAGGACGGCGCGGGCCCACGCCCGCGGGTTGCCGGCACTCTTCGGCTTCGGTGTTCCGGGGTTCACCGGGTGACCCTTCCAGCGTCCGCTACGGCGTTCCAGGAGCCAGCCGCCGATGCCCTGGAACTCGGCCTCGAAGCGGAGCGGGGCGGGGGTGTCGGGCAGACGCTCCGTCCACCAGTCCGGCTGCTCCGGCACCTCCACCGTCCACAGCCGTCCGTCGGCCGCCGCGAACAGCACCGCGTCCGCGTCCCGACGGCACAGCTCCATGACGGCTGCCGCGCGCCGGGGCATGGCGCTCGTGCAGTCGGCGCCGGTGATGCCGGTCGGCAGGGCCTGCTCGCCGAGGAGGGAGGGTGATTCCGACGCCTTGCCATCCAGGACGGTGAAGCCGCAGACCTTGGTCATCTTCGGCTCGACGACGGCTTGGTCCGCTGTGGCGAATCCGATCTGCGTGTCCGCATAGCTCACCGTGTGGCGGCCGGGCTCCAGCCGGAGCGCCGCCAGGGGGACGGGGCGGCCCGCGGCGATCGCCTTCCCGAGCTCGGGCCGCTCCTTTCCGTCGACCCGCAGTGTTCCCGTGCGCTCCATGGCATCCGGGAGGATCACATGAGGCTCGCCTCCGCGCAGATACAAGTGGGGATCGAGCGAGGGTGCGAGCTTCAGCCCACCCTCAAGGCGGAGCTTGAACTGGGCCGGGGGCTGAAGAAGGCCGACCGCGCCCTGGACCTCCTGGAGCGCCCGACGCAGGGTGACGGCGTCGTCGAAGGTGACGGGCTTGTGCATGGACCAGCCCTGCGGCACCCAGGCCAGCTTGCTCGTGTCGGCGCTCCGGCCCGTGGTCGCGGCCTTGTCCAGCAGCCGCTGCACATCCCGCTGCGCGGTCGGGGCGGCGAGCACCACGTGTGCCTCTGCGGGGCGGAAGGCGTCGGTGGTGGTCCAAACGCCGAGCACGTCGTCCCGCGCGAGCACCAGGACGGAGCAGGAGGGCCGGCTGAGCACCAGTTTGTCCCCGTCCCGGCGAATGCCTCTGGCGAGGGTGTCGGCGTTCGGGGCGGGCAGGCCCGTCACCCCGTAGTAGGCGGTGTCGCCGAGCTGTTCGAGGACGACGCCACCCTTGAGCTCGATGCGCTTCTCCTGCTCCGCGGACCGCAGGCGCGCCACCCAGCTGAGCCGCCCCGCGTCGAGCCGCACCAGGAGTTCGGCCCGGGTGACGCCGGTGGGCACCAGCTCGTCCGAACCGTCCCAGGACGCGGCGTAGTTTCCGATCAGCTTGGCGAGGAAGGGGCGGAACTCCTCCTCCTGCAGAGCGTTGCGGAAGCCCTTGGAGAAGTGCTGCTCCATGCCCCGGATCTCGATCTGGGCCAACAGCGTCTCCCCCGGCAGCGGCCAGGTCGTGCCGTACTCCCGCAACGACCGGAAGAGCTTCGGCATGAAGGAGCGGTCCGCGCCGCTGAGGAGCGCCTGGGACTGCGCGTACCCGATCATGCTGCGGTTGGAGGGCAGGTCGGCGGGGGCGGGAAGGGTGCACAGGCCCCGCGCGCCCTTCTGGCTGTGCTGCCACGAGGCCAGAACCTGCCACATGCGGGAGATGGGCTCGTAGTGGTGGCTGCCGAGTTGTCTCTCGTCACCGGTCAGCAGCTCGGAGAAACGGGCGTGGTAGGCGGTGGCCCGGTGGTTCCGGTCGTTCACCATCCGGGACGCGGCCATCACCGAGCAAGCCAGCAGCGGCAGGAAGGCGGGCACGCCGTCCTTGTCCTGTTGCCGCCTGCGCCAGCGGTAGTCCTCCATAGCGCTGTACGGTTCCGCGGTCCCCAGCCGCAGGAACCTGCCCACGCACCGGGCGAGGGGCTCGTCCAGGCCGTATCCGTGCCTGAGCTCCTGCTCCACGTCGTCGTCGACGTAGAACAGCGTGGGGTGGCCGGCGTGCTGCCGTCCGAAGAACTCCTCGGCCAGCACGTCCTGCCACTGTTGGTAAGAATGATCCACCCTGTCCCCAAAAGAGATGTTCCAATGCCCTCTTCGTTAAATCCACGGCATGGAACGGTCCCCCGCGTCACGTTGGACCCGCCACTCAGCGGGTCGGTACGGAACGCCCCCTCGGGCTCCGCCTGCCATGTACGCCGCCCGTAGTAACCCGACGGCACGCACTTCACGGCGATGCCCCACTCAACCCCCCATTCGATGCCACAAGACCTCCCGCGGCAATTGCACCGACCACTGCAATGCATCCGTACCGGTCACGACCCCCATCGCGACAGCTCGGCACATCAGTCAATGCAACCTACAGCCAAATATTATCGGCGCCTGTCACAGCAACGGCATTGAAGGCCGCCCATTGGACTGCTGTTCGGGTGGCGCTCTTGGGTTGCTCACTCCATGTCGCGCTCTGAATCTGCTTGTCGGTAAGGAGGTTGCCCGTCAGGTCTTTGCATGGGGGCGGTGAAATCCCGAAGGTACCGCCACGGGAGGGGCCATGTAGGTCGTCGGGCCCCTCCTGTCCGGGAGCGGGAGGAGCGGTTCCCACGGTGTGACTGCCACAAATCGGCACGGGCTCAGGCAGCGGCCGGGAGGCGGCCGGCCCCGGAGCCGAGCGAGCGCACGATCCGCGTCTCCTCCCTCCGGGCGGCGGACGGAGGAATGCGGCCGGTGGCGCGACGCAGGGCGAGACGGGCGAGGGCGTCGGCGGTCTCGTTGAGGTCGTGTCCGATATGACCCTTCAGCCAGCGGACCTGGACGCGGTGGCGGTGCCGGTGGCGCACCAGGCTGTCCATCAGCTGCCGGCTCTCCGGGAAAAGAAGGGTGCGGTGACTGGCCGCCGGATCGCCGGAACGCAGGACCGCCTCGACCACGCCCACCGCCTCGGTGCTGTCGCACAGGACGACCACGGGTGCGTGTTCGTGGCGCTCCAGGAGGCTCAGGGCGGCCGCACAGACGCCGATGACTTCGGCTTCACCACTGCTGGAGGCGAAAGAGTCGCCGTGTCCGGTGGTTCCGTCCTCGGCGGCCCAGCCGTAGCCGCTCAGTGCGGACTCGTCGCCTGCGGCGGCGTCGGCCACGGCCACGACGGCGGTGTCGGGGAGGTCGGTGAGCAGGGCGTAGCGGTCCGCGTCGGCCGGAACCGCCGCCGAGTGTTCGCCGTCGTCGTCCGTGTCGGCGGGAGGGGCGTCGGCGAGGACGGCGGCGAGCGCGTGGTGGCAGTGCGGGCAGCCGTCGGTCTGTTCGGGACAGTCCACCCGGTGCCTCGCCACCAGCTCGCACACGCCGCGCCACGCCGCGGGCTCGGCGGCGGCGAAGCGTGCCAGGGCTGCGGCACGGCACTGCCCGAGGAGCTCCGCGAAGGGTCCCGTGGTGACGTCGGTCCTCATCCGGTCGTGGAGGTCCGTGACCCGGAGCAGGGCTTCGCGGGAGCGGGCGGCGAGGACCGCGGTGTCCTGGTAGGCGTCGTCCAGGGCGTCGAGCCGGGTGCGCCGCGCGGAGAGGGGGCAGGCGAGCACGTCCCGTTCGGCCCGGCCGATCGCGTAGCGGCCCCAGGCCTGCGCGGCGCGGGCGTGGCGGCTCCACCGTTCGACCACCGCGTCATGCGGGAGGTACGGGTTCTCCTCTTCCCGGGCGTCGCGCAGGAGGGCCTCCACGAAGGCGTCGTCGTCGCAGTCCCGCAGTGCGCGCACCGGGGCCGGCAGTTCGCCGCCGGCCGTCCTCCGGTCCCAGGCCCACTGGGCGAGGTCGCTCTCCGGCGCCTGCGGCGTGCCGTCCGGCAGCCCCCTGTCGCGCAGTTCCTGCCGCAGGGTCTCGTGGAAGGCCGACGTGAAGGCCGTCCGCGCCACTCTCCACTCCAGCGGGTCGACCGGTCGCGAGCGGCGCCCGAGCCGACGGGCACGCTCTTCCTTGTACCGGGTCTCCGCCTGAGACCGGGCGCGCCGCACCCTGCGCGCGTGCGCGCGCAGCTGTCGCAGCCGCTCGGGGGGCTGCACCGAGAGTTCCGCACGCCGTACGGCTCCGCGGGCGAGGACGTCGGCGTGGGCGAGAACGACGGTGACGGGACCGACGAGCGAGGCGTGCTCCAGGGCCGCGGCGGTCTCCGGAGCGCAGACCCCGTTCATCTGGGAGAGCACGGCCTCCTGGAGGGCGGTGAAGTCGTCGGCGAAGCGACGGATCAGCTCGGTGTGCTCTGTGGTCTTCACGGTGTCCTCCCAGGCAGGAAGCGGGTGGGGTGAGCGGTGGGCGCACAGAGTGTGCGAACGGGCGTGAGCGAGCCCATGGGCCCGGCATCGGGCCGCGTCCGGGGCCGGCGGTGCTTGAGGCGCCTCCGTGCGCGGAAGGCGACGGCACCCGGCGGGGACTCGGCCGAGGCCCGGGCTACTGCACCTGGCCGGTGAAGATCGCCGTGCGATACCAGCCGCTGCCGGAGGTGTCGGTCGGCGTGATCTCGATCTGGACGCTTCTGGCCTTCTTGGGAAACTCGCAAGCCGCCTTCCAGGTCTGCGACTTGCCCGGCAACAGGTGCGTGTCCGGTGTGCCCCCGAAGCCTGCGTCCGTGTCGAACATCTGCTCGGCGCCGTCCGGGCAGGAGAGGCTGATCATGCTCAGGTCGATCGCGGACTTGGAGCCGTTCTGCACGGTGACGGAGAAGGCCAGATAGGCCTTGCCGGACGGGCTGGCGTACTCGCCGGAGGTGCCCCGGCTGAAGCCGCCCAGGTGTGCCTTGACGCCGTTGTTCCACGTGGCGGTCTTGTCCAGCGCAACGGTGAAGGTGTCACCGGCGGCGTCGCCCTGGGTGTCCTGCGCGTCCCCGGCGCTCCGGGTGTCCTGCGAGGCGCTGACGGTGGCGTCCGGCGGCGCGGTGTCGGTCTGGCTGCCGCCGATGCCGGAGCAGGCGGACATGGAGCAGCCGGCGAGGGTCGCGGCCACGGCGAGGACGATCCTGCGCGGGCGGGTCAGGGGCGCTGCGATCAGCGCGGCGAATCCGGAGATGGTCGGGTAGCCCATGAGGTCATTCCTTGTGTCGATGCGGAGGGAAGCAAAGGAAAGGGGAGGGAAGCGGAGGGAAGGGGACTGACGGGTGGAAGAAGGAGAGGACGCGGCTGCCGGCGGAAGAGGAGCCGCCGCGCCCGGACCCGGACCGGGCTCAGGCGCGGAGCCGCAGACTGGATGCCACGGATACGCGAGCCGTGGGCCGTCGCCGCAGGTGGAACGTCACCCGGGCAGGGGCGTTCGACTGAGAGGGTCTCGGTATCGAAGAACCAGCGCGGCGGACCTGTTCAGATCCGCGCCCCACGGATCTTCCGGCCCGGCTCGCTGTGCGGGTCGAGGAGCGCGCCCGCGACGCGGCCGGCGGAGTCCTTCACGCCGCCGCTGAAGTTGAGCCGACCGGTGGAGCCGACGCTGGCGCAGACGCCGTCCCAGTAGGCGGGTTCGCGCTCCCATCGGACGTCGGCGAGCAGGCGCTCCACCGTCTCGTAGCTCATGGCGTCGACGGGGGCGCACCAGGGGGTGGCGCGGTGCAGCAGGATACCGAGTCCGGCCATCACGGCCGGGGCGGTGATCGCGCTGCGCCGGGCGAAGTCCGGGAAGCGGTCCCCGATCAGCCGGGACACCAGGCGGACGACGACCGTCTCGACCTCGTCGGCGTCGGTGTGGGACGGCAGATCGCCCTCATGGACGTTGGCCGCCGAGTACTCCACACCCTTGCTCCCGAAGACGGTGGTGAGGATCAGCGCCCGCAACGCGGACAGCGTCACGACCTCCTTGTCGGTCCTGGTGAGCTGACGCTTGCCGGCGTTGACCAATCTGGCGAACGGCATCCGCTGCCCGCCCGACTCGACCTCGAGTTTCTCGCCGACGATGTGGGAGAGGCGGGTGGCAAGGTCGCGCTGGTCCATGGACATGGCCAGGTTCTTGGCCACGTCGACGCCCTTGACGTTCCGGTCGTAGAAGATCTGCCGCGCGTCCGCCGGGGAGATTCCCAGGTAGAGCTCGAAGGGGATGCGGACCCGTCGGCCGAGCTCGGTGTAGGTCAGGCCGAAGGACTCCGGGTGCTGGTAGATGTCGTGCCAGGCGGTGGTCTGGGTCTCGCCGTCGATGGCGATCACCATGGCGTCCGGGGCGACGGTCAGCGTTCGCAGGCCCGAGCCGGGGATCAGCTCGTCGCTCATCGCGGCGATCTCGCTCGCGTGCCAGAGCGTGATGGGGGGCGTGGACCAGGCGGAGCCGTGCTTGCCGAGGATGCCTGCGGCGATGTACTCGGCGTAGTCCGGGATGTCCTGCCCTTCTGGGACTTCAGGGTTCGCTGCACGGTCGCGCGCAGTTCGGCGTGGCGCCGGTCGTGCCCGGACGCGGTCTTGAGGGCGCGCGGGTCCTCCTCCTGACGCGGTGACGGCACGAGGCGTACCAGGGTCGCGAGGGACATGGTGCCGATGACCGCGTCCTCGCGGAACGGCATGACGGTGAGCGGGATTCCTTCCGGGACGCCGCTCGGCATGGTCAGGCGCATGGATCCCCCCTGGGAAGTGGTCGATCAGCCGCCGCCCGCGCAAGGACATGGCTGTGGCAAGGCAAGTGACGCTTCACGCCGCGGAGCTACGCTCACTGGCGGAAGCAATGACATGTAAACATGGACGTGAAAGCATTGTCCAACAGCTTGCAGGAGTTGACGCGTGCTGTAGGGTGTGACCACGCCGACCATCGGAACCAGGAACCCACCCATGCCGCAGCCACCCGCACCATCCGCCCAGGTGACAGCCGCCGAGATCTCCCGCATCGCGGGGGTTACGCGCGCCACCGTCAGCAACTGGCGACGCCGGCACGACGACTTCCCGGCCCCCTCGGGCGGCACGGACAGCAGCCCGCTGTATGACCTGGAGGAGGTCCGCGCCTGGCTCGCCTCCCGTGGACAGCACACGGCGGCCACGCCCAGCGGCGAGCTGCGCACCACCCTGCGCCTGCGCGAGCGGGCCGACGCCGGCACGTCCGACCTGCTCCTGCTGGTCCTCGCGGCGGCCCGCCGCCCCGCCGACGACCTCACCGGTCTGCTCGCGCTGCCCGACGACGACCTGGTGAAGCAGGCGAACGACGCGGCGGTCGAGGTCGCGGACGTGGTGCCGGACACCGAACCAGTCCGCTTCACCGCCGCCGACACCACGGTGCTGCGCGCCCTGCTGCTCTGCGTCCGCGACGAGGGCGCGCAGACGGCGCTGGGCGTCCTGGCGGAGCGGGAACTGGAGGACAGCGCCGCCAGCGGCGCCTACCGGACCCCGGCCCCGCTCGCCGACCTGCTGGCCCGCCTGATCCCGGGCTCCCCCGCCCGCGTCCTCGATCCCGCCTGCGGCAGCGGCACCCTGCTGACGGCCGCCGCCGCGCGTGGCGCGCGCGAGCTGTACGGACAGGACAGCCTTCCCGTCCAGGCACGGCGCACCGCGGTCGGCCTGACCCTGACGGCCGGGGAGGGCGCGGACGTCACCGTGCGCACGGGCGACAGCCTGCGCGCCGACGCCTTCCCGGACCTCACCGTCGACGCCGTGCTGTGCAACCCGCCCTACGGCGACCGGGACTGGGGGCACGACGAACTGGCCTACGACTCACGCTGGGCGTACGGCTTCCCGCCCCGTGCCGAGTCCGAACTGGCCTGGGTCCAGCACGCGCTGGCCCACCTCGAACCAGGCGGCCACGCCGTGCTCCTCCTTCCTCCGGCCACGGCGTCCCGTTCCTCCGGCCGCCGCATCCGCGCCGAGCTGATCCGCAGCGGCGCGCTGCGGGCGGTGGCGGCCCTGCCACCGGGGGCGGCGATCCCCCTCCACATCGGCTTGCAGGTGTGGGTGCTGCAGCGCCCGGAGCCGACGCGACCGGCGTACCAGACGGTCCTCTTCGTCGACACGGTGGGCGAGCCGTCGGTGCCAGGACGCGGCGGGACCCGTTCGGGTTCACTGGACTGGGCGCGGGTGACGGAGCAGATCCTCTCCGCGTGGACGGCGTTCGCCGCGGACCCGGACGGGTTCGAGGCGCAGGCCGGTGTGGCGCGGGCGGTGAGCGTGGTCGACCTGCTGGACGAGGTGGTCGACGTGACCCCGGCCCGACAGGTGCGTGCCTCGCAGGCGGAGGTCGACCCGCGAGAACTGGCCCACGAGGCCGCGGCGGCGCGCGAGGGATTGGCGACGGCGGTGCGGACCGTGGCCGAGCTCGCCGGCAGGTCGGCGTGGGACGCCGCGGGGGCTTCGGCCCGCGACTGGCGCACGGCCACGGTGTCGGACCTGGCCCGGGGCGGGGCACTGAAGGTGCTGCGTGCGGTTCCGGTATCGCCGCGGGCGGCGGCCGCCGAGGCGGAGGACGCGGAGGCGGGAGCCGACGGCGGCGAGCGTCGCCCTGTTCTGACGGGCGGTGACATCGCGGGCGGTACCGGACCGACGGGGGAAGCCCTGGACGTGCAGGCCGAACAGATGCCGGAGATCGCCGAGGGCGACGTTCTGGTCCGCAACCTGGTCGGCGGCCCCGGCCCTGTGGCCCGGGTCGCGGGCGCGGCGGAGGCCGGCGCCCTGCTGGGAGCCGGCGTCCACCTGTTCCGCCCGGACCCGGCGCGACTGGACCCCTGGTTCCTCCTCGGTTTCCTCAGCTCCGAGGCCAACTTGGCCGGCGCCTCGACCGGCAGCTCCACACTCCACCTCACGCCGGGACGACTGCGCGTACCGCTGCTGCCGCTGGAGGAGCAGCGCCGGTACGGCGAGGCCTTCCAGCACGTCGAGGCGTTGCGTGAACAGGCGCGGAGCGCCCGGGACTTGGCCGAGGAGACGGCGCGGCTCGTGAGCGGGGGGCTCACGGGCGGGCAGCTGGTGCCGGAACACACCTAGGCTCTGGCACCACCCCCACTCCAGATGCGGATGGATGAGGACCCACCGTCCCCGTCCCGCCGCACTCACAGTCATCCGTATCAGCCCCGGAAGGGAAGCGGAAGAAGTCTTGAACAGCAGCAAGCACACGGAGTTGGCGAACCACGCGTGGTCCGTCGCCGACCTCCTGCGGGGGGACTACAAGCAGTCCGACTACGGCAAGGTCATCCTGCCGTTCACGGTGCTGCGGCGACTGGAGTGCGTGCTGGAGCCGACCCGCGAGAAGGTCGCCGACATCGCGGAGCAGTACAAGGACAGCGACATCGACCCGGACCGCTTCCTGCGCCGGGCCTCGGGACACTCCTTCTACAACCGGTCGAGCCTGACCCTGAAGAAGATCGCGGCGGACCCGCAGAACGCGGCGAAGAACCTCGCGGTGTACGTGGGCGCGTTCTCCGACAACGCCCGCGGCGTGCTGGACCGCTTCGAGTTCGCCCAGCAGATCAAGCGGCTGGACAGCGCGGGGCTGCTCTACCAGGTCATCGGCAAGTTCACCGACCTGGACCTGCGTCCCGAGATCGTGCCCAACCACAACATGGGCTACATCTTCGAGGAGTTGATCCGCCGCTTCGCGGAGCAGTCCAACGAGACGGCCGGTGAGCACTTCACGCCGCGTGAGGTCATCCAGCTGATGGTGCGGCTGCTCGTCGCCCCCGACGGCGACGCGCTCCAGCTCCCGGGCGCGGTGCGCACGGTCCTCGACCCGGCCTGCGGCACCGGCGGCATGCTCTCCGCGATGGACGACTTGATCACGGAGCTGAACCCGGACGCCACGGTGGAGGTGTACGGGCAGGAACTCAACCCCGAGTCGTGGGCGATCTGCCGGTCCGACCTCATGATCAAGGGCCAGAACCCGGAGAACATCGCCTTCGGCAACTCCTTCTCCGACGACGGCCACGCGCGCAAGACCTTTGACTACATGCTGGCCAACCCGCCGTTCGGCGTGGAGTGGAAGAAGGTCAAGGACGAGGTCGAGGCCGAGCACAAGCAGCTCGGCGACGCCGGCCGCTTCGGCGCGGGCCTCCCCCGCATCAACGACGGCTCGCTGCTGTTCCTCCAGCACATGATCTCGAAGATGAAGCCGGTCGACGTGGACGGCGGGGGCGGCTCGCGCCTCGCGATCGTCTTCAACGGCTCGCCTCTCTTCACGGGCGCGGCCGGCTCGGGCGAGTCGGAGATCCGCCGCTGGATCCTGGAGAACGACTGGCTGGAGGGCATCGTCGCCCTGCCGGACCAGCTGTTCTACAACACCGGCATCTCGACGTACTTCTGGATCCTGACGAACCGAAAGAGTTCCGACCACAAGGGCAAGGTCGTGCTGCTGGACGCCCGCGACCAGTGGCAGAAGATGCGCAAGTCGCTGGGCGACAAGCGCAAGGAGCTGGGCAAGGACCACATCGCCACGGTGGTCAAGCTGTACGGCGAGGCCCTGGCGGTGGCGGGGGACGCAGAGCACCCGCTGCACGGCAAGGTGAAGGTCTCCTGGAACGAGGACTTCGGATATCAGCGGATCACGGTCGAGCGTCCGCTGAAGCTGCGGTTCGAGATCACGGAGGAGACGCTGGCGGCGCTGGAGGCGTCCAAGGTCATCCAGAAGCTGCCGCAGGCTCCACTCCTGGCGGAGGCCTTCAAGTCCCTGATGGGTGCCAAGTGGGGCACGAAGCAGGAGGCCTGGCTCGCGCTGAAGGACGCGGTGGTGCAGGCCGGCGGGACGTGGCCCACGGGGGCGCCGTTCAACAAGGCGCTGCGTGAGGTCGTCGGGGTACGGGACCCGGAGGGCGAGGTCCAGCTCGTCAAGGGTGAGCCGGAGCCGGACACGGAGCTGCGGGACTACGAGAACGTGCCGCTGGGCGAGGACGTCGAGGAGTACCTGGCGCGGGAGGTTCACCCGCATGTGCCGGATGCGTGGATCGACCACCTCAAGACGAAGATCGGGTACGAGATTCCGTTCACGCGGCATTTCTATGTGTATGAGCCGCCGCGGCCGTTGGCGGAGATCGACGCGGAGTTGAAGGCGCTGGAGGCGGAGATTCAAGGGCTGTTGGGGGAGGTCACCGAATGATCTCGTCTGAGCAGCGCCTAAAGTTCCTCTACCGAGTGATTGACAAGCGTGCCGGAGGCGACCAGCCTCCGCTGCTTGCCGTGTCTATCCATCATGGAGTCGTGCTTCGCGACACATTGACCGATGACCTGCCTCGCGCCGAGGACTTGAGCAACTATAAACTGTGCGAGGGTGGCGATATCGTCCTCAATCGAATGCGAGCGTTTCAAGGCGCCATCGGCATTAGTCCGACGCGTGGTCTCGTGAGTCCGGACTACATGGTCCTGCGACCGCACCCCACAATCGAGGCGCGGTACCTTCATCACCTTTTCCGGTCACACTGGTTCATTGGGGAGATGAGCGCGCGTCTACGCGGAATCGGCGGCACCGAGAACGGCGCAGTCCGCACACCAAGAATTAACTCTAACGACCTTGGTGACATTCGCGTACCTCTTCCTTCTCCTGAGGAGCAGCGTCGCATCGCCAACTTCCTCGACGCCGAAACCACACGCATCGACTACGTGGTAGCCACATTGCAGCGCGAGTTGAAGCTGCTGGCTGAGCGTCGCGCGGCAGGCGTACTCGCCGCCGTATCAGGCAGTACGCACAAGAACCAGAGGCGCTCGACATTGCCGTGGCTGGAGTCGCTACCCACAGTTTGGCAGGAGGTCCGCGTGGGGCTATTGGCCCAGATGGGCAGCGGTCACACCCCCAGCCGGGCCCATCCGGAGTGGTGGACAGACTGCTCTATCCCCTGGATCACGACGGGCGAAGTTAAGCAGGTACGCGACGACCGCCTCGAGGACCTCTACGAGACACGCGAAAAAATTAGCGAGTTGGGACTCGCCAACTCGGCAGCCGAATTGCATCCCAAAGGCACGGTCTTCCTGTGCCGCACCGCCTCTGCCGGCTACTCCGGTGTTATGGGCCTCGACATGGCAACGAGCCAAGACTTCGTCACATGGACCTGCGGGCCGCGCTTGTTCCCATACTTCCTTTTGTGGTGTCTGCGGGCTATGCGCCCCGACCTCCTGGGCCGTCTGGCAGTGGGCTCCACACACAAGACGATCTACGTGCCCGACCTTCAAATGCTGAGGATTCCTGTGCCACCCCTTGAGGAGCAGAAGCAAATCGTGCACAGTATCCGGCATCAAAATGCGAGTATTGACACGCTTACGGATAAGGTACGACGCCAGCAAGAGCTGCTGCGCGAACGCCGCCAAGCCCTAATCACCGCTGCCGTAACCGGCCAGTTCGACGTCTCCACCGCCAGCGGTCGCAACGTAACCGAAGGAGTCTCCGCATGAGCCCCGTGCACGACGAGTCCGCCTTCGGTTCCGCCATCGTCGCCGCCCTCCGCGAGCGAGGCTGGCGGGAAGCGAACCCCGAGGACTACCAAGCCGACCTTGGCCTCGACACCAACGAACTGTTCACCTTCATCGGCGCCACCCAGCCCGACGAGTGGGACGAGCTGCTCACCGTCTACGGCGGCAACTCCAACGAGGCGCAGCGCGGCTTCGCGCAGCGGCTCGACCGGGCCATCGCCGATGACGGGCTGCTCCACGTCCTCCGCAACGGCGTCAAGGACCGTGGAGTTCGCCTTCGCGTCGCCTACTTCAAGCCCAACCTCATCTCCGCGGACTCGGTCCTCGACGGCTACCGGGCCAACCGCCTCACCGTCGTCCGCGAGCTCCCCTACGCCACCAAGCAGGCCGACTGGGGCCACCGTCTCGACCTGACCCTGTTCCTCAACGGCATCCCCGTCGCCACCGCCGAGCTGAAGAACCCGCTCACCGGTCAGGGCGTCGAGCAGGCCAAGGAGCAGTACCGGACCGACCGCGACCCGACCGAGCTGATCTTCACGCGCCGCGTCATCGCGAACTTCGCGGTCGACCCGGACCTGGTCTTCGTCACCACCCAGCTCCGCGGCAAGAGCACCCGCTTCCTGCCGTTCAACACCGGCTCGAACGGCCCCGGCCAGCCCGGCGGCGCCGGCAACCCGGCCCCGAACGCCCATGGCAAGTACGCCACGTCGTACCTCTGGGAAGAGGTCTGGCAGCGGGACAACTGGCTCGACCTCCTCCAGCGGTTCGTACACCAGCAGAAGGAGAAGACGCCCGGCGGCGGCACCACCAAGACGACGATCTTCCCCCGCTTCCACCAGTGGGACGTGGTCCGCAAGCTCACCGCACACGCGTCCGTCCACGGTGCCGGCCAGAACTACCTGATCATGGCCTCCGCCGGGTCCGGCAAGTCGAACACCATCGGCTGGCTAGCCCACCGCCTCAGCGACCTGCACGCCCGCCAGGATCCCGCCGTCCTGCGGCCCGACGCCCTCGCCGACGGCCGTATCAAGCCCGGCGAGCCCGTCTTCGACAAGGTCATCGTCATCACCGACCGCCGCGCACTGGACGCCCAGCTCTCGGCAACCGTCGGCAGCTTCTCGCAGACCGACGGTCTGGTCGTGAAGATCGACGAGAAGCACGGAGCGAAGAGCGAGCAGCTCGCCCGTGCCCTCTCCCGGGACACCGGCAAGATCGTCACCGTCACCCTGCACTCGTTCCCCGCGCTGCTGGACTACATCAAGCGCAACCCCACCGAGATCAAGGGGACTCGTTTCGCGATCATCGTCGACGAGGCGCACTCCTCCCAGTCCGGCGACGCGGCCACCGCCGTGAAGTCGGCCCTGCGCGACCTCGGCCTGGACGCCGACTCGGACGACGAGGGCGCGACCAAGGTCACCGTGGAGGACAAGCTGAAGGCGAAGGCGGTCGAGCGCTCGCACGCCTCCAACCTCTCCTACTTCGCTTTCACCGCCACCCCCAAGGCCAAGACGCTCGAACTCTTCGGCACGGAAACGGTGGAGAACGGCAAGACCGTCTACCGCCCGTTCCACACGTACTCCATGCGCCAGGCCATCGAGGAGGGCTTCATCCTCGACCCCCTGCGCAACTACGTCACCTACAACACCTACTGGAAGCTCGCGAACCTCAACCGCGACGAGAAGGAGGTCGACCCCTCCAAGGCGAACAGCCTGCTCGCCCGGTTCGCGCTCATGCACGAGCACACGGTGTCCCAGCACGCCCAGGTGATCGTGGAACACTTCGTCGCCCACACCCGCGGCCGACTCGGCGGCCGGGCCAAGGCCATGGTGGTCACGGCCTCCCGCCAGTCCGCGGTGCAGATGGCCCGCGCCATCAAGAGCTACATCGCCGACCGCGAGTACGACACGAAGTACCCGGACCTGGGCGTCCTGGTCGCCTTCTCCGGCTCCCTCACCATCGACGGCGAGGAAACCACCGAGAGCAAGGAGAACGGCGGTCTGCCGGAGAGCACACTGCCGAAGGCGTTCGCCTACACCCGCGCCGACGACAAGGCCGCGAAGGCCGGCGGGAAGGGGCAGCAGGAGTACCGGATCCTCGTCGTCGCCGAGAAGTACCAGACCGGCTTCGACCAGCCGCTCCTCACGACGATGTACGTCAACAAGACACTCACCGGCATCGCCGCCGTGCAGACGCTCTCACGCCTCAACCGCACCGCCGACCGCAAGTCCCAGGCCGACCTGGCCGTCCTGGACTTCGTCAACGAGGCCGAGGACATCCAGGACGCGTTCCGCCCGTACTTCGAGGAGGCGCACACCCTGCCCTCCGACCCGAACCTGCTCTACACGGCCCAGAGCCGCGTCATGTCCGCGCCGATCATCTCGGAGCAGGACATGGACGAGTTCGTCGCCGCGTACTTCGAGGCGCAGGAGAAGGCCGGCGGTTCCCAGGCCAAGTGGGAGAAGCTGCACGCCGAGCTGTACCGGCTCCTCTCCCCCGCCGTCACCCGCTTCAGCGCCCTCCTGGAAAGCGAGGAGGAGGACGACGTCGAGACGGCCGAGGAGTTCCGGGCTCACCTCAACGACTACGTCCGCAAGTACGGCTTCCTCGCGCAGATCGTCCCCTACCAGGACGCCGACCTGGAGCGGCTGTACCTGTACGGGCGTTACCTGCTCAACCGGCTGCCGCGCCTTGCGGACGGCGGCGTCGACATAGGCGAGGTCGACCTCAGCCATCTGCGCGTCGAGAAGACCGGCGAGTACGACAAGTCCCTCGTGTCCGAGGGTCCAGCTGAACTCAGGGGGTTCGGTGACGGGATCGGCGGTGGCAAGGACGCCGAGAAGTCGCTGCTGTCGGAGCTGATCGAGAGGTTCAACGCCAAGTTCGGCACGGAGTTCACAGAGGAGGACGTCCTCCCGGCCTTCAACGCCACGAAGAAGGACCCGAAGGTCCGGGCCGCCGCCCTCGTCAACGACGAGGAGAACTTCGGCGTCGTCTTCGACAAGAAGTTCGAGGAGAACATGATGGACCACGTCTCCACGATCGACACGCTCGGCAAGCGGTACTTCGGAACGGACCGGGACTTCAAGTCCAACCTCGACCGCAGCGCCCGCCGCGCGGCCTGGCGGATGATCCGCCGGGAGGAAGGGCTGGACGACTTCTGACGGCGCCTGGGGCACTGGCACTGCGTGGGTGCCGGTGCCCCGGGACGCGTCTGCCTACCTTGGCCGTGCGCGGCCCTGCTCGACGAAGGCGGACCAGGCATTGGCGTCAACACTGAGCACTGGGCCCGTTGCCCGCTTCGAGTCCCTCACCAGAACAGCGTCCTGCGTAAGGCAAACCTCGACGCACTCGCCTCCCTCCCCGCTGCTGTAACTGCTCTTGAACCAGTGGGGCTCCCTTGCCTGGCCGTTCATCTCTCTCCCAGAAGTCCCTCGACGAAAGCCATCGACTCACGCGGAGTCAGGGCTTGCGCCCTGAGGATGCCGTACTGCTCCTCGACATCCCGCACCTCATCCCGCTCGTTGTAGAGGCGGCTGTTCCGCTGGACTTCAACGTAAGCCATTCGCTGTCCGTCTCTGGTCTCGATCAGGGTGAACGGGCCGCCGAGGCCGCAATGTTCGATGCCGGCCGTTGGCATGATCTGGATCTCCACGTTCCGTCGTTGGCCGCAGAGAAGGATCTGTTCGAGTTGTCCTCGGTGTGTAGACACACCGCCGAGCGGACGACACAGAACCGCCTCTTCGATCACAAAGCTGAGTGTCGGGAGTGGACTCCGGGCGAAGATCTCCTGGCGGGCCAGGCGAGCGGATACCCGCTGCTCGACGGTCGCCTCGTCGAGCAGGGGCCTGCGCATGGCGAAGACTGCACGTGCGTAGTCCTCGGTCTGTAACAGGCCCGGCACGGCGAGGGCTGCGTACACATGGAGTGAGACGGCATCCTCCTCCAACCGTGCCATGTCCCGAAAGAAGGCCGGGTACCGCGCCCGACCGATCTCGCCCTTCATGGCCACCAACAGTCCGCCTGCGCCCAGCACCTCGTCAGCCTGCTCGATGAACCGCGGCTGCGGAACCCGCCGTCCTTGCTCGTACGAGGCGATGGTGTCCGCCGAGTATCCGACCCTCCTGCCGAGCTCGGCCCGTTCCATGCCCGCCCGGATCCGCAGCAATTTCAACTGCCGTCCGAACGCGCCGATCAGCCCCTGCGCGGGTTCCTCCTCGGTGTGCCGCTGCCTCGGCACCTCGGCGTCGACACCACTGCCATCGTCCAACACCGCACACCCCACTTCCCGCTCACACGGCCGTACCACCCCGTACACGATGTGCGCCCGCGGGTACTCCCCACCGCGTCGGCGCGTCAACCCTGGTCACCGTATGCCACGGCCAGCGACGCTGCGTGCATGAACCGAACGGAACAACCCGCACCGGCGACCCCCGTCCACTCCTGCTTCACCCTCCGCTTCAGCTCCACGCCCCGAGGCGCGCGCCTGGCCCGTCGGCTCTGCGGGGAACGGCTCGACTCCTGGGGCGTGCCGTACGGCAGCGAGGGACACGACGTGCTGAGCCTGCTCGTCTCCGAACTCGCCACCAACGCCGTCACCCACGGCCATGTGACCGGCCGCGACTTCCGCGTCCGCCTCCGCGCCCACTCCGCCCCTGCCGCCACCTCCCTCACCGTCCGCGTCGAGGTCACCGACACGCGGGGTGACAGGCTCCCCGAGCCTGCCCCCGCCCCTGCCACCGATCCCGCCGCCGACTCCGCGCTTACCAGCGGGCGCGGCTTGCTCGTCGTCGAGGCGCTCGCCGACCGTTGGGGCTGCGCCCCGCGCCCGGACGGGCCCGGCAAGACGGTCTGGGCCGAGTACAGCGTGGCCACGGTGGCCCGGAACAGGGCCGCCGTCCCGCGGCCGACCACCGCCGGGCGGTCGGTCAGAGGGTTGCGGCGTTGACCGCCGGACGGCCCGTGCCTGATCAGTAGTTGCGGAACACCACCGGGCGGTCTAATAGAAGCCGTACCGTCGGTCCTCGTGCTCCGAGAGGATGTCACTCCCCCCGGCCCATCTCACCCCGCACACATGACACTGGACATGCCATTCATCACTTGGCTCCAGGAAGATCATCCTTCCCCGCTGCCCCACGCCCGGGCACTGCCTCCCCACCTCCCAGTCAAGGTTCAGCCCCAAGGATGAGAACCCGTAAAGCGCCTGCTGGGCCAGCTCCTCATCAGCCAGCAGCTCCCGTTCGGCGTCCATGCGGTACCGATCGCTCTCGGTACCGTCGCGCCTCTGATGGAGAGTGACTCCGTAGCGTGTTGCTCGACTATCCGAATCGAATGGGCGCGAAAGGACGGTGAAAACCCATCGTTGCGGCGGCGAAGAGCGGTCATCGCCGTCCGGGGCCAGTACGAGCGCCACACAATGCCGAAGACGCCTACGGATGCGAACGGCGACGTCTCCGCCCCGGAGCGCGCGCCAAGGGGGCTCGTCATCGGTCTGCTCACTGTCCCGCAGCAGCGACTTCCGCAGTTCACCGTAGGCGACGCCGAGCCGAGCCGTCACCAGGGCGCTGTCCGCGATCTGGCTGTCCGTCTCCTCAAAAGCGCTCGGTCCGCGGGACTCGGTCAACTGCCGGCGGACGGCGGCCATCAGGTACGGATCCACAGCGCCCACCCCCCATGCCTTCTCCGCCGCTTCCACCGTGAACAGCGCGCCGCGACACCCATCAGAACAAGAGGGAGGCTGCGTTTCCATTTCGCCGTACTCGCTCTCGTCTGCTTGGAGGAGTTCGAGGAGCATCCGTCGTTCTTCACTGCCCTGCTCCGTCTGTGCCAGGAGTTCCGCCGGAAGGTCGTCAGCCGTCCCGTCGTTCCAGAGGTGAACGACAGCTTCCACTCTCTCTTTCAGCGGCCATCCAGGCGTTGCAGCAATTACTCTCACGAGAGTCGACACATCATCAGCAAACGACTCAAGGTGGTCAGCGTCGGCGTTTCCCGTCCATAGATGGCTCACCTCGAAGTAGCCCATGTACGACCTGACCAGGTCGGCTGCATCATCCCCACCTTGCGTCAGCACCTGGAGTGCCGCTCTCAGACGGATCTGCATCGGCATTCCGGTACACCCGACGAGCACCTCTGCCAGCTGGTCGATGTCGTCCGGCACGCGGGCCAGGCCGGGCGGCCGCAGAGGGACACCTGCACGGGAGAGCGCACCCCACAACTGGTGACCGCCATGGTCGTGTTCCACATGCTCCGCAAGCCAGGTGGCCAGGCTCAGCAGGCGTCCTCCGCGAGGAAGGACGATCTCGTTCAGCAGATCGTCGATGTCCGGCTCGTAGGCCTCTCGGCCCAGGAGACAGTTCCAGGCGAGTGCCTTCGCCACCTCGGCCGCACCGGAAATGGGGTCTGTCCGCACGACCTCCTTGAGGTGCGCCAGGCGTGCCGCGTCGTCTGCGCACTGTTCCTCAAAGGAGCGAAAGTCAATCATCACCCTTCCCTTCCTCCTCAACCCTCAGGCACAGCTCCGGCCATCCTCCAGCGCCGGTCACCCGCACAGGTTCTGAGCCGGACCGTCCTCCGCGAATGATCAACGTGGGGACGCCTGCCAAGGTGCCCGGACGGGACGGTCGAGAAGTCACCTCGCCGATCCCCCCGCACCGGCGCATGCGGCCTGCCCCCGGTCGTACACGGTGGGCATGATGGCGGCATACGGCCCGTCCCGCCACGCCCTCGTAGAACGCGGCTGGACGCACAGATCGTTTTCCGGGGAAACTGACCGCGAACCGATGGGCTCGGGGAACGAACGAGCGCGAGTGCAGGACGCGGGGCGGGGACAGGTGCCGGACAGACCGATCGCGGGCCGCTACGAGCTGCTGGAGCGGCTAGGCAACGGCGGTATGGGCGACGTGTGGCGGGGCTACGACGCGGTGCTCGACCGGCCCGTCGCCGTGAAGCGGATCCGGCCGCAGGCCGTCGCCGCCACGCCGCAGATGGCCGAGGAGTTCGAGCGGCGCTTCCGCCGCGAGGCGCGGATCACCGCGCGCATCCAGCACCCGGGCGTGCCGCAGGTGTACGACGCCGTCCTCGACAGCACTCACGAGCACCTGTTCCTCGTCATGGAGTTGGTGGAGGGCGTCCCCCTCACCCGGTACGTGCACGAGGAGCGGCCCCTTCCGGTCAGCTGGGCGGTGGCGGTGGCCGCGCAGGTCGCCACGGTGCTGTCGTACGCACACGACGTGCCCGTGGTGCACCGCGACCTCAAGCCGTCCAACATCCTGGTCGCGCGGGACGGCACGGTGAAGGTCCTCGACTTCGGTGTCGCGGCGATCCTGCAGACCGACGTCACCCGGCTGACGGCTTCCGGCCGGCCCATCGGCACGCACCAGTACATGTCGCCCGAGCAGGTGCGCGGCACCCGGGTCACCCCGCGCACCGACCTCTACGCCCTCGGCTGCGTGCTCCACGAACTCCTCTGTGGCAGACCGCTGTTCCGTGCGCAGAGCGACTTCGAGCTGATGGACCAGCACGTCCGGGCCGCGCCCACCCCCCTGCGACGGCTGCGCGCCGACGTTCCGGAGGAGCTGGAAGCGCTGGTCCTGCACCTGCTCCGCAAGACGCCGGAGAGCCGGCCGGTGGACGTGCAGGAGGTGTACGAGCGACTGATGCCCTTCTTGCCGGCGCCCGGGGAGTCCTCCGCGCTCGGGGAGGCCGGACCGCCCGGCGCGCCCGATCCGACCGGACTCTTCCGCCGTCCCTACGCGCCTCGCGCCCGAGCCGAGAGCCGTCCCCGGGTCGCCCCGGATGCGGCGGCACCTGGCCAGGTCGCCGAGCATGTCGTCTCGCCGCCCGAACGGGATTTGCTTCGAGCGCAGTTGCGGGAGGTCGACGAGCACTACATCGCCCTCATGGAGGAGGAGCGCTACACGCAGGCCGCCGAGGTGGCGGGCGAGATGATCGAGCCGCTGGCGCGGGCCCTGGGCGCCGAGAACAAGGCCGTCCTGCGGCTGCGGCGGCGCCGTGCATACAGCCGGCAGCTGGCAGGCGACCACCGGGCGGCCCTGCCCGAGTTCGAGGCACTGGCCGAGGCGTACGGCCGCATCAACGGGCCGACCGACGAGGCCGCCCGCGACTGCCGCGCCCAGGCCGCCCGCTGCCGCGGGGAACTCGGCCAGGTGACCGAGGCGCTGGCGGAGCTGCAGGCGGTCCTGGAGGTGGAACGGGCCGTGGAGAGCGACGTCAGCGACGCGGCCGTGGAGCTGCGCCGTGACATCGGCATGCTGCTGCTCAGCCAAGGCAACCCGCACGAGGCCCGGGCCATTCTGGAGGCGCTGTACGAGGACGTCGTGCTCGTACACGGCCCGCGCCACGACGTGGCCGTCGAGGCCGCGGAGGTCCTGGCCATGCTCCGCCGGGAACTCGGCGGCGGGTGACCGACGCGGTCCGCCGGTCCCCCGCCGCTTCGCCGGTGGACTGACAACCGAACGGCCCGTGGCACGCCATGTAAGCCTAAAATCCCAACATGCCGCACCTCGCCCTCGACAAGGCCTTTTGCCAGCAGCTGGAGAAGCTCGAGAAGCACGTCAGGAACGGCGTGTTCGACGCCTGGGAGAAATTCGAGCGGCTCACCCTCGACCAGCTTTTCAAGGACCCGGGCCTGAAGCTGGAATCGCTCAAGGGCGCCAGGGACCGGCAGATCCGGACCATCCGGATCACCCAGGGGTATCGGGGCGTGGTCCTGGCACCCGAGACGGGCGACACCTTCGTGCTGCTGCGGGTCGGCCCGCACGACGAGGCCACCGAGTGGGCCGTGCGGCAGAAGGCGACCATCAACGCCGTCACCGGCGCCGTGGAGCTCCGTGAGATTGCGACGCTGGAGGAACTGGCCCCCGCCTACGAGCGCATCGCGCCCGCCGAGGAGCAGCGGCTCTTCGCGAAGGTCTCCGACGGGGAGATGGCCGCGCTCGGCATCGACGCGACCACCCTCGCACAGGCGCGTGCACTGACCAGCCTTGAACAGCTCGATGTCTTCGGGCGCTTCTTCCCACCGGACCAGTACAAGGTGCTGGAACACCTGGCCCTCGGCGCGAGTGTCGAGCAGACGTGGCAGGAGGTGGTCGTGCCGGCGCTGGCCGACGCGGCTTCGCAGGAGCCCGTCGACACCACCGACTACGCGACCGCGATCGCACACACCCGCACCCGGATCGCCGTCGTCACGGACGCCGACGAACTGCGCGACATCCTCGACAAGCCGTTCGCCGCCTGGCGGATCTTCCTCCACCCGGCCCAGCACAAGGTCGCCTACCGTCCGTCGTACTCCGGCCCGGCGCAGGTCACCGGCGGGCCCGGCACCGGAAAGTCCGTCGTCGCCCTCCACCGGGTGCGGCATCTGCTGCGGCACCTGCGCGACGGCGACCGTATTCTCCTCACCACGTTCACCAACGCCCTCGTGGACTCCCTCGCCGAAGGGCTCTCGCTGCTCGTCGACGATCCCGACCTGCGCGACCGGGTCGACGTCATGACCGTCGACGCCTTCGCCGGGCGCGTGGTCAACACCTCGCGCCGACCGATCGCCGGGTACGAGGAGACCGTCCGGTGGGAGCAGGCCGCGGAAGCCACCGACTTCAGGGGCACCCCGCAGTTCCTCGCCCAGGAGTACAAGCACGTCGTCCTCGCCCAGGACATCCGCAGCCGGGAGGAGTACGAGGTCTGCGAGCGCCGGGGACGCGGCAGCGCGCTGTCGGCCTCCGCCCGACCCCTGGTGTGGCGGACGATGGAGGAGTTCACCCGGCAGCTGGCCGAGGACGGGCTGCGCACTTATCTCGGCACCTGTGTGGAGGCCACCGACCTACTGACCGAGCAGGGGCCCGCATACAGACACGTCGTCGTCGACGAGGCCCAGGACCTCCACCCGGCCCAGTGGCGGATGCTGCGGGCGGCCGCGCCGCGGCGTCCCGACGACCTGTTCATCGCGGGCGATCCGCACCAGCGGATCTACGACAACCGTGTGTCGCTGAAGTCTCTCGGTATCAATGTCGCCGGCCGTTCCACCAAACTGCGCAAGAACTACCGCTCCACCCAGGAGATCCTCAGCTGGGCGACGGGGCTCCTGCTCGGCCGCCCCTACGCCGAACTGGCCGACAGCGGACGGCATGACACCCTCATCGGCTACAGCTCCGCCCTGCACGGCTCCGGGCCGCGCGTCCACGCCTCGGAGACGGAGGAGGCCGAACTCGACGCCCTGGTCGAGCAGGTGGGTGAGTGGGTGAACGGCGGCGCCGCGTACGGAGAGATCGGGGTCTGCGCACGGTTCAACAAGACCTGCGAAAAGGTCAAGCACCGCCTGAACAAGGCCGGGATGCCGGCCAGCCGGGTCCGCGCGGGAGCCGCCCGCACCGACGACGCGGTGAACGTCGGCACCATGCACGCTTTCAAGGGCCTCGAGTACCGCTTTACCGCAGTCGTCGGCGTCAACGACCGTGCCCTGCCGAATCCCTCGGCCGTCACGCCGGAGGAGATCGACCGGCTCCAGCACGAGGCCGACCTCGCGGCCGAACGCTGCCTGTTGTTCGTCGCCTGCACGCGGGCGAGGGACGGGCTGTACGTCTCGTGGGCCGGACAGCCCAGCCGCTTCCTGATCGAGGCCGGATGCGGGGCAGGGTAGCGGCTGCCGGTCACCACCAGATGGTTTGACAACGCTTTCACTCACGTGGAACGCTACACCCGCGTGAAATCGTGAAAGGCAGCGCGGCGAGGGGAGCCGCGCGGTGCAGGGGTGGAGGGGTGGTGTCTGGGGGGACGCGGTTTCGACCGCCTGCACTCACGCCGGCGATGCCCGAGACCCGAACCTCTGCTGCCGCCGACAGCAGGCGAGAGACCCCGGGTGGGGCGCTCGCGGGAGGGGTATGCGATGGCCGACGAGAAGACACCTGATGAGGGAGCGGTCGAGAAGGCCGGGCGGTGGGTCGCCGAGCTCGCGGAGAAGGTCATGGTGCACGGGGTGGGGCCGGTCACGGGGTCGGCGGCCTGGGCCGAGGACCGTCTTTCGCGTCGACAGAGTGCCGACTACAGGGCACCCGATGACAATGAGCGTCGTCCTCCTGAGGACATGACGGACGACGTCGACGCTGTCATCGCCCGCCTCATCAAGGAGTCCGTGGCCGCGGCCGGGACCCAGGGGTTCGTCACCGGACTCGGAGGTCTGATCACTGCAGGCGTGACGATCCCTGCGAACGTGGCCGCGTCCCTCGCCATCAACTTGCGGATGGCCGGCGCCATAGCGCACCTGCGGGGCTGGGACATCCGTGACCCCCAGGTGCGGACCGTGGTGATGATGCTCGCGATCGGGATGAGCGCGCAGAACGTCCTGGCGGCTTTCGGCGTGAAGGTCGGCCAGAAGCTCGGCGAGCAGATGATCAGGAAGATCCCGATGGCGGTGCTCCACGCGATCAACAAGAAGGCCGGGTTCCACCTCGTCGCGAAGTACGGAACCAAGCGCGCGGCGATCACACTCGCCAAGGGGGTCCCGATCCTGGGAGGCATTGTCGGAGGCGCTGTGGACGCAGGAGCAACTGCTGTCATCGGACGCGCCACGGACAAGGCCTTGCGCGGCGACACCCTGCGGGCCGAGGAACGGAAGTAACGAGGAAGCGGACCAGGTGGACGAGCGCACGCCCGTTCCTCGCTGCGCGTGGAAGAGTAGCGGGAGGACTTCCGGCACTTCCTGCACTCGCCGCCGCCTGACCTTGGCAGACCTCCCCGCCGCCGTAACCACGCGTCGCCGCGCCGACGACCGCGTTCGCCTTCACCGACTGGGTCCGCTTCGTCGTCGCTTCCGGCATTACCGTGGCGGAAGTTGCCCGCGGGCTTCCTGCACCGGAACCGGGTCTCCAAACCCTTCAGCCGCGGCGCCAGTTTCAGGTTGTGTCCTTGAACAACCGCCGCATCAACTCCGAGTACCGTAACCCGCCTCGGCCGAAAGTGCCCTCAAAGCTTCGGGCGGCCCCGATGTGAACGAAACCGAAGCGCAGGTCTCACACCGCGGCGGCCACGCCCAGACCGAGGACGACCTATGCGCTGCAGGGCTCGCCGTCACTCCCGGCGACTTACGACCCCCGCTCATCTTGAGTTCCAGCAAGCAGAGGTCCCTTCTCCTCGCGCACTGACAGCCCCCTCAGCCCCGGACAACCTCGGGGCGGGCGAGCCTCTTTGCGAGCTGAGGGGGTCAGCGGGCTGATGCCTTGTCAGCGAGGCCGATCTGATAGATGTTTCCATTGCGTACGGGTGTTTCGCCCGTAGCGGTGTGGGGAGCACCGCGGGGAAGGACGCACATGTGCACCACCACGGATGAGGAAGTCATCGCTCTCGAGCAGAAGGCGGTGGGCCACGCGTACTACTGCTGCGAGGCGCGGTTGGTCGAGATGAGCGGGAACTCCGCCGCCACGGCCTCGGCGAGCGGCAAGGACAGCATCGCCGCCCTCAAGGCGGCGGAGGCGCGGGCCGAGGTGTACGGGGGACTCGGCAACGAGGCGCTGGTCTTCGCGCGTGTCGGGGCTCCGGAGGAGCCGGGCGGGAGCCCCGCCCCTGGTACATCGGCCGCCGCGGAGATCATGGAGTTCGTCGCCCCGCTCGCCCGCGCGATCGCCCCCGATCTCCCCTACCGCAGGCGGTGCGCGAGGCGGGCGAGGACGCGGTACGGACCGTGACGACCGAGCCGCCGGCACTAACCTCCGGGCGCTTCGGCGCCGTTACTCAGGAGACCCAAGCCCCGTACGGAGTACCGGCGGGCCGACCGAAGAGGCTGGCATGCAGATTTCGCAGATCCTGCACAAGATCGATTCCGGGGACATCGCCCTTCCAGAGTTCCAGCGCGGCTACGTCTGGACCCGTGATCAGGTTCGCGCGTTCTTCCAGTCGCTGTACCGCGGCTATCCGATCGGGGGGTTTCTCACTTGGAGCACCAAGGCCGACAGCGCGAACACCCGCGGGGGCGGCCCGGAGAAGGACGGCACCGTACAACTGCTGCTCGACGGTCAGCAGCGGGTGACCACCCTCTACGGCGTCACCCAGGGACGCTCACCTCGCTTCTTCGAGGGCAACCAGGCGGCACTGACCGGGCTGCACTTCCATCTGGAGACCGAGACGTTCGAGTTCTACGCCCCGGCCAAGATGAAGGACAACCCTCTGTGGGTCGACGTCACCGCCCTCTTCCAAGGCGGCCTTGGCACACTGCTGCCCTCCATCACCGCGCTGGCCGGAAGTGACGGGTCCCTGGTGGCGGCCTACATCGAGCGCCTGAACCGGATCACCCAGATCAAGGACCGCAACATCCACATCGAGGAGGTCACCGGTAAGGACATGACCATCGATGTCGTCGTGGAGATCTTCAACCGCGTCAACTCCGGCGGCACCAAGCTCTCCAAGGGCGATCTCGCGCTGGCAGCGATCTGCGCGTCCTGGCCCGACGCCCGCCCGACCATGAACACCGCTCTGAAGAACTGGTCGCACGCCGGTTTCACCTTCAAGCTGGACTGGCTGCTCCGCAACGTCAACGCCGTCCTGACCGGTGAGGCCCAGTTCTCCAAGCTGGGCGACGTCGAGGTGCCGGAGTTCCAAAGCGGACTGAAGCAGACCATCGAGTCCATCAGCTACCTGCTCAACGCCCTCGGCGGCCGCTTGGGCCTCGACCACGGGCGGGTACTGAACGGCCGGGCCGCCTTTCCCGTCATGAGCCGTCTGCTGCACCACCATTCCGGGAAGTTCCCCGACGCCATGACCCGCGACCGGCTCTTCTACTGGTTCATCCACAGTTTCCTCTGGGGCCGGCACACCGGCGCCACGGAGACCGCCCTCAACCAGGACCTCGAGGCGGTCGACGCCGGCGGGGTCAACCGGCTGATCGAGACTCTGCGACAGGCCCGCGGCGGTCGGCTGGAGGTCCGGCCCGACGACTTCCAGGGTTCCAGCATGGGATCCCGTTTCTACCCGCTGCTCTACATGCTGTCCCGGGTCCACGGGGCGCAGGACCTGGGCAGCGGGGTTCCGCTGAAGGATGGCATGCTCGGAAAACTCAGCTCCCTCCAGGTGCACCACATCTTCCCCAAGACCCTGCTCTACAAGTACGGCTACAGCAGGGCCGAAGTCAACGCGGTCGCCAACTTCTGCTTCCTCACCCAGGACACGAACCTGCAGATCAGCGCCAAACGGCCGGAGGACTACCTGCCGGAGATCGCCCAGAAGGTTCCGGGTGCCCTCGAATCGCAGTGGATCCCCACCGACCCGGAGCTGTGGCGCATCGACGCCTACCGCTCGTTCCTCGCCGCCCGACGCGAACTCCTCGCCGAGGCTTCGAACAGCTTCCTCACCAAACTGCTCGAGGGACCGTCTCCCGTCGGCCTGGCCGCACCCACCCACGCCACGGTCCTCAGGTCGGCCACCGCTCCGGTACCCGCCGCTGCCACGGACGAGGACATGCCCGGCCTTGCCCAACTGCTGAAGGACCTGCGTCGGCAGGGCTTCGCCGAGCCCGAACTGGACAGCGAGGTGACCAACCTGGTCCCCGGCAGCCCCGTCCTCGTGGCCACCGCGTTCTGGCCCCAGGGCCTGCAGGAGGAGGTGGGCGGCCCCGTGGTCCTCGTCCCGGAAACCACCCAGGACGAGCAGGCCGCTCTGGAGGCGAGTGACTACCGCGTTTTCCACAGCGTGGACGCCTTGGGGCGCTACGTCGACAACATGCACGCGGACCAGGCGGCGTGACAACGGCGGGGCTCACGGGTCAAGGCGTGGCCACGTGATCCGGGGCGGCCGCCGCACACCGGCCAACCGAACGCCCCTGCCGCCCTTCCCCTTCCATGGATGCGGCGACGGTAATGGCTGTTTGTCGCGGCTCGTACCTCGGCGAAGGTGGCATCGGTACAGCTCTTGCTCGCTCATTTCCTTCGCGCAGCCTCTGGGGGAGGTGCGCGCCGTCTGGGCGTGGAGCAAGACTTTTACCGATCCACGGCTCTGTGAGCCGGTCGTGGACCGGCTCACCTTCAACGCCACCCTCATCGGTACCGGAACCGAATCCTACCGCCTGGCTCGCACCAAAATGAACAAGTCACTGGTGGTCCCAGAACAGACCCGCCTGCCCGTCAACGGGCCGCTCTCATCGCCGGGACCGCCCCCTCCATCGTCACCCAGTGGATCAACGAAGCCCGAACGATGACAAAGCTCAAGGAAGCCGAGGCGCAGCCGAGCAGCGCGTCGAAGGGGGAGAAGCCGCTCGCCAAGGAGATCGTCGAGCTCGCAAAGAACCTCCACAGGTCGCACAGCGCCTCCAGAGCGCCGATCCGAGCACGAAGGCCTCACTCTACCTACGAAGCTCTCGGCATCACAGCGGCTACGAAAATGCCACGAGGACCGCGACCGTAAGGTCGAGGCCCTCGCTTCCGTATCGCTACAGGAGTGTCCGAGGGGGGACTTGAACCCCCACGCCCGATAAAGGGCACTAGCACCTCAAGCTAGCGCGTCTGCCATTCCGC
>NZ_BNBF01000005.1:76634-81753 GCF_014654935.1 Streptomyces capoamus
CAGGTGTCTGCCGCCTTGCGGGGTGTGTTCCCCGCGGCGACATGGACAACAATACCAAGGTTTCGGAGTGCGTTTCACCTGCGTATCCGCCTGCGCGGCGGTCCAGGACCGGCCGGTGGGTGCCGGTGCACGGACTGCGAGTCCCCGCGCACGGTAGGTGAGAGGACCGGGCTCAAGGACAGCGGACGACCTGCCCGGCGTACGACAGGTTGCCGCCGAAACCGAAGAGCAGCACCTGGTCGCCGGTACTGAGAGCTCCGCGCTCGACCAGCTTGGAGAAGGCGAGCGGGATGCTGGCGGCCGAGGTGTTGCCGGACTCCGTGACATCGCGGGCGATCACCGCGTTCACGGCACCGATCTTCTGGGCCAGCGGTTCGATGATCCGCAGGTTGGCCTGGTGCAGGACGACTCCGGCGAGCTCCTCGGGCGCCACGCCCGCCTTCTCGCAGGCCCTGCGGGCGATGGCCGGCAGCTGGGTGGTGGCCCAGCGGTAGACGCTCTGCCCCTCCTGCGCGAACCGGGGCGGTGTCCCCTCGATCCGCACGGCGTGCCCCATCTCCGGCACCGATCCCCACAGCACCGGCCCGACCCCGGGCTCCTCCCCCGGCCGGCACGCCGTCAGGACGGCGGCGCCGGCGCCGTCCCCGACGAGGACGCAGGTGGTCCGGTCGGTCCAGTCGGTGACGTCGGACATCTTGTCGGCGCCGATGACCAGCGCGCGGGTGGCCGCGCCGGCCCGCAGCGTGTGGTCGGCGGTGGCCAGCGCGTGGGTGAAGCCGGCGCACACCACGTTGACGTCCATGGCGGCGGGCTGCGGGATGCCGAGCCGGGCCGCGACCCGGGCGGCGGTGTTCGGGGAGCGGTCGATCGCGGTGGAGGTGGCGACGAGGACCAGGTCGATGTCACCCGGGGAGAGGCCGGCCGCGGCGAGGGCCTTGGCGCCGGCGTGGGCGGCCAGTTCGTCGACGGGTTCGTCCGGGCCGGCGATGTGCCGGGTCCGGATGCCCACCCGGGTGCGGATCCACTCGTCACCGGTGTCGACCATGCCGGCCAGGTCGCCGTTGGTGAGCACCTTGGCGGGCTGGTAGTGACCGATGGCGGCGATGCGCGAGCCGTTCATGCCGGAGATCCCCTCGTGCCGTGGGTAGCGGGATCCACCAGTCTGATCAGTGACTCACGGGTACGAGGGCAGGTGAACCCACAGGAAACGGGTGTCGGGATTGTCGGCTCTCCGCAGATGCCCTCGGGACTCCGTGGACCGTTCCTCGCGGATCTCCTCGGCCCGTGCTCCTCGACCTCCCGCGGACCGTTCCTCCCGGATCTCCTCGGACCGTGCTCCTCGGAACGCCTCGGACCGTCGAACACGCACGCATCCACGGCGTCATGGGCGGGCACCCGGAGCGGGCCGCACCGCGGATCCCCGTGTGCAGGACAATGGGATGCCGGCCACGCGTGCGGGCAGACGCAACGAGTACCTACAGAACCGGGGCTGATCAGACCATGGGACGAGTCACGGAACGACGCAAGGTGCTCCGCATCCGGGACGGCGAGGTCTCCACCCGGCCGGACACGCTCGTCGCCGAGGAACCCCTGGAGATCCGGCTGAACGGCAAGCCGCTCGCGATCACCATGCGCACCCCCGGGGACGACTTCGCGCTGGCGGCCGGCTTCCTGGTGAGCGAGGGTGTGCTGGCCTCGGCCTCCGAGCTGCAGAACATCGTCTACTGCGCCGGGGCCACCGCGGACGGTTCGAACACCTACAACGTCGTCGACGTGCGGACCGCGCCCGGTGTGACGCTGCCGGACTTCACCCTGGAACGGAACGTCTACACCTCCTCCTCCTGCGGACTGTGCGGCAAGGCGAGCCTGGACGCCGTGCGTACGACCGCGCGCTGGCCGATCGCCGACACTCCGCCGCTCCGGGTCACCCCCGAGCTGCTGGCGGCCCTGCCCGACCGGCTGCGGTCGGCGCAGCGCGTGTTCGACCGGACCGGCGGCCTGCACGCGGCGGCCCTGTTCAGCGAGGAGGGGGAACTGCTGGACACCCGTGAGGACGTGGGCCGGCACAACGCGGTGGACAAGCTGGTCGGACGGGCGGTGCAGAGCGACGGACTACCGCTGTCCCGGACGATCCTCATGGTCTCCGGCCGGGCCTCCTTCGAGCTGGCCCAGAAGGCGGTCATGGCGGGCATTCCCCTGCTCGCCGCGGTGTCGGCACCCTCGTCGCTCGCGGTGGACCTGGCCGCGGAGACCGGGCTGACCCTGGTGGGCTTCCTGCGCGGCAGCTCGATGAACGTGTACGCGGGCGAGCACCGGATCGCCCTGCGGGAGCCGGCCGAACGAAGCTGACCGGTGCGCCGCGCGGCCACCTCCGCCGGCCGCGCAGAGACCCGGTTGCCGTCATCCCTCCGTGCCGGAGATGCGGAGCAGCAGCTCCATGAACCGGTCGCGTTCGGCGGCCGACAGCGGGGCGAGCAGCTCGTCGTTGGCCTGCCGGGCGGCCTTCTCGCAGCGGACGAGGAGACGGGCGCCGTCGTCCGTCAGGGACACGGCGTTCTTGCGCCGGTCGCGGGGGTCGGGGGCGCGGTCGATCAGACCGGCGGACTGGAGGTCGTTGAGGATGCCGACGACGTCCTTGGGGTCGAGGCTCACGCTGCGCCCGAGGTCGGCCTGGGCCACCGGGGCGAGGTCGCGGACGGCGGAGAGGACGACGTGGTGCCACATCTTGAGCCCTTCGGCGGCGAGCGCGTCGGCGACCAGGGCGCGGCCCCGCGCGGCGGCTCGCCCGAGGAGCCAGCTGGGCAGGGAGCGGATCGCGGGCAGGGGTGCTTCGGCCATGACGGCAGCCTAGCCGAGGAATCATTGGACTTCCCAACGAATCAGCCCGTACCGTTGGGGATCCCAACGATTTCATGGGTTCCCCCCATGACGACCGCGCCGGCCTGTCCGGCCGCTGGAGGTTGCCATGCGTCGCGTCCGGTACGAGTCCGCCGGTGGACCGCTGTATGTGGAGGACGTACCCGTTCCCGCACCCGGACCCGGGGAGGTGCTGGTGCGCTGCGACGCCGTCGGCATCACCCTGCCGATGGTCCGCAAGGTGACCGAGGCGGCGGAGCCGGTGCCGCTGGGGGGCGAGGTCGCGGGCGAGGTGGTCGCGGCCGGCCAAGGCGTCACCCGGTTCCGCGTCGGCGACCGGGTGACCGGACTGTGCTTCGGGTACGGCTACGCCGAGTTCGCGCTGCTGCACGAGGCCATGACCTCACCGGTGCCGGACGACGCCGACGCCGTGACCGCGGTCGCACTGGTGCGCAGCGGCCTGGTGGCGCTGGGCGCGCTGGACGCGGCACGGCTCGCGCCGGGAGAGTCGGTACTCGTCACGGCGGCGGCGAGTGGCGTCGGACATCTCGCCGTCCAGCTGGCGCGGGCGCTCGGCGCGGGACGGGTACTGGGCGCCGTGTCGGGTCCGGCCGAGGCGGCGGGCGCACCCGGCCTGGCGGAGACGGCGGGCGCGTCCGGTCCGACTAAGGCGGCTGATCCGGTCGGCCGGACGACGGCGACGGACCCGGCCGGCCGGACGAAGGCGGACTTCGTCCGGTCGCTCGGCGCGGACGGCTGCGTGCGGTACGACGACGGCACGTGGGGCGACCCCGTCGACTGCGTACTGGACGCCGTCGGTGGCGACCTGCTCACCCCGGCCGTCGCCGCGCTCGCCCCGCACGGCCGGCTGGTCGCCTACAGCTCCGGCGGCGGCACGGTCCGGGCGTACGACCTGCTGGTGGGGGCCAAGTCGGTGATCGGCTTCCAGATGGCGCTGATCGCCCGCGGGCGGCCGGACGTGTACGAGCGGTGGCGGCGCGAGCTGTGGCGGCTGTTCGCCGAGGGCGCCGTGAAACCCGTCGTGCACGGCGAGTTCGCGCTGGAGGACGCGGCGGCGGCGCACGCGGTGATCACCTCCCGGGCCAACCTCGGCAAGGTCGTCCTGCGCCCCTGACCGTCGGCACGCTCCTTGTGACGCACGCCACGCGCGGTTACCGTCATGGGTCGCGCACGGACATGGGATGTCCGGATGGTTCCGAAACCACGGATGCGGATGCCCGGATGTCACGACGAGGAAGGCAGGTCGCCACGTGCCGTCATCTCTTCGCACCCGGCTCAGATCCGGGCTCGTCACCGCCACCGTCGCCGCGGCGGGCCTGCTCGTCCCGCTCGTCCCCGCCCACTCCGCCGACGCCCAACCGGCCCACACCCGCCCGGTCCGCGCCCGGTCCGGGGACGCCGGACCCGGGTTCGAGCAGCAGGTGCTGTTCAAGGCCGTCCAGGACCCCGGGTACGCGTGCTTCCGCATCCCGGCGGTCGTCAGGACCGTCGCCGGCACGCTGCTGGCGTTCGCCGAGGGCCGGGTCCTCAACTGCGGGGACGCGGCCGACATCGACATCGTCCTGAAACGCTCCGGCGACGGGGGCCGCACCTGGGGGCCGTTACAGGTCGTCAACGAGGGCGCCGGCGACACCCACGGCAACCCGGCACCGGTCGTGGACCGCGCCACCGGGCGGGTCTGGATCGCCGAGACCTACAACAGCGGCCGTACGGACAGCGCCGGCTGCCCGGTCCCCTGCGACCGCAGCCCGCACCTGCAGTACAGCGACGACGACGGCCGGACCTGGTCCCGGCCGCGCGATCTGAGCCCGGAGATCCTGCCCGCCGACTGGAACTCCTGGTACGCCACCGGACCCGTGCACGGCATCCAGCTCACCCGCGGCCGGTACGCGGGGCGCCTGGTCCTCGGGGTCAACGCCGAGACGTGGAACGGCAGCAGGGTCACCGCCGGCCACGCGGCCCTGGTCGTCAGCGACGACCACGGCGGTCACTGGCGGACCGGCGCCACCGACACCTGGCCGGTCGCCGCCGACGGCACCTTCCGGCAGAAGCCCTCCGAACTGGCGCTCGCCGAGCGTGCCGACGGTTCGGTGCTGGTCAGCGGCCGGGAGCAGGACGGCACCGATCTCGGTCACCGCACGCAGGCCGTCAGCCGCGACGGCGGCACCGCGTTCACCGCCCCGTTCCGGTCCCTGCCCGACCTGTACACCCCGCAGGTGCAGGGCTCGCTGCTGCGCCTGGG
>NZ_BNBF01000005.1:81805-121734 GCF_014654935.1 Streptomyces capoamus
CGACCGTCTGCTGCTCGCCTGCCCCGGCGACCCGGACCGGCGGCGCACGATGATGATCCGCTCCTCCTACGACGGCGGCCGGACGTGGGACACCGTCGACCGCGGCACGGTGGTCACCACGGACTGGTCCGGCTACTCCGACCTGGTGCGCATCGGCCCCCGGAGCGTGGGCCTGGTGTACGAGGGCGGTGCGGCGGACGCCCGCGACGAGATCCGTTTCGCCCGCTTCGCCGAGGACTGGCTCGCCCCGCGCCGCGGTCCCGACCCGGTCACCCCCGACCTCGCCGCGCGGGCCCGCCCGGCCGCGGTGCTCGGCGGCCCAGGACAGACCAGCGGGGTGTCCGGGAACGCACTGCAGTTCGACGGCACGGACGACGCCGTACGCCTGCCGTACCGCGCCGGTCTCCCCCTGGGCACCCGGGACTTCACGGTGTCGCTGTGGTTCCGGTACACGGCGGCGGCCGGGGAGCAGCCGCTGCTGTGGATGGGCGGGATCGGCACCGGCCAGCCGCAGGTGTGGCTGCGCGGGGAGCCGGCGAACCACCGTGTGCAGGGGTGGATCACCGTGCGGGACGGTGCCGGTGCACCCCGGGCCGCGTCCGTCCGCACGGATGCCGCGTACAACGACGGCCTCTGGCACCACGCCGTACTGCGTCGCGGCGGCGGCCTGCTGTCGTTGTCCGTCGACGGCGTGGGGTCCGCCGCCGCCGACGTGCCGGGGTCCGTCAGCCGCACTTCCCCCTTCGGCGTCCACCTCGGTCAGCGGATGGACAGCCGCGCCTTCCTCACGGGTGCGCTCGACGAGGTCCACGTGTGGGACCGGGCGCTCGGCGACGGGGAGACGGCCGACCCGGACGTCCTGCGGTCACCGCAGGACACGGTCCTCTGGCTGCCCCTCGACCGGGTGCGCGGCTGACTCCCCGGACGCCTGCGGTGGCGCCTCGGGGTCGCGGGCGCGGCGCTTGGCGATGAACGCGCACACCATCAACTGCATCTGGTGGAACAGCATCAGCGGCAGCACGGCCAGGGAGGCGTGGCCGGCGAAGAGGACGCTCGCCATGGGCAGTCCGGAGGCAAGGGACTTCTTCGACCCGGCGAACTGGATGGCGATCCGGTCCTCCCGGGAGAAGCCCAGGGCCCGGGCGCCGTACCAGGTCAGGAGCAGCATCAGGGTCAGCAGGACGGCCTCGACGCCGAGCAGTCCGGCCAGGCGTACGGGGCTCACCTGGTGCCAGATGCCCTGGTTCATGCCCTCGCTGAAGGCGTTGTAGACGACCAGCAGGATGGAGCCGCGGTCGACGAGTCCGAGGACCTTCTTGTGCCGGGTCACGAAGCCGCCGATCCAGCGCCGCAGCAGCTGCCCGGCCAGGAACGGGACCAGCAGCTGGAGCACGATCTTCAGCAGCGAGTCGGTCGAGAAGCCGGCCCCGTCGCCCCCCAGCAGCCCCGCCGCGAGCAGCGGGGTGAGGACGATGCCGACGAGGGAGGAGAAGGAGCCGGCGCAGATCGCCGCGGGCACGTTGCCGCGGGCCATCGAGGTGAAGGCGATGGACGACTGGATCGTGGAGGGCACCAGTGTCAGGAAGAGCAGGCCTTGGTAGAGGGGCTGGGTCAGCAGGACCGGGACCAATCCCCGCGCGGCCAGCCCGAACACCGGGAAGACGACGAAGGTGCAGACCAGGACGGTGACGTGGAGGCGCCAGTGCCTCAGTCCGTCGAGTGCCTCGCGGGTGGACAGGCGGGCGCCGTAGAGGAAGAAGAGGAAGGCGATCGCGGCCGTGGAAGCGCCCGAGGTGACGTCGGCGGCGGTGCCCCGGGCGGGGAGGAGCGCGGCGAGGCCGACCGTCCCGAGCAGCAGCGCGATGTACGGGTCGATCGGCATCCGGCGCGGCCGGCGCAGGCGTTTCACAGTGCTCCGATGGCGGTCGGGGACGGGCGTGGGTGACGGGCGTGGGTGACGGGCGTTTCGCGGGGCCGTGCGGCCCCTCTCCATCGTCCCCCTGCCAGCGTCGATCGGGAATCCCGCACACCGCTCTCACTGTCATCATGAAGCGCGATGACCGCGCTAGGCTCTGGAGGCGTGTACGACGCGACGCAGCTGCGCACCTTCCTGGCGGTCGCCCAGACGCTGAGCTTCACGCAGGCGGCCGGGCGGCTCGGGCTGCGCCAGTCCACGGTCAGCCAGCACGTGCGCCGGCTGGAGGACGCGGCCGGGCGGCAGCTGTTCTCCCGGGACACCCACTCGGTGGAGCTGACCGAGGACGGCGAGGCGATGCTGGGCTTCGCCCGCCGGATCTTGGAGGTGCACGAGCAGGCCACGGCGTTCTTCACCGGCACGCGCGTGCGGGGCCGGCTGCGCTTCGGCGCCTCGGAGGACTTCGTGCTGACCCGGTTGCCGGAGATCCTGGCGGGCTTCCGCCACGACCACCCGGAGGTCGACCTGGAGCTGACGGTGGAGCTGTCGGGGACCCTGCACGAGCGGCTCGCCTCCGGCAAGCTCGACCTGGTGCTGGCCAAGCGGCGCCCGGAGGATCCGCGGGGTGAGCTGGTCTGGCGCGACGACCTGGTGTGGATCGGCGCGGAGCGGTTGCGGCTGGACCCCGACCGGCCGGTCCCGCTGATCGTGTACCCGCCGCCGGGCATCACCCGGGCCCGCGCGCTGGAGGTGCTGGAGCGGCAGGGCCGCCCGTGGCGGATCGCGTGCACCAGTGGCAGCCTCAACGGGCTGATCGCAGCGGCCCGTGCCGGCCTCGGGGTGATGGCCCATTCCCGGCGGCTGATCCCGCCGGGCCTGGTCCGGCTGCCCGACCGTGCGGGCCTGCCCGATCTGGGCAAGGTCGACTTCGTCCTCGTCCACGGACGCCGCCGGGGTCCGGCGGAGGACGCCGCGAACGCGCTGGCGGCGGCGGTCCTGGCGGGCGGCGAGCGACTGCGCCACAGCACCGGCGCAGACCCGTCTTATCAGGCCGGTCGTCGTTGACGAGCCATTTCCTGCTGCTTCCGGTCCGCACGTGGCGGAGGCGACCGTCATCTCCTGGGTGAGGCGGCACACCAGCTGAAGGCTGCGGGGTCGGCCGGCGGGAGGGCGCCGGCCGAACGGCCGTTGCCTCTCTAATCGATGCGCGCCCCTGTGCCGCTGACCCGCACGCGCGGGTCGCCGCGGTGCAGCGTGACGGTGAGTTCGCCGGGACGGCCCAGGTCCTCGCCCTGGTGCAGGGTGAGGACGGCGTCGTCGGGGACCAGGCCGAGTTCACGAGCGTACGCCCCGAACGCGGCGGCCGCGGCGCCCGTCGCCGGGTCCTCGACGACACCGCCGACGGGGAACGGGTCCCGGACGTGGAAGACGGTGGCCGACTCCCGCCACACCAACTGGAGCGTGGTCAGGTCCAGGCGGTGCATGAGGGCTTCGAGGCGCGCGAAGTCGTACGAGAGATCGGCGAGGCGCTCGCGGGTCGCGGCCGCGAGCACGAGATGGCGGGCGCCGGCGAACGCGACCCGGGGCGGGAAGGCCGGGTCGAGATCGGCGGCCGGCCAGCCGAGCGCGGCGAGCGCCTCCGCGAGGTCGGCGTCGGCGACGTCCTCGATGTGCGGCTCGACACTGGTGAGGGTGGCCCTGACCGTCCCGCCCTCCTCGGCCACCTCCACCGGCACGGTGCCGGCGCGCGTGGCGAACACCAGCGTCCCCGGGCCCGTCCGTTCGGCCAGCGCGACGGCGGTCGCGATGGTGGCGTGGCCGCAGAAGGACACCTCCGCCTTGGGGCTGAAGTAGCGGATGCTGTACGCCCGCCCCTTCTGGCCGCCGAGACCCTCCGGTGGCGCGGTGAGGAACGCGGACTCGGAGTAACCCAGGTCGGCGGCGATGGCCAGCATGTCGCCGTCGTCGAGCGCCGTGGCGTCCAGCACGACGCCGGCGGGATTCCCGCCGTCGGGGACGCTGGAGAAAGCGGTGTATCGCAATACCTCGGGCTGGGCCGCATTCGTCGTCATGCTCGCGGCAACCACGGCCGGCCCGCCGCGCATTCCCGGCGGCATCCGCAGTCTGAGGACCGGGCCCACCGTCGCCGCCGCGTCGCGGGCCCGGGAGCGTGCCGCCTCCCGTATCCCTCGTGACAGCAGCCGCTCGATCGGGCGCATCGTCCCGATCCCTTACCTGTTCTTCGCCGGCGCCCGCCGCGCCGGATGCAGCACCGGCAGGCGGCATCGCCGGTCCGGGCCGCCGGTGCCCGGCCGTCAGCGTGCCGGGCGGTAGGTCAGCTGCTTCACCCGGCGCAGGAAGGGCGTCGTCTCCACGTGCTGGACGCCGTCCAGGTGGCCGAGGGGACCGCTCAGGTAGGCGTACAGGGCGGCGGTGTCACGGACGACGGCGGTGACGACGATGTGGGAGGGGCCGGCCGTGGCGGACGCGAAGGCGATCTCGTCGTGGGTGGCCAGTGCCCGGCCGACGGAGTCCAGCGCGCCCGGGGCCGTGGTGATCCACAGGACGGCCGTCCTCGGGTAGCCCAGGATCGCGTGGTCGTACTCGATGTCGACGTACACCGCGCCGGAGGCGATCAGGGCGGACAGGCGGCGTCTGACGGCGGACTCGGAGCGGCCGGTGGCACGCTGGAGCTCGGGGTAGGTGGCGCGGCCGTCGCGTTCGAGGACGTCGAGCAGCGGGGCGTCCTCGGGCTCCAGCCGGGCCGGGCCGGGTGCGGGAAGGTCGGGGCGGAGGGCGGCGATCTGCTCGTCGCTGAGCGCCCGGAACTTGGGCAGCCAGCCGACCGGGCCGCCGTAGAAGCGGTGCAGCAGCTGCAGGGCGCGGATCTCGACGACGCTCGGGGTGCGGGGCAGTTTGCCGAGCAGCAGGTCGTCGTGGTCACCGGGGCTGCGGGGCCGGGTGAGGCAGGCGATCTCGGTGCCGCCGGAGGTCAGCCCGATCCAGTGGGTGTCGGGGCGCCGGGCGAGCGCGTCGGCGATGACGCCGGCGCTGTCGGGCGCGCAGCGCAGCCGCAGCATCCACTGGTCCTGGTCGAGGCGTACGGCGTCCCGCAGGACGACGACCCGGAGGCCGCCCTCGGCGCACAGGCGGCGGTAGCGGCGGGCGATGGTCCGGTCGGAGACGCCCAGGACGGCGGCGATGCGGGCGAAGGGGGCCCGGCCGTCGACCTCCAGCGCGGAGAGCAGCTGGAGGTCCAGCAGGTCGAAGGTCTCGGATTGCATCCTCGGCATGGGCTCCCCCGTCGGATCCTGTGGCTCCCCCCGGATCCTGTCGTAATCGGCGCGTACAGATTCGGTGGAGATTACGGAACCGAAACTTACTGACCCGTCAGTATTGTGTCCGGCCCTTCCCCATGTGCGCGCATTTCACGACCGTCGTCCGGGAGGAACGTGAGGTCTGGCCGGGTTCCGTACCCCTCCCGGATGCCGATCGGGTGGGGTAGCTTTCACGGCGCCGTGCGGTGCGTGGACCAACGTCACTGAGGCGCGAGACACGGGGAGCGAGGTTGCGCGAGTTCACCAACCCTCCGCTGGCGTCGGCGCCGCCGACGGGCGGTCTGGCAGACGTCGTCTTCGACCATGCCCTGACCGACCCGCTGCACATCGCGCTCGGCCGCAAGGACCCGGACGGACGGTGGCGGGACGTGACCTCCGCCGAGTTCCGCGACGAGGTGCTGGCCCTCGCCAAGGGGCTCCTCGCCGACGGCGTCCGGTTCGGCGACCGGGTCGCGATCATGTCCCGCACCCGCTACGAGTGGACCCTCTTCGACTTCGCCCTGTGGACCATCGGCGCCCAGGTGGTCCCCGTCTACCCCACCTCGTCGGCCGAGCAGTGCTTCTGGATGCTCCACGACGCCGAGGTGACCGCGGCGGTCGTGGAGCACGAGGACCACGCGATGACCATCGCCACCGTCATCGACCGGCTGCCGCGGCTGCGCCGGCTGTGGCAGCTGGACGCCGGCTGCGTGCAGGAGCTGTACGACGCCGGGGCGCACGTGGACGACGACGTGGTGCACCGGCACCGGCAGGCGGTCACCCCGGACTCGGTCGCCACCGTCATCTACACCTCCGGCACCACGGGCCGCCCCAAGGGGTGCGTGCTCTCCCACGGCAACTTCATGTTCGAGGCGGACACCGTGATCCAGCGGTGGGAGCCGGTGTTCCACGGCCGGAAGGGCGACGAGGCGTCGACCCTGCTGTTCCTGCCGCTCGCGCACGTCTTCGGACGGATGGTGGAGGTCGCGGCGATCCGCGGCCGGGTCCGCTTCGGGCACCAGCCGCAGCTGCACGCCGCCGCCCTGCTGCCCGACCTGGCCGCGTTCCGGCCGACGTTCGTCCTCGCGGTGCCGTACATCTTCGAGAAGGTGTTCAACGCGGCCCGCCGCACGGCCGAGAAGGAGGGCAGGGCCGGGCCGTTCGAGAAGGCCGTCGACATCGCCGTGAAGTACGCGGAGGCGGTGGAGGCGAAGGCCTGGGGGACGGGGCCGGGCCCGTCGGCGGGGCTGCGGATGCAGCACCAGCTGTTCGACAAGCTTGTGTACGCGAAGGTCCGCGCGGCGATGGGCGGCCGCATCCGGAACGCGATGTCCGGCGGCTCGGGCATGGACCGCCGGCTGGGACTGTTCTTCGCGGGCGCGGGCGTGCAGATCTACGAGGGCTACGGCCTGACCGAGTCGACGGCCGCGGCGACCGCGAACCCGCCCGGGCGCACCCGCTACGGCACCGTGGGGCAGGCGATCCCGGGCGTGAGCGTGCACATCGCCGACGACGGGGAGATCTGGCTGCGCGGCGGCAACGTCTTCCAGGGCTACCTCAACAATCCCAAGGCCACCGACCAGACCCTGCACGACGGCTGGCTCGCCACCGGCGACCTCGGCTCCCTCGACGAGGACGGCTATCTGACCATCACCGGCCGCAAGAAGGAGATCCTGGTGACCTCCGGCGGCAAGAGCGTGTCCCCGGGCGTGCTGGAGGAGCGGGTCCGCGAGCACCCGCTGGTCAACCAGTGCATCGTGGTGGGCAACGACCGCCCCTACATCGCCGCCCTGGTCACCCTGGACCAGGAGGCGGTCGAGCACTGGCTGCAGATGCGCGGCAAACCCAGGCTGTCCCCGGCCGAGCTGGTCCGCGACCCGGACCTGGAGACGGAGGTGCGGCGCGCGGTGGTGGCCGCGAACACCCTCGTCTCCCAGGCGGAGTCGATCCGCACGTTCCGTGTCCTGGCCCAGCCGTTCACCGAGGAGCACGGGCTGCTGACGCCGTCGCTGAAACTCAAGCGGAAGGCGATCGAGAAGGCGTACGCGGACGAGGTCGACGCCCTGTACCGGACGTGATCCAGTGGTGAGCGGCGAGCGGATCGCGCGGTCAGGAATGCACAGCGGCCCGTGATCGTTGACGATGTCGGTACCACCTGTCGACAACCGAAGGATCAAGAGGCTCGTGAGCAGCAAGGTCCCCCCGATCATCCTCAACAACGGCGTCGAGATGCCCCAGCTGGGCTTCGGCGTGTGGCAGGTGCCGGACGACGAGGCCGAGCGGGCCGTCGCCACGGCGCTGGAGGCCGGGTACCGCAGCATCGACACCGCTGCGATCTACGGCAACGAAGAGGGCACCGGCAAGGCCATCGCCGCCTCCGGTCTGCCCCGCGAGGACATCTTCGTCACCACCAAGCTCTGGAACAGCGACCAGGGGTACGACTCCACGCTGCGCGCCTTCGACGCGTCGCTGGAGAAGCTGGGACTCGACTACGTCGACCTGTACCTGATCCACTGGCCGCTGCCGTCCCGGGGCACGTACATCGACACCTACAAGGCGTTCGAGAAGCTGCACGCCGACGGCCGTGTCCGCGCCATCGGCGTCTCCAACTTCCTTCCCGAGCACCTGCGGCAGCTGATCTCGCAGACCTCCGTCGTGCCTGCGGTCAACCAGATCGAGCTGCACCCGCACCTGCAGCAGCGCGAGGCGCGCGAGCTGCACGCCGAGCAGGGCATCGCCACCGAGGCCTGGTCGCCGCTCGGTCAGGGCAAGGGCCTGCTGGAGGTCCCGGCGATCGTCGCGATCGCGCGGAAGCACGAGCGCACCCCGGCCCAGGTGGTGCTGCGCTGGCACCTGCAGCTCGGCACCATCGTGATCCCCAAGTCGGTGACTCCGTCCCGGATCAAGGAGAACATCGAGGTGTTCGACTTCGGCCTGGACGACGAGGACCTCGCGGCGATCAGCGCGCTCAACGAGGACCGGCGTCTGGGTCCGGACCCCGCCACCTTCGACCTGGCCTGACGCCCGGCGCCGCCCTCCCGGCCGGGCGCCCCGCGCGTCAGCGGGGCGCACGGCCGGGTGCGGCCGGGCGTGGCGGACACGGCGAGCGGCCCGGCGGACCGGCTCACGCGAAGCGCACGTCCGCGTGCACCACCTCCAGCTCCTCCAGGCCGACGACGTCCAGGTGTGCCTTCGCCGAGGCCTCGTGGCGCACGGCCGCCACGGCCGCGCGCGAGGCGGCCAGCGAGGCGCGGTCGAGGAACAGGGTGTTCCCCAGGCCCCGCCCCCGTTCCCGGTCGACCAGCAGGCTGACCCCGGACAGGCCGGGCAGCGCCTCGGTGCGCGGCACCACCGTGGCCCGGAAGGTGTCGACGACGAGATCCGCGTCCCGCGGGTCGAACTCCAGCCGCGTCACGCGCAGTCCGCCGCCCTGCCGTGGGTGCGCGATCTGGTGGAACACCGCCGCCTCGTAGTTGGCGACCGCCACGGTGCCCGCGAACGGCTCCAGGAGTGCCCCGCGCCGCTCGCGCATCACCGCGTCGCTGTTGTGTCGCGCCTCCTCGGTCTCCCACCAGCTCACCGTGAGGAGGGTGCCGGCCTCCCGGTCCGCGAACACGCCGGCGCCGCGGTATCCGGGGCGTTCCTCCAGCAGGTCCCGCCCCTGGTTGTTCACCGACCGGACGGCCGTGTCGAGCAGTGCCGGATCACCGGTCGCGTACACCGCGCGTACGAACATGGCCCTCACCTCCGGGGTACGGGGACCACCGACAGCATCGGACGAAGAGGGAAACACCCGGTCTGTCCAGTCTCTACGGCGCGGTAAGTCACCGCAACGCGCACAGGTTTCGGCCGTTCGCACCCGCAGGGTTGACGAGGGCATGACGGCAGGGCCACCGTGGGACCCACTCAGTAAGGAAACTTTCCTAACAGAAGGGGTTCCCGTGCGCCTTCGGACACTGACCCTCGCCGCGGCCTCCGGCACCGCCCTGCTCGCCGCCGGACTCCTGCCCGCCCACGCCTCCGCCGCCGCCTCCCCCAGGTCCGCCCAGGAGGGCACCGTCAGCGCCGCCGACCTGCTCGCCAAGGTGACGTCCTGTTCGCAGATCTCCAACGGCAAGTACAAGACCGACGACGAGACGTCGGCCACGGTCCCCGTGTGCGGAAAGAACGGCGCGGTGTTCTGGAAGGCGGACATGGACATCGACTGCGACGGCCAGCGCACCGCCAACTGCAACGAGGACCGCGACCCCTGGTACCAGGACGACACCGCCTTCCACCAGTCCGACGGCAAACCCCTGAAGGCGGAGACCCTGCCCTACGTGGTCGTGCCCAGCAGCAGCAGCATCTGGAACTACTCCGGCGCCGGCATCAAGGGCGGCGGTGTGGTCGCCGTCATCTACGGCAACAAGGTCGAGTACGCCGTCGTCGGCGACACCGGACCCACGAAGATCATCGGTGAGGCGTCGTACGCCACCGCGAAGGCGCTCGGCATCGACCCCGACCCGGCCACCGGCGGCACCGACTCGGGCGTGACCTACATCCTGTTCAAGAACTCCCAGGTCTCCCCCATCGAGAGCCACAGCGCCGCCGTCTCCCTCGGCGACAAGCTGGCCAAGCAGTTCCTCGCCAACAACTGACGGGGCGCCTGCCGCCGGTGCCCCGGTCAGGCCCGGCGGACCGCCGTGTGCACGGTGTACGCCCCCAGCACGAACACGTCCGGCCGTACGTGCACGCTCGCCGGGTCCACGGGGTCGAGCAGCCGGTCCAGGGTGGCGCGGTCCTCGGCGTCCAGGGCCTCGCCGACGCCGTCGCGCAGCCGGGACAGGTGCGCGGTGACGTAGGCGCGGGCCCGGTCGGACGCGGGGGCGGGCAGGTCGAGCAGGAAGGTCCGGGTGCGGGTGTGCCCGAGGCCGGCGGCGGCCAGCAGTGCGGGCCAGTCCTCGGTCTCGGCGACCGAGCCGGGCAGGTCCGCGCGCATGCGGGCGAACCACTCCTCCTCCAGCGCGTCCAGCCGCGCCTGCAGTCCGGGGCGGCCGACACCGATGTCCCGGGGCAGGAAACGGGAGGGCAGACCGCCTTCCAGGAGGGCGAGGGTGCCGCCGGGGGCGAGCCTCTCGGCGAACGCGGTGAGCGCGGCCCGCTGGTCGCCGAGGTGATGCAGGCTCCGGCCGGCCCACAGCAGATCCGCCGGACGCTCCAACCGGTGCAGTACCTCGGGCAGTTCACCAGCGAGGGTGTCGAAGCGGCCGGCGACGCCCTGCTGGGCGGCCCGGGCGCGGGCACGCTCCAGCAGCGGCGCGGTGGCGTCCACGGCGACGACCCGGGCGCCGGGGAAGGCCTCGGCGAACAGGCAGGAGACCACACCGGGACCGCTGCCGGCGTCCACGATCAGCCCCGGCTCGGTCGCCTCCCCGCCCAGCCAGGCCATGGCCTGCTCGTGAGCGGGGCGGAACAGCTCCGCCTGCGACTCCAGCAGCGGGCCCAGCTCGTTCCAGTCGATGTCGGTACCGTGCCCGTGCCCCCGTCCGTGCCCGTGTCCGGTGTCGTGGTGGTGGTGCGCCATGACGGTCAGCCTCTCTGCCGGGTGCGGTCAGCGTGCGACGGCAGGCCGGACGGAGGCCAGCGGTGTTGCCGGTACGGCAAAAGGGAGCGCGTCCGGCAACGGGAGGGGTGCGGGGCCCGGCGGCCGGCTACGGGCCGAGGGCGCGCAGGTGGTCGCGCAGGCCGGCGCCGTAGGCGGTGGGTGTGCCGTCGTAGGCCGAGATCAGGGAGGGTCCGGAGGAGCAGTCCCAGGTGTTCCAGGTCCAGCCGAGGTAGGACAGGTCGTGGTCGTCGAACCACTTCATGACCCGGTCGACGAACCCGTGCGCGCAGGTGTTCTCGCCGATCTCCCCGGCGATCAGGGGCACTTGCGCGGCCACCGGGGCGAGGGTGGAGTTCCAGCAGCTCTCGCTGGAGCAGCTGTTGAAGTTGTAGACGTGGTAGGCGGCGGCGAGGTTGCCGGCCGGATCGGTGGGCTTGTACGCGGTCCACTGGCTGAGGTCGTTCGAGTACGCCAGCCCGCCGGCCATGATGACGTTCTTGGCGCCGGTCGCGCGGATGCTGTCCACCAGGTCCTGCACACCGGCGACCTCGTAGGAGATGCCCGGGCAGGTGCCCCCGTCGCGCCAGCACTTCCAGGCGTCCGTGGCGCTGGACGTCGCCCGGTCCGGGTACGGCTCGTTGAACAGGTCGAACACGGCCGCCTGGTCGCCCTTGAAGGTGCCGGCCACCGACGACCAGAACGACGGGCTGTACTGCATGTCCGGCATCGGCTTCTGGCAGGTGGCGTGCACGTCCGGGCAGCCGGCCGAGTTCCCGGTGTACTGGCCGTAGGACCAGTGCAGTTCGAGGATCGGGGTCATGCCGTGCGCCTCGACGCGGGACACCAGCTGCTTGACCGCGTCGATGTAGTTGGCACCGCCGTACTCGGGCTTGACGGTGGACAGGCCGAGCCAGCACTCCTCGTTGAGCGGGATGCGGACCGCGTCGGCCTTCCAGTCGGCGATCGCCTTCACGGCCGCGTCGTCGACGGGTCCGTCCCAGATGCCGTACCCCTGCACGCACATGAACTCGCCGCCGGACCGGTTGACGCCGAGCAGGCGGCGGGGGGTGCCGCCGGCGTCCACCAGTTCGTTGCCGGAGACGTGCAGGGCGGGTGCGGCACCGCCGGACGGGGGTGGTGTCGTCGGCGGCGGGGTGGTCGGCTCGGCGTCCACGTTGCAGGTGGTGCCGTTGAGCTTGAACACCGCCGGTGCCGTGTTGCTGCCGGACCAGGAGGCGAGGAATCCGGCACTGACGCTGGCGCCGGTGCCGAGCGTGCCGTTCCAGCTCTCGTTGGCCGCGGTCACGGTGGTGCCGGACTGGGACCACTTGGCGTTCCAGCCCTGGGTGACCTTCTGCGGGCCGGCGAAGTCGAAGGTGAGCTTCCAACTGCTCAGCGCCGCTTGGTTGTTGGTGACTTTCACGGAGCCCTGGAAACCGTCGGCCCACTGACCGGTGACGGCGTACTCCACCGTGCAGGCGGGCGTGGCTCCCTGGGCCGAGACGACCGGCACGACCGCGCTCGTCACGAGCGCGACCGCTCCGGCGGCGGCCAGGAGTACGGAACGCGGGGGGTGTCGCATGAGCGACTCCTTGCAGTTGGGCGCGCCGTGACGGACGCGTCGACTGAACGGAACCGCTCCCACTGGTGCGAAGGAAGGTAGCGTCAAGTGACCTGAAATCCCAGGGGGTTGCTCGAACTTTCGGCAACCGGGCCAGTCGAAACCTATTCGACTCTTCAAGCACCTTGACCGCTCCTGTCCCCGTCCCCAATATGGGAGCGCTCCCACTGGTTCACGCCTTGACTTCTCCCGCCGGACGCCCGCACGGAGGAACCGGCTCGTACGCGGAACTCCTCGAACAACCCGGCCGTCGTCGCGTTCCCCCGAGGAAGGACCCCCACCGTGCGAAGAACCCGTATCCTCACGGCCGTGCTGGCCCTCGCCGCCGGCCTGCTCGCCGGCACCCCGCCCGCACTGGCCGCGTCCGCACCGCACACGCGCGTGGCCGCGGACACGTACACCTGGAAGAACGCCCGGATCGACGGCGGCGGCTTCGTCCCCGGCATCGTCTTCAACCGCTCCGAGAAGAACCTGGTCTACGCCCGCACCGACATCGGCGGCGCCTACCGCTGGCAGGAGTCGACGAAGACCTGGACCCCGCTGCTGGACTCGGTCGGCTGGAACGACTGGGGCCACACCGGCGTGGTCGGCCTGGCGTCCGACCCGGTCGACCCCGACAAGGTGTACGCGGCCGTCGGGACGTACACCAACAGCTGGGACCCGACGAACGGCGCGGTGCTGCGCTCCGCCGACCGGGGCGCGAGCTGGCGGAAGGCGGACCTGCCGTTCAAGCTGGGCGGCAACATGCCGGGCCGGGGCATGGGCGAGCGGCTGGCGATCGACCCGCACAAGGACAGCGTCCTGTACCTGGGCGCGCCCAGCGGCAAGGGCCTGTGGCGGTCGACGGACTCGGGGGCGACCTGGTCGCAGGTGACCAGCTTCCCGAATCCCGGCAACTACCAGCAGGATCCCGGCGATTCGACCGGCTACGCGAGCGACGAGCAGGGCATCGTCTGGGTCACCTTCGACGAGTCGACGGGCTCGTCCGGCACCGCCACGAAAACGATCTACGTGGGGGTCGCCGACAAGGACAACGCGGTGTACCGCTCGACCGACGCGGGCGCCACCTGGTCCCGGCTGGCGGGCCAGCCGACCGGGTACCTCGCGCACAAGGGTGTGCTGGACGCCAGGAACGGCTTCCTGTACCTCGCCTACAGCGACAAGGGCGGTCCGTACGACGGCGGCAAGGGCCGGCTGTGGCGGTATGCGACGGCGACCGGCACCTGGTCGGACATCAGCCCCGTCGCGGAGGCCGACACCTCCTACGGTTTCAGCGGGTTGACGGTCGACCGTCTGCACCCGTCCACCATCATGGCGACCGCCTACAGCGCGTGGTGGCCGGACACCCAGTTCTTCCGCTCCACGGACAGCGGTGCCACCTGGACGAAGGCCTGGGACTACACGTCGTACCCGAACCGTACGAACCGGTACACGATCGACGTGTCCTCCTCCCCCTGGCTGACCTTCGGCGCCGACCCGTCGCCGCCCGAGCAGACGCCGAAACTGGGCTGGATGACGGAGGCGCTGGAGATCGACCCGTTCGACTCCTCCCGCATGATGTACGGCACGGGCGCCACCCTCTACGGCACCGAGAACCTCGGCGAGTGGGACAGCGGCGGCCGGTTCACGGTCAGACCGATGGTGCAGGGCCTGGAGGAGACGGCGGTCGACGACCTCGCGGCACCACCCTCGGGCGGCGCCCAGCTGTTCAGTGCGCTCGGCGACATCGGCGGGTTCCGGCACACGGACCTCACCAAGGTGCCGTCGATGATGTACACCTCCCCCACCTTCACCACGACCACCAGCCTGGACTTCGCCGAGTCCGACCCGGGTACGGTGGTCCGCGTCGGCGACCTGGACTCCGGTCCGCACATCGCGTTCTCCACCGACAACGGCGCCGACTGGTTCGCGGGCACGGACCCTCCGGGTGTCTCGGGCGGCGGCACGGTGGCGGCGGGCGCGGACGGCGGCCGGTTCGTCTGGAGCCCGGCCGGCGCGGGCGTGCAGCACACGACGGGCTTCGGCACGTCCTGGTCGGCGTCGAGCGGCATCCCGGCCGGTGCGACCGTGGAGTCGGACCGCGTCGACCCGAAGACCTTCTACGGCTTCAAGTCCGGGAAGTTCTACACCAGTACGGACGGGGGCGCGACCTTCACCGCCTCCGCCGCCGCGGGCCTGCCGAGCGGTGACAGCGTGCACTTCAAGGCACTGCCCGGCACCAAGGGCGACATCTGGCTGGCGGGCGGTGCGGCGGACGGCGCGTACGACCTGTGGCACTCCACGGACGGCGGGGCGAGCTTCACCAGGCTGCCGAACGTCGAGCAGGCCGACACGATCGGGTTCGGGAAGGCCGCGGCGGGGGCCTCGTACCAGACGCTGTACTCCAGCGCGAAGATCGGCGGGGTGCGCGGCATCTTCCGTTCCACGGACCGGGGTGCGACCTGGACCCGGATCAACGACGACGCCCACCAGTGGGGCTGGACGGGCGCCGCGATCACGGGCGACCCCCGGGTGTACGGCCGTGTCTACGTCTCGACCAACGGCCGCGGTGTGATCTACGGCGACACGTCCGACCCCGGCGGGGGCGGTGACGGTGGTACGACACCGCCCCCGTCCGGTGCCTGCACGGTGACCTACAAAATCATCAATCAATGGTCGGACGGTTTCCAGGCGGACGTCCGGCTCACGAACACCGGCCCGGCGGCCTGGAACGGCTGGTCCCTCGGCTGGTCCTTCCCGGGCGGCCAGAGGATCACTCAACTGTGGAACGCGGGCTACACGCAGTCGGGGCCGGCGGTGACCGCGCGGAACACCACCTGGAACGGCACGGTGGCGGCGGGCGCGTCGGTGGCCTTCGGCTTCACGGGCAGCTGGTCGGGCGCGAACGCGAAGCCGGCGTCGTTCAAGCTGGGCGACCAGACCTGTACGACCGCCTGACCGGAGGCGACCCGGCCGCGCTCTGGTGCGCCGGCGGTTCCCGTGGTGTCCTGGTGTCGGCGGGAAGGACGCGTCGTCCACGCGGGGAAGCGGCCGAGTGCCGCGCACCGCGCAATCCGGATCCGCGAGAAGCGGGTGGCGCCCTTCCCGTCCCCTCCCTCCCGCCCCGCGCCCGCACGGTCGGCACGGCTCGACGCGCTCAGCGCGCGTCCGCGGCGTGCGGCCCGCCGGGCCCCACGCCGGCCGCCGGTTTACGGAAGGCGCGGAGGCCGAACCGGGGGTCGGGGCGGCGGCGGTCCTGGTCGGGCAGTGCGGCCAGGCGGGTGGCGAACTCCTCGGTGCGCGGCTCGCCCGGCGGCAGCAGGGTGAACCAGCCGCGGCGCAGGTCGGCGATGGTGCTGCGGGGGCTGCGGCCCTGGCCGGCGCCGCGGAAGGCGCCCCGGCCCGCGGGACGCAGTCCGTACCGGACGGCGTGCGCGGTGACGGTGCCGGGGGCGTCGGGGGCCGGGCGGCGCGGACGGGCCGCCAGGACGGCGTCGATGTCGCTGCCGACGTCGTGCGCGGCGGCCTTGTCGACCGTGGTGACGTACGTGCCGCCGGGGCGCAGCACCCGGGCGCACTCGGCGACCGCGGCGCGGACGTCGTCCGGGTCGGCGAGCAGGTGCAGCAGCCAGATGCTGGTGACCGCGTCGAACGAGCCGGACGGGAAGGGGAGCCGGCGGCTGTCGGCCCGTACGATCGCGCCGGGCAGCCGGGCAGCGGCCCGGCGGACCATGGCCGGGGTGAGGTCCGCACCGGTCACCCGCAGCCCGGGGCGCGCGGCGACCAGCCGGCGGGTGACGATCCCGGTGCCGCAGGCGACGTCGAGGAGGCGCCCCGGTCCCCCCGGTATCAGGGCGAGGACGGCCTGTGCCGCTTCGTGGGCGCGGGCCTCACCGCCGCGCAAGGCATCGTAGTCGCCTGCTTCCTTCTCGTAGTCCAGCACGGCTCAGTGTGCGCCGTGGCCCGGGGCGATGTCCTCCACCCTGCGGGCGAGAGCGAAGTCCCGCTCGGTGAGGGCGCCGCCCGCGCTGTGGGTGTGCACGCTCATGGAGACGGTGTCGTAGCCGAGGGTGAGGTCGGAGTGGTGGTCCAGCTCGTCCTGGACGCCGGCGATGTGCACGACCAGCGCGGCCGCCGCGAAGTGCGAGCCGAGCCGGTAGGAGCGGGTGAGGCGGTCGCCGTCGACGGACCAGCCGGGCAGTTCGGCCAGCCGGTCCTCGATCTCCTTCTGCGACAGCGGTTCGACGGCCATGGCCTTCGGCTCCCTTCGGTGCGTGTCCCCGTACGGGGAGGGGCGGGTACGGTTCAGCCTGCCACGTCGGTGCCCTGGCCGGGGGCGGCGACGCGAGGGCCCGCGGTCCGGGGCGAACGGGGTCGTCGCGGCCCGTCGGTCTCGACTAGGGTCGGTGCCATGCCCGTTGCCGCGTCCGGTCCCACCGCCTCCGCCGTCTCCGGCCAGGGGGCCGGTCCGCTGCTGCGCGCCTGGCGGGAGCGGCAGCGGCTGTCCCAGCTGGAGCTGGCGTTGCGCGCCGACTCCTCCGCGCGGCACATCAGCTTCGTGGAGACCGGCCGGTCCCGGCCGAGCGAGGAGATGGTACTGCGGCTCGCCGAGCAGCTCCAGGTGCCGGTGCGGGAGCGCAACTCCCTCCTGCTGGCCGCCGGTTACGCGCCGCGCTTCCCGGAGACCCCGCTGGACGACCCGGCGCTGGACGCGCTGCGCGAGGGCCTGGAGCGGCTCATCCGGTGCTATGAGCCCTATCCCGCGCTGGTGGTCGACGCCGGTTACACGGTCGTCGCCGCGAACCGGGGCATCGCCATGCTGCTGGAGGGCGTCCCCGAGGAGCTGATGGCACCGGCGCCGAACGCGATGCGGCTGACCCTGCACCCGGAGGGGCTGGCGCCGCGCATCCGCAACCTGCGGGAGTGGCGCGGGCACCTGCTGGCCCAGATGGAGCGGGAGATCGCCCTGCACCGCTCCGACCGGCTGCGCGCCCTGTACGAGGAGGTCGCGGCCTATCCGGTGCCCGAGGAGCCGGACGGCGCCGAACCGGGCGAGCCCGTACCGTACTTCGCGCTGCCGCTGTGCATCGAGCACGCCGGCCGGACGCTGTCGTTCGTGTCCTCGATCTCCACGTTCAACACGCCGATGGACGTCACGGTCGCCGAACTCGCCGTCGAGACGTTCCTCCCGGCGGACCCGGCGACCGCCAAGTACCTGCACACGCTGGCCGGTTGAGCGGTCCGGCAGCCGATTCGCCGTCTCGGGCACGTGTGCGAGGCGGCGACACGTGACAGACTGCTGCCCGCTGCGGTCGGCGCACAGGGGAGGGCGTGTCGTGAGTGAGCGGCGGGCTGCGCCCACGGTGGGCCAGGTGGTGCTCGGCAAACGGTTGCAGGAGCTGCGGGAGGCGGCGGGGCTCAGCCGCGAGGAGGCCGCCCGGGTCCTGAGGGTGGCGTCGGCGACCGTCCGGCGGATGGAGATGGCCGAGGTCGCGCTGAAGATCCCCTACGTGCAGGTGCTGCTGACCGCCTACGGGGTGGCCGAGGAGGAGGCCGACGCGTTCGTGCGGCTGGCCGAGGAGGCGAACCAGCCCGGCTGGTGGCAGCGCTTCCACGACGTGCTGCCGGACTGGTTCAGCCTGTACGTCAGCCTGGAGGGCGCCGCCCGGATCATCCGCTCCTACGAGCCGCACTTCGTACCCGGGCTGCTGCAGACCGAGGAGTACGCGCGGGCGGTGCTGGAGGCCGGGACGATCGGGCACACCTCGCCACGGACGGTCGAGCGGCATGTGTCGCTGCGCATGGAACGGCAGCGGCTGCTGGAGCGCGACGACCCGCCCCACCTGTGGGTGATCATGGACGAGACGGTGCTCAGGCGCCCGGTGAGCCGGCGGCCCGACGTGCTGCGGGACCAGCTCGACCGGCTGCTGGAGTACGCCGAACGGGACCGGGTCACCCTGCAGATCGCCGAGTTCGCCGCGGGCCCGCACCCGGGGACGTACGCGCCGTTCACGTTGTTCCGGTTCGCCGAGCCGGAGCTGCCGGACATGGTGTTCACCGAGTACCTGACCGGTGCGCTGTACCTGGACTCGCGGCAGGAGGTGGCCGCGCACCTGGAGGTGCTGGACCACATGACGGCCCGGGCCGCGTCCGCGCAGCGCACCCTGAAGCTGCTGCGGGAGCACCGCGAGCGGCTCTGAGCCCCGGGGTGACCCGTACGGGTCTGCGGAGGGGTGCGTCGCGGCGACCGCCCCTAGCTTCTGAGTACGGGGCGATCCCGGCCGGACGGCGCACGTCCGGCCACGCGAAGGAGACCCGATGCCCTCGGACGCGGTGCTCTACCAGGCGGCGGCCCTCTGCCTGACCTATCCGGACGACGGCCTGATCACCCGGCTGCCGCTGCTGCGCGAGGCGGCCCCGCAGCTGCGGGCGTTCACCGATCACGCGGCCCTCACCCCGCCACCGGAGCTGGCGGCGCACTACCTGCGGGTCTTCGGCGGCGAGGACCGGCACAGCCTGTACCTGAGCCACTGGCACGACGGCGGCACCCGGCGGCACGGCACGTCCGCCGTGCGGTTCCGGGACGCCTACCGCCGGCACGGCCTGGAGTGCAGCGGCGGGGAACCGCCCGACTTCCTGCCGGCCGTGCTGGAGTTCACCGCGCGGACCGGCGACACCGGCCTGCTCACCGAACACCGCGACGGCCTGGAGCGGCTGCGCGTTCGGCTGACCGCCTGCGGCACCCCGTACGCCGGTGTGCTGGACGCGGTCTGCGCCACCCTCTGAGGCGGCACCCGCGGGGCCGCGCCCCGGGGGCGGGGCGCGGCGTCCGCGGACGGACGGGCGTCAGGCCAGCTCGGCCGTCAGGGTGATCGTCGTACCGGTCAGGGCCTGGCTGACCGGGCAGTTCTTCTTGGCGTCCTCGGCGGCCGAACGGAAGCCCTCCTCGTCCAGGCCCGCCACCTCGCCGCGCACGGTGAGGTGGATGCCGGTGATGCCCTCGCCCGGCTGGAAGGTGACGTCGGCCTTGGTCTCCAGCCGGGTGGGCGGGGTGCCGGCGCCGGCCAGGCCGTGCGAGAGCGCCATGGAGAAGCAGCTGGAGTGGGCGGCGGCGATCAGCTCCTCGGGGCTGGTCTTGCCGTTCGCCTGCTCGGCGCGCGAGGGCCACGACACCGGCTGCTCGCCGATGCCGGAGGAGTCGAAGGTGACGACTCCGTTGCCTTCGAGCAGGTTGCCTTCCCAGACGGTGTGCGCGGTGCGCGTGGTTGCCACGATGCTTCCTTTCGCGAGTGTCGCGGTCCCGGGGTTCCCGGGTGGTCCTATCCGATCACATCCTCGGTCAGCTCACTTCGAAGACCGGCCCACGCGGCGTGAACGGCAGGCGGCTGCCCCGCGGGATCAGATAGGCGTGTTCCCCGCGTACCCGTAGCACGTCGCACCACCCGTCGGTGATGACCAGCACCGGTGCGGTGGCCGGGAAGTCCTCCGCCCGCCGCAGCAGGTCGATGCCGGGCTGCAGGACCGTACCGCCGCGGCCGTGCACCCGTACCCGGCCGGCGATCTCGGTGACCGGCAGGTAGCCGGCGTCGTACGGGGCGGCGTCGCAGAAGACCACACGGGCGGCGGGCACGTCCCGGGACTCCGCGTAGGAGGCGATCGCGCCGAGCGCCTTGCCGAGCAGCGTGACGCCCATCGAGCCCGAGGTGTCGAGGACCACGCCGAAGGTGCAGCGGGCGACCTCCTCCGGCGGGAAATAGCGGCCGGCGCGCGGGATGCCGGGGGTGGAGGCCTGGCGGCGGGCGGGGCGGGCGTAGGTCCGCACGGGCTCCGGGCGCGGGACGAACTCGTCGAACCAGCGGGCGAGCCGGGCGTCCCAGGGCAGCGGCGGATGGCTGAGGGCGCGGATCTCCGCGACCAGGCCGCCGGGCAGGAACCCGCGTCGCTGTGCCTGGTGCAGGTCGAGACCGCGGCTCAGCCCGCGCCGGTAGAACTCGTCCAGGTCGACGTAGTCGCCGGCCGGGCGGAGCGGGCCGCCGAGGACGTCGCCGGCGCCCTTGCCGCGCGGCGTGGCCAGCCGGCGCATCCGGCGCAGGTCGCCGGCGACGCGGTCGTAGACCTCCTCGGCGGACAGGCCGGCCAGTTCCGGGTCGTGCAGCAGGCCCTCGGGCAGGGTGCCGACCTGCATCTCGACCAGCCAGCCGTTGACGACGTAGTCGCAGGCGATGTTGAACAGGTAGGGATCGCGGGTGCCGCAGCGGTCGCCGTGGCGCAGGGCGGCGTGCAGCATCTCGTGGGCGAGGATGAACCGCCACTCCTCGTCCTCGAAGGTGCGCAGCGGGTTGACGTAGATCTCGCCGGCCCCGGGGTCGACGGCGGCGATCCGGATGCCGTGGGCGCGGGCGAGTTCGGCGTCGGCGACGAGGGTGATGCCGGCCGCGATGCCGCCGAGCAGCGGGTAGGAGGAGACGAATAGGGCCCGCTCCCAGGGGCGCCGGGGCAGGCGCTCGCCGTCGAGGCTGTCCAGACGGCCGCCGGCCAGGTCCAGCGCGGCGGACACCGTCCGGGTCAGGGCGGTGGCGAAGGCCAGCTGGCGGTCCGGGACGGGTCCCCACCGGCGGAGCCATTCGACGAGCACCTGGTCGGGCCCCGGGCCCGCGGTGCCGCAGCGCTCGTAGGCGGCCGGCAGGCCGTGGGCGCGCCAGCGGGCGGCGAGCCGCTCCTCGTCGCCGTCGGGGTAGCTCACGGGGAGTTCCTCCGGGGCGGTGCCGACCGGGAAGCCGAGCAGGAAGCGGTTGACGACGACGCAGCGGGCGGCCAGGTCGTACCGGTCGGGCTGCTCGCGCGCGCCCGGGGCGGCCGGGAGGTGCCCGAAACCGAGGTGCATCGCGGCGTGCGCGAGCGCCTACGCCCAGGCGGCCGGTTCGGCGAACCGGTGGGGGTGGGCGTGCACGGTGCCGTCGGAGTCGGTGACGAGCAGGCCCTCGCGCGGCGCGAGGACACAGTCCTCGGTGCGGCAGACGTCGAACTCGACGGCGGCGAGCGCCGGGTTGGCGCGCAGCAGCCGCAACCCCTCGGCGAACGCCTCGCCGGCCGGGTCCCGTTTCTCCTTCGGCCGGCGGCGGCTCACCGCCGCGCCTCCACCAGGCGGGGCATGTCCCGGGCGGCCTCGACCAGGAACCAGGACGGCAGGAGCGGGTTGCCGTCGGCGTCGGAGGCGAGGACGGTCTGGGCGACCTCCACGGAGATCTCGGCGAGCTGCACCAGCAGCGACTTGGCCCGGTAGGCGGTCTGCCGGCCGTTCTCCGACATGTGCTCCCTGCTGGCGGGCAGCTCCTTCACGAGGCGGCCGCGGAAGGACTCGGCGAGGTAGTACAGCAGGTCGCGGTCCTGGAGGCGGTGCGGCCAGCGGGCGTCGCCCTTGAGGATCGCCTCGATCCCGTACCGGCTGCGGACGACCTTGACGTAGCCGCAGAAGGCGGTGGCGTGCGCCGGGGTGAGGGTGCCGTGCGCGAGGACGGTGAGCGTCGGCTCGTCCAGGCCGGTGCCGAAGGAGTACAGGGCGTCGGAGAGCATGTGCCAGGAGCGGGGCGTGGAGAACGGCTCCTCGGTCTTGGGCGGCTTGGACCACAGGTGGTCCGGCCGGTCGGTGAGGTGGTCCGTGATCCACGGGTGGATGCCGTTGTCCGCGGCCCAGGCCAGCCAGTCCGTGGCGGAGACCTCCAGGTGGACGTGGGCGAGCCGGTTCACCAGGGCGGAGGCGAGCGGCCGGGCCAGGGCGTTGTCGGTGGCGCGGTTCCCGGCGCCGATGACGACGGAGCCTTCCGGCAGCTCGTAGCTGCCGATGCGGCGGTCCAGGATGAGGGAGTAGAACGCCTTCTGCACGTCCGGGGTGGCGGCGTTCAGCTCGTCCAGGAACAGGCAGTACGGCTCGTCGCGGGCGATCGCCTCCGGCGGGCAGAACACCGAGCGCCCGTCGCGGATCTGCGGCACGCCGATCAGGTCCTCGGGGGCGAGCTGGGTGCCGAGCAGGCTCACGCACTCCAGGCCGAGCGCGGCGGCGAACTCCCGCACCAGGGAGGACTTCCCGATGCCCGGTGCGCCCCAGAGGAAGACGGGCCGGACGGTGGCGAGTCCCAGCAGCAGCTCGGGGACGCGGGCGGGAGTGACGGTGACGGCGGCCTGCAACGCGGGTGTCCCCCGGAGTGGTTCGAGACGTGTACGACTCGGACAGTGTGCGGTGCGGGGCGGTGCGGGTGCAGCCGAATTTCAGGCGGCCCGCTCCTTCTCTGCGTTCTCGGCGTTCTCGGCGTTCTCTGCGTTCTCGGCGTTCTCTGCGTTCCCGGTGAGCGGTACCTGGGGGCCGTCCAGTTCGCGCAGCCAGCGGCGCAGGACGCGGTGCACGTGCTCGGCGCCGGCCGGTTCCGCGCCGTCCACGACCGGCGCGGACAGCTGGCGCGGGGAGAGCAGGAAAGGGCGGGACTGGGCGCCGCCGAGCCCGCCGTGGGAGCCGATCTGCTCCTCGAAGGCGAGGACTTCGCCGTCGGCGGGCTCGTAGGCGGAGTTCACCATGATGTCGGCGGTGTGCGGGAAGGAGTGCGTGCGGCGGACGGCGTCGGCGGCGCCGGGGCCGAAGCGGGCCAGCGGGCCGGGCTCGTCGTCGAGTCCGGCGAGCGGGATCTCGGCGCCGTGGGCGCCCAGCACCACACCGCCGTGTTCCTCGCTGCGCACCAGCAGGAAGCCGATGCCGGGGTGGTTGGCGAGCGTGGTGAGCAGGCCGGGGTGGCGGGCGTCGATCTCCTCCTTGGTCATGCGGTGCGGGACGTCCGGGAAGGAGACCAGGCCGAGGTTGCCGGAGGCCAGCACGACCGGCTCGCGGTGGGGGGCGGTGCGGTGGCGCTCGGACCTCTCCTCCACCGGCCGGCGCAGGGCGGCGCGGACGGCGGTGCGGGCCTCGGCCCCGCTGCGGGTGCGCTCCGCGCGGCGCGGCACGGGCAGTCCGCAGCCGGCGCGCACCAGGTCGCCGAGCGTGAGGCCGTAGCGGGACCGGAAGGTTTCCCCGGGGCTCTGTCCGTGGTCGGAGAGGACGACGATGCGGTAGGGGCGCGGGGCGTGTTCGGCGACGCGTTCGAGGAGGGCGAGGGAGCGGTCGAGGCGCTGCAGGACCTTCTCGGCGTCGCGGCTGTGCGGGCCGGAGTGGTGGGCGACCTCGTCGTAGGCGACGAGGTCGGCGTAGACGCAGGTGCGGCCGGCGAGCATGTCGCCCATGACCGCGGCCACGACGACGTCCCGTTCGACGACGGTGGCGAAGGCGCGCACGAGCGGGTAGAGACCGCCCCGGCCGACGCGCGGGCGCTCCCTGCGCAGGCGGGCGCGCGTGGACTGGCCGATCTCGCGGGCGACCTCGGCGGCGAAGGACAGCGCCGTGCGCACGGCGTTGGCGGGGTCGGAGAAGTAGGCGAAGTAGCCGGCGCGGGAGCGGTTCGCCGGGCCGCGGCGGCGGGTGGCGATGGACAGCACCAGCGCCTGCTCGCCGGCGCCGCCGCTGAACAGGTTGCCGCGGCTGGCACCGTCGACCGTGAGCAGCCCGCCGTGGCCGGTGCGCAGCATGGCGCGGCGCTGCAGTTCGGCCGCGCTCGTCGGCCGGTTGCAGACCATCACCTCACCGCGGTCCTTCTCGTACCAGCGGAAGGCCGGCACGTCGAAGGTCGTCCCGTGCAGGATGCCGAGCTGGCTGGCGCCGGTCTGGCTGGACCAGTCGGTGCGCCACGGGGTGAGGCGGTGGGTGGCCGGCCGCACACCGCCGCCCGGGGACCGCCCTCCTGCGCGCGGGGCCGGTACGCCTTCGTGCGGAGCCGGTACGTCTCCGCCCGCCGGGTGCACGGCGCCGGCTGTGCCGGCGTCCGGGCCGAGCCATCGGTGCACCGTCGGCATCAGGCCCTTGCGTACCGCCTCCACGAGCACGTCGTGGCCCACGCCGTCGAGCTGCACGCAGACCAGGCCGGGGGCGCCGGGGCACGGCGGGTGGGACCGGTGGCTGCGGGTGGCGAGGCGGTGCAGGCGGCGCCGGTAGGCCTCGTCGTCGCGTACGGCGAGGGCCGCGCCGGTGGCGGAGGCGACGGCGGACATCACGGCGGCCACGATGACGGCGGTCTCAGGAGCGGCCTCGGCCGGTCCCGAGGGGTTGATGCGCAGGGCGAGCAGCAGCAGGGAGCCGTTGAGGAAGAAGACCAGCAGGCCGAGGACGAGCGCGGGGACGAGCAGCAGCAGGCGGACCAGCAGGGGCCAGACGACGGCCGAGAGGATGCCGAAGGCGCCCGCGCCGCAGGCGGCCGTGACGGCGATGCGGGTGGCGCTGTCACCGTCGGGCGACTGGAGCTGGAAGTCGGGCAGCAGGCCGGCGAGGGCCAGCATGGTGACCGTGGAGACCGCCCAGACGGTGATGCTCCGTCCGATCTGACTGGCGAACCGTCGCCACCGTATGCCGCGCACGCCTCGTCCACCTCGTGTCCCGGCCCTCCCCCGGGTGGGCGGGCGGGCCCCCGTCTCGCTCAGCGGGCCGCGGTCGGGCCCCGCTCCACCTTGTCACACGGGGCCGGGGTCACCGCCCGTCGTAGCCGGCCGTGGGCATGGACAGCCGCCGGTGCACCCGTGCCTTCATCTGCGCGTCGTAGGACGGCTCGGCCCGGCCCACGGTCTCCACGCGTACCCCGCGGCGGGCGCACTCGGCGGTGAACTCCTCGACCGACGACAGGGCCCGGCGCAGTACCCGCAGGCTGGGGGCGACGAACAGGTCCACGCCGGGGCGGACTCCGTCCCAGAGGGCGCAGTGGTCGAAGCGCAGGCCGCCGACGAGGAGTTCGCGGGCGACGACGTAGCCGCGTTCGGCGGCCCAGCGGGCGCACATGGCGTGCTGGCTGCGCGAGTCCACCAGGAAGGGGTCGGCCTCCAGCTCCTCCAGGGGTGTGAGGCTCGCGATCGCGGTCACCCGCACGGTCGTGAACGCGCCGAAGGCACCCCGCAGCTGTCCCATGGCGTCCCCCTCACCTCCGGGTTTCGCCGCCGACCCTACTCCTGCCCGTAGGCTTCGGGGAGTCGCGTGAAGGAGGCGGAGAAGGTGCCGGTGGAGATCACCTGGTGGGGTCACGCCACCTGCGCGGTGGAGGACGCGAACGTACGGGTGCTCACCGATCCCCTGTTCGCCCGCCGGCTGGCGCATCTGCGGCGGCGGCGCGGCCCGCTGCCGCCCGCCGGGGCCCGTCGCGCGGACGTGGTGCTGGTCTCCCACCTGCACGCCGACCATCTGCACCTGCCGTCCCTGGCCTGTCTCGGCCCGGGCACGCGCCTGCTCGTGCCCCGGGGCGCACCCCGGGCGGTACCGGGTCTGCGCCGGCTGCGGCACCTGCGCGTCACCGAGGTGGTGCCCGGGGACGAGGTGCGGATAGGACGGCTGCTGGTCCGGGTGGTGCCGGCGCTGCACGACGGGCGGCGGCTGCCGGTGGGGCCGCGGCGCTCCCCCGCGCTGGGTTATGTCGTGGAGGGCGAGGCGCGGACGTACTTCGCCGGGGACACGGGGCTGTTCGACGCGATGGCCGAGCGGGTGGGGCCCGTGGACGTGGCGTTGCTGCCGGTGGGCGGCTGGGGGCCGTACCTCGGGGAGGGACACCTGGACGCGGGGCGGGCGGCGCGGGCGCTGGCCCGGCTGGCACCGCGGGTCGCGGTGCCGGTGCACTACGGGACGTACTGGCCGATCGGTATGGACGCGGTGCGCCCGCACGAGTTCCACGCCCCGGGTGACGAGTTCGTGCGGCTGGCGGCGGTGGCGGCACCGCGGGTGGCGGTGCACAAGCTGGGGCACGGGGAGAGCGTGCGGCTGGAGGTCGCGCGGTGACGTGGGTGGCCGAGGTGTCGCGCACCGTGACGAGCGGGTCGGCGCAGCAGGCGGCGGGCTATCCGTCGTTGTTCCTGCTCGTGTTCGTCGGGGCGTTGGTGCCGGTCGTGCCGACGGGGGCGCTGGTCAGTTCGGCGGCCGTGGTGGCGTTGCACCGGACGGCGCCGTTGTCGCTGCTGCTGGTGTTCGTGACGGCGTCGCTGGCCGCGTTCCTCGGGGACGGGGCGCTGTACTGGCTGGGGCGGCGCGGGATGCGGTCGCGCAACGGGTCGCGGTGGCTGGAGGCGATCCGGGAGCGGGCGCCGGAGGAGCGGCTCGCGCAGGCGCGGGGGAAGCTGGCCGAGCACGGGATCGCGGTGCTGGTGCTGTCGCGGCTGGTCCCGGCGGGGCGGATACCGGTGATGCTGGCCTGCTTGATGGCGCAGTGGCCGCTGCGGCGGTTCTCGCGGGGCAACCTGCCCGCGTGCCTGGCGTGGGCGGCCACGTACCAGGTGATCGGCGTCCTCGGCGGTTCGCTGTTCGAGGAGCCGTGGGAGGGGGTGCTGCTGGCGGTCGTGCTGACGGTCGTCGTCAGTGCGGCGCCCGGTGTGTGGCGGCGGGTCCGGTCTGCCGGGTGAGGCGGGGCGCGCCTCAGTCCAGGATCCTGGAAGCGCCCACCGGCAGGTCCCACAGGTCTTCGCGGTCCCGTCCCGCCTGCTCCCAGGCGGCCCGCACCCGGGTGAGCGGTTCCAGGACCGGTTCGGCCGACAGGACGAAGGTGCCCCAGTGCATGGGGGCCATGCGGCGGGCGCCGAGGTCGAGGGTGGCCCGGACGGCCTCCTCGGGGTCGCAGTGGACGTCGCTCAGCCACCAGCGGGGGTCGTAGGCGCCGATGGGCATGAGGGCGAGGTCGATGCCGGGGTAGCGGCGGCCGATGCGGGAGAACCAGTGGCCGTAGCCGGTGTCGCCGGCGAAGTAGAGGCGCTGTCCGTCGGGCGCGGTCAGGACCCAGCCGCCCCACAGGCTGTGGCAGGTGTCGGTGAGGGTGCGCTTGGACCAGTGGTGGGCGGGGACGAAGTCGAAGCGGACGCCGGAGAGTTCCGCGCCCTCCCACCAGTCCAGCTCGGTGACGACCGTGAACCGGCGGCGGCGGAACCAGCCGCCGAGGCCGGCGGGCACGAACACCGGGGTGTCGCGCGGGAGCCGGCGCAGGGTGGGGGCGTCCAGGTGGTCGTAGTGGTTGTGGCTGATGACGACGGCGTCGACGCGAGGCAGGGCGTCCCAGGGCACGCCCACGGGGGTGACGCGGGCGGGGGTGCCGAGGATGCGGCGGGACCAGACGGGGTCGGTGAGGACGGTGAGACCGCCGACGCGGACGATCCAGCTGGCGTGTCCCGCCCAGGTCACGGCGAGGGTGCGGGCGCCGACGCGGGGCAGCGGGGCCGGCTCGTAGGGCAGGCGGGGGACGTCGGCGAGGCCCTCGGGGCCGGGCCGCACGGCGCCTTCGCGGGCGAAGCGGGCCATGGCCTTGAGGCCGGGCAGCGGCGCGGTGAGCCGGTCGTGGAACGTGCGGGGCCACACCCGGCGTTCGCCGACCGGGCGGGGCTCGGCGAGCGGGGGGAACGGGGGCGCGAGGCGTTCCTGGGCGTCGGTCCCGCCGGCCGTCGTGGCCGCCGTGGCCGCCGTGGCCGGTTCGGGCTCGTGCGTCTGCTGCGTCATCGAGGAGGCTCCCATCGCCGGGCGTCGTCGCGGAGTTCTTCGAAGGCCGACCTGAAGGAGACCAACGCGCGGCGCAGGTGCGGCAGTTCCAACGGCGCGGGCGAGGTGAGGCAGTCCGCGCGTTCCTCGACCGTGCCGCCGCCCAGCAGGGGGCCGGTGGCGAGCCGTACGCGCAGCGCGCCGAGGTCGTCGCCGAAGCGGTGGCCGCCGGGTGCGGGCATGCCGAGCCGGGCGGTGAGCAGGTCCTCCAGGTCCTGGGCGTCGCCGACGCCCCGGGCTGCGAGCGGTTCGCGCAGCGGGCCGAGGTCGGCGTACAGGTGGCGGCCGGCCTGCGGGGGCCGGGCGAGGGCACCGGCGGCGACGACCTCGGCGTGCACGGCGGCCGCCACCCGCGCGTGCAGCCGTACGGCGGCCTCGCGGCGTTCGGTGACCGGCGGGGGTTCGTCGAGGGCGTAGCCGGCGGCCGCGGCGACGGGGGCCGCGATGCGGGCGCCGAGCGCGGTGAGGATGTCGAGCACGCGCGCGTGCAGGTGCCGTCCGCCGGCGGTGGCCGGGAAGCGGGCCGCGGCGGCGGGCCAGCCGGCGGGCAGCAGGGCGCCGGCCAGGTCGGTGACGACGGTGACCTCGTCGGGCCACATCTCGGCGGGACTGAGCAGGACGGTCTCGCGCGGGGCGTGCAGCGTGTCGCGCCAGGTCTCGTCGCTCACCAGGTGGAGGCCCTCGGCGGTGGCGGCCTCGACGGTCTCGTGCAGCAGTTCCGGCGGGGCGACGGTGGCGGTGGGGTCGTCGGCGACGGAGAGCACCAGCAGCCGCGGGTCACCGCCCTCGGCGCGGACCCGGCGGACGGTCTCCAGCAGGGCGTAGGGGTCCGGGACGCCGCCGCTCTCGGCGGGGGTGGGCACGTGGTAGGCGGGCCGGCCGAGCAACCGGGCGTACGGCGCCCACCACGCGGCGCACGGCCGGGGCACGAGGACGTCGGCGCCGTCGCCGGCGAGTGCGGCGGTCACGGCGAGCAGCAGCGCCGGGGCGCCGGGGCCGGCGGCGACCTGGTCGGGGACGGTGGGCAGTCCGCGCCGGGTCCAGTAGCCGCAGGCGGCCTCCAGCAGGGCGGGGGCCCCGCCGACGGGCTGCGCGTCGGCGCGGTCCGCGGCGGCGGCGAGTACGGCGGCGAGTTCGGGGAGGACGGGCAGGCCGTCGGCGGGGAGGGGCGGGCCGTAGCGGACGGGGCCGTGGTCCTCCCCGGGGTCCGTCCGACGCATCTCCGCCTCCGCGCAGTCCGTGGTGCCGTCGCGCCCTGTCCGGGCCGTGCCGTCCGCCGTCGTGGGCCGTCGTCCTGTCCTCGCGGGCCGGGGGAGCCAACGGCTGCTTGGAACCGGTGCCGTGATCTGTGCGGCGCCCTCGGAAGGCTGTGTACCCGCCGGACGGCCCTCCATGGGTGACGTCCGCAGTCGCCCGGATCACATCCCCGTGGGGTCCGACGGGAAGCGGCGGCGGCCGTACAGCCGGTAGCCGGCGCCCACGCAGGCGGCGGCGATGCAGGCCGCGCCGGCGGCGAGCGCCGGGACCGAGTCGCGGAAGGTGCCTCCGGCTCCGGCGTCCACACCGTGCTGTACGGCGGCCTGGGCGCAGCCCGTGTCGTCGCGGGAGTCACGGGAGTCGCCGGAGTCACGGGAGCCCTGGGCGCCGTGGGGGTCCTGGGAGTCCTGGGTGTCGCGGCACGAGTGGCCGTCGCCGTCCGCGTCACGACCGCAGTCCCCCGCCCCCGCGCATTCCTGCCCGGCCCCTTCCTGCCGTCCGGCGTCCCGCCCGGTCCCGTCCTGCCCGGCTTGGTCGCGGCCGGCCTGGTCGCGCCCGGTTCCGTCGCGGCCGGCCCCGTCCTGGCCACTGCCGTCCCGACCCCCGCCCACCTCCCCGGCGCGGGCCTTGCCGGTCCGGTCCGCTCCGGTCCCGTCCGCTCCGGTCCCGTCCGCTCCGGTCCCGTCCGCTCCGGTCCCGTCCGCCACGGCGCCGTCCGGCTGCGCACCCACCGGCCCGGTCCCGTCGGCACCGGCGGCGGCCCCCGTCCCCGCATCACCGTCCCGGACCACCCCGTCCTGCCCGCAGGACGCGCCCTCCGATCCGGCCGGTGCGCCGGCGTCGGGAGGGACGGGCACCGGCCCGAGGACGGGGTCGCAGACCACCGTCAGCCCGCCGGTGCCGGGACTCGCCCCGGCGGCGGGACCGGCGGCGGGACCGGCGGCGGGACCGGCGGCGGCCGGACCGGGGGGACCGGCGGAACCGGCGAATGCGGCGGGCCCCGTCAGGGCGAGCACGGCACCGGCGGCGAAGGCGGCGGACAGGGCGCGGGCGGTGCGGCGCATGGGAGGGGCTCCTCGGCGGACGGCGACGGTCGGGCGGTACGCCGGCGCACCGGTACGACGGCAACGCCGTGGGCGCCCGGGTACGGGGCACGGGGCGTGCCCTCGCTGCCATGACAGCGCGCGGCGGGCCGTACCGCGCGCGGCCGGAGACCATTCGCGGGACACGCGGGGCCGGGCGGGTGACGGCGCCCGCGTGGTGCCGCCGTACGGGGCTCCGGGGCGGCCGGCGGAGGTTTTCCGTCCCCCCGGCAGGTGACTCGGTAGCCGCTGGCCGGTTCGTCCGCTTCGCACACCACTGGGAGGTCTCTCCATGAGCCCCAAGGTCTCGGACCACATCCTCGAGCGCTTGCGCGCCTGGGGCGTGGAACAGGTTTTCGGCTATCCGGGCGACGGCATCAACGGGCTGCTCGCCGCCTGGGGCCGCGCCGAGGACCAGCCACGGTTCATCCAGTCCCGGCACGAGGAGATGTCCGCCTTCGAGGCGGTCGGGTACGCGAAGTTCAGCGGCCGCATCGGCGTGTGCACGGCGACCTCGGGACCGGGTGCCATCCACCTGCTGAACGGCCTGTACGACGCCAAGCTGGACCACGTGCCGGTGCTGGCGATCGTCGGCCAGACCAACCGCACCGCGATCGGCGGCTCCTACCAGCAGGAGGTCGACCTCCACACGCTGTACAAGGACGTCGCCTCCGAGTTCGTGGAGACGGTGACGGTGCCCGAGCAGCTGCCGAACGTGCTGGACCGGGCCATCCGTACGGCCTACGCCCGGCGCTGCCCCACCGCGCTGATCATCCCCGGTGACGTGCAGGAACTGGACTACTCGCCGCCGACGCACGAGTTCAAGATGGTGCCGTCGAGCCTGGGGATGAGCGACTTCACGGCGACCCCGACGGACGAGGCGCTGCGCCGGGCGGCGGACGTGCTGAACGCGGGCGACAAGGTGGCCGTCCTGATCGGCCAGGGTGCCGCGGGAGCGGTCGCGGAGGTGCGGGAGATCGCGGAGCTGCTCGGCGCGGGGGTGGCGAAGGCGCTGCTCGGCAAGGACGTGCTGAGCGACGAGCTGCCGTACGTGACGGGGCCGATCGGGCTGCTGGGGAGCCGGCCGTCGTACGAGCTGATGCGGGACTGCGACACGCTGCTGACGATCGGCTCGTCCTTCCCGTACACGCAGTTCATGCCGGAGTTCGGCAAGGCGCGCGGGGTGCAGATCGACATCGACGCCCACATGATCGGCATGCGGTACCCGTACGAGGTGAACCTGGTCGGCGACGCCCGGGCCACGCTGCGGCAGCTGATCCCGATGCTGAAGGCGGAGGGGCGCGGGCGCGAGTGGTACGACACCGTGTGCGCGAACGTCAGGCGCTGGCACGAGACGATGGAGCGGCGGGCCGGGCTCGCGGCGGAACCGATCAACCCGGAGTACGTGGCGCGGGCGCTGGACCCGCTGCTGCCGGACGACGCGATCCTCACCTCCGACTCGGGTTCGGTGGCGAACTGGTACGCGCGGCACATCACGATGCGGCCGGGCATGCGCGGTTCGCTGTCCGGGACCCTGGCGACGATGGGTCCGGGGGTGCCGTACGCGATCGGGGCGAAGTTCGCGCACCCGGACCGGCCGGTGGTCGCGCTCGTCGGGGACGGGGCGATGCAGATGAACGGTCTGGCGGAGATGATCACGGCGGCGAAGTACCGGGACCGCTGGTCGGATCCGCGGCTGGTGGTGGCCGTGTGGAACAACCAGGACCTGAACCAGGTGACGTGGGAGATGCGGGCGATGGAGGGTGCTCCGTCGTTCCTGCCCTCGCAGTCGATCCCGGACGTGCAGTACGCGGCGTTCGCCCGGTCGCTCGGGCTGACCGGGATCCGGGTGGAGAAGCCGGAGGACGTGGAGTCGGGCTGGCGGGCCGCGCTGGACGCGGACGGCCCGGCGGTGATCGAGTTCCTGACCGATCCGGCGGTGCCGCCGATCCCGCCGCACGCCAGCTGGGAGCAGATGGAGGCGACGGCCGCGTCGATCCTGAAGGGCGACGCCGACCGCGGTTCGATGATCAAGCAGGGGCTGAAGGCGAAGGTGCAGGAGTTCCTGCCGGGCCGGGACAAACAGTGACCGCGCGGCACGGAATCCGTGTCGGACGGGCGGCACCGGGTACGCGGTGCGGACCTTCGACCCTCTGGAGGGAGACATGCAGCGAGGCAGCGACCGGCTGAGCGTCCACCGGGACGACGAGATGAAGCACGAACTCCAAGGTCTGCTCCGGTCCGGCCATCCGACGCGCGTGGAGGAGTGGCACGACCCGGAGCCGGCCGCGGACGACGACCCGCAGCTCTGGACCGGCCCCGTGGGCGGCCTGGGAGCCCCCGCGTCGCTGGAACGGACCCGGCTGGAGCTGGCCCGGCACCTGAGCCGGCACGCCTTCCCGGCGAAGCCGGGCGAGCTGGCCCGGGCGCTGCGCCGCGGCAACGCGCCCGGCGGGCTGATCGACGCGGTGTCCGGGCTGCGGCACGGGGAACGGTACGACAACGTGCAGCAGCTGGCGGAGGCGCTGGCGGGCGGCGCGTGAGCGGGGGCCGGGCAGCGGAGCCGCGCGTGCCCGGCCCGCCGGACGGCACCGCCGAGAGTGAAAGGAAGCGGAAGAATCATGCGTATCGCATTTCTGGTGGCACCCGAGGGCGTCGAGCAGGTCGAGCTGACCGAACCGTGGAAGGCGGCTTCGGACGCCGGGCACGAGCCGGTGCTGGTGTCGACCGAGTCCGGGAAGATCCAGGCGTTCAACCATCTGGACAAGGCGGACACCTTCCCGGTGGACGAGGTGGTGGGTGAGACGTCGGCCGGGTCGTTCGGCGGTCTGGTGCTGCCGGGCGGGGTCGCCAACCCTGACTTCCTGCGGATGGACGAGAAGGCCGTCGCGTTCGTACGGGACTTCTTCGAGCAGGGCCGTCCGGTGGCCGCGATCTGCCACGCGCCCTGGACGCTGGTGGAGGCGGACGTCGTGCGCGGCCGGGTGCTGACGTCGTGGCCGAGTCTGCGCACGGACATCAGCAATGCCGGCGGCACCTGGGTGGACGAGCAGGTCAAGATCTGCGACCACGGCTCCAACCAGCTGGTGACCAGCCGCAAGCCGGACGATCTGAAGGCGTTCTGCGACGCGTTCCTGCACGTGTTCACGGGTCAGTCCGCGCCCTGACCCCCGTCCCTGGCGCAGGAGGGGGCCGGCCCGCAGCCACTGCGGGCCGGCCCCCTTCGCGCCGGGCGGTGCCGGTTCGGGTGCCCGGGGGTCCGGTTCAGGTGCCCGGGGGTCCGGTTCAGGTGCCCGGGGGTCCGGTTCAGGTGGCCGGGGTGTCGGGGGTGGCCGATTCGCCGGAGCCCCGTTCCCGGGCGCCCTCACGGGTGCGGGCCGCGCTCACCAGGCGGCGGGGGTTGCGGCGCAGGTACTCGCCCTCCAGCTGCGCCATGCGCTCGTTGTGGGCCCGCAGGGCGTCGTTGGAGCCGTACAGCAGTGTGTCGTGGCGCGTGCGGTGGATGGTCTCCAGCTCTTTCATGAGCTGCTGGTCGTCCAGCCGGCTGGGGTCGACTCCGGTCATCGTGGTGCCCCGCTCGTCGTGTTCGTTCATGGGCTCCGGGTACCCGGATTCCCTCGGGCTCCCGTCCTGCGTCCACTGGTCCTGCATCCACTGTACGAACAGCCGGGGCCCCGGGCCGCCCCGCCCGGCAGCCGGGTGACGGGCGCGCCGGTCGTGCCGCCGGCCCCGGTGCTCCAGGACACCGGCGACCGGCCCGGCGGCGGGGCGGGGTGCACCGTTACCGGGCCCGCTCCACACGTCGTTCGTCCCACACCGGTTCGGGGGTCTCGCGGACCCGGCCGTCGGAGCCGAAGACCAGGAAGCGGTCGAAGGAGCGGGCGAACCAGCGGTCGTGGGTGACGGCCAGGACCGTGCCGTCGAAGGCCTCCAGACCCTCCTGGAGGGCCTCGGCGGACTCCAGGTCGAGGTTGTCGGTGGGCTCGTCCAGCAACAGCGCGGTGGCGCCGGCCAGTTCCAGCAGCAGGATCTGGAAGCGGGCCTGCTGACCGCCGGAGAGCCGGTCGAAGGACTGTTCGGCCTGCTGGGTGAGTTCGTAGCGGCGCAGCCGGGACATGGCCGCTCCCCGGTCCTGGGCGTGCTCCTTCCAGAGGATGTCCAGCAGGGTGCGGCCCCGGAGTTCGGGGCGGGCGTGGGTCTGCGCGAAGTGCCCGGGCACGACGCGGGCGCCCAGCCGCCACTCCCCCGTGTGCGCGACGTCCTCGCCGGCGAGCAGGCGCAGGAAGTGTGACTTGCCGGAGCCGTTGGAGCCGAGGACGGCGACCCGCTCGCCGTAGAAGACCTCCAGGTCGAACGGCCGCATCAGGCCGGTCAGTTCGAGGCCCTCGCAGGTGACGGCCCGCACGCCGGTACGGCCTCCCTTCAGGCGCATGGTGATGTCCTGCTCGCGGGGCGGCTCCGGCGGCGGGCCGGCCTCCTCGAACTTGCGCAGGCGCGTCTGCGCGGCCTGGTAGCGGGACGCCATCTCGTGGCTGACGGCCGCGGCCTGGCGCAGGCTCAGGACGAGCTTCTTCAACTGGGCGTGCTTCTCGTCCCAGCGGCGCCGCAGCTCCTCGAAGCGGGCGAAACGTTCGCGGCGGGCCTCGTGGTAGGTGGCGAAGCCCCCGCCGTGCACCCAGGCGTCGGCGCCGGCCGGGCCCGGCTCGACGGAGATGATCTTCTCGGCGGCGCGGGCGAGGAGTTCGCGGTCGTGGGAGACGAACAGGACGGTCTTGCGGGTCTGCCCGAGCTGCTCCTCCAGCCACCGCTTGCCGGGCACGTCGAGGTAGTTGTCGGGCTCGTCCAGCAGCAGCACCTCGTCGGTGCCGCGCAGCAGCGCCTCCAGCACGAGCCGTTTCTGCTCGCCGCCGGAGAGGGTGCGCACCTGTCGCCACTGGGCGCGTTCGTACGGGACGCCGAGCGCGGCGGTGGTGCACATGTCCCACAGCGTCTCGGCCTCGTAGCCGCGGACCTCCGCCCAGTCCGCGAGGGCCTGCGCGTACGCCAGCTGGGCGGCCTCGTCGTCGACGGTCATGAGGGCGTGCTCGGCCCGGTCGACGGCCTGCGCGGCCGCACGGATGCGGGGCGGGGCGACGGACACGAGCAGGTCCCGTACGGTCGTCTCGTCCCGTACCGAGCCGACGAACTGGCGCATCACACCGAGTCCGCCGCCGACGGTGACGCTGCCCCCGTGCGGTTTCAGCTCGCCGGAGAGCAGCCGCAGCAGGGTGGTCTTGCCGGCCCCGTTCGGCCCGACCAGGGCGACGACGGCCCCCTCGCCCACCCGGAAGGACACATCGCCGAGGAGCGTCCTCCCGTCGGGGAGGTGGTATTCCAGGTGCGCGGCTTCCAGATGTCCCATGGAGAGGCATTCTGCGAGCCGCCGGGCCCCGGGAGCAAACGCTCCCCCCGGACCCGGACGCCGCCCCACCTGCGGTGCCGTGCGGCGGACGGGGGACCGGGCACAAGAAACCGGTGCTTCAGGGTAACCGCACCCCATGAGCCCAGACCTGGACCTGACCACGCCCGCGGCCGTCGCCCGTACTCCCCTGCGCAGAATGCTCGAACTCGACGGCCGGCTGTTCGAGGCCGCCGCAGCCTGGAACTGGCCGGGTGCCGAACGCGTCCTGCCCCGGCTGAGCCGCAGCGCCAACCACGGAGTGCTGTGGTTCGCGGCGGCCGCCGCGCTGGCCGCCAGCCGCACCCCGCGCGCCCGCCGGGCGGCGACGCGGGGACTGGCCTCGCTCGGCCTCGCCTCGCTGACCATCAACACGCTCGGCAAGCGCTCGGTGCGCCGGGCCCGGCCGGTACTGGACCCGGTGCCGCTGGTGCGGCAACTGAAGCGGCAGCCGATCACCACGTCGTTCCCGTCCGGGCACGCAGCGTCCGCCGCCGCCTTCGCGACCGGGGTGGCGCTGGAGTCGCCGGCGTGGGGCGCGGCGGTGGCGCCGGTGGCGTTCTCGGTGGCCGCGTCCCGGGTGTACACCGGTGTGCACTTCCCGAGCGATGTGCTGGCCGGGGCGGCGCTCGGCGCGGGCGCCGCGTTCCTGGTACGCCGCCTGGTGCCGACCCGCGCCCAGCTGCTAGGGCCCGCCCGGTCGCGCGCCGAGGCCCCCGCGCTGCCGGAGGGCGAGGGCCTGGTGGTGGTGGCCAACCAGGCCTCGGGGACCGCCGAGCGGGTGCGGGCGCTGCAGGGCGCGCTGCCCAAGGCGGAGATCGTGGAGTGCCCGCCGGAGGAGGTCGGCGACGAGCTGGCGAAGGCGGCGGCCCGGGCCCGGGTGCTCGGGGTGTGCGGCGGTGACGGCACGGTGAACGCGGCGGCCGGCGTCGCCCTGCAGCATGGTCTGCCGCTCGCGGTGCTGCCGGGCGGCACCCTCAACCACTTCGCCTACGACCTGGGCGTGGAGGACGAACGCCAGCTGGCCCGGGCGGTCCGGCACGGCGAGGCGGTCCGGGTGGACGTGGGCCGGTTCGCCACCCGGGACACCGAGGGGCTGTTCCTCAACACGCTCAGTCTGGGCGTGTACCCGGAGCTGGTCCGGGCGCGGGACCGCTGGTCGCACCGCATCGGCGGCTGGCCGGCCGGGGTGCTGGGCGCGCTGCGCGTGCTGCGCGCCGACCGGCATCCGCTGGAGGTGGAGGTGGGCGGGGAGCGCCGGCCGCTGTGGCTGCTGTTCGTCGGCAACGGCGTCTACCACCGCATGGGTCTGGCCCCGGGCCGCCGTACCGACCTCGCGGACGGCCTGCTGGACGTGCGGGTGGTGCACGGCAGCCGCAGGCCCGCGCTGCGGCTGCTCGCGGCGGCGGCGGCGGGCCCGCTGACCCGCTCGCCCGCGCACGCGGCGGTACAGGTGAACCGGCTGCGGCTCACCGGCCTGGCCCCCGGCACGCCGCTGGCGTACGACGGCGAGGTCACGGCGGTGTCGGGCGAGGTGACGCTGCAGAAGCTGCCGGAGGCGCTGACGGTGTACCGCCCCCGGTGAGCCCCCTGAGTCCGCGTGAGCCCATGAGTCCACATGGCGAAACACGGGTCTCAACATGCGGCATGCGCGCGTACGGTGAGGCGTACCGGCGGACGGACGGTCCGGCCGGCACGCCTCACCGGGTGAAGGGGTAGAGCCATGCCGAAAGCGCAGGAGACCGCCGTCTACACGCACGGCCACCACGAGTCCGTGCTGCGGTCGCACACGTGGCGGACCGCCGCCAACTCCGCGGCCTACCTGCTCGACGTGCTCGAACCCCGCATGCGGATCCTGGACATCGGGTGCGGACCCGGCACCATCACCGCCGACCTGGCGGAAATCGTCCCCGACGGCCGCGTCACCGGCGTCGACCGGGCACCCGGCGTGCTGGAGCAGGCCCGGGCCACGGCCGCCGCCCGCGGGCTGGCGAACGTGGACTTCGCGGTGGCCGACGTGCACGCCCTGGACTACCCGGACGACACCTTCTGCGTGGTCCACGCCCATCAGGTCCTCCAGCACGTGGGCGACCCGGTGCGGGCGCTGCGCGAGATGCGCCGGGTGACGAGACCGGGCGGGTTCATCGCCGTACGGGACGCCGACTACGCGGCGATGACGTGGTACCCGGCGGTCCCCGGCCTCGACGACTGGCTGGACCTGTACGAGCGGGTGGCGCGCGCCAACGGCGGGGAACCCGACGCCGGGCGCCGGCTGGCTGCCTGGGCGCGGGCGGCCAGCCTCGGGGACGTCACGGCCACGTCCAGCACCTGGACGTTCGCCACTCCTGAGGAGCGGGCCTGGTGGAGCGGCCTGTGGGCGGACCGGACGGTCGCCTCCGACTACGCCGGCCGGGCCGTCCGGGGCGGCCACGCCACCGCGGAGGGGCTGCGGGCGGTGGCGGAGGCCTGGCGGGACTGGGGGCGGCGGGAGGACGGCTGGTTCGCGGTCCTGCACGGAGAGGTGCTGTGCCGGAAGGACGCCTGATCCGCGGAGCGCGGCGAGCGGCTCACTCGCGGGGCAGCAGCGGTCCCAGCGGCCCGAGGTCCAGGTTGAGGTCCTCGGGCCGCAGGCCGTAGCGCTCCCGCAGCTCGGCCATCCGGTCCTCCAGCAGCATGAGGGTGAGCCCGATCCGCTCCTCCTGCTCCTCGGTCAGCTCGCCGGTGTCGAAGCGGCGCACCGCCTGGCGTTCCATCAGCTGGCGCAGCAGTTCCACCACGGTGAGGACGAGCTTCACCAGGTCGCGTTCGACGGTGTCCGGCTCCAGGTCGAGCCGGTTGCGCCGGGCCTCGGCGGTCATGCGAGCTCCTCGAAGGGCGACGGTACCTGCTCGTTCACGGAGCTGATCAGCGCGTTCAGGTCGATCCGGACCAGGTCGACGTCCGCGATGCGCAGCGTGATGTCGCCGGTGAGGACGACTCCGCCGGCCAGCAGCCGGTCCAGCAGGTCCACCAGGGCGATCTCACGGCGTTCGACGACGGTCACCGGCCCTCCCCCGGTCCCGCCGCTGACTCGGCTCCGGCTCGTGCCCCGGACTCCGCTCCGGCTCGTGCCCCGGACTCCGCTCCGGCTCGTGCCCCGGACTCCGCTCCGGAGGACGAGCCGGATCCCTCCGCGGAGGACGTTCCGGACACCTCTCCGGAGAAGGAGTACGCGGCCCACGGACCGGTGAGTTCCACCCGCATCCCGGCTTCCTCGTCCTTCGTACGGTCCACCAGCTCCACGAACTCCTCGGAATGCGCCCGGGGCACCAGGTAGGCGGCGTTGAGCACGTTCTGGCCGGGGGAGCCGGAGAGCGCCGCGTTCTGCGGGCGGTGCATCCGGAATTCCTCGGCGCGCTCGGCGAGGCGCTCGTGCAGGCGGTGGGCGAACCGCTCGGCCCGCTGCCACCTCTCCTCCTGCTCGTGGCTCTGCCGGCGCCGGCTGCGCAGGTAGTCACGCCCGCTGGCGGGCCGTGCCGCGGCGGCCGGCTCGGGTTCGGCGGCCCCGGGCTCCAGGTACACCTTCACTCCCCACTCCACGCGGCCGTGCAGCCGGTCGAGCAGGCGCCGGAAGTCGTCCTCGCGAGCCTCGATCATGGTGCGGACCGCGCTGTCGTCCCGGAAGACGGTCGCGAGCCGCAACGGCAGCGGGGTGGTCACCGTGGTGAGCGCGTCGACCACCCCCTGGTGCGCGCGGGCGGTCGCGGCCAGCCAGTCCAGATCCTCCAGGTGGGCCTTCAGCGCGTCCTCGCAGAAGTCGGCCTCCGGGACCGTGCTGACGACCGCGACCAGCCCGTGGTGGTGCAGCAGCGCCGGCGGGGCGCCCATCACGCCCCTCAGCTCGGCCTGCAGGGGCGTCCCGAAGGGGCGGCAGACGGCGTACACGTACCGCAGTCCGGTCATGGTGCCTCCTCCTGGGTGCGGCCCAACTCGAGTTCCTCCAGCCGGGCGAGCCGTTCGCGCAGTTCGGCGTTCTCCCGGGCCAGCTCGTCCCGGCGCGCCCGGGAGGAGAGCGCCGGGTCGGTCTCCCACCAGTCGATGCCCATCTCCTTGGCCTTGTCGACCGAGGCGAC
>NZ_BNBF01000005.1:121775-123119 GCF_014654935.1 Streptomyces capoamus
GATGAGGCGGAGCTTGATGGTGAGCAGTTCGATGTCGAGCAGATTGATCCTGATGTCACCCGCGATGACGACACCCTTGTCGAGCACGCGCTCCAGGATGTCGGCGAGGTTCGCCCCCGAGCCCTGACCGTAGGGCTCGGGGAACCGGCCGGTCTCGGGGAACCGGCTCGTCATCGGCGGCCTCCGCGCTCGGCGTACTCGGGCTCTTCTTCCTCTTCCTCCGCGGGCTCCTCTTCCTCTTCTTCCGCGGACTCCTCAGGTTCCTCTTCGTCCTCGTACTCGCCCTCGTACGCTTCCTCGCCCTCGGCCTGGCCCTCTTCCTCGGGCTCCTGCTCGCCTTCCTCCGCCTCGTCCTCGTACGGCTCCTCTTCGTCCTCCTCGTACTCGCCCTCGTAGGGCTCCGCCTCTTCCTCTTCCCCTTCTTCGTCCTCGTCCGCTTCCCCGTCCGGTTCCGCTTCCTCGTCCTCCTCCGGCTGCTCTTCCTCCTGCTCCTCCTGCTCCTGCTCGGACTGCTCCTCCTCGAGGGCGTCCTCGTGGCTGCGGACCACCTCGCCGTCGCGGATCTCACCGCGCCAGCCGTCCTCGGCCTCTCCCTTGAGGGTGATGAACCGGGCGAAGTTCTTCAGGTCGAGCCGGGCCCGGCGGCCCTGGGCGCGCCAGATGTTGCCGGTCTTCTCGAACAGACCGGTCGGGTAGTACTCCATGACCAGCAGGACCCGCGTGAGGTTCTCCTCCAGGCGGTGGAAGGAGACCACGCCCTTGGTGGTGCCCTTGGCGCCCTCGGAGGTCCACTGGATGCGGTAGTCGGGGACCTGCTCGGTCGTCTTCGCCTTCCAGCTGCGGTTGGACCACCAGATCTTGGCCTGCCAGTCCGACGTCGTGTCGTCGGCCCGGCTCGCGCTCTTGACACCCTTGGCGAAGGTGGAGAAGTCCTGGTACTGCGTCCACTGGTCGTAGGCCGTGCGCTGCGAGACACCGACGTCGATGGACTCCATGATGACGGTCGGTTTGTTGCCTCCGCCGCCCTTCTTCTTTCCCTTGCCGCCCCCGAGGTTCTTCAGCGCACCCATCACGTTCTCCTTGGCGCGGGAGGCACCCAGTTCCAGGGCGGAGCGCACCGGGCCCTTGCCCTCGGCGAGCTTGCGCCCGCCGTCGAGCGCGAGTTTGGCGAAGCCGGGGCTGTTGCCCTCGGCGATGTCGTTGAGCTTGTTGGTGGTCTCGCCGAGCTTGCGCCCGAGCCCCGTCAGCATGCGCTGGGCCTGTGCGCCCAGGTATTCCTGCACCTCCTCCTTCAGCCGGTCGGCCGCCTCGCTGTTCGCGAGGCCGGCCAGCGGGCCGCCCTTG
>NZ_BNBF01000005.1:123148-145626 GCF_014654935.1 Streptomyces capoamus
GCGGCGCCGGTGGCCTTTCCAGCTGTGGAGGTGGCGGTTCCGAGGGTGTCGCTCATCGGTCATCGCCGCCCTTCGACTGCCGGGAGGCGGCGCCCTTGGCGGCGTCGCCGGCCGGAGCCGTCTTCTTCGCGGCCGTCTTGCGGGCCGTGCCGGTCTTCTTGGCCGCCGCCTTCTTCGCGGGGGCCGTCTTCTTCGCAGCGGCCTTCTTGCCGGGGATCTTCTTGGCAGGGGCCTTCTTCGCCGGGGGCCGGTCGCCGGAGCCTTCGCTGCGGGACCCGCCGTCGCGGTCGCCGGCGGACTCCTCGTGCCCGTCCTCCCGGCCGTCCTCGTCGCGGTCCTCGTCGTCGCGGTCCTCGTCGTCCCGGCCCTCGTCGTCCCGGTCCTCGTCGTCCCGGCCCTCGTCGGAGCCGGACGCGCCGCCGGACACCTGGTCGCGCACCTTGGCGGTACGGCCGGCCAGCCGGTCGGCGAGCGTGCTCATCTGCCGCTCGACCATGGCACCCGTGGCGGCCTTGCCGACGCCCCGCATGTCCTGGCGCAGTTGGTCGCCTATCTCCTTGAACTGCGGGTTGTTCTTCAGCTGCTGGTTCACCAGGTCCGCGACCATGCGCGGGCTGAGGTTCAGCTTCTTCCCCGCCACCAGCGAGCCGACCGCGACGGCCATTTTGAGCTTCTTCGTACGTCCGAGCAGATATCCGGCCCCTACGGCGAGGCCCAGTGCGGTTCGGTTCATGTCACGTCCCGTTGCCTGTGGTGTCGCCGGAGCGCATCGCGATCTCCAGCCGGTCGAGCAGTTCGTCCTCGCGCCGGTCGAACTCCTCCTCGGTGATCTCGCCCGACTCCAGTTGCTCCTCGAGCCGGGCGAGTTCGGCCCGTACGGTGGCGGGGTCGTAGTAGATCCGCTCCGCTTCACGGAGCACCTGCCTGATGGCCCACGCGCTGCCGCGCGCGGGGGCGAACGGCAGCATCAGCACTTCGCCGATCAGTCCCACGGTGTCCTCCTCTCCGTCCGGGCCGGGAGCGCTACTGCGCGCCGGTGTCCGCGCCGGCCGTGCTGCCCGCGGGCTGCGCCGGGCCGGGCTCGACGAAGCTGTACGGCGGCAGCGGCCCGTTGACCCTGAGGTCCAGGTGGGCGTGGCTCTTGCGGATCTGCTCGACGGTGGCCAGGAAGTCCTCGGCCGAATCCCGCGCGACCAGGAACGACACGTTCAGCAGCCAGCCGGTGGACTCGGGGCCCTCGCTGACGGCGGAGGCGGCCGGTGTGAGCAGGGCCTGCACCTCCTGCCGGTCCTCGGCCTCCTTGGCCTTCACGGCGGCGGCGACCATCTCGCCGAGGCGGATCTTGTCGTCGTAGCTGCCGCCGCCGGACCTGCGGTTGGCCTCGGCGAGGGAGCGGACGTCCGCGTTCTCGGCCATCACGCGGTGCAGGACGGCCTCTTCGACGTGCGTGGCCTTGATGTTGTACTCGACCTTGCCGTCCAGCTCGCGCAGCCGGTCCAGGTAGTGCTCGGACCGGTCGGTGAGCACCCGGGTGACGGCGTCGTCGTCGTCGGCGACGCTGCCGAAGCGCATCGGCAGCACACAGCCGCCCGCGCCCGCCTCGGCGAGCACGTTCTGGTGGGCGAGCAGGTCCCTGCGCTTGGGGCGCAGGTCCTCGGGGGCGTCACTGACGACGGCGGCCAGGTCACCGGCGGTGAGCACGCGGACGGAGCGCGGCGGCTCGCCCACCCCGGTCATGCCCTCGGGCAGCGCCGGGTGGGACCGGGCGGTGATGCCGTAGACGTAGGTGGTCACTCCTGCTCCTCCTTACGGCGCGCGGGTGCCTTGCGGGCGCGCGGCCTGGACTCGGTCTCCCCTTCCTGGCGCGCCTGGGTGAAGGCGTCGGATATGGTCTGCGCGGCGCCGGACAGCGCGCCCTTGGACTTGCCGCGGGCGCCGGACTCGGTGACCTCGCCCACGATCTCGGGCAGGCCCGGGCTCTTGTTTGGGCCCGACTCCAGGTCCAGGCGGTTGCACGCCTCGGCGAAGCGCAGGTAGGTGTCCACACTGGCCACGACGACCCGGACGTCGATCTTCAGGATCTCGATGCCGACCAGGGAGACGCGCACGAACGCGTCGATCACGAGCCCTCGGTCCAGGACCAGCTCAAGTACGTCGTAGAGGCCGCTGCTGCCGCCTCCGCCTCCGGTCTGCTGTGCCGGAACAACAGTCATGCCGGCGATTCCTCCTCCTGCTGATGGGTGCACGGTCTGCGCTGGCGGGTGGACGCGCCGTGGCCTAACGGCCCCGCGCGTCGGCCCTGCCGCGTTCGTAGCGGCGGACACGCCGGTAACCGGTCAGCTGGCCCTCCGGGTCCAGCTCGACCTGGTAGCTCGCCATCAGGCTCATCGTGTCCGGGACCCGGGCGAGTTCCAGTACCTCGACCTCGATGGACCAGCCGTCCTCGGTCTCCTCGAAGGAGGACACGGACTCGGGCGTGAGTCCGGTCAGCTCGGCGAGCTGGCTGCGCGCCTGGCGCAGCACCTCCATGGGGGTCGGCCGCTTGCTGCTCGTCCCGCGGCGGGCGGTGCCCTGCGTCTCGTGCGTGTTGTCGGAGTCTTGAGAGTGCTGAGAGTTCTGTGCTTCCTGTGAACTCTGTGAGTCTGACGTGCTGTTTGTGTTCGACATGGCCACCTCTCCCCTGCGTGTGGCCGTTCCTTCCTTGGCCAAACCTCAGGAGTGCATGTCATCGAGACGGCGCCGGGCCGGGCCGAGGGTACGGCCGCGGCGGGGCAGGTCGCTCCACGGCTCCGTCCGGGCCTGGTCGACGGCGTCGGCGATGCTCCACCGGCGGGCGTTCAGCGCCGGATCGTCCAGCTGCTTCCAGGCTAGGGGCACGGCGACCGGCGCGCCCGGCCGGGCGCGGACGCTGTAGGGGGCGACGGCCGTCTGGGCGTAGCCGTTGCGCTGCACGTCCAGGTAGAGCCGGCCCGCGCGGTCGTGCTTGCGGGCGGCGGTGGTGAGCCGGTCGGGGTGCCGGGAGGCGGCCAGTGCGGCGACGTCACGCGCGAACCGCCGGACCTCGTCGAAGTCGTGGCGGCCGTCCAGCGGGACGACGAGGTGCAGTCCGCGCGAACCGGTGGTCATGGCTCCCGCGGGCAGGTCCAGCTCCGCCAGCAGCTCACGCATCCAGCGGGCCGCGTCCCGGACGGCGGCGAAGTCGTCGCCGGCCGGGTCGAGGTCGAAGACCAGCCGGTCGGGGTGGTCCGGGCCGCCGGCCCGGTCGGTGCGGGAGAGCCAGCGGTGCAGGGTGACGCAGGCCTGGTCGGCGAGGTGGAGGAGGGTGGCGGTGTCGTCGCACACGACGTGGGTGATCGTGCCGCCCTCCTTGGCGACCTCGACGCGGGTGATCCAGTCCGGGTAGTGCTCCGGGGTGTTCTTCTGCAGGAACCGCCGGCCGTCGAGGCCGTCCGGGCAGCGTTCCAAGGTCAGCGGGCGGCCCCGCAGGTGCGGCAGCAGGTACGGGGCGACGGCCCGGTAGTAGTCGGCGAGATCGCCCTTGGTGTACTCCGGCGCACCCCCGCGGCCGGGGAAGAGCACCTTCCCCGGCCGCTGGATCTCCACGGTGCGGCGGCCCGCCCTGAGGGTCCGGGCGTCGCCGCGGCTCATCGCACGACCGCCTCCTCGACCAGCATCCTGGCCGCCGCCGCGATGCCCGTGGCGTCGATGCCCGCCGCGTGCAGCTGCTCGTCGGGCGCGGCGGAGCCCGGCATGGTGCGCACCGCGAGCCGGACCAGGCGGGGCACCGGCCGGCCGTCGCCGAAGGCCTCGGCGACGGCGTCCCCGATGCCGCCCTCGGGGTGGTGGTCCTCCACCGTGAGCAGGCAGCCGGTCTCCTCGGCCGCCCGGTGCAGGGTCTCGGCGTCGACGGGCTTGACCGAGTACAGATCGATCACCCGCACCCGGATGCCGTCCGCGGCGAGCCGGTCGGCGGCGGCCAGCGCCTCGGGCACGGTCGCCCCGGCGGCCACGACGGTCAGCCGGTCGTCCTCGCCGCAGCGCAGCGTCTTGCTGCCGCCGACCGGGAACTCCTCGTCGGGGCCGTAGACCACCGGGGTCTTGCCGCGGGAGGTGCGCAGGTAGCGGATGCCCTCCAGGCCGGCCATGGTGGCGACCAGCCGGGCGGTCTGGTTGGCGTCGCACGGGTACAGCACCGTCGAGCCGTACACGGACCGGAACAAAGCCAGGTCCTCCAGGCCCATCTGGGAGGGCCCGTCCTGCCCGATGGCGACACCGGCGTGCGAGCCGACCAGGTTGAGCCCGGATCCGCTGATGGCCGCCATCCGCACGAAATCGTGGGCTCGGGACAGGAAGGCGGCGAACGTGGAGGCGTACGGCAGCCAGCCGCGCGCGGCCATGCCGACGGCGGTGGCGACGAGCTGCTGCTCGGCGATGTAGCACTCGAAGAACCGGTCGGGGTGCTCCTTGGCGAACTCCTCGGTACGGGTGGAGTCGCCGACCTCGCCGTCCAGGGCGACGACGTCGCCGCGGGCGGTGCCGAGCGCGGCGAGCGCCGTGCCGAAGGCGTCCCGGGTGGCGACCTCGTCGCCGAGGTCGTAGCGGGGCAGCTGCACGGGCCCGGTGGTCAGCGAGCGCAGCGCGGCGGCGACCTGCGGCTCGGAGACGCGGACGTGCAGGTCACGGGGCCCGCCGAGTTCGGCGATGGCGTCCTCGGCCTCGGGCAGCGGCTTGCCGTGCAGGCCCTCGCGGTCCTCCACGGCGGCTTGCCGTGCAGGCCCTCGCGGTCCTCCACGGCGGCGACGCCCCGGCCCTTGAGGGTGCGGGCGAGGATCACGGTGGGCTGCCCGGTGGTGGACAGCGCCTCCCCGTAGGCCCGGTCGATGGCGTCGACGTCGTGGCCGTCGACCTCGATGGTGTGCCAGTCGAAGGCCTGGAAGCGGCGGGCGTAGGCGGCCAGGTCGTGGCCGTGCCGGGTGGGGCCGCGCTGGCCGAGCCGGTTGACGTCCACGATGGCGGTCAGGTTGTCCAGGTTCTCGTAGCCGGCGTGTTCGGCGGCCTCCCACACCGAGCCCTCGGCCAGCTCGCTGTCGCCGCACAGCACCCATACCCGGTAGCCGGTGCGGTCCAGCCGCTTCCCGGCGAGGGCGATGCCGACCCCGACGGGCAGGCCCTGGCCGAGGGAGCCGGTGGCCGTCTCCACCCACGGCAGGCGGCGGGGCGTCGGGTGGCCCTCCAGCCGGCTGCCGATCTTGCGGAAGGTGACGAGCTCGCCGTCCTCGATCGCGCCGGCCGCCTTGTACGCGGCGTACAGCAGCGGGGAGGCGTGTCCCTTGGACAGGACGAAGCGGTCGTTCACGGGGTGTTCGGGGCGCTCGAAGTCGTAGCGGAGGTGGTTGGCGAGCAGGACGGCCAGCAGGTCGGCCGCGGACATGGAGGACGTGGGGTGCCCGGATCCCGCGGCGGCGGACGCCCGCACGCTGTCCACGCGCAACTGCTGCCCCAGGGCGGCCAGTTCGTCAGTGTTCATGAATCTCCTCGGTCTCCTCGCGCTGGGTCGCGCCGGGGGCGCTCAGTCGGGTGCGTCCGGGCGGTCCGCGGGATCGCCCGGGCCGGCGGGCTCGGGGCCGTCGGCGCGCTTGACCGGGCCGGGAGCCGGACGCTCCGCCCCGCCCTCGGCCGGCTCCCCGCCGGGCTGGTTCTTCGCCGGCTCCCCGCCGGGCTGGTTCGCGGCGGGCTCCCCGCCGGGCTGGTTCTTCGCCGGCTCTCCGCCGGGCTGGTTCCTGGCGGCCTCGGCGGGCCGGTCGTCCTGGTGTGTCATGGTGTCGCCTCCTGCCTGAGTGGACGGTGGGACGCCCTGACACGGCCGTAGGGCCGCCGGCAGCCGGCCTCCGGCGGTCCGCGGAACCCGTGCCCGTGCCCGTGCCCGTGCCCGGTGGCACCGGGGAGCGGCGGCGGTTCGGCGGCGCCGGCGACGGCCGGCGGCCGGTGCGGGAAGCGGCCGACGGGCGGAACCGGCGCCGACGATCACGACGCGGGGTCGGCTCACGGTGCGCCTCCGGCGGTCTGGCTCGTCCCAGGTCTTCCGCGTAACCGAGGCGGGTGCACCCAAACGCCGGGCGGGTCATCCGTACGGCACCACCGGTGCCCGGACGGCAAGCCCGCCGGGCGCCGCCGGACCGGCGTTTCGCCCGGTGGCGCCCGGTTACCCGGGCCGGGAAAGGATCACATCGGCTCGCCCGCGGAGGTTCGCCCATGCCCGAGTACGGCTATTTCCTGGCGTGCGAGGAGCACGATCCCGCCGCCCTCGTCGAACAGGCCCGGATGGCCGAACAGGCCGGCTTCCAGGCGCTGTGGATCTCCGACCACTACCACCCGTGGAACGACGCGCAGGGGCAGAGCCCGTTCGTGTGGTCGGTGATCGGCGCCCTGTCGGAGGCGGTGTCACTGCCCATCGAGACCGCGGTGACCTGCCCGACCGTGCGGATGCACCCGGCGGTCGTGGCACAGGCGGCGGCCACCAGCGCGGTGATGACCCAGGGCCGGTTCCGGCTCGGCGTCGGTACCGGCGAGGCCCTGAACGAGCACATCCTCGGCGACCGCTGGCCCCCGACGCAGGTGCGCCTGGAGATGCTGGAGGAGGCGATCCACGTGATGCGCCGGCTGTTCACCGGCGAGGAGGTCACCCACCACGGCACCCACTACACCGTGGAGAACGCCCGCCTCTACACCGTCCCCGACGAGCCCGTCCCGATCGACATCTCCGGCTTCGGCCCGAAGGCGACCGCGCTGGCCTCCCGGGTGGCCGACGGCTACATCACGATGATGCCGGACGAGGAGATGGTCACCCGGTTCCGCACGGACGGCGGCGGGACCAAGCTGGTCAGCGGGGGCACGAAGGTCTGCTACGGCACCGACCGTGACGCGTGCGTCCGCACGGTGCACGACCTCTGGTTCAACGAGCTGCTGCCCGGCGAGATGGGGCAGGTCCTGCCCTCGCCCCGGCACTTCGAGCAGCTGCAGGAGCTGGTCACCGAGGACATGGTGCGGGACGCGAGGGTGTGCGGGGACGACGTGGACGAGCACGTCTCGGCACTGCGGGCGTTCGCCGACGCCGGGTTCGACCGGGTGTACGTCAACCAGATCGGGCCGGACCAGCGGGGCTTCTTCGACTTCTACCGCACGAAGGTGCTGCCGCAGCTCACCGGATGAGCGGGAGCACGACGCCGGGAGGCAGGGGCGAGGGGGCGGGGCGGACGCCCCGCCCCCTCGCGGTCAGGGTCTGCTCGCGGTCAGGCCCGGTGATGCGGGGCGTCGGGGTCCGCCGGGGAGTTGGGCGGTGTCTGCGGCATCGGCGGGTACGGCATGCCGAGGCCGCTCGGCGGGGTGGCCGGCGCGGAGCCGCCGAGCACGCGGTGCGGGGCGTCGGGGTGGTGACCGGAGTGGGCGGCGCCCCGCAGGGCGTACGCCACCACGCCCAGCAGCGCCGCGGTGATCAGCGCCGCGGCCCAGCCGGGCAGCCCGATCGCCAGGGCCAGGCCCGCGGCGAGGGCCACCGCGCCGCCCGCGTACAGGGCGGCGGCACCCGACGCGGCGTACAGCATGGCGGTGCGGCGCCGCTTGCGCGACTGCTCGCGCAGTTCGTCGCGCACCGTCTCGCGCGCCACCTGAGCCAGTTCTTCGACGAGGTGCTTGTCCAGGTGTTCCAGGTGATCGAAGCGGTCCATACCCTGCGGGTACCCGGCGGGCACAGCGGGTAACGCGGCGGCCCCTACGCCGGCGGCGGCGCCGCTCCCGCGCGCATCTCCGCGGTGAGGGCCCAGCGCTCGTGGTCGCGCCAGGCGCCGTCGACGTGGAGCATGTCCGGGGAGAAGCCCTCCAGACGGAAGCCCGCGCCCCGGGCGAGGGCGATGGAGGCTGCGTTGCCGGGCTGGACGTTGATCTCCAGCCGGTGCAGGCCCAGCGGCCCGAAGGCGTACCCGATCACCAGCTCCATGCCTTCGCGCATCAGGCCCCGCCCGGCCGCGTGCGCGAAGGCTCCGTAGCCGAGGGCGCCGCTCTGGAAACCGCCCCGCACGATGTTGTTGATGTTGATGAAGCCGGCGATGGCCCCGCCGTCCTTCTCGCACACCAGGAAGCCGGCCCGGTCCGCGTCCCCGATGAGCCGGCCGGCGTAGTCGGCGTAGGCCTCGTCGCTGTCCGGCGGGAACAGCCACGGCCGGTGCAGGTCCTTGCTCTCCCGGGCCCGCGCGGTGAACTCGGGGCCGTCCGCGAGGGTGATGGGGCGGATGGCGACGCGGGGCCCCTCGGCGAGGCGGCGGGACGGGGGATGCGGCATGCGGCCAGCCTACGGCGTCAGCGCAGCGCCGGCTCGTCCAGCGTCAAAGTGCCCGTGTCCGCGTCGAGTTCGGCCGCTGTCCCGAACGGGATGGTCAGTGCCCCCGCGCAGTGGCCGAAGCCGGTCTCCTCCAGGACCGGCACCCCGAGTCCGCCGAGCCGGTCGGCGAGCAGCGGCCGCAGCCGGCCGTAGTCCGCGCACCGCTCCCAGGAGCCGAGCAGCACCCCGCGCACTCCGTCCAGCCAGCCCGAGCGCCGGAGCTGGGTGAGATAGCGGTCCAGCCGGTAGGTCTCCTCGCCCACGTCCTCCAGGCAGAGCAGTCCGCCGCGCGCGGAGGTCCGGGTGTGCGGGGTACCGAGGCCGGTGGCGAGCAGGCTGGGGCAGCCGCCGAGGGTGACGCCCCGGGCCCGGCCGGGCACGAGGGGGGTGCCGCCGGAGGCGATGGTGCGGACCGTCTCGGGAGCGAACAGCGTGGCCCGCAGGTGCTCCTGGGCCCGGGCGTTCTTGATGAAGTCGATGCCGGCCGCCATCGGCCCGTACAGCGTGACCAGCCCCAGGCGGGTGGCGAGGGCCTCGTGCAGCACGGTGATGTCGCTGAACCCGACGAAGACCTTCGGGCCGGCCGCGCGCAGCGCCTCCCAGTCGAGCAGGTCGACCATGCGCTGCACGCCGTAACCGCCGCGGGCGCACACCACGGCGTCCACGGCGGGGTCGCACCAGGCGTTCTGGAAGTCGGCGGCCCGGTCGGCGTCCGTGCCCGCGAGGTAGTCGAACTCGGGGTGCCGGCCGAGGACATGGGGGCCGACGACCGGGTCGAGGTCCCAGCCGCGCAGCACGTCGAGGCCCGCCTGCAGCCGCTCCTCGGGCACCCGCCCGCTGGGGGCGACGACGGCGACGCGGGCACCGGGAGCCAGCCGCTGCGGTCGCAGGAGTTCCTTCACCGGTCCAGCTCCAGCTTCGGTACCCGCGGTGCCGGTTCCAGCCCGAACACCTGGGCGTACAGGGACAGTTCCGCCTCCAGGGCGCGGATCATCGTTTCGGCCCGGCGGAATCCGTGCCCCTCGCCCTCGAACGTGAGGTAGGCGTGCGGCACGCCCCGGCCGGCGATCCGCGCGAGGAAGCGCTCGCACTGGGCGGGCGGGCAGATGACGTCGTCCAGGCCCTGCAGGAGCAGGAAGGGCACGTCCAGCCGGTCGGCGTGCGTGGTCGGGGAGCGCTCGGCGTACCGGTCGGGCACCTCGGCGAGCGGGCCGATCAGGGACTCCAGGTAGCGGGACTCGAAGTCGTGGGTGTCGCCGGGGCCCCAGGTGGCCAGGTCGAGCACCGGGTAGACGACGGTGCCGCACGCGTAGACGTCGGTGGTGGTCAGGGAGGCCGCGGCGGTCCAGCCGCCCGCGCTGCCGCCCCGGATCGCCAGCCGGGCCGGATCGGCGGTGCCCTCGGCGGCGAGGGCGCGGGCGACGGCCGCGCAGTCCTCCACGTCGACCACGCCCCACTGCTCGCGCAGCCGCTCCCGGTAGGCGCGGCCGTAGCCGGTGGAGCCGCCGTAGTTCACCTCGGCGACCCCGATGCCCCGTGAGGTGAAGTAGGCGACCGCCAGGTCCAGCACGAGCGGCACCCGGCTGGTGGGTCCGCCGTGCGCCCAGATGACGTACGGCGGCAGCTCGCCGTCGGGCGCGGTGCGTGCCGGGTGGTGCGGCGGGTGGACGTGGGCGTGCACCTCGCGGCCGTCGGGGCCGGGGAAGGTGCGGATCTGCGGCTCCGGGTAGTGGGCCGGGTCGACGGGATCCCGGTGCCGGGCGCCGATCACCCGGGCGCGGCCGGTGGCGGTGTCCAGCTCGACCACTTCGTACCCGGTGCGCGGGCCGGCGGCGACGGTGACGACGCGGTGGCCGTGGGTCGCGAGGGTGGGGCTGTATTCGGTCCAGGGTCCGGCGGCGTCGACGAGTTCGCCGGACGCCGTGTCCACTATCCCGAGCGCGGTCGGCCCGCGGCCGTGGACGACCGCCAGCAGGCCGTCGTCCAGCGGCGCGAACCACCGCAGTCCCAACTGCCACAGCGGCCCGCCGAACTCCTCCTCGCGCGGGCAGAGCGGGGTGCCGTCGCGGTAGAGGTTCCACCAGCCGCTGCGGTCGCTGGTGTACAGCATGCTGCCGTCCGCCGCCCACTCGACCTGCGCGACCGCCTCCCGCGGTCCACCGGCGACCGCCCGCACGTCCGTCAGCCGGCCGTCCTCCCCCACCCCGGCCACCAGCAGCTCCGTGCCGTCCCAGGGCATCCGCGGGTGGTCCCACGCCAGCCAGGCCGCCCGCCGGCCGTCCGGGGACAGCCGGACGCCGGTGACGAACCGGTGCCGGGGTTCGGCCAGGGCGCGGACGGCCCCGCGGTCGCCTGCGGCCGAGCCGTCCAGCGGTACGGCGGCCAGGAGGCGCCGCACGTCGCCGGGACCGTCACCGGTGAACTCCTCCAGTACGCACCACACCTCGCCGCGGGCGAGGTCCACCCGGGGCTCGGCCCAGCGCAGCCCGCCGCCCACCGGGGAGACGGGGGTGAGCGGCACGGGTTCGCCGCCGGGCTCGTACCGGTACAGCCGCTGGTCGGCGAAGTGCACGAAGACGATCAGCGGCCGGCCCTCCCGCACGGCGCCGGCCCAGGGCCGGCCGCCGTACTCGATGAAGGCGGGGGCGCTGCCGGCGAGGGTGTACTCGCCGGCGACCAGGTCGGTGATGACGTAGCCGCCCTCGCGCCCGCTGCGGGTGCTGGCGACGACCTCGCCGTGCACGTTGGTGAGGGTCACGGCGGCGTCCCGGACGGGGGTGCCGTCGGCGGTGAGCACACTGCCGGCGAGGCGGCCGGCGCCGCCCAGGACGACGTCGAGTTCGACGGGGCGTTCGCCGACGGTGACGGAGACGGCCTGCGGCTGGTGTCCGCCGGCGGCGGCGATCAGCACGTATGCCCCGGAGCCGGGCGTGCCGAGCGCGTACCGCCCGTCCTCGCCGCTGGCGCCCCGTCCGATCTGCTGCCCGGTGACGTCGATGAGCGTGAGGGCCGCGCGGGGCACGACGGTGCCGTCGGGGTGCTGCACCGTGCCGCAGACGGGGACTCCGGCGGCGTACGGGGACCGGGCCTGGGGGATCGGGGCGGTCATGGTCTGCGGCTCGGTTTCGGCGGTGTGGTGGGACACCAGGGGTTTCTCCTTGAGGAAACAGGCGATCAGCAGGCCGAGGGCGAGCACCGGGACGAGGTAGAGGAAGATCCGGGGCATCGCGTCGGCGTAGGCGCGGATGTAGGCGTCGCGCAGGGCCGGGGGCAGCGCGTGGACGAGCTGCGGGGTGAGCGAGTCGGCGTCGGGCGGACCGGTACCGGCGTGCGGGGGCGGGTCGCGGTGCAGGGCGTCGGTGAGGCGGCCGGTGAAGAGGGTGCCGAAGACGGCGGCGCCGACGCTGCCGCCGATCTGCCGGAAGTAGTTGCCGGCGCTGGTGGCGCTGCCGAGGTCGGCGGGGCGTACGGAGTTCTGCACGGCGAGGACGAGGACGGGCATGACCAGGCCGATGCCGGTGCCGAGGACGGCCATCCAGATGCTGTAGTGCAGCCGGGGCGTGTCGGTCTGCAGCCGGGACAGCAGCCACATGCCGGCGGTGGCGAGCGCGCCGCCGGCCACGGGGAAGATCTTGTAACGGCCGGTGTGGCTGATGAGGTGCCCGGAGACGACGGAGGCACCGACGATCCCGGCCATCATGGGCAGCATCAGCAGCCCGGACCCGGTGGCGCTGGCCCCGTCGACCATCTGCAGGAAGGTCGGCAGATAGCTGGCGGCGCCGAACAGGGCGACGCCGATCACCGTGCCGACCAGACCGCTGACGGTGAAGACGGGATCGCGGAACAGCCGGAGCGGGATGAGGGGTTCGACGGCGAAGCGCTCGGCGACGAGGAAGAGGACGCCGGCGGTGAGGGCGCCGGCGCCGAGGCCGAGGATCTGCCGGGAGTCCCAGGCGTACTCGGTGCCGCCCCAGCTGGTGAGCAGGACCAGGCAGGTGGAGGCGGCGGCGAGCAGCAGGGTGCCGAGGACGTCGAACCGGGCGCGTGCGCGGGGCCGGGGAAGGCGCAGGACGGCGGCGACGACGGCCAGGGTGGCCAGGCCGAAGGGGACGTTGACGTAGAAGCACCAGCGCCAGGAGAGGTGGTCGGTGAAGTAGCCGCCGAGCAGGGGTCCGGCGACGGAGGCGAGACCGAAGACGGCACCGATCAGGCCCATGTACCGGCCGCGCTGCCGGGGTGGCACGATGTCGGCGATGATCGCCTGCACGCCGATCATGAGTCCGCCGGCGCCGACGCCCTGGACCGCGCGGAAGGCGATCAGCTGGTTCATGGTCCCGGACCGGCCGGCGAGCGCGGAGCCGAGGACGAAGACGGCGATGGCGAACTGGAAGACGCCCTTGCGGCCGAGCAGGTCGCCGAGTTTGCCGTAGACCGGCAGGCAGACGGTGGAGGTGAGCAGGTAGGCGGTGACCGCCCAGGACATCCTGTCCAGTCCGTGCAGTTCGCCGACGATCTTCGGTAGGGCGGTGGCCACGATCATCTGGTCGTGGGCGGCCAGCAGCAGCGCCGGCATCAGCCCGAGGAAGACCAGCCGCACCCGGCGGGGGTCCGGCCCGGCGGCCCGGCCGGGTTCCGGGACGGGGCGGCCGGGTGGCGCGGGGACCGTTTCCGTCCGGTCCAGAGCGATCCCGCCCATGTAGCGCTCCCCTCGTCGCACCTGCCGCACCGTTGCCGCGTGATGCGACAACTACGGGCAAGTGCGACGAGTTACGGGACAGACCCGGTCGAGATGCGATTCCACTCGTACCGGTGAAGGGGCCAATGCCCGGCGGGATCCCCGGACTTACTTCTCGACCTCGGCGGCGAGGTTGGCGAGCAGGGCGTCGTAGATCCGGCCGAGGCCCTTGGGCGCGAAGGTCTTCTCGAAGAAGCCGCCGATGCCGCCGGCACCCTGCCAGGTGGTGGTGACGACGACCCGGGAGCCGCCCTCGCCGGCGGGGGTGACGCGCCAGGTGGTGACCATGGAGGAGTTGCGGTCCTTCTCGACCAGCTCGCCGTCGGTGGGCTCGCTGACCTCCAGCAGGCAGTCCCGCACCCGCTTGCTGGTGGCCTGGAGCTTCCAGTGGACGAGGGTGCCCTCGCCGTCGCCCCCCTCGCGCACCTCGTACTCGCTGAACTGCTCGGGCAGCAGCTTGCGCCGGGTGCCGCGGTAGTCGGCGAGGGCGTCGAACACCTTCTCCGCGTCCGCCGCGACGACCCGCTCCGTAGTGGCCTCGACCTGCGCCATTGCGTTCCCTCCACGACCTGGTTCCTCGGGGTTGGGGCAAGCCAACCACCCCGCCGCCCGGCCGCCCAAATCGGGGTGCGCACGATCATGGGAACAGATGTTCTATTGTGGGGGCCGGTGCGAGCGAGGAGGCGTCCATGCGCTGGGAGAACCTCACAGACGACGGCGAACACGGCCGGGCCGCCGACGCGGCGCTGTTCGGCGCGGACGCCGTCGTCACCCGTACGTTCGACACGCCCGAGTTCCGCGGGATCACCTTCCACGAGGTGCGGGCCCGCTCCGTGCTCAACCGAGTGCCGGGTGCCTCACGGATGCCGTTCGAATGGACGGTCAACCCCTACCGGGGGTGCACGCACGCGTGCGTCTACTGCTTCGCCCGCAGGACGCACGGCTATCTGGACCTGGACACGGGCGTCGGCTTCGACACCCAGATCGTCGTCAAGGTGAACGCACCGGAGGTGCTGCGCCGCCAGCTGGCCTCCCGCCGCTGGCAGGGCGACCACGTGGCGATGGGCACGAACGTCGACTGCTACCAGCGCGCCGAGGGCCGCTACCGGCTGATGCCGGGGATCATCTCCGCGCTCACGGACCGGGCGAACCCGTTCTCCATCCTCACCAAGGGCACCCTGATCCTGCGCGACCTGGACCTGCTGGTGCGGGCGGCCGGGGTGACGGACGTCGGCGTATCGGTCTCCGTCGGCTTCCTGGACGGCGAGCTGTGGCGCACGGTGGAGCCGGGCACACCCGCCCCCGAGCGCCGGCTGGACGTCGTGCGCGCCTTCGCCGAGCACGGCATCGGGTGCGGGGTGCTGATGGCACCGGTGATCCCGTTCCTGAGCGACCACCCGGCCCAGCTGCGGGCGACGGTACGGGCGATCGCTGCGGCCGGGGCCACCTCCGTCACCCCGCTCGTGCTGCACCTGCGGCCGGGGGCCCGGGAGTGGTTCACGGCCTGGCTCGGACAGCACCATCCGCACCTGGTGGCGCGCTACGAGCGGCTGTACGCGGAGGGTGCCTACGCGCCCAAGTGGTACCAGCGCCGGATCACCCGTCAGGTGCACGAGCTGGCCGAGGAGTACGGCATCGGGCCCACGCGCGCGGGCCTGGCCCGCCGGATCCGCCCGGCCGAGCCCGCTCCTCCCCCTGCCGGACCCGAGCCGGTCCAGCTCAGTCTGATGTGAGCACGCGCGGGCGTTAGGGGGCATCCCACGGCCCGATCGGGTCAACTATGGCCCCGGCGCGTTCCGCAGGCATCCGATTCCGGGACGATCCGGCGAGAACCGTGGGCTCACGGCTCGCCGCAACCTCCGTCCCGGGAGGACCCGAATGAGAACACGCGCCGCCCTGCTGAGCGCGGCCGCGGCCGCCGCCGTCCTGGCGGGCTCGGTCACGGCCGCTCCCGCGCAGGCCGCCCGGCCCGCCGGACTCGGCTGGCAGAAGTGCGGCACCGCCGACTACCCCCGGCTCGAGTGCGCCTCGCTGGAGGTGCCCCTGGACCACGCCCGACCGTCCGGCCGGCGGATCACGCTCGCCCTCTCCCGCGTCCCGCACACCGCCCCGGCCTCCCAGGGCCCCCTGCTGGTCAACCCGGGCGGGCCCGGCGGCAGCGGCCTGGCCCTCGCGGGGTTCGTCGCCTCGGCGCTGCCCAAGGGCGTCGCGGCCCGGTACGACGTCATCGGCTTCGACCCGCGCGGGGTCGGCCGCAGCCGCCCGGCCCTGGACTGCGCGCCCGGCCACTTCACGCCGGTGCGCCCGGACCCGGTGCCGGCCACCCCCGCGCTGGAACGCGCCGGCCTCGACCGCGCGCGCTCCTTCGCCGCGGCCTGCGGCCGCAAGTACGCCGACCTGTTGCCCCACCTGGACACGGTGAGCGCCGCCCGGGACCTGGACGCCGTCCGCAGCGCCCTCGGCGCGCCGCGGATCAGCTACTTCGGCTACTCCTACGGCACGTACCTGGGTGCGGTCTACGCGAAGCTGTTCCCGCGGCGCGTCCACCGCCTGGTGCTGGACTCGGTCGTCGACCCGACCGGCGTCTGGTACCGGGACAACCTCGCCCAGGACCACGCCTTCGACGACCGCCACCGCGCGCTGATGGCCTGGATCGCCCGCTACGACACGGCCTACGGACTCGGCCGGGACCCCGCGCGGATCGAGGCCCGCTGGTACGCGATGCGGGCGGCGCTGGCGAAGAAGCCGGCCGCGGGCCGGGTCGGCGCCGCCGAGCTGGAGGACACCTTCGTGCCCGGCGCCTACTTCAACGGCTACTGGCCCTACCTCGCCGAGGCGTTCGCGGCCTACGTCCACCGCGGGGACACCGGCCCGCTGGTGAAGCTGTACCGGGACCTGGCCGCCGTGGACGCCGCCGGCGACAACGGCTACAGCGTCTACACGGCGGTGCAGTGCCGCGACGCGCCCTGGCCGCGCGACTGGAACCGGTGGCGCGCGGACGGCTGGGGCGTGTACGCCAAGGCACCCCTGATGGCCTGGAACAACGCCTGGTACAACGCGCCCTGCGCGTTCTGGCCGACGGGTCCGCGCCGGCCGGTGGACACCGCCAACGGGGCGTTGCCGCCGGCCCTGCTCTTCCAGGCGACCGGGGACGCGGCGACCCCGTACGCCGGCGGTGTCACGGTCCACCGGCTGCTGGCCCGCTCCAGCCTGGTGGTCGAGGAGGGCGGCGGCAACCACGGCGTCACGCTGAGCGGCAACACCTGCCTGGACGAGTACCTGGCCGCGTACCTGGACGACGGCACGGTGCCGCGGGGCGCCGGGCCGGCCGACGCGGTCTGCGCCGCTTCCCCCGATCCGAAGCCGCTGCCGGACGGGCCGGCACCGGCACCGGCCCGCGGCTCGGCCCTGCACGGCCTGCTGGGCGTGCGCCCCTGACACCCCGGCGGGCCGGCCTGCCGCCCCGGGCAACCGCCCGGCCCGCCGGGGGCGTTGTCGGTGGCATGGTGCACCCTGGGCCCATGAGCGAACCGACGCGCATCCCCGCGCCCGCAGGCGTGTTCCCCGCCGCCCAGTACACCCACGTGGTGGCCGCGACCGGCCGGCTCGTCGCGGTCTCCGGTCAACTGCCCCTGGACGAGGACGGCGAGCTGGTCGGGGCGGGCGATCCGGCGGCCCAGGCCCGGCAGGTGTTCGCGAACCTGCGGCGCTGCCTGGCCGCCGCGGGCGCCGGCTTCGAGGACGTGGTGAAGCTGACGTACTTCGTCACGGACATGGCCCACATGCCGGCCGTCCGCACGGCCCGCGCCGCCCACATACCCGAGGACCGCCTGCCCGCCTCGACCGCGGTCCAGGTGGCCGCCCTGGTGTCACCGGAGTTCCTGCTGGAGGTGGAGGCCCTCGCGGTGGTGACCGCGTGACCTCCCTGACGGTCCGGAGGATGACCCTCGCCGACTGCGACCGTGTCTCCGCGATCCGCGTCCGCGGCTGGCAGCACGCCTACCGGGGGCTCATGCCCCAGGCGTACCTCGACGGGCTGAGCGCCACCGCGGACGCCGAGCGGCGGCGTGCCGGGTTCGCGCGGCGCGCCGCCGGCGTGGTGGACCTGGTCGCCGAGCGGGACGGCACGGTGCTCGGCTGGGCGGCGTGCGGACCGTACCGGGGCGGCGGCGCCGCTGCGGGCGACGCCGAGCTGTACGCGATCTACGTCGACCCCGCCCACCTCGGCACCGGCATCGGGCGCGCGCTGCTCGGCGCCTCGCTGGAGCGGTGTGCGGCGTGTCCGCGCGTGCTGCTGTGGGTGCTGCGGGACAACGCCCCCGCCCGGCGCTTCTACGAGCGCGCCGGGTTCCGGCCGGACGGTGCGCAGGAGCTCTTCGAGGTGGGCGGCGTGCGCGTGCCCGAGGTGCGGTACGTGCGCACGCCCACCGGCTGACCGGTGTGCGACCCGGCCGCGCAAGCTGCTGTGGGGGCCTCACGGACAACGCCCCGGTCCGGCGTTCCTACGAGAGCGCCCGATCCCGGTCCGACGATGCCGAGAGGTCCTTCGAGGTGGGCGGCGTGGGCGTGCCCGAGGTGCGGTACGTGCGCACGCCCGCCGGCTGACCCGGCGTCACCTGGTCTGCTCCTGCGGGATCCGGGCCAGCGCGTGCACCGCCGCCTCGGCGAGCGCCGGGTGCGCGAGGGCCTCGCTGAGGACGCGCCGGGCGCGGGGGTCGCCGAGGGTGCCCAGGCCCTCCACGCAGGCGAGGGCCACCCGCCGGTAGGGGTCGTGCGGGCGCAGTCGCCGTTCCAGCGTGGTGATCAGCGCGGGCACGGACTCGGGGGCGCGCAGCGCGACCAGGAGCCGTACCGGGTACAGGGCGTAGGCGACGCGCAGCTCGTTGGTGGCGAGGGCCGCGGCGGCACGGGCCGTGCGCGGGTCGCCGAGCCGGGCGAGGGCGTGCGCGGCGGAGGCGCAGCGCGGCGGGTCGCGGTGGTTGAGCAGCAGTACCAGGGCCTCGAAGGCACGCCGGTCGCCGGCGCCGCCGAGGCGGAACGCGGCCAGTTCCCGGGCCCACAGCGGCTGTCCGGGCGCGGTGAGCACCTCGGCGAGCGTGTCGTGGTCCTCGGTGGCCAGCAGGCTCCCGAACGCCGCCGAGCCGCCGGACTCCTGCCGTAAGCGCTCCGTGAGCGATCGCAACTCTTCGTCCACGCCGTCCAGCGTAGGGGGGCCGCGGCCGGCGAGGGAGCTACATCACAAAGTCGGTTTCCGCCCGGGGACTGGCGCGCTCGTTACCCGCCGGTTAAGCTCATTCGAGCGAGTAACCCTCTCGCATCTTCCGCTGGCGACGGTTTGGTGACGCGGCCGTCGCGAGCGTGTCTGTCGGTTCGGTGCACCGTGTGCACCGCAGTACGACCCGGCTTCGGGACAGAGCCGGTCGGACGTTCCGCCACTGCCGGGCGTGTGCACGCCCACGGCACCGGCGGCCCCGGGCGTGTGCGCTCGCAGCCCGGCAACACCCGCACTCTCCTCGCACCGCGGTGCGCCCTCGGGCGCACCCCGGCGCGCTCCTCGTCGTCACCCTCATTCCTGGAGTCCCGCGATGGCCACTCCCCTGTCCCCCCAGTCCGGCACTTCCCTGTCCCCGCTCAGGACGATCGCCGTCGTGGGCCTCGGCACCATGGGCACCGGTATCACCGAAGTCCTCGCGCGGGCCGGCCGCGAGGTGATCGGCATCGACATCAGCGAGGCCCAGACCGCGAAGGCGCTCGCCGCGCTGGAGGCCGCCACCGCCCGCGCCGTGGAGCGCGGCCGGCTCACCGGGGAGGAGCGCGCCGGGGCACTGGCCCGGGTGCGCACCACCACCGACCTCGCCGCGGCGGCCGACGCCGACCTCGTCATCGAGGTCACCCCGGAGTCGTACGAGATCAAGCAGCAGGTCTTCCGCGAGCTGGACGCGATCGTCCGCCCGGAGACGATCCTGGCGACCGGCACGAACGCGCTGTCCGTGACCCGCCTGGCCGCCGGCTCGGCCCGCCCCGAGCGCGTGCTCGGCCTGCACTTCTTCAACCCGGCGCCGGCCATGAAGCTGGTCGAGGTGGTCTCCTCGGTGCTGACCGCGCCGCAGGCCGTCGCCGCCGTCACCGACCTGGCGCTGGAGCTGGGCAAGGAGCCGGTCGCGGTCGGCGACCGCCCGGGCTTCGTCGCCGACGGGCTGCTGTTCGGCTACCTCAACCAGGCCGCCGCGATGTACGAGGCCCGGTACGCCTCCCGCGAGGACATCGACGCCGCGATGCGGCTGGGCTGCGGCCTGCCGATGGGCCCGCTGGCCCTGCTGGACCTGATCGGCATCGACACCGCGCGGACGGTCCTGGAGGCCATGTACGCGGAGTCCCACGACCGGCTGCACGCCCCCGCCCCGATCCTCCGGCAACTGAGCGAGGCCGGCCTGACCGGCCGCAAGAGCGGGCGCGGCTTCTACACGTACGAGGCCCCGGGCAGCGGCACGGTGGTGCCGGACGCGCTGACCCCGGCGGCGGACGGCTCGCTCGGCGCCGGCCGGGAGGTCCGCTCGGTCGGTGTGGCCGGCTCCGGCACCATGGCCTCCGGGATCGCCGAGGTGTTCGCCAAGGCCGGTTACCAGGTCGTGCTGGCCGCCCGCAGCGAGGAGAAGGCCCAGGCGGCCAGGGCCCGGATCGGCAAGTCCCTGGCGCGGTCCGTGGACCGGGGCCGGCTGACCGCCGAGGCCGCCGCGGGGATCCTGGAGCGGATCGTCCCGGCGGGCTCCTACGAGGCCTTCGCCGAGGTGGACCTCGCCGTGGAGGCGGTCGCGGAGGACCTGGAGGTCAAGCGGCAGCTGTTCGCCGCGCTGGACAAGGTGTGCAAGCCGGGCGCGGTCCTGGCCACCACCACCTCGTCGCTGCCCGTCGTCGCCTGCGCCCGCGCCACCTCGCGCCCGCAGGACGTGATCGGCATGCACTTCTTCAACCCGGCGCCGGCGATGAAGCTGGTGGAGGTCGTGCGGACGGTGCTCACGGCGGACGACGTCCACGCGACCGTGCGCGAGGTCTGCGCGAAGATCAAGAAGCACGCGGTGGACTGCGGCGACCGGGCCGGTTTCATCGTCAACGCGCTGCTGTTCCCGTACCTCAACAACGCGGTCAAGATGGTGCAGGAGCACTACGCGTCCCTCGACGACATCGACGCGGCGATGAAGCTGGGCGGCGGCTACCCGATGGGCCCCTTCGAGCTGCTGGACGTGGTCGGCCTGGACGTCTCGCTGGCCATCGAGAAGGTGCTGCACCGCGAGTTCCGTGACCCCGGCCTGGCCCCGGCGCCGCTGCTGGAGCATCTGGTGGCCGCCGGCTGCCTGGGCCGCAAGACCGGCCGCGGCTTCCGCGAGTATGCCCGCCGCTGACGGCGTCGGCGACTGGTTCGGTACGGGGACGGACTGGGGCGGGCTGCTCGGCCCCGGAGCCGGCGCCCCGCCCGCCCGGCCCGGTTCTCCCCCGCCCCCCGCGGGCGGGGGAGAGCCCGGATCCGCGCACCGAGCTGCGCGGATGCAGTACGTTCGGGTCATGTCCCAGCCCGCCAAGTCCTCCCGTACACCAGCCACGTCCGACGCGCCGGAAAGTGCCGCAGGCAGTCGCGCCGCCGCCCAGCGGCTCAAGATGCGCCGAGAACTGGCGGCAGCAGCCATGGAGCTGTTCGCGACCAAGGGCTACGAGGCCACCACCGTCGACGAGATCGCCGCCGCCGCCGGGGTCGCCCGGCGCACCTTCTTCCGCCACTTCCGTTCCAAGGAAGAGGCGATCTTCCCGGACCACGACGACACGCTGATCCGCGCGGAGGCGGTCCTCAACGCCGCCCCGGCGCACGAGCACCCGCTCGACACCGTGTGCCGTGGCATCAAGGAGGTCATGAAGATGTACGCGGCGCGGCCGGAGATCTCCGTCGCCCGCTACAAGCTCACGCGCGAGGTCCCCACCCTGCGCGAGGCGGAGATCGCCTCGGTCGCCCGCTACGAGCGCCTGTTCACCCGCTATCTGCTCGGCCACTTCGACGAGCACGCGCACGCCGACGACGCCAACGACGACCCGCTGCTGGCCGAGGTGGCCGCCTCGGCCGTGGTCACCGCCCACAACCACGTGCTCCGGCGCTGGCTGCGGGCCGGCGGCCAGGGCGACGTGGAGGCGCAGCTGGACCACGCCTTCGCGATCGTGCGCAGGACCTTCGGCACCGGCATCGGGGCCGGCCGCGAGAGTGCTCCGCGCACCTCGCCGGCCACCACCGTCGACCACGGGGAGGTCCTGGTGACGGTGGCCAGGACCGACGCCCCGCTGGACGAGGTGATGCGCACCATCGAGCAGGCGCTGAGAGCGCGGACCTAGCGGCCGGAGCGCGCGAAACGGGCTGGGAGCGGCACTGGGTGCCGCTCCCAGCCCGTTTCGCTTATCACGAATCTGATCGATCATCGCTCATTTGTTGCGTAAAGATTTCACCTGAGAGCAATTTCTGGCACTCAGTGCCTTGCGACCTGACACGCGGTGTCATACGTTGAAGGAGTCCGGGCGGCCGGCGAGCAGAGACCTTTCGCTCGTCGGCTGTCCCCGCAAGCTCATGGTTTGCGCGCCCGGACGCCTGCGTCACAGGCAACCTCCTGCGCCACAAAGCGCTGCCGAAGCACCACCGAGCCGAACCGACGGCACACCCCTCGAAAACCCTCAGCAGCACTCACCGCAGCACCGACGATCCCCCAGCGCCCCTCCCTCAGGGCGCTCACCGCCGGAGGCAACACCGTGACCGTGAAGGACATCCTGGACGCGATCCAGTCGAAGGACGCCACGTCCGCCGACTTCGCCGCCCTGCCGCTCCCCGAGTCGTACCGCGCCATCACCGTGCACAAGGACGAGACGGAGATGTTCGCGGGCCTTGAGACCCGTGACAAGGACCCCCGCAAGTCGATCCACCTCGACGAGGTCCCCCTGCCCGAACTCGGCCCGGGCGAGGCCCTGGTGGCCGTCATGGCCTCCTCGGTCAACTACAACTCGGTGTGGACCTCGATCTTCGAGCCGCTGTCCACCTTCGGGTTCCTGGAGCGCTACGGCCGCACCAGCGAGCTGGCCAAGCGGCACGACCTGCCCTACCACATCATCGGCTCCGACCTCGCGGGCGTCGTCCTGCGCACCGGCCCCGGCGTCAACGCCTGGAAGCCCGGTGACGAGGTCGTCGCGCACTGCCTGTCGGTCGAACTGGAGTCCTCCGACGGCCACAACGACACGATGCTCGACCCCGAGCAGCGCATCTGGGGCTTCGAGACCAACTTCGGCGGCCTCGCCGAGATCGCCCTGGTGAAGTCCAACCAGCTGATGCCGAAGCCGGACCAC
>NZ_BNBF01000005.1:145672-146922 GCF_014654935.1 Streptomyces capoamus
CTCAGCTGGGAGGAGGCCGCGGCCCCGGGCCTGGTCAACTCCACCGCCTACCGCCAGCTGGTCTCCCGCAACGGCGCCGGCATGAAGCAGGGCGACAACGTGCTCATCTGGGGCGCGAGCGGCGGCCTGGGCTCGTACGCCACGCAGTTCGCGCTGGCCGGCGGCGCCAACCCGGTCTGTGTCGTCTCCTCCCCGGAGAAGGCCGAGATCTGCCGGAAGATGGGCGCCGAGGCGATCATCGACCGCAACGCCGAGGGCTACAAGTTCTGGAAGGACGAGACCACCCAGGACCCCAAGGAGTGGAAGCGCTTCGGCAAGCGCATCCGCGAGCTGACCGGCGGCGAGGACATCGACATCGTCTTCGAGCACCCCGGCCGCGAGACCTTCGGCGCCTCGGTCTTCGTCACCCGCAAGGGCGGCACCATCACCACCTGCGCCTCGACCTCGGGCTACATGCACGAGTACGACAACCGCTACCTGTGGATGTCGCTCAAGCGCATCATCGGCTCCCACTTCGCCAACTACCGCGAGGCCTGGGAGGCCAACCGCCTGATCGCCAAGGGCAAGATCCACCCGACCCTGTCGAAGAGCTACGCCCTGGAGGACACCGGCCAGGCGGCCTACGACGTGCACCGCAACCTGCACCAGGGCAAGGTCGGCGTGCTGTGCCTGGCGCCCGAGGAGGGCCTCGGCGTGCGCGACGAGGAGCTGCGCGCCAAGCACATCGACGCCATCAACCGCTTCCGGAACGTCTGAGGGCCCGGAGAGTCACCGATGACAGAGCGTCAGAAGGACCGTCCGTGGCTCATGCGGACGTACGCCGGCCACTCCACGGCCGAGGCGTCCAACGAGTTGTACCGGCGCAATCTCGCCAAGGGCCAGACCGGTCTGTCGGTCGCGTTCGACCTGCCGACACAGACCGGCTACGACCCCGACCACATCCTCGCGCGCGGCGAGGTCGGCCGGGTGGGCGTGCCCGTCGCGCACCTGGGCGACATGCGCCGGCTGTTCCAGGACATCCCCCTGGAGCAGATGAACACCTCGATGACGATCAACGCCACCGCCATGTGGCTGCTGGCGCTCTACCAGGTCGTCGCCGAGGAGCAGGGCGCGGACATCACCAAGCTCCAGGGCACGACCCAGAACGACATCGTCAAGGAGTACCTCTCCCGGGGCACCCACGTGTTCCCGCCGGGGCCCTCGCTCCGGCTGACGACGGACATGATCGCGTACACGGTCTCCCACATCCC
>NZ_BNBF01000005.1:146962-150356 GCF_014654935.1 Streptomyces capoamus
GAAGTGGAACCCGATCAACATCTGCAGCTACCACCTGCAGGAGGCCGGGGCCACGCCGGTGCAGGAGATCGCGTACGCGATGTCCACCGCCATCGCCGTGCTCGACGCCGTGCGCGACTCCGGCCAGGTGCCGCAGGAACGCATGGGCGACGTGGTCGCCCGCATCTCCTTCTTCGTGAACGCGGGCGTCCGCTTCGTCGAGGAGATGTGCAAGATGCGGGCGTTCGGCCGCATCTGGGACAAGGTCACCCGCGAGCGGTACGGCATCGAGAACCCCAAGCAGCGCCGGTTCCGCTACGGCGTCCAGGTCAACTCGCTCGGGCTGACCGAGGCGCAGCCGGAGAACAACGTCCAGCGGATCGTGCTGGAGATGCTGGCCGTGACCCTCTCCAAGGACGCCCGCGCCCGCGCCGTGCAGCTGCCCGCCTGGAACGAGGCCCTCGGCCTGCCCCGCCCCTGGGACCAGCAGTGGAGCCTGCGCATCCAGCAGGTGCTCGCCTACGAGAGCGACCTGCTGGAGTACGACGACATCTTCGAGGGCTCGAAGGTCGTCGAGGCCAAGGTGGAGCAGCTGGTCGAGGAGGTCCTGGCGGAGATCGACCGCATCCAGGAGATGGGCGGCGCGCTGGCCGCCGTGGAGTCCGGCTACCTGAAGTCGCAGCTGGTCGCCTCGCACGCCGAGCGCCGCGCCCGGATCGAGTCCGGCGAGGAGAAGATCGTCGGCGTCAACATCTTCGAGGGCACCGAGCCGAACCCGCTCACGGCCGACCTGGACACCGCGATCCAGACGGTGGACCCGGAGGTCGAGACCCGGGTCGTGGAGTCGCTGCGCAAGTGGCGGGACACCCGCTACCAGCCGCCGTTCAACCACCCGCGGCCCTGCAAGGCGCTGGAGCGGCTGAAGGAGGCCGCCCAGGGCACCGGCAACCTGATGGAGGCCACGCTGGAGTGCGCCCGCGCCGGGGTCACCACCGGCGAGTGGGCCGGGGCGCTGCGCGAGGTGTTCGGCGAGTACCGGGCGCCCACCGGCGTCTCGTCCGCTCCGGTGGCCGTGCCGGCCGAGCAGGGCTCGGCGATGGCCGAGGTCCGCGCCAAGGTGGACGCCACCGCCCGCGACCTGGGCGTGGGCAAGCTGCGCTTCCTGGTCGGCAAGCCGGGCCTGGACGGGCACTCCAACGGCGCCGAGCAGATAGCCGTGCGCGCGCGGGACGCCGGCTTCGAGGTGGTCTACCAGGGCATCCGGCTCACCCCGGAGCAGATCGTGGACGCGGCCCTGGCCGAGGACGTGCACGCCGTGGGCCTGTCGATCCTGTCCGGCTCGCACGCCCAGCTGGTGCCGGACGTGCTCCAGCGGCTCCGTGTGGCCGGTGCCACAGATATACCCGTGATCGCAGGTGGCATCATCCCGAACGGTGACGCCGAACAGCTGAGGGCCGCCGGAGTGGCCGCGGTGTTCACCCCGAAGGACTTCGACATCACCGGGATCATCGGCCGCATCGTCGACGAGATCCGCACAGCGAACAAGCTCGACCCCCTGGAGGTCCCCGCATGACGACCGTCAACCGCCTTCGCCCGCGGCGCTCCTGTCTGGCCGTACCGGGCAGCAACCCGCGCTTCCTGGAGAAGGCGCAGGGCCTCCCGGCGGACCAGGTCTTCCTCGACCTGGAGGACGCGTGCGCGCCGCTCGCCAAGCCCGAGGCGCGGCACACCATCGTCAAGTTCCTCAACGAGGGCGACTGGACGGGCAAGACGCGCGTGGTGCGCGTCAACGACTGGACGACCGAGTGGACGTACCGCGACGTCGTGACGGTCGTCGAGGGCGCCGGCCAGAACCTCGACTGCATCATGCTGCCGAAGGTGCAGAACGCCCAGCAGGTCGTGGCGCTGGACCTGCTGCTGACGCAGATCGAGAAGACGATGGGCTTCGAGGTCGGCAAGATCGGCATCGAGGCGCAGATCGAGAACGCCCAGGGCCTGAACAACGTCAACGAGATCGCGCAGGCCTCCCAGCGCGTCGAGACGATCATCTTCGGCCCGGCCGACTTCATGGCGTCGATCAACATGAAGTCGCTCGTGGTGGGCGAGCAGCCGCCCGGCTACCCGGCGGACGCCTACCACTACATCCTGATGAAGATCCTGATGGCCGCCCGCGCCAACAACCTCCAGGCGATCGACGGCCCCTACCTGCAGATCCGCAACGTCGACGGCTACCGCGAGGTCGCGCAGCGCGCCGCCGCGCTCGGCTTCGACGGCAAGTGGGTGCTGCACCCGGGCCAGGTCGAGGCGTCCAACGAGATCTTCTCGCCCTCCCAGGAGGACTACGACCACGCCGAGCTGATCCTGGACGCGTACGACTACTACACGTCCGAGGCGGGCGGCAAGAAGGGCTCCGCGATGCTCGGCGACGAGATGATCGACGAGGCCAGCCGCAAGATGGCCCTGGTCATCGCCGGCAAGGGGCGGGCGGCGGGCATGACCCGTACGTCGGCGTTCGAGATCCCGGAGGCCTGAGCGCGATGCAGTTCGGACGCACGTACGAGGAGTTCGAGGTCGGGGCGACGTACAAGCACTGGCCGGGCAAGACGGTCACGGAGTACGACGACCACCTGTTCTGTCTCCTCACCATGAACCACCACCCGCTCCACATGGACACCAACTATGCGGAGAAGACGACGGACTTCGGCAAGAACGTCGTCGTCGGGAACTACATCTACTCGCTCCTGCTCGGCATGTCCGTCCCGGACATCTCCGGCAAGGCGATCGCCAACCTGGAGATCGAGTCGCTCAAGCACGTGGCGCCGACCTTCCACGGCGACACGATCTACGGCGAGACGACCGTGCTGGACAAGTGGCCGTCGAAGTCGAAGAACGACCGCGGCATCGTCTACGTCGAGACCAAGGGCTACAAGCAGGACGGCACCCTGGTGTGCGTCTTCCGCCGCAAGGTGATGGTGCCCACCGAGACGTACACCAAGGAGCGCGGCGGCGAGCAGCCGGGCCGCCCGGAACTCAAGCAGCAGGAGAAGTAGGCATGGCCCGTCTCGCCCAGACCGCCGGTCTGACCGACGTCCAGCAGGAGATCCTCTCCACCGTCCGGGACTTTGTCGACAAGGAGATCATTCCGGTCGCCACCGGGCTGGAGCACCGCGACGAGTACCCGCAGCAGATCGTGGACGGGCTCAAGGAGCTGGGCCTGTTCGGTCTGATGATCCCCGAGGAGTACGGGGGCCTGGGCGAGTCCCTCCTGACGTACGCGCTGTGCGTGGAGGAGATCGCCCGGGGCTGGATGTCGGTGTCCGGCATCATCAACACCCACTTCATCGTCGCGTACATGCTCAAGCAGCACGGCACGCAGGAGCAGAAGGACCACTTCCTGCCGCGGATGGCGGCCGGC
>NZ_BNBF01000005.1:150399-157452 GCF_014654935.1 Streptomyces capoamus
GACATCCGGGGCGCGTTCTCGATGTCGGAGCCGGGCCTGGGCTCGGACGTGTCCGCGATCACGTCCAAGGCGGTCAAGGACGGCGACGAGTACGTCCTGAACGGCCAGAAGATGTGGCTGACGAACGGCGGCACGTCCTCGCTCGTGGCCGTCCTGGTCCGCAGTGACGAAGGACACCCCGAGGGCACGGCCCCGCACAAGTCGATGACCACCTTCCTGGTCGAGAAGGAGCCGGGCTTCGGCGAGGTCCGCCCGGGCCTCACCATCCCCGGCAAGATCGACAAGATGGGCTACAAGGGCGTCGACACCACCGAGCTGATCATGGACGGCCTGCGCGTTCCGGCCGACCGGGTGCTCGGCGGGGTCACCGGCCGAGGTTTTTACCAAATGATGGACGGCGTCGAGGTGGGCCGGGTCAACGTGGCGGCGCGCGGCTGCGGCGTCGCCCAGCGCGCCTTCGAGCTGGGCGTCCGCTACGCCCAGCAGCGACACACCTTCGGCAAGCCGATCGCCCAGCACCAGGCCATCCAGTTCAAGCTGGCCGAGATGGCCACCAAGGTCGAGGCCGCGCATGCGATGATGGTCAACGCGGCCCGCAAAAAGGACTCCGGGGAGCGAAACGACCTGGAGGCCGGCATGGCGAAGTACCTGGCCTCCGAGTACTGCAAGGAGGTCGTGGAGGACGCCTTCCGGATCCACGGCGGCTACGGCTTCTCCAAGGAGTACGAGATCGAGCGCCTCTACCGTGAGGCCCCGATGCTGCTCATCGGTGAAGGTACCGCCGAGATCCAGAAAATGATCATCGGCCGCAGGCTGCTCGAGGAGTATCGATTCCAGGGTTGATTGTCCGGTTACGGGGTGTTTTCTTCGAGAAGAAGATCACACCCCGTAGACCCTCTCCGGCCGCCGACTCGGCTTCCTGGCTTGCCGAGTTGTGGCCCGCGCCCGGTACGATCCCGGGAAAGCCGCCGTCCCCCGTCAGAGCGCGGCATCATCCGCTACGAAGGTCATCCATGCCCCACAGCCAAACCTCTGCACACCGCGACAGCCTGGTAGGCGCACGCCTCGCGCGCGGAGCATCGCCGTGGCTTCTCCCGACCGTCGCCACCGCAGCCCTCAGCCTGGCCCGCGCCCGTCGCTCGGGTGCGGCCAAGGCCGTGGCCGTGCCCGCCACCGCGCTCGCGGCGGGCATGCTGTGGTTCTTCCGCGACCCCGAGCGTGAGATCGCCACGGGCCGGGTCATCTCGCCCGCCGACGGTGTGGTGCAGAGCATCATGCCGTGGAAGGACGGGCGTACCCGCGTCGCGATCTTCATGAGCCCGCTCAACGTCCACGTCAACCGCGCGCCCCTGGCGGGCACGGTGACGTCGGTCGAGCACATCCCCGGCGGCTTTGTTCCGGCTTTCAACAAGGAGAGCGAGAACAACGAGCGCGTAGTCTGGCATTTCGACACCGAACTCGGCGACATCGAGATGATCCAGATCGCCGGTGCGGTGGCCCGCCGCATCGTGCCCTACATCCCGGAGGGCACGAAGGTCGAGCAGGGCGACCGAATCGGTCTGATCCGCTTCGGCTCGCGTGTCGACCTCTACCTGCCCGAGGGCGTGGAGGTCGCGGTCGAGGTCGGACAGAAGACCGTGGCTGGGGTGACTCGCATTGACCGTGATTGATCCGGAAACCCAGGCAGGCTGGGTGCCCGAGGCCGACGAGACGGACGACGAGGAGGAGATGCCTCTCTCGCTCCGCCTGTCGATAGCGGACACCCTCACCCTGGGCAACGCCACGTGCGGCTTCATGGCGGTGTACTTCACGACCACCGGCATCCTGATCCCGCACCTCTCGGGCGACGACTCGGGCATGGCCCGCAACAGCGCGGCCACGGCCGTCATCCTCATGCTGTGCGCGGCGGTGTTCGACCTGTTCGACGGCCTCGTGGCCCGCAAGCTGCGGTCCTCGCCGATGGGTGCGGAGCTGGACAACCTCTCCGACCTGATCAGCTTCGGTCTGGCGCCCGCGTACTTCGTGCTCGTGTACGGCATGGTCGCGAGGGACGCGCACGAGCGTGTCGCCGCGGTGGGCGCGATCGTGGTGCTGTTGGCGGTGGTGCTGCGGCTCGCCCGCTTCTCGTGCATCACCGTGAAGAACGGCACGTTCCAGGGCATGCCCTCACCGTTCGGTGCGCTCACGGTCGTCTCGATCGTGCTGCTGGAGCTGCCGTTCGAGGCGACCCTGCTGGCGGTCGTCGGTACCGCCTGGCTGATGGTGAGCCGGGTCGAGTACCCGAAGCCGCGGGGCGTCCTCGCGATGGCCGTGCTGGGCTGGATCGTTTCGGCCATGGGTCTGCTGGCAGCGTGGGCCTTCGACGCGCCGGGCGGCCAGGTGCTGCTGCAGATGGGCTGCGCGCTGCAGATCGTGATGGCGGCGACCATCCCGCTGTTCGCCACGGCGCGCCGGGTGAACACCTTCCGTGACCACCGGCGCGAGAACCGTGAGGCGCGGGCGGCGCAGCTCCCGTAGCAACGGGCTCGTACGGGGCTTGAGGGGCCCGGACCGAATCATGATTCGGTCCGGGCCCCTCAGGCTTTCCCGCGGTGGCACCCGCGACGCCCTGCCGGTCGCCCTACCGGTCCGCTCGGAGCCGCTCGTACACCGTCACCCGCCGTCCGCGGACCTGCCGGTCCGCCACCACGGCGAAGCGCTGCTCCAGGACGGCGGTCTTCGCCTTGTCCTTCTCCGTCGACGCCGGCCGGGCGACCTCGGAGGCATCGGTGACCAGCACGATCCGCCGCTGCGCCAGCATCGCGGTCCGTATGCGCTCCGGACTCGCCTCCTCGCCCTGCAGCGTCCCGGACGCCAGGGGACTCTCCGCCAGCGCGATGTCCCGCAGACCGGCGAACGCGGCGGGGGAAACCAGCGCGGTGTCCCGGCGGGCCGCGGGGACGAAGACGACCGCGTCCTTGTCCTTCTTGAGCTGTCGCACGTCCGCCGCCACCGCCAGGACGTCGTCCACGCGGCTGGCCGGGGACCGCTTGGCCAGCGACTGCGGCCACAGTGCGATCACCGCCACGGCGACCGCGGCCGGCACCAGCCGGCGTGACACCCCGGGGAACCGCGGCCTGGTCATCCGTGCCACCGCACCCAGTGCCCCGCCGATCAGCAGGGCCAGGCCCAGCATGCTGAACAGGACGTAACGGTCCAGGAAGAGCGGCTTGACCAAGGAGAGCCCGAGCAGGCCGGCCTGCGGCACGGCCAGCAAGGGCAGGGCGACGGCCGTCAGTGACGGCCGTCCTGTCCGTGGCCGGTCCAGCAGGGCCCCGAGAGCGCCGACGGCCAGCACGATCGCCGGGCCGATCAGCATGTGCCAGGTCAGCGGCGGAATCCAGGCCACCTGCCGGGACTGGGTCAGGGTGAACAGGATCATCGGCAGGGCGGCTGCCACGGCGGCCGTGACGGCCACCGCCCAGCGGATCCACGTGGCGCGCCCCGCTCTCGTCCAGGCCAGGGTCGCCGCGTGAGCCGGCAGTATCAGCAGCGACAGCCAGTTGAGCAGCGCGCACAGCAGGACCGTGCCCCCGTAGGCCGCCCAGTGCGGTGTCCGAGCGCGTCCCTGCACCGCGGTGACCAGCAGCAGTGTGGAGACGCCGGCCCCCGCCGCGACCAGTGCGTACGGGCGTCCCTCCTGGAGGTGGAACTGCACCGCGGGAAGCAGCCCGAACACCAGCCCTGCGCCCAGACCCGCCCAGCCGCCCGCCAGCCGGCGGCCGATGACCGTCACGCACGCCGCCGCCACCGCCATGGCCAGCACGGAGGGCAGGCGCAGGGTCGTGGTTCCGGGCCCGAAGCAGGCGAAGAGCCCGTGCATCAGCAGGTAGTACAGACCGTGCACGGCATCGATCTCGCCCAGCATGCGCCAGATGTCGGCGGCGGACCGCCGGGCCACCTGCCAGGTCGCGGCCTCGTCCCGCCACACGCTGTGCTGCCGGGACAGCCCCCACAGGCCGAGGGCGACGGTCCACAGCAGCGGCACCAGCCAGCTGGGCGGGCGGCGGCGCAGGATGGGCGGGCGGCAGCTCATGGCGTCGTTCAGATCCTTGGGATGGCGGAGAACGGCCGGGGCCGGCGTCGGGCGTGGCGAAGACGCCCGACGCCGGCCCGCCGGCCGCGTGCGGGAGGAGCGCCCCGACCGGCGGGAGCGGGGCGGGCCGGTTCACCGGCGCGTGCCGGCGCGCTCGGACCGCGGGGGCCTCGGTCGTCGGGGCCGGGGAGGAGGGGGGACCGGAGGTCCGGGCAGGGCGGGAAGCGGCGACTAGGGGCACCAGCCGCGTGCCTGCCGGCCGGCGATCCGAGCGGCCCACAGACCCATCACGACGGACACGGCGAGCACCACGATGACGGCGGCCGCCATGAGGTCCCCGGGGACGAAGTAGGTCATTCCCGGCCGAGCGACGGGTCGCGCGGTCCAGGCGCCGACGACGCACCCGGCCAGTGCCGCGAGTGTGAGCGGCGCGACGATCCCCCAGGCCGCGCTGGTGCGGAAGACGCGGTGTCCGCCCGTCAGCACGGTCAACGGGGCCAGTGCCCGACCCCGGCGCAGGAACTCGGCCTGTGCGCTCAGGCCGATCGCGAGGACGAGGATCCCCGTCCCCAGGACGCCGAAGAGCCGGATCCACCGGCCCTGGTCCCGGTCCGGAACGCCGGCGGCCAGCCACTCCTCCCCGGGGAAACGGACCTGGGCCCCGCGGGAGTAGGCGCGGTAGGAGGCTTCCTTGAGAGCGGCGACGGCGGGAACGCCGCCGTCAGCCCTCACCACCGCCAGGGTGTTGGTGGTCGGCACGGTCCGCTCGGCCAGCTCGGCGTCGCCGGCGCGGACCACCTCCAGATGAGTGCCGCCCTGCGTGTCCCAGCTGAGCAGTTCCTGCAGGCGCCGGTCGAGGACGACGTCGACGCGGGCCGGTGTGGGCGAACACGGCAGCCGGAGCGCCCGCAGAGCGACGCACCCTCCGCTGATCGTGACGGGTCCGTCACCGGCGGCGGCGGGAGGCGCGAGGACGACCGGCACATGGCCCGCGGGCAGGGAGCCGAGATAGCCGGCGGTCTCCCTGGCGGAGACCGCCCCCCTGGGGCCGATCTCGGCCACGTTCCTGTCGACGGTGGCGAGGACCTCCTCGGTCTTCGCGTTGTACGTCCCGAACATCGCCTGCCAGGCGAGGGCCTGCATGAAGACGATCAGCGCGACGGTCACACCGGTGACCAGGCGGACGGTGGCCGCCGGGTCACGGCTGATGCGGCGGCCCGCGATCAGCGCACCGGCCCACCCCCGTCGGCGCCCGGTTCGCTCCAGGATTCCCCCGAGCCCGGCCACGACGACCGCCACTCCGGCCGGCAGGGTGAGGACGACGAGGGCAAGACCGGCCCAGCTGATCCACGTCCGGTACTGCGAGCTGTCGCCGGCGAGTTCGGGACCGCGGCTGGCGAGCAGGATCGCCGGCGCGCTGAGGAGGGCGAGGCAGCGCTGTCGGCGTGACCCGCTCGCGCTGGTGGGCCGGGTCCCCTTGACCCGTCCGGCCAGCTGATCGCTGATGACGGCGAGGGCCAGCGCCGCCAGCATGACGACCACCGGAACCAGCAGTACCGGCCAGCCGTGCCGACGCACATCGGCGGACGACGTCACGTAGTCGACGTACGGGACCCGGATGTCGGCGAACACGGCCGGGGCGAAGAACAGGAGCGACGCGAGGGCTCCCGCCGCCACCGGTCGCACCGCCTCCCCCACGGCGATCAGCGCGCGGTCGCGCCTGCGTCCTCCGAGGGCGTCGACCAGGGCGCCCCTGCGATCGCGGCCGTGCGCCCCGGCGTGGAGCGCGGTGAACAGGAGCACGAGACTCGGCACGAGCAGCAGGCCGACGACAAGGCCCTGGAACACCCACTCGGGTTTGTCGTTGTCGCTCCCCGTGCCCGGCTGCAGGCCCTCGGCGAGCGTGCCTGCCCCGGGACCGAAACCGACCACGGTCTCGACCGGCGCCTGTGCCTTCATGCCCTTGGCGGGCCGGACGTAGGCGAGCCACTCTCCGGGGTCGTCCAACCCCTCCTGCCCGACCGTGCCCGCGAGTTTTCCGTAACGCCGGGCGATTCCCTCCGCGGCACCGGCTCTGAGCAGACCGGGGGACAGAACGGCCTCGCCCGGCCCCGGCCAGCGCTCCACCCCTGGCGGAAGGGGGGCATCCGGTGTCTGCGGCGCCATGAACACGACGCTGAAGAGCCGCTTCCCCGCCAGTGCGTCCGAGCCGACCAGCCACGACGTGGCCCGGGAGTCCCGCGTCCGCTCCGTCTGCCCCACCGGAGTCCTGGCTTCGCGCCGCACCTCCTTGCCGACGTAGGAGGCGTGCACCATCGCCAGCAGGCCCAGGCACACCGCGACGGCGAAGGCCGACAGCGCGAGAGCCGCGGCCCTGGTGCCGGCGGACTCCGCGCGCCGGCCGGCGTCGCGCCCCATGCGCAGCAGCTGACGGGACAGGCCGCCGTGTCCGGCCCCGCTCACGCCTGCACCGCCTCCCCCGCCCGGGCGGGAACCAGCAGACCGGCCTCCAGGCGCAGCACCCGGTCCGCCCGTGCGGCGACCTCGACATCGTGCGTCACGACCACCAGTGCGCACCTGCGCCGCCGGGGGAGGTCGAAGAGCAGTTCCGCGATGCGAGCGGTGGCGTCGGGGTCGAGGGAGCCGGTGGGCTCATCGGCCAGGATCAGCTCCGGCGAGTTGATGAGCGCACGAGCCACGGCGGTGCGCTGGTGCTCGCCTCCGGAGAGCTCCTCCGTCGTCTCGGCCCGCGGAACGCGCAGTTCGTCCAGCAGTTCCTGTGCCCGGCGGTACCCGCCGGCACGGTCGGAACGCGACAGCAGCGCCGCCAGCGCCACGTTGTCCAGCGGGCTGAGTTCCGGCAGCAGTTCCCCGAACTGGAAGACGGTGCCGATCGTCCGGCTGCGCAGCGTCGCGAGCTGCCTGCCCCGCAGCTCCGTCACCTCGGCACCGGTCACCTTGATGCTTCCGCCGTGCGG
>NZ_BNBF01000005.1:157494-160965 GCF_014654935.1 Streptomyces capoamus
CCTGACCAGACCGAGGATCGACGACAGCAGCGTGCTCTTGCCCGAGCCGCTCGGCCCCGTGATCGCCACCGACTCCCCGGCGCTGACGCTGAGTTGCAGGTCCTTGAACAGCGTCCGGTTCCGGACCGAGTGGTTCAGGTCCTGGATGTGGAGTACCGGGCCGGGCGCGGGCCCGATGTCGGAATTGCTCACGTGATGTGCCCTCAGGTAGCTGTTGCCGCGTCACCGTGTGACGTCGCGGTGGCGCCGCGGGGCAGGGACGAGCCCCCTGTCCCGCGGATGGCGGGCTCTTCCGGCGAGCATGAAGCAGCGTCCCCGTGAACAGTCCCCCGTTGCGCGAGAGAGGTCAGCCTCCCGCGATCGGTGCCGATGGTAAGCCAAAGCGATCATGCGACGAAAGAGGGGCTTCCCTATACCACATCGCCGTGCCGCAATAGCCCTTGCTTGGCTTCGGTTTTGGTATATGATCTTGCATCGGTCGCGAGGAAGGCCTTCTCCTCGCTGCCCACGGGGGGCTCTGCAAGCGAAGCCGCCAGGCCTGACCTGCCTGGCGTCGCCTTCCCATGGGTGCGTCACATCCGAGGGCCTTCGTCGTGATGACCGCCAATCGCAGCAGGTGAGTTGCTGCGTCAAAGGGGAGAATCATGCAGTTTTCCAGGAGCGCCAAGAAGGCCGCCATGGCAGTTGTCATGCTCGGCGCCATTGCGGGGGCTTCGCCGGCCTACGCCGACGCCGGCGAGGACGTCACGTCCCAGCTGAACCACCACACGAACCCGAACATCCACCTCGCCTACGCCTTCAGCCTGCAGTCGAACGGCAACAAGAACGTCGGCGTCACCGACCAGCAGGCGGACGGCAACGGGGTCTACTCGGAGTTCGACCGCAAGAACACCAAGGGCCTCCGCCTCCTGAACAACCAGGGCGCGGGGAAGACCACCTACAGCGACAACTCCACGAGCAACTACGTCGTGAAGGTCACCGCCTGCATCCACTTCGACGGGACCCCGGACAAGTGCGGTCCGGACGACCGGCCCGGCGACGGACGCTGATCCCGCGCCCCGTGCGGCAGATGCCCATCTGCCGCACGGGGCGTCCGTGCCCCGGACGTCCACGCTCCGCCGGCTGGACGCCCGGTCAGCTCAGGAAGTCCCGCGCGATCGACTCCGCCACGCGTTCCAGGATCGGGCCCGCGTGCGCGATGCACCGGGCGACGTCCGGCTCGACCGAGGTCAGGGCGTAGGCCTCCGCGATGCCGGCCCGCCGCAGCGCCTCCGGCGGCAGGGCCAGCCGCCCGCACACCGCCACGACCTGCTTGCCCGCGGCGCGTGCCGCCGCCGCGACTCCCGCCGGTGCCTTCCCGTGCAGGGTCTGCTCGTCCAGGGAGCCCTCCCCGGTGACGACGAGCGAGGCCCGCTCCAGGGCGGGGGCGAAACCCAGGACGTCCAGCATGACCTCGATACCGGGGCGGAACCGCGCGCCGAGGAGCAGCGCGCCGTAGCCGATGCCGCCGGCCGCGCCCGCTCCCGGTGACACCGCGTACTCGGCGGCCCGCGGACCGGCCTCGGCCTCCAGCACCTTCGCGAAGCGGGCCAGCGCCGCGTCCAGCGTCTCCACGTCGTCCGGCGAGGCACCCTTCTGCGGGCCGTACACCGCCGGCGCGCCCTTCGGGCCGGTCAGGGGATTGTCGACGTCGCTGGCCAGCACCAGGTCGACCGAGGCCAGCCGGGGGTCGAGACCGGACAGGTCGGCCCGGGCGAGGCCGGCGAGGCCGCCGCCGCCCGGGGGCACCGGCTCGCCCTCCTCGGTCAGGAAACGCGCGCCCAGCGCGGACAGCATGCCCGCGCCGCCGTCCGTCGTGGCGCTGCCGCCGACGCCGAACACGATGGTCCGCGCGCCCGCGTCCAGCGCGGCGCGCAGCAGCTCCCCGGAGCCGTACGTGGAGGCGGTCAGCGGTGCGAAGACACCGGCCGGCAGCCGCTGCAGCCCGCTCGCCTCCGCCATCTCGACCACCGCGGTGCCGTCGCGGAGCGCGAACGCCGCCGTGACCTCCTGGCCGAGCGGCCCGGCGACCCGTACCTCCCGGCGTTCGAAGCCGGCGGCGACCGCCGCGTCCACCGTCCCGTCACCGCCGTCGGCCACGGGCAGCGCCTCCACCCGGAGGTCCGGCACGACCCCGCGCAGCCCGGCCGTCACCCGCTCGGCGACCTGTACGGCCGTCAGCGAGCCCTTGAACTTGTCCGCGGCGATGAGCACCCGACGGGTCTCGTTCACTGCAGCGTCCGCCACCTTGTGTTCCCCTTGCTCTCCGGGCCCCGCGCACGGCGGGGCCAGTCGCGCCGCTGTGACGATAACCGCAGGACACCCCCGCCGTCATGCCCTGCCCGAACCCTGGGAAGGCGCTGGGAGCCGCCCGGCAGAACGGGTACACCCCTGTCATGAACACCGAGCGCCCCGGAGGGGACCTCGCCGACCGTGTCCACGGCGGCTGGCTCGGCCGGATCGCGGGCAACATGCTCGGCAAGCCGGTCGAGCAGGGCGAGGTGTGGACCCGTGACCGCATCGACGGCTATCTGCGCCGGGCGGCGGCCCTGCCGCTGACCGACTACCTCCCCGAGCCCGCCGACCCGGCCGAGGCCGCCGTGCTGCGCCCGGAGTGGCGCAGCTGCGTGCGCGGCCGGATCCACGGCAGCTGCCGGGACGACGACGTGGACTACGCGATCCTCGGCCTGCACCTGCTGGAGACGCACGGCTTCGGCTTCAGCACCGAGCAGGTCGGCGACCTGTGGCTGCTGCGGCTGCCGTACCTGCAGACGTTCACGGCGGAACGGGCCGCTTACCGCAACCTCGCCAACGGGCTCAAACCGCCGCTCACGGCGACGTACGACAACCCGTACCAGGAGTGGATCGGGGCGCTGATCCGCGCCGACGTCTACGGCTGGACCTGCCCCGGCGATCCCGTCCGGGCCGCTGGTCTGGCCCGCCGGGACGCGGTCCTCTCGCACACCGGCAACGGCGTCTACGGCGCCATGTGGGCCGCCGCGCTGATCGCGGCGGCCTTCACCGCCCCGACGGTGCGCGACGCCCTGGACACCGCGCTGACCGTCGTCCCGGCGGGCAGCCGGCTGGCCCGGACGGTACGGCGGGTGGCGTCCCTGCACGAGGCCCGGCTGCCCTGGGAGGAGACGCTGGCCACGGTCGCCGAGGAGACCGCCGGGCTCGGCTGGATCCACACGGTGCCGAACGCCGCCGTGCTCACCGCCGGACTGCTGTACGGCGACGGCGACTTCACCCGGACCATCGCGCTGACCGTGCGCGGCGGCCTGGACACCGACTCCAACGGGGCGACGGCCGGTTCGGTGGCCGGCGTCCTCACCGGGGCGGACGCGATCCCGGCGCGGTGGCGGGAGCCGCTGGAGGACACCGTGCGCAGCGCGGTGTTCGGTTTCGACGGCGTCCGGATCAGTGCGCTGG
>NZ_BNBF01000005.1:161015-165110 GCF_014654935.1 Streptomyces capoamus
CCGAACGCACCCTGCGTCTGGCGGCGGGCGGGCCGTAGGTGCCGGGCGGCTGGTTACCCTTCCCCCATGACCACGACGCCTGACTTCGCCGCGTACATCGCGAGCCTGCCCCGTGTCCTCGCCGGCGCCGCCGTGCTCTTCCGGGACGCCGAGGGGCGGGTGCTGCTCGTCGAGCCGAACTACCGGGAGGGATGGGCGCTCCCGGGCGGGACCGTCGAGTCCGACGACGGGGAGACACCGCGCCAGGGTGCCCGCCGCGAGACGCTGGAGGAGATCGGCCTCGACCGGGAACTCGGCCGGCTGCTGGCCGTGGACTGGGTGCACGGCGCGGGCCGGCCGCCGCTGGTCGCGTACCTGTACGACGGCGGGGTGCTCGCGGACGCCGACCTGAAGGCGATCCGGCTGCAGGAGGAGGAGCTGCTGTCCTGGCGGCTGGTCGGGCGCGAGGAGCTGACCGGGCACCTGCCCGGCGCGCTGGGCCGCAGGGTGCTGGCCGCCCTGGACGTCCTGGCGGCCGGCTCGGGGACGGCGGAACTGGAGAACGGCCACCGCGTGGCCTGACCGCCCGGCCCCGCGGGCCCCTGTCCGCTCGCGGCCCCGGGCTGTTGTCCGTTCGCGGCGGCCCCGCCGTCCGCCCTACCCTCGATGCCATGGCCAAGCCTCTCGTCGCCCTGCTGAGCGGGGCCGGTATCTCCACCGACTCCGGGATTCCGGACTACCGCGGTCCCCAAGGCCTGTGGCGGCGGGATCCGGAGGCCGAGAAGCTCGTGACGTACGCGTACTACATGGCGGACCCGGAGATCCGGCGGCGGTCCTGGCAGATGCGGCGCCGCAACCGCACGCTCGCGGCCGAGCCGAACGCGGCGCACCGGGCCGTCGCCGCGCTGGAGCGGTCCGGCGTGCCGGTCCGGGTCATCACCCAGAACGTGGACGGGCTGCACCAGCTCGCCGGGATGCCCGCCCGCAAGGTGCTGGAACTGCACGGCAGTGCCCGCAGTGTCGTCTGCACGCGGTGCCACGCGCGCGGCCCCATGGCGGACGCCCTGGCCCGGGTGGAGGCCGGCGAGGAGGACCCGCCGTGCCTGGAGTGCGGTGGCATCCTGAAGTCGGCCACGGTGATGTTCGGCGAGCGGCTCGATCCGGTGGTCCTGGGCGAGGCCGTGGCCATCGCCAAGGCCTGCCAAATGTTCCTCGCCGTCGGCAGCAGCCTCCAGGTGCAGCCGGCCGCCGGCCTCGTCGGTGTCGCCGCCGACCACGGCGCCCGTGTCGTCATCGTCAACGCCGACCCGACGCCGTACGACGAGATCGCCGACGAGGTCGTACGGGAGCCGATCGGCACCGCGCTGCCCGCGCTGCTGGAGCGGCTGGGCGCGCAGGACGCCGGGTAGCCGGGCGGGGGCGCCGGTCAGAAGAGGGCGGTGCCGCGTTCGAAGTCCAGCAGCCGGCGCTTGCGGTCGAGGCCGCCGCCGTAGCCGGTGAGTCCGCCGGCCGCGCCGACGACCCGGTGGCAGGGCACGATGATGCCGATGGGGTTCCTGCCGTTGGCGAGGCCGACCGCGCGGGACGCCCCGGGGTTGCCGAGGGCGTCGGCGAGCCGGCCGTAGGAGCGGGTCTCGCCGTAGGGGATGCGGGTCAGCTCGTCCCAGACGCGGCGCTGGAACGGGGTGCCGTGCAGGCGAAGGGCGACGGTGAACTCGGTCAACTCGCCCGCGAAGTAGGCGGCGAGCTGCTCGGCGGCCTCGGCGAACGGCGTGTCGTCGGGGGTGCCGAAGGTCTCCTCCGGCGGGCGGTGGCGCTGGTCGGTCATGTAGAGGCCGCACAGGACGCCGTCGTCCGCGACGAGCGTCAGGGGGCCGTAGGGGCTGTCGATGACGGTGTGCTGCTTCATGCGGAGGTCCTTACGCCGGCAGGAAGTTGATCGGGTGGTCGTCGGTCGCCCACAGGTACTGCACCGCGTACGCCCGCCAGGGCCGCCAGCCGGCCGCCCGGGCGGTCAGCGCGGCCGGGGTGGACGGCAGGCCGAGGTCCTTCGCGGCGCGCCGGACGCCGAGGTCCGTGGGGAGGAAGGCGTCGGGGTCGCCCAGGGCGCGCATGGCGATGACGTCCACCGTCCACGGCCCGAAACCGGGCAGCGCGAGCAGCCGGGCCCGCGCCTCGGCCCGGTCGGCCGCCACACCCAGGTGCAGGTCCCCGTCGGCGAGCTGCCGGACGAGGGTGGTGAGCGTGGTGCGCCGGGTGCGGGGCATCGCGAGGGTCTCGGGGTCGACGGCGGCCAGCGCCTGGGGGTCCGGGAAGAGGTGGGTGAGGCCGCCCTCGGGGTCGTCCAGGGGTTTGCCGTGCGCGGTGACCAGCCGGGCCGCGTGGGTGCGGGCGGCGGCCGTGGACACCTGCTGTCCGAGCACGGCGCGCACGGCGAACTCCGCCTCGTCCACCGTGCGCGGCACCCGGCGCCCGGGGGCCCGGTCGACCAGCGGGGCGAGCAGGGGATCGGCCCGCAGCCGCTCGTCGACGGCGACCGGGTCGGCGTCCAGGTCGAGCAGGCGGCGGCAGCGGCTGATGGCGACGGTCAGGTCGCGCAGGTCGCTGAGGGTGAGGCGGCAGGCGATGTGGTCGGGGCGGGGGGCGAGGGCGGCGATCCCGTGGCCGTACGGCAGGCGCAGCGTGCGGCGGTAGGCGCCGTCGCGCCACTCCTCGACGCCGGGTACGGCGGTGGCGGCGAGGTGTCCGAAGAGATTGGACGGGTGCAGCGGGGCACGGAACGGCAGCCGCAGGGTGAGCACGCCCGGGGTTCCCGGACCGCTCCGCGGTGCGCGGGCGCGCAGTTCGCTCGGGGAGAGGGCGAAGACCTCGCGGACGGTGTCGTTGAAGGCGCGGATGGAGGCGAAACCCGCGGCGAAGGCGATCTCCGCCATGGGCAGGGTGCTGGTCTCGACGAGCAGCCGCGCGGTCTGGGCGCGCTGGGCGCGGGCGAGCGCGAGGGGGCCCGCGCCCAGCTCGGCGAGCAGCTGCCGCTCGACCTGGCGGGTGCTGTAGCCGAGCCGGGCGGCGAGTCCGGGCACGCCCTCGCGGTCCACGACCCCGTCGGCGATCAGCCGCATCGCCCGGGCCACCAGGTCGGCGCGCCGGTTCCACTCCGGGGAGCCGGGGCTGGTGTCGGGCCGGCAGCGCTTGCAGGCCCGGAAGCCGGCCTGCTGGCAGGCGGCGGCGCTCGGGTAGAACGTCATGTTCTGTGCCTTCGGCGGCACCACCGGACAGCTCGGCCGGCAGTAGATCCGGGTGGTCAGGACGGCCGTGAAGAACCAGCCGTCGAACCGCGCGTCCTTGGACTGCACGGCGCGCACGCAGTGCTCCCGGTCGAGGTGCATCCCTGTCTGCATGCCTCCAGCATGGGCGACCGCGCGCCCCGGAGCTGGCGGAAATCCGACACGTACGTGGGCCTGGCCAGGTGTCAGCCGGTGTGCCGGCGGCGGAACCCGGTGATCCACTCGGCGGTGGCCCGCAGGCCGCCGAAGGTGTAGAAGTGCACCTTCACGGCGCCGTGCCGGGCGGGGTCGTAGCGGTCGGCCAGCGCGTGCAGGAAACGGTCGGGGCCGGCCGTGCCCACGAGGTTGGTCAGTGACAGGCCGTACTTGCGGGCGACGGAGGCGCTGGTGCCGACGCCGAACCGGGTGGCGTAGCCGAGCAGCCGGCGCACCCCCGCCGGCCCGGGGACGCCGATGCGGACGGGCAGGTGCACGCCCCGCGCGCGCAGGGCCTCCAGCCAGCCGAGGACCGGGTCGACGTCGAAGCCGAACTGGGTGATGACGTCCCCGGTGAACCGGTCGGCCCCGATGGCCGCCGCCTTCTCGGTGAGCGCCGACCACAGGGTCCGTTCGGCTATGCCGGGGTGGCCCTCGGGGTAGCCGGTGATGCCGACGTGCCGGACGCCGTGGCTGCGCAGCAGGCCGGTGCGCAGGACGGAGAGGGCGTCCGCGTAGGGGCCCTCGGGGCGGGCGGGGTCGCCGCCGACGACGAACACGTTCCCGGCGGTGCCGTCGGCCGCGAGCCCGGCGAGGAACTCCTCCAGGGCGGGCCGGGAGGGCAGGCGGCGCGCGG
>NZ_BNBF01000005.1:165152-189422 GCF_014654935.1 Streptomyces capoamus
AGATGTGCGGTACGGGGACGAAGCCGAGCCGCTTGACCGCGCGGGCGGCCGCCAGCCGGGTCGCGGTGTCCTCGCCGGCCAGGAAGGTGATGTTGATCCTGGTGCCCGGCGGGATGCTGCCGTGCGCCTCCTCCAGACCGGGGACGTCCTTGCCGGTCATCTCCAGGGAGAAGTCGTCCAGCAGGGCAGGGTTCATGGTGCGTCTCGTGCTTCTCGTGCTCCTGGTACGGCTCGCCGCGGCGAGTGGGCCCCGTCGCGGCGCGTACGGCTGGTCCCGGACCCGGCCGATGATGTCACGCGGGGCGCGGGGTCCCGCGGGCAGGGCCGCCGGCCAGGCGGACGGACACGAGGACGGCCACCCCGCCGGACGTTCGCCGCCGGCGGGGTGGCCGTGTGCTGCGGGGGCCCGCGCGAGCGGGCGAAGCGGCCGCCGTGCGCCTCAGGCCGCCGCTTCCTGCCGGGTCGCCAGGGCCCAGATGAGGAAGACGTCGATCGCGATGATGACGAACGACCAGATCGGCTGGTACGGCAGGAAGAGGAACTGCGTGATGAGGCTGAGCGCCACGAAGAACAGGCCGGCGAAGCGGGCCCAGGCCATGTCCATGAGCAGGCCGATGCCGGTCAGCAGGACCAGGGCGCCGAGGATGATGTGGATGACGCCCCAGCCGGTGAGGTTGATCCTGTAGACGTAGGCGCCGATGCGGAAGTAGACGTTGTCACCGGCGACCGCGGCGATGCCCTCGAGCACGGCGAGGATGCCGTTGCACACCATCAGTACGCCGGCGAACGTGACCCCGCCGGTCGCCCAGCCGCCGTGCCGGGCCGCGGTCTGCCGCGGGCCCCCGCCCGGGGAGGCCGGTCCGCCGGCCTGTGCTGCCTGGCTCATGAGCGTGTCCTCTCTGCCGCCCCGTTCGTCCGGTGCTCGCGAGGAGCGCGGGGGCATTTCGAGGTTCGGCCAGGCGGCGGCCGGGCGCACCGGGTGTTGGGCCATTCGGGTGATCCGCGTCCGGGCGCGGGTCAGCCGGTCAGCCGGGCGAAGGCGTCGTAGGCGCGCTCGTCGAACAGCACGAACCGGACCTCCGTCACGGCCGTCGCGGTGCTCCGGACGGTGTCGACCGCGATCCGCGCCGCGTCGTCCATCGGCCAGCGGTACACGCCGGTGGAGATCGCCGGGAACGCGACGGTGCGGGCGCCCAGCTCGTCGGCGACCCGCAGGGACTCGCGGTAGCAGGAGGCGAGCAGGTCCGAGCGGTCCTCGTCCGGGCTGTACACCGGGCCGACGGTGTGGATCACCCAGCGGGCGGGCAGTTCGCCCGCCGTGGTGGCGACCGCCTGTCCGGTGGGCAGGCCCTTGCCGTACCGGGAGGCGCGCAGCGCGCGGCACTCCGCCAGCACGGCGGGGCCGCCGCGGCGGTGGATGGCGCCGTCCACCCCTCCCCCGCCGAGGAGGGAGGAGTTGGCCGCGTTGACGAGGGCGTCGGCGTGCTGCCGGGTGATGTCGCCGCGGACGAGGGTGAGGGTGGTCATGGCGCCTGCCGCAGTCTCCGCCAGACGGCCTTGGCGGCGTTGTGGCCGGACATGCCGTGCACGCCGGGTCCGGGCGGGGTGGCCGAGGAGCAGAGGAACACGGCCGGGTGGGGCGTGTGGTAGGGGAACAGGGACAGCTTGGGGCGCAGCAGGAGCTGGAGTCCGGAGGCCGCGCCGCAGGCGATGTCGCCGCCGACGTAGTTGGCGTTGCGGGCGGCCATCTCGGCGGGTCCGGCGGTGGCGCGGGCGAGCACGCGGTCGCGGAAGCCGGGGGCGAAGCGCTCCAGCTGGCGTTCTATGGCGTCGGTGAGGTCTCCGGACCAGCCGTTGGGCACATGGCCGTACGTCCAGAAGACGTGCTTGCCGTCGGGGGCGCGAGTGGGGTCGGCCACGCTGGGCTGCACGGTGATCATGAACGGCCTGTCGGGGGCGCGGCCCTCCCGGGAGGCGGCGCGCAGGGCGGTGCCGATCTCCTCCTGGTCGGCGCCGATCTGCACGGTGCCGGCGGTGCGGGCCTCGGGCGCGGTCCACGGCACCGGCCCGTCCAGCGCGTAGTCGATCTTGAAGACGCTGGGGCCGTAGCGGTAGTTCGCGTAGTAGTCGCCGAAGCCGGCGATGCGGGCGAGCGCGGCGGGCGAGGTGTCGAAGACGTAGGCGCGCGCGGGCGGCAGGTCGTCCAGCCGCTTGACCTCGTAGTCGGTGTGCACGGCGCCGCCGAGGTCGGCCAGGTAGGCGGCGAGGGCGTCGGAGATGGCCTGGGAGCCGCCGCGGGGCACCGGCCAGCCGCGGGCGTGCGCGGAGAGGGCGAAGACCAGCCCGATGGCGCTGGTGGCCAGGCCGTCCAGCGGCGCCATCACATGGGCGACCAGGCCGGCGAAGAGGGTCTTGATCCGGTCGTCCTGGAAGCGGCGCATCAGCCAGCTGGACGGCGGCAGGCCGACCAGGCCGAAGCGGGCCAGGGTGACGGGGTCGCGCGGGAGCGCGGTGAGCGGCAGGGACATGAAATCGCGTACGAGGGTGTCCCAGCGGGCCAGGAGCGGTTCGACCAGCCTGCGGTACGGCCCCGCGTCGCGCGGTCCGAAGGAGGCGGCGGTCTCGGCCACCGAGCGCGACAGCACGGCCGCGCTGCCGTCCGGGAACGGGTGGGCCATGGGCAGCGGGGCGTGCAGCCACTCCAGGCCGTACCGGTCGAGGGGCATGCCGCGGAACGCCGGCGAGTTCACGCCGAGGGGGTGGGCGGCCGAGCACGGGTCGTGCCGGAAGCCGGGGAGGGTCAGCTCCTCGGTGCGGGCGCCGCCGCCCACGGTGGACTTCGCCTCGAACAGGGCCACGGAGAAACCGCGGCGGGCCAGCTCCACGGCAGCGGTCAGTCCGTTCGGCCCCGCACCCACCACGACCGCATCGAGCATCGACGGCACCTTCGGACCCCTTCGTCAGCCGACGGGCATTCTGGATCAGGATATGCCGGGGGACCGCCGCTCCCCCGGGCCGGGTGGCCCCGGAGGGTCAGGGCGCGCCGCGCAGCAGGCCCGCCACCCGGCGGGCGGTGGCCGCGTCCCGGGCGGCGGTGAACGGCAGCGCGTTGCCGCCGGTGACGCGGAACGGCTCGCCGCTCAGGGTGAGGTGCGTGCCGCCCGCCTCCTCGACCAGGAGCAGACCGGCCGCGTGGTCCCAGGCGGCTTCCCAGGAGAAGGCCACGGCGTCGAGTGCGCCGCGGGCGACGGCGAGGTACTCCAGGCCCGCGGAGCCGCACGGGCGCGGGGCGATGCCCTCGCTCCACAGCGCGCGCAGCGCGCGCTTCTGCTCGTCGGTGGTGTAGTCGGGGTGGGAGGTGGCGACGGCGAGGTCCCGGCCGGGCTCGGGCGAACCCGCGGACAGGCGCTGCCCGTCGAGGAAGGCGCCGTGGCCGCGGACGGCGGTGGCGAACTGCTCGCGCGCCGCCGCGTAGGTCCAACAGGCCCGTACGACGCCCCGCTGGACGAGGGCGACCAGGGTGCAGAAGCCGTCGTCGCCGTGGACGAACTGGCGGGTGCCGTCGACCGGGTCGACGATCCAGACCGGGGCGTCGCCCTGGAGCGCCTCGTACACCGCCGGGTCGGCGTGCACGGCTTCCTCGCCGACCACGGCCGAGCCGGGCAGCAGGGCGCCGAGATCCTCGGTGAGCCGCAGCTCGGCGAGGCGGTCGGCGTCCGTCACCAGGTCGTGGGGGCCGTTCTTGCGGTCCACCTCGTGCGCGGCGAGGCGGCGGAAGCGGGGCAGGATCTCGGCGGCGGCGGCCTTGCGGACGGCCTCCTCCACGTCGGCCGAGCAGCGGGCGAGAAACTCCTCGATGGTTTCCGTCTCTTCGATCATGCCTCCCATCAGACCACGGCCCACTGACAATCCCTCCCGCCGTCCCTGCACGCGAGGTGGAATCGGGATGAAGAGCCGGAACCGTCCCGTTCCGCCCCGGGGTCCGGCGCCGCCGTCAGCGGCCGACGGCGTAGCCCTGCATGCCGCGCGGGTTGGCGGCCGCCGACAGCACGCCGGTCTCCGGGTCCCGGGCCACCGCGCACAGCCGTCCCTCGGACCAGGCGGGGCCGACGGTGACGTCATGGCCGCGCCGCCGCAGCTCCTCGATCACCCCCGGCTCGGTGCGGGACTCCACGGTGACGCTGCCGGGCTGCCGGCCGCGTGGGTGGAAGGAGCTGGGGAAGCTGTCGTTGTGCCAGTTGGGGGCGTCGACGGCGCCCTGCAGGTCGAGTCCGCCGCGGACGGGGGCGCGCAGGGCGGCGGCCAGGAAGAAGTGCAGCTGCCACTGGTCCTGCTGGTCGCCGCCGGGCGTGCCGAACGCCAGGACCGGCACGCCGTCGCGCAGCGCGAGGGACGGGGTGAGGGTGGTGCGGGGGCGGCGGCCGGGGGTGAGCGTGCCCGGCAGGCCCTCCTCCAGCCAGGTCATCTGCAGCCGGGTGCCGAGCGGGAAGCCCAGCTCGGGGACGACCGGGTTGGACTGGAGCCAGCCGCCGCTGGGCGTGGCCGCGATCATGTTGCCCCAGCGGTCGACGACGTCCAGGTGGCAGGTGTCGCCGCGGGTGGTGCCGTCGGCGGCGACGGTGGGCTCGCCGCCGCCCAGCGGATCGAAGCGCCGACCGCTGCCGTCCGGTACGCGCGCGGGTGCGAGGGCGAGGGCGGGCAGCCGCGGGGTGCGGCCGCCGGGGCTGCCGGGACGCAGGCCGTGGTCGGCCTTGTCACCGACGAGGGCGCGCCGTGCGGCGTTGTAGTCGTCCGACAGCAGGTCCGCGAGCGGCACCTCGGCGGCGTCCCCGTACCAGGCCTCGCGGTCGGCCATGGCGAGTTTGCAGCCCTCGACCAGCAGGTGGACGTAGTCGGCGGAGCCGTACGCGGGCAGCTCGGGCGGGAGCAGGGCGAGCTGCTGGAGCAGGACGGGGCCCTGGCTCCAGGGGCCGGCCTTGCACACGGTCCAGCCGTTCCAGTCGTACGTCACCGGTGTCTCGTAGGTCGCCGACCAGCCCGCGAGGTCGGCCTCGGTGAGCGTGCCGGTGTGCCGCTCGCCGCTGGTGTCCAGGGTGGGCCGCCGCGACTGCCGCACCAGCGCCTCGGCGATGAAGCCGGAGCGCCACACCTCGCGCGCGGCGTCGATCCGCGCCTCCCGGCCGCCCGCGCGGGCGGTCTCGGCCAGCAGCCGCTTCCAGGTGGCGGCGAGGGCGGGGTTGCGCAGCAGGGTGCCGGGACGGGGTGCCCGGCCGCCCGGCAGGTACAGCTCGGCCGAGGAGGTCCATTCGGTCTCGAAGAGCCGTCGTACGCTGTCGACGGTCAGACCAACGTTCTCGACGGGCGCGTGGCCGTGTTCGGCGTACCCGATGGCGTAGCCGAGGACGTCGTCGAGGGACTTGGTGCCGTGGTCGCGCAGGAGCAGCAGCCAGGCGTCGAAGGCGCCGGGCACGGCGGCGGCGAGCGGCCCGGTGCCCGGTACGAGGTCCAGCCCCAGGCCCCGGTAGTGCGCCGGGGTGGCGCCCGCCGGGGCCACGCCCTGTCCGCACAGCACGCGTACCGCGCCGCCCGCCGGGGCGAGCAGGATCGGCACCTCGCCGGCCGGGCCGTTGAGGTGCGGTTCCACGACGTGCAGCACGAAGGCTCCGGCCACGGCCGCGTCGAAGGCGTTGCCCCCGCCCTCCAGGACCGCCATGGCCGACTGGGAGGCGAGCCAGTGGGTGGAGGACACCATGCCGAAGGTGCCCTGCAGGGTGGGGCGCGTCGTGAAGTGCATCTCCGCCTCGGTGGTCGCGTGCGTCGGCCGTCGCGTGCGCCGGCCGGCGTCGCCGGTGGCCGGGACGCCAGGGGAGAATCTAGGGAGTCCGGGACCGTCGCGGTATCCCGCCTCCCGTCCCGGCCGTCCGCGGCGCGGCGCTCACGGCCGGGGGCGGACGCGCTGCCAGCGCGGGCGTGCGTCGCCGCCGCGGTGTCCGGCCACGGAGGCGCAGCGCCGGCACACCCGCTGGACCCGGTCGGCCGCGCCGCCGGACTCCGGGAAGGTGTCGGGCCAGCCGACGTGCGGGAAGCGCACCAGTTGCGAGCGGCTGAGGGACAGCCCGCACACGGTCTCGTTCCGGCCCGGCTCCCAGGCGTGGACCTCGCCGGCGGGCAGCCTGCGGCGGCCCTCCTCCTCGTCGGTCCACTGTCCGGAGGCGGCGACCGCGTACTGCTTGCCCCGTTTCACCACTGCACCGTGCTCCCCTCGAACGGGCGTCCTGCCCGACTCGTCCGGCCTGGTCGGGCCGCCGCGGCCGGGTCGCGCGGCCCGCACCCGGCGAGTGCCACGGAAGCCGCCGTCCCATACCTGCGGCGCGCACCCTCTGTCGGGCCGCACGCGCAGGGTGGCGGCACCGGGACGTCAGCGGTGCCGGGCGGCTTCGGCGATGAGGGCGGAGGTGAGCCCGCCCCGCCGGTAGGGGAAGTTGTGGGCGCCGGGGACCGTCACCCACCGTCCGCGCGGTGCCCGCGCGGCCAGCTCGCTCACCCACGGCTGCGGGGACAAGGCGTCGTGCTCGCCCCGCACGACGAGGACCGGGCAGGCCACCCGGTCGACCAGCCGCTCGGGAGCCTCCCGGAGCGCCGACCGCAGGTACCGGTGGAGGTCTCGCCCGGCGCGGAGGAAGTACGGCGCGGTGACGCGGATCTCGCCGGGTGACTCGTGCGCCACCGTGCCGGGCAGGACCCGCAGCAGGCCGGTGACCCGGCGCGCCGCGGGCGGGAAGACGGGGCTCATCAGCACCAGGGAGCGCACCCTCTCGGGCCGGGCCGCGGCCACTCGGCACGCGATCTGGGCGCCGGTGGAATGGCCCGCGAGCACGACCGGTGCGCGGGGGACCACGTCGAGCCAGGCGCGGACCGCCTCCGCGAGCGAGGAAACGTCGGGCGGGTGGACGGCGCGGGGCCCACGATGTCCGAATCCCGGTACGTCCAGCAGGAAGGAGCGCGTCCACGCGCCGCACCCTTCCAGGGCGTCGACCAGGTAGCCCAGGGCCCCCAGTCCGGGGACCAGGACCACGGGGGGCACCGCTCGGCACTCGCCCGTCTCCAGGCTCCGTACCGGGTGACCCGCCACCTGGTCCCAGCGGGCCGTGCACCGCTGTCGCCCGGACGTGGGCACGGGCCGCGCCGCTCAGACGGTCAGGGCCTGGTCGGAGCCGGCCACGGCCCTGGTGTCGGCCGCGAACAGGTCGTAGGTCTCCGTCAACTGCAGCAGACGGACGGGCTGGGACTGCAGCCCGGTGACGGCCAGCAGACCGCCCTCGGCGAGCAGGCGCCGGCGCAGCAGCACCAGCAGGTTCAGCCCGCTGGAGTCCATGAAGGACACGCCCGAGAGGTCCAGGAACAGCGGCTTCCCGCTCGGCTGTACACCCAGTGCGGCCCGCGCCAGTTCGGGGCAGGTCTGCAGGTCCATGTCCCCGTGGACGGTGATCACGGTGCGGTCGGTGTCCCGGTGTGTCACCACGGTGAAGTCGTTCATTGGTTCGCCCCTCGCAATCCAGGGGTCGAGCCCATCACGTCCTCCGGCCATGGAGGACATCAAGCACGCGGCATCAGGCCGCGTACAGCCGAGCAAGACAACCCGTACCGCGTCCCGGTCAGCACAGAGCGGTGACCTTCGAGGGCGGCGCGGGGCCTCTCACCAGACCAGGCTGGTTCCATCGAGCGTCGCACAGACGATCGACATTGGCCAGCCCGCCCCCGTGAACAGAGCGTAAGCGGGCGGCGCATCGCGTCCGCGGCGGCTCCGGCTCACTCCTTCGTGGCCTTCCCCACCAGCCCGCCGTAGGCGAGTTGCAGGGCGTCCGCGCCGGCCAGTGCGGCCAGCGCGCCCATGGCGGTGCGGGTGGCGCGCGGCCACAGCAGCTGGCCGGCGGTCAGGGTGGACACCACCCACACGCTCATGCAGAAGGGGCAGGTCAGCAGCTCACCCACCGTTTCCTTGCCGTCCTCCGCCTGCACCTCCTCGTGCAGTTCGGCCGGGCCCTGCACACCGACGTACCGGGTGAAGGGCGCGCGCAGTGGACTGGTGACCGACGCCTTGCTCAGCAGCCGGCTGAGCCGGAACGTGGCCACCGCGGTGAGCGCCACGTCCCAGGGGTGGGGCCGGTCGGGCAGGGGGCGACCGCGCAGCCGTACGGCGGTGGCCCAGGCCGCCGTGTAGGCGCCGAACCCCGTCATGGCCGCCAGGTAGCCGCCCAGCGGCCGGTCGTGCCCTGCCGAGTACCGCTGCCGCGTGCGCCGGGCGAGACCGTGCACGCAGCGCCCGAGGCGGTTGTCAGCCGCTGCGCCCATGGGGTGCCTCCTGTTCCGTGTCCGTGTCTGCGCTGTCGTCCGCCGGCTGCCCGGGAACCTGGTCGCGCAGGCGTATCTCCACCTGTCCGCCGGTGACGCGGGTCTCGAAGGCCGGCTGGGGCGCGGTGGCGGGGCCGCTGACGTTCCAGCCGTCCGAGAGGCGGAAGACGCTGCCGTGCCACGGACACCGCACACACCCGTCGGCGACGGTGCCCTCGGAGAGGGGCCCCGCGAGGTGGCTGCACCGGTCGGCCAGCGCGCGGAGCGTCCCGTCGTCGTCGCGGACGATCAGCACCGGTACGTCCTGCACGGTCCGCCGCACCGGCCGGCCGGCCGGGAACTCGGCCACGGCACCGGCCCGGTACCAGTCCTCGCCGAGGAGGGACGGGACCTCTTCGGCGTGGTTGGCCCCGGAGGCCTGCCGGTACGCCAGGTGACCGCCCAGCAGGCCGCCGGTCCCGGCCACCGTCAGCCCGAGGAAGCCGAACGCGCGGCCCGCGCCCTTGGCGCCCCTGGCGCGGCAGGCGAGCGAGGCGGCGTACAGTCCGACGGCCGCCGTGTTGGCCAGCGCGTGCACCAGGCCCACGCGCTGTTGCCGGGGGCGCAGTTCCGCCCAGTCGACGGCCCCCGACAGGGCCGCCGGGGCGGCCGCCGCCGTGCCGAGGCCGATCAGCAGCCCCGCCTCACGGGAGCGGCCGGGCCACAGGTCCAGCACCGCGGCGGACAGCCAGCTCCCGATCGGCACCTGCACCAGCAGCGGGTGCAGCGGGTGACCGAGCCACCTGCCGTGCAACAGGTCCCGGCCGTCCCCCAGCGGGAGCGCCCGTATCCCGCGGCCGACCACGTCGATCACCGGATCCGCCCAGCTCAACCGCTCCAGACCGTCCAGCAACCGCACGACCTTGTTCGCGCCTGTCCGGCGTCGTGGCGTTGTGCTCATGGGCGGCCGGGTCCCCGTCCGTGACGAGGGCAAACGACCCTGATCCGCGGCCTGCGGCGGTGACCGGCTGCCGTCACCCGACGGCCGCGGGCGCGTGCGCCGGTGTCCGGACGCCGGTCATGACGAAACCACTGCGCGGCCGCGTGGGGACACGCCCCAGCGGAATGCCCAGGTCCTGTTCCGGCACCGTGTACTCGAGGCGTGCGAGCCGCACCGCCAGGGCTTCCAGCAGGCCGATGGTGAGGCCCTCGCCGGGGCACCGGTGGCCGCTTCGGGGATCACCGCCGCCCTGCGGGATCAGCTCGTCGCGCTCCACCGGCCGGTCGAGGAACCGCTGCGGGCGGAAGGCGTACGGGTCCCCCCACAGCTCCTCGTCGTGGTTCTGGCCGTAGACGTCCAGCAGCACCATGCCGCCGGCCGGAATCCGCTCGCCGCGCCAGGACAGGTCGCGGGCCGCGCGCCCGCCCAGGAACGGGGCGAACGGATAGAACCGGCGCACCTCGTGGACGAAGGCGGCCGTGTACGCCGTGTCCCCGGCCCGCAGCCGGTCCCGGTGCTCCGGCCACCGGTGCAGCGCGTGCGCCGTGAAGACGGCGAACCAGCCGACCGCGACCGTGGGCCGGATGACGTTCAGCAGCTCCACGGCGGCCGTCCCGGCGTCGAGCAGGCTGCCGTCGGCGTCCCGGTGCCGGGCCAGCCGGTCCAGGACCGAACCCTCGGGGGCGGCGGCCCGTCCGGAGCGCACGTCCTCCACCAGCCGGGCCAGCCGGTCCTCCAGCCGGCCACGGGCCCGCCGGGCACGCCAGTGGCGCGGGCCCAGGGTGGCGAAGCCGTCCACCAGGGCGACCAGGTCGCGGGCCGTGGACCGGGCGTCGGCCCGGTCCAGCGGGATGCCGGCCCAGGCGCACACCCCGCGGGTGAGGACCGGGCCCACCGCGTCGAAGAGGACGACGCGCTCGCACGCCGTCCACGCGGGCACCTCCTCGTCCCACGCCCACGTGACGTGTTCGACCAGGCCGGCGATCAGGTCGGGCCGCAGGAGGGGCAGGAAGAACTCCTTGCGGACGCGGTGGGCCTCACCGTCGAGGGTGTGCACGGGACCGTGGCCGAAGAGGGTGCCGAGGACGGGTTCCGGGATGGCTCCCGCACGGCGCACGTTGCGCTCGTCGTAGAAGAACCGGACCGCCTCCGGGCCGCGCACGGCCAGCGTGGGCCGGCCCAGGAGCCTGGTGCGCAGCACCCGGTCCGGGTGCCGGCGCAAGCGGTCGGGCAGCCAGGCGTAGCCCTCGGCCAGCAGGGCGGGGGAGGCGTCGATGAGCGGGCGACTGAGTGCGTTCATGGCGACCGGGTGCCCCTGCCGGCCGCTCGGACGCGCGATCGGCCGCTTCGACGCGCACGCCGCCCGCACGGCGCACAGCACGAGGCGCGCACAGCACGAGGCGGCTGCCCCCGACGGGCAGCCGCCTCCGCGCCCGGGTCACCCACCCGCGTGCAGCGCCTCGTCGGCCTGGCGGACCCGCCACTCCTCGACCGTGTCCTGCTGTCGCCGGGCCCGTTCGAGCAGGGTGTCCAGCCGGGCGGCGTCCAGCCGCCCGTCCGCCGCGCTGAGCCGGCGCAGGCTCTGCCAGACGGCCACCTTCCCCTCGATGCCCAGCCGCAGCCCCTCCAGGTCCAGCAGGATGCCGAGCGGGGAGGGCCCTACCAGGTGACCGTTGGGCTTCAGCCGTCCGGCCCGCTCGGCCGCCCACCCCGCGCACACCTTGTAGCGGCGGACGGGAATGCCGAGATCCCGCATGATGGCGAGCAGGGCCGCCCGGTCCTCGGCGATCTCCGCCGCCACGGGTTCCAGCGCACGGCCGAGCGCGGAACCGCGGGCGGTGCGCGCCAGGCGGGCGGCGCGGCCGGTGCCGGCGGTGGCGCCGGCGAGGTGGTCGTTGAGGTAGATACCGAGCAGCTTCGCGTCGACGCCGGGCGGCGTGCGGCGCTGACGGCGCGCGACAGGACTCGGGCTGGCATTCATCTGCGGACTCCTTCGGTCGGCGGGGTGTGCGTGTGCGGGGTGCGAGCGGCGGATCGTCTCCCTCGGACCGGTCCGTGCCGCTGCGCGGCCACGAGTACCGCGGTAACCCCGTCCGTAGTCCCGCCGCTCCGGTGTGCCGACCGGCCGGGAGCGTGCCCCTTCCCCGGCCGCCGGTCATCGCGGGACGGCGTCCGGGGAAGGGTAAGTGGGGATGACCTGGTCCACGCCGGTGATCTGCAGCATCCTCAGCACCGGCGGGCTCGGTGCGACCAGGGCGAGGCGGGCGCCGGTGCTCCGGGCGGTGCGGTGGGCGGTGATCAGGCACGTGAGTCCGGTCGAGTCGAGGAACGTGACGCCGGACAGGTCCACCAGCACCATGTCGTGGCCGCCGTCCACCAGCGGCTGCACGGCGTCGGCGAGACGGTGAGCGGTGTGCAGGTCCACATGGCCCGTGACGGTCACGAGACGCCGGCCGGGGGCCGTTGTCCGCACCCGTACGTCCACGGAGGTGTCCGGGTCGCCGCTCACGCGGTCCTCCTCTCCTGGCCGGCCGCGCCTCATGGGGTCAGCTCCTGCTGGTCGCTTCCGCGCCACTCGGTGAGCAGCACGGTGGCGTCGTCGTCGAGCCGCCCGGCATGGTGGTCCATGACGGCCGCCATCAGCCGGCGCAGAGTCTCGTGCAGGGTGTGCCGGCCGGCGTGCTGGCGGCGGATGAAGTCGACGAACCGGTCCCGGCCGAACTCGCTCCCGTCGGCGTCACGGGCCTCGACGAGCCCGTCGGTGTACAGCAGCAGACGGTCGCCGGGCTGCAGCTGTTCGGTGCGCTGGATCACCGGCAGGCCGAGGGCGCTGCCCATGGGGCCGGCCGGCGGGCAGACCAGCTCGATGGCCCAGCGGTTGTCGCGGACGAGGAGCGGCAGGTGATGGCCGCGGTTGATCCAGGCCAGCCGTCCGCTCGCCGTGTCGAGGTCGGCCAGGATGCCGGTGACGTAGCGGGTGGTGCTGAACTGTTCCAGCAGCACGCGTTCCACCTGCCGGCTGGTCTCGGCCAGTGACGCGCCCTGGCGGCGGGCGTTGCGGCAGGCGGCCACGGCGACGTTCGCGGTGATGCCGGCGGTCGTGTCGTGGCCCATCGCGTCGAAGATGCTCAGGTGCAGTGTGGTGCCGGCGACGGCGTAGTCGAAGGCGTCGCCGCCGACCTGGTACGCCGGTTCCATCACCGCGCCGACCGTGACGTCGTGTCCGGCGTAGGCGGGAGGCGGGGTGAGGTTCCACTGCATCTCGGCGGCGACGTTCATCGCCTCGGTGCGCACCAGCCGGGCGTAGGAGTCGCTGAAGGAACGCTTGCTGAGCAGCAACAGGGCCGTCGTCGATGCCAGGTCGCGCAGGGTCTGACGGGTGGGCTCGTCGTCACCGTCGGTGTCGGCCCTCAGTACGCCCAGGCGCTCCACGCCGTCGGTGACGGCCACCCACCACCGCCGCCGTCCGCCCGGCGTGCCGTCCTGCCCCGGCTCGGCGAGCACGTCCACGCGCTGGTACGCCTGACCGGGCAGACTGCCCTGGACGGTGTACTCCTCGCCCCCGCCCCCGGCGTCGCACCCCTCGCCGGTGAGCCGGCGCAGCACCGTCTCGCGGATGTCGACGACGTAGACGGCCGCGTCGTGCAACCCGGCCCGGGCGGCGTGCTCCGCGACCAGGCCGGGGATCTGCTCGAGCGTGACGGTGTGGCTGGCCTGCATCATCCGTACCAGCGACAGAGCGGTCGCGGCCCTGTCGACCATGCCCTCACCCCCTCATCCTCCGGCCTCCGGCCGGCTCTCGTGCGGGCCGCTCACCACGGTGAGCAGGTCGTCCCGGGCGGCCAGGGCGTCCAGGGAGAGGGTGCGGTAGCCGACCTCGTCGAAGAGCACGGTGATGCGGTCGCCGTCCTCGCTCAGCACGGTGCCGCGGCCCCACTCGTCGTGCCGCACCGCGGCTCCGGGCGGATAGGCGCCGGCGTCCGGGTGCCGGTCGCTGCTCGTCACGTCGCTGCCGCCGCTCTCCTGCTCGTCGCACATGTCGCAGTTGCCGCAGGGGGCCTCGTACTCCTCACCGAAGTATCCCAGCAGGAAGCGGCGCCTGCAGCCGGTCGTCTCGGCGTACGCCCGTGCCATGTCCACCCGTGAGCGGTCCATGCGCTTGTGGGCCTCGGCGGTGTCCACGGCGCGCCGCACCGCGCGTGACGGCGCCGTGCCCGGGACCGGGCGGATGGCGCCCGAGGCGTCCGTGACCAGGGCGCCGGTCTCCTCCAGCAGGTTCACGGCCGTGGTGACCCGGGCCCGCGACAGGTCGGTGTCCCGGCGCAGTTCCCCGACGTCCGGCGGATCGTCACGGTGGTGGTGCACCGCCCTCACGACCGCGTCGACGGCCTCCGGACGGGGTGTGCGGCTGCTGAAGAACGCCTGCATGCCGGTGTCCTCGGTGCGGAAGTGCAGCACGGCGAGGGCGGGCTGCCCGTCGCGGCCGCAGCGTCCGATCTCCTGGTAGTAGGCGTCCAGGGAGCCGGGCAGCGAGGCGTGCAGCACGAACCGTACGTTCTCCTTGTCGATGCCCATCCCGAAGGCCGAGGTCGCCACCACGACGTCCAGGTCCCCGGAGAGAAACTCCTCGTGGATCCGCCGGCGTTCGGCGGCCCGCAGTCCCGCGTGGTAGGCGCCGGCGGCCAGCCCGAGACCGGCCAGCTCGGCGGCGTAGGACTCGCTGTCCTTGCGCGTGGCCGCGTAGACGATGCCGGGCTTGGGAGCGGCGGCGGCGTCCTCCAGGACACGGGCCCGCCGTTCGTCGTCCTCGAGGTGACGGCGCGCCTCGAGCCTGATGTTGGGGCGGTCGAATCCGGTGACGAGCTGCCGCGGCCGGTCCATGCCGAGCCGTTCGACGATGTCCTGCCGTACCGGTGGCGCGGCGGTCGCCGTGAGGGCGAGCACGGGCGGCCGGCCCAGCCGCCGTACCGCCTGCGCCAGACGCAGGTAGTCGGGCCGGAAGTCGTGGCCCCACGAGGACACGCACTGGGCCTCGTCGACCACGACGAGGGCGGGGCGCGCCTCGGTCAGCCGTTCCACGACCTCGTCCTTGGCCAGCTGCTCCGGGGACAGGTAGACGTAGCGCACCGAGCCCTCGCGCACCGCCTCCCAGGCCTCCTCGGTCTCCGCGGCGCCGAGGTCGGAGTTCACGGCGACGGCGCCCGGGCCCCGCTCGCCGCCGGGCAGGCCGGCGATCTGGTCCCGCTGCAGGGCCAGCAGGGGCGACACGACGACGACGGGTCCGGACAGCAGCAGGGCGGGGACCTGGTAGACGGCGGACTTGCCGGATCCGGTCGGCATCACGACGAGGCTGTCCCGCCCCTCCAGCACCCACTCCATGGCGGTCAGCTGTTCCGGACGCAGCTCCTCCCAGCCGAACACCTCGGCGGCCGTCTCGCGCAGCCGCCCGGCCCCCCGTCCGCGGGCCGCTGCTCCTTCCCCGGTCATGGCGCTCTCCTCGCTCGGTGGCAGGGCCGTCCTGGGTACCCCCGCCTCGGGCGAGTACCCCGGACACGTCGGTCAGGTGCTCAGATGCTCAGGTGCCGTTGCAACCAGTCGGCGGCGGCCCGGCGGAAGAGCCGCCGGTTGTCGGCGCGGAGGAACTCGTGCCCCTCGTCGAGCAGGGTGAGCAGTTCGGCGCTCACACCGCGCTCGCGCGCCGCCCGCACGAACTGCTCCGACTCCCCCGGTGGCACGTTGGTGTCGTGTTCCCCGTGCACGGCGAGCACCGGTGCCCGCAGCGCGTCGACGCGGCTCATCGGTGACAGCGCGCGCAGCAGTTCGCGGTCGCGTTCGGGATGGCCGTACTTGTGGGCCGCCGACTGGGCGATCCAGGGTTCGGTGCCCTCGAAGAACGTCGCGAGGTCCGACATGCCGCACACCGCGATCCCGGTGCGGAAGAGGTCCGGGTGCCAGACCAGGGAGGCGAACGTGAGGTAGCCGCCGTAGGAGCGGCCCATGACCGCCAGCCGGGCGGGATCGGCCGGTCCGGCCAGCACCGCGTGGGCGGCGCAGTCGGCGACGTCCTCGATGGCGGCGAACCGGCCCCGGCCCAGGTCCGCGTCCACGAACGACCGGCCGTACCCGGAGGATCCGCGGACGTCGGGGGCGAAGACGTCCAGTCCGCGCCCGAGGATCTCGTGGTACAGCGGGTTCAGGACGGGACGCTCCTGGTCCTCCGGGCCGCCGTGCAGGTAGATGACGCAGGGGGCGGGTTCGCCGGGGCCGCGGCCCGGCGCACGGTAGTACCAGCCGTTCAGCGGCAGTCCGTCCCGGGCGGTGGGACGCAGCGGGACCGGCCGCACGGGCGGGCGGCCCGGGGGAACGGCGTCCTCGTCGCGTGACGACCACGGGGTGCGCACCGGGGTCGCGCCGTCGGGCAGCCACCAGATGCCGGGGCGGCGGCGGGACCCGGACAGGGCCAGCAGCAGGCGGGGGCCGGCGTCCGCGATGCGCGTGACCACTTCGTGGGGCAGGGCCACGGACCGGGACGATCCCGCGTCCGCGCCGGTCCGGGACGGTCCCGTGTCCGCGCCGGGCCAGGACGGACCCGTATTCCCGCGGAACGGGCCGGAGTTCCCGCCGGCCCAGGACGGGTCCGCGTCCGTGTCCGCGCCCGCGCCGGTCCGGGACGGTCCCGTGTCCGCGCCGGGCCAGGACGGGCCCGTGTTCCCGCGGAACGGGCCGGAGTTCCCGCCGGCCCAGGACGGGTCCGCGTCCGTGTCCGCGCCGGTCCGGGACGATCCCGTGTCCGCGCCGGGCCAGGACGGACCCGTGTCCGCGCCGGGCCAGGACGGGCCCGTGTTCCCGCGGAACGGGCCGGAGTTCCCGCCGGCCCACGACGGGTCCGCGTCCGCGCCGGTCCGGGACGGTCCCGTGTCCGCGCCGGGCCAGGACGGACCCGTGTCCGCGCCGGGCCAGGACGGGCCCGTGTTCCCGCGGAACGGGCCGGAGTTCCCGCCGGCCCACGACGGGTCCGCGTCCGCGACGGTCCGGGACGGTCCCGTATCCGCGCCGGGCCAGGACGGACCCGTGTCCGCGCCGGCCCACGACGGGCCGGTGTCAGCGCCGGGTCGGCCCGGCGCGTCCGTGGCCAGCACCTCCACCTCGCTCATCCCCCGGACGTTCCAGGCGAGCACGGCGGAACCGCCGTCGCGGGTACACCGCAGCAGTTCCAGGTCGGTGCCCTCCCGCGCGGCGGCGACCGACCAGCCGCGCGGCCGGCCTTCCGGGTCGAGTGCGGCGGCCAGCAGCACCGCGAACTCCCGGTGGGCGTTGCTGCGCAGCCAGAGGGTGTCCGCGCGGGGCGAGAAACCGCCGATCCACGGGTCCCCGTCGGCCACCGGCAGCACACAGGTCGTCTCGTGGTCGGCGGTGCGCAGCACGGCCGCCTCGCGCCGGCCGCGGGGTCCCCGGCGCAGCAGCGCCAGCGCCCCGTCCCGGCTCAGGTCGCACACGCGGAGCGTCGCCGCGTCCTTCTCGACGGCGAGCAGGACGGGGGCGGCGACGCCGTCGGGGTCGATGAGGTACGCCGACAGCCCGTCGCCGAACCCGGCCGCCGGGGCGGTCCTGCCGCCCGGCGCGCCGATCGGCGCCGTCCCTACCGTGAGCAGGGGTGAGGGCAGCCGTGGCCCGAGGTCGGTGTGGGGCGTGGGCCCCAGGAGCTCCGTGCCGCCGGCCGGCCCCTGCCAGTGGGGCGTCAGGTGGCCGTCGGCCGGCCCGGGGGCGGACGCGCCGGCCTCCCCGGTGGTGTCCGGCGCGGATCCGGCGGTGGGGACCGCGACCGTGACGGCGACCGCGGATCCGTCGTGCGCCCAGCAGCCCAGGTGGGCGGAGCTGCCCGGCTCGGCCCCGGCCAGGACGTGCCGGTCGCTGCCGTCGGGGCGGACGCACAGCACCCTCGTGTGCTCGCCGCCGCCGGGGGCCGTGGTGTAGGCGATCCAGCGGCCGTCGGGCGACCAGGACACCTCCGTCACGGGGTCCGGTCCGTCGTCGAGCAGGTGGACGCCGTCACCGTCGACGGGCCCCGTCCACAGCTGTGGCACGCCGCCCCGGTCGCAGATGAAGGCGACACGGGTGCCGGCCGGGTCGGCCGAGGGGTACCAGCAGCCGTGCGCGATGAGCCGTGTCGGCGCGTCGCGCGGCCCGGAGGCGTTCGGCAGCGGGACCCGGGCGGGCGCGGCGAAGCCGGCCGTGAGGCCGTCCCGGGCCGGCGGGACCGGGTGGGCGGTCCCGTTCAGGTGGGCGGTGGGCCACCCGGCACCGGCCGGGCCGGCGTCGGGCGGCCGTACCGCGGGCGGTTCACCGGTCAGATTCCGTGCGTCTGCAGCCATATCTCCAGCAAAGCCACTTGCCACAGCGCGTTGGCGCCGCGCTTGGTGCGGTGTCGGTCGGGGGCCGCCAGGAGTTCGGCGACGTAGGAGTCCCGGAAGAGCCCGCGCCGCTTCGCCTCGGGGGCGCCCAGCGCCTCGCGCACCCTGTCCAGGACGGGTCCGGCCATGTGGGTGATCGCCGGGACCGGGAAGTAGCCCTTGGGGCGGTCGACCACGTCGCGGGGCAGCAGTTTGCGGCCGGCCTCCTTCAGGACGCCCTTGCCGCCGTCGGCCAGCTTCAGCTCCGGCGGGCACGCGGCCGCCAGCTCGACCAGTTCGTGGTCCAGGAACGGCACGCGGGCCTCCAGGCCCCAGTCCATCGTCATGTTGTCGACCCGCTTGACCGGGTCGTCCACCAGCATGACATGGGTGTCCAGGCGCAGGGCCGCGTCGAGCGCCGTCTCGGCCCCCGGTGCCGCCATGTGCTCCCGGACGAAGTGGCTGGAGACGTCGTCCCGCGGCAGCATGTCCGGTTGCAGCATCGCGGCGAGGTCGGCGTGCGTCCGGTCGAAGTACGTCTCGATGTACTTGTCCGGCTCGTCCTGCCGGGCCACGGAGGCCAGGTCCGGGTACCAGTGGTAGCCGGCGAAGACCTCGTCGGCGCCCTGGCCGCTCTGGACGACCTTGACGTTCTCGGACACCTGCTCGGACAGCAGGTGGAAGGCGACGACGTCGTGGCTCATCATGGGCTCGCTCATCGCTGCGACCGCCGCGTCCAGGGCCGTCGACACCCGGTGCGAGGGGACCACCAGCTGGTGGTGATCGGTGGCGAACTCCTTGGCCACCAGGTCGGAGTAGCGGAACTCGTCCCCCTCGTCGCCGCCCTCCGCCTCGAAGCCCACGCTGAACGTCGCCAGGTCCCGCTGCCCCTCGTCGGCCAGCAGGGCCACGATCAGGCTGGAGTCCAGTCCGCCGGAGAGCAGCACGCCGACCGGGACGTCGGCGACCATCCGCCGCCGCACCGCGGTGCGCAGCGCCTCCAGCACCGCGTCACGCCACTCGTCGGCGCCCATGCCGGCGTGCTCCGGACGGCGCGTGTACGACGGCTGCCAGTAGCGGTGTTCCCGGGAGGTGCCGTCCGGTTCGACGACCCGCACGGTGGCCGGGGGCAGCTTGCGCACCCCGGCCAGCACGGTACGGGGTGCGGCCACGGTCGCGTGCCAGCTGAGGTACTGGTGGACGGCGACCGGGTCGAGCGAGGTGTCGACGTCGCCGGCCGCGAGCAGGGCGGGCAGGGAGGAGGCGAAGCGCAGCCGCCCGGGGGTCTCGGCGAGGTACATCGGCTTGATGCCGAGCCGGTCGCGGCCCAGGACGAGCCGGCCGGTGCGGTGCTCGACGAGGGCGAAGGCGAACATGCCGTGGAAGTGGTCGACGCAGTCGGTGCCCCACTGGCGGTACGCCGCGAGGACGACCTCGGTGTCGGAGGTGGACCGGAACCGGTGGCCGAGCGCCGTCAGTTCCGCGCGCAGCTCCTTGTAGTTGTAGATGCACCCGTTGAAGACGCCGGTGATCTCCTGCTCCGCGTCGGTCAGGGGCTGTGCCCCGCGCTCGGACAGGTCGATGATCTTCAGACGGCGGTGCCCCAGCGCGACGGCGCCCCGCGACCAGACGCCCTCGCCGTCGGGCCCGCGGGCGGCGAGCCGGTCGGTCATCCGCTGCACGGCCGCCAGGTCGGGGCGCGTGCCGTCGAAGCGCATCTCTCCGCTCAGACCGCACATCGGGAACCACCTCCCTGCTGCGTGTACGGGGGGCGCGGGGCGCGCGGCGCCGAAGGGTGCGGCGCGCCCACCGGTATGTGGCCGGGACTGATCGACACGGTGGTGCTTCTCCTTCTGGACATGTGCGGGATCGGGACGGGACGCGTGCTCAGCGGCCGGCGCCGGAGGGGTACGCGACGGGCCGTCCCGGTGCGGTGATGTGCCGGGCGGGCGCGGCGGGCCGCCGGCGCGGGTGGTCCTCGCCCCGGGTCTCCGCGATCGCCAGGTCGGTGCAGGCGAGCAGGTCCTCCTGCTCGGCGGTGCGGCGCATGCGGTGGGCGGCGCTGCCGGTGGCGAGGGCCCGCTCCGCGAGGTCGCGGACCGTGTGCCAGTCCCCGGCGGCCTCGAGCGCCGGGCGCACCCGCTCCAGCAGGCGCCGGACGACCTGGGCCGCGGGCGCCTCGTGCCGGGTCGCGGGGTCGATCAGGGCACCTTCCAGGCCCGACCGCGCGGCCCGCCAGGAGGCGGCGCGCAGCCACTCGTGCCGGCCCGGGCAGGCGGGCGCGTCCGCCGCCTCCAGCCGCTCGCGGGCCTCGGTGACCAGCGCGCGGTACAGCCCGGCGATCAGCACGACCGTCTCCGCCCGGGGGGAGGCGTCGCAGATGCGCAGTTCGAGGGTCCGCTGGTGGTCGGACGGCCGGATGTCGTGGTAGATCATCCCCGCGTCGCTGATGACACCGGAGTCGATCAGGCACCGCACGGCCTCGTCGTACTCGGCGGCGTCGGCGTAGCATCCCGGCGGGCCGGCGGTGGGCCAGCGCTGCCACACCATGGTGCGCCAGCTGGCGTAGCCGGTGTCGGCGCCCAGCCAGAAGGGGGAACTGGCGGACAGGGCCAGCAGGATGTGCAGCCACGGGGACACCTCGCACATGAGGCGCACGGCGAGGTCGCGGTCGGGTACGTCGACGTGGACGTGGGTGCCGCAGATCAGCTGCTCGTCGGCGATCATGCGGTACTCGTCGACCATCTGGCGGTAGCGGCTCCCGGCGGTCGGGCGGGTGTCCTGCGTGCGGGCCAGCGGTACGGTCCCGGCGGCCACGACCGCCAGTCCGTGCGCGCTCGCCGCGGCATCGAGCCTGCGTCTGGTGCTGATCACGTCGTCGTAGAGACCGGCGAGCGACTCGTGCACCCCGCTGTTGGACTCGACGGTCGCCTGCTGCAGCTCGGTCGTGAAGGTGCCTGCGGGGAGCTTCTCCAGCATGGTGTCGGCTCGCGGAGCGAGCAGGCCCGTCTCCACCTCGACGATGTGGAACTCCTCTTCCACTCCGATGCGAACGGTCACGGCTCTCCTAAGGTGACGGGCGAATGCTGACTGCCTCACCCGGGACTCGACCCGCCCACCGGTGCGCGGAGGCGGTCTGTGCACCTCCGACTTCCCAGCAGACCCATTGCTAAGCAGGGGTGCTCTCCGGAGAACGCGACGTCACAGATGAGCGCGCGAGTGCCGCACAAAAAAAGTCCGCGATTCCACGACAGGACGTTTGTGCGGGCGAAGTCGGTACACACGAGGAGCTAACACAGTCTTTATCCGACGAGACGGAGACGCACATGGGCATCATCGCGTGGATCATCATCGGCCTGCTCGCCGGCGCCATCGCCAAGGCCATCATGCCGGGCAAGGACCCGGGCGGCATCATCATCACCATGCTCATCGGTGTGGCCGGCGGTCTGCTGGGCGGCTGGCTCGGCAAGGTGATCTTCAACGTCGACTCCGTCGACGGGTTCTTCGACCTGTCCACCTGGATCGCCGCGATCGTGGGCTCCCTCATCCTTCTCGCCCTCTACCGCGTCATCACCGGCAATCGGCACTCGCACCGCCACGCGTGACAGGCTGAACGCCGAACCCGTCGGAACGACCTCCGCCGGGCCTCCCCAGCCGCTCCCCCTAGGGAGCGACTGGGGAGTTTTCGCGTCCGGGGGCGCCCGGGAACACCCAGGCGGGAGCGGACGTTGATCCCGGACGGCGGAAACGGAGGTCCAGGCGGTGCACGGTGAGTACAAGGTGCCCGGCGGCAAGCTCGTCGTCGTGGACGTGGAGGCCGAGGACGGCGTGCTGCGGCACGTACGCGTCGCGGGCGACTTCTTCCTGGAGCCGGACGAGGCGCTGGACGCGGTGAACCGCGCCCTCGAAGGCGCACCCGCCGACACCGGCGCGGCGGGACTGGCCGCGCGGATCGAGGCGGCGCTGCCCCCGGGGACGGTGATGTACGGGCTGAGCGCGGACGGCGTCGGCATCGCGGTGCGCCGGGCGCTCGCGCGCGCCACGGACTGGACGGACTACGACTGGCAGCTGATCCACGACGCCCCACAGCCCCCGGCCCTGCACATGGCGCTGGACGAGGTGCTGACCGCCGAGGTCGCCGCGGGCCGGCGGCCGCCCACGCTGCGGGTGTGGGAGTGGGGGGCACCGGCGGTGATCATCGGCAGCTTCCAGTCGCTGCGCAACGAGGTGGACCCGGAGGGCGCCGCACGGCACGGCGTCGAGGTGGTGCGCCGGATCTCCGGCGGCGGCGCGATGTTCGTGGAGCCGGGCAACACGATCACCTACTCGCTGTCGGTGCCCGAGTCGCTGGTCCAGGGCCTGTCCTTCCAGGACAGCTACGCCTACCTCGACGACTGGGTGCTGGGCGCCCTCGGCGACATGGGCATCCGGGCCTGGTACCAGCCGCTGAACGACATCGCCACGGACCAGGGCAAGATCGCGGGCGCCGCGCAGAAGCGGATCGTCGGACCCGACGGCGGCCCGGGCGCCGTGCTGCACCACGTGACCATGTCGTACGACATCGACGCGGACAAGATGGTCGAGGTGCTGCGGATCGGGCGGGAGAAGCTGTCCGACAAGGGCACGGGGAGCGCGAAGAAGCGGGTCGACCCGCTGCGCCGGCAGACCGGGCTGCCGCGTGAGGCCGTCATCGACCGGATGATCGCGTCCTTCCGGGCGCGCTACGGCCTGGCGCCGGGCGGGGTGACCGACGCCGAACTGGCCCGGGCGCAGGAGCTGGCCCGCACCAAGTTCTCCTCCCCGGAATGGACCGCGCGGGTGCCGTAGGCCCGAACGGGGGTCCGGCGCACGGCAGATACCGGGCAAAGCGGCACACCGTGCCCGGGCTGTCGTGACCGGCCGGGCACGCAGCGCGTTGGCACTTCCGCCCCACAGGCACACGTGTGACACTGTCGTCCCCCGTCCACCCTGCGGACCCCTCCACACCCCTTCCCCCACGAGAAGTGCGCCGTGCGTTCCCTTCCTCTGCCGCTCGCGCTGACCGCGCGTCTCACGCCGGTCGCGGTCCTCGCCTGTGCCGGCTGGGCGCTGACGTCCGGGCCGACCGCGCCGCCCGCCCCGGCCGGGCACCAGGCCGCCTCGAAGGCGCCCGCCGGAGCCGCCTCCGCCGCCCCCTCCCCCGGCGGGGCGCAGCGGACGTACACCACCGCGCCCGCCCCCTGCGCCGCCGTGCCCGCGGCCACCGTGAAGTCGCTGGTGCCGGGCGCCGGGCCGGCCGGCAAGGAGATTCCGTCGACGGACACCGGCCTGCGCCGCACCTGCTCCTGGAACGCCCTCAAGGGGTACGACTACCGCTGGCTCGACGTGTCGTTCGAGATCGGGGCGTCGGAGCAGGAGGCGACGCAGGAGTACGGGCAGCGGGTCGCCGAGAAGAGCGGCGGCGGACCGGTGCCGGGGCTCGGGGACAGCGCGTACTCGGTCGTGAACCTCACCACCGAGGACGGGCAGCAGACCCGTGAGGGCGTCGTGCTGGTCCGCGTCGCCAACGCCCTCGTCGTCGTCACCTACAACGGCAGTGACTTCGAGTCCCGGAAGGCCCCCGCCACCGACGAGATCAACAAGGGGGCCATCAAGGCCGCCCGGTCCGCGGTGGCCGCGCTGGGCCGCGGGTGAGCCGGGTCAGGCCGAGGTAGAGCACCAGGGAGGTGCCCAGGCCCACCGCCCAGCCGTAGTCGGCGAGGGGGGCCAGGGCGGGGACCGGGCGGCCGTCGGTCAGGGGCCTGAGGCTCGCCCCGCCGACGGCGAGGACACCGCCCGCCAGGAAGGCGACGACCGCCCGCCAGTTCCAGCCGCCCGTGTACCAGTAGCGGCCGCCCGCCCGGTACAGGTCGGCGAGGTCGAGCCGGGTGCGGCGCACGAGCCAGTAGTCGGCGACGAGGATGCCCGCGACCGTGCCGAGCAGGCCGCCGACGAGCCCGAGCCAGGTGAAGATGTAGCCCCGCGGGTCGGAGTACAGCTTCCAGGGCAGGATCAGCACGGCGAGGACCGCGGTGATCAGGGCGCCGGTGCGGAAACTCACCTTGCGCGGGGCGACGTTGGAGAAGTCGAAGGCCGGGGAGACCAGGTTCGCCGCGATGTTCACGGACAGGGTGGCCACCAGCACGGTGACCAGGGCGTACAGCAGGCCGGCCGCGTTGTCCGTCTTCGCCGCCAACTGCACCGGGTCCCAGACCGGTTGCCCGTAGACGGCCTGCGAGCCGGAGGTCACCAGGACCGACAGGAACGCGAACAGGGTCATCGTGGTGGGCAGGCCGAGGGCCTGGCCCCAGGTCTGGGCCCGCTGGCTCCTGCCGTAGCGGGTGAAGTCGGGGATGTTCAGCGACAGCGTGGACCAGAAACCGATCATGCCCATGAGGGAGGGCCAGAACAGCTTCCAGAAGCCGCCGCCCCAGCCGAGCCGGGACGGCTGGTCGAAGAGCGGGCCGACGCCGCCGGCCCTGGCGCTCATCCACCCCAGCATCACGAAGGCGCCGACGAGCACGAAGGGCG
>NZ_BNBF01000005.1:189465-201776 GCF_014654935.1 Streptomyces capoamus
CGGCCCAGTTCTCGAAGCGGCGGACGGTCTCCATGCCGCGGTGGATGATCGCGACCTGGAGCGCCCAGAAGAGCGCGAAGGACAGCCACATGGTCCAGGCGTGGCCGCCGAAGTGCGAGGCGTTCCGCCAGCCGTCTCCGATGAGTTTGCCGGCGAGGAAGTAGATCGCCTCGCCGCCGATCCACGTCTGGATGCCGAACCAGCCGCACGCCACCAACGCCCGTACGACCGCCGGGAGGTTGGCGCCGCGCACGCCGAAGGAGGCGCGGGCGAAGACCGGGAAGGGAATGCCGTACTTGGGGCCCGCGTGCCCGGTCAGCAGCATCGGCACCAGCACGATCAGGTTGGCGAGGGCGATGGTGAACACCGCCTGCTTCCAGTCCATGCCCACCGCGATCAGCCCGGACGCCAGGGTCCAGGACGCGGTGTTGTGGGCCATGCCGACCCACAGCGCGGAGAAGTTGTAGGTGGTCCAGGTGCGCCCCGCGGCGGGGACCGGCAGCAGGTCCTCGTTGGCGTAGGGACCGCTGGGCGGCGGTGTGCCGGGGGCGAGTTCCACGCGCCCGTCGGGGAGGGTGACCTGGCCGGATATCGGTACGGCCGAGGGGGCGGTGTCGGTCATGGGCTGGCCAATCGGGGAGGGACGGATCGGGAGCGGCCGTGCGGGCACCAGCCCCCTCCCCGGCGGACGGCGGGGAGGGGTGACCAAGGGGGCGTGGGGGGAGGCGGGGACCGCGGTCAGGCGTTGACGGCCGGGATCACCTGCGTGCCGTAGGCGTCGATGGTGGCTTCCTGGGCGTCGTGCATGTCGTACACCGCGAACTGGTCGACGCCCAGGGCGCGCAGCGCGGTCAGTTTCTCGATGTGCTTCTCGGCCGGGCCGATGACGCAGAAGCGGTCCACGATCTCGTCCGGCACGAACGCGGTGTCCGGGTTGCCGCTGCGTCCGTGGTGGGCGTAGTCGTAGCCCTGGCGGTTCCGGATGTAGTCGGTGAGCTCCTCGGGGACCTGGGCGGAGTGCTCGCCGTACCGGGCGACCAGGTCGGCGACGTGGTTGCCGACCATGCCGCCGAACCAGCGGCACTGGTCGCGGGCGTGCGCGAGGGCCTCGGGCGAGTCGTCCTCGGTGACGTAGGCGGGGGCGGCGACGCACACCGTCACCTCCGAGGGGTCCCGGCCGGCGGCGGCCGCCGCGTCCTTGACGGCCTTCACCATGTACTCGGTCAGGTAGAGGTCGGCGAGCTGGAGGATGAAACCGTCGGCCTCCTCGCCGGTCATCCGCAGCGCCTTCGGACCGTACGCGGCCATCCAGACGGGAAGTTCGGCGCCCTCCCTGATCCACGGGAAGCGGATCTTCGTGCCGCCGAGGTCGGCCTCCTCGCCGCGGCCGAGGGCACGGATGACCTTCATGGCCTCGCTGATCCGGGCGAGGGTGTTGGGCGTGCGGCCGGCGACGCGCATCGCGGAGTCGCCGCGGCCGATGCCGCAGACGGTGCGGTTGCCGAACATGTCGTTGAGGGTGGCGAAGGTGGAGGCGGTCACCTCCCAGGTGCGGGTGCCCGGGTTGGTGACCATCGGGCCGACCTTCAGTTTCGTGGTGTTCGCCAGGATCTGGCTGTAGATCACGAAGGGTTCCTGCCACAGCACGGCGGAGTCGAAGGTCCAGCCGTAGCGGAAGCCGTTGCGCTCGGCCCGTTTCATCAGGCTGACGACGCGGGAGGCGGGCGGGTCGGTCTGCAGCACGAGTCCGAAGTCCATGGGCGCCACTCCTAGATGAGGTACTGACAGGTGGAGCGCGGGGTGAAGACGCCGTGCCCGGCGTGGCCGGTGTACTCCCGCTGGTCGATGACGAGTTCGCCGCGGGAGAGGACCGTCTCCACGCGGCCGGTGACGTGTGTGCCCTCGTACGCCGAGTAGTCCACGTTCATGTGGTGGGTCGCGGCGGACATCACCTGTTCGGCGTGCGGGTCGTAGACGACGACGTCCGCGTCGGCGCCCGGGGCGATGGTGCCCTTCTTCGGGTACAGGCCGAACATCCGGGCCGGGGTGGCGCAGGCGATCTCGATCCAGCGGCGGCGCGAGATGTGCCCGTCCACCACCGCCTGGTGCAGCAGGTCCATGCGGTTCTCGACGCCCGGCAGACCGTTGGGGATCTTGGAGAAGTCGCCCCGGCCGAGTTCCTTCTGGCCCGTGAAGCAGAACGGGCAGTGGTCGGTCGAGACGACCTGGAGGTCGTTGGTCCGCAGCGCCCGCCACAGCCCGGCCTGGTGCTCCTTGGGACGCAGGGGCGTGCTGCACACGTACTTGGCGCCCTCGAACCCGGGCTCGGCGAGGTTGTCCGTGGACAGGAACAGGTACTGCGGGCAGGTCTCGCCGAAGACGTTGAGCCCCTCGTCGCGCGCCCTGGCCAGTTCGGCGACCGCCTCCGTCGCCGACACGTGCACGACGTACAGGGGGGCGCCGGCGACCTGGGCGAGCCTGATGGCGCGGTGGGTGGCCTCGGCCTCGAGGAGGGCCTTGCGGACCTCGCCGTGGTACCGCGGATCGGTCTCGCCCCGGGCCAGGGCCTGCTCCACCAGCACGTCGATGGCGATGCCGTTCTCGGCGTGCATCATGATCAGGCCGCCGTTCTCGGCGGAGCGCTGCATGGCGCGCAGGATCTGTCCGTCGTCGGAGTAGAAGACGCCCGGGTAGGCCATGAACTGCTTGAAGCTGGTCACGCCCTCCTCGACCAGCAGGTCCATCTCCTTGAGCGTCTCGGCGTTCACATCGGAGACGATCATGTGGAAGGCGTAGTCGATCGCGCAGTTGCCCTCGGCCTTGGCGTGCCAGGTGTCCAGGCCCTCGCGCAGGCTGCGGCCGACGCTCTGCACCGCGAAGTCCACGATGGTCGTCGTACCGCCCCAGGCGGCGGCCCGGGTGCCGGTCTCGAAGGTGTCGGAGGCGGACGTGCCGCCGAACGGCAGCTCCATGTGGGTGTGGGCGTCGACGCCGCCCGGGACGACGTACTTCCCCGTGGCGTCGATCGTGCGGTCCGCGCTCCAGTCGTGCGCACCGGGCGCGGCGAGGGCGACGATGCGGGGGCCTTCGATGAGGACGTCGGCGTGGATCTCGTCGGACGCGGTGATGACGAGACCACCGCGGATGATGGTTCGGCGGGTCATGGGCCCTCTCCTTCGTGATCGCGTGCGGGTCCGTGGCGGCCCCTGCGGGGTGCTGCTACGGCGCCGTCAGCGGGCCGTACGCCCCCGGCGCCCGGTCCCGGTAGAACTGCCAGCGGTCGCGCACCTCGCGGAGTCTGGCCAGGTCCAGGTCGCGGACGACGAGTTCGGTCTCCTTGTCGCCCGCCACCTCGCCGACGAACCGGGCCTCCGGGTCCACGAAGTACGTGGTGCCGTAGAAGTCGTTGTCGCCGAGGTCCTCCACGCCCACCCGGTTGATCGCACCGACGAAGTACTCGTTGGCGGCGGCCGCCGCCGGCTGCTCCAGCTGCCAGAGGTAGCGGGACAGGCCGCGTGAGGTGGCCGAGGGGTTGAAGACGATCTCCGCACCGGCGAGGCCCAGCGCCCGCCAGCCCTCGGGGAAGTGGCGGTCGTAGCAGATGTACACGCCGATGCGGCCCGCGGCCGTGTCGAAGACGGGCCAGCCGCTGTTGCCGGGCCGGAAGTAGAACTTCTCCCAGAACCCCTGGACCTGGGGGATGTGCGTCTTGCGGTACTTGCCTAGGTAGGAGCCGTCCGCGTCGATCACGGCGGCGGTGTTGTACAGGACGCCCGGCTGCTCCTCCTCGTACATGGGCAGCACCAGGACGATGCCCAGCTCGCGGGCCAGGGCCTGGAAGCGCCGCACGGTCGGGCCGTCGGGGATCCGCTCGGCGTACTCGTAGAACGCCTTGTCCTGGACCTGGCAGAAGTAGGGGCCGTAGAACAGCTCCTGGAAGCAGAGGACTTCGGCGCCCTGGGCGGCGGCGTCGCGGGCCGCCTGCTCGTGCACCTGGATCATGGATTCCTTGTCGCCGGTCCAGGCGGTCTGGAAGAGGGCGGCACGGATCACTCGGCTCATCGGGGCCTCCGGTAGCTCGGTGTGCGGTGAGCCTAGGCAGCCCCGGCAGCCGGGTGGACTGGCAGCGTGTCACGTCCGCGGGCGGTCGGCGTGTCACCGTGTCACGCGTGCCCGGGCCCATGTTTCACCGCCGTTGTCGCAGGTCGTCGCATGTTTCACCCCTGTTGCGCGTCGTGCGCGAGGAGCGCGATGTGCACGGAGGCCGCCTGTTCGAAGTCGTCCAGGTCGACGCCCAGGCGGCCCTGTATGGCCTCCAGCCGGCGGTAGAGGGCCGGCCGGGAGACGTGGTGGAGCCGGGCGGTGCGGGACTTGTTGCGGCCCGTCGCCAGATAGGTCCGCAGGACGTTCAGCAGCTCCGGTTCGGCGTCGCACAGCAGCCCGTCCAGTTCGCGCTCGGCGAAGGACTGCACCTGCGGGTCGTCGCGCAGCAGCCGGATCAGACCGCGCAGGTGGACGTCCTTGAGGCGGACGACGGCCGGCCGGTCCAGGGCCGCCGGGAGGCCGGCGACGGCGTCGGCGACGTGCCGGGCCTCGCGCAGCCCCGCGGGCACGTCCTCCCAGGCGGTACGGGCGGCCGCGGCGGCGACCACGGCCGGCGCCCCGTCCCGCAGCCGGGTCGCGAAGTGGGTGGTGAGCGCGTCGGCGTCCTGGTCGCGGGCGAGGCTGAGCAGGACGGCGGCAACCCCGTCGGCGAGTTCCGCGGCGATGCCGGGCAGCCCCAGCAGCCGCAGCACCCGGTCGACCCGCTCCGTCCCGCGGCCCTGGACGACGAGCGGGACGAAGGTGCGCCGGTTGACCGGCAGTCCGGCCGCCCGGGCCCGCGGCAGCAGCTGCCGGGCCGGTACGACCCCGGAGACCAGGTCGGTCAGCAGGCTCTGCGCGGACTGCTCCTCCCAGCTGTCCGCCCGGGCGCCGCCGAGCATCCGGTGCAGCACCAGGGCCTCGGCGGCGCGGTCCGCGAGCAGCCGCCCGGTGGCCGCGTCGCCGCGGTAGCCGCACAGCAGCAGCCGGCCCCAGCGCTCCCCGCGTCCGCCCAGTTCGGCGGGGATCCAGCCGTCGCCGGCGCCGCCGCCGGCCTGCCGGGCGATCCGCTCCCAGTCGCGCAGCACGTCGTCGACCGCGGACCGCTCCCCCGCGGTGCCGAGGACGCGGTGGGCGAGGTTGGTGACGACGACCGGGCAGCCGCTGTGCCGGGCGACCTCGTCGAGCAGCCGTTGCAGCGGGGCGCCGGCCGTGATCAGCCCGGTGAGGGCGGTACGCACCGTCTCCGACAGGCTGATCGCGGCGTACTTGCGCCGCACCAGCCGGGACTGCACCTCCTCGGTCAGCTCGGCGAAGGGGAACGGCCGGTGCAGCACGACCAGGGGCAGCCCGCACCGCTCGGCGGCCCGGCGCATCACCTCGGGCGGCGCGGGGAAGGCCCGCCCGAGGCCGAGGACGACGGCCGCCGCCTCCGCCCGGTGCAGGGACTGGATGTACTCGGCCTGCCGGCTCTCGTCCCCGGCGAGCAGCACCCCGGTGGTGAGGACCATCTCGCCGCCGCTCAGCATCACGCCGACGTCGGCGGCCTCGGCGACGTGCACCCAGCGCACCGGACGGTCGAGCTGTGCGGCGCCGGCCACCACCTCCGGCTCCCCGGCGAGCACCCGCTCCAGGGTGAGCACCTGGCGGACGGAGAGGGCGGGTTCCGGCGCGAGGGGCCGGCGGGACTCCGGGACGGTGGTCATGGCCGTACACCCGTTCTCTAGTACGTGCTCCTCAGCGCGTGTTCGAGGATCGCCGCGCCCTCCTCGGCCTCGGCGACGGTCAGCGACAGCGGCGGGGTGATCCGCAGGGCGGTGGTGTCGTGGCCGCCGCCCTTGCCGATGAGCAGGCCGCCCTCCCGTGCCGCCTCCAGCACGGCGGCGAGGGACTGCGGATCGGCGTCGTCCGTGCCCGGCCGGACCAGTTCGATGCCGATCATCAGTCCGCGTCCGCGCACCTCCCGTACTCCGGGCAGCCCGGCGGCGACCGCCCGCAGCCGCTCGATGAGCAGTCCGCCGACGCGCCGGGCGTTGCCCTGGAGGTCGTGTTCGAGGAGGTGGGCGAGGTTGGCGAGGCCGGCGGCCATGGTGACCTGGGTGCCGCCGAAGGTGGAGATGCTGTTGGCGTCCAGGCAGTTCATGATCTCGGCGCGTGCGACGACGCCGCCGACGGACATGCCGTTGCCGATGCCCTTGGCGAAGGTGACGATGTCCGGGAGGCCGCTGCGGGCGTGTGCCTGCCAGCCCCAGAAGTGGTCGCCGGTGCGGCCCCAGCCGGTCTGCACCTCGTCGGCGATCCACAGGATCCCGTGCTCCCGGAGCACGTCACGGAAGGCCGCGTACAGGCCGTCCGGGGGCGAGGTGAACCCGCCGACCCCCTGGACGGGTTCGGCGATCAGGGCGGCCGGCGGCCGGGTGTGGCCGAGGACGTCCTTCAGGTCGGCGACACAGGCGTCGATGAACGCGCGGTCGTCCAGGGCGGCGAAGGGCCCCCGGGTGCGGACCCCGCCGTGCACGTACAGGGTCTGCAGCGGGGACAGGGAGGTCGGGGACCAGCCCCGGTTGCCGGTGATGCCGACCGTGCTGAAGGACCGGCCGTGGTAGCTGTTGCGCATGGCGAGGACGGTGTTGCTGCGCCGGTACGTGGTGGCGAGCAGCAGCGCGGTGTCGTTGGCCTCGGTGCCGGAGGTCGTGAAGAACACCCGGGCGTCCGGGATGCCGCTCAAGTGGGCGATGCGCTCGGCGAGTTCGACCATCGGCCGGTTGAGGTAGAGGGTGGAGGAATGGATGATCCGGCCGGCCTGCTCGCTGACCGCCTTGGTCACCTCGGGCAGCGCGTGCGCGGTCAGCGTGGTCAGGATGCCGCCGAAGAAGTCCAGGTAGCGGCGGCCGGCGGAGTCCCAGACGTGCCGGCCCTCGCCGTGGGTGATCTCGATCGGGTCGCCGTAGTACAGGGCGAGCCAGTCCGGCAGGACCCCGCGGTGGCGGGCGTACAGGTCGTTCACGGCTGCACCAGTCCTTCGTAGGCGTCGGGGCGGCGGTCGCGGTAGAACGCCCACTGCTGCCGCACTTCCTCGATGAGGTCGAAGTCGAGGTCGCGGACGAGGAGTTCCTCGCCCTGGTCGTCGGCGACGTCGCCGACGAACCGGCCGCGCGGATCGACGAAGTACGAGGTCCCGTAGAAGTCGTTGTCGCCGTACTCCTCCCGGCCCACCCGGTTGATGGCGGCGACGAAGTACTCGTTGGCGACGGCCGCCGCCGGCTGCTCCAGCCGCCACAGGTAGGCGGACAGGCCCCGGTGGGTGGCGGACGGGTTGTAGACCAACTGGGCGCCGTTGAGTCCGAGTTGCCGCCAGCCCTCCGGGAAGTGCCGGTCGTAGCAGATGTAGACGCCGACCTTGCCGGCGGCGGTGTCGAAGACGGGCCAGCCCAGGTTGCCCGGCTTGAAGTAGTACTTCTCCCAGAAGCCCTTGACCTGCGGGATGTGGTGCTTGCGGTACTTGCCGAGGTAACTGCCGTCGGCGTCGATCACGGCCGCGGTGTTGTAGTAGAAACCGGACTGCTCGACCTCGAAGACCGGTACGACGATCACCATGCCGGTCTCGCGCGCCAGGTCCCGCATCCGGCGCACGGTCGGGCCGTCCGGCACGGGTTCGGCCCAGCGGTAGTGCTCCGGCTCCTGGACCTGGCAGAAGTAGGGGGCGTTGAAGACTTCCTGGAACCCGATGATCCTCGCGCCCCGGCGGGCCGCCTCGCGGGCGTGCTCCTCGTGCTTCGCCACCATGGACTCGGTGTCGCCGGTCCAGGTGGCCTGGACCAGAGCGGCGCGGACGACGTTGGCCATGAGGTGCTCCTTCGACACGACGTCAGAGCCTCTACGCCCGTAGAGCAGGCCGTAGAGGGACGAACGTAAGCCCCCGGGCGGCCCTTGCCAAGACCATCGCCGTCAACCGGACGAGTCGATCTCGTTTCGCACTCCGGTGGGTGAGCGGGACGGCAGCCACGGCGGGGCGGACCGGTACGCACCGGGACACTTCGACGGCCTCCGGTCACAGCGTGTGCCCGGCGACGCGCAGCGCGTGCACGAGGTCCCAGTACCGTTCCTCGGAGACCGCGCGCGCGGCCCGGAGCAGCGGCGGGACCAGGCGCCCGGGGTCGGCGGCGACGCACCGGGCGGCCTCCTCGGGCGTGCGGACCCGCACACAGGCGTCCAGCAGGGCCCGCGCCTCCCGCTCCCGCCCCTCTTCGTCCAGCCGCAGCACCGCCGCGCCGAGCTGCTGCGCCGGCCGGGCCACGCCCTGGCGCAGCATCTGCCGCCCGTCGTCGTCCCGTCCGGCCGCGAAGAGCGCGTCGGCGGCGGCGACCAGCCGCTCGGCGGGCAGCGCGGCGGCCTCCCACAGCAGCGTCGCCCAGTCGGCACCGAGCCCGGCGCGGTGCAGGGCGTCCGCGAGCGGCGGCAGCCGGGCCACGGGCCACCAGGCGGCCTCGACCAGCAGGACGTGCGCCTCCCCGCTGCGGCCCCCGGCACGCAGCCGCGCCAGCCGCTCCACGACCCCGGCGACGGCCGCCGCGGTCTCCTCGTCCACGGCGGCGACGGGCGCGGGCACCGGCGCGGCCGGCTCCTCCACCCCGGCGAACCGCGCCCCCCGCGGCGTCCGCCGCCCGGCGCCGGCCTCCGCCGCCCCGGCCGCGGGCACCCGCGGTACGACGACCGGGGCGGCCTGGCCGTCCTCCGCGGCCCCGGCGAACCGCGCGCTCCCCCGCCGCCGCTTGCGCGGTGCGCCGGGAGCACCGGCGGCCGGTGCGGACGGCTCGGGAGCCGGAGGCCGGGGGCGGGCGCCGGCGTCCGGCGCGGAAGGGGCCGTCGAGGCGGCCGGGCCGTCCGGTCGCGGCCGACGAGGACGGGCGGCCCCGGCAGGGGGCTCCGCCGGGGCGCCGGGTACGCCGGGAGACCCGGCGTACCGGCCCTCGCCGGTGCCTGAGCCCGTCCCCCCGGGCCCCCCCTCCCGGTCGAGCCGTCGCAGGCGGGCGCGCAGTTCGGCGCAGCGGGCCGTGGCGCGGGTGTGGTCGTCCTGGGCCCAGGCCAGCTCGTGGCGGAGGGAAGCGGCCTCCTCCTCGGACACCGGCGCGGACAGCAGCCGGGTCAGTCCGGCCCGGCGTTCGGCGGCGTACCGCTGCTCACGGAGCATGACGTCGAGCCGGTCGGCCAGCGCGTCCGGGGCGCCGGGCCGGGCGTCGTACGCGGTGAGCGCGGCGGCGTGCAGCGTGCGGGCCCGCTCCCGCTCGGCCGCCGCGGCGGCCGGGCCGTAGGCCGCGCCGATGTCCTCCAGCAGCGCCTCCACCACGTCCCACGGCGGCACCTCACGCCCGTCCAGACAGGCGCGCATCCCCTCGGGGTCGCGCTGCCAGAACACCCCGCTCCAGCCGGCGCGCGGATCGAGACGCGCCAGCAGGGCGTCCAAGTAGCTCGCGAACTCCCCCACCTGACCGGACAGTTGATGCTCAGCCATCGTCCCGCTCCGCCCCGGCCGCCAGCACTGACGCCCGGTAGGCAACACCAGTCGTGTTACGGGCTCGCTACGCGGAGTTTTCCGGCGGCACGCGAAGAGCTCGCTCCGGGATCAGACGGGCACGAGAGCACACCGGGCGACCAGGTCGTCCATCGACAGGCCCAGGGCGCCGGCCAGCGCGGCCACGGTGAAGAACGCCGGTGTCGGCGCCCGCCCCGTCTCGATCTTGCGGAGCGTCTCGGCCGAGACGCCGGCCGCGGCGGCCACCTCGGCCATGCTCCGCCCGCCGCGCGCCTCGCGCAGCAGCAGCCCGAGCCGCTCGCCGCGTTCGCGCTCTTCCGGAGTGAGTGGGGTGCGCACCATGCGGCCCATTCTAATACCGCCCCCGCACCGCACCCTATTCAAATACCGGTATAGTAATTGGCATGGTGGAACTGAAGACCGACACATCGATCGACGCGATGCACGCGGCCGGCCAGGTCGTCGGCCGCGCCCTGACGGCCGTACGGAAAGCCGCCCGCGTCGGAGTCTCCCTGCTGGAGCTCGACGAGGTCGCCCGGGAGGTGCTGCGCGAGGCCGGCGCGTCCTCGCCGTTCCTGGGCTACCGCCCCTCCTTCGCCCCGACCCCGTTCCCCGCCGTGATCTGCGCCTCGGTGAACGACGCGATCGTGCACGGCATCCCCACCCCCTACCGGCTCCGCGACGGCGACCTGCTCTCCGTCGACTGCGGCGCGGTGCTGGACGGCTGGGCCGGCGACTCGGCGATCAGCTTCGTGGTGGGCCGCGCCCGCCCCGCGGACCTCCGGCTCGTCGAGACCGCCGAGCGGGCACTGGCGGCGGGCATCGGGGCGGCCGTGGCCGGCAACCGCATCGGCGACATCGCCCACGCCGTCGGCCGGGTCTGCCGCACGGCCGGCTACGGCGTCCCGCAGGGCTTCGGCGGCCACGGCGTGGGCCGCCGTATGCACGAGGACCCCGAGGTCCCCAACGAGGGCCACCCCGGCCGCGGTCTGCCCCTGCGCCCAGGCATGGTCCTCGCCATCGAGCCCATGCTGATCGCGAGCGGCAAGGACGGCTACCACGAGGCACCCGACGGCTGGACCCTGTGCACGGACGACGGTTCCCGGGCCGCCCACGTCGAGCACACGGTGGCGATCACGGAGTCGGGCCCCCGGATCCTGACCGAGCGGCCGGCCTGAGGACAGCGGGAATGCCGCCGGGGCCGCGCCCGCGCCGTCCGGGCACGGGGCCGCAGCGCCCGGCGCCGGCGCCCCCGGGCGGACGTGCCCGCCCCAACGGATCGTGTCATCGTGGCATGAGCGGCCCGCCCCCGGGTTACCCGGCCGCTCCGCACGTCGTCTGCGAAGGAACCCACGCGATGACCAACGGCTACCCTCCTGACCCCTTCGGTGAATTCCTGGCCCGCTTCTTCGGCGGAACCGGCGGAACCGGCGGAGCGCCCGGGCCCCGCCACATCGACATCGGCCGCCTGCTCAGCCAGCCGGCCCGGGAGCTGGTCAGAGGGGCCGCCCAGTACGCGGCGGAGCACGGCAGCCGGGACCTGGACACCCAGCACCTGCTGCGCGCGGCCGTGTCGACGGAGCCCACCCGGAGTCTGCTCAGCCGGGCGGGCGCGGACCCGGACTCGCTCGCGCACGAGATCGACGACCGGGCGGGCCCCGTCCAGCACCCGCCGGGCGAGGCACCGCCGCCGACCTCGCTCTCGCTGACCCCGGCGGTCAAGCGGGCCCTGCTGGACGCGCACGACATGGCGCGGGCCACCGGCGCCGGGTACATCGGCCCGGAACACGTGCTCAGCGCGCTGGCCGCGAACCCGGACTCGGCGGCCGGGCACATCCTGCACGCGGCCCGGTTCCCGGGCGGCGCACTGCCCGCGGAGGCCCCCGAGAGCACGCAGCAGCGTCCCGAGCGGCAGCGGCAACGGCCCACCGGCACGCCGACCCTGGACAAGTACGGCCGCGACCTGACCGACCTGGCCCGGCAGGGCGGGATCGACCCGGTGATCGGCCGGGACACCGAGATCGAGCAGACCATCGAGGTGCTCTCCCGGCGCGGCAAGAACAACCCGGTGCTCATCGGTGACGCGGGCGTCGGCAAGACGGCCATCGTGGAGGGCCTGGCCCAGCGCATCGCGGACGGCGACGTGCCGGACGTACTGGCCGGGCGGCGGGTGGTCGCGCTGGACCTGACCGGGGTCGTGGCCGGCACCCGCTACCGGGGCGACTTCGAGGAGCGGCTGAACACCATCGTGGAGGAGATCCGCGCCCACTCCGACCGGCTGGTCGTGTTCATCGACGAACTGCACACCGTCGTCGGCGCGGGCACCGGCGGCGCCATGGACGCCGGGAACATCCTCAAGCCCGCCCTGGCCCGCGGCGAGCTGCACATCGTGGGCGCCACCACGCTGGAGGAGTTCCGCCGGATCGAGAAGGACGCGGCGCTGGCCCGCCGCTTCCAGCCGGTCCTCGTGCCGGAGCCGACCCCCGAGGACACCATCGAGATCCTGCGCGGCCTGCGCGACCGGTACGAGGCCCACCACCAGGTCCGCTACACCGACGAGGCGCTCGTCGCCGCCGTCGAGCTGTCGGACCGGTACATCACCGACCGGCGGCTGCCGGACAAGGCCATCGACCTGATCGACCAGGCCGGCGCGCGGGTCCGGCTCGGTGCCCGGACGAAGGGCACGGACGTGCGC
>NZ_BNBF01000005.1:201835-216709 GCF_014654935.1 Streptomyces capoamus
GCGATGGAGCGCGAGACCGAACAGCTGGTCCGGGACAAGGACCAGGCGGTCGCCGACGAGGACTACGAGCAGGCCAAACAGCTGCGCGACCGGATCGCCGAGCTGAGGCAGCGGATCACCGAGGCGAGCGGCGGCGACCGGGCCGACGAGGGCCAGGACCTCGCGGTGACGGCGGAGGCCATCGCCGAGGTGGTGTCCCGGCAGACCGGCATCCCGGTCAGCCGGCTGACCCAGGAGGAGAAGGAGCGGCTGCTCGGCCTGGAGCAGCACCTGCACCAGCGGGTGGTCGGCCAGGAGGAGGCGGTCGCCGTGGTCTCCGAGGCGGTGCTGCGCTCCCGCGCCGGGCTCGCCAGCCCGCACCGGCCGATCGGCAGCTTCCTCTTCCTCGGCCCGACCGGTGTCGGCAAGACCGAGCTGGCCCGGGCGCTGGCGGAGGCCCTGTTCGGCAGCGAGGAGCGCATGGTGCGCCTCGACATGAGCGAGTACCAGGAGCGGCACACCGTCTCCCGGCTGGTCGGCGCCCCGCCCGGGTACGTCGGCCACGAGGAGGCCGGGCAGCTCACCGAGGTGGTACGCCGGCACCCGTACTCGCTGCTCCTGCTGGACGAGGTGGAGAAGGCCCACCCGGACGTCTTCAACATCCTGCTGCAGGTGCTCGACGACGGCCGGCTGACCGACTCCCAGGGCCGGACCGTGGACTTCACCCACACGGTCATCGTGATGACCAGCAACCTGGGCTCCGAGGCGATCACCCGGCGCGGTGCCGGCATCGGGTTCGGGCCGGGCGGCGCGGACGCCGACGAGGAGGCACGGCGCGAGCAGATCCTGCGGCCGCTGCGCGAGCACTTCCGTCCGGAGTTCCTCAACCGGATCGACGAGATCGTGGTCTTCCGGCAGTTGACGAGCGAGCAGCTGCGCCGGATCACGGACCTGCTGCTGGAGAACACCCGGCGGCTGCTGAAGGGGCAGGGCGTCGCGGTGGAGTTCACGAGCGCGGCCGTCGACTGGCTGGCCGAGCGCGGCTACCAGCCGGAGTACGGGGCCCGGCCGCTGCGCCGCACCATCCAGCGCGAGGTGGACAACCAGCTGTCCCGGCTGCTGCTGAACGGCACGGTCACCGAGGGCGGCCGCGTGACGGTGGACGTCAGGGACGGCCGCCTCCACTTCACCACCGACGAGTCCCAGCCACCCGCACCGGAGTTGTGACCACCACCGCTCCGGCCGGGCGTGAACACCACCCCGGCCGGACCGGCGTTCCCTGCGGCTCCCCGGGCGGAGTCCTGAGCGCGCGCTCCGTAAGGGTCAGCGCTCCGACCGGAGTCGTGAACGCGCCGTATCCATGAGCGGGCCGTGTCGGTGAGCACGCTCCCCGGAAGAGTGAGCGCCACCGCTCCGGCCGGGCGTGAACGTGGCCCCGGCGGGAAGCGGTGAGCTGCCGCGCCGGGCGGAGCCGTGAGCCCTGCCGGCCGCTCCAGCCGGAGTGTGAACGCTGTTCCGCCGGGACGGTGAGCCCTGCCGCGCCGGGCGGAGTCGTGAACGCGCCGTAACCGTGAGCGCACCGCGTCGGTGAGCACGCACCCCGAAAGCGTGAGCGCCACCGCTCCGGCCGAGCGTGAACGCTGCCCCGGCCAGGAGCAGTGAGCTGCCACCCCAGCCCGAGTTGTCAGCGCTCCGGCCGGGCGAGCACGCACTGCGCGCGCCCCGAAGGCGCGTGAGCGTCACCGCTCCGGGCGGGCGTCGCGCTGCCCCGGCCGGCAGCGGTGAGCGCTGCCGTTCCGGGCGGAGTCGTGAGCCCTGCCGGCCGCTCCGGCCAGAGCGTGAACACTGCCCCGCCGGGACGGTGAGCGCTGCCGCGCCGGGCGGAGTCGTGACCGCTCCGGCCGGGTGAGCACGCACTCCGGCCCCTGTGAGCGCGCCCTGAAGAGTGAGCGCCACCGCTCCGGGCCGGGCGTGAACACTGCCCCGGCCAGGAGCAGTGAGCCGCCGCTCCGGCCGGAACCGTGAACGCTCCGCCCGGGTGAGCACGCACTCCGGCCCCTGTGAGCGCGCCCCGAAGGGTGAGCGCCACCGCTCCGGCCGGGGCCGTGAACGCTCCGCCCGGGTGAGCACGCACTCCGGCCCCTGTGAGCGCGCCCCGAAGGGTGAGCGCCACCGCTCCGGGCCGGGCGTGAACACTGCCCCGGCCAGGAGCAGTGAGCCGCCGCTCCGGCCGGAGCCGTGAACGCTCCGCCCGGGTGAGCACGCACTCCGGCCCCTGTGAGCGCGCCCCGAAGGGTGAGCGCCACCGCTCCGGCCGGAGCCGTGAACGCTCCGCCCGGGTGAGCACGCACTCCGGCCCCTGTGAGCGCGCCCCGAAGGGTGAGCGCCACCGCTCCGGCCGGGCGTGAGCGCTGCCCCGGCGGGACCGCCGAACCCTGCGGCTCCGGGCGAAGTCCTGAGCGCGCGCTCCGTAAGGGTCAGCGCTCCGAAGGGTGAGCGCCACCGCTCCGGCCGGAGTCGGGAGCGCGCGCCCCGGCCGGAGCGGTGAGCGCCGGCGATCCGCGTGGGCGTTACCGTTCCGGGGTCACCACCATCGCGGAGCCGCCGCCGCGCCGTACCTTCTCGGCGGCGGCCAGCCATTTCCCGCCGGGCAGCCGCTGCACGCCGGTCGCCGCGCCGATCTCCGGGTTCTGCTTGAAGCTGTGCCCGAGGGCCTCCAGCCGCCCCCGCAGGGCGCTGTCGTACAGCGCCGGTTCCAGTTCGGTCTGGGCGGCGTTGCGCTGGCTGGCGCGCGGTGCGGCGATCGCGTCGACCAGCGGCAGCCGCCGGTCGAGGAACTCGGTGAGCGTCTGCAGCACGGTGGTGATGATGGTGGCGCCGCCGGGCGAACCCAGCGCCACCACCGGCTTGCCGTGCCGGTCCAGGACGATCGTCGGGGAGATGGAGGAGCGCGGGCGCTTGCCCGGGCCCGGCAGGTTCGGGTCGTGCACGGCCGGGTTGGCCGGGGCGAAGGAGAAGTCGGTCAGCTCGTTGTTGAGCAGGAAACCCCGGCCGGGGACGGTGATGCCGCTGCCGCCGGTCTGCTCGATGGTGAGCGTGTAGGCGACGACGTTGCCCCACTTGTCGGCGACCGTGAGGTGGGTGGTGTTCTCGCCCTCGTAGGTCGTCGGGGCGGCCGTACCGCCCTGGCCGCAGGCCGCCGGGTGGCGCGGGTCGCCGGGCGCGAGCGGGCTGGTGAGCACCGCGTCGTCCTTGATCAGGCAGGCCCGCGAGTCGGCGTACCGCTGGGACACCAGCTGCCGGGTGGGGACGTCCTCGAAGGCCGGGTCGCCGACCCAGCGCCCGCGGTCGGCGAAGGCGATCCGGCTGGCCTCGATGAAGTGGTGCAGGTACTGCACCTCGCTCGCCTTCGACAGGTCCGTGCGCTCCAGGATGTTGAGCGCCTCGCCGACGGTGGTGCCGCCGGAGGAGGAGGGCGCGATGGAGTACACGTCCAGGCCGCGGTACGACGTCCTGGTGGGCGCCTGGAGCTTGGCGCGGTAGACGGCGAGGTCCTTCTCGGCGAGCTTGCCGGGGCGGGCGTTCCAGCCGGAGGCGGGGTCCACGGGCGGCTTCTCGACGGTCCTGACGATGTCGTCGCCGATGTCCCCGCGGTAGAGCGCGCCGACGCCCTCGCGCCCCAGTTCCTCGTAGGTGCGGGCCAGTTCGGGGTTTTTGAACGTGGAACCGACCACGGGCAGCTTTCCGCCGGGCAGGAACAGCTCGGCGGTGTCGGGGAAGTAGCGGAACCGGGTCTCGTTGGACGCGGTCTGCGCGCGGAAGGTGTCGTCGACCGTGAAGCCGTCGCGGGCGAGCCGCTCGGCGGGCTTCAGCAAGGTGCCGAGCCGCTTGCTGCCCCACTCGTCCAGTGCCTTCTGCCAGGTGGCGGGGGTGCCCGGGGTGCCGACGCTCAGGCCGCTGCTGACGGCGTCGGCGAAGGCGAGCGGTTTGCCGTTCTCGGTGAACAGGTCCGCGCCGGCGCTCTGCGGTGCGGTCTCGCGGCCGTCGACGGTGTGCACCGTGCGGGTCCGGGCGTCGTAGTAGACGAAGTAGCCGCCTCCGCCGATGCCGGCGGAGTAGGGCTCGGTGACGCCGAGCGCGGCGGCGGTGGCGACGGCCGCGTCCACCGCGTTGCCGCCGTGCCTGAGCACCTCGATGCCGGCGGCGGAGGCGTCCGGGTCGACGCTGGCGACCGCTCCCCCGTAGCCGACGGCGACGGGGACCTTCGCCGGCGCCCTGTGCGCCGCCGTGCCGGCCGGCGCGGCGGGTGGCGCCGCCGCCCCCACCGACACCACGGCGGCCGAGACCGCCAGGACAGCCAGTTTCCGCGTACCAGGACGACCCATCCGTACCTCCTGTCGGGACAGTCCGCGAGAGGGTAACCGGATTGCCCGTCCTCCCGACAGTACGCCTGGGCCCGGTGGCCGTCGCTCCGGCCCGCTAGCATGCGCGGCCATGAACGACGACGTGCGCAACATCGTCCTGGGGGTCGTGGCCGCGGGTATATCCGCCGCTCTGGGCTGGCTGGCCCGCACGTATCTGTGGCGGCGCAGACTGCGGCGCAAGCAGGCCTTCTTCGGGCTGCCCGACCACGCCGAGTCGCTGCTGGTGGTCAACCGCAAGGCGGACGGCCCGGAACTGTCGGTGATGCGGTACGACGTGTTCGCCCTGCTGGAGCTCGCCGCGCTCGTCAAGGACTGCAACGCCCGCGTGCAGATCGTGGCGCACGACGCGACCCGGCAGGGTTTCGGCGAGCGGACGGAGTTCTGTGTCGGCGGCCCCTACTCCAATCGCCGTACGGCGGCCCATCTCTCCTCGCTGCTGCCGGGTGTGCGGATGAACACCGGGGATGCGGCCGGTCCGGAACCGGGCGTCCTGCGGATCGGCGCGGAGGAGTACCGCCTGGAGCGCGGCCGGAGCGAGTACGTGCTCCTCGCCCGGCTCACCGCGGAGGGGCGACCGGACGCACGCCCGGTGTTCCTCTTCTGCGGCCAACGGGCCATCACCAACCAGGCCGCGACCCGTTATCTCGCCCGCGAGCACGAGCGGTTGGCCCGCAAGTACGGCGGCGGTCCGTTCGTGCTGCTGCTGAAGGTGGTCAACTCCGAGGCGTACGGCCCCGATGTGGTGGAGCTGGTGGCGGATGTGACGCGGACGGCGCGGACGGCGCTCCCGGAACCCGCAGCCGACGGTGCGTGACGCGAGTGACGCTTCAACAATCTTTACTGGTACGTAACTTACCGACGGGTTACTTGCGGTAAGGGTGCGCGGTTACCGTCGGGTCACTTTGCACGGACAAGTGAGGAGTGACCCATGGGACAAGGTCGTACCGCGCTGCGCGCCTGCGCCGCCGGAGCCGTCTCGGCCGCGCTGGTCGCCGGCACGGTCGTCGGTCTGGCACCGGCCGCCGCGGCGGACCCGGACGTCCGGTTCGTCGACATCGCCGGCGACGGCGGCACCGTGCTGAAGGCCAACGTCCTCACGCCCCGGGGCGCCGACGGCACCCGCAGCTACCCGCTCCTCGTGCTGCCCACGAGCTGGGGCCTGCCGCAGGTCGAGTACCTGGCCCAGGCTCAGCAGCTCGCCGACGCCGGCTACGTGGTGCTGACCTACAACGTGCGCGGCTTCTGGCAGTCCGGCGGCGAGATAGAAGTAGCCGGTCCGCCCGACGTGGCGGACGCCTCCAAGGTCATCGACTGGGCCTTGGCGCACACCCCGGCCGACCCCGGCCACATCGGCATGGCCGGGGTGTCGTACGGCGCCGGGATCAGCCTGCTCGCCGCCGCCCACGACAAGCGGGTCAAGGCGGTGGCCGCGCTCAGCGGCTGGGCCGACCTGATCGACTCGATCTACTCGGGCCGCACCCAGCACCTCCAGGCGGCGGCCGTGCTGGACGGCGCGGCCGGCCTCACCGGCCGCGAGAGCGCCGAGCTGCGCACCATCTTCGACAACCTGTACGCCTCGGACCTGACGACGGAACAGCAAATGATCGACTGGGGGCGGAAGCGTTCCCCCGCGACCTACGTCGACCAGCTCAACAGCAACGGCGCCGCCGTCATGCTGGCCAACGCCTGGGGTGACACGGTCTTCCCGGTGAACCAGTACGCCTCCTTCTACGAGAAGCTCACCGGCCCCAAGCGGCTCGAACTGCGCCCCGGCGACCACGCGACCGCGGAGCTGACCGGTCTGTTCGGGCTGCCCAACGACGTGTGGACGGACACCCGGCGCTGGCTCGACCACTACCTCAAGGGCGCCGACAACGGCGTCGACCGTGAGCAGCCGGTCCGGCTGAAGTCCCGTGGCGCGGGCGAGTACGAGGGCTACCCGGACTGGAAGTCGGTGACCGCGGCCCGCGAGAAGTTCGCGCTCGCGGGCTCCCCCACCATCCATGCGAACGTCGACTCCGGCGCGGACGGCGGGATCGTCTTCCTCTCCAGCATCCTGGACCAGGTCGCCCAGTTGCCGCCCATGGCCTCGATGCCGCTGCTGCCGCGCCGCTGGGCGGCCGTGTGGCAGTCGGAGCGGCACGGAAACGTCCAGCGGGTGCGCGGCACGGCGAGCCTGCACACCACGCTCACTCCCACCAAGGAGAGCGGCACGTTCATCGCCTACCTGTACGATGTCGGCCCGCTCGGTGTGGGCAAGTTGGTCACGCACGCGCCCTACACCTGGCACGGGCGGACGCCCGGCGAGCCGTTCGCCGTCGACCTGGACCTGTTCTCCACGGCCTACGACGTCCCCGCCGGGCACCGCCTCGCGCTGGTGGCCGACACCGTCGACCCGCTCTACGCCGAGCACAACCCGTCCGGCGCGCAGCTGACCTTCTCCTCGCCCGTGGACGACCCGTCGTACGTGTCCGTCCCGCTCGGCGAGCAGTGATCTCCGGCTGCCGCCGGACGAGCCTGGCCCGTGTCAACTGCCGCCCCCCTCACGGTCGCGGGGCCGTGGGGGGTACCCCACCCGGCGGCAGCGCCGCTCACGGCGGGGCACCCGGTCGGCGTACCACGTAAGCGGCGTGCTCATCCCGATGCGGTGCGGCGAGTTCACCGTCACCACGGGGATGAACGGCAAATCGTAGTCGAGATCGGATGCGCCGGGCTTCCCGGGACGGAGGAACTCCGGGAAGCGGCACCGCGGAAGCCGTCGCAGCGGGCCGGCCGGCCGTGCGGTCCGGTCAGCTCTCGGCGATCTCCGCGTACAGCTGGGACAGCTCCGGGACGCCGCTCACCGCCCACTCCTGGCCGGCCGGCACCACCTCCACGGCACGGCCGGAGGCGAGCCGTACGACGGGTTCACCGTCGGACCGGATCTGCCAGGCGGCGCCGGGCACGGTGCGCACCACGACGGTGCCCAGGTACAGCCCGGCGTCGTGGCCCAGCCCGGGCAGCGTCTCGGGGTCGTCCCGCCAGCGGGGCGCCATCTGGTCCAGGGCCTCCAGGGAGGCCGGGGTGTCGTCGAGGCGGACGCCCGCGCGGGCCGCCTGCGCGCGCAGCAGGTCGCACTCGGACAGCAGGGCTGCGACCGCCTCGGGGTCGGCGGGTGGCCGCGCCTCACCGTTCTTCTTGTGCCGGGCGCCCGGGAACGGAAGGTGCATGGACCCAGCGTGGCATCACACGTCCAGGTCGACCACCACGGGTGCGTGATCGGAGGCGCCCTTGCCCTTGCGCTCCTCGCGGTCGACGTAGGCGTCCTTGACGGCCTGGGCGAACGGCCGGTTCCCGTACACCAGGTCGATGCGCATGCCGCGGTTCTTCGGGAAGCACAGCTGGCGGTAGTCCCAGTACGTGAACGGCCGGTCGTACTTCAGGGGGCGCGGCACCACGTCGTCCAGGCCGGTCTCGCGCAGGGAGGCGAGGGCGGCGCGCTCGGCGGGCGTGACGTGGGTGGAGCCCTCGAAGACGGCGGGGTCGAAGACGTCGTCGTCCGTCGGCGCCACGTTGTAGTCGCCCAGCACGGCGAACGGGCGGGTGCCCCGCGCGTCACCGGACACGGCGGCCCGCAGAGCCTCGAACCACTCGAGCTTGTACGCGTAGTGCGGGTGGCCCACCTCACGGCCGTTCGGCACGTACACCGACCAGACGCGGACCGGGCCGCAGGTCGCCGCGACGGCGCGGGGCTCGGTCACGCCGTCGTAGCCGGGGTCGCCGGGCAGGCCCTTGACCACGTCCGCCAGGCCCACGCGGGAGAGCACCGCCACGCCGTTCCACCGGCCGGTCGCGTGGACCGCCGCCTCGTAGCCCAGCTCGCGCAGCTGGTCGAACGGGAACTGCTCCTCGGCGATCTTGGCCTCCTGGAGGCAGAGCACGTCGGTGCCGCTGCTCTCCAGCCAGGCCAGCAGCCGGGGAAGGCGGGCGGTGATCGAGTTCACGTTCCAGGTAGCGATGCGCATGCCCCACAACCTACCCGGAGCCTGTGACAGCGGGCTCAGACCTCCGTCCACGCCCCCGGGGAGAGCCGCTGGTGGTCGGTGCCGCCCAGGCGGCCGATGTGAGCCTCGTAGAGGGGCAGGGCGAGGTCGGCGAGCAGGGCGTCGTGGACGTCGTAGGCCCGGCGCGGGGCGACCTCCCGGACGTAGTCGATCACCTCGGCGATCTTGCTCCAGGGGGCCATCACGGGCAGCATCAGCGTCTCCACCGGCCGGTCGGGCACCGTGAACGCGTCGCCGGGGTGGAAGACCTTCCCGCCGTCGACGAGGTAGCCGACGTTGGTGACGCGCGGGATGTCCGGGTGGATCACCGCGTGCAGTTCGCCGTGGACCTGGACGTCGAAACCGGCGGCGGTGAAGGCGTCGCCGTGCCCGACGGTGTGCACGCGGCCCGGGAAGGCCGCCGTGAGCCGCTCGGCGACGGACTTCAGCGTCCAGATCCCGGCGGCCGGGTTGTGCTCCAGGGCGGCCCGCAGCCGCGACTCGTCGAAGTGGTCCGGGTGCTCGTGCGTGACCAGGATGACGTCCGCGCCCAGCGCGGCGTCCTCCTCGCTGAAGGCGCCCGGGTCGATGACGAGCGTCCGCCCCTCCTTCTCGAGGCGGACGCAGGCGTGGGACTTCTTCGTGAGCTTCATGGCTCCCCATCCTGCCGTCTTCGGCCGCCCGGCACGGACTACCCGGCCGGTGTGGTCTCCTCCCGGATCACCTGCTGGGCCACCCGGAACGCGCTGTTCGCGGCCGGTACCCCGCAGTAGACGGCCGTGTGCAGCAGCACTTCCTTGATCTCGTCCGGGGTCAGCCCGTTGCGCAGCGCCGCCCGGGTGTGGGAGGCCAGCTCCTCCAGGTGACCGCCGGCGACCAGCGCGGTGAGCGTGATGCAGCTGCGGGTACGGCGGTCCAGGCCCGGCCGGTCCCAGACCTCCCCCCAGGAGTAGCGGGTGACGAACTGCTGGAAGTCCCCCGAGAACGCGTCGGTCTGCGCCAGCGTCCGGTCCACGTGCGCGTCGCCCAGCACCTCGCGGCGGATCTTCAGCCCGGTCCGGTACCGGTCCGGCGCCCCCTCGGGCCGGGCCGGTACGGCCGCCGGGGCGATCTCGGCGACCGGCGCGGCCTGCGGCTGCGCGGCGGGGACCACGGCGGCGGGGGCGGCGGCCGGCAGCACGGTCTGCCCGGTGTCGAAGGGCTGCTGCCAGGCGGTGGAGAAGTGGTGCACGAGCAGGTCGGTGACGGCGGCGGGCTGCTCCACCGGCACCAGGTGGGAGGCGCCGGGCACGACCGCGAGCCGGGCATCGTGAATGCCGGCGACCAGGGTGCGCGCCTCGGCAGGGCCGGTGACCTGGTCGTCGGAGCCGACCAGCACCAGGGTCGGCACCCCGACCCGGCCCAGCTCGGGCCGTACGTCGAAGGCGGCGAGGGCCTCGCAGGCGGCGATGTAGCAGCCCGGGTCGGTGGTGCGGACCATCTGCACGGCCCACTCGGTGATCGCGGGCTGGGCGGCGGCGAACCCGCCGGTGAACCAGCGGTCGGGCGCGCTCCGGGCGATCGGGTCGAGCCCGTTGGTGCGGACGACCACCCCGCGCTGGCGGAACTCGTCCGCGGTGCCGAACCGGGGCGAGGCCGCGACCAGGGCGAGCGAGGCCATCCGGGCGGGGTGGCGCAGGGCCAGCTCGATGCCGATCGCACCGCCCAGCGCACAGCCCGCGTAACCGAACCGCTGCACGCCGAGCGCGTCCAGGGTGGCCAGCAGCCGGGCGGCCAGCTCGGCGACCGACCCGGCCGGACGGGCCGGCGCGCCGCCGTGACCCGGCAGGTCGAAACGGAAGACCCGCCACTGCTGGGCCAGCTCCGGCACCTGACGGTCCCACATGTGCCATGTGGTACCCAGTGAGGGACCCAAGATCAGGACCGGAGCGTCTTCTGGCCCGTCAAAGCGGTATTGCAGGGTGTTCGGGGGTGTCTCACTCACGCCCCAGACCCTCTCACGTCTCACGGACGCCCCTATGACGCGGGTGTGCGGACAACCGGTCTGACCAGGTTGAACACCTCGCGGGCCGCATATCGCTTCAGGCATCGGATGATCTCGCGTCGGGTCTTGCCTTCCTGGGTGCGGCGTTCGTAGTACGCCTGGGTGCGCGGGTCATGGCGCAGGCGGGTGAAGACGATGCGGTGCAGGGCCGCGTTCGCTTGCCGGTCGCCGCCGTGGTTGAGCCGGCGTGTGCTCCGCCGGCCCGAGGAGTACTCGATGGGGCTGACTCCGCAAAGGGCAGCAAACGATGCCTCGGAGTTCAGCCGCTCGGGGTTGTCGCCCATAGTGATCAGCAAGGTGACGGCGCTGTCTGGGCCGATGCCCACCGGTTCGAGCAGCTGTGGGGCGTGGCGTTCCACGAGCCGGGTCAAGCGTTGGTTCAGCTCGTCGATCTGAGTAGTGAGTTGCTCGATGCGCTCGGCGAGCATGCGCAATGTCAGGTGGGTGGCCTGGGCCACCGCTTCCTCGTCTCCCCCACCACCGGATAGGCCGAGGCGTGCGCAGGTGCGGAACAGCTCGGCATTGCCCAGGCTGGACAGCTGGTCCCGCAGGGCGGGGTCGGCGATGACCAGGACGGCTTTGAGCTGGTTGATCGCCTGGGTACGGGCCTTGACCGCGGAGTCCTTGGCGAGTTTCAACATCCGGGCGCTGTGCACCGGACCGTCGCCGGACTTGGCCCGGGCCCGGGCGCGACCGCTGAGCACGGCCCGCGCGGCGGCCTGAGCGTCGAGCGGGTCCGACTTCCCGAGCAGCCGGCGGGCCGACCGGTCGGGCCGGTTCACCTCGTACACCTGGATCTGCTGCGCCAAAAGGTAGCGGGACAGGCCCGCGCCGAAGGTACCGGCGCCCTCCACCCCGGCCCGGCGCACCGTTCCCCGCTTGCGTGCCCACACAAGCAGCTGCCGGTAGCCGGCCGCCGTCGCCGGAAAGGACTCGGTCCCCAAGATCTTCCCGAGCGGGGAGACCACGGCGGCGACATGCACCTCGCCGTGCGTGTCCACACCCAGGACGACCTCGCGCCGAACGGGAGGATCCGTGCTCGAGGAGGTGCTGCGCTGTCGGCTCGTCATGATGGTTCGCCTCCCGCGTGGTGACGTGCTGGGTGGATGGCACCGGCCCGCATGGGCGGTCTGAACCGTGATGGCGCCTGGAACGCGGCAAGGCCCCTATTGGGACACGCCCTGTGGCTCGGTACCAGCAGGCGCCATCCCGCAACGACGGTCGACATGCCCGTGACTGGACACTTCGGTCATAGATCTCATGAGTCAGACCCCCGCCCGGGACGGCAGTGTCCACCGTCCCACTGATGTCGGTACAACGGCATGACTCGATCGCCGCCGGACGACTTTGTCGGAGCTGGCACTCAACCTGGCTTGGACGGGCTGACAGCGAGTCGGGTTCTCGGCCACCCGTGACCGGCATTGACGGAGAGTCCTTGGGCCGGCTGACCGGCCCTGCGGTCGGGTAGCTACGGCAAAGGAACAGTAGCGTTGAGTAGTTGCTGTAACTAAGCGTGATGGGCGAGGGGCCTGTCGGGCGAGCACCGCCGGCGAGGCCAGCGCCGCGAGGGACCACGGGGTCATACCGTCGCAGTACAGACGAAGCCGAGGTCGGTCAGTCCTTTGGCCTGGCAGAGTCGGTTGGAGGCACCGCCGGCGGTGGTCTGCAGGAGCTGGTAGTCCGGTGTCGGGGACCAGCGGAAATCTCAGGAGTCACAGCCCGCCGCAGGACAGCACCCACCTACCGTTCTGCGTCTATCCGGCTTGCAGCCACGTCAGCTCGCTCGTTCGGACGAATCGAGTCGAAGCGCCTGTCGCCTGCCAACGGAACTGGCACCATGCCGCCGTCGTACGTCACTGCGAGTCGAAGGCGGACCATTGGAACGGCGGGTCAATGAGCGGCAGCTCTCGGTGTTGCAGTGGGTGGAAGCCGGGTGCCCTGTCGGCGTATGGGAGACCAACTCCTACAAGACCACCTGTCAGGCACTGCACAACCGGGGCCTGGTAACGGTCTCCCGGAAGGCCGGGCAATGGAGCGTCGCCCTGACGAGCGCCGGCCAGCACTACCTGGCACACGGCACATACCCTCCCCGCGGATCACGCCCGCGGAAGCCCCAGGCCGCCGCTCCACGACCCCAGTCCACCCGAGCGCAGGCAACTCAGGCCGCCCTGCGGAAGCCAAGCCCTCCCTCACAGCCTCGTGTGACGCTCACGGAGCAGCTGTTACAGGAGCTCGCGAAGGCCGGCGGCCGAATCGTCAAGAGCGGTAGCGGTCCCGACTTGGAGAAGTGGCCGTCCCGCGTCGCCGCCGCACGCAGATCCGGAAGAATTCCGGAGACGAAGGAGCTGTACGGAAACTGGTGCCGCGACGGGTACGAGATCAAACTCATCGACATCCCGGCCTGGCGCCTTGCCGTCCTCGACCCCGTCCCCGTGCCCTCGCGGCTCACCCGGCCGCACACCGTTATCCGGGCCATGCAGAACGAGCGCCAGCCGCTCGGCCTGACCAAGCCCGTCCAAGGACGCGCTCTCCGCCTCATCCAGGCACTGATCACCGCCGCCGAGGCCGAAGGACACACCTGCTCAGCCGGGCAAACCGGCTTCGCACCCCCACCGCATCGCCGCCGCAGGGCACATCCCCACTTCACCATCACCGCACAGGGCCAGCCCGTGGGGTTTCTCGTCCTCCAGGAACAGGACCGAGCCGAGCACATCGCAACCGAGAAGGAACTCGCCGACGCCAAGAAGAACTCCTGGGTCAGGATCCCCCGCTTCGACTACACCCCGTCCGAACGCCTCCGCTTCATCATCAGCGGCGGCCAGCCACACCGGGCGAGCGAATGGGCCGACGCTCCCGGCCACCCCCTCGAAGAGCAGCTCGCCGAGATCGCACAGGAGCTCACCCTCCGCGGTGAAGCCGCCGAACGCAGACGCCAGGACGAGGCCGAAGCGGCACGCCAGAAGCGCATCCGCTGGGAAGCCGCCATGGAACAAGCCCGCATCCGGTACGCGGAGGCGTACCGCGTCAGGCACCTCGAAGCCCAGGAAGCGGCATGGCGCCACGCCACGCGGCTGACCGAGTACGTGAGCGCGGTACGCACGCGAGTCGAGGCCATGCCACCGGGGCAGACCCGAACCGAAGCCGAAGCATGGATCAGCTGGGCAGCAGCCACCGTGGAGCGCCTCGACCCACTGAACACACCGCCCCGGCTGCCCGACATTCCCAACCCACGGGCCGACGACCTGAAACCCTTCCTCGGGCACTGGAGCCCCTACGGCCCCACCTACTGAACGCCTGCTTACAAAGACGTCCGCCCCCGGAATACGGGGCAGCGCGACAGCCGCCGTCATCAGCGGCGCCTGGACTCGGAGATGTCCATTTTCACCGTGATCGCTCTGCGTTGGCTCTCGTCCTGCGGGACCACGGGGAGCGGGAAGGGCGGTGGTGGAGGACGAGCAGCGCCAGGGCCCCGGTCGCTGCGGACGAGGCGAGGGTCCCGCATGCACGAAACCGCGACTCCGGGGCCCTTCGCGACAGGCTCGTGGAGCGTAGGGCTTTGCGGGCCCCTCAGTGGTGCCGAGGGTGCGCGTCGAGTGCGTCGGCATTGATGGTCGCGCGCTGCAGTTTCGCGTCGTGGGGTGTGGCGAACCCGGCGTCGGCGATGTACAGGCGGTTGCCGCGTACGGCGGTGGTGGTGGGTGAGGCGAGGCCGTCGCCTGCGGTCAGGGCGGTCTGGGTGGTGCCGTTCGGGTGCACGACGCTGACCCTGTCGGCCGGGTCGTTCTGCGCGGCGAGGACGGTGTCGGAGCGGTTGCCGGGGAAGGAGAAGTCGTCGGCGTCGGGCAGGTTGTCGGTGACGGTGTGGATGGGGCCGGGCGTTCCGTGGGCGGTGACCGGGATCCTCAGCAGCGTGCCCCGGTTGAAGTTGCTCGCCCATACGGCGCCCTTGTGGAAGCGGAGGCCGTTCACGCCCAGCTTCAGGGATGCCTCGGGGTCGGGGGCGAGTGCCGGGCCGGTCAGCCAGACCCTCGCCGGCCCACCGGAGACGGGTATGGCCCACACCGCGCCGTTCAGGCTGTCGGCTGCGTAGAGGGTGTGGTCGGTCGGGTCGATGGCCAGACCGTTGGGCAGACTGCCTGCGGGCAGGGCAGCCATACGCTGCGGGCGGCCGTACGGGGGCAGTTTCCACGTCCCGTTCCGGGAGGCGTCGTCGGACACCATGTTGTAGTAGACGGTGCCGTCGCTGCCGCGGGTGTTGCCGGTGATCTGGTCGTCCTGGTGTCCACCGGCAAGGGTGGTGCGGTGCCCGGACGAGGTGATCCGTATCAGCTTCGGCGGCTTGTGCGCGGGCGCGCCCAGCATGGACACGGTCAGGGAGCCGTCCGGGTTGACCGTGATGTTCTCG
>NZ_BNBF01000005.1:216749-224621 GCF_014654935.1 Streptomyces capoamus
GGAGCGTCGCCGGAGGCGAAGTCGAACGCGGCCGCGGTCTTCACGTGGGTGATGACGGGCTGCGTACGGTCTCCTGCGGTGGCGGCGGACGCGGACGGGGCCGAGACGAGAACCGCCGCCAAAGCGGGGATCGCTGCGACGCGGGTGAAGCGGATGAGCATGACGGTGCTTCCTGTGAGCAAGGGGACTGCGGGTGTGTGCGCCACCGCTGTGCAGCGCCGAGTTGTCGAAGGCGGTGTCAGCTCTGCGCTGATGCCGACTCGCGGTGGGAGGCCGCCAGCAGGCCGAGGGGCAGCAGGGCCATCAGGGCGAAGACGAAGCCGGTGAGCGACGGGCCCTTCAGCCCCAGGCCGGAGGTCAGGGCGACGCCGCCGAGCCAGGAGCCCGTGGCGATGCCGACCTGGAACGCGGACGTGGCCAGCGCCATGGGCAGGGACCGGCCGGCTCCGGCGATGCGGACGACCTCGCCGACCACGATGGGGTTGTTGGTGAAACCGGCAGCGCCGAGCAGCACGACCAGGGCCACGGCCACGACGCTGTCGGTCGCCCACAGGGTGATGGCGCCCAGAAGCGCGGACGTGAGGGCGGTGGCCGGGATGAGTGTGCCGTAGGGGCGTCGGTCGCCGAGGCGTCCACCGGTCGTGGTGCCGGCCAGTGCGCCGACGCCGTAGCCGAGCAGTGCCAGCGGCACCAGGGCGGTCGCGAGGTGGGCGCGGTCGGTCAGCAGCGGGGCGACGTAGCTGTAGGCGGACATGATGCCGGCCTGGATGAGGGCGATGGCCAGGTAGACCAGCCACAGGCGCGGGTACCTGAGCGCGGCCGTTTCGGCGCGCAGGGAGGTGTCGGCGCGTGTGGTGTCGGCCGGGATGCGGCGGGCGATCACGGCGGCGGCGGCCGCGGCCAGAGCGGCGAGCACCCAGAAGGGGGCCTGCCAGCCGCCCAGTTGGCCAGCTGCCGTACCGAGCGGGACGCCGACGATGTTGGCGAGGGTGATGCCGCCGACCATCACACCCATGGCCCGGGTACTGGCGGCCGGTCCCGCGGCGGCGGTCGCCACCACCGCACCCACGGCCCAGAAGGTGCCGTTGCCCAGCGCGGCGGCGAACCGGCCCACGAGCGCGAGGGTCAGGTTCGGGCTGAGCGCGCCGACGACGTGCCCCGCGGCGAAGACCAGCAGCGCGGCGACCAGGGCCGAGCGGCGCGGCAGGCGCTGGGTAGCCATGGACATCACCGGCGCGCCGATCATCATGCCGACGGCGAAGGCGGTGATCAGCGCCCCGGCGCTGGAGACGCTGACACCGAGGGCGCCGGAGATCTGCGGCAGCAGGCCGGAGACGATGAACTCGCTGGTGCCCATGATGAAGGCGACGGCACCCAGCAGCCACACCACCGGTGGCAGCTTGACCTTCCCGGCGGGTCCGTCACCTGCGAGCGGTGCGGCGGCCGAGGTGTCCGGCTTCGTGGACGAGGGGGAGCTCACTGACGGTCCTTTCAAGAGAGTCGGCGCGGGCCCAGGTCATCCGAAAGCGTTCCGAGCCGCCTGCGCGCCGGGGGTTGTGCGGGCGGAGTCCTCGAGGCCCGCCGCAAACCACGAAAGCAGGAGTCGAGCCCGGCGGGCAGTCACGCTTGTGAGGGGTAACAGCAGGGACCCCCTCATGCCGGAAGCGTGAGACTGCATACGGCAGATCGGGGTAAACGCCGCGGCACAGGAAATGAGGGGCTGGCTGGGGTCAGCGCTCGGTGTCGGCCTGCGAGGCGGCCGCGTCCCGGTCCTGGGTCGCTGCCCAGCTGGCGAGGAGTTTCAGGGCGTCGGCGGCCGGGGTGCCGGGAGCGGCGCTGTAGACGGTGATGGACAGCCCCGGATCGCCGGACAGGTCCAGGCTTTCGTGGACCAGTTCCATCTCGCCCACCGCCGGGTGATGGAACCTCTTGGTGCCCTCGGTGAAGACGTGCACGTCGTGCGCGCCCCATAGGGTCCGGAAGGCGTCGCTGCGGGTGGACAGCTCACCGATCATGTTCGACAGCTCACGGTCGTAGGGGTTCCTGGCGACCTCGACCCGCAGTGCCCCGACTCCGTTGCGGGCCACCCGTTCCCAGTCGGGGTAGAGCCGGGTGGCACGCGGGTCGAGGAAGACGAACCGGCAGGTGTTGACCGGCTTCTGCTCGAACACCTCGTAGTGCAGGGCGCGGGCGAGCGGGTTGGCGGCCAGGATGTCCATGCGGTTGTTGCGCACGTAGGCCGGCTGGTCGTGCAGGCCCTCGATGATGCGCAGCACGCTGGGCCGCACGGTGGCCTTCTTCGGGCGTCGCTGGACCCGGGCCGGGGTCGCGCTCGCCGCCCGGGCCAGGGCGTGGAGGTGGTCCCGCTCGGTGTCGTCCAGCCGCAGGGCCTGGGCGACGGCGTCCAGGACCCTGTCGGAGACCCCGCTCAGATCACCGCGCTCCATACGCGTGTAGTACTCCACGCTCACCCCGGCGAGCATCGCGACCTCGCCCCGGCGCAACCCGGGCACCCGGCGGTGCCCGTACACCGGCAGCCCCGCCTGCTCCGGCGTGATCCTGCCACGACGGGACTTGAGGAACGCGCTGACTTCGGCCCGGTTGTCCATGAGTCCCAGCGTAGGAAGGCGAGGCGATCGGTGGAGGTCCCTGTCAGTACCCCTCTTCGCAGCGACGCCGCCGTACCCCTCGTTTGTCCGTGGATCAGCACCGTCTCATTTGCCGAAGCCCGCGGTGAGTCCGCCGACGAGCTGGCGGCGGCCGAGCACGTACAGGACGGAAATCGGCAGCGTGGACAGCACCACCGCGGCCCGGATCGCGGGAATGTTGATCGTGAACTCACCCTGGAAGCTCCAGACGAACAGCGGCAGCACCCGTTTGTCGGGGCTCTGGGTGAGGATCAGTGGAAAGCACTGACGGCGGAGCTGCCCCGCACCCGCATCCCCTACGAACGCGGCTGCCCCGTCAAGGACATCGACCGCAGCGGATTCGACGCGGCGGTGCGGGCCGCCCAACAGGCCGACATCTGCGTCGCCGTGTCGGCGACCGCGCCGCCCTCTTCGGCCTCGGCACCTCCGGCGAGGGCTGCGACGCGGAGGACCTCTCCCTGCCCGGCGTCCAGGACGAACTCATCGAGGCCCTGCTGGCCACCGGCACACCGGTCGTCCTACTCGTCGTCTCCGGGCGCCCGTACGCGCTCGGCGCGTACGCCGACCGCGCCGCCGCCGTCGTCCAGGCGCTCTTCCCCGGCGAAGAGGGCGGCCCCGCCCTCGCCGTACTCACCGGGCGGACCAACCCCTCGGGCAAGCTGCCGGTACAGATCCCACGCACGGCGGGCGGCCAGCCCGGCACCTGCACGCCCCGCTCGGCGGCAACACCCAGGGCGTGAGCAACCTCGACCCCACCCCCGCCTACCCCTTCGGACACGGCAGGTCCTACACGACGGTCGCAACTCCTCATTTTGAGCGGAGCGCTCCGCTCCGATAACTTGGATCCAACACACATCGTTCTGCCGATGCGGAGGACACATGAAGACGACGAGCAAGCCGACCGCCCTCGTCACCGGGGGCAGCCGCGGGATCGGCGCGGCCACCTCCCGTGAGCTGGCGGCCCGCGGGTACCGCGTGGCCGTCAACTACTTCTCCAACCGGGAGGCCGCCGACCAGGTGGTCAAGCAGATCGAGGCCGACGGCGGCGAAGCCTTCCCCGTGCAGGCCGATGTGCACGACCCCCGTCAGGCGGCCGAACTGCTGGAGCGCTCCACGGTCGACGGTCGCCTGGACGTCCTCGTCTGCAACGCCGGCGCCCGCTTCACTCCCACCCCTCTTCCCGGCCTGTCCTGGGAGGACTTCCAGGAGAAGGTGACGAACGAGCTCGCGTCCGTCTACACCCTCACCCTGCAGGCGCTGGAGGTGATGGGGGCCCAGGGCGGGGGCCGGATCGTGTACGTCTCCAGCTCCGTGGCCGACGGCCCGCCCACCGTGGGCATGGCCGCACACGGCACGGCCAAGGCCGCGCTGAACACCTTCGCGCGGTTCGTCGCCTACGAGGCCGGACCGCTCGGCATCAACGTCAACGTCGTGGCGCCCGGCTTCGTGCGCACCGAGGCCAGCGCCAGGCAACCGACGGAGCTCAAGCAACGTCTGGCCGAACACACACCGCTCGGGCGGGTCGCGGAACCGGAGGACGTGGCCCGGGCTATCGCCATGCTCGCCGGAGAGGACGCCGGGTTCGTCACCGGGGCTGTCGTCACCGTCGACGGCGGTCACGGCGTGGGACGCCGCTGAGGAAGAATGCCGCGCCATGGGTGACACGTACACAGGCAGACCCCGAGGCCGACAGCGGGAGGCGGACCGCAACGACGTCCGCCTCTTCCAGGCGGCGCGCGAGGTCTTCGCCGAGCGCGGCTGGGACGCCCCCGTCTCCGAGATCGCCCGCCGCGCCGGCATCGGCATGGGCAGTCTCTACCGCCGCTACCCCAGCAAGGAGCTGCTGGCCCAGCGCATGCGGATCGCGGGGATGGAGCAACTCGTCGCGCAGGCGCGCACGGCGCTCGCGGAGGAGCCCGATCCCTGGGCGGCCCTCGTCCGCTTCTTCCGCGACGCGTTGACCGACCAGGGGACAGGCGGTCCGCTCCTTCCTCTGGTCGGCGGTCGGCTGCCGGCCACCGACGAGGTGCAGGCCGCCGCGGAGCGGCTGCGCGCCGCCCTGGACGACCTGGTGGACGGCGCCCACCGGGCGGGGGTGCTGCGCGCGGACTTCACGTCCGCCGACATCCCGTTGCTACTGGAACACCTCGCCCCTCGCATCCCCGTCACCGGCGAGCGCGCCGCCTCACTGCACCTGCGCTACCTCGACCTGGCCCTCGTCGGGCTCCGCACCACGGGCCCCTGCCGGCCCACGGACCTGCACGGCCCGGCACCGCAATGGGAGGAGCTCCGGGACCTGTGGAATGCGCCGGACAGCTGACCGCAGGCAGCGGCCGGTACACGACCGGCCGGCAAGAGGCGGTGGCCGGCGAGCAAGCATGACAGCGGCCCGGTCATGGCCACGCTCACACTGATCCTGGCAGTGAACGCCCCTGTGATCCGTCGGGGCTCGGCCGCAGGGCCCAGACCAGCGGCCCTGGGCAGGGCCTGCGCCCCTTCCGCGCCCGGAGCCGACGAGTACGCCGGCGCGGAGTGACGAGGGGCGTCACGAGGGCGTCATCGTGGTGGGCCGCCGTCAGCCGCCGGACTCGGTGCCTCGGCGCCGGTCTCGGGCTGTGGTGGCGAAAGCCGCAGGAACGCGTCGGTGGCCGCCGCGGAGCGGCACAGCCCGCTACGAGGAATTCCTCTACCTGGATAGTCGCATTCGGGGGCAAGTTTCTTCCCCCTCACCGCACGTAGACATCATCTCGACTTCGGCGAACCATGGCGTCAGAAGGCCGCCCGTTGGCGGGCAGAAGACGCAAGAGGGGCAGGCGCCATGGTCGAGAAGGTTTCATTCAGGAACAAGGCGGTGGAGATCGCGGGACATCTTCATCTGCCGGGCGACTTCGATGAGAACGAAAAGTACCCGGCCCTGGTCGGAATTCACCCGGCCGGTGGAGTGAAGGAGCAGACCATCGGTCAGTACGCGAAGCGGCTGGCCACCCACGGATTCGTCACCGTGGTCTACGACTCCTCCTATCAGGGAGAGAGTGGCGGTGAGCCCCGACTCTTGGAAGACCCGACGATCAGGGTGGAAGACGCCCGCTGTGCGGCGGACTTTCTCACCACCCTCCCGTACGTGGACACCGAGCGGATGGGCGTCTTCGGTATCTGCGCCGGCGGCGGTTACGCGATCAGCGCGGCCCAGACGGAACGCCGTTTCAAGGCGGTGGCCACCGTCAGCGCGGCCCCGATGGGAGAAGGCTCCCGGGCCTTCCTGGGGCACCCGTCCCCGCTGTCCGAGCAGATCAAGACCCTGGAACTGGTCGCCCAGCAGCGCACGGCGGAGGCGCGGGGGGCGGCACCGGCCTACGCCCCCTTCGTCCCGGAGACGCTGGAAGAGATCGACGACAACACACCGGACCTCCTGCGGGAGGGATACGACTACTACCGGACCGCCCGCGGTCAGCATCCCAATTCAAAGGGCCGTTTCCTGCTGACCAGCATGGACAAGATGTACGCCTTCTCGGCCTTCGACCAGATTCCGGAACTGCTGACCCAGCCGCTGCTCCTCATCGCGGGAAGCGAGGCGGACACCAAAGTCTTCAGCGACCAGGCGTACGAGCTTTCCAACGGGCCGAAGGAATTGTTCGTCGTCGACGGCGCGACGCACATCGCCATGTACGACGTACCCGAATACGTGAACCAGGCGATCACCAAGATGGTGGACTTCTTCGCCGTCCTCTAGCAGCGGATAAGGGGGAGGGACGCAGACCCGGCCAACACCAGGGAGGGGAAACATTCTTCCCCCTCACACGGCTCTCTTCCGATGCAAAGCTTGGTCACGCCGAACAAAGCCCTTCGAGGAGCACGATCATCATGTCCCATCCCGGCCGCCCCGTCGTCGCCATCGCCTTTCATTCGGGCTACGGCCACACGGCCGTCATCGCCGAAGCCGTGGCGCATGGGGCGGCGGGAGCAGGCGCCGAGGTCGTCTCGATCTCCGTCGACACCATCACCGACGAGCAGTGGGCACAGCTGGACGCCGCTGACGCGATCATCTTCGGTGCCGCCACGTACATGGGCACCGCCTCGGCGGCCTTCCACGCGTTCGCGCAGGCCAGCAGCAAGCGCTGGTTTGCCCATGTGTGGATGGACAAGCTCGCCGCAGGCTTCACCAACTCCGGTGCCAAGAGCGGCGACAAGCAGTCCACTCTGGGCTATTTCGCCACCCTGGCCGCCCAGCACGGCATGCACTGGATCAGCCTCGGCCTGCGGCCGGGCTGGGATTCCACCACGGGCAGCGAGGACGACATCAACCGGCTGGGCTTCTTCCTGGGCGCCGGCGCCCAGAGCCCGACCGATGCCGGTCCGGAAGCGGTCCACACATCGGACCTGGCCACCGCGGAGCACCTGGGTGCGCGTGTCGCACGGCAGGCCGCGATCTTCCGCGCCGGGCAGAGCGCCCTCGTCGCCTGAGCACAAACCCTTTCCCCTTGACCGACTCCACCCCGCAAGGAGCGAACCATGTCCGACTCTGCGCACCTCGCCCTCATCCGCCGGGTGTACGAATCCCGGATGGCCCCGGACGTCACCAGTGAGGTCATGGCCCCGGACCTCGTCTGGGACATCACCCCCGGCTTCCCGAACGCCGGCGTCTACCACGGCTGGGACGACGTGGCGAAGAACTTCTTCGGCAAGACGGTGCAGAACTACGAGTCCTTCGGTGCTGTGCCCGAGGAGTTCTACGCGGACGACGCCGGCCACGTCTTCGTGTACGGGCACTACCACGCCGAGACGAAGACCGGGCACACCGCCGACGTCCGCTTCATCCACCTGTGGACCGTCCGCGATGGCAAGGCCGTCAGCATGCGGCAGGCGGCCGACAGCCACATCCTCCAGGAAGCCCTCAAGGGCTGAAACCTCACCGGGAGACCAACGACCATGGCGAAAATCCTCTTCGTGATCACGGCGTCCGACCACTGGACGCTGGCCGACGGAACCCGCCAGCCGGCCGGGTTCTGGGCCGAGGAAGCCCTCGGGCCGTACGCCGTCTTCAAGGAGGCCGGGTACGAGATCGCGACGGCGACCCCCGGCGGGGTGCCGCCCACGGCGGACGCCCTCAGCCTCACCGCGGAGTTCAACGGCGGTGAGGAAGGCGCGGAGCGCATGCGGACCGCGCTGCGTGAGGCGACCGAGCTGGCGCAGCCGCTGCGCATCGAGGACGTGGACGTCGACGACT
>NZ_BNBF01000005.1:224654-244936 GCF_014654935.1 Streptomyces capoamus
ACGCGGCCGTCTTCTACCCGGGCGGCTGGGGCCCGATGGAGGACCTGCCCGACGACGCCGCCTCTGGCAGGCTGCTCACCGACTGGCTCGCTTCGGGCAAGCCGGTGTCCCTGGTGTGTCACGGCCCCGCGGCGCTGCTCGCCACCATCGGCCCAGACGGGACCTCCCCGTTCGCCGGCTACCGACTGACCGGCCTGTCCAACGCCGAGGAGAAGCAGAACGGTCTCGCCGACCGCGCGAAGTGGCTGCTCCAGGACCGCCTCGTGGGCGACCTCAAGGCCGACTACCGCGAGACCGAACCGTTCACCCCGCACGTGGAGATCGACCGCACCCTGTTCACCGGCCAGAACCCGGGCTCGGCGGTTCCGCTGGCCCAGGAGGTGCTCAAGGCGCTGAGCTGATCCGCCAGCTGCGCGCCCTCTCGGCGGCCCAGGAGCAGAGCCCCCTGGGCCGCCGAGCGTCGTCTGGACCTGCGGCCATATGCTGATGGACGAGGCCACCCCCTTCCTGATCGGGCCCAACGTAGGACGAATCTCTCCCCCTCACAACGCCGGGTTTCCGTGCGAGGCTGGAGATCATGAACCGCAACCCGCATCTGAACGAGCTGGGCGAGTTCCTCAAGGCCCGCCGTGCCGAGCTCACCCCTTCCGACGTGGGCCTGCGCGGCGGACAGCGCCGACGGGTCAGCGGACTTCGCCGCGAGGAAGTCGCCCTTCTCGCCGCGATCAGCACCGAGTACTACGCCCGCATCGAACAGGGCCGCCTGCAGGCGTCGGCTCCCCTCCTGAACGAGATCGCGCAGGTGCTCCGGCTCAACGACGACCAGCGCACTTACCTCTTCGAGCTCGCGGCGAAGGAGAACGTACGGCCGGCCACGCCCGCCGACCGCCAGCGGGTGGACACCCAGCTGCGGCGCATGCTGGACGACCTCACCGCCACCCCGGCCTTCGTCATCGGCCGGCGCACCGACATCCTGGCCTGGAACCGGCTCGCCGCCGCCCTGTGGACCGACTTCGGTCGCTACCCGGAACAGGAGCGCGTGTTCGTACGGCTGCTGTTCACCGAGCCCTGGATGCGCGAGCTGTACGCGGACTGGGAGGAGGTCACCCGCCTGGCCATCGCCCAGCTGCGCATGGAGAGCGCCCGCTACCCCGGTGACCCGCGCCTGACCGCCCTCGTTGACGAACTGTCCGCACGTGACGAGCAGTTCCGGCAGTGGTGGGACGAGCACGACGTCGCCCTGCGCGGCAAGGGAACCAAGAAGCTCCGGCACCCGGTCGTCGGCGAGCTGACCCTCGACTGGGACACCCTCACCTGCGCCACGGACCCCGAGCAGAGCATCATCATCTGGACCGCCGCCCCCGGTTCCCCTTCCCACGACGCACTGCGTCTCCTGGCCTCCTGGGATGCCGACCGCAAGCGGACGGCCTTCGACACCAACGCCTGATCGGCGGCGTCCCGGCTCTTGAGGGGGAGCGTTCCTTCCCCTGGTCGGGGCGGCCCCAGCCGGCATTCCTCCCCTCCACAGGCCCGCAATAGCAAGGAAGCATCGCTGAGCGGTAAGACTTCGCGATGCCGCGCGCGTCGAACGCGCCAGGAGGAGAGACCCATGCCCGCACCGGACACTCCGGCGTCCTCGCCGGCCGCCCACACGTCCGATCACCCGGCTCCGCCCGCCGCACGCCGGACGCTGATGACCCGCGGACTGACCTTCCTGTTCGCGGTGGCCGGCGGCGCGGCCGTCGGGAACCTGTACTGGGCGCAGCCACTGCTGGACTTCATCGCCCGGGACCTGCACGCCTCCACCGCCGCGGCGGGGTGGCTCGTCACCGCCACCCAACTCGGTTACGCCGCGGGCATCCTGCTCGTCGTACCGCTCGGTGACGCATACGACCGGCGAAAGCTGATACCCGTCATGCTGCTCTGCTCAGCCGTGGCGCTGCTCGGTTGCGCGCTGGCGCCCTCGTTCGGGATCCTGCTGGTGGCCATCACCCTGCTGGGCGTGACAACCGTCTCCGGCCAGTTGCTCGCCCCGCTCGCCGGTGACCTGGCCGAGGACGACAATCGCGGCAGCGTGGTGGGGACCGTGGTGTCGGGCATCCTCACCGGCATCCTGGTGTCCCGGACCATCAGCGGGCTCATCGCCGGTGCGGCCGGCTGGCGCACCCTCTACGTCGTCGCGGCGGTCGCCGCCGCCGGGTTCGCCGCCCTGCTGCACCGGGCGATCCCCTCCCTCGAGCCCAAGACGCAGATGCCGTACCCGGCACTCATCGCCTCCGTCGGCAGGGTCGTACGACGGGAACGCACCGTGCGCTGGACGCTGGTCCTCGGGGCCACGGCCTTCGCCGCCTTCACCATGTTCTGGACGGCACTGACGTTCCTGCTCAGCGCCCCGCCGTTCGGCTACTCCGTGACGGAGATCGGCCTCTTCGGCCTAGCCGGTGTGGCCGGTGCCCTCGCGGCCCGGCGGGCCGGCCGGCTGCACGACCGCGGGCTGTCCCTGCCCGCGTCCGGGATCGCGTGGGCGCTGGTGCTCGCGGCGTTCGTCCTGGCGGCGTTCGCCGGGCACTCCGTACTGCTGGTCGTGGTCGTCATCGTCGTGCTGGACGTGGCCGTCCAGGGCGTCAACCTGCTGAACCAGTCGCGGATGTTCGCCGTGTCCGACGAAGCGCGCAGCAGGCTCAACACCGCGTTCGTCACCAGCAACTTCCTCGGCGGCGCGATCGGCTCGGCCGCCGCCTCGGTGCTGTGGTCGACGGGCGGCTGGACGGCCGTGACGGTCGCGGGCATGGTCCTCAGCGGCTTCGGCCTCGTCGTGTGGGCGCTCGGGCGCCGGGGCCCGCTCGTCGTCCCGCGACGCTCGCGATGACCGCACCGGGGACACAGTCGGCAGCCTTCATGGGGGGATGTCTCCCTCCCTCCCATCGAGGCATCCCAGCCAGGAAATCTCCCCGTTTCCGTACGCAGGGGAGGCGGAATCGTCGGTTTCCTCAATGACCGCATGCCGAGCAATGAGGTAATTCGCATGAAGGCTGTAGGTTTCACGGAATTCGGCGGGCCTGAAGTGCTCCGGGTCCTGGAGCTGCCCACAGCCCAGCCCGGTCCGGGCGAGGTGCGCATCCGGGTGCGCGCGGCGGCCGTCAACGCGGTCGACGCCCTCCAGCGCGGCGGGCCCGGTTCGCGGGACGCTGAGCCGCCGTTCGTTCCCGGCATGGACGCCGCAGGCGTCGTGGACGGGATAGGCCCGGATACGGACACGGATCTCCGCATCGGTGACCGGGTGATGGCCATCGTGGTGCCCAGCGGCGCGCACGGCGCCTACGCCGAGCAGGTCGTGGTGCCGACGGAGTCGGTGGTCCGCGCCCCCCAGGGCGCCTCCGACGCCCAGGCGGCGTCCCTGCCGATGAACGGCCTGACCGCACGCCTGGCGCTGGACACGCTCGGTCTGCGGCCTGGACAGACCGTCGCGATCACCGGCGCCGCGGGCGCCGTCGGTGGTTACGCCGTCCAGCTGGCCAAGGCGGACGGGCTGCGCGTGGTGGCCGATGCCTCGGAACAGGACGAGGAGCTGGTCAAGGAGCTGGGTGCGGACGTAGTACTCCGTCGCGGTGCCGAGTACCCCGGCCGGGTGCGCGCGGCGATCCCCGAGGGTGTGGACGGACTGCTCGACGGCGCGCTGCTCGGCGCCCTGACCGCGCGGGCCGTCCGCGACGGCGGCCGGGTGGTGACACTGCGCGGCTACGACGGCCCCGGCGAGCGGAACGTCGCCTTCGAGCCGATCGTCGTGTTCCGGTACGCCCAGGAGCGCGCCAAGCTGGACCGGCTGCGGCAGCAGGTCCAGGAGGGCCGCATCATGCTGCGGGTTGCCCGCACATTCCCTGGGGAACAGGCCGCCGAGGCGCACCGGTTGCTCGCGAAGGGCGGGGTACGCGGCAGGCTGGTCCTGACGTTCTGAGCCGGTCTTGTGCGGCGCAGCCGACTCCGCCGACCGGCGCGCCGTACTGATCGGCCTCACTGGGGAGGGGGCCCGCTTACATCCACGATGCGAGGAACCGCAGTCCGTCGTACGACTGGGTACCGGGCTCGGCGGTCCAGATGACCAGTTGCTGGGAAGGGTCGGCCGGCGAGGTCAGGGTGTCCCAGTCGAGCGTGAGGTCGCCGGCCACGGGGTGTCGCAGCCTCTTGCTGCCCACCCGCAGGCCGGCCGGTTGGCGGCCGGCCCACCACTGCCGGAAGTCGGTGTCCGCCACCGACAGCTCGCCGACGAGCGCGGACAGTTCCGGGTCGCCGGGGCAGGTGGCGGCCTCCACGCGGAGGTGCGCGACGCAACTCCGGGCGATTGTCTGCCAGTCGGGATACATCTCCCTGAACCGCGGGTCGGTGAAGAGCAGCCGCACGTAGTTGCGTTTCTTCGCCGGGACGCGGTCGAAGTCGGTGAGGAGAGCGGCGGCCAGAGGGTTCCAGGCCAGGATGTCCATGCGTCGGCCGAGGACAAGTGCGGGGGTCGTGTTCAGGTCGTCGAGGAGACATCTCAGCTGCGGGTGGACCTTCCGCACCGGTCGACGGCGTGGGGCGCACTCGTCCCGCACGGCAAGTTCGAACAGGCGGTCGCGTTCGTCGTCGTCGAGGTGCAGGACGCGGACGAGCGTGGCGAGCACCGAGCCGGACACGGTGGCACGCCCCTGCTCCAGACGGGTGTAGCAGTCGGTGCTGATGCCGGCGAGCAGGGCGACTTCCTCACGCCGCAGACCGGTCACCCGCCGGGGTGTTCCGGATGCGGGCAGGCCCACGGTGCGCGGGCTGATGCGTGCGCGGCACTCCTTCAGGAAATCCCCCAGTTCAGACGAAGGTGCTTTACTGTACATGGCAGCTAGTGTGGCAGGGGACAGCGGAAAAGAGAGGGGGAGAGTTTTCTCCCCGGATACCTGCAATGCATTCCGCTTTTCCGTCAGGCTGGGCCGGCGGTATGTGAGGCAAGGCGGTGCAGGCCGTCGTAGGACGCGCTGCCGGGTTCCGCCGTCCAGACGACGAGAGTCTGATCAGGGTCCGTGCCGCAGGTCAGCGTCTCCCGGTCGAGGACGAGGTCCCCGGCGACAGGGTGACGCAGCCGCCTCGTGCCCGTGCTGTGCGCCGGGAGGTGACGGTCGGCCCACCACTGCGCGAAGTCCCCGTCCAGCACGGAGAGTTCGCCGACCAGCCCGGACAGTCGGGGATCGTCCGGGTACCCGGCCGCCAGCATCCGCAGCCGGGCCACGGCGTCGCGGGCGACCGTCCGCCAGTCCGCGAACAGCGTCCGCATGCGCGGATCGGTGAAGAGGATGCGCACGCAGTTCCGCTTGTTCCGCGGAACCGTCGCGAAATCGGTGAACAGGCCGGCGGCCGGTCCATTCCACGCCAGGACGTCCGTACGGCGCCCGATCACCACGCCGGGAGTCGCCGTGAGGTCGTCGAGCAGGCGGCGCAACTGCGGCTGCACCTGCTGCACGGCATCGCGGCGGGGCCGTACCGTCTGCCGCCCGGCCAGTCGGAACAGATGGTCGCGCTCGTCGTCGTCCAGATGCAGGACCCGTGCCAGAGTCGCCAGGACCGGCGCGGACGGCTGGACGCGGCCCTGCTCCAGCCGCGTGTAGTAGTCGGTGCTGATCCCGGCGAGCAGGGCGACCTCGTCCCGCCGCAGGCCGGTCACACGCCGCCGGCCACCGCTGTCGGGCAGGCCGACGGTTCGCGGGCTCAGCACGCCCCGGCGGGCCTTGAGGGAGTGTCCCAGCTCGTTCAGGTGCGCGTCGCTGGTCATGCTGGCCAGTGTCGCACCGGGTGCCACGGGTGAAGGGGGGAAGGATTCTTCCCTGGATAAGCCTTGTCCAGGATGGAACTCTCCCCTTTGCGGGCGCAAGTGAAGGTGGCAGGGTCGTTGACGGAAGCGGTGCCGGGATCGCGTTCCGACTGCCGCCGGATTTTCCCGCAGCCCATTTCGGCGTGCGGCAGCAGGGCACCGCACCACAACCGCTGTCCGGCCGAAGTCCGGGCGGTTGTGAAGCCGCCGAGCACACGCATCGAACACATGCGAGGAGCACCACCCCATGACCGAGCGGAAGAAGTTCGCACCGCCGGCGATCCAGGAGTTCGCCCCGAAGCTCGCCGAGGTGACCGACGCGGTCCTGTTCGGCGACATCTGGGAACGGCCCGGTCTGTCGCCGCGCGACCGCAGTCTGGTCACCGTCACGGCTCTCGCCGCGCTGTACCGCACCGACCAGCTCGGCTTCCACATCGGCAAGGCGCTGGAGAACGGCGTGACCAAGGACGAGCTGGTGGAGGCCCTTACCCATCTGGCCTTCTACGCGGGATGGCCCAACGCCATGTCGGCGATGACCCAGCTGAAGGCGATCGTGGACAAGGCCGAACAGTCCGACTGAGCCACCCAGCACAGCGCAATGCGGCCGTCGCACGCCCGGCGGCAGCACTCCCAGGGAAAGACACCATGGAACTGCTGAAGCAGCCCCCGACCATGAAGCTCCCCGCCGAGTGGTTCACCGGCGACGCCTACGCCGACGTGATCCACCGCGGTGAGGAGCCCTCCCGGATGCGGGCCAACTTGGTCCGTTTCACTCCCGGCGCCCGCACCGCCTGGCACTCCCACGGCCTCGGCCAGACCCTCTACATCGTCGAGGGCATCGCCCTGGTGCAGTCCCGCGGCGGGGACATCATCGAGGCCCACCCCGGTGACGTCGTCCACACGCCTCCGGGCGAGGAGCACTGGCACGGCGCCGCCCCCGACCAGTTCATGACCCACCTCGCCCTGTGGGAGACGGACGACGCCACCTGGCTCGAACACGTCTCCGACGACGAGTACAACGGCCCGCGGCTCAGCACCCGTACGCGTCCCTGACCCCCGACAGACCGAAAAGGACCTGAGGCACCACCATGCGAGCAACCATCATCCACGCGCCGGGTGACATCCGAGTGGAGAACGCCCCCGAACCCACGATCACGGCCCCGACCGACGCGGTCATCCGCACCGTCGCCACCTGCGTGTGCGGCTCCGACCTGTGGGACTACCGGGGCATCAACCCGGTCACCGAGCCGCACCCCATCGGCCACGAGTACGTCGGCATCGTCGAGGAGGTCGGCAGCGACGTGTCGACCGTCAAGCCCGGCCAGTTCGTCATCGGCTCCTTCATCGCCTCCGACAACACCTGTCCCATCTGCCGCGCCGGCTACCACACCTCCTGCATGCACCGGGACTTCCCCAACGGCTGCCAGGCCGAGTACATACGCATCCCCCTCGCCGACGGCACCCTCGTCGCCACACCGGAGAAGCCGTCCGAGGAACTGATCCCGAGCCTGCTGACCCTGTCCGACGTCATGGGCACCGGCTGGTACGCGGCCAAGGCCGCCGAGGTCAAGCCCGGTTCGACGGCCGTGGTCGTCGGGGACGGCGCGGTGGGCCTGTCGGGTGTCATCGCCGCCAGGCAGCTGGGCGCCGAGCGGATCATCGCCATGAGCCGGCACGAGCCCCGGCAGAAGCTGGCCCTGGAGTTCGGGGCCACCGACATCGTCAGCGAGCGCGGCGAGGAAGGCGTGGCCCGGATCAAGGAGCTGACGGACGGCATAGGCGCCGACTCGGTCCTCGAATGCGTCGGCACCCAGCAGTCCATGCACCAGGCCCTGCTGTCCACCCGCCCGGGGGGCAACGTCGGCTTCGTCGGCCTCCCCCACGACGTGGCCGTCGACGGCCAGGAACTGTTCTTCTCCCACGTCGGCCTGCGCGGCGGTCCCGCCCCCGTGCGCGCCTTTCTTCCCGACCTGATCGAGCGTGTCTTCAGCGGCCGTATCAACCCGGGCCGGGTCTTCGACCTGACTCTGCCCCTGGACGAGGTGGCCGAGGGATACAAGGCCATGGACGAACGCCGCGCCATCAAGGCCCTGCTGCGTCCGTGACCCCGAGCCCGGCGATGGCGGGTGCGGAATCGGCCGCGCCCGCCATCGCCAGCACGATCGAGCGGTGCCCCACGTCGGCCGGCCGCCTCCTCCGCCACGGCTCATCCCTGCCCCGCACACCATCACCAGACGAGTCACGCTCCCGTAGAACCAGGCAGTTGGGAGAACCACCGATGACGACATGGACGAGCGACGAACTCCACCGCATCGGCACCGCCGACGAGTTGGAGATGGCGCCGCTCCGGCGCGACGGCACCCTGCGGGGGCCGGTGCCGATCTGGGTCGTCCGCGACGGTGACGACCTGTACGTCCGCTCCTACCGCGGCACCGACGGCGCCTGGTGGCGCACGGCGCGCCAGTCCCATGCGGGACACATCCGCTCCGGTGGTGTCGAGAGGGACGTGACCTTCACCGAGGTGACGGACGAGGAAACCAACGACCGTATCGACGCCGCCTACCGCACCAAGTACGGCCGCTACGGCGGCGCGTACGTCAACCCCATGGTCGCCAGCCGCTCCACGACGCTGCGACTCGAACCCCGATGAGCGGGACGGCACCGTGAGCCGGCCGTCGAACCGCCACCGCCCCGTGTGACACAGGAGTGAACGCCTTGCTCGGTCTCGAACTCGTCGTGCTCCTCGGCGCGGCCGTGCTGGTGGGCAACGTCCTGGGGCAGCGCCTCGGTGTCGCACCGCCGGTCGTGCTGCTCGTCGTGGGCGCCCTCCTCGGGCTCGTCCCGGCCGTCCGTCAGACGCAACTGCCACCGGAAGTGGTGCTGTTGCTGTTCCTTCCGGTGCTGCTGTACTGGGAGAGCCTGACCACGTCCAGCCGGGAGATCCGTTCGAACCTGCGCGGCATCGTCCTGCTCAGCACGGTCCTCGTCATCCTCACCGCATGGGCCGTGGCGGTCGCGGGCCACGCGCTCGGGCTCCCCTGGGGACCGGCGTGGGTACTGGGCGCGGCCGTGGCACCCACCGACGCCACCGCGGTCGGCGCCCTGGCCGGCGCTCTGCCGCGTCGCCAGGTCACGGTGCTGCGCGCGGAGAGCCTGGTCAACGACGGCACTGCGCTGGTCATCTACGGCCTTGCCGTCGGTCTCACCGTCGGCGAGGAACACTTCACCCTCCCCCACGTCGGCGCCCTGTTCCTGCTGGCCTACGCCGGCGGGGCCGCGGTCGGCGTGGCGGTCGCCTGGGTCAACATGAACCTGCGGCGCCGCCTGGAGGACCCGCTGCTGGGCAACCTCGTCATGATCCTTGCGCCGTTCACGGCGTATATGCTCGCCGAGCTGATCCACGCCTCCGGTGTCCTCGCGGTGGTCGTCAGCGGGCTGATCATGGCCCAGGTGGCCCCCACCCTCATCAGGGCCGACCACCGTCGCCAGGCGCTGGCGTTCTGGCCGCTGGCGACGTTCATCATCAACGGGGCGCTGTTCGTGCTGGTCGGGGTGGAACTGCAGTACGCGCTGCGCCAGATGAGCCGCCTGGACCTCCGGGACGCCCTGATCGCGGTCGGTGTGGTCAGCGTGGTCCTGGTCGCCGTACGGTTCGCGTTCCTGTTCGCCTCCGCCTACCTGATCCGCGCGATCGACCGGCGCCCTCAGCAGCGGCTGCGCAGGATCAGCAACCGGGCGCGCACCGTCAGCGCCTTCGCCGGTTTCAGGGGCGCGGTGTCGCTCGCCGTGGCGTTGTCGGTGCCGGAGACCCTGGAGTCGGGCGCGCCGTTCCCGGGTCGCCCGTTCATCGTCTTCGTCACCTCCGGCGTCATCGTGGTGACGCTCGTGGTGCAGGGGCTGCTGCTGCCGGCTGTGGTGCGCTGGGCCCGGTTGCCGCGCGACACGTCTGTCGAGGAGGAAGAGATCCTCGCCGAGAGGACGGCGACCGAGGAGGCCGTCAAGGCGCTGCCGGAACTCGCCGCCGGCCTGGGCACCACCCCGAAGGTCGCGGAGTGGCTGCGCCAGGAGTACGAGGCTCACCTGGCGGCCGTACGCGCCAGGGGGGCGGGCTCGGACGGCGATCCCGCCCTGCTGCACAACCGCCACTACACCGAGCTGCGCCTGGCCCTCATCGCCCACAAACGCGCGACCGTCGTGCGGCTGCGCGACGAGCAGCGGATCGACGACACCGTGCTGCGCCGCCTCCAGACCGCCCTCGACCACGAAGAGGTACGGCTGTCCGGCCGCGAGCAGGTGGACTGAGCCCGCGCCAACCGCCTCGGTATGTGACCTACGAGAGAGGATTCCCCGCCATGTCCTCCGGCATGATCGACGTCCACGCCCATCTCCTTCCCGGCTTCTACGTGGAGCAGGCCACAGCGGCGGGCCACGTCCACCCCGACGGGATGGGCAGCTGGCCCGCGTGGTCCGTGGAGGCGCACCTGGAGCTGATGGACCGCAACGGCATCGCGACGGCGATGCTGTCCATGTCATCGCCCGGGGTCCACTTCGGTGACGACATGGCGGCCCGCCTCCTCGCCCGGCAGGTGAACGAGTACGCCGCCGAGCTGACCCGGGACCACCCGGGCCGCTTCGGGGTCTTCGCCTCGCTGCCCCTGCCGGACGTGGACGGCGCGCTGGAGGAGATCCGGTTCGCCTTCGACGAGCTCGCCGCCGACGGCGTCGCCCTCCTGACCCACACGCAGGGCGTGTACCTGGGTGACCGACGACTGGAACCGGTCTTCGACGAGCTCGACCGCCGCCAGGCCGTGGTCTTCCTGCACCCCACCTCACCCGTGTGCTGGGAGCAGTCCGCGCTGGGCAGACCGCGCCCGATGATCGAGTACATCTTCGACACCGCCCGCACCGTCACCGATCTGCTCATGGCGGGCGTCCTGACACGCCACCCGAACCTGCGCGTGATCGTTCCCCACTGCGGCGGCGCGCTCCCCGTCCTCGCCGACCGCATCGGCGAGTTCATGCGGCTCTTCCTGCCGACCCAGAAACCACCGGTTCCCGACGGGGTGCAGCAGCTCCGCGGCCTGTACTACGACATCGCGGGCACCGCCTTCCCCCGCCAGGTCCTGGCACTGTTGCAGCTCGTGGATCCCGACCGCGTACTGTTCGGCAGCGACTACTGCTGGACCCCTCCCCCGCTGGCCGACGCCCACATCGCCGCGATCGACGCGGCCGAGTCACCGGTGCAGGGGACCACGTGGCGCTCCCTGACGACGGCGAACGCCGAGCGCCTGTTCCCAGGGAGGGTGCGGTGACCACCGACAGCACCGGTCCCGGCTCGGCCACCTCACGCGACGCCGTCCATCCCCTCACGCGACGCCTCGATCTTCGCGGCCAGCTCCCGCAACGCCGCGTGGGTCGGACTGCCGGGCGCGGCCGTCCAGACGACGAGCTGCTGCTCGGTATCCTCGGCGCAGGTGAAGGTGGACCGCTCCAGGGTCAGGTCGCCCACCACGGGATGCCGCAGCAGTCTGGTCCCGCCGGCCCGGACGGCGACATCGTGCGAGGTCCACCAGAGCCGGAACTGCGCATCCCGCGCGGAGAGTTCCTCGACCAGCGCCGTCAGCCGGGGGTCGTGCGGATTGCGCCTGCTGTCCATGCGCAGGTGGGCCAGGGCCAGGCGGGCCATGTCCTCCCAGTCCCGGTACAGCTCGCGGATCGCGGGCTCGGTGAACACCAGCCGCACGTAGTTGCGCTCCTCCTCGGGGATACGGCCGAAGTCCATCACCAAAGCGGCGGCCATGGCGTTCCAGGCCAGCAGGTCCGTGTTGCAGCCGATGACGAACCCCGCCGTGAGAACGAGGTCGTCCAGCAGGTACTGCAACTGGGGCTGCACCCGCTGCCGCGCTCCGCCGCCGGCCGGGGGCAAGGCGGCCTTCCCCGCGAGAGTCAGCAGGTACGCCTGCTGGTCACCGTCGAGCCGGAGAACCTTCCCAAGGGCGCCAAGGACGGCTTCGGACGCCTGCAGGCGCCCCTGTTCCAGCCGGGTGTAGTAGTCGGTGCTGATCGCGGCCAGCCGAGCGACCTCCTCCCGGCGCAGCCCGGGGACGCGCCGCGGCTCGCGGCTGTCGGGCAGACCCACGTCGCCGGGGCTGAGCTGTGCACGGCGTGCCTTGAGGAAGGCTCCCAGTTCGTTCAGGTTCGGGTCGCGCTGCACACGCACAGCTTGGCACGGGGCCACGCCCCCGCGCACCGACTGGGTGCGCGGGCCTGCACGCGTCGCCCGCAGAGACAGGGCCGACGGTGTGCTCGCGCAGACGGCGGGGCCGTGGACCCCGCGCGATCGGCGGCGAGGCACCGCTGCCAAGGACACGGCTCAGCGGTTGCCCGCGCGATCCGGGTCTGCGGTTGCGGCGTCTGTGGTGGCGGCCCAGGCGGCCAGCAGTTGCAGTGCATCGTAGGCCGGGGTGTGCGGGGCGGCACTGTACGCGGTCAGGGTCAGGCCGGGCTGTGCGGGCAGTTCCATGGCGTCGAAGTCGAGGGTGATCTCGCCGACGACCGGGTGCCGGAAGCTTTTGCGGCCGGTGTGGTGCAGGCGCACGTTGTGCTTGGCCCACGCGGTGCGGAACTCCCCGCTGCGGGTGACGAGCTCGCCGATCAGCCCGGTCAGGCCGCTGTCGCCGGGAGCCCGGCCGGCTTCGGTGCGCAGCAGGGAGACGGTCGTGTGCACGGACTGCTCCCAGTCGGGGAAGAAGTCCCGGCCGTGCGGGTCCAGGAACTGGAAGCGGGCGACGTTGACCGGGCGCGGTGCGTCGTCGGTGTACAGCGGCGCGTACAGGGCGCGGCCGAGGCGGTTGACCGCGAGCATGTCGAGGCGGCCGTTGCGGATGAAGGCCGGCGAGTCGGTCATGGAGTCCAGGACGCGCAGCACGCTGTCCGGGAGCGGGCCGCGGGTGCGCTTGGGGCGTCGGGCGGGACGGCGGGCGACGGCGCGGGCCAGGTCGTGCAGGTGGGCGCGTTCGGCCTCGTCGAGCTGGAGGGCGTTCGCGATCGCGTCGAGGACTTCCTCGGAGGCTCCGGCGAGGTGGCCGCGCTCCAGGCGGACGTAGTAGTCGACGCTGACGCCGGCGAGCATCGCGACTTCCTCACGGCGCAGCCCGGGCACGCGCCGGTTGCCGCCGTAGGCGGGCAGCCCGGCCTGCTGCGGAGTGATCTTGGCGCGGCGGGAGGCCAGGAACTCACGGATGTCGCTCTCGGTACTCACGCCCTCCAGGCTAGGCGGCCGGGCCCGGACCAGGGGGGTCCTGTCAGTACCTGGCACAGCCGTACCTTCCACCCGCACGTGACCTGCGGTTCCCTCGATAGAGCCCGCCGTTGCCATTCCTGGCGACACCGCAGAGGCGAGTTCGGGCCGCCTGGGCGGGCGCCCTTGCCACAGAACGGGGATGCCCGGTTCCACCACTGTCCGTGAGCGCAGGAGTCGTCCACTCGAAACACGTCAGCCCCGCCTACGAAGCCAGCGCGCTCTGCGCTCTGAGCCGATACCCAGATCACAGCCCATACCGGATCGGAAGGGACCACCCCATGACGATGACCTACAACCACCTCGGCCGGACCGGCCTGAAGGTCGGCAAGATCGGCCTGGGGACTATGAACTTCGGCTGGGTCACCGACGAGCCCACGAGCTTCGCCATCCTCGACCGGGCCGTAGAGGAAGGCATCAACTTCATCGACACCGCCGACGTCTACGGCGGACCGCAGTCACCCGACATGACGCAGGGCTACGGTGCCTCCGAAGAGATCATCGGCCGCTGGCTGGCCCAGGGCGGCGGCCGACGTGACCGGATCGTGCTGGCCACCAAGCTCTACCAGCCCATGGGCACCGGCCCGAACGACAAGTACCTGTCGGCCTACAAGATCCGCAGGGCCGCCGAGGCCAGCCTCCGACGGTTGCAGACCGACCACATCGACCTGTACCAGATGCACCACGTCGACCGCTCAACTCCGTGGGACGAGATCTGGCAGGCCATGGAGCAGCTCGTCCGCGAGGGCAAGGTCACCTACGTCGGCAGCAGCAACTTCGCCGGCTGGCACATCGCCACCGCCCAGCAGGAGGCGAACAAGCGGCACTTCCTGGGCCTCGTGTCCGAGCAGAGCCTGTACAACCTGGGCGCCCGAACCGTCGAACTCGAACTGATCCCCGCCCTGCGCCACTACGGTCTCGGCTTGATCCCGTGGAGCCCGCTGGGCGGCGGCCTGCTCGGGGGCGCCCTGGAGAAGGCTGACAGCGGCCGTCGCTCGTCGCCCGACTTCCTGGCCACCGTCGACCGGCACCGGCCGCAGCTCGAGAAGTACGAAGCACTGTGTGCGGACCTCGGCGAGCGTCCCGCGGACGTCGCCCTGGCGTGGCTGCTGCACAACCCGGCCGTCGCCACCACCATTGTCGGACCGCGCACTCCCGAGCAACTGACCGAATCGCTGCGAGCCCCGCACCTGACCCTGTCGCCCGAGACGCTTCGCGCGCTCGACGAGATCTGGCCCGGCCCAGGTGGCGAAGCTCCCGAGGCGTACGCCTGGTAGTCCGGCGAGCGCGGTGTCAGGGGGACGGCCACCGACCGGGTACCGCGTCGCTGAGAACGACGCCGGACGCACCGAACCGCCCTACGAACTGCACCCCCGTCGCCACGGCCACCAGCAAGGAGGACACGATGCACCACTGCACACTGGGGCGCGACCTGCGAGTCCCTGTCATCGGCCTCGGCGCCGTGGACATGCCTCGCGGCAGCCACACCGAGGTCTCCCCCGCACTCCGTAGCTTCGACGCCACACGCGATGCCCCTGGCCTGCTCGAACCCCGCGACGTCACCGTGGAGGCCATTGCATGAACGACCAGGCCATACTTCCCCTCGGCCGCCGCTCGGCCACAGGCCCCCCGCGAGGCGTCGGCCCGGCACTGTCCACGCTGCTGTTGCTGCTGACCGTGTTCGGCCCCATCTCGATGGACCTCTACCTGCCGGTCCTGCCCTCGCTGACGAGCGATCTCGGCGCGGCCACCTCGGCGGCGCAGTTCACCCTGACCGCCTGCCTGATCGGGCTCGCCGCGGGGCAGATCGTCGCCGGGCCGCTGTCGGACCGGTTCGGACGCCGCCCACCGCTGCTCATAGGGATCACCGCCTACATCGCCGCCTCCGTGCTGTGCGCGATCAGCCCGAGCCTCGTGACCCTGGTGATCGCCCGGCTCATACAGGGGCTGGCGGGCGCGGTCGGGATCGTCATCGCGCAGGCAGCCGGCCGGGACGTCTATGAAGGCGGTGCCCTGATCCGTTACTACGGGCGTCTGACCGTGCTCGGCGGTCTCGCCGCGATCGTCGGCCCCGTCCTGGGAGGGCAACTCGCCCGCGTCACCGACTGGCGCGGCACCTTCCTCTTTCTCGCCGTGATCGGTGTGTTGCTGCTGGTCGCCACCCTGGTCGTCTTCGGAGAGACGCTCCCCGGGGATCAGCGCACCCGTGGCGGCATGAAGCAGACCGGCCGCGACTTCCGCCGCCTGTTCTCCGACCGCCTCTTCGTCGGATCGGTGCTCATCGCCGGCCTGACCTACGCCGCCCTGTTCGCCTACCTCTCCGGGGCGACCTACATCCTCCAAGGCACCTACGGACTTTCCCCGCAGGCATACTCGGTCGCCTTCGGTGCGAACTCAGCCGGTTTCATGGTCTTCGGCTACCTCGGCGGTCGCACCGCCGAGCGGTGGTCCGAACGCGGCGCACTGGTCATCGGAATCGCCTTGACCGCCACCGGCTCCCTCGGGCTCCTCGCGACCGGACTGTGGAACCTGCCCCTGCCCGTGGTGGTCGCCTCCCTGTTCGTTCTCGCTGCCGGCGTCGCGTTCACCGCGCCCCCGACCACGTCGCTCGCCCTGGCCGACTACCCGGAACTCGCCGGCACCGCTTCCTCGGCACTTGGCTGCGCCCGCTTCGGACTCGGAGGAGTCGCCGCACCGCTCGTCGGCCTCGGTGGCGCCCGAGCCGTCCTCCCGCTGGGCATCGTCACCGTAGCGTCGATCGCCCTCGCCGTCGTCGCCTGTGCGGTGCTCGTCAAGCAGTCGCGGCAGGGCGACCTGGCCCGCGGCCGCCCTGAGCACGGACGAACGCCAGACCGTGACCGATAACGATCTGGCCGGCGACGGAAAAACGGGAGATTCGCAAAACTCCCCACAACTCATCGATCGGGGTATTCACCGCTATGCAATACACACGACTTGGGACCTCAGGACTCGTTGTCAGCCGTATCGCGCTGGGCTGCATGACGTTCGGGGACACCGCGAGCGGTTTCAGCAAATGGGCACTCAACGAAGAGGAATCCGAGCCCATTTTCCGGCAGGCCGTCGACCTGGGTATCACCTTCTGGGACACCGCCAACGCCTACAGCTTCGGCAGCTCGGAAGAAATCGTCGGGCGCGCCGTCAAGAAATACGCGCGCCGCGAGGACATCGTGCTCGCCACCAAGGTCTTCTACCCGATGCACTCCGGTCCGGGCGGCTCCGGAACGTCCCGCAAGGCGATCATGGAGCAGATCGATGCATCTCTGACCCGGCTCGGCACCGACTACGTGGATCTCTACCAGATCCACCGCCTCGACTACGAGACGCCCGCCGAGGAGACGGTGGAGGCCCTCCATGACGTCGTCAAGGCGGGCAAGGTCCGCTACATCGGCGCATCATCGATGCTGGCCTGGGAGTTCGCCAAGCTGCAGTACACCGCCGACCTGCACGGGTGGACGCGGTTCGTGTCCATGCAGGACCAGTACAACCTCCTCATGCGCGAAGAAGAACGCGAGATGTTCGGCCTGCTCGCGGATCAGGGCGTCGGGAGCATCCCCTGGAGCCCGCTCGCGCGCGGCCGGCTCACCCGGCCCTGGGGTTCTGAGACCCGACGATCCGAAACCGACCCCGCGTACGGGCGCCTCTTCGTCGAAGAAGAGTCGAACAGGAAGATCGTCGAGGCAGTGCAGTCCGTAGCCCGGGCACGCGGAGTCTCCATGGCCACCATCGCACTTGCCTGGGTCCTGGCGAATCCCGTCGTCAGCGCGCCGATCATCGGGGCATCCAAGCCACATCACCTGGCGGACGCCGCCGCGGCCCTCGACATCACCCTGACGGACGAAGAGATCAGCACGCTCCAAGAGCACTACACGCCTCGTCTCGCCACCGGCATGAGCGCCGCAGACCGCCCGCCGCTGCGCTGAGAGAAGCGTCGGTGGACATAGAGGGGAAGAATTCCATCCTGGGAAAAATCCTTCCCCCCTTTTGCTCTTCGAATGCAGGGTACGGTCGATTACGGCGGGAGCGACCACATGAAATGCACCTCTCTGCCGCCATCGCGACGAATAAAGGAACGTGAGGAAACACCCGCATGAAAGTCATCGGACTGAGCGAGTACGGCGGCCCCGAAGTGCTGCGGCCGTTCGAACTCCCCGACCCGCACGCCGAAGCACAGGAGGTGTTGGTGCGGGTCCACGCCGCCGGTGTGAACCCCGTCGACGCGATGCTCCGCTCCGGGCAGCTGCGGCAGATGTACCAGGGGCTCACTCCCCCGTTCGTCCCCGGGATGGAGGTCGCCGGCACGATCGAGGAAGTCGGCAGCGAGGTGGATCCCCGCTGGGGCCTGGTGGCCGGTACCCACGTCGTCGGTTTCGTGGACAACCTGGGCAGCCACGGCGGCTACAGCGAGTATCTCGCGCTTCCCGCACGGTCCGTGGTCCCCGCGCCCAAAGGCGCCTCCGCCGCCGCGGCGGCCGGCTTCCTGAACAACGCGCTCACCGCCCGGAACGTCCTCGACGCCTTCCGGCTGCCCCCGGGAGCCACCCTCCTGGTCACCGGCGCGGCCGGATCCGTCGGCGGCTACCTGGTCGAACTCGGTGCCGCAGAGGGCCTGCACGTCGTGACCGTAGCGGCCGAGGACGACGCGGACCTGCTCCGCTCACTCGGTGCGCAGACACTCGTGCCCCGCGGCCCCGACATCGCCGAGCGCTTGCTGGAGGAACTCGGCGGCCCGGTGGACGCGGTGGCGGACGCGGCCCTGCTGCACGAGCGGATAGCTCCCGCCGTCCGGGACGGCGGCCAGATAGGCGTCCTGCGTTTCTGGGACGGCGACCCCGGGCGCGGCATCACGGTCAAGCACCTCAACGTCCGGGAACGGGACGGGGACCGCGACGCGATCGTACGGCTCCGCGACCAGGCCGAGGACGGCACGATCACCCTGCGTCCCGCGCTGCCCTTCGACGCGGACGACGCTGCCGCCGCACACATACGGCTCGAACAGGGCGGCCTGCGGGAACGCATCGTCCTGACCTTCGACCACAACCGATGACCATCCCACTCGGCCGGTCAACCACTCGGCTGACCGAGCGGGTGCCCGGCAAGGAGGAGAACGATGCACACACGAACACTGGCACGGGACCTGCGCGTCTCCGCGATCGGGCTCGGCGCCATGGGCATGTCCCAGAGCTACGGCCCGAACCCCGGTGACCGCAAGGACATGATCGCCGTACTCCGCGGCGCCGTCGAACGCGGCGTCACCTTTTTCGACACCGCGGAGGTGTACGGCCCGTACGTCAACGAGGAACTCGTCGGAGAGGCCCTCGCACCGCTGCGCGACCAGGTGGTGATCGCCACCAAGTTCGGCTTCCGCATCGAGAACGGCGCCCCATCCGGGCTCAACAGCCGCCCTGAGCAGATCCGCGCCGTGGCCGACGCCTCCCTCAGGCGCCTCGGAGTGGACACGATCGACCTGTTCTACCAGCACCGCGTCGACCCGGACGTACCGATCGAGGACGTCGCCGGAACGGTGGGCGACCTGGTCCAGGAGGGCAAGGTGCGCTACTTCGGGCTCTCGGAGGCCAGCGCGCAGACCATCCGCCGCGCCCACGCGGTGCACCCGGTGACGGCGGTGCAGAGCGAGTACTCGCTGTGGACCCGGGACCCCGAGCCGGAGGTGCTGCCCACCTGTGTGGCCCTCGGTATCGGCTTCGTGCCGTTCAGCCCGCTCGGCAAGGGATTCCTGACCGGGACCGTCGACGCGTCCACCTCGTTCACGGACGGCGACGTCCGCACCACCATCCCCCGGTTCACCGCCGAGAACCGCGCGGCGAACCAGGCTCTCGTGGACCACGTCGTGACGCTCGCCCAGGCCAAGGGCGCCACACCCGGCCAGGTCGCCCTCGCCTGGCTCCTCGCCCAGCACCCGTCGATCGTCCCGATTCCCGGCACACGACGCCTCTCCCGCGTCGAGGAGAACACCGGCGCCACTCAACTCCCCCTCTCCGCCGACGAACTGGCCGACCTGAACGAACTCGCCGGCCGGATCGGCGTACAGGGCGACCGCTACAACGAGCACCACATGTCCCTGGTCGACAAGTAACGAAGACACGTCAGGCTTGCGGGCGGGCGGCACCGAGCCGGTGGCGCCCGCCCTCATGGCAGGCTGGTATACCTCGCAGATTCTTTGCGTAAGCGAAGGCTATGCCTGTCGATCGCGAAGGACCTCCGCCGGCATCACTGCGGACGTGTGTCATCACAGCGCCGTCGCATGGGCTGCTCAGTTGAGGAAAACCCAAGGGGTACGGTGCCGCCGCCGGAGCCGCAGCACACCCGCTCGGAATCCCCCGCCAGCCCCCTCCGCGGGGGCTTTGTCGTCGAACGCCTCTCTCACCGACGCCCCTATAACGCGGGGATGCTTGAAACCGGTCTGACCAGGTTGAAGACCTCGCGGGCGGCATACCGCTTGAGGCATCGGATGATCTCTCGTCGAGTCTTGCCCTCCTGGGTGCGGCGTTCGTAGTACGCCTGGGTGCGGGGATCGTGACGCAGTCGGGTGAAGACGATGCGGTGCAGGGCGGCGTTGGCCTGGCGGTCGCCGCCGTAGTTGAGCCGACGCGTGCGCCGTCGGCCCGACGGATACTCGACGGGGCTGACTCTGCAAAGGCCAGCAAATGATGCCTCAGTGTTCAGCCGCTCGGGGTTGTCTCCCATGGTGATCAGGAGAGTGACGGCGCTGTCCGGGCCGATGCCCACCGGTACTAGTAGCTGTGGGGCGTTGCGTTCGACGAGCCGGGTCAGGCGTTGGTTCAGCTCGATGCCTGGTCGGGCACGCCCCTGTCGAGACGGACCCCTCGGCATCAGCAGCGGACCATCACCGGCCAGCGGTCGGCGAGCGGCAGTACGTCGTCGGCGGCGGTTCGTCACGGTGGTGGCGATCGTCGACGCGGACACCGGTGCCCTCGCCGAGGCCCCCGACTTCCTGGCCCGCGGTTTCGTCCATGACGACGCCACCTTCGAGCCGGTCGTCCCCGTCATCGAGAAGACCCTCGCCACCGCAGCCGAGGAAGGCGTCGGGGACGCGCGCCAACTCGAACAGCTCATCGCCCGCGCCGTGGCGAACTGGGCGTTCCGCAC
>NZ_BNBF01000005.1:245018-267256 GCF_014654935.1 Streptomyces capoamus
CCGCAAGCCCCTCATCATCCCCGTCATCATCGACGCCTGAGCCACAGCCCGGCAGCACTGTCCCGTTCCGGCCGCGGCGCCGCCGGCATCGAGGTCAGGCACGGGGTCGGCGGCCACCCCCAGCAGGTCGGGGTGGCACCGCACTCCACATGAGGAGTCATCGAAACACCTCGCCGGAGGCGGAACGCATGAGTGAGTGGGCGGGGCCCGCGGCGTTGTCCTGGTCATCCGGGGAGGTAGCGGCGAATGGTAGTGCCGTCCGGGCCGGTGTGGACCACGGACGAGGTCCGCAAGTGGGTGGACGAGTAGGAGTCCCCGGCCGCTGGGCTGCGTGGGATGGGGCGGGCGGCCAGAAGATCGTTCAGCTGTCTGCCGTCGCGGACCTCGCAGACGATCCGGCCGCTCTCGGCCCCGATCCGCAGCGTGTCCGAGCCGGCGCCGTGGACGACGCTGTTGGTGGTCAGCTCCGCCACCGCGCTCAGGAGTCGAGGCCGAGTTCGGCCCAGACCGTTTTGCCGGGGTGAGCGGGGGTGACGCCCCAGCGTAGGGCGAGTCGGTCGAGGAGTTGGATGCCAAAGCCGCCGGGCTCGGTGTTCGCGGTGGCGCGTTTGCGGGGCCAGCGGTCGCTGGAATCGCTGACGGCTATGTGCAGCCACCGCCCGTTCCAGGTGAGCTGGATCAGGGGCGGGCCGGAGCCGTGGCGGATGGCGTTGGTGATCAGTTCCGAGACGAGCAGTTCGGCGGTCTGGATCATCCGGTGCTGGCGCAGCGGGCCGCCGAAACCGTCCACGCAGTCGCGGACCCAGTGTCGGGCGGCCGTGATGCTCGCCGTGACTGCGGGGAAGCGCGTCTCGCAGGATGGGGTGGTCGATTCGCCGTTCACGAGGTTCCTCCAGCGCGGGTGGCTCTGGGCCGCCACCAACCGGTGCCCTGCGCAGCCGGTGGGAGCCATCTGCCGGGTTACCCATGCCTGCCCGGTGAACCATCTGTGTCTGCCGGGTGACCGGCAGATCCCGCGAAAGTCATCCGCCGGCAATTCGACAGTGCCGGCGCATGCTGGGTGAGTGCGCTTAAGCCCCCTCGACGCCTTCGGTACCGGGATGGACGACGACACCGCCGTTCTGGCCGTTCCGGCACCCCGCCCCGACGGCGAAGCACAGCGGTGAGCGAGATGCCCGCCGACACCAGGCGCACTCCCTCTGGGCATCACCGTGCTCGTGACCGTCTGGCACCGCACACCAACTATCGACGACACCCTTGTCGTCCTCCGCTGCCGGGGACGCTTGAAATGTTTCAGCCGTCGCCGACACTCCGCTACTGAGCACGGGCACCGCATGGGCGCGAGGCGGCCAGCTAGTGGGATCGCACCCCTGACCGGGACGACCGAAAACCAGCCAGGAAGCCAGCGATGCCCATGTCCCTCCTGTCTGTCCATGGTCGGCGGGGTCTGATCCATCGGCGCAGCCTGCCAGGCATGACGGCAGGCTGCGCCGTGTAAACGGATTGCCGCCTTGTGTCAGTCCCACGATTCGGTGAGCACGGTGGTTGAGGCGACGTACGGCCTCGGTGCAGCCCAGTGCGTCGACGCCTTCTGCGACCGCGGTGCCCTGTTCGCCGAGAGCCAGGTCCGAACCGGCACACACGCAGTGAAGGCCCGGTGGATGCCGGGCCTTCACGTTTGAGTAGCGGGGACAGGATTTGAACCTGCGACCTCTGGGTTATGAGCCCAGCGAGCTACCGAACTGCTCCACCCCGCGTCGGTACGGTGAACTGTACGGCACCGATCGGAATCGACCCAATCGACTTTCGCATGCGCTCGTCGCGCTGGTCGCGCTGGTCGTCATCCGCCTGTGAACAAACAAGCAGACTTGTCGGACGAGCGAGCACCCCGGAAACTCCCCGTCGAGACGCGCACACCCACAGTCATGCACATGGCCGCCTGTCCAGGCAGCGCCGGAGGAGACGCGGCGTGTTCCATGCCCACTGCGGCGACCGAACGTCGGTTCCGCCCAGGGGGACTCGGTGGTGTCCGGAGGAAGGCCGCCGCATCGCCGACGTCTTGCTCGGCAGGATTGATGTCCAGGGTGGTGATCTCGTCGCCGGTTACCTTCAGGAAGGGGGCGACGGTCGCGAAGACGGGTCGGGCGTCGCAGACGGTGACGCGGTAGCCGAGGAGGGCATGCGGCCTTGCTGAAGTCGACGGCGCCGAAGATTGGCATGCGGGGCGGAGCAGCATGTACGTGGACGAGGGCTGAGAGCTTCTCGGGGCAGCTGTCGGGGTCTCCTCCGGTATCGATCACGGCGTGCTCGGATTCCCTGAACGTGTGTGTTGCCGCTGATGGTCGAGCACGTCGTGGCCCCGCCACCCTCATGTCTTCCGCCTCGAACACGGGGCGCCTTCCAACGCAGGTCAGCTGAAGACCGATGTCTCGGCTTTCTCTCGCTCCACTGTCCCTACTCTGCCCCACGGAGCGCCGCACTCCGGAGAACAGCCGACTTGCAGACGGGAGGGCGGACGGCTTTCAAGCAGGGGGGATGCTCAGGGGATGGCCCCGCCCGTCGCGGAGCAACACGCGGCTCGTGTGTGACGAGCGGCGCGAGCCCGAACCTGTCGCGGTCAGTAGGTGGCGAGGGAGATGGCGGCGTAGTGCGCGGTGAACGCTGCCACGGTCAGGGCATGGAAGACCTCGTGATAGCCGAACCAGCGGGGTGAGGGGTCGGGCCGCTGCAGGGCGTAGACGACCGCGCCCGCGCTGTACAGAAGACCGCCGACAACGATCAGGACGACTACGGCTGCTCCGCCGGTGTGCAGGAAGTCGGGAAGGTAGCTCACCGGCGCCCAGCCCAGGGCCAGGTAACACGGGGTGTACAGCCAGCGCGGAGCTCCGACCCACAGGACCCGGAACGCGATGCCGGCCAACGCTCCCGTCCAGACGATCCACAGCAGCACGGACCGCTGCTCGGAGGGGAGGAGGAGCACGGCCAGGGGGGTGCAGGTGCCGGCGATGATCAGGAAGATGTTGGCGTGGTCCAGGCGCCGCAGAAGAGCCTCGCCGAGCGGTCCCCAGGTGCCACGGTGGTAGATGGCGCTCGTCGCGAACAGCAGCCAGGCGGTGACCGAGTACACGGCGCAGGCCAGAACCGCCTGCTGAGTACCGGCCAGGCAGATGAGCACGACGCCCGCGATCAGTGCGGCGGGGACCATTCCGGCATGGAGCCAGCCACGCAATTTCGGCTTGATCGGTTCGGCCAGGTCAGCCACCCGCTCCACCAGAGCAGTAACGGAGTGAGCCCCCTTCCCCGCCTGGTCGCCTGGTGATTCGTCGGGTAGCCCGTCTGCACGGCGCTCCGCACGCGCTGACACGACGTGATCACATTCAACTGCAGCGGAGTCGCGGGACACAGCTTCTCGTCCTCCCCCGGGCTCCTGGGCATCACTGGCAACCATGCGGTCATGCTAGGAAATTTCACCCGGACACATGGCGGGAGGTCGGTCCAGAACAGAGCCACGTCGCCGGGCCTGAGCCGGTTCGCCACCGTGTGGGAACTCCTGCCCTGTTGCCCTACCGCCAATTGGGCCTGCCGAAGCCGAGTAGAACGGCTGCTCCTGGGAACGATCAGGGCTTACGAATGGGCATCTCCGCTCGCCTACGCGCAAGGATCGCCGATGCTTCCTGAGGTTCGCCCCTACGTGTCCACCGCGCTCGCAGACCAGTTGGAACACCAACTGGACCTGGCTCCGCATCTCGAGGCGGGCCAGCTCGATGTGGAGGGCGTCGCCGGCGTCGCAGTGGTCGCAGCCGCCCACTGCGATGGCTATGTGGCCACCGGCCATCTCCTCGGGCTGCTGGCCGCGCTGCCTGCCCCCACCACGGCAGGAGAGCACTTCTGGTCGGACCTGTGGAGGTCTTCGGGCACCGCGTACCTGCTGCCCGTCAACATCAAGGATTCGGTACTGCGTTCGCTGGCAGGAGAGGGAACCACCCTGGCCCGGCAGATCCTCTCGGCCGTCGATGAGATGACCCCGCCCCAGCGCGTCGCGGCCGGGGAGGTGATCGGTCAGGCCCTCGTCGAGTCCGACCATCTGCCCGACCTCAAGACACAGGTCATCGGCGAACTGTGGCTCCGGGATCTCGAGCTCACCGCTTGGCGCGTCCTGCACGCAGACCGTAGGTCGGACGATCCGGCTGGGCGGAAAGCCTTCCTCGACGCCTGGACGAGCGTCTGAACGTCGGCTTCTCCGAGCTGCACTGGAGCCGCGCCAGACGCGCGGCTCCCATGCCCGACGACGCTTGCAGCGACTGAGGTCAGGAAGGTTCAAGCCGAAGTCGCGGCGGCCCCGGGCCTCCACAGGTCAGGGGCCGCACAGCCATTGCTGCGCGGCCCCTGATCTTGCACCGGCCCGGCGCGACAGCAGGCAGGGCCTGCACGGGCGGCGGCCACCTGACGCGGCGTGCGCAACCTCTCGGCCAGGTCTGCGAGGTCAGACCAGGTTGATGTTCTCGGCCTGCGGACCCTTCTGGCCCTGGGTGACGTCGAACGTCACGGCCTGGCCCTCCTGGAGCTCACGAAAGCCGGTGGAGTTGATCGCGGAGTAGTGCGCGAAGACATCCGGGCCGCCGCCGTCCTGGGCGATGAAGCCGAAGCCCTTCTCCGCGTTGAACCACTTCACAGTTCCCGTTGCCATGTCTCATGCCTTCCAGTCGATGAACGCCTCCCACACCCTGTGGCAGACGGAGGTGATCGCCCTGGTCCCTGCGGCACAGCACAGCAAAACGCCCACACCGGAGGCGTGGGCAAGAGGGAATTCCGAACCACGACAGCTGACGCAGACGCTACACGCCCACACACCGGGTCACCACAGGAAATGATCACGCCACACACGAGACCGTGCGTGCGGTGCCCGCCGACGCCGACGGGCACGCTCATCTCATGCTGCTGCCGTCGGGTTCGCTGATTCGGCGGCGCGGCGATATTCGGCGTTGATGCGCTGGGCTTCCTCGAGCTGGTCTTCCAGGATGACGATCCGGCAGGCGGCCTCGATGGGAGTCCCGTGGTCGACGAGTTCCCGAGCCCGGGCGGCGATGCGCAACTGGTAGCGGGAGTAGCGGCGGTGGCCGCCTGCGGAGCGCAGCGGGGTGATGAGGCGGTGTTCGCCGATGGCCCGGAGGAAGCCCTGTGTGGTGCCGAGCATCTCGGCGGCCCGGCCCATGGTGTAGGCAGGGTAGTCGTCGTCGTCGAGACGGCCGAACGTGTCGTCTGCTGTCATTGCACCTCTCTGTGGAACGCGTGGAGGGGCCCTGGCGCCGTACTGGCACCAGGGCCCCGAAGGAACTACTACACCATCTGCCGGCCCTGATACTGCACCGGCCTTCTGTTTCCGCAAACCCGACCGAAACGCTGTCGGGGGCGCGGGGATCGCGGTTGCTTGACCGGAGACCACCTCACTATCGATGTCCTGCGGTACCCGGGGCCAAGACTTCCTCCCGGCCGATCCTGATGGCGCTCGGCTCCTCCGTTCTTCCCTCTTGATCAACTACTCACTGACGGGAACTGCGTACTACTGATACCGCGAACTGCTGAGGGCCTCGAACAGCGCCACTCTTCGGCAGCCAGCCCCGTCGCCCGTCCTGCGTCTGATCTGGCTTGGAACCCCACTGCCGAACCTCCCGGTGCGCGCGTCCGCAGCCGACGCCTTCACCGAGGTACTGCTCACTGACTTCACTGCTGGGTACTGCGATCCTTCACTTACTGGTACTGCCACTGCGGTGCTGCTCATGGCGGCCCCTGATCACTGCGGGCCACCCGGTCCGGTCGTCAGTCCCGTCGCCGTCCTGCAACCGCTCTGGCTTCGGCACTCCACCACCGCACCGTCCTGCGAACTACAACTGCGTACTACTGCCCGGCAGTTCATCTCTGCCGGGCCTCCCTTGATCTCGGCTACGAGAAAAACCATAACCACACCGCCGACGAATGTCTACTTCGACTGGCATAGATTTCCTTGCGCTCGACGATGAGGTAGTCCGTCTGGACCAGTCTGCCTCGACCGGTCCATGGACGGTAAAAACAGCTTCGGGGCTCAGTCCGGCGCGCAGGGATCCCCCGCCGCGCAGCACGTCGGGCTGAGCGGGACATCGCCGACTGCGCCGCGGCTACCGTCGGCGGGCACCGGCCAGCACAGCCGTGACGCCCCGCAGGTCGGCCGTTGACGAGCGCGGCGGGAGTCCCTGCACCGCCCTCGACGGTCCCGGGGTGATCGAGCAGCTCGTGGCGAACCGGCACGGCCTCTGACTCGAGCAGACCGCGGGCTGCGGAGACACGGGCTCACGACAGCAGGTGCCTGTCATGCGTCGACTGGGGTCCTCCGTACCCTTCAGGCAAGCCCTGTGGCTCCGCGGGGTTGGCGCGTGGAGGGTGATGATCACGGTGATGGCCAGCGCCGCAGCCGTCCGTTCCACCACAGCCATTGCCGACGCACGCGATACGGCACGGGTCTTCCTCTAAGGTTTGCAGCAGCCGGCCGTGGCCCCTGACGCGGCGGACACTGTGGTCTTGGTCGTGTCCGAGCTCGTCACCAATGCCCTGCGCCACGGCGGGGGCCGCTGCACACTGGAACTGACTGCGCACCCCGACACCATCGAGGTCGCCGTTCACGATCCCAGCCGGCATGTGCCGCGCATGCGCACCCTGACCGGCGGCACCGGGGGCTTCGGCTGGCCCATAGTCACCCGCCTCGCGCGCGCCACGGCGGAAACCCGCCGGGCCTCCGGCGGCAACACCGTGAGCGCCTTCCTTGCCCGGTAGCGTGACCGCTCAGGCAGCCGGATGGTCGGCGAACATGGTCCGCCTCATGTCGCAGCCTGACGAGTTGCTCGCTGACGTCGGCGCCCCGGTGGAGTCCGACCAGAGCAATCAGAGTCCCTGGCCGTGGTCACCAGTGGCGCTGTCATTGCCGGTCGATTGGTTCTCGCGCAGCCACGTGAAGGCAGAGGGTGTCGGATGTGCTGACGGATTCCGCCCGCTTGGACGAGTCGCCGCCGTCTTCGACACCCCAGCGAAGAAGGACGGGCCGTCCACGCGTCTGCACTTCCCAGTCGCCCGGATCCTGCAGGGCACCCTGGAGGTCCGGAGAGGGGTGGAGGTACAGGGTTGCGATGGAGGACGTCAGCGCCTGGACCGTGGGCGACCTCAGCTGTTGCGGCCACTGAGCGACGGCGACGGGAAACCGCTGCACGCAGTGTGGGCCCGACCGGTACGCCGGTCGGGCCCACACTGCTGCTCAGATGTCGGCTCGTGCCTGTTTACCAGGTCAGACCGTCACGGGGGTGCCGAGCATCGCGGAGGCGTGCTGCAGCGGGCTGAGAAGGCCCAGGGGCGCTGCCTTGGGAACGGCGCGGCAGGTGAAGCCGAGCTGAGTCATGGCCCGCAGGACTTCGGCGGCGCTGAAGTCGCGGCGGTCCTGGCGGGTGATGACCTGGCCGACCTGCTTGACGGGGTAATGGCGGCGGCCGATGATCACCGATTCTCCGGTGACCGGTTCGGGCTTGACGCCCTTCATCGATTCCAGCACTCCGCTCTTGGTGAGCTCGAAGGGGAAACGGGCGATGACGCAGCGCATGTGGCCTCACAGAGAGAAGAGGGGAGAACGGTCCGACCAGGGGCGAGGTGTTTCAGCGGGAGAGGGCGAGGATGCCCAGGGCGCTGCCTTGCTCGTCGACCACCGGCAGGACACCGAGCCGACGGGTGCGCATCGCGTGCTCGGCTTCGGCCATCGTGGTCACGGGTGAGGCGAACGAACCGTGGTCGCCGAGGATGTCGCGCAGGCGGACCCGGTCCGTGTAGTCGGAGCCGTCACGGACCGCGGCGAGTTCGGTACGGGTGACCAGGCCGGTGCGCTGGTCGTCCTGGTCGCAGACGACCAGTCGGCCCGTGCGGGCGGCGGCCATGACGGCCAGCGCCACCTCGACGCTCATGTCGTCACAGACCTGCGGTCCGGCCGCGTCCATGACCTCCACCGCTGTCCTGTGCGCGGGGTCGGCGTCCGCCGGGCGGGAGTGTGTCTGAATCAGCGTCACAAGGTGCCTCCTGCAGAGATGGGCCGGCTTCCTGATCACGAAAGTTCTAGGCCACCGTGCCGAAGCCGGACTGGCGTACGGGGGTGCGCCTGGTCGCCGAGGAGGGGCGGCGTCGGCCTCGGGAGGAGGCGCTGCGCTTGGGGCGTTCGACCACCGGTGCGGTGATGACGACCGGGATGCCGGAGGGGGCCTGGGCGCCGGTGATCCGGCTCAGGGCCTCGTCGCCCGAGCGGATCTGGGTGGTCTGCGGTCGGATTCCGGCGTCCGCCATGAGGCGGACCATGCCGCGGCGCTGGTTCGGTGTGACCAGGGTGACGACGCTGCCGGACTCGCCGGCGCGGGCCGTACGGCCGCCGCGATGGAGGTAATCCTTGTGGTCGGTCGGCGGATCGACGTTGACGACCAGGTCCAGGTTGTCGACGTGGATGCCACGCGCCGCGACGTTGGTTGCCACCAGCACGGTGACGTGCCCCGTCTTGAACTGCGCCAGTGTGCGGGTCCGCTGGGGCTGCGACTTGCCGCCGTGCAGCGCAGCAGCCCGTACCCCGCTGTTGAGCAGGTCCTGGGTCAACCGGTCGACGGCATGCTTGGTGTCCAGGAACATGATCACGCGGCCGTCGCGGGCGGCGATCTCGGTCGTGGCGGCGTGCTTGTCGGCGCCGTGGACGTGCAGGACGTGGTGCTCCATCGTGGTGACCGCACCGGCCGACGGGTCGACCGAATGCACGACGGGGTCGGTCAGATAGCGGCGCACCAGAAGGTCGACGTTGCGGTCCAGGGTGGCGGAGAACAGCATCCGCTGCCCCTCCGGGCGCACCTGGTCGAGCAGCGCGGTGACCTGGGGCATGAAGCCCATGTCGGCCATCTGGTCGGCCTCGTCCAGCACGGTGATGCCGACGTGGTTCAGCCGGCAGTCGCCGCGGTCGATGAGGTCCTTGAGCCGGCCCGGTGTCGCGACGAGGACCTCGGCTCCGCCGCGCAGCGCGCTGACCTGCCTGCCGATCGACATGCCGCCCACCACTGTGGCCAGCCGCAGCCGCACGGAGCGGGCGTACGGGGTGAGCGCGTCGGTCACCTGCTGTGCCAGCTCACGCGTCGGTACGAGGATCAGCCCCAGCGGCTGGCGGGGCTCGGCACGCTGTCCGGCGGTGCGAGCGAGCAGGGCGAGACCGAAGGCGAGGGTCTTGCCGGAACCGGTGCGCCCACGGCCCAGTACGTCACGGCCCGCCAGGGAGTTCGGCAGCGTCGCGCCCTGGATCGGGAACGGTACGGTCACCCCCTGCCTGCCGAGTTCGGCCAGCAGCTGCTCGGGCATGTCGAGATTGGCGAAGCCCTCAACAGCGGGCAGCGCGGGGGTGATCGTCCTGGGCAGGGCGAACTCACCCTGCACTGCGGCGGGCCGACGGCCGTAACCGCCGGAGCGGACAGGGCCGCCGGTACGGCGCGATGCCTGCGAGCCGTAGCCGCCGCCCCGTCCGGCGTCGGCACGGCCGTCACGGGTGCGGGCGGGGCGGTCGTTCGTGTACGTGCGGTTCATGCGGAACCTTCCTCGATGTGGCACATATCAAGGAATTCCCGCTGCGATGAATGGCACAGAGAATTACAAGTATGGACCGGCGGCAAAAGAAAGCAGATCTGGCCGGCGAAGACATCCGCGAGCACAGGTGCTGAAATGGGTGACGCGATGGGGACCTTGCGATCCGGGCGCCGGCTGCGGTGCAGCGCTTCAGGATGCGTCCGCTTCCTGAGGGAGGAACCGTTTGTGGTGGTACTGCGGATTCCTCCGGGGCGTCCGGCGGGTGAAATCCGCTGCGGGATACGCATGCAGCTGGGGCCCGCACCCCGAAGGATGCGGGCCCCAGCTACGGATTGCGCGTGAGCGTCAGGCAGGAACGATGTTCTCGGCCGTCGGGCCCTTCTGGCCCTGCGCGATGTCGAAGGTCACCTTCTGACCCTCGAGCAGCTCACGGAAGCCCTGCGCGGCAATGTTCGAGTAGTGGGCGAACACGTCGGCGCCGCCACCGTCCTGCTCGATGAAGCCGAAGCCCTTTTCCGCGTTGAACCACTTCACGGTACCAGCAGCCATGTCATATCTCCTTTGGGGCAGTGCATCAGCATCCGCACCGCGCGGACGCCGTGTCGCCGCGATGATCACCCCGCCCGGAAATGACCGGAAATACAAAAGCGCTCCCGACCGGCATAAAGCCGGTGAGGGCACTTGAAGTTTCGGGAACCACAACTGCAACTGAGATAGACCGTAGCACACCGGAGCGGCCGGCGTGCGGTGGATAATTCCACTCTCCTCTTCGCGGCAAAAACTCCCGCTGCCCGGCCCCCCAAAATCTGATCCCTCGGGAACAGATATTGATTCACTCGGAGTTCAACGTCTCAGCAGAGTTGCCGACCGGCACGCTGCGCGACGGCCGGGAAAAGGCTGCCGCCGCCCAGGAAACGCAGCCGCGAGCCGTGGACGGGGTGGCCAGCTGGCCCGACCATGAGCCCGGGCTTTCCGCGCTGGGCAGCGGCCACCGTTGAGCGCCTCGAGCCATTGAACACACCGCCCCGGCTGCCCGACATTCCCAAGCCACGGGCCGACGACCTGAAGCCCTTCCTCGGACACTGGCGCCCTTACGGCCCCACCTACTGAACGCCCGCTTCACATAATCGTCCGGCCCGCCGGAGTACGGCGGCAGCGCGACAGCCGCCGCAATCAGCGGCGGCTGAACCCAGCTGCTCTTTCTTCCCGCAAGGACAGCCTGCGGGGCGCGCCCCTCCCCTGGCGGCATGACCTGCGCAACCAGCCAGGTGATGCCCTGGCAGAACGGACGTCAAGTGAGCGTCATTTCAGCCTGACGTATCCCTTTGGGTGGGCAGCCCGGCAGGGAGGCCGTCTATCGCGTCAGGTGCTGCAGTTCGCTGTCGTACAGCTCCATCGGGTCGAGGCCCATGCCGGTGAAGTGGCCCGCCAGTTCCAGGGAGAGGATGCCGTGCAGGCGGGTCCAGAACAACAGGGCGCGGCGCAGGGCGGCCGGGGATGCGCTGTGGCCGGCCGCCCATTGCCGGTTCTCGGCGAGGTGGGCGTCGAGACGTTCCTCGTCCGGGGCGCCCGCGGCAGGGCCGGTCGACTGGGCGGCGTCGAGGAGGATCTCCATGATCTGGGACGCGATCTCGGTGACGTCGTCGGGTGCGTGGTAGCCGGGGACCGGCGTGCCGTAGACGAGGAAGTAGCGCTGCGGATCGTCCAGGGCCCAACCGCGCAGCGCGCGACCAAGTTCTGACAGGTCCGCCCCCGGCCCGGCGGCGCGGACGGTGTCGGCGAGGCTGCGGTAGGCGTCGCGGATCAGTTCGGTGATCAGTTCGTCTCGGCCGGCGAAGTACCGGTAGAGCGCGGGGCCGCTCATGCCCATCTGCTTGGCGATGGCGTTCAGGGAGAGCCCTGGCGCCCCGGCAGTGGCGATCTGTTCCCAGGCGCGTTCCTTGATCTCAGCCCGCAGCTGCGCACGGTAGCGCTCGCGTGGGGTCTCCTTGCGTGCAACGGCCATGTGCTCATCCCTCCGCCTGCGTGATCCGGTCGACCTCTTCCCTCAACCGGCGGGGCCGCCCGACCCTCGTTGAGCTAGACCCTATTACGAATGTTCTTGACCATCACTCGCCTGGCGGTTATAACCTCTAACGAACACACCAGGCACTAACGGAACTGGTCGAAGTCGAGGGAGATCGCCATGGACGCTGAGGAAATGACCGAGGTCGTGCTGCCGGGCAAGGTCGAGCCGGAGGGGCTTCAGGTGCGACGGGGGGCCGTGCCGGCCGCCGGTCCGGGTCAGGTGGTCATCCGCATGGAGGCGACCGGAGTCTCCTTCGCCGAGCAGCAGATGCGCCGCGGTCGCTACTACGACCAGCCGCCCTTCCCGTTCGTCCCCGGTTACGACGTGGTCGGCACGGTTTCGGCGATCGGCGACGGCGTCGCTGCCGGCCTCGTCGGCACCAGGGTGGCCGCGCTGCTCAAGGTCGGCGGCTGGGCCAGCCACGTGGTCGTGGACGCCGCCGACGCAGTGCCGGTCCCGGACGGGATCGGCGCCGCGGAAGCGGAGACGGTAGTGATCAACGGCATCACGGCCTGGCAGATGCTGCACCGCAAGGCCCGCGTCCGCGCCGGGCAGACCGTCCTGGTGCACGGCGCCAACGGAGGAGTCGGCTCGGTCCTGGTCCAGCTCGCCCAGGCCACGGGGGCGAAGGTGATCGGCACCGCTTCCGCGCGCCACCACGCGGCCCTGCTCGAACGGGGAGTGACTCCGGTCGACTACCGCACCGAGAACATCCCGGCCCGTGTACGTGAGCTGGCTCCCGGAGGAGTGGACGCGGTCTTCGACCATGTCGGCGGCCGCAGCGTCGTCGACTCCTGGGGCCTGCTCGCACCCGGCGGCACCCTCGTCTCCTACGGCAGCGCCGCCACCCGCGACGACACCGGCTCCAAGCAGTGGCCCGTCCTCAAACTCCTGGGCCGGGTCTGGCTGTGGAACGCACTGCCCAACGGCCGCAACGCCTACTTCTTCAACGTCTGGGCGGGCAAAGCCCTGTCGAAGAACCGATTCCGCGCCCGCCTGCGCAACGACCTCACCCAGGTCTTCACGGCGCTGCACCGCGGTGACATCACCCCGGCCATCGCCGCCCAACTGCCCCTCGACCGTGTCGCCGAGGCCCTGCGCCTGGCCGAATCCGGCACGGTCAGCGGCAAGGTCGTTCTCGTTCCGTGATCACGCTGATCACGCTAATCACGCCGCCCCCACACCAGAAACCCTGGACCACCGCTCCACGCAGAAGGAGAAATCCTTGCTCGCCAGCCTGCGGGACCCAGGATCAGGACCGGAGCGTCTTCCGGCCCGTCGAAGCGGTATTGCAGGGTGTTCGGTGGTGTCTCACTCACACCCCCTTCTCACGTCTCACGGACGCCCCTAAAACAGGGGGACGCTGGATACCGTCCTGACCAGGTTGAAGACCTCTCGGGCGGCATATCGCTTGAGGCATCAGATGACCTCGCGTCGGGTCTTGCCCTCCTGGGTGAGGCGTGCGAAGTACGCCTGGGTACGCGGGTCGTGGCGCAGGCGGGTGAACACGATGCGGTGCAGGGCGGCGTTCGCCTGACGGTCGCCGCTGTAGTTGAGTCGGCGCGTGCTCCGCCGGCCCGACGAATACTCGACGGGGCTGACTCCGCAAAGGGCAGCAAAGGATGCCTCGATGCTCAGCCGCTCTGGGTTGTCTCGCATGGTGATCAGCAAGGTGACTGCGCTGTCCGGGCCGATGCCCACCGGTACGAGCAGTTGCGGCGCGTGGTGTTCGACGAGCTGGGTCAGGCGTTGGTTCAGCTCGTTGATCTGCCCGGTGAGCTGTTGGATACGCTCCGCGAGCATTCTCAGGGTCATGTGGGTGGCCTGGGTCACCGCGTTCTCGCCCTCCTCGCCGTCGCCTGGCCCGAGGCGTGCGCAGGTGCGGAACAGTTCGCGGTTGTCCAGGCTGGACAGTCGTTCCCGCAGTGCGGGATCGGCGATGACCAGGCCGGCTTTGAGCTGGTTGATCGCCTGGGTACGGGCCTTGACCGCGGAGTCCTTGGCGAGCTTGAAGATCCGGGCGCTGTGCACCGGACGTCGCCGGACTTGGCCCGGGCCCGGGCGCGACCGCTCAGCACGGCCCGCGCGGCGGCCTGAGCGTCGAGCGGGTCCGGCTTTCCCAGCAGTCGGCGGGCCGAGCGGTAGGGCCAGTTCACTTCGAACACCTGAATTGGCCAGCAGGTAGCGGGACAGGCCCGCGCCGAAGGTTCCGGTGCCCTCCACACCGGACCGGCGCACTGTAGCCCGCTTGCGGGCCCACACGAGCAACTGTCGGCAGCCGGCCGCCGTCGCGGGAAAGGACTCCGCTCCCAGGATCTTCCCGAGCGGTGAGAGCCAACTCCCGCTCACTCGCGACCGGGTGTGGCTGGTCGTGCGAGACGCGGGGCTGACGGATCGGCAGGTGGGCGACTCGTGGTGGAACGCTCCCTGTCAGCCGACCTGCTGCGCCTTGATCGCGTCGCTCATCCGAACCGTTCCGACTGCAAGGACGTCCAGGTAGACACCGAGTACGATGCCGGGATCCGCCGGGAGTTCACGGACGGTCGGAATACGCGTCAACTGGCCCGAAGACCGACCGCCAGCGTCAGTTCAAGGACCCGGTGTGGCGATGCCAGATCCGGAAACAGCTCCCGCAGCTGCGACATCCGGTACCGGACGGTCTGGGGATGGACGAACAACGCCGCTGCCACCTCGTCCCGCCTGCCCTGGTGCAGCAACCACGCCCGCAACGTCTCCTCCAGCCGCCGTGCCCTCGCGACAGGCAAGGTCCGCAACGGTGCGAGGGCACGGGCACGCAGGTCTGCGAACGCGTCCACGTCGGCGCTCAGCACCAGCTCGGGCAGGTGGTCCTCGGTGTCGCGGATATCAGAGGAGAGGGAGCGCGCGCGTAGGGCTCGTGCGTACGAGGCGGACGCACGGGTCCATGGCCGGGCCGGGCCGACCACGGCGGCGCGGTCGGTCAGCTGCCGCAGGAGATGTGATCGGTCGGCATCGGGGACGAGTAGCACACCGGTGGCGTCCGGCAGATCGTCGAGGACGAGGGTGCTCGGGTCGAGCGCGCGGTAGGCGGGCCGGGCCTGGGCGGCGGGCAGCAGGACCGCCGTCAGCGTAACCGGAGGCTGCCATCCGGCCCGTTGAGCAGAGGCCAGCAGCACGTCCGGGCTCGCGCCGGCGAGGAGCTCGCGGGCCAGGTGTTCCAGGTGGCGCTCGTGGGCCCTGCCCCGGGCAGCCAGTTCGTCGGCGTGGCCCGCGGCGCTCGCGGCGGAGAGCTCGTCGATGTAGGCGAAGGTCAGCTCGGCGAACTTGGCGACCTCGGCGGCGGGCAGACCTGCGGACACGGCGCCCGCTGCCAGGCATCGCCAGGCCACGCGGGCACCGACGCGGTAGGCGCTGAGCAGGGCGTCCATCGAACGGCCGTCGCGCACCTCGCCACGGCCCAGCTCGTAGGCTGCGTCACCGGCGTCGCCGCCCGTGGCGTTCCCGCTCGCGAGGTCCAGGTAGTGCCCCAGAGCGGTGCGGACGGCTCGGCGGATGGTGGCGCCCATATGGCCCGACAGGGCGTTGGCGTAGGAGGGGACTTCGTCGATGATCGCCTGGACGACCTCGTCGGCGGTGGTCTTCAGCGCGGCCCTCAGTGCGGTGACCGTCGTCTCATCCAGGGCCAGTTCGCTGGCCCTCCGGATTGCATGACTCACGTCTTTGTTTCCTGCGAACAATTCGACCGACCAAATTTACGTCCTACGGTCAGGACTTTACACCTTGAGACGCAGCAGGCTGGAGTCATGATGAGTACGGCCCTGCGCAGCAGGGCGTGGAAACTGCTGGAAATGGTCACGACGCCGCTGCTGCCGTCGGACTACCTCGACCTGGTCAGCCCCCTGCGTGCGGGCGCTGACCTGCGTGGGCGCATCGAGGCCGTGCACCCCGAGACGGATGACGCCGCGACTGTCGTGATCAGGCCGGGACGGGGCTGGCGCGGCCACACGGCCGGTCAGTACGTGCGAATCGGGGTCGACGTCGACGGGGTGCGTATGTGGCGTGCCTACTCCCTCACCTCGCCGACGAACCGCCGGGACGGCCGCGTCACGATCACCGTGAAGGCGATCCCGGACGGCAAGGTCAGCAACCACCTGGTCCGCAGGGCGAAACCTGGCACGCTGATCCAGCTCGACCAGCCGACCGGAGATTTCGTGCTGCCGCAGGCCAAGCCCGCCAAGGTGCTCTACCTGACGGCCGGCAGCGGCATCACGCCCGTGATGGGCATGCTGCGCGACACCGAGTTCGACGACGTCGTCATGGTCCACTGCGCGCCACGGCCGCAGGACGTGATCTTCCGCAACGAACTGCACGACCTGGTCGCGGACAAGAAGCTGCGGCTCACCGAGGTGCACAGCGCCACAGACGGCATGCTCGACGTCGCCCGTCTCGACGAACTCGTGCCCGACTGGGCCGAGCGCGAGACCTGGGCCTGCGGGCCCGCGGGACTGCTCGACGCCGCCGAGGAGCACTGGACCGAGCACGGCGTGCAAGAGCGCCTGCACACCGAACGCTTCCGCCCCGGCGTCGTCGTCGCCGGCGACGGCGGCGAGGTCACGTTCAGCGCCACCGGCAAGGCCGTCGACGCGGACGGCGCCACGCCGTTGCTGGACGTCGGCGAGGAGGCCGGCGTACTCATGCCGTCCGGGTGCCGCATGGGCATCTGCTTCGGCTGCGTCACGCCGCTCAAGGCGGGCGCCGTCCGAGACCTGCGCACCGGCGAGATCACCGAGGCCGAGCCGGGCGTCCTCATCCAGACCTGTGTGTCCGCCGCGGCGGGCCCCTGCGACATCGACCGGTAGGAGCACCTTGACCGCCATTGACCCCACCGCACACCTGACGGCGGAGCAGATCGAGGAGCTCGGCCGCGAGCTGGACGCGATCCGTGACGAGGTGATCGCCGGACGCGGCGAGAAGGACGCCGCCTACATCCGCAAGGTCATCTCGGCGCAGCGCAAGCTCGAGCTGGTCAGCAGGGGCGTGCTGCTGTTCTCGATGTTCCCGCCGGCGTGGCTGCTCGGCACCGCCGGTCTGTCCGTGGCGAAGATCATGGACAACATGGAGATCGGCCACAACATCCTGCACGGCCAGTGGGACTGGATGCGGGACCCGAAGATCCACTCCACGACCTGGGAGTGGGATCACGTCTCGCCGGCCGACCAGTGGAAGCACTCGCACAACGAGCTGCATCACACGTACACCAACGTGATCGGCAAGGACAACGACCTCGGGTACGGCATCATGCGCGTCGACGAGGACCAGGAGTGGCACCCGATCCACCTCGGTCAGCCGCTGTGGAACTTCATCAACGCCTGCTTCTTCGAGTACGGCATCGCAGCGTACGACCTGGAGCTCGGTGAGAACCTGGACAAGCGCCGCCGCAAGAACCCGGAGTTCCGCGCGCGGGCCAAGGCTGTGGGCCGCAAGATCCGCAAGCAGGTGCTCAAGGACTACGTGATCCACCCGCTGCTGTCGGGCCCGTCGTTCCTCACCACGCTCGCCGCCACGTTCACCGCGAACCTGGTCCGCAACATCTGGTCCCACTCGGTGATCATGTGCGGGCACTTCCCCGAAGGCGTGCAGGTCTTCGAGCGCCGGTCGATCAAGGACGAGACGCGCGGCCAGTGGTACCTGCGCCAGATGATGGGCTCGGCGAACATCAGCGGTAGCAGGGCCATGCACTTCATGACCGGCAACCTCTCGCACCAGATCGAGCACCACTTGTTCCCGGACCTGCCGAGCAACCGGTACGCCGAGGTCGCGGTGAAGGTGCGCGCACTGTTCGAGAAGTACGAGCTGGAGTACGTCACCGGACCGCTGCCCAAGCAGGTGTTCTCCGCGTGGCGTAAGGTCTTCCGGCTCTCGCTGCCGAACAAGAAGCCCGAGGTCAAGACGCCGGACCGTGAGCAGGAGCTCGTCGCCGCCTGATTGTTACCAGCGCCTGGCTCACGAACCCGAGGTCAGGCGCCCTTGTCCGCAGGCTCCAGAATCGCGGCGGGGTCCAGCCTCGGTGAGCTCAAAAGCCGCCACGAGATGATCTTGGAGTCCTGTAGGCGGCTGGTCAGGATGCGGTAGGCATCGCGCGGGCGAGCGGCGCCAGATTTCCGTACAGGGCGGCTGCGAGTTCGCGGGCCTGGCTCTCGTCTGCCACGTCGTGCAGTACGAAGTAGACCGGCCCCGCGGAGGAGTCCGAGCGGATCTCGCCGGCGCGGATCATCTTGATGACCGCGGCGCGGATGGCGTCGGACACCGAGTCGGCGACGGCGTGCTGCGGCGGTGATCATGTCGGCCTTCACCGTCCAGTGCTCGCCCAGAGACTCGATGGCGACGAAGACGGCGTCCTGCTCCTTGGCCTGCCGGTACGCCGCTTCGAAGGCCGCCACGCCCGTCGCGCCGGGCATGAGGTCGGCGGGGCACGGAGCCGGCAGCGGCTGCATGAGAACCATCGCGCCAGGCGCGCGGGACGGCACGGACGTCGACACGGCAAGCATGTCGGACAGAGAAGGACCCCAGCGTGGTGATCGCCGAGGTCCTTGCCCTGTGGGAGTCAGGGGCGCTCGTTTCAGGGGCCGATGGTGGGATCCAGTCGGTGGCGGGCCGGGAGCGTCGTCCGTGTCTTCGCGCCGGCGTCCGGTCAGGCTGAGGTCTTCGGCTGCAGCTCGGGGCCTTGTGCGCGCATTTGCTCGTTGATGCGCTGCGCTTCTTCGAGTTGGTCTTCGAGGACGATGATGCGGCAGGCAGCTTCGATGGGGGTGCCCTGGTCGACGAGTTCGCGGGCACGGGCGGCGATGCGCAGCTGGTAGCGGGAGTAGCGGCGGTGACCGCCTTCGGAGCGCAAAGGTGTGATCAGGCGGTGTTCGCCGAGGGCGCGCAGGAAGGCGGGGGTGGTGCCGAGCATGTCGGCGGCCCGGCCCATGGTGTAGGCGGGGTAGTCGTCGTCATCGAGAGGGGTGACGGCGCGGGAACTGCCAGGGGGCATAGACCTCTTCTTCCGGGGACGCGTCGGGGGGCCCGGGCGCCGTACTGGCACCCGGGCCCCGAGCTTTCAACACCATCTACCGGCGAACTGCGCCGGCCTTGTATGTCCGCAAGGTCCGCCTGGGAGGGGCGGACTGCGGGGATCGCGGATGCGTGACCGGGGACCACCTTCCAATCCGGGGCCTGCGGTACCCGGGCGGACTGCTTCCTCGCCCGGGCGATCCTGATGGCGTCTCGCTCCTTACCTTCGGTTACTCGGTGGTACTGCTGGATACCGCGGGCACTGCTCACGACCCTCTTGGGCCGTGTCCTGTTTGACCTGTCGGCGTGAGTACAACAGAGACAGTAACCCTGCGACGGGCCAATGTCTACTGTCGTCACGACAGGTTTTCTCCATGATTAGGGTCTGCCTCTTCCGTAGACACACTCGGAAGAGTGCTGTCCCTGGGTTGCTTCCCGGCTCGGCGACCACATGCTGAGCCTGGAGGTGCGCCGGCCGGCCCGCTTCCATGAACAACGGCGGGAGGGCCGGTAGCCACCTGCGCCAGGTTCCGGCGCCCGGGGACGGTCACAGAAGGCGGCCGGCCGGATCTCCGCCGGGGTCGTCGGCCAGCACGATGGCTGCCCTGACTCGCTTGCCCACCGGCTCGCGGCGCACCTCGAAGCTCTGGCACACGGCCATGATGATCTTGGCGAGAGCGACCTCGACGGACGCTGTCACAGGCAGGCTCTTAGAACCCCTGACGGAAAACCGCCGTGCCGTCTTCCGTTTCCTGGTGGCTCGGTCCGGCCGCGTATGCCAGCGGAGGTGCGATTGCTTGCGCATCCGCTCCCTCGCCGACCCACAAGGCGATGAACAGCGCGGCTGTCGCTTCCAGGAGTCCCGCACGTACGAGACCGCCGCCAGCCACGGGTTCGCAGCCCACGTCCTGCACCAACTCGCGTACCCGCGCGAGGGCCGTCTCGTCGTCCCCACAGACCGGCACGGCCAGTGGTCGCCCATCGAAGACGGGCGGACGCATGCGCCACACCTGCTCGTGGCAGAGGTTGAAAACCTTGACCACGCGGGCTCCCGGCGCCGCCGCAGCCAGTTGCTGCGCGGCGGAGGGGCCTCCTTCCGTGAGCAACCCGAAGCCCGGCCCGACCGGGTTGGAGCAGTCGAGCAGCACCTTGCCCTCCAGGGCCGCGTGCAGGTCCCGCGCCACGTCTACTCCCGCCCCGAAGGGCAGCGCGGCCAACACCACCTGACCGGACTCGGCCGCCGCGTGCAGACTGGCAGGCTTCGCGCTGCCTCCGATGCGCGTCGCGAGCCGCTCCGCCTTGTGCGGGTCCCTCCCCCCGATAGTCACCTCGTGCCCGGCCCGCACCCAGTGGGTGGCGAGTGCGTCGGCCATGTTGCCCGTGCCCAGTACACCGATTCTCATCGCGCGGTCCCTCTCCATGCCTTCTTCGATCGTTCACACCGACGCTAGATGGCCGTTCGGGCACCATTTGGTATGTGACGACCGACGCCTTCCTCGCCGACTGCCGCGCCCGCCTCGCCTTCGACCTGCTCTCCAACACCTGGAACGCCGTGGTGCTCTGGGCACTGCGCGATGGCCCCAGGCGCCCGGTCGAACTACGAGAGCGGATCGGGGGCATCAGCTCCAAGGTCCTCACCGAGACTCTGCGCCGGCTGCAGTTCAACGGACTGGTCGACCGGCAGGCAGACGACGACCACCCATCACGGGTCGAGTACCAACTCACCGCTTTGGGCCGGACCTTGCTGGCGCCCATCGACGCCGTCGGTGCATGGGCCTTCGAGTACGGCGATGAGGTTATGGCCGCCCAGGAAGCAGCATGCGCTCCCGACTCGCAGTCCCCTCGTCCAACTTGCTAGACAGGTCAACAGCATGAGCGCCGACGTCGCCAGCAGATGAGTGCGCATCCCAGGGTGAGGAAGGCTTCGTGGATGTCGTCGCGGATCTCCCAGCGGATCCGCAGGCGACGGGACCAGTGCAGGTGGGCGAATGCACGCTCCACGACCCAGCGTCGGCTGCCCAGACCGGAGCCGTGCTCGGTGCCCCGGCGGGCGATCAGCGGCTTCGCGCGCCGCAGCCCGGCCACGCGCGGGTGTGACAGCCCGCCGATACCGGCGGGCCCGCTCACCTCTTGCTGCGGCCGATGGACTGGACGATCCGCCGGTGCGGCGGTATTCGGCGTTGATGCGCGGGCTTCTTCGAGTTGGTCTTCGAGGATGATGATCCGGCATGCGGCCTCGATCGGGGTGCCCTGGTCGACGAGCTCACGCGCGCGGGCCGCGATGCGCAGGTGGTAGCGGGAGCAGCGGCGGTGTCCGCCCTCGGAGCGCAGTGGTGTGATCAGTCGCGCTTCACCGATGGCGCGGAGAAGGCCAGGAGTGGTACCGAGCAACTCGGAGGGAACGCTCGACGAGGAGACCCCGGCCGAGCGTCTGTCCGAACTGCTCGCGGCTTGATCAACTCACTGCAGTGTTGCTACGACCCCTGGAATTCGCCCACGCCGGTGGGGCCTCACTGCTCTGTTCGGCTCACACCTGTCCGTACGTCAGGCGGACAGGGGGAGCGCCGAGCGTTGCGGAAGCCGGCTCGTACGGGTCGGCCAGGGGCGCAGATGCGGCGGCAGGGCTGGTGCGGCAGGTGAAGCCGAGTTGGGTCATGGCCCTGAGGACTTCGCCGGTACTGAAATCACGCCGGTCCTGGCGGGTGACGACCTGGCCGACCTGCTTGGCGGGGTAGTGGCGTCGTCCGATGATGACGAACTCACCGGTGACCGGCTCAGGTGTGACGCCCTTCATCGATTCCACCACGCCGCTCTTGGTCAGGTCGAACGGGAAGCGGGCGAGGATACAGCGCATGATGCCTCCAGGGAGAAGAGACGACAGGGCCGGGTAGGGGTGGCGGCGGTTCAGCGAGAGAGGGCGAGAACGCCCAGAGCGTTGCCGTGTCCGTCGACCACAGGCGAGGCCCCGAGCCGGCGGCAGCGCATCGCACGCTCGGCTTCGGCCCTCGTGGCCAGCGGCGAGGCGTAGGGCCCGATGACGTCGGCGATGTCACGCAGGCGGATCCGGTCCGTGTATCCGGAGCCGTCACGAACGGCCGTGAGCCCGGCCCGGGTGACCAGGCCGGTGCACATACCGTCCTCGTCGCAGACGACCAGATGACCGGTACGGGCGGCGGCCATCACGGACAGTGCCACCTCCACGGTCATGTCCTCCCAGACCTGCGGTCCGGCCGCGTCCGCGAGATCGGCCTCCGTGTGCACGGTGTTGGTACGTGTTGAGCGGAACTGCGTCTGGTCCAGCGTCAAAGGGTGCCTCCTGCGAAGTTGGGCGGGCTTCCTGACACGAAGGTTCTATGCAGCCGCACCCGCGGTGGACTGCCGTTCGGGCGCACGGCGGCCCGCCGAGAAGGGGCGGCGTCGGCCGCGTGAGGTGGCGCCGCGCTTCTTGGGGCGTTCGACCACCGGTGCGGTGATGACGACCGGGATGCCGGAGGGGGCCTGGGCGCCGGTGATGCGGTGCAGG